>CAWGNW010000020.1:0-26403 GCA_963824045.1 uncultured Gammaproteobacteria bacterium | reverse complement strand
TGTGCCGGACTGCGATGGAGTATGGGCAGAAGATATTAAAAACTTCAGGCAGGGGTCCTGCAATGACTGCCAGGCGTCGCAGGACCAAGAACCGCTGTACATTCCTGATTCCACAGGCTGATACCCTTCATGACCGAGCCCGCAACACCTCTTACACCGACCGCGATCAAGCTGCACAGGAAGTCACGTCTGCTGGAGGTCGCCTTCTCGGATGACTCGCGTTTTCTGTATCCCTGCGAGTACCTGCGCGTGCTTGCACCTGCCGCTGAGGGCAGGGATCGGACAAGCCCGTCCATGGGAAGCGCCTGGTCGGGATCACGCACATCGAGCCGCAGGGCACCACGGCGCTGCAGCTGGACTTCGACGACGGGTTTTCCTGCAGTTATACCTGGGAGGACCTGCATGCGCTGGGTGCGGATTACGAACGCAACTGGGAGACTATTTGCAGGCGCTGCGGGATCATGGCCTGACCGGGGCGACGCCGGCTGCCGGCAAGGCCCGTATCAAGCTGCTGTACTTTATCCAGCTGGCAAAACTGACCGGCCGGGACGAGGAAGAGGTCGAACTGCCGGATACGGTGACGCATGTTGAATCCCTGCTGGCATGGCTGGGCAGCAGACAGCCGGACTGGCAGGAGTCCTTTGCACCCGGCAAGGTGCAGGTCACCGTGAACCGGCATTTCGCCGAACCCTACACCCTGGTCGAGGACGGGGACGAAGTGGCAATCGTGCCGCGCTCGACGCAGGCCTGACATGAACTGATTTACCAACCGAATTCGCGCCGCAGGTCAGCGTTTATGCAGGTGTCTGGTGCGGCAGGAGCGGTCACCTGACCGCGATGCGGTCTTCAAACAATCGCGCCGGAGGTCGGCGTTTATGCCCATTGGGGTGCACCTGCAGATGTGTCTGGTGGTGTAGGAGCGGTCATCTGACCGCGATGCGGTCTTCAAACAATCGCGCCGGAGGTCGGCGTTTATGCCCATTGGGGTGCACCTGCAGATGTGTCTGGTGGTGTAGGAGCGGTCTCCTGACCGCGATGCGGTCTTCAAACAATCGCGCTGCAGGTCGGCGTTTATGCCCATTGGGGTGTTCCTGCAGATGTGTCTGGTGGCAGGAGATGTTGCCCCTGCCCGCACAACTGTCAATATTTTGTTTTCATTCCACTGGTTGCCGGTATTCCAACAATAACAAATACATTATCAGCAGGTTATATACCCCTTCGGGCCTGGGGACGGCTGGTGGTTAAATTGTGTGGATCGCGACGGAAGGCATTACAATGTCGCGAAATCAGTTGTTGTGTGATGCCATGAAGATTCCAGTCAGCGAACTGATCGTCAAATACATGGAAAGGCTCGGTATCGAGTTTGTATTCGGTATGCCCGGTGCCCATATCCAGCCGGTGTACGACAGCCTGTTCCATTCCAGTATGAAGACCGTGCTGGCCAAGCACGAGCAGGGCGCTGCGTTCATGGCGTGCGGCTGCGCGCGCGCCTCGGGCAAAATATCCGCCTGCATCACGACCGCGGGGCCGGGGGCGACCAACCTGGTGACCGGCATTGCCAATGCCTACGCGGACCGGCAGCCGATCCTGGTGATTACCGGTGAAACCTCGACCCACATTTTTGGCAAGGGCGGCCTGCAGGAAAGTTCCGGTGAGGGCGGCAGCATCGACCAGGATGAACTGTTCAAAAGCATCACCCGCTACCGCAAGGTCGTGGAACGCACCGATTACCTGGCGAACGTGCTGAACCGGGCGTCCAAGGTGCTGTTGTCACCCAACTCCGGACCGGTGCTGCTGTGCCTGCCGTTTAACGTGCAGCAGGAACTGGTTGATGCAGATCTGCTGGATCGCGTGGACACCGAGCGGCCGGATACCGCGGTTACCGAGAATATCCGCTCAATCGACGCGTTGACCGGGCTGATCCTGGAGGCGCGCAACCCGGTTATCGTGGCAGGCTATGGTTGCATCAAGTCCGGTGCGCAGGCGCAGGTCTCCGAACTGAGCGATTCTCTCAATATCCCGGTGACCAGCAGCATGAAAGGCAAGGGCGTTATCAGCGAACAGTCCGCACTGTCGCTGGGCAGCCTCGGCGTGACCTCGACCGGCTATGCCTACAAGTATATTGTCGAGAATGCGGATGTCATTATTTTTCTCGGCGCCGGCTTCAACGAGCGCACCAGCTACCTGTGGGACGATACCCTGCTGCAAAACAAGAAGATTGCCCAGGTCGACTGCAATCCTGATCAAATCGACAAGGTGTTCAAGTCCGACGTGGCCGTTACCGGTGATATCAAATCAACGCTGAAGGGTGTGCTGAGAAAGCTGGGTGCGCAGGGCGTGAATCGCCAGGCAGTGCGCAAGCAGATCGCAGCAAATGACCCGGTTGCCAGGCGCGATGTCGGCAGTAGTAAAATCTTCAGCGCCGGTTTCGCACTGGTGGAGAGTTTCTTCCGGCGCCTCGAGCAGCATTTTCCCCGTGACCTGGTCGTGTTCGATGACAACCTGATCTTCGCGCAGAACTTTTTCAACGTCTCCAGCGAGAACCGTTTTTACCCGAACTCCGGTATCTCTTCACTGGGGCATGCGATCCCGGCAGCTATCGGTGCGCGCTTTGCAGAACACAAGCCGACACTCGCGATCATCGGTGATGGTGGATTCCAGATGTGCTGCATGGAACTGATGACGGCGGTGAACTACAGGCTGCCGCTCACGGTTGTGATGTTCAACAATTCCAGCATGGGACTGATTCGCAAGAACCAGTACCAGAGCTACGGGCAACGCTATATCGACTGCGAATTCGAGAATCCCGATTACGCCCTGCTGGCCAGGTCGTTTGGTATCGAATACCAGCGGGTGGAAACGGAAGCCGATCTGGACCGGCTGTTTGCGGACACGGATTTCTCCGCTGCCATCAACCTGGTCGAGATCATGCTGGACAAGGACGCTTTCCCGAACTACAACTCGCTGCGCAAGTAGCCGGCGTTTTTCCCATGACTGCTTTCTCCTGCCCGTCACTGGAGCGTTGCCTTGAGCTGCATCCGGATGCAAAAGCCGCTGCCCTGATTCGGGCCCGACTGGCAGAGGCCGGCGATCTGGCCGCCTTGCTGCCACTCTATGACCAACTCATTCCCGTACTGGAAGCCGCGCTGTGGGAATCCTCGCTGAATCCCGAACGGGTGGCACGCTACCACGCGCTGTTTGCCGAGATGGAAAATCACATCGCCGCTGCCGGAGATGATCCGCGTCACAAGCTGTTCGTGGTGGTGCCGGTAGCGGACCGCCCGCGGCATCTGCGCGCCTGCCTGCTGAGCCTTGCGGGTGCGGCGCGGGCATTTCGCTATGGCGCGGGTGACGGGAAACGCACGGGCAAGCTTGCGGTGGTGATCGCGGATGACTCGCGCGATGCCGGAAATATTGCCGCCAACAGGGCGGTTGCCGCCGAGATCGGGCAGCTGGGTGTCGAGACGATTTATTTCGGCCTGGAGGAGCAGCTGGCCGAGATCGAGACCCTGGTGCACGGGGAGCGGCAGGCATTGCAGCGTATCATCGGCGATGCCGCGCCCGCTGCCTTCGGGCACAAGGGCGCATCGATCATGCGCAACATCACCTGCCTGATGCTGAACCGGATGGCGCGGCGTGACGGGCGCCTGCTGTTCCTGTTCGTCGACAGCGACCAGGAGTTCCACGCAAACACCGCTGCCGGTAGCGGGATATTCACGACCAACTATTTCTATCACATCGACCGCATCTTCACACAGTCACCGGTGGAAGTGCTTACCGGCAAGGTGGTTGGCGACCCGCCGGTATCGCCCGCCGTCATGGCCGGCACCCTGCTGGAGGATGTGCTTGCCCTGCTGGCTGAAATGTCCACACTCGGGGCGGATGCGGTGTGCACGTTTCACCGGGGTGCGGACAACAGCAGTAACGCGGACTATCACGACATGGCGCAGCTGTTCGGCTTTGCACGACCGGGCGGGGCACACCGCTACCGGTGCAAGCTGCACGGGACGCATGATCACGCGGCCTGCCTGTCCGGGTTCGCGCAAAGGCTCAACCGGTTCTTCGATGGCGAGCATCCCTCGCGGGTGACGCCGTATCGACACACGGATGTTCAGGCAAGCGTGGCGCCGGCGCGCACGGTGTACACGGGGAACTTCGTGCTTTCACCTGGCAGTTTGCGCTATTTCATTCCCTTTGCAGACCTGCAGCTGCGTATGGCGGGACCCGTGCTCGGGCGCCTCATACAGGCCGGCAGCGGCGCCGCCTTCGTCTCGGCCAACCTGCCGCTGCTGCACCGGCGCACGCTGGAAGAGGGTGAAGGCTCGGAATTCCGCCCGGGTGTGGATCGCAGCACGCCGCTGGCAGACCTGTCCGGCGAGTTCGAGCGGCAGTACTTCGGAGATGTGATGCTGTTTACCGTAATCGACCTGGTGGCGCAGGGCTTCCCGGAGACGCAGCCGGGGCTCGCCGGGATTCGTGCACAGGTGCTGGCGACCGAAGCCAGGATGCGGGTGCACTATGCGGATGTGCGGCGGCTGGTGCTGGCGCGCCTGGACGCGCTTGAGACCTTGCTGTCAGATCCTGCGCACTGGTGGAATCAGGATGCCAGCCATGCAGAAACGCGGGACCTGTTCGGACAATTCACGGCGTCGCTGCGCGCGAACTTTGCTGCGCAGGCGCGTGCCTGGCAATTGATCGATGATGAAGCCCACCGGGAGGAGCGTCGCACGGCCATTGCCGATGCCCTGGCGGCCTACCGGCATGACCGGGAGGCATGGGAGCGGGTGCTGCGGGCGTGACTGGCCGCAGCCTGAAGTTTTTCCTCCATCGCCAGGCGAGACCACTGCGCTATCGTTACCTGCAGACACTGCTGGCAAACGAGACGCTGAGCGCCGCGCAGCTGCAGCATTACCAGCAACAGCAGTTCAACGCCATGGTGCGTTTCGCGATGCAGAATACGGACTATTACCGCGACCGCTACCAGGGCGTAACCGGGCCTGAATTCGACGCGACCGGGCTGCCGGTGCTGACGAAGCAGGCCGTGGTTGAACAGCGGGACGCGATGGTCGCCGGCGGCCTTGACCAGCCCGGTCTGAAGCTGGGCTACACCGGCGGTTCGACCGGCACGCCGCTGGCATTTTATTACACCGATGAGAAAACCGAACACATGCGCGCCGGCATGATGCGCAGCTACCGCTGGGCGGGCTGGCGGCCGGGCGACCGGGTGCTGAACTTCTGGGGTGCACAGCAGGATATCCGCAAGCCGCGCAGTCCGGGTGACCGCCTGCGGCGCTATGCCGCGGCCGAGCGGACACTCGGCGCCTATGAATTCACTGCAGCCGAGCTGTTGAACTGGGTGCGCCAGGTGCAGTCCTGGAAGCCGACCCTGCTGCAGGGCTATGCCTCAATTCTGGCAGAACTGGCGCAATTTGTGCTGCGCAAAAACATGCGCATGCCGGCATCCATCAAGGGGGTTTTCACGACGGCCGAGGTGCTGCTCGACTGGCAGCGTGCGACCATAGAGTCGGCATTCTCCTGCGCCGTATTCAACCAGTACGGCAGCCGCGAGGTGCCGAATATCGGGCTGCAATGTGCGCATGGCAATTTCCACGTGTTCAGCGACCTGGTGAAGCTCGAATCACTGCCGGTGGATGGCGAGCACCGGCTGCTGGTGACTTCGCTGACCAACCGTGTGATGCCGATGATTCGTTACGAGATCGGCGACCTGGGGCGCCTGCAGGACGGACATTGCAGTTGCGGCTCACCCTTCCCGCTGATGGCGCTGGACGTCTGCCGCAAGAATGACCTTGTCGTCACCCCCGGCGGCCGCAAGATCTACCCGTCATATTTCGTGCACCTGCTCGATGGCCATGGCGGAATCGAGCAGTTTCAGTTCGTGCAGACCGGCCCCGGCAGTATCATTCTGAGGTTGCGTGTCGCCCGGGAGGTCGCGGGTAATATCGAACAGGCGCTGCAGTCACGGATTCGGACGGATCTCGGTGCTGACATGATCTTGCGCGTGGAGCGCGTCGCTGCCATTCCGCGCTCCCGCTCAGGGAAGCATCGCTCTGTCATCGGCATGCAGATGCGTAAAAGGGGGTAGATTTCGATGACACTTGCTTGAACCCGATCATTGCATAAACCCTGCTGCAGGAGCGGCCTTCTGGCCGCGATCGCGCCGAAGGACGGCGTTTATGCCCAGTGGGGTATTTATGCCCACCGGGGTATTTATGCCCACCGGGGTATTTATGCCCACCGGGGTACTCCTGCATTACACAGATCCAGGACCGCGCTACCGGTGAATTCCGGAATCACTACACCGGGATGAATCTCGTCCTGTCAATCAGCTGTCGAAACCGGATTGCACCCCGGGTTTATGCAACTATCGGGTTTATTTATCCTGTTTCCCCGGGAAACGAAAAAAACCTGTCCCCTTGTTTGACTCCGGCGCTGTGCGTGCAGCCGTGCAGCAATGGAAAGCAACGGGTTTTCATGACACTATAATTGCCCGCGCAGCTTGCGTGACTGACAATGGGGGATATGGACATGGATTCCGGGAGTACGGCTGAACTACGCGACCAGTATCACCAGGTAACCGGTGCACTGGACATGATCGTGCTGCTGCGCGAAGAGATGGAGCAGTGGCTCGAGGAAGCGCAGGACGAATCGAAACACGAAACCCTGGAAAATGTCGTTGGTCATCTGCTGGCCCTGGAAGACGAGTACAAGCACCGCAGAGCAGACCTGCAGAAAAAGCTGACGTCCGGCTAGCGCCTGCAACAAGGGTGAACAAGGGGACGGATTTATTTTTCACAGCACGGGAAATAAATCCGTCCCTTTTTTGTGGATGTTGCGGGTCTGAAAAAACATTCTGTTGCAGTGAGTTATCGTGCCTTGCGTAAGGATCTTGCGCAACATCCTTCTCCGTCTTCTTGTTTCTGAAGGGCTTTCAGCCAAATAGTGCAGCGTGGTTTTAACCCGGGCCGATATTCGCCATAATGCCGCCCGGCGAAGTGAACTCGACAAGCAGGTGTCGCATGGCAAAAGAAAACAAGGAAACGGTCAGGGGCGGGAACTGGAGCCCGGGGCGTACCCGGACGCTCATGGTACTGGTCGTCGTCATCACCGGGCTCGCCATCTGGCTGGTGCCGGTTGACAAAAAACACGCGCCGCCCTCACTGCCTGCAATGCCGTCGGCGCCGGATACCACGGAGGCGCTGCCGCTGCCGGCTGAGTCGGTTACCTCGGAAGAACTGCAGCTGCCGCCGCCACCGGGCGGGGGTATAGCCACCATCACGACAGGTGGCGACAGAGCCCGAACCTTCCTCTACGAGCTGCGGGCAGGCGGCGACCGAGCCCGATCCGGATACGGTATTCGCCGAGGCGGAGCGTATGCAGGGCGCGGGCGACCTGGAAGACGCCTACCTCCTGTACCGCTTTGCGGCCCGCCACGGCCAGGTGCAGGCAGCCCTGACTCTTGGGACCCAGGCCGACCCGGCCTACCATGACGGGGCAACCGGGTTTTTACCTGAGCCGGATGCCGGTCAGGCGTACAAGTGGTACAGCGTGGCGGCGGCTGCCGACAACACGACGGCCACACAACGTTTGCAGGATCTGCGCAAGCGCGTGCAGCAGGATGCCGTGGCCGGAGACGAGCAGGCCCGGCGGCTGTTGCTGCAGTGGCGATAAATTTTCGGGGGATTCTGATCATGAAGAATATCTTGCTTGCGCTCGTCATCTTCCTTGTGCCGCTGTCAGGGATGGCTGTCGGCCCGACGGGTGGCGGAGACAGGCCGTTGCTGATTCCGGGCAAACACAGCCTTTACCAGCGGGTGCTGTCCGTACCCGGTGCGCAGCTCGCGCGTGAGCCGGGGGCGCAGGCGCAGGGGGAACTGGTGCCCTTTACCGCGCTGTATGTTTATTCGCGTCGGGAGCAGGGCGGCACGGAGTGGGTCGAGGTCGGCATGGACCGCTACGGCAGCCGCGCGGGCTGGCTGCCCGGCAGCGACACCATCGAGTGGAACAGCGGGCTGACCGCCGCCTTTCGCGACCCGGAAGGGCATGACCGGGTGCTGCTTTTCAAGGACAGCGACTTCCCTGCGCCAGCTTGCCGGGCAGCGCGACCTGCAGGCATACCAGCGGGTCTATGACGAGGCGCTGCAGGGGAAATTGCCGGCGGATTCACCGGTGGTCGCCATCCAGCCGCCCGGCTATATCGACTTGCAGGAAGATTTCTACCTTGTACCGATTCACCGTTACGAGGATATCTACCTGGGGAGCGAGAAGGCGCGCCTGCTGCAGGTCTCCAGTGTCCCCCTGAGCGGTGGTGCGGCGGCCGATACCGGCAAGGCCGGCAAGCGGGCCTATACCGCGGGGCTGGTATTTGTCATCGACTCCACCCTGTCGATGCAGCCCTACATCGAGCGCACCCGGAAAGCGGTGACCACGATTTTCGACACCCTCAAAAAGGCCGACCTGCTGGGCCAGGTGAACTTCGGCCTGGTGGCCTATCGCGACAATCTGGCCGCCGCGCCTGGGCTGGACTACCTGGTACGGACCTACGTTGACCTGGATGAAGGTCGCGATGCGGACAGCTTTTTATCCCGGCTGAAATCGCTGCGTGATGCCAGTGTGTCGAGCCGCGACTTCACCGAGGATGCCTATGCCGGTGTGAAGCAGGCGATCGAGAAGGTGAACTGGTCCGGGCATGATGCCCGCTATATCGTGCTGGTGACGGATGCCGGTGCGCGAGAGGCTGATGACCCGCTTTCCAGTACCGGCCTGGATGCCGCAACCCTGCGGCAAATGGCCCAGGAGAAGGGCATCGCGATTTTCGTGCTGCACCTGCTGACGGATGCCGGCAAGCAGGACCAGGCCGCGGACGCCGAACAGTATCGGGTTCTGTCGGACTTCCCGGGCGTCGGCAGTCTTTACTACGGCGTGCCTACCGGCGACGTTCAGGAATTCGGCAAGGTGCTGGATGCGCTGGCCGGGCAGATCACCGGCCAGGTGCGGATGGCCACCGCCAACCGGACAGTGCCATCTCCGGTGCCGGCCAGCGACAATGCCCAGTTGGCCGAGTTGCAGGCGCGGGTGGCGAAGCTGGGTTATGCCCTGCGCATGCGCTACCTGCAGAAAACCGAGGGCGGCCAGGTGCCCAATGTGTTCGATGCCTGGCTGCTGGACCGTGACATCCGCGACCCGAAACGTCCCACCCTGGATGTGCGGGTGCTGCTTACCCGGGACCAGCTCTCGGATCTGAATGACGTCCTCACCCAGGTGCTCGGGGCGGCGGAAGAGGGACTGCTGTCACCGCAGAACTTCCTCAGCGAGCTGCAGAGTCTTGCGGCGACGGCGACACGGGATCCCGAGCAGCTGGGCGCCACCACGACCACCACGGCGGGTGCCGGCAGCAGCCTGGCGGAACTCGGCTACATGCGCGAGTACATCGAGGATCTACCCTACACCGGCGAAGTGATGGGTGTGTCACTGGCTGACTGGCAGAGCTGGTCCACCCAGCAGCAGATCGCCTTCCTGCACCGGCTGGAGGAAAAGGTCAGCTACTACCGTGCGCTCCACGACCATACTGACCTCTGGGTGAGCCTGGACGGCGGGCCGGTCACGGGTGATTCGGTCTATCCTGTCGAACTGGAAATGCTGCCCTGATGCCGGCAGGTTCCTGCACGAGGTGAGTACCGAGTCTGACGCAGCCCCGGAATCCAGGGGCACCCCCATCTATTTTCTGCATGACGTGGTGAAGATCCGCGAGGCCAAGGGCGTCGCCTTTCGCCTCAGGGTGCCGAGCCTGCGGATTGACCAGGGCGAGAAGATCGCCCTGATCGGTGAATCCGGCAGCGGCAAGTCGACCCTGCTGGACATGCTTGCCTTTATCCTGCAGCCTTCCGCCGCCGGCAGCTTCAAGTTCCGCCCCGATGACAAGAAAAAGGCCCTGGACGTGGATGCCTGCTGGGATGCCGACAACCTCAACCGGCTCGGCGACATGCGCAAGCAGCATATCGGCTACGTAATGCAGACAGGCGGACTGCTGCCCTACCTGTCGGTGCGTGACAATATCAATCTCTCCCGCAGCGTGCTTGGCCTGCAAACTGACGGCACGGTCGATCATCTCGCCGAGGCGCTCGGCATCGAGAACCAGCTGAAGAAGCGGCCGGATGCGCTGTCCACGGGTGAGCGCCAGCGGGTGGCCATCGGGCGTGCCCTGGCGCACCGCCCGGCGATCGTGATCGCGGATGAACCCACCGCCTCGCTGGATCCGTACGCCGCGGAGAATGTCATGTCGCTGTTCCTTGCGCTGGCCGAGGAGTTCAACAGCACGGTAATTCTGGCCAGCCATGCCTGGCGCCACATCAAGGAACTCGGCCTGCGGCGGCTTTCCCACCGGACCACGCATACCGAGGACCGCAAGTTGACCGAAACCGTGGTGAGCGGCTAGCGCATGGGCGGGAACCTGATGAAGGCATTCGGGCTGGCGACCCGCGACTACCTGCACGAGTGGCAGATGTCGGTGTGTTTCGTGCTCGGGCTGGCGGCGGTGCTCGGACCCATGATGGTGCTGTTTGGTCTGAAGTTCGGCATCGTCGGCGCGATGATGGCGGGGTTGATCGAGGACCCCGGCAACCGCGAGATCCGTCCCGTCGGGAGCGGTCGCTATGACGATACCTGGCTGAATAGCGTGCGCGCGCGGCTGGATGTTGCCTTCCTGGTACCGCGTACCCGCAGCATTGCCGCGACCATTGAATTGTCCAGCGGGCAGTCGTCCCGCATCGTGCCGGTGGAACTGATTGCCTCCGGTGAAGGTGACCCCTTGCTTGTCCCGGACGAACCGCTGCCGGCCGGTCTCGACCGGGTGGTGCTGTCGCGGAGCGCGGCGGACAAGCTGGGTGTCAGGGCGGGTGACGCGCTTGATGGCAGCCTCGCGCGGCGTTACCGCGGTATGCAGGAGCGGGTACACCTGGCGCTGACGGTCGCGGCGGTCGCGCCGCAGCGGGCGTTCTCGCGTGATGCCGCCTTTGTCTCGGTGAAGCTGCTGGAGGCGCTGGAGGACTTCCGGGACGGGCGGGCGGTGCCGGATCTCGGCTGGAGCGGGTCAGCGGCGAATACCGGGCGCACCTACACGGGTTTCCGGCTCTACGCACGTTCCATAGATGATGTGGCAGCGCTTGCGCGATGCCTTCGCCGAAATCGGCGTCGATGTGCATACGCAGGTGGCCGGGATTGAGACTGGTGCAGCGCATGGACCGCAACCTGACCGCCATTTACTGGGCAATCGCCGTGATCGGCCTGGTTGGATTCTCGCTGTCGCTGGGCGCCAATCTCTGGGCCAATGTCGATCGCAAGCGCAAGCAGTTATCGGTACTGCGCCTGGTGGGGTTTCGCACCCGGGACATTGTCTGGTTCCCCATGGTGCAGGCGCTGTACACTGCGGTTCTCGGCTGGGCGCTGGCGGTGTGTCTCACATTCATCACGACCGTGGTGATCAATCGCATGATGGCGGAGCAGGTGGATCCGGGGCAGCAGGTCTGCCTGCTGTTGCCTGTTCACTATGTTGTCGCACTGGCACTGACCTGCAGTGCCGCTGTCATCGCGGCAGGACTGGCGGGGATGCGCTCGGCGCGGGTGGAGCCATCCGAGGGGCTGCGCGAAATCTGACACAGGCGGCAGGCCCCCCTGTTCGCAATGCCGTTTCCGGTGTGAGGCACTGTACTGTGCCGAAGTCTTAAAACGCCGGTCGAAGCCGGTCAGTGCCAACGGCACTGACCGGTATTACTCCCGCTGGTAGCCTCAGGCGGCCTCTGAGACCGGGGCGCACTGCGTCACTCTTCCGGTCACCCTGGGCCTGGATACATCCCTGCCAAGCAGCATTTCCGGAATGCGGCTGGACGCCCCCTTGTAGAAGCCGCATTCCATATCCTCCAGGCTGCGCGGGTTGCGGAAGGTGCAAAACAGCATGTCCCATAATGGCAGGTCGGAGTAGTTGTAGCGATGCACGCCGCGGGCATGATGGATGTTGTGGCTCTCCGGGCGCTGGATGAGGTAGCCAAGCCAGTGCGGCGTGCGGATGTTGGCGTGCTGGAACATCGCATTGAAGGTCAGGAACAATGCCGCGATGACACCCGCGTCGATGCTCAGGCCCAGCAGCGGGAACAGCACCAGGCTGCTGATGCTGGTGAACATGGCCGCATCAAAGGGATGCAGGTAAAAGGCACCGAAGGCGTCCAGGCTCTCGGCGCTGTGGTGCATCTGGTGTCCCGCTCGCCATAGCCAGTTCCACCGGTGCGCGGCACGGTGATACCAGTAGTGGCCGAACTCGTAGACCAGCACGCCCCCGATTGCTCCCCACGGCCCCAGGCCGCTCAGGTCGAACAGGTGTGTCTCGCCGAACAGCCCGCCCCACAGCGCGGCGACTTCACCGGTCAGGAAAAAGATGGCCGCAGTGACCATTGCACCGCGCAGGCGCCAGTGACGGGTGGTTTCGTAGTGGCGCCGCCGGATGATGAAGTCCAGCAGCAGGAATCCCGGAATCAGGGCCAGGGTGATGGGTTCTATCAGGTCGATCATGGCGTTTGCCCCCCGTGTGGTTGGATGACTGTTTACATACATACCGTTCGGTACGTTATTTACTATAGACATGGAATCCCTGCTTGTAAATACCGATTGGTATGTTTTTTACTAAAATTATAAATCATTATAAACAACAAGATAAATAACATTTATGTAAATTCACTATTGAGTTATCTATTTACACATACCATTAAGTATGTTTATATATGGTCATGGCGAGCAAGGGTGAAGCAACACGCAAGCGCATACTGGATGCCGCCCAGGCGATGATCCTGGATCACGGCTTTGCCGGGGTGTCGGTGGAGCAACTGATCCAGAGCCTGGGGCTGACCAAGGGCGCGTTTTTCCACCATTTCAGGAACAAGAACGACCTGGCCCGCTCGCTGATCCGGCGCTACGCGGACGAAGGAATGCAGTTCTTCACAGACAGCCTGGCGCGTGCCAGAAAGCTCAGTGACGATCCCCTGCAGCAGTTCCTGATCATCATCGGGCTGTACGAGGAAATGTTCGCAGGGCTGACCGAGCCCTATCCCGGCTGTCTGCTGGCTTCCTACGTCTATGAATTGCAGCAGTTCGACGCGGAAACGCGCGCCATCATCAATGAGGAATTCATCCTCTCCCGTAACGAGCTGACAAAGCTGATACACGAGATCATGGCGATGTACCCGCCGCGGCGGGAAGTCGATCCGGTGTCGCTGGCCGACGGTTTCATGTCTCTGTTTGAGGGGGCCTTTGTGCTCTCCAAGTCACTGGGCGAGGCGGACGTCACCGTCAAGCAGCTGCAGCATTACAAGGCATATATCGAGCTGCTGTTCGGCAAGGTGTGAGAAGGAAACCCGTTTTCGGGACAATAAACGCATGAACAAGTTGCCGATGCGGCGCACGACTGCAGCAACTGCGAGTCCCTGGGTGAACCCGGCAGAGCGAAGCAGGATGCCAGGGCCGGGGGCCGCGCACGCGCTTTTAGCGGACGCTATTCGCAAAACACGCTCCCGACTCCATCCTTCCCGGATTCCGCCCGTGCCCCGCCTGCGTTGCAGCTGCGGTTTGGCGCCTGAATGGCTCCCCTGCCGGGTGACCCGGTTTGATTATCTGGTATCCATGGGCTGTACATCCAGGAACCCGTCGGGGACGAGGCTGGTCGCCAGCATCACACTGTTGATGTCCTCGTGTTCGCTCCAGCTTGCGGAGCGCTGGTGTTCGGGGTTGCGCCAGAAGTCCTCGATTGCGTCGCGCAGCGGCAGATACTGCATGAGTTCCTCCAGCTGTGCCCGCAGCCGCGGGGGCGCGGCTGTGTCTGTTTTATCACTGGCCGCCAGGTACATGCGCTCCAGGCCATGCAGCCCGATAGCCAGGCCGAGTTCGCGAAACGCAAGCCGGTATTCCGTCGGTTGTTCCCGTTCGTAGTCTCGCGCGTACTGCCCAAGGCCCCGGGCGGCCGCCTGCAGCAACTGCTCGAGGAGTTGGACATCGGACTCCGCGCCCTGCTGCATGAGCTGCTGCAGCTGCCAGGCATCGATCAGCAGTCCGCCGAGACCCAGCGGGTCAGCGGTGGTCAGCCCGGTGCGCTTCAGCATCGCGGCGTATTCGCGGGTTTCGGCTTCAAGCTCTGATTTACCGGCCGTTTGCCGCAGTGCGGCCGCGGTCGACTGCAACTCCAGGTTGCTGATGTAGCCGTCCAGCGGATCGTGCTGCCCCATGGACGGTACCAGGCTGCGCGACAGGTCGATGCTCATCTTCCAGACCATCCTGCGCGGCCCGGCAGGGAGGGTGGGCTGGTAGGTAAAGGCATCGAAGGCGGCCAGGGAGAGTTCCCGCGCCCAGGTGTTGAACACCGGTTCGCGTGTGGTGCGCGCAACCTGATCCAGGGCATGCATCCAGCGGGTCAGGTAGTGAAAATACTGGCCGTCGCGATCCCATTCGCTGCGCTCATCGTAGGATTCACGGGTGCCGCGCTCCGGCTGCGGCTTGCCGATGCGCAGCCCGCCGCGGGTGGGGTGCTGCTCGCCGTCCGCATCCCCCAGACCGCTGATCCAGCCGCTGCGGCTGTCGTCGTCCCGATGCCGGCCAAGCACATGATGCACCTGATTAACCAGCTGTCTTGCGTAGCGGGTGTATTTCGGATCACCACTGGCGCGTGCCAGGCCGAGGTAGTTGCAGACTGCGAAGGCATCCGTCCACAGATAACGCCGCGGAGGCTGCTCCGATGTCAGGCCGGTTCGCATGGCGAAGGCGTCCATTAGCGCAATGGCTTCCCGGATACGGGCGTCGGGCATGGTTTCGGCCTCTGTTTTTGCGCCCGCAGCCAGCGGCGGGAGTGTCAGTAGCATGACGAGCAGGCAAAGGCGTGCGCACATGGTGAATCCTCGATCAGGGCATTCGTCCGGGGATGCAGGCATGCCTGTTTATTCTGGGCATGCTTCCATAATAGCGTGATTCAGTTTTAATGCCGGTCCTATTATGCTGCAGTTATGATTCCATGCGGATGGCGGTGATGCGGTACCGGGATTTCATGCACAGTCTGGATCGGGAAGCCTGCCCCGACGGTCTGGAGCCCTGTCTGCAGGCGCTCTGGTTCGACGCACGGGGGGAGTGGGATGCAGCCCATCAGATCGTGCAGCGGCTGGACACCGTGATGGCCGCACGGATTCACGCCTACCTGCATCGCAAGGAAGGGGATGACTGGAATTCACGCTACTGGCATCGCCAGACCGGGACGGTGTTCCCGGCGGGCATGAGCCTGAAGGAGGAATGGGACATGCTGGTGCGGGAGCTGACGGAATGACGGAGACCTGATATGGCATTGCTTGGCCTGATCAGCGACGTGCATGCGGCCGCTGCCCCGGTGCGGGAAGCCCTGGCGCTATTTGAACAGGCCGGTGTGGACCAGGTCCTGTGCGCCGGTGATATCGCCGGTTACCACGATGAACTGCAGGAGACCGTGGAGATGCTGGTCGACAACGGCGTGCAGGCCGTGCGCGGCAATCACGATCTGCGCTACCTGGACCGCTGTGGCGGGTATGCGGAAGATCGGGTCGCGGCCTTCCTCGGGCAGCTGCCTGCCGTGATCGATGTCGGGATCGCCGGCAGGCGGATTTACGTGGTACACGCGGAACCGCCGGATGTCTGTGACGGCGGCGGTATCCGCCTGCTGGACCAGGACGGCGATGTGCGTCCGGAGCGCGCGGCGCTCTGGACGCAGCAACTGGCTGGCTGCGACTGCGACGTCATGGTGGTCGGGCATACCCACCAGGTATTTGCCGAGCGGCTGGGGGACATCCTGGTGGTGAATCCGGGGAGCACTGTTTTCAATCATACCTGCGCGATCCTGCAGTTACCGGAGATGACCGTACAGGTGCTGCCGCTTTCCGGCCAGCCAATCAGGAAAACCTGGAACTGGTCGGACTACATGGCCGGCAAGGACAGACCCGAAGGCGCGAATAACATTTAAATCGACAAAATAGTCGAAATATAATATTAAAACCTATTAAGTCGACATTTAAGTCGATTTGACATATAAACCTTCATGAGCTATATGTCGACAATACAGTCGATATGTAATCTATTTATCATTTTATTCGTCAAAGGTGGCGATTATGAAGGTAACCCGGTTGCTGACGGATGATGCCATTCTTGCGGAGCTTGGCGAGCGCATGGCGCGTCGCCGTATCGATATGCAGTTGACCCAGGCCGATGTGGCCGAACAGGCCGGCATCGCCAAGCGGACTGTCGAGCGGATCGAGGCGGGGGCATCCGCGCAAATGTCGAGCATCATCCGCATTCTGCGGGTGCTGGAGCTGTTGCCGGACCTGGATGCGCTGCTTCCCGAGGTCGCAACGAGACCGATGGACCTCTTGCAGCGCAAGGGCAAGGCGCGGCAGCGTGCGTCGTCCCGCAACCGTTCGGACCGGTCGTGGTCCTGGGATGACGAGTCATGAGCACAATTGCCGAGGTCAGGCTCTGGGGGCGCACCATCGGCGCGGTCGTGCTGGAGGAAGGCAGGGATGTGGCTGCCTTCGAATACGATGCCGCATTCGCCCGCAGTGGCATCGAGATCTCGCCACTGGCGATGCCGCTTTCCCGCCGCATCCACCGCTTTCCCGAGTTGTCCAGGACGACCTTTCATGGGTTGCCCGGGCTGCTTGCGGACTCCCTGCCAGACAGGTTCGGCAATGTACTGATTGATGCCTGGCTGGCCACACAGGGCCGGCAACCGGACTCGTACAATGCGGTAGAACGTTTGTGCTACACGGGTGAACGCGGCATGGGAGCACTGGAATTCGCGCCAGCAATCGGGCCGCGTTCGCGGCAGGCGAGCCGGATACAAATCGACAGGCTGGTTGAGCTCGCATCCGAGGTGCTCTGCCACCGCAATGACCTGCGGGTTTCCTTCGCGGATGAAAGCAGGGAGCAGGCGTTAAGCGATATCCTGCGGGTTGGCACCTCGGCCGGCGGCGCCCGGGCCAAGGCGGTGATTGCCTGGAATCCGGCCAGCAACGAGGTGCGTTCCGGCCAGATGCCCGCCGGCGAGGGCTTCGAATACTGGCTGATGAAATTCGACGGGGTCAGGGGGAACCGGGACAAGGAACTTGATGACCCGCAGGGTTACGGTGTTATCGAGTATGCATATGCCGGGATGGTCAGGGACTGCGGCATCGACATCAGTGACAGCCGGCTGTTCGAGGAAAACGGCCGGCGGCATTTCATGACCCGGCGTTTCGACAGGCTTACCGGCGGGGAGAAACTCCACATGCAGTCGCTGTGTGCGCTGGCGCATTACGATTTCAACATGGCGGGCGCCTATAGCTATGAACAGGCTCTGCTGGTAATGCGGCAGCTGGGTCTGCCCATGCATGTGATCGAGGAGCAGTTTCGCCGCATGGTGTTCAATATCGTGGCCCGCAACCAGGACGACCATGTCAAGAACATTGCCTTTCTGATGGACAAGTCCGGCACCTGGTCGCTTTCGCCGGCCTTTGATATGACCTACAGTTTCAACCCTCACGGGGCCTGGACGGCCAGCCACCAGATGACCCTGAACGGCAAGCGGGAGGATTTCAGCATGGATGACTTCAATGCCTGCGCCAGGGCCACCTCGATGAAACGCGGCCGCGCCGCGGCCATAGTCGGGGAGGTGCAGGATGTCGTCTCGCGCTGGAAAGACTATGCAGAGGCGGCCGGCGTACCGGACGGTTGGCGGGAAAAGATCCAGGCGACGCTGCGGTTGAAACGTTTTTAAAAGGAACCGCCTGCTGCGACGCTCTGCATAATCGCGCCGGAGGGCGGCGTCCCTACGGGTGTATCTATTCAGGGTAGGAGCGGTCACCTGACCGCGATGCGGTTTTCAGGCAATCGGGCCGGAGGAGAGCGGCAAGGAGACGGCATGTCCATCCCCGGAGCCAGGATTTCTGGCATTATTGGCAACCCATGGCCGAGTTCATCAAACCCTCGAAAACCCTGGCGCGACTCGCCGGGCGCGCGATTGCCGATTTCAGCATGATTCGCCCGGGCGACCGCATCCTGCTCGGGCTTTCCGGCGGCAAGGACTCCCTGTCGCTGCTGCACATCCTGCACTACCTGCAGCAGCGCTCGCCCGTGCGATTCGAACTGGCCGCGATGACCGTGGACCCCATGGCCGGTGACTTTGACCCGTCTCCCATGATTCCCTACCTCGCCGCGCTCGGCGTTGAATACCACTACATTCGCAAACCCATCATGGAGATGGCGCAGGAACACATGGGCAGGAAGTCCTATTGCGCCTTCTGCTCGCGCCTCAAGCGCGGCCTGATGTACCAGACGGCGCGCGAACACGGCTGCAACGTGATTGCGCTGGCGCAGCATCTTGATGACCTTGCGGAAAGCTTCCTTATGTCGGCGTTTCACGGCGGCAGGCTGCAGACCATGAAGGCGCATTACCTGAACGACGACGGGGACCTGCGCATTATCCGGCCGCTGGTCTGCGTGCGCGAGCGCCAGACGCGTGATTTTGCCCGCAGCAACAACCTGCCGGTAATTGCCGATTCCTGTCCCGCCTGTTTTTCCATGCCGACGCAGCGCCAGCACATGAAGACCTTGCTGGCAGCGGAGGAGGCGCACAACAAATTGCTGTTCAGGTCGCTGCTGACCACGCTGCGGCCGTTGATGAGCGAAGGTCTCACGCATGCCCTGGCCTGTGACGGCCCGGAAAAGCAGCGCGCCTGAGTCGCCAGTCTGCAGGTTGCCGTAACCAGCGGTTTCGCGCGGCACCCGGATCAGGCAACCGACATGGAGACCCTGGACTTCTTCCTTGCCGCAGCGGTGATCCTGCTGGCCTACCTGGTGCGCGGTGTTTCCGGCTTCGGGTCGGCGCTGGTGGCGGTGCCCCTGCTGGCGCATTTTCTGCCACTGACTTTCGTGGTGCCCTGGGTGGTGGTGACGGATACCCTGGCGGCGTTGCTGCTGGCCTGTTCGGGGCAGCGCAGCGGGCACGTGCGCTGGGTCGAGATCCGCTGGCTGATTCCGGCGGCGCTGCTCGGGATCGTGGCCGGTATCCTGCTGCTGGTGAACCTGGATCCCGAGCCGTTGCTGGTCGCGCTGGGCCTGTTCGTCGCGGGCTTCGGCGTACGCAATCTGCTGGGTCTGCATGGTGAACGTCCGGTGTCCCGCTGGTGGGCGCTGCCCGCGGGCATCCTGGGCGGCGGCATCGGCGCCCTGTTTGCAACGGGCGGACCACCGATGGTGATCTACCTGACCCACAGGCTGCACGACAAGTCCGAGCTGCGGGCGACCCTTTCCGGGTTGTTTCTGGTCGAGGGCTCCCTGCGGGTGCTGGGCCTGATCATGGCCGGCTTGCTGTTTCAGCCACAGATGGGCTGGTACCTGCTGGCAGGCGTGCCGCTGATGCTCACAGGTCTGACGCTCGGCAACCATATTCATCTGAACCTCGTTCAGCGGCAGATGGCGGTCGCGATTGCATTGCTGCTGATCGGCAGCGGTCTGTCGCTGTTGTGGCACGTATTCCGGCCCGTGTAGTCCGCCGGCTGCGGCATCATGCCGGCTCCCGGCTTGCAGATGCGTTTTCCCGGACGGTATGCTAGCGCCCCCGCCGGGTGGCATACCATGTACCTGGCTGAATTGACCTTGGGTATGCGATATGAAAACACGCGCGGAAGAAATCAGGGATCACAATATGGCCGCGGGCCTGAGGCGCGCGGACCTGCAGGCGGATCCTTACGGGGAGTTTGCAAAAAGGTTCACCACGGCCATCGAGTCGGGTATTCCAGAGCCCAATGCCATGACGCTGGCGACCGTCGATGCGACCGGCCAGCCGTGGGTGCGTACCGTGCTGCTGAAGACCTACGACAAGCAGGGCTTCGTGTTCTTTACCAATTATGAAAGCCGCAAGGCGCGGCACATTGCCAACGACAACCGCGTGGCGCTCTCGTTCCCCTGGTTCTCGCTTGGCTGGGAGGTGAAGGTGACCGGCGAGGCGGCCAGGGTTTCTTTTTCCGAGTCCGCCCGGTATTTCGCCACGCGGCCGCGCGGTAGCCAGATCGGCGCCTGGGCATCGCCACAAAGCCAGGTCATTACCTCGCGCTCGCTGCTGGATGCCAAGGTCGAGGAAATGAAACACAAGCTGCACGAACACGAGGTTCCCCTGCCGGCTTTCTGGGGCGGTTTCAGGGTGAAGCCGTCGACCATCGAGTTCTGGCATGCGCGCACGAACCGACTGCATGACCGCTTTCTGTACACCCGCGAGAGTGAAGACGCGTGGCGTATCGAGCGGCTGGCGCCTTAGCGGGTACGCCCGTGGCTACGAACCTGTCCCTGGCGAATTCCTGTTCATGCAGCAAAACGATGCGCCGCGTGAATTGGTCCATGACCACGAGCACCCGCCGGGTGTTGAGCAGAATGGATTCACAACGAAAAAATCAGTGCTCCAGAGACTGTCTTTTGTGTGTCTGATGAAAGTCAGCCATGACGGCCCGTCATCACCGGGATCTGGCCGGTAATGGATAGTCGGGACACGTATCGTACGACATCTATATCAATATCGGTGCCGATAGCGTTATTGATCTGCTGCGCAAACCGTGGACAGCCGAACCGCGGGTTGCGCTGTTTTAGTTAGACGCTGGTCTGGATGAGTTCGGGTGAAAACTGCCAATTCGCCGCACACAGGTCTTGTGTCTGTGCCTGGCCGCACAAGTGGCAACTGCGGACGAGAAGTGGCAATGGTCAATCGTTGCTTTTTATCGATTCTTTTTTGAGTCTTATAAATCAACCTCTACACACAATCCCCCCGCCTGCCGATTGATTGCGCGAATTCGCCCGCCGTGCGCTTCGACCGCACGCCGTGCGATGGCAAGGCCGAGGCCATATCCGTTTCGGGCAGCGTTGTCGTCGGCGCGTACGAAGGGTTCGAACAGCGAGGCGAGTTTGTCTTCGGCCACGCCGGGGCCGACATCGCAGACGTTGATGTGAATGCCCCCCGATGCATTGCGGCCAGCGCTGATTTCGATGCTGGACTGCGCGGGAGTGTAGTGCAGCGCATTACGCACGATGTTGTCGAGTGCACGGTGTAACGCCTCATGGTTGCCGATCAGTGTCAGTCCATCCTCGCTATGCAGTGTGATGTTCCGGTCTTCTGCGGCGCTCTCGAATTGTGCATCCGTGGCGATGTCGCGCAGCAGTTGCGTCAGATCAATGGGGCCGGCTGTTAGGCTGACGCCGGCTTCGAGACGCGAGAGCGTCAGCAGTTGTCCGACCAGCCCGTCGAGTCGCCCGCTTTCACGTTCGATGCGCTCCAGCGCCTGCCCGGCATTTTCCGGGTTCTGGCGCAGCAGACCGATGGCAACCTGCAACCGCGCCAGTGGCGAACGCAATTCATGCGAGACATCGTGTAGTAGACGCTGCTGTGCATTAAGCAGTGATTGCAATTGTCCAGCCATATGATCGAAATCGCGGCCGAGGTCGGCAATCTCGTCGCGGCGACGACCGATACGCGGTCCAACGCGTGTGTCCAGCAGGCCAGCGGCCAGTTGCCGGCTGGCATCGCGCAGGTGCCGAACCGGGCCCGTCAGATACCAGGCCAGTCCGGCGCTGAACAACAGGCCGGTCAATCCGCCCGAGATCAGCCATATATTAAATGGCGAACGATTTCGTGGGTGGCGGTGCGTTGCGCGATCACCACGCGGCTCACCCGGGATAAACAACAGGTATTCAGCGCCATCGGCCATCTGCACGCGACGCAATCCCCGTGCGCGCAAGGCCTCGCCGATATCCTCTCTGGCGCGTTGCAGCGCGGCCGCAGGTACGCTGTGGCCGAACATGTCTTTGCCCTGTGCGTCGACAATCAGCACCTGCGGGCGAAAACGTCGCGGCATGTCCTCGAACAATTCCGCCACGGTCTCGCGCCCGCCATGGCGTAGCGAGACGGCCACCGCGTTGAGTGCAAGCTCTGTGCGCGGCCCGGCCGCAAGTTCATCAAGCTCTTCCCAGCGAGACTGGTTGTAGAGGTTGACGGCGACCCCTACCGCGACGGAGATCAACACCAGCGATAGCCAGAAACCGAGAAATATTTTCCAGAACAGACGCCCCATCGTAGTCCTGTCATCAGGTTATAAGTTGATAGCCCATGCCGCGTACCGTCTGGATAGGCGAACGTCCGTCATCGAGCATGCCGAGCTTGTTGCGCAGTTTGCTCATGTGCATATCGATACTGCGATCGAAACGCGTGAGTTTGCGCCCCAACGCCTGCTCGGTCAGATCAACCTTGCTAACCACATGGCCGGCATGCCGCGCGAGGACTTCGAGCAAATTGAATTCCGTGCTGGTGAGATCCAGCGCCTGACCGCGCCAGGCGGCGGTCCGTTCGGCAGGCCGCACGATGAGTGGCCCCGCATGCACTAACGTGGAATCCGGTGCAGTGACGCCGCGGCGCAGAATCGCCCGCAGGCGGGCAACCAGTTCGCGTGGATTAAACGGTTTTGGCAGATAGTCGTCGGCGCCGAGTTCCAGTCCGACAATGCGGTCGACGTCATCGCCCTTGGCGGTCAGCATCAACACCGGCACGCTGCTTGCCGTGCGGATGCGGCGCAGCGCATCAATACCGTTCAGGCGCGGCATCATCACATCCAGCACCACCACATCATAGCTGCCGGAGAGTGCGGCGCGCTCGCCGGACTCTCCGTCGTGCACCGCCGTCACCGCGAAGCCTTCCGGTGTGAGATATTCGCTAAGCATTGCGCAAAGCTCGGTATCGTCGTCTATTAATAACAGCCGTGTTGCGGTTGCACCGTTCATAGTGCCCTCATGTTGCCACAATCCCCCTGCCAGCTGTCGGCCTTTACATACATTTACATACCTTTACGCAATTACGACACCGTTTTGCATCACCCCGACCCATACTTGCCTGCATGCCGGGCCCCGTCCCGGCTGAATGCAAACCTGAGAGGACACCAACATGAAACACCGCAATCTCATTCTCACCACCCTCCTGGCCGGCAGCCTGACCGCCGCCGGATTCGCCACTATCAGCCAGGCCGGCCCGTTCTGTGGCAATCGTCACGGCGCGCACTCCGAGCGTATGGGCTACGGTGAAGGCCGCCATGACCCGCTGAAACGTCTGCTGCGCCACGTTGATCTCACCGACGCCCAGCAGACCGAAATCAAGACCATTTACGAGACCAGCCGCATGGATACGGAAAACGACCGCAACCAGCTGCGTGACAACCGCAAGGCCATGCAAAATCTCGTTACAGGCAACGACTATAACCTGGAACGTGTGCGCGAACTGGCCGATCAGCAGGCAAAACTGCAAGCGGACCTGACCGTTGCGCGCATCGACGCCATGTATCGAGTGCACCAGGTGCTGACACCCGAACAACAGGCCGAAGTGGCGAAGATGCGCGAACAGCGCATGGAGAAGAAGCAAGCCCGAAAGGATGAGCGCACAGACGACTAGCCTGGAAAACAGCTGCGACAGTTCACTGCAGGCGCGGAGTCAAATGCGGTGAACCGCTTGCAGTAAACACTGCGGTGCATGCGCATAGCCAACGGAAACAACCCGGCGATAAGACGGAGACGTCGCCATGAAACTCCGGGATTCACCATCTGTACATGGCGAATCCCGATTTATTGTGGCAATAGCGATAAAGGGGGATTGATTAAGAGGACGGAGCAAATGGCTGTCTGGAATCACACTACACTGCATGTCCGATTTCAATACATTCCTGACCTACTGGCAGATTTCCTGAATGTCCGTTTTTCTGCGGAGGACTAAACCGCTCGCGCGGTAGGGGGGTGGCAGAATTTAAGGATATCAGAGCGTTAACGTCTGTTTCCTATGTTGAGAGATGAGGCATTCCGCTTCGACTCACAACAGGAGCAGACCCATGACCCACACTACCAAACCCATCAGTCCGTTACGCCAACGCATGATCGAAGACATGGCGTTGCGCAAACTCGCACCCACGACCCAGAACAACTATCTCCGGGCGGTAATCAAATTGACCTGCTTTCTGGGCCGATCACCTGATACGGCATCGCCGGAAGATCTGCGCCGCTATCAGTTGCACCTGGTCGAGACCGGGACCTCCCGTATCATGCTCAACCATACGATCACGGCGTTGCGGTTCTTCTTTGCCGTAACGCTGGATCGTCCGGATGCACTGGCAAAAATGAGTCCGGTGCGTGAACCGCGAAAGTTGCCGGTCGTGTTGAGTCGCGAAGAAGTGGCACGCCTGATCGAGGCGGCCGGAACACCGAAGTATCAGGCGGTCCTGTCGGTGGCCTATGGTGCCGGGCTGCGCGCCAGCGAGGTCATCGCGCTGAAGGTGGGTGATATCGACAGCACCCGCATGACCCTGCGCATTGAACAAGGCAAGGGCCGCAAGGACCGTTATGCGATGCTCTCACCGGTGTTGCTTGAGTGCTTGCGTACCTGGTGGCAAGCCGCTCGCACCAAGGGGAAGATGCTCGACGGGGGCTGGCTGTTCCCCGGCCAGAACCCCGTCAACCCGATGAGCACCCGCCAGCTCAACCGGATCTGTCACATGGCCGCAGCCGCCGCGGACATCGACAAGCGCGTGTCGATGCACACCCTGCGTCACAGCTATGCCACCCATCTGCTGGAGCAGAAGGTCGATATCCGGGTGATCCAGGTGCTGCTCGGGCACAAGAAGCTTGAGACGACTGCCCTCTATGCCCAGGTGGCCACCGATGTCCTGCGCGAGGTCGTCAGTCCACTGGAGTCGTTGAGACCGCCCGCCTAAGCGCACGGGCATGTCTCGCCCCGACCTGGAGGTCGCGGATATCTTCCGCGCCCACGGGCCGGCGTGGCGTTGTGCACAGGCCGGACACCTCAGTCTCGGTCAGCTCAAGGTCATGTCGGCCATTGAGCAGTGCCGCAGTGCGGCGCTGGGCGGTCACGTGTTGCTGTGCCCGGCCTGTGAGCAGACACAGATCGCCTACAACTCCTGCCGCAACCGGCATTGTCCGAAGTGCCAGGCCAGCGCGGCCCGGCGCTGGCTGGAGGCCCGTCAGGCCGACCTGTTGCCCGTGGACTACTACCATGTGGTCTTCACCCTGCCAGCGCCGATCAGCGACATCGCGTATTACAACAAGACGGTGCTCTACAACCTCCTGTTCCAGGCCGCTGCCGAGACCTTGCTCACGATTGGCGCTGATCCCAAACACCTCGGCGCCCGTCTCGGCGCCACGCTGGTGCTGCACACCTGGGGCTCGGCGATGACCCATCACCCTCATGTGCACGGCATCATCCCCGGCGGGGGCCTGTCGCTTGATGGTGATCGCTGGGTTGCCTGCAGGCCCGGCTTCTTCCTGCCCGTGCGCGTGCTCTCGCGGCTGTTCCGCCGGCGGTTCCTTGAAAAGCTCGGTGACGCCCACCGTACCGGCAAACTGCAGTTCTTCGGCGAACACCGGGTGCTTGCTGAGGAAAAGATGTTTACCAATTGGCTCCAGCCCTTGCGCCAATGTGAGTGGGTCGTCTACGCCAAGCGTCCATTTGCCGGACCGGACGCGGTACTGGCTTATCTCTCCCGTTATACCCATCGGGTTGCCATCGCCAACAGCCGGCTGATCGCGATGGATGAACAAGGCATCACCTTCAAGTGGAAGGACTATCGGGCAAAGGAACGGGCTCGACACAAGACGATGACGCTCGCCTCAGATGAGTTCATGCGCCGCTTCCTGCTTCATGTCCTGCCCTCGGGCTTCCACCGCATCCGCCACTACGGACTGATCGCCAACACCACACGCAAGGACAACCTGACGCGTGCCCGTGAACTACTCATCGATGAAAAAACCATTCAGTCCATGAATGCAGAGACGGACGCTGTTGATGCAGCAGACGGTGGTGATGCGTCAGCGACCTATGTCTGCCCGGACTGCGGTGCAGCCATGATCATCATCGAGACCTTCGAGCGCGGTCAGTTACCCCGTGCACCACCCAACCGTAGTAACGTGTCATGAGGTTCGCGCTCACCGGCTACCTGCTTTGCCCTGATCGGTCAGACCCGGTCACGACACCGTATTGCCGATGGCATGGATATGCCGGCTTTACCCTCGACATGAACAGCGAAACCGGTGCCAGTCGGCGGCAACCGAACCGACAAAAGACATGGACATCGTGGTAACGCGGGACTTCGCAGACCGGAACCAGAAAATCACAACTCAAATCCCCATAGCACGACTGACTTCCTTAACCGCGTGGCTGCCTCCCGCGGTTTCCTCCCTTAAGGCTTGTCAGACGCCTGCCCATAGAGTTTCACGTGTAGCTTGACAGACCTGTGGCTGGGGGCAGGCATCTTACAACCCTTAACA
>CAWGNW010000019.1:0-179542 GCA_963824045.1 uncultured Gammaproteobacteria bacterium | reverse complement strand
TGCTCGCCGGTACCGCTAGTAGGCAGTTCGCGAATTGACAATGCCCGCTGACAGCTCTATGCAAGGGCTTCGGTCGGATGGTCGGCAACGCTGACTCGCTGAGGAATTTTGCCGCGATTGGTTTCCTTGCTCACCCATACCGTGCAAGGATACGCAGAGGAAAGGTGGGTCACCTGCCCTCGCTGCCCGATCAGGAGTTTGGTGTGGAATGCTTGCCAGGCTTCACGTCTTGGAACTATTACGCATCCACGAGTAATCTCATGTGTGGTCACGGATCGAGATCAATGAACCGACGCAAATTCCTCACCGCTAGCTCCGCGATGACTGCCGCAGCCTTCGCCGCGTCCGGCGCACCCGCCGCCTTCGCTCTGGATCAGACACGCTCACGCTCCAGCGTCGCTCTCGACCTGACCCGGCACCGCTTCGGCATCAACTACACGCCTTCCCACAACTGGTGGTTTTGCTGGAACGACTGGAACCCCGGCCCAATTGCCCGCGACCTCGATGCCGTCGCTGCTCTCGGTGCCGACCACTTACGTATCATGCTCATCTGGCCCTTCTTCCAGCCCAATCCCAAATGGGTGAGCAGCGCGCATCTCGAGCGGCTCGATCAGTTGCTTGCCATGATGAGCGAGCGGCATCTCGATGCTCTGGTGACGGTCTTCACCGGCCAGTTGAGCGGCTGGTTCTTCCTGCCCTCATTCAACCGGCTGAGCAACGGGTTCTACACCGATGAGACCATGCGCTCTGCCCAGCAGCTTTTTGTCCGCGAACTGGCCAGGGTCATGAAGCCGCATTCCAACATCATCGGGTTCGACTTCGGCAACGAGCTGGACACCTGCTGGAAAGCCCCGCTTCCACAAGGCGATGCATGGATGGCAAGGATGTTCGACCTGATGAACCGGGTCCTGCCCGATGGCCTCCACGTTAACGGAGTTGATCACCTGCCGTGGTTCAAAGCCGACACGTTTTCGCCGCAGGCCCTGGCAGCGGCGCGCTTCCCGGTGATGCATTGCTACCTCACTGGACCGGTGCGACGAAATACGGCGGCGCCATGGATCCGCCGAGCGTGAAGTTGCTGGCCTCCATGGCGGCTCTGATTCGCTCCTTCGCGGGTACGCAGCGCAAGCCGGTATGGGCAGGCGAGTTCAATACCTGCATTCTGGAGCTGCCCGAAAGGGACAGGCCGAGTGGCTTGAGAAGGCAGTGCTGGCGGCCATCGAGCAGGGAGTGAGCTGGTTTACTTACTGGGATAGCCACGACGTCGACCGCAAGTTCCAGTTCAATCCCGTCGAATACTCCCTCGGCCTGCTGACCAACGATGGACGCGTCAAGGACCAGGGCCGCGTGTTTCAGCAGCTTGCCGCGGCGTATCGTGGCAAGCAAGTAGTCTTTCCTGCGGCTGCACTGCCGTCACCACCCACTGTCCGGACCCTGGATGGAACATGGCAATGGATCCTGAACTGGCTGGGATGGACGCCGAGAAGTGCCTGAAGCGCGTGATCGTGTTTCCGCCCGCCAGCATATTGCAGATAGCGTCGATGAGATTCTGGCGAGTTGGCGAAATCAAGGACGCTTCTCCCTGAGGTCCTGCATCCCAAACGCCAGACAAGACCTCGTCGAAGCGATTCAATTTGGGTCGGGTTATCCCAGTGTGACGGGCCGCTACGGCGCCGAAATGTTTATCAAGTTCACACTGAAGAGTCGCCGGTGATTCTCCAGGAAGACGACTACTGGACCAACCGCGACCCACCATTCGGAGCCAACTCCGTGCATCGCCGAAATTCTGGGCCACTCCGCTCTTCTGGAGCGACGTAAACGTAAAGATTTCCCGTGGCGCGTTCCTGATACCAAATTCGCTCCCGGTGAATCAGGATCAGGAGAGATTTTGCGAATACTGGTAACGCGTTCAACCAAACCTTCATTGACTAAACGCTCCAAGTCGCGATGCAAAAGCACATGATTCCATTCGTCCAGAATGGTTCCGTTCCGATCACGGTTTGTGCGAGTTTGATACAGGTCCTCTAAAGGGCTCGTCACGATTTTTCGAGCATACCGTATCGGCCTTTAAAGCCGATCTCTAAGATTTCGACGATTTCGGGCGTGTGGTCGGCTACGATTCCCCCACAGTGCGCCAAATCACCGTCGGGAGACGCTTGGCGGTACCCCTCGGTTTACCACCTGCAAACTGAACACTTGGCGGTTACTCGCCAGCCACTAGCCCAGAACTGGAATCGAAAGGCTAGCAATATGCTTGGGGGGCGGAGGGTCGCTTAGTTCGGAGAGGGACGTTCCATGTGGTCTATTACTGAGCCCGAATACGGGGGTATCTTCTGCGCGTTCAGATTCAGACCCACCTGCTCTTGAATTGCTGTATAGAGTGACAGTGCATTTGCATCGTCAGCCTTCGGTGGAGGGACAGGCAGCCCCGGAAACTGTGTTTCATCCGGCCATCCAATGCAGGGTGAAATCCCATCGGTCTGTCAGTCCTGTCTGATCCACCACCGGGCGGTCGAGGACGTAACCATTCAGAAAGCGCGTAAAATCCCCGAGCGTTGTATTTCGCACATGCATGACTCCCCAAGGTCCAATCGCAATGTTCGGCGGTAATGAGACAATGTAACTGAACGAAGTAGGTTACAATAACAATAAAATCACCGCCAGAATAAATTTCGCGCGTATAACCTCGCCAGGTATGGATTATCTGCCCGAAGGCAGCAGTCGCAGGAGGGAAAGCAGCAGAGCCTGGCCCGCACCGGGGATGGCGGGCAGAAATTCAGTGCGGTTGTAATCGCGGCGGCTCATGACTCAAGACTATAGATTAAAGCCGCCGCAATGCCAAGCCCCGCAGAAACAGTTCAGTGCTCGCGCTCGCGCTTGCGCGCCCTGCGCCGGTTGCGAATGCCCACCAGGGTATAGACGACACCGGAAATCGCATACACGAGAAAACCGGTGAACAGGACCTTGGGGGGGTCGATGGAGGCAAATGCATACACCAGCACCACAAGCAGGATGGCGACAAAGGACACCCGGTTTCTGAAATTAACTTCCTTGAAGCTGTAGTAACGGATATTACTCACCATCAGCAAACCCATGGTGATCGTGAGGACAAAGGCAGGGTAGACCAGCGTTTCCCCATCGAGCCCGAGATCGCTGCCGACCCAGACCAGGCCGGCAAGAACCGCGGCAGCAGATGGGCTGGGCAACCCCCTGAAATGGCTCTTTTCCGCCGTTGCGACCTGGGCATTGAAGCGGGCCAGTCGCAGGGCCGCGCTGGCAGTGTAGATAAAAGCCGCCAGCCAGCCGAGCTTGGCCCAACCGACGCTGAACATCGATTGCAGCGCCCATTCGTACATCACCAGTGCGGGTGCCAGCCCGAAGCAGACCATATCGGAAAGACTGTCGTACTGAACCCCGAACTCACTCTGGGTATTGGTCAGGCGCGCCACCCTCCCGTCGATGCCATCGGCAACCATGGCGACAAAAATAGCCACGGCGGCCGCCTCGAAGCGGCCGTTCATCGCCGCCACGATCGCATAGAAACCGGAGAACAACCCGGCCGTGGTTATCATGTTCGGCAGCAAGTAGATGCTGCCGTGGCGTGGTTTTTGTTCTGCTGTTTCCTCTTCCATCATCCCGTCCCGCTTCTGCATGTCAGGCATGCGGCAGGGTCGCGATAACATCAGACCCGCTGCGAACCCAGTCACCCTCGGCTACCGCCAGCCGGCTGCGTTCTGGCAGGTAGACATCGACCTGCCCGCCAAGGTGTACGAAACCGCAGCGCTTGCCCTGCCCGATGCGTTCACCGATGCGGATATAACAACGCGGTGCGGTACGCAGGCGTCCCCGCATCATCACCATAACAACATCATCACCCTCATCCGTCTGCAGCCAGACACCGTGGGGCATCCGTGCATTCTCGGGCGTGGCCGGCGGCTGCAGGATCTTCCCCTCCACGGGACTGCGGGTGGTGAATACGCCAAGGGTATTCATCTGCAACGTCACACGAACGCTGTCACGATCAAGATATGGATCCCGTGTCGTGCAGACAGAAGTCACCCTGCCATCCGCAGGGCTGACGACAGCCATGGGTTGCGACGGTATCTCCCGTTCAGGATCCCGGAACATAACCAGTGTCAGCAGACCAAGCCCCCACAACGGCAGGGAAGCTGGCAAGCCGAAAAAGTGCAGCACAACCACGGCGGCCAGGGCTGTGGCAAGCAGCAGCAACAGCCCTTCCCTTGCAATTCGTGGAAAGCGGGTCACAACGTCGCTCCGGACCGCATAATGCTCCCAGGCCGGGCTCCGTCAGGATCAGTTGACGCTTTTATCGACGATCTTGCCTTCATTGATCCAGGACATCATCCCGCGCAGCTTTTCGCCTACCACTTCAATGGGATGCTCGCGACCGAGACGCCGCTTGGCCTTGAGGGTCGCTGCGCCCGCCTGATTCTCCAGGATGAATTCGCGCGCGAATTCGCCGTTCTGGATTTCATCGAGTATGCGCCGCATCTCGCGCTTGGTTTCGCCGGTCACAATGCGCGGCCCACGGGTCAGGTCACCGTACTCGGCGGTGTTGGAAATGGAGTAACGCATATTCGCGATGCCGCCCTCGTACATCAGATCGACGATCAGTTTCAGTTCGTGCAGGCATTCGAAATAGGCCATCTCCGGCTCATAGCCTGCCTCGACCAGTGTTTCAAACCCGGCCTGCACCAGCGCCGTCGCGCCGCCGCACAACACCGCCTGCTCCCCGAACAGATCGGTCTCGGTTTCCTCCCTGAAGCTGGTCTCGATAATGCCGGCCCGGCCACCGCCATTGGCAGAGGCATAGGACAGGGCGATGTCCTGGGAACGGCCACTGGCGTCCTGGAAGATGGCGATCAGGCTCGGCACCCCGGCACCATGGGTATACGTCGAGCGCACCAGGTGGCCGGGCCCCTTGGGCGCGATCATGATGACGTCGAGATCGGCGCGCGGCTCGATCTGCTGGTAATGCACGTTAAAACCGTGCGCGAAGGCCAGGGCCGCACCCTGCTTGATGTTGGGCGCAATCTGCTCGTTGTAGAGGCGGGCCTGATGCTCGTCCGGTGCCAGCACCATGACCACGTCGGCACCGTTGACTGCGTCCTCAATTGGCTTGACCGTCAGCCCGGACTTCCTGGCCTTGGCTTCGGAAATGGAACCCGGCCGCAGGCCCACGGTGACATCGACGCCGGAATCCTTCAGGTTGTTGGCATGGGCATGCCCCTGGGAACCATAGCCGATAACAGCCACCTTGAGACTCCTGATAATTGAAAGGTCCGCATCTTTGTCGTAGTAGATCTTCATAATCCTGTACCTGCCGTATTGCCTGTGAGACGCCGCCTGTCATGGCGTCGTGTTAATAGAAAACTGCCGCCAGCAGTTACTGCACTGCGTGCGCCCGAATGACACACCATCTTACTGCCTGTAGCGCCACCATGAATGACCCGGGCAAACGATCAATCCAGCCTTGCCCTCTCCTGATATTGCTATAGCTTGAGCGAACGATCACCGCGCGCGATACCGGAGACTCCCGAGCGGACCACTTCGATAATCACCCCCGGCTCCAGCACCTGCAGAAAGGCATCGAGCTTGGCGCCGTCCCCGGTCAGTTCCACCGTGTAGGTATGATCGGTTACGTCGATTATCCGCCCGCGGAAGATGTCGGCGACGCGCTTCAGTTCGTTGCGCCGCTCGCCTTCCGCATGCAACTTGATCAGCAGCATCTCGCGCTCGATATGCGGACCATCGGTCATATCCATCAGCTTGACGACATCGATCAGCTTGTGCAGCTGCTTGGTAATCTGCTCGATGATCTCGTCGGTACCGCGCGTAACCAGGGTCATGCGCGACAGGGAAGGATCCTCTGTCGGGGCCACCGTCAGCGACTCGATATTGTAGCCGCGCGCCGAGAACAGCCCGGCGACGCGCGACAGGGCACCGGCCTCGTTTTCCATCAGAATCGAGATTATGTGTCGCATCTCAGATCAGTATCATTTCGTTCTGGCCGCCGCCGGCCGGAATCATGGGGTATACATTTTCTGTCTGGTCCGTCATGAAATTCATGAAGACCAGCCGGTCCTTGAGCTAGCATGGCCTCGACGCAGCGCCGCCTTCCACGTCTGCCGGCTTGTCGATCTGCATCCCCACATGACCATAAGCTCTCCGCGAGCTTGACGAAGTCAGGCAGTGATTCCATGTAGGACATGGCATAGCGCTTCTGGTAGAAGAATTCCTGCCACTGGCGCACCATGCCCAGATAACGGTTATTCAGGTTCACGACCTTGATCGGCAGCCGGTACTGCAGGCAGGTGGACAGTTCCTGGATACACATCTGGATACTGCCCTCGCCGGTCACGCAGGCGACCGTGGCCTCGGGATGGGCGAACTGCACCCCCATCGCGGCAGGCAGGCCGAAACCCATGGTGCCGAGGCCGCCGGAATTGATCCAGCGCCGCGGCTTGTCGAACTTGTAGTACTGCGCCGCCCACATCTGGTGCTGGCCCACGTCGGAAGTGATATAGGCATCGCCATGCGGTCACCTCGTACAGCTTCTCGATCACGTACTGCGGCTTGATGAGTTCGCTGTCGCGGTCGTAATTGCAGGCAGTCCCTCGAGCGCCACTCATCGATCTGGCTGCCACCATTCCGTCAAGGGCGGCTGCATCCGGGCGCCGCTCGGTTGTCACCGATTTCATTGAGCATGACCCGCAGCACATTGTCGACGCAGCCGACGATCGGCACATCCACCTTGACGTTTTTCGAAATGCTCGCCGGATCGATGTCGATATGCACGATACGGGCATTGGGGCAGAACTTCTCGATATTGCCGGTCACGCGATCATCGAAGCGCGCACCCACAGCGACCAGCACATCACAGTGATGCATCGCCATGTTGGCTTCATAGGTACCGTGCATCCCCAGCATGCCGACAAACTGCGGATCTGTCGCCGGGTAGGCGCCAAGCCCCATCAGGGTATTGGTCACCGGGAAATTCAGCTCCCGCGCCAGTTTCGTCAGCGCATGCCGAGGCATTACCCGAGGATGACGCCGCCGCCGGTATAAAGCATCGGTCGCTTGGCCCCCAGCATCAGCTTGACAGCCCGCTTGATCTGCCCGGCATGCCCGACGTGCACCGGGTTGTAGGAACGCATGCTGACCTTGTCCGGATAACTGAATTCCGCCTTTTCAGCGGTCACATCCTTGGGTATGTCAACAACGACCGGACCGGGGCGCCCGGTTGTGGCGACATAGAAAGCCTTCTTGATGGTCTCGGCCAGCTTGTTGACATCCTTCACCAGGAAGTTGTGCTTGACGCAGGGCCGGGTGATGCCGATGTTGTCGGCCTCCTGGAACGCGTCATTGCCTATCAGGTGGGTCGGGACCTGCCCGGTAAACACCACCATGGGTATCGAATCCATGTAGGCGGTTGCGATACCGGTTACCGCATTGGTGGCACCCGGCCCGGAGGTCACAATCACGACACCGGGCATGCCGGTGGAACGCGCGTAGCCGTCTGCCGCGTGGGTAGCGGCCTGCTCGTGGCGCACCAGGATATGCTTGACCTTGTCCTGGTTGTAAAGAGCGTCGTAGATGTGCAAAACCGCACCGCCAGGGTAGCCGAAGATGTATTCGACACCCTCAGCCTGCAGCGCGCGCACAAATATTTCCGCGCCAGTCAATTCCACCAGTATTTCTCCCGAGGTCATTACGCAACCTTTTCAGGCGCGTAAAAAAAAGCCCGTCCAGCGGGCGAGCAGGTCGCGTGATCAAGAGAGAGAAAAGTACTGATATTCAAGGTAAACGTCAAGGGATTCGCCTTTATGTGCCGATAAACTCCGGCTGCGGCAGGCGCGGCAAATTAATGTGTGATCCGGTGGCTTGTTCTGCCGCCGAAACAACCATACTATTCAAGCAGATTCTTGTGACAGGACCAGCCAATGACACATGCCAAATACCCTGAATTCGTCTGTGGACTGCTACTCGGCCTCAGCCTGTTGTTTGCCGCAACACAAAGCGCGTCAGGCGACACAGATAAAATCTACAAATGGATGGATCCTAACGGGACCATCCAGTATACCCAGCTGCCGCCGCCTCCAGACGTGCAAGTCCTTGAAATCATGAACGCACCGCCACCGGCGAATGACGCTGCGGCAGAACGGGCCAGAGTGCAGCAGGAGACAGAAGCCCTGGACGAGCGCATGAATGAACGCCAGGAAGCCACCGCCAAGGCCGAACTGCGCGCCAAGAACAAGGAAATCCGCCGTCAGAACTGCGTCACGGCCACTAAAAATCTTACCGAGTTGCAGCAGGGCGGCATCAAGCGCTACCGCACCGCCGACGGTGAGGTACTGCGCCTGTCGGAAGATGATCGCCAGAAGCGGATCGCCGAGACCGAAAAGCAAATTACCGAAAACTGCAAGGACTGATTCCGGCTCCGGGATAACACCATGCCATTTCTCCGCATCCAGTCCAACCAGCCCCTGAGCGACGCCGAATCACGCTCACTTGCCGCCCGCGCCTCGGCAGTTGTTGCCGAACAGCTGGGCAAGCCGGAACGCTATGTCATGACCGCGGTGGAATCGAATCCGGCCATGCAGTTTGCGGGCTCCGACGCTCCCCTCGCCTACCTGGAACTGAAGAGCATCGGGCTGCCGGAATCCCGGACGGCCGATATCTCCCGCGCCCTCTGCGGGATGATGGCCAGCGCAACCGGTGTTGATCCGGAACGCGTTTATATCGAGTTCACGGACGCACCCCGCAAGATGTGGGGCTGGAACAACGGCACTTTCTGATGCGCTTCGGCTGGCTGATCCTCATCCTGCTGCTCGCCGGCGGAACCTTTCTCTATCTGAACCCCGAGTACTACAGCCGTCTTTCCCATTCCGCTACCGGCATTGTCACACCCGTATCGACCAGCCGGATCTACAAGTGGCGCAACAACAGAGGGGAATGGCAGCTTACCGACGCCCCGCCTCCCGAGGGGGTAGCCTTCGAAACCCTGGAACACCGCTCGGATGAAAACGTTTTACCCCGGCCACCGCAGCTGGATAAACGCAACTAGCATTTTTTCAATTTAAAAATAGCGGGTACAGACAAGTTAAGCTGAATGTCAGAATTTCTGTATGACCACGGAATCCACGGAAAAACACAGAAAGAAATAACACTTATCAGAAACTTTTGCGTGGATTCCGTGGCCATGGTATTCATCATCATCAAGTTGCAAAGTCGCTATTTTACCGCATTAATGTGGTTCCGGTAGCCGCCCTCTGGCAGCAGCAGTCCACGGGGCACAGCGCGTCTGTACGCCGTACCCGGTTGCCCGCTACAATCTGACCCTCGCCAAACTAGCCGGTTACCCGACATGCGTCTTTCCACGTTCCCCCTGTCCACCCTGAAAGAAACCCCGGCCGACGCAGAAATCGTCAGCCACCAGCTGATGCTGCGTGCCGGCATGCTGCGCAAACAGGCAGCCGGGGTCTACAGCTGGCTGCCGGCTGGGTCTGCGGGTACTGCGCAGGGTCGAGGCCATCATTCGCGAGGAGATGGACCGCGCCGGCGCGCTGGAACTGCTGATGCCTGCGGTGCAGCCGGCCGAACTCTGGCAGGAATCGGGACGCTGGGAACAGTACGGACCGGAACTGCTGCGCATCACCGACCGGCATAACCGCGAGTTCTGCTTCGGACCGACGCACGAGGAAGTCATCACCGACATCGCGCGCCGCGAGCTGCGCAGCTACAAGCAGCTGCCGGTCACCTACTACCAGATCCAGACCAAGTTCCGTGACGAAATCCGGCCACGCTTCGGCATCATGCGCGCCCGCGAATTCCTCATGAAGGACGCCTACTCCTTCCACGCCGACCAGGCGTCCCTGGAGCAGACCTACCGGGTGATGTATGACACCTACAGCCGCATCTTCACCCGGCTGGGCATGGACTTCCGGCCCGTCCAGGCAGACAGCGGGGCGATCGGCGGCAAAGTTTCCCATGAATTCCACGTGCTCGCCGATTCCGGAGAGGATGCCATCGCCTTCTCCTCCGGCAGCGACTATGCCGCCAACGTGGAGATGGCCGAAGCCGTGGCACCGACCGGGATGCGCCCGCAGCCAGGTACGGACATGCAGGCGGTAGACACCCCCGACAGGCACAGTATCGAGGAAGTCTGCAACTACCTGGCCATCGCTCCCGCAGCCTGCATCAAGACTCTGCTGGTAAAGGGAGCCAGCACCGATACCGTCGCACTGGTACTGCGCGGCGACCACGAGCTGAATGCCGTCAAGGCGGAAAAACTGCCCGGAGTTGCCAGCCCGCTGCAGTTTGCAGCAGATGCAGAGATTCTTGCTGCCGCCGGCTGCAATGCCGGCTCCCTCGGCCCGGTTGGCCTGGATATCCCCGTCATCGTCGACCACGCGGCCGCCCGCCTCGCGGACTTCACCTGCGGGGCGAACAGCAACGGCCGGCACCTCAGCGGCGTGAACTGGGGGCGCGACCTGCCCGAACCGGTCTGCGCCGACCTGCGCAACGTGGTGGCAGGAGATCCCAGTCCGGACGGCAAGGGTACCCTGTCAATCGCCCGCGGCATCGAGGTCGGCCACATCTTTCAGCTGGGCACGAAATACAGCAAGGCAATGCAAGCCAGTGTGCTGGATGAACAGGGCAGGGAACTGCCGATGATCATGGGCTGTTACGGCATCGGGGTATCACGCATCGTTGCAGCCGCCATCGAGCAGAACCACGATGACCGCGGCATGATCTGGCCGGCGGCCATCGCCCCCTGGCAGGTCGCCCTGCTGCCCATGAACATGAACAAATCCACGCGGGTGCGCGAGGCCACCGAGGCACTGTATGCCGAGTTGCTGGACGCCGGCTTCGAGGTCCTGCTGGATGATCGACTGGTACGCCCCGGCGTGATGTTCTCCGACATGGAACTGCTCGGCATCCCCTGCCGGGTCGTTGTCGGTGAGAAGAATCTTGATCAGGGCATGATCGAGTACCGGGGACGCCGTGATACTGACAGCCGGAACATTGCCCGCAGCGAAATCGTCAGCTTCCTGCGCACTAAACTGAGCCGGGACTGAACCGATAACGGGGCATGAGAAAAGGCCATTCACAACGGGCACTGTTCACGCTCATGGCCGGCCTGCTGCTGTGTAGCAATGTCTGGTCCGCAACCCTGGAGCGTCCGGATGCGGATATGCGCCAGGCGCTGATCAGCGCAATCAATTCCAGCGACAGCTTTGTGGATCGCTTCGATGCCGAGGTCTGGCTGACAGACATGAACAACCGCCTGGGATCGCGCGTCGAAGACCCGCAGGAACGCCTGACCATCCTGAAGAAAGTGCATTACGAGGCACGACGCGCCAACCTGGATCCGCAACTGGTGCTGGCGCTGATCAGCGTCGAGAGTAATTTCGACCGCTTCGCCATCTCCAGCGCGGGTGCGCAGGGCCTCATGCAGATCATGCCTTTCTGGCTGGACGAAATCGGCAAGCCGGAAGACAACCTGTTCGATATCGAGACCAACCTGCGCTTCGGCTGCACCATCCTCAGCCTTTACCTGGAGCGGGAAAAGGGCGATATACACCGCGCCCTGGCGCGCTACAACGGCAGCGTCGGCGAGCACTGGTATCCGCGCAGGGTTTATACCGCGCTGCGCAAACGCTGGTACCAGCAGTAGCCGTCAGTCCCGCGCAAACAGGGCGATCGACTCCACATGCGCCGTGTGCGGGAACATGTCCATCACGCCGGCCGCCAGCAATCGATACCCATTGTCCTGCACCAGCCGGCCCGCATCACGCGCGAGTGAACCCGGATGGCATGACACATACACGATCTTTTCCGGCGCGATATTGCCCAGGGTATCGATGACCTCCGCTGCGCCACTGCGCGGCGGGTCCAGCAGCACCTTGTTGTAGTTGCCGCCGGCCCAGTCGCTGTCGCGCTGGTCTTTGGCGAGGTCCGCAACATGGAATGCGACATTCTCCAGCGCGTTGAGTGCGGCATTGTCGCGGGCGCGACTTACCAGGCCGGCCTCGCCTTCCACACCTGTCACACTGCCGGCCTGTCGCGCCAGTGGCAGGGTGAAATTGCCGAGCCCGCAAAACAGGTCAAGCACCCTGTCATGTTCATCGAGTTCCAGCATCTGCAGCACCCGCGCAATCATCTGCCGGTTAATCACGGCATTGACCTGGGTGAAATCATGCGGCAGGAAGCGGATTTCCACCTGCTGTTCCGGGAGGTGATAGGACAACACGGAATCCGCCGGTGCAAGTGGCCGCACGCTGTCCGGACCACCGCCCTGCAGATAGACATGCATACCGCTTGCCCGGGCATAGTCACGCAGGCGTGCAAGGTCGGCCGATACCAGGGGATCGAGATGACGAAACACCAGCGCCGTCACCGCCTCGCTTACCGCCACCTCTACCTGCGGGATCCGCGCCCGGGCGTCCAGCGAAGCGATCAGCGCAGCGAGTTCCCCAAGGCGCTCGCCCACGGACGGGTGCATAACCTCGCAACGTGACAGGTCTGCAATATAGCCGGCACGCCGCTCCCGGAAACCCACCAGCACCCGGCCCTTCTTGATAACGTCCTTGACGCCCAGGCGGGCCTTGCCGCGGTAGCCCCACACCGGCCCGGTCATTGGCGCCAGCACGGCTTCGGGCAGCACGCCGCCGATGTGCTTCAGGTTATCCAGCAGCACCTGCTGCTTGGCGTGGATCTGCACTTCGGCTTTCAGGTGCTGCAGGCTGCAACCCCCGCAAATGCCAAAGTGCGGGCAGCGCGGCGTCACCCGGTCAGGGGAAGCCTGGTGTATGACAGACACCCGCGCCTCGTCGAACTTCCTGTGCATTGCCAGGTATTCGATATCAACGCGTTCACCCGGCAGTGCGCCATCAATGAAGATAGTCTTGCCATCCAGGCGGGCGATACCCCGGCCGTCGTGGGCCAGCGACTGGATTGCGACATCCACCACCGGTTCCGGCAGGCGTGGTCTGCGCTGGCGCCGGCTCATGCGGGGCTATGGACAGGGACAGACTGCGCTCGGGCCTGCCGACTGCGGCTAAACCGCAACGGCACTTGCGCTGCTGCCCGGAGAATCCCTGCATCCCCCTGCATCACGGTAATTGCGTGGAAATCCCTGGATTCCAGTTCTGCAGAAACTCGTGCAGGTGCGGCCGGTCTTCCTGCGTCAGGGAGGTACGCACCTGCGTGCAGAGCTGTTCATGGCGGTCCTGGCTGAGATGGCCGCGAATCAGTTCGAAGCGCAGGTAGACCAGGTAGGTGTTGAGGACGTCGGTTTCACAGTAATTGCGAATGCCCTCGACATCACCGGCAAGGAAGTGATCCCAGACCTTGCTGCCGCTCATGCCCATCTTGCCGGGCAATCCGAGCATGCTGGCGATATCGTCCAGCGGGGCGTTGGCACGCGGCTGGTAGCCGGCCAGCACGTCCATCAGGTCGGTATGCCGTTCATGGTAGCGGCTGATGTAGTTGTTCCACTTGAAGTCGCGGTTCTCGTTGCCGGTTTCCCAGTAACGCGGCGCCGTGACACCATGCAGCAGGCTGCGGTAATGGATCACGGGCAGGTCGAAACCGGAGCCGTTCCAGGAAACCAGCGTGGGGGTGAAGCGTTCGATCCCGTCGAAGAATCGCTGCAGCAGTTCCGCCTCGGGCGCATCCGGGTCGCCGAGCGACCAGACCTTGAACTTGTCCGGTGTACACAGCACCACGGAGATGGCGACAATGCGGTGCAGATAGTGGCGCAGAAACTCGGAACCACCGGTCTCCTCCGCGCGCTTGTGAAACATGACGCGCGCCACATTCTTGTCATCCAGATCGTCCAGCTGGTACAGGCGACGTGCAGACGCCACGTCGGGAACAGTCTCGATGTCAAAGACGAAGGTATTCATTATGCCCCGGATCTGAATGAAGAACGCGGCGCATCGCCCGCGCCATCCCGATTATTTCTGCTTCCAGCCGCCCTGCCCGGTCTGATACCACCAGCCTGACGGGGCATTATCCACCCAGCGACGGGCGAAAATCTCGCGGATATCGGCTTCCCATTCAGGATGTTCGTTGGCCTTGGCGATTTCCGCATACAGGGCGTCGCGATCGCGGTTTTCGCTCGCGACCAGGCTCTTCACTGTATTCCGGTCCTGCAGCGCAACGCAGCTTCTGATCGCGAATGGTAATCAGGCCATCCTGCGTCATGCCAACCGCGCCGTCGGTATAGTACTTGGCAAGCTGCTGGTGACGCTTCTCCATCGCCGCTTCCAGCTGCCTGATTGCGGGTGTATTAACAGAAATGTCTGCCCCGGCATGTGCCGGGCTAACTAGCCAGTCGAGCAGTGCCAGCACCGGGGAAGCTGACGGTGCCGTGAGATACCGGTTCAGGGACTGCGGTTCGGCAGGCACAGGCTGCTGTGCCGGCACGCCGTAGACATCCCGGATGATTCGGTCAGCCGCCTTTTCCGCGGCCTCCGCCGGAAAATAGACATTGATGGTGACACAGGCCGCCACAAATGCCAGCAGTGCCAGTGCTACGGGAAATCTCAGAATTTTCATATTGCCACCTCGGCTGTGAGAAACTGGTGTCATACCGTGACTAACGCCCGGCGGGGTTGAAGGTTAACATGCCCGCCGGACGGGGATCACTCATTAACAGCAGTTTGCTGTTTAATAACCGCCGTGATCTGCGCCACCAGCGACTCCCAGTCGACGCGGTCAGCATAGCCGATGACATCGAGATGTGGCAGCAGACGGCCCTTCACAAGGTAATAGCCGCCAACATCCGGCGCCGGCGCGACCCCGCCCATTTCACAGACGCCGTTCTCGAGTCGGCAGCTTATCCCCAGCCTGTCATAGGGAAAATCCTTGAAAAAGCGCAGGAAGCTGCGTGACAGTACCCCGCCGACACCGCCTCCACCGATGCTGGAGATGTTTTCCACGGCGCGCTGGCTGATGCGGTGCCGGGATTTGTCCCCTGCAGGCGTGGCAATGAGCGCGTCAAAAGCGACCGGTCGCCAGGATTCCATTTCCAGGTCATCAATCCGGCCCTCGAGGCGGCCCTCGATCCGACCGAACGAAAAGGTCCCGGTCAGTGATTCCAGGTCGATGTCCTTGATCCGGGCATCCAGCTGCAGGCGTGGAATGACGCCAAACGGCCGTTCCAGGCTGACATTATTCAGCGTTATGACACCGTCGAACACCCGCACCAGCAGCACACCGCCGACACTCAGGTGGCCATCGTCGTAACGCACTGCGGGAATGACACCCGAGAGCTTGCCGGCGAATTCCGGCCAGCCAAGGGCCAGGCTCAACTGCCGCAAGGAAACCGGGGTCAGGATGCCGTCGACCTGCCAGCGCAGCGCTTCGGCCTTACCGATCTCGAGCTCGAATGCCTCCAGCTGCAATTCCCCGTCAAGCACCTGGATTCTGGCCGGCGCCAGCAGCCTGACTTTCGAGCCGGTCGTTTCAACCCTCAGGTCCGCCAGGCCCAGTCCAACCCGGTAGACACTGCCGCCCTGCCAGTGCAGATCGGAGACCTCCGTGGTCCCGCCGGCGGACCAGCGCAGGCGCCCGCTTAGCCCCGTCAGGTCGAAGCGGCCTTCACGGTCCTGCAGTGACAGGTCAGCCAGATCCAGCTGCACCCGGCCGAGTTCACCCGCCTGCCAGTGTAATTCACCTGTGAGCCGCCCTGCCATATCCAGGTCACCGGCCATGGTGCCCGCAAACCAGGGACGGAGGTAGGTGCCGTACAGCTCGGCGACCATGCCTTCCTGCAGCTCGACCTGCAAATCCTGCAGCAAGGAGCCTGTATCCAGGTTGAGGTGGCCGCTCGCCGCCAGTACCACAGAGCCGGGATGGCGATACTCGAGTGCATGCAGCGTCACCTGCCGTGTGCTGACCAGATAATCAAAGCGCGCACTTGCCTGAATGGCCTGTGCAGGAACCTCGATAAACAGCGGCTCGACATACAGCCGGCCCCGGTCTGCGCTTGCCTCAAGGTTGACCCGCCAGCCACCGGCTACGGACCGGACCTCCCCGGTCACAGTCGCATCCAGATCCTCACCGGCCACGGTGCCGGCCGCATCGGTAAAGCTGTCCGCCTGCAGACGCAGTTTGAAGCCGGCCTGCTCCAGCGCCGTCGCCCTGCCCTGCAGGTGCGCCGTCAGGGCAAGATCGCCGCCGCCGTCCAGCCGCGGCATGGCCCGGCCGGCCGCGACCAGCCTTGTCGTCAGTTGTGGCAGCGACAGCCTGTCGGCATCAATGTCGATTTGCCACCCGCCCGCCGCAAGCGCACCGCGCAGCGCCAGCGTCCCTCCCAGCAGGCGGAGTCCAGACAGGTCGAATGTCAGCTGCTTGTCCGTGAAGCGGTAGCCGAAGCGTGCCCGGATCTGCTGCTGGCCGTACTGGCCGGACTGCAGCCGCAGCACCCCGTCACGACATTCGAGCCGGGCTGCGGTCAGCTCGGCGGCACTGCATTCCAGCTGCAGCCCGGTCAGCCTGCCCAGGGGCTCGGGCAGCAGTGCTGTCTGCGCCTGCAGCAGGATGCTGGCATGGCTGTCATCCAGCAGGTTGAGCTGCAGCTGCAGGCCCTCGGCGCTCCAGCCGTCGCCCTGCAGCGCGCCCAGTTCCAGTGTCGTGGCATTGAATGCCAGCCCCGGCAACGCGCCGAGCAGCAACAGCCCCGGCAGACACAGCAGGACCAGCCATACCCGTCGGCCGGGCACGCTCATTCAGTCGGGGAAGACTCCGGTGGAAAGGTAGCGGTCGCCGCGGTCGCAGATGATGACCACGATGACGGCGTTCTCCACCTGCGCTGACAGGGACAGCGCCGCGGCGACCGCCCCGCCCGAGGAGATGCCCGCGAAGATGCCTTCCCGGGCAGCCAGTTCCAGCGTGGTTCGCTCCGCCTCGTCCTGGGTGACCTCGATGGTCTGGTCCACGCTGGCCGCGCTGAAAATGGACGGCAGGTAGGCCTCGGGCCAGCGGCGGATGCCGGGAATGGCGGAGCCCTCGGCCGGTGTCACGCCGACGATCTGTACCGCGGGGTTCTGCTCCTTGAGATAGCGCGAGGTGCCCATGATGGTACCCGTGGTCCCCATGGCACTGACGAAGTGGGTAACGCAGCCGGCAGTATCCCGCCAGATCTCCGGACCGGTGCCTACATAGTGCGCCAGCGGGTTGTCCGGATTGGAGAACTGGTCCAGCACCTTGCCCTCGCCGCGCGCCTGCATATCCAGGGCCAGGTCGCGTGCGCCCTCCATGCTGGCCTCGCGGCTGACCAGCACGATCTCGGCACCGAAAGCCCGCATCACCGCACGGCGCTCCACGCTCATGTGCTCGGGCATGACCAGCACCATGCGATAACCCTTGATGGCAGCCGCCATGGCCAGCGCGATGCCGGTATTGCCGCTGGTCGCCTCTATCAGGGTATCACCCGGGCGGATCTCGCCGCGGTCCTCGGCATGCCGGATCATGCTGTACGCCGGCCGGTCCTTGACGGAGCCCGCCGGGTTATTGCCTTCGAGCTTTACCAGCAGCAGGTTGCCGGTCTCTCCCGGCAAACGCTGCAGGCGCACCAGCGGGGTATTGCCGATGGTTGCCTCGAGTGTGGGGAAATTCATTACCTGTATTCCTGTGATTGCATCCGCGGACAGTATACCCAAGATGCGGAATGATCAGACAGGCACAGCGGAATTGTCTGACGGACACGGCGTGGCGGGTGCCGGCCGCCTGCGTTAACATCACGGCCAGACACGAGATCCCGCCAGGGATCGGGTTCCAGCCCCAGCCAGCGGAAAGCACATGAACACAGACTCCACACTGCCGCCGGGCAACGGCAACCGCTGGGCAGGAAGGCTGCATGCAGCGACCGGGAAAATTACTGCCTGGATGCGCCGCGCGCTTGGCCTGGTCGGCACCTCGGGCAACGCACAGGATTCCCTGCAGTCAGCACCCGGGGAACACCCTGCCCACGATATGGATGGTGATTTCTGCAGCGAAATGTTCGTGCAACTGCTGCTGGAATTGCCAGCACACCGGCGCGATATCGCGGAATCCTGGCAGGTCGGCGACCTGCCGCGACTGCGAAGCTGCGTGCACCGGCTGCTGGGAGCGGTGGTCTATTGCGATGCGCCGGAACTGGAGGAGGCGCTGCGGGAACTGCACCGCGCGTTGCACTCCGGGGACACCTCTGACATTGCGCTGCAGCATGCCCGCGCCCTGGCCGTCATCGACACCACCCTGAGCGGCAGCGGCTATGGCTGAGGCAGGAGGTTCCGGCCGCAAAGCCTTTTAGCTGACCTTCAGCAGCGCGACAAATGCCACGGCGTATTCCTGTTCATCCGAGATGCTGATGAACTTCTCCCCGATGCCCATCTCGTGCTGCAGTTCGAGGGCACGTCCCGACAACACCAGCAGGGGCTTGCCCGCGGCATCATGGCTGACGGCGATATCCTGGAAGGTCATGCCGCGGGTGAAGCCGGTGCCATAGGCCTTCACCACGGCCTCCTTGGCCGCGAAGCGCCGCGCCAGGAAACGCGCGGGATGCAACGTACGCTGGAAGTCCGCCAGCTCCTGCCCGGCGAGGATGCGCCTGGCAAAGCGTTCCCCGTAACGATCGAGACTTTGCTGGATGCGGGATATGCGCACGATATCCGTACCGATGCCGAAAATCATGGCTGCGCCAGGTTCAGCCGCGCGCTTCCCGCATCAGTCGCTTCATTTCGGCAACTGCGGCATCCAGCCCGGTGAACAATGCCCGCGCGATGATGGCGTGGCCGATATTGAGCTCGCGAATGCCGCTGATGGCCGCGATCTTCTGCACATTGTGGTAATGCAGCCCGTGGCCGGCATGCACCGTCAGGCCGGCCTGCTCACCCAGCCGCACCGCCTCGACAATGCGCGCGAGTTCACCGGTCTGCGCCAGGCCGGGCGCCGCATCGGCAAAATGGCCGGTATGGATCTCGATGCAGGGCGCGCCGCTGGCGGCGGCCGCGTCGATCTGGTCCGGGTCCGCATCGATGAACAGGGAAACGCGGATGCCCGCTGCCGCGAGGTGCTTGCAGGCCTCGCGTATGCGCGGCAGCTGGCCGGCGACATCCAGACCGCCTTCGGTCGTCAGCTCCTCGCGGCGCTCCGGCACCAGGCAGCAGTCCTCCGGCCGCAGCTGCGCTGCAAGCTCCAGCATTTCGTCGGTGACCGCCATCTCCAGGTTCATGCGGGTCTGCAGGATTTCCCGCAGCATGCGTACATCCCTTTCCTGGATATGCCGACGGTCTTCACGCAGGTGCAGGGTGATGCTGTCGGCCCCGGCAGACTCCGCCGCAATGGCCGCCTGTATCGGGTCGGGGTAGCGCGTACCGCGAGCCTGGCGCAGTGTCGCAACGTGATCGATATTCACACCCAGTAACATCTCTTGCTCGACTCCCATGGCTAGTTTTCCTGTACCCCTGGCAACGGCACCCGTTCACCGGATGACAGCTGCGTTAGCTGCCGCAGCACCTCGCGCGTGCGCAGGGGCCTCGGACCAAGGTAACGGCCCAGTGCCGCGCGCATCAGGAATTTCACTTCACGGCAGGTCTGCGGATCGCTCAGGTTTTCATTGTACAGTGCCAGCAGGCTGGCACCATGTAGCAGCAGGCCATGACCGCGCACCCCGTCGCTCCTGACCGGCCCGCGCTCCAGGTGGTATTCATACAGGCTCTCCGGCGCCAGCGCGTCTCCGCTATCGGCCTCCTGGTCGAGCAGCAGGCCGTAGCCGAGTTCCTGCAAGAGACGCTTTTCGAAGATCCGCAGCGTCTGCTCCTCGGAGAGCGGCAGGCTGGCAAGGGCCGCCTCGTAGGCGGCGTACAGGCCCGGATGCGGATCCTGCCGTCGCAGCAGACGCAGCAGCAGCTCGTTGAGGTAGCAGGCACACAGGATCTGCCTGCCGGGCAGGACGTCGAGCGACCCCCGGGGTTCGGCGCCGGTAAGCGTGCCCAGCTCCCCGCGCAGGTTCCATGACAGCAGCAGTGGCCGGAGTATCTGCAGCTGGCTGCGCCAGCGCCCGCGCGCGGACCTGGCGCCTCGCGCCACCAGGCCAATGCGGCCGTGCTCGGAGGTGAAGACCTCCAGCAACAGACTGGAATCCCGGTACGGGTAATGGTGCAGAATCCAGGCGGCTTCCAGTGAAACCCGGTTTGTGCTGGTCATGGAATACGACGTTCTGACGGCACTACTCGTCGCGAGTATATCCCAGGCTCTGCAAGGCCCGCTCGTCATCCGCCCAGCCTTCCTTGATCTTGACCCACAGCCTGAGGTTGACCCTGTTGCCGATCAGGTCCTCGATATCCAGGCGGGCCTCCCTGCCGACTTCCTTGAGTACCCGCCCGCCCTTGCCAATGACGATATTCTTCTGGCTGTCGCGTTCCACCCAGATCAGGGCATGAATATGGGTCATACCGGGCTCGTTGCGGTACTCCTCGATCTGGACGGTCAGGCCGTAGGGCAGCTCCCTGCCGAGCTTGCGAAACAGTTTTTCCCTGACAAGTTCCGCGGCGAGAAAGCGCACGGAACGATCGGTGACCTGGTCCTCGGGGAAGAGCGGCGGCCCTTCCGGCAACAGTGCCTCGATACAGGATTCGAGTGCCGCAATATTGTCTCCCTTGCGCGCCGACAGCGGGATGATCTCCGTGAACGGGAATTTCTCCGCCAGCGCCTGCAGGCCGGGCAGCAGCGCCTCGCGCCTGTCCAGCGCATCTATCTTGTTAACGGCGAGAATGACCGGGCTGCCGGTCTGCGCCAGCTTTTTCAGCACCAGTTCATCGTCCGCGTTCCAGCGCAGACCCTCGACAAGGAACACCACGACATCCACATCCGCCAGTACACTGCTGGCCGTGCGGTTCATGTAGCGGTTCATGGCGCGGCCGTTGAAATCATGGATGCCCGGTGTGTCGACGTAGATCAGCTGGGCTTGCGGCAGGGTCTTGATACCCAGCACCCGGTGTCGGGTTGTTTGCGGACGGCGGGAGGTGATGCTGATCTTCTGTCCGAGAATCCGGTTCAGCAGGGTGGACTTGCCGACATTCGGCCTGCCTGCCAGGGCGATGTAACCACAACGGAAGCCGGCGCTCATGGCCTAGTCTTCCAGCAGCCGGAGAAGCATGCCTTCGGCGGCTGCCTGCTCCGCCAGCCGGCGGCTGCTGCCGCTGCCTTCAGAGGGCTCGACATCCATTCCGGCGACGCTGCAGCTAACCCTGAAGAACTGGTCATGTGCCTCGCCGCTGATCTGTGTGACGTCGTATGCCGGCAGCGGTTTGTGTTGCGCCTGCAGGTATTCCTGCAGGCGTGTCTTGGAATCCTTGAGAGTCGTTACCTCGGAAACCGACTGCAGCCTTTCCTCGAACTGGGCGAGAATGCAGTCCCTGACCGTGGCAAAATCACTGTCGAGGTAAATGGCGCCGAAAACCGCCTCGAGGGCATCGGAAAGGATGGAGTCCCTGGCATGCCCGCCGCTCCTGCGCTCACCTGCACCGAGTTGCAGGTAGTCGCCGAGTTGCAGGACGTGTGCGATCCTTGCCAGTGACTCCCTGCGCACCAGCGTCGAGCGCAACCGGCTGAGCTTGCCTTCCCTGGCCTGCGGATAGCAGCGATACAGCTCGCCGGCGATCACGAAGCCGAGAACGGCATCGCCGAGAAATTCCAGGCGTTCATTGTTCCTGCTGCCGGCACTGCGATGGGTCAGCGCCTGGTGCAACAGCTGCTTGTCTTGAAAACTGTACCCCAGGAGTTTTTCCAGTGATTCCTGAGACCTCATCAACTCCTGCGAACCTGCACCTGCTTGTAGAATGCCATCACTACGTAGACGTTGCCGAACAGGTGCACCCGTGAATCATATTTCGCGGTGACCTTGAAAAACGGGCCCGCAGTCGTGATTTTCACGTCATTCTCGTTGATGGTTTCAACATAGCTGATGTTGAATCGGCGGTTGAGCAGGCGCCGGATATCCGCAGGCGATTGCATGCCCGATTCCTGCTCCAGGGAATCCAGCGTGGAGACAATCTTGTAGTATTCCAGGTAGGACGGTGACATTTTCAGTGTCAGCAGTGTGAAAAAACCGATCAGGCCGAGTACGATCAGCCAGCCTATCGCCGTCATTCCTTTCTGTCTGTGCAATGAACGCATAGTCTTCCCCTCTGTTGGCTCCCCTATTGAATCTTCATGCCGATGCGGTCCCAGTCGATCCCGCCATTGGCACCATCCCAGTTCATCCAGATCCTGAACGCCTTGCCCACCAGGTTCTCTTCCGGCACTGTGCCCCAGTAGCGGCTGTCGTTGCTGTTGTCGCGATTATCCCCCATCACGAAGTATTCACCAGCGCCGATGGTGTACTGTCCTTCCACACCCGGTGTGCGCGGCATGACCAGGATATCGTGCCGCACGTCGCCCAGTTGTTCTCGCCGCTTGCTCGCCCCCGACATGGAAACCCCCGATCCCTTGCCAAGGTAGACACCGGCCGGTACCTGCCCCACCGGCTTACCGTTAACGTAAACGACCTTGTTGGCGTAACGGACCGTGTCGCCGGGCAGTCCGACCACCCGTTTGATGTAGTCAACCGATGGGTCCCTGGGGTAGCGAAAAACGACAACGTCGCCGCGTTTGGGCTCCTCCACGTCGATGACCTTGGTGTTCAGGACCGGGAGGCGGATGCCATAGGCGAACTTGTTCACCAGGATAAAATCACCAACCAGCAGGGTCGGCATCATGGAACCGGACGGTATGCGAAACGGTTCCACCAGGAAGGATCGCAACAGCAGCACCGCCAGGATTACCGGAAAGAACGACTTGCAGTACTCGATCCAGGTCGGTTCCTTCAGGGTGATGGCGACCTGGTCGGAATCCTGCGCGGCACCGCCCTGTACCAGGCTTGCCGCCTTCTGCCTGCGCTTCGGCGCAAGAAAAGCGGCGTCCAGTGCCCAGGCAACGCCTGTAAACAGGGTAGCCCCGACCAGTAATGCGGGAAAATCAAAATTCATTATAGCCTCGTCTGTTTGCTGTATCGTGTCTTATCGGCCCGGGCAAAGGCGACATTATAGGCCGGCCGGCGCCATCATTCATTATCGACGCGCAACACCGCCAGAAAGGCGGCCTGGGGTATCTCGACACGCCCGAACTGCTTCATGCGCTTCTTGCCCGCCTTCTGTTTTTCCAATAGCTTGCGCTTGCGGGTAATATCGCCGCCATAGCATTTTGCCGTGACATTTTTGCGCAATGCCTTTACCGTGGTGCGCGCGATTATCTGCGCGCCGATCGCCGCCTGGATTGCGACATCGTACATTTGCCGCGGAATGAGTTCCTTCATCTTTGCGGCCAGTGACCGGCCGCGCGACTGCGATACGTCGCGATGCACAATCAGTGACAGGGCATCCACCCGCTCGCCATTGATCAGGATATCCAGCTTGACCAGGGGCGCCGCCTGGAAGCGCAGGAAATAATAATCAAAGGATGCGTAGCCGCGGGACACCGATTTCAGGCGGTCAAAAAAGTCCAGCACGATCTCGCTCATGGGCATTTCGTAGCCCAGCGATACCTGGCTGCCGAGGTATTGCATGTTTTTCTGCACCCCGCGCTTCTCGATACACAGGTTGATCACGTTGCCGAGGTAAACCTGCGGCACCAGGATATTGGCCATGATAATCGGCTCGCGGATCTCCTCGATCACGCTCAGCGACGGCAGGCTCGCCGGGTTATCGATCCTGAGTATCTCGCCGCGGGTATTGAGGACCTCGTAGATCACCGTCGGCGCGGTGGTAATCAGGTCCAGGTCATACTCCCGTTCCAGACGTTCCTGCACGATCTCCATGTGCAGCATTCCGAGAAACCCGCAGCGAAACCCGAAGCCCAGTGCTTCCGAGGTTTCCGGTTCATAATGCAGTGCGGCATCGTTCAGGCGCAGCTTCTGCAGGGCTTCCCTGAGATCCTCGTAGTCATCCGAACTGACCGGGTAGAGACCTGCGAAAACATTGGGCTGCACGGTCTTGAAACCCGGCAGCGGTTGCGCGGCCGGCACATTCATCAGCGTCAGGGTGTCACCCACGGGCGCGCCGTCGATATCCTTGATACCGGCCACCACGAAACCCACGTCACCGGCTTCCAGCATCTGGCACTCCAGCGGCTTTGGCGTGAATATCCCGAGCTTCTCCACATGGAAACCGCGCCCGGTCGACATCACGCGGATCCGGTCGCGGCGCGACAGTCGCCCGTGCATCACGCGGATCAGGGAGATCACGCCGAGATAATTGTCGAACCAGGAATCGATTATGAGCGCCTGCAGCGGGGCCTCCGCATCACCGGCGGGCGGCGGTACGCGGCGAACCAGTTCCTCCAGTAAATCCACCACACCTTCGCCGGTCTTGGCGCTGACTCGCACCGCGTCGTGCGCCTCGATACCGATGATCTCCTCGATTTCACCGATGACGCGGTCGGGGTCCGCTGCCGGCAAATCGATCTTGTTCAGCACCGGCACCACTTCGAGATCCAGGTTGATGGCCGTATAGCAGTTCGCGACGCTCTGGGCTTCCACTCCCTGCGCGGCATCGACCACCAGCAGCGCTCCCTCGCACGCCGCCAGGGAACGTGATACTTCATAGGAAAAGTCGACGTGGCCCGGGGTGTCGATCATGTTCAGTTCGTAGAGTTCGCCGGAGCGCGCCCGGTAGCGCAGCGAGACACTCTGCGCCTTGATGGTGATACCCCGTTCCCGCTCCAGGTCCATGGAATCCAGAACCTGGTTCCCCATTTCACGCTCGCTCAGGCCGCCGCAAGTCTGGATAAAGCGGTCAGCCAGCGTCGACTTGCCGTGATCGATATGCGCAATGATCGAGAAATTGCGAACGTGCTGACTGTCTGTCATGAAGGTAGGGGGTGTGATCCCGCCCCGATCCGGTCACGGTGGCGGTTACTGTGAGTCTCGCGGATTTATCCCACAAGTGACTGATTGCCGGTAAAGTTTTGCATTATACAGAAAGCTGCCCGCAAGTCACCCAACAACTGCGCCCTGCAGGAAAGCGCGGAGGCCGGCTTCATCGAGAAAGTAGTAACAGATTTCCGCACCGTTGGCGGCCAGCACCGGCACCCGCGTGTCATAACGCTCCCGCAGTTCCGGGTCGGCATCAATATCGACGGTGGCGTAATCGAATTCGAGTTCCGGACGCAGGCGCTCCAGCGCCTGCGTCATTTCGGTACAAAGGTGGCAGCCATGACGGATATATACCGTCAGGCGCCGGGGCATCATGCCACCCACGGCTATTCGTCCGCTGCCAGGACAGGTTCAATCCGTTTCCGGCACCTTGAGGGCCAGGAAGGTTGGACTGCCATCGCGCTGGACCAGGAAGGCCACGGATTTACCTTCGGGCAGACCGGCAATCAGTTTGTTGAACTGGCTGACATCGCTGACATCCTTGTTTTCGACGCGGAGAATGATGTCGTCCTGGCGTATTCCCGCCCGCGAGGCAGCCCCTGCCACGACCTGCCGCACGATGACTCCGCCCTGCAGTTCCAGTTCAGCCTGCTGCTCTGCGGTCAGGTCCGTGACCGTGATACCCAGGCGGTTGGTCTTTTCGGCCTCCGGCTTGTTAACGCTGGCAACCTTGTCATCGTCGGGCAATTCGCCAAGTGTCACATCGAGTTGCTGCTTGCGGCCATCACGAATGATATCGACCGGGATTTTCACCCCTACCTTGCTGCTGCCAACAATGGGCGGCAGGTTGGCGGAATTCATCACGTCGCGGCCGTCGAACCCGACGATGACATCGCCGACCTTCATGCCAGCCGCCTGTGCAGGGCTGTCAGGCAGCACCTTGGCGACCAGTGCCCCGCGCGGTTGCTGCATGCCGAAAGACTCGGCCAGGTCTAGTGTGACGTCCTGTATCAACACGCCCAGCCAGCCCCGGCTTACCTTTCCATTGGTCTTCAGCTGCTCAGCCACGTCCATGGCCACCTCGATAGGGATCGCGAAGGAAAGGCCCATGTAACCACCGGTCCGGCTGTAGATCTGTGAATTCACGCCAACAACCTCGCCTTCCTGGTTGAACAGCGGCCCGCCGGAATTACCCGGATTGATGGCGACATCGGTCTGGATAAACGGCACATAATTCTCGCTCGGCAGACTGCGGCCCTTGGCACTGACGATACCGGCGGTGGCGGAGTGATCAAAGCCGAACGGGGAACCGATCGCCAGCACCCACTCGCCGACCTCCAGCGATGCGGACTTGCCGATATTCACTACCGGCAGGTCGGTCGCATCGATCTTGAGCAGGGCGATATCACTGCGCTGGTCCAGACCGATGACCTCGCCGCGCAGTTCGCGCCGGTCGCTCAGGCGCACGATAATTTCATCGGCATCCTTGACCACGTGATAGTTGGTAAGCACATAGCCATCATCAGAGATAATAAAACCCGATCCCAGCGACTGTGCATCCCGGTATTCGGGTTCGCCCTCCTGGTTGAAGAAATACTTGAACAGCTCCCCAAACGGACTGCCTTCCGGAAATTCCGGCATCTCCATACCTTCCGGCAATTCCGGCATGACGCCAGCATGCGCCTTTTGCGTGGTACTGATATTGACTACCGCAGAAGAAGTGGCCTTTACCAGGTCGGTAAACTCCGGCAGATGGCTGGCCCGGATCGCCTGGGCCCAGAACAGCAGGGGCAGGCAGACAAGCAGCACACTGGCTGCATAGCGATTTAACCTCAACATACTTGCGTCTCCATTTAAATGTGATATATCCGGCTTCCGCCACCAGTGCTGTTATTCAAGGCCGGAATCAGCCGCCACCCGTCCTGATCTGCTGCCGCAGCACCACCGCCTGGTAGGCCGGATCCATCGCGGTTCTGCGACTGAAGCCCCGTAACCAGACAAGTCCGGCAACAAACCCGGCAAGCGCACCGGCGATGGCAACCGGGTCAGCCGGCCACGCGGGATTAAAGCGGCTGGCGAGGGCATATCCGGCAAGGGCTCCGGCAAACAGGCCGGACAGGGGCACCGCATAGACGGCCAGGGATCCCCGCAACAGCCCGGACTCGGAGACTCCGATCACCACGTTGTCACCGACCCGTGCCTCGATCCGGTTCAGGACCCGCAGGCGAACCCGGCGCTGTCCCAGGACTTTTGCGATCGCGCCGGTGCCGCAGCCCTGCTGTGCGGCACAGCTGCCGCAGCTGCCAGTCCGTTCACTCTCGATCCAGGCGAACGCCCCCTGAACATCGACGATCTGCCCGGTTTCTTCAATCATCTGCACGGCTGAGCGAATTTGCGATCATCCTGACCGTTGCCGGCGGCACCTCGCCGACCACCATCACATGATAACCATCGAGCATCAGGCCGAAGGCATTCATGGCGCCCATGGTGGACAGGCCGTTCAGGCTGTCATCCTGCTGATTGCGTTTTTCGACGTAAACCGACACCGTTGCGAGGCCATCGCTGTAAACCATGTGTTCCGCAGGTTCAGCGTCCTCGCGCATGCGTTTTTGCTGGAAATGCGTGAGCATGAAACCATCCGGCAGCTGCTTGACCTGCCAGCCGGGTTTGTCTGAAGCCGATACCAGGGTGCCGCGCACATCTTCCTGCCTGTGCCAGGTATAGCCATCCCCGCTCAGCGATGGCTGCAGTTCGGACTGCGGAATATCCGTCCCGATCCCCAGCCGGGTAAACATGACCTGCTCGATCGGCGCACCGTCCGGGTCGCGCAGGTCGTACTTGAGCAACATGCGGGTATTCTGTTCAATCCAGAAGCGGTAGCCGTAACGGAACTCGTCTTTCGGTGTTATGGCGATGACCCTGGAATTATAGCCCGCCATGCGATCATCCCCGACGTCCTCGATCTGGTAATTGCGGGAAGCCTTGCCGAGATCCCTGGGCAGAACCGGGAACGTGGGCCTGGGCCGGCTCTTGCCGATCATCACCGACTTGTTGTCCGGCTTGATGCAGGTGACCGCCTTGTCGTCACGCAGCACCTCGCGAGCGCTCCCGGTCAGCGAAACCAGACGCTCGCGCTGTCCGCCTTCATTCACCTGGTGGATGATGCGCATGGCATCGAGCCTGCCATCATGCAGGTAGACAAAGGTACCGTCGTAATCAAGAGTCTGCAGTGCGCTGGACATTTCATCGAGCCATTGCCGGGCGCTGTCCTGAGCGGAAGCCTGGCCGGCGGCAGCCAGCAACAGCAGAACCAGCCACCTCACGCCGTTATTTCCTGTCTTCCAGGGTCATATCCTGGCCGACAAGGCGCACATAGGGCAGCATGCCCTGCATGCTGCGGTTCACTGCGTACTCGTTGTGATTCACCAGATAGACATCCAGTCCCTGCGCCAGGGGTGCTGGCGGTGGCGGGATGTCTGCACGCAGGTAGCTCCCGCCGCCGGTATCCGGGGCGCTTGCCAGTACCGGCGTCTCATCCGGGTTTTCTTCACGAATCGATTGCAGCGACAGTACCGCCACGACCGCCACGGAGGCCGCTATGGCCACACCGGTGGCCGACTTGAGCAGCGACCGGACTACGGTGCCGTCGGACCGCAGCGGCGGCGCATCGCCGATGGCCGCCTGGATACGGGTGTGAAAACCCGGATCGATCCGGTGCGGCAGGTGGTTATGCAGGGCGTCGCTGACGAGCTGGTAGCGTGACAGCCGCGCCTGCAAGCCGGGGTCGGCAGCCAGCTGCTTCAGCAGCAGTGCCTGTTCATGCTCCGCGAGTTCATCATCCACCAGCGCGGAAAGCTGCTCGTGTAATTTGTCTTTCATGGTCACAAGCCCGTATCTCTAGTCCAGTAATGGTTTCAGTTTTATGTCTATTGCGTCCCTGGCGCGGAAAATCCTGGAGCGTACCGTGCCGATCGGGCATTCCATTGCCTGGGCGATTTCCTCGTAGCTCAGTCCTTCCAGCTCGCGCAGCGTAATCGCGGTTTTCAGGTCATCCGGCAGTTCATCGATGGCACTGGCCACCGTTTTCTCGATCTCGTCCTTCATGAGCATGCGCTCAGGTGTTGCATATTCCCTGAGACCCGCGGCACCCTCATATTGTTCCGCATCCTGAGCATCAATATCTCCCGCGGGCGGACGCCGGCCACTGGCAACAAGGTGGTTCTTGGCGGTATTGATCGCAATCCGGTAAATCCATGTGTAGAACGCACTGTCGCCGCGAAAGCGACCGATTGCGCGATAGGCCTTGATGAAGGCCTCCTGCGCCACATCCATGGCCTCGTCGGGATCGTGCACGTAGCGATTGACCAGCTGGATGATCTTGCTCTGGTACTTCAGCACCAGGACATCGAATGCCGACTTGTCGCCCTGCTGAACCCGCTCGACCAGTGCCTGATCAATATTTCGTTCGCCCATCCGGGCCGTCTCCCATCACCCCGGAACCGTTCCGGTAGACCGTAAAGGAATCGAATAGTTCTCTGTTATTACATGAAAATCATGTATTTTTTACTGTTTAAAGGGTATTAATGCCGGGAGGGTGCCATACTTGCACGCACATACCCCGGCAGCGCAACCGCCGCCACCGGCACGAGGAACCCGTAACCACGCTATGGTAGCCGCAAACAGCTTTGATGTCCTGATCATTGGCAGTGGCGCAGCCGGATTGAGCCTGGCGCTGCGCCTGCCTGCCAGCACGCGCATCGCGGTCCTGGCCAAGAGCCGCCTCGAAGAGGGCAGTACCCTGTATGCGCAGGGCGGGATCTCTGCCGTCATGGATCCGTCCGACAGCTTTGAATCACACATCGCCGACACCCTGGACGCCGGAGCCGGACTGAACAAGCCGGAAACCGTGCGCTTCACCATCGAAAACGCACCCGAGGCCATTCAATGGCTGGTCGGTCTCGGGGTTCCGTTCACCCGCCACAACGGCAGCAACGATCCAGACGGTTTTCATCTCACCCGCGAGGGCGGACATTCCACCCGCCGGGTGCTGCACGCAGCGGATGCCACCGGCCGCGCCATGGAGACCACCCTGCTCGCGGAAACCCGCAAGCGCGGCAACATTTCACTGTTTGAACACCATATCGCGATCGACCTGGTCACGGGTGCCAAGCTGGGACACATGGACAACCACTGCCTGGGTGCCTATGTCCTTGATCGCAAGGCACAGCGCGTGGTCGTGTTTGCCGCGCGCAAGGTGGTGCTGGCAACCGGCGGTGCCAGCAAGGTGTACCTGTACACCAGCAATCCCGACACCTCCAGCGGCGACGGCATTGCGATGGCGTGGCGCGCCGGCTGCCGGGTCGCAAACATGGAATTCAACCAGTTCCACCCGACCTGCCTGTTCCACCCCAAGGCCAAGTCGTTCCTGGTTACGGAAGCGGTCCGTGGTGAAGGCGGCAGACTGCTGCTGCCGGACGGCACACCGTTCATGGACAACTTCGACAGGCGCGGCAACCTGGCGCCGCGGGACATCGTCGCGCGCGCCATCGACCACGAGATGAAGCGCCTGGGCGCTGAATATGTGCTGCTGGACATCAGTCACAAGCCCGCGCCTTTTATCCTGGAGCATTTCCCGACAGTCTACGCCCGCTGCAGGGAACTCGGCTACGACATGACGCTGGAACCGATCCCGGTGGTACCGGCGGCACACTATACCTGCGGGGGCGTCATCACCGATCTGCACGGCGCCACCGACCTGCCCGGCCTGTACGCGATAGGGGAAGTGTCCTGTACCGGCATGCACGGCGCCAACCGCATGGCAAGCAACTCGCTGCTGGAGTGTCTGGTCTTCGGTGCCGCAGCCGCCAGGCACATTGCCGCGACCCTCGCGGACACACCGGCACCCCCGGCGTTGCCGCCCTGGGACGAATCCCGGGTGCGGGATTCGGACGAGGAGGTCGTGGTCAGCCACAACTGGGACGAACTGCGCCGCTGCATGTGGAACTACGTCGGCATCGTCCGCACCGACAAGCGCCTGCAGCGCGCGCGGCGGCGACTGGAATTGCTGCAGCAGGAAATCCAGGAGTACTACGCCAATTTCACCGTTTCCAACGACCTGCTGGAACTGCGCAACCTTGCCGAGGTCGCGTTCCTCATCATCCGCTCGGCACAGCATCGCAAGGAAAGTCGCGGCCTGCACTACACGCTGGATTACCCGGAACCCGATACCAGTCAACCGCCGACCGACACCATTCTCGTCCCGCCGCTGCCGAAGGAATTCGACATTTCGATGTAGCGCGGCGCCATGCAGCGCGAACAATGCAGGCCGTGGCGCTGTCCCTGCCAGTCAACGGATGGCAAACCCCTCGAAAGCTTCCTTCGCACCGGGTTCACATTCCACACCGGTGACCACGGACTGCGGGGGGCCGTCATGCAGCCAGCGCCGCAAGGCGGCGAGGTCCGGCTCGCTGCCACTGGCAATGACTTCCACCCGGCCGTCCGGCAGATTGCTCACCCGACCGACCAGGCCCAGCTGCCGCGCCCGATCGCGGGTCGAGGCACGAAAAAACACCCCCTGGACCCGGCCCGAGACGATGCAGCGCATGACGGTCATAATGGAAGCGGGAACTAGGGTGAACTGCTGACCGGGGACTCCGCCGGCGCACTGCCCACCGCCTCGCGCTTGCGCGCCAGGTAGGACTCGACGGCTTCGCGGGTTACCGGACCTTCCTGGCGCGCGATGCGTTCCCCATCCGGGGATATGATGTAGGTGGTCGGCAGGCCGAGCACCGGACCCAGCGGCGTCACCGGCAACGGCTCGGAACGCACGACCGGGTAGCTGATCAAGTGACTGTCGACGAATTCCCTGAGGTACTCGGTATTGACCTCCTCGAAGTCGACCCCCAGCACCACGAGCGTGTCGCGATTGTCCTCATAGAGCTGCACCAGGTCGGGAATCTCGTCGAGACAGGGCGGACACCAGGTAGCCCAGTAGTTGACGATGACCCACTTGCCGCGAAAATCCGACAATGACACCGGCTTCCCGTCCAGGTTTTCCAGGGTAAAATCGACCGGCTCCGCGGCGAGCGGTGCGGCCATCAGCAGCGCCGTTAATAAAACCAGTAAACGCATTCCAGACTCCTGATCTAGCGAAGGGGAATTATACCCACCTCGCCGGTTATTGCAGGCATATTCCCGCTGCGACGGCTCCGGGGCCGCGGATTAGGACTTGTAATCACAGCCAATGTTCCCGCGAACCGCCCTGCCATGGCCATAATCCAAAAGGAAGACTTCATCTCCAGCCCGCGCGATGCGCTGCAATATAACGCCTGTTATCACCCGCCGGACGCATCCGGCCTGGCAGCGCAAGGCTTCCCCTGCCGCTCGGGACGTCATGGCGCAGGCTCTCGTCAACTCGCGCCTGTGCGCCGAGGGCCGGCGTCCGATCTGCCAGGACACCGGCATCGTCAACGTATTCCTCAAGGCAGGCATGGATATTCGCCGGGACAGCGATACCGGCATCGACGCCATGGTGAACGCGGCCGTCCGCAAGGCCTGCACGAACCCCGACAACCCCCTGCACGCCCTGGTCGTCAGTGATCCGGCAGGCAGCCGGGTCAATACCGGGGTCAATACCCCCGCTGTCGTCCACATGGACATCGTGCCCGGCGACCGGCTGGAAGTCACGGTGGCCCCAGGGGCGGCGACTCCGGGAACAAGGCACGTTTTGCCGTCCCGAATCCCGCTGCCGGGCTGGTTTCGGCGGCCATCCGCACCGCGCGAGTAGTGGCTTTCCCGGAGCCGGGCATTGGGCAGTCTGCGTGTTCGGGGTGGAGGACATGCCGGTCACGGTGACTGTCGACAGCCGGGGCGACTCCGTGCACAACAGCGGACCGCGGGATTGATTCAGGCCCGGCCCTGACGTAGGGTGCATTCTGTCCAGCCACCGCTTCACAAGACACTCACAGGAATATCCGGGATGACAGGCGAAGTTACCATCTACCATAACCCGCGCTGCAGCAAGTCGCGCGCCACGCTCGAATTGCTGCGCGAACAGGGCATCGAACCGACCATTGTCGAATATCTGAAGACACCCCCGTCACGGTCCGAACTTGCCAGGCTGCTGGCTATGCTCGGCTTGGAACCGCGTGAACTCATGCGCAGCAAGGAAGCCGAATACCGGGAGCAGGGCCTGGACAACCCTGACCTGACGCAAAAAGACCTCATCAAGGCCATGCATGCCACACCAAAACTGATAGAGCGTCCGATTGTTGTCGCCAACGGCAAGGCCGCTCTCGGCCGGCCGCCGGAACAGGTGCTGGAAATTCTTGACTAGTTTTTTCCGTGGATTCCGTGGCCATAAAGAAATGCTAACCCCGGGCTTGAGCGCTCACCGGTTCCTGGTTTCCGCACAAACTAGGAGCCTGTCGGACTTAGGTGATCGTAGCGAAGTGAGTGGGAGAGCGAGAACAAATCGTCATGATTTCGAGGCGCATGGTCATTCTACGCAACGAGAAATCGGGGCGATCTGGGGGCTCTCCCACCGCCGCAGTAGAATCATCCTAAGTCCGACAGGCCCCTAGACAGGTAACATGACATGAATGAAATACTCGTCCTCTACTACAGCCGCTACGGTGCCACCGCGGAGATGGCGCAGCGCATCGCTTCCGGCATCGAATCCGTAGCCGGCTGCCAGGCCCGCCTGCGCACCGTGCCGCCGGTTTCCACGGTATGCGAAGCCACCGCGGACGAAATCCCGGATGCGGGCCCACCCTATGCGAGCCTCGATGACCTGCGGGAGTGTGCCGGCCTTGCCCTCGGCAGCCCCACCCGCTTTGGCAACATGGCAGCCCCGCTGAAATATTTTCTCGACTCGACCAGCAGCCTGTGGCTGGGCGGCGGCCTGATCGGCAAGCCCGCGGCGGTGTTCACCTCCACTTCCAGCATGCACGGCGGCCAGGAAACCACCCTGCTGTCGATGATGCTGCCGCTGCTGCACCACGGCATGCTCATCCTCGGTCTGCCCTATACGGAAACCGAACTATTCAGCACCAGGAGCGGCGGCACCCCCTACGGACCCAGCCATACCGCAGGGTCCGACAGCAAACTGCCGCTGACCACCGAGGAAAAACACCTCTGCTCCGCCCTCGGGAAGCGCCTTGCGGAAACCGTCGCCGCGCTGCGGCAGGCCTGAGCGGCCCGGCATGCTGGTCCACCCAGGGGAATAACTCCATGCCCGGCGCACGTTTTCTCTACGGCCTCACTCTCCTTGGCTACTTCGGCACACTCGCCCTGTTGCTGGCCTGGTACGGCTGGCTGGCACCGTCCACCCACCTCCCCAGGTCGATGGCCCTCGCACTGTTGCTGTTCCCGCTGCTGTTCCCGCTGCGGGGGCTGCTCCACGGCCGCCGCTACACCTTCTCCTGGAGCTGCTTCCTGTCCCTGCTGTATTTCAGTCACGGGGTCGTGGAAGCCTACACCTCCAGCGTCACCCTCCGACTCGGCCTGCTGGAGGTCGTCCTCACGGCCCTCTGGTTCATCGCCGCCATGAGCTACGTGCGGATCACCGCAGGCGCCCCCGACAACCCGAAGCAGACCCGCTAACTATTTTTTCCGGAACAGGAACAGGGGCAGCGACGCCTGCCAGCAGGGCGGGAATATCCCGGCAACCCGCGGGATAAACGCCGCGCATGGCATGTTTCACACTGGCCGGGGATTGCAGTAAACTGCGTGCAGCGGCAGTAACAATAATCCTTTCCGTATGCTTGCTTTTAGCCACAGGTTTACATTTGGACTCTGCGTGTCGGTGATCGCACTGACTGCGGTCGTCGTCGCGTCCGTGACGCTGCTATTCTACAAGCAGCAGGACAACGCCCTGCTGCTGCAACGCATCGATTCGTTGAAGACGGAAAATGCGGCACTCCGGGAGCAGGTCCGCCAGTTCACGGCCACACAGAGCAACACATTGCACCGGGACCTGGGACAGCCTGCAGCCGTGGATTCAGCACCGACCGGCAGCGGACCGGCATCGGACTCCTGATCCCGCGGGACAGCCGGATATGCCGGCCCGCGATGTGGCTGCGCCTGGACAATCCAGGGGGAGGCGCGCTGGCTACAGCTTGCTGTCCAGGACCGATTTGACAAACGGTATGGTCAACCGCCGCTGCTCCACCAGCGAGGCGAAATCCAGGGTATCGAAGAGGGCAAACAGTGTCGGCAGGTCGCGCGGAAACCGCCGCAGCAGGAACTGCGCGGTATCCCCGGGGAGTTCCAGTCCCCGACCGCGTGCCCGGTACGCCAGCGCGGCCACGATATCCGCTTCCGTCATGGGCCTGAGAACGTAGCTTACCCCCCAGCCCAGCCGCGACACCAGATCAGGCAAACCGAAACCGGCTTCATCCGGTCGCAGCGATGCCGTCACCAGCAGGGTGCGCCCGGCATCACGCAGCCGGTTGAACAGGTCGAACAGCGCATGTTCCCACAACGCTGCGCCGGCGATGGCATCCACATCATCGAGACAGACCAGTTCGAGCTGTTCCAGCCCTTCGAACACCGCCACCGCCGCATGCCGCAATTCACCCAGGGGCAGGTAACCCGCCGCGCGCCTGCATTCGCCGGCCGCATGGCAGGCCGCCTGCAACAGGTGGGTCTTGCCCAGTCCGACGGGCGCGGCGATGTAGATCAGGGATTCCCCCTCGCCCCGCGCGGCCGCCTGCAGACTCGCAACGGCCTCCCGGTTCAGGCCGGGAATGAAACTCTCGAAGCGGGCACTGTCGCGTAATGCGAGGCCAAGCGGCAACTGGGGATTGTTCATGCAGGTGTCACGATCCATATCCCGCTGCTGTACGGGACGTGCGGGGCGAAACCCGTGTCAGCGCATGCAGCCGCTACCGGGCAAGTGAGACTGTAGTGCGGCATGCCGGACACACCCCTCTCCTGCATTCCGCTTCAATGCGCACCCTTGCGCCAGGCTCGCCGGCTCCAGCGCCACACGTAGTCGACACCACTCCACAGGGTCGTCACCAGCACGCAATAGAGCAGCACGTCCATCCACAGGAACGGCAGCGCCTTCACTGCCTGGGAAAACATGACCGCCAGCACCAGTACGATCTGGGTAACGGTATTCAGCTTGCTCAGCATGCTTGGCGCGGCTTCCACGCGTTCGATGCGGAAGTTGTAGACCAGCGCACCGCCGACGATAACCAGGTCGCGCAGGATCACCACGCCAACCAGCCACAACGGTATCCACTGCAGCCAGCCCAGCGTGATAAATGTCGAGATCAGCAGCAGCTTGTCGGCCAGCGGATCCATCAGGGCACCGAGGCGGCTGGTCCAGTTGAAGCGCTTGGCAAGGTAGCCGTCCAGCGCATCCGAGAAACCTGCAATGCCGAATACCAGCAGCGCCAGGCCGAACTGCTCATGCAGCAGCAGCATTACGACCGGCGGCACCAGCAGGAAGCGGAAGACCGTGATGATATTGGGGATGTCGCAGGATTTCACTGCCGGATCCGGAAGCTGCCGGGTATCCCGTCCGCGGCGGGCTCGAGTACACTGCCGATTGCCACGGTTCGCGTCAGGTCCTGCAGGCTGCCGTTGAGCTGCAGGCTGTACTTCAGGCTCGAACCGTTCACCTGCGTCAACTGCATATCGGCCACCGAAGTCAGTGCTGCCAGGTAGGCGTTGATGTGCGCATAGTCGGCCAGCGAATCCACCCCTCCGATCTCGATCGTCACGCGGTTGTCAGCGGCATTGCCGCCGCTGGCCACGGCAAACTGCGAGGCAAGAATATCAGCGGTATCATCGATCCCCTGCTGCGACAACAGTTCAAGATCGCTGCGGCTGTCGGTCCAGACACTGGGCTTGCCGCCGACCTGCAGGTGCCAGCGGGATGACCAGCCGCCGGAGGCACTCCGGTTCAGGCGCCCGATCAACACCGCCTGCGGACTGTAGCGTTCGGAAGCCTGCAGCACATTGTCGAAGAAACCGCCCCAGATGTCGGTGAAACGCGCCCGGGTCTGGTCTTCCAGGTCCATGAGGGGGAATACAATCGGCACCCCGCGTTGTCTTGCGGCCAGTTCGATCTGCCGGCGCACATCACTGTCATCGTCTGCCGCAACCACGTAGCGCCGGCCGCGGTCCTCGACGGCCAGCCACACCAGGGTATCGGGACGCTCCTTGCCCCAGTAGGACAAGCCCTCCTGCTGCATTCCCCGGCGGATACTGGCCTCGTCAAACCGCACCCACATGAGCAGCACCGGCGGTTGACTGCCAGACCGGGTGTAATAGCGATATTGCTGCACCAGTTTTCCGGGGTCCTCGAGCAGCGCCCGGGCCGGTTCGCTGGCGAGCACGTTACTCCCGCCCGCCACCCTGACCAGGACTTCGGACAGTGCCGAGTGGAATGCGCTGCTGCGCTCGGCGGGAGACTGGTTCGGGACCACGACCTCGGATTCGAACAGATCTGCAGGGGCTGCCCTGCCGGACGACAGGGGCACAATCCAGAGCAGACACAGCAGGAAGACCGGCCACCATACCCTTTGTTGATGATTATCCATGCGTTATCAGGCCACGTTCAGTTTCGGTGTGAAGCATACGGGTATCCAAGGAATTTGACCATATCGCGTAACCATGCGGCAAACCCTGGTGTCGGGTTTACACCGGTCACGGCCGACCGCTACCATAGCGCTCCTGATCAACCCGGAGTGCGCCAGTGAGCGAAAAACCAGAAACCGCGGCCCGTGGCGCCAGCCTCAGCTACCGGGACTCCGGCGTGGATATCGACGCGGGAAACCGCCTGGTCGATCGCATCAAGCCGGCGGTTGCCAGAACGCGGCGCCCCGGTGTGCTTGGCGGGCTGGGCGGCTTCGGTGCCCTGTTTGAACTGCCGCTGGATCGCTATCGACAGCCGGTCCTGGTCTCCGGCACCGACGGCGTCGGCACCAAGCTCAAGCTGGCCGTGGAAGCCGGGATACATGACAGCTATCGGCATCGACCTCGTCGCCATGTGCGTCAACGACATCGTGGTCCAGGGTGCCGAACCCCTGTTTTTCCTCGACTACTATGCCACCGGCAAGCTCGACCTGGATGTCGCAAGCGCGGTCATCAGCGGCATCGCGCAGCGGCTGCGAACTCGCCGGTGCCGCCCTGGTCGGCGGCGAAACCGCGGAGATGCCCGGCATGTACGCAGCCGGCGACTACGACCTGGCGGGATTCAGCGTCGGCGTCGTGGAGAAAAGCGCCATCATCGACGGCAGCGCGGTGCAGGCCGGCGACGCCCTGATCGGCCTGGCCTCGTCAGGACCGCATTCCAACGGCTACTCCCTGATCCGCAAGATCATCGAGGTCAGCGGCAGCAACCTGGCTGACGATGCTGGGCGGCCGCAGTCTTGCGGACTGGCTGCTGGCCCCGACGCATATCTACGTCAAGCCCCTGCTGTCGCTTTGCAGCCGGCTCCCGGTGCACGCCCTCGCCCACATCACCGGCGGCGGGCTCACGGAAAACCTGCCGCGCGTCCTGCCCCGGGACACGCGGGCCGTGGTCGATACTGCCAGCTGGCAGCGTCCGGCAATCTTCGACTGGCTGCAGCGCAGCGGCAACGTGGCGGACGCCGAGATGTATCGCACCTTCAACTGCGGCATCGGCATGGTGGTCTGCGTCGCGGCAGCCGACGCTGCTGCCGCAATCGAGCACCTCGCGTCACAGGGCGAGGATGCCCGGCTGATCGGCCACATCGAGCAGGCCAGCGGTTTACCGGAAGTCAGACTGGTCACGTGACAGCGGCGGGCGAACAGCCACGCGGAGCACGGACATGACCAGCGCGACTCCCGCGCGGCTCCCCATTGTGATCCTGATTTCGGGCCGTGGCAGCAACCTCAACGCCATCATCGATGCCGTCGACGCGGGGGTCCTGCCTGTCGGGATTTGCGCCGTCATCAGCAACCGCCCGGAGGCCCCGGGCCTGCAGCGGGCCGCGCTCGCCGGCATCCGGACGATCGTCATTGACCACGCCTGTCACCGGGACCGTGCCGCATTTGACCGCACCCTGGCTACGACCATCGACGCCCTGCAGCCGGCGCTGGTGGTACTTGCCGGGTTCATGCGCATCCTGACAGCGGATTTCGTGGAGCATTTCCGCGGCCGGCTGCTGAACATCCATCCCTCGCTGTTGCCGGCCTTTCCCGGCCTGAACACCCACCAGCGCGCGCTTGAAGCCGGTTGCAGCGAACATGGCGCCAGCGTCCATTTCGTTACCGCCGAGATCGACGGCGGCCCGGTGATCGCACAGGTACGGGTGCCGGTTAACGCCGGCGATACCGCCGCAACCCTGGCGGCGCGTGTCTTGCAGCAGGAACATCGCCTCTACCCGATGGTCATACGCTGGTATGCTGAACAGCGTCTCGGCCTTGCGCCGGACGGGCGGGTGCTGCTTGATGGCACCCCGCTCGATGAACCCAGACAACTGGAATACGCCACCGAAACACCATGCTGAGAAACTGCCTCACACTCACCTGCCTGTTACTGGCCGCCAGCCTGTGCGGCGCAGTGCATGCCGCGCAATTGCCGGATTTCAGCGCCAGCTATGAACTCCGTCTCGGCAGCCTGCGCATCGGCACCTCGAGCATCCGTCTCGAAAACCGCGCCGATGGCAGCTACCTGTACGAATCGAGCAGTACGCCGACGCCGCTGGTATCCTGGCTGCTCAAGGACAAGCTGCATGAAACCAGCATCGGCACACTCACCGACAACGGGGTCCGCCCCGACGAATACCACTACAGCCGCAGCGGCGGCAGAAAGGAACGCCAGGCGGAACTCCGCTTCGACTGGAAGTCCATGACCGTCAGCAATCAGGTCGAGGACAACCGCTGGACGATGGACATTCCCGCGGGGACCCTGGACAAGCTGGCCACGCAGCTGGCGATGATGCTTGCCCTGCGCGCCGGCGAGACCGACATCAGCTTCAATATCGCGGACGGCGGGAAGCTCAAGGATTATCGTTTCCGCGTCGTCGGAGAGGAAACGCTGGAACTGCCTGCCGGGACCTTCAAAACCGTCAAGATCATCAAGGTGCGCGAGAACAGGAATCGTGAAACCTTCATCTGGTGCGCCCCGGCGCTCAACTACCTGCCGGTGCGCATCTGGCAGCGGGAGAAGGACGACGCCGAGTACGAGAGCGAACTGGCGGAATTCAGCGAATCATTACGGGTCGAGACCGAAGCCGGCCAGCCTGCGGCGGCTGCACAGGAATCGCGGCAAACAACAGATTGAAGAAGCCCTGAACATGTGTCACCCCGGCCTTCGCCGGGATGACAAGGCAGCCAGCCGGCAAGTATCAGGTCTTGGGCAGCGTCACGCCGCGCTGGCCCTGGTACTTGCCGCCACGGTCCTTGTAGGAGGTCTCGCAGACCTCGTCGGACTCCAGGAACAGCACCTGTGCCACGCCCTCGTTGGCGTAGATCTTGGCGGGCAGCGGCGTGGTGTTGGAAAACTCCAGCGTGACGTGCCCCTCCCACTCCGGTTCGAAGGGGGTGACGTTGACGATGATGCCGCAGCGCGCATAGGTGGACTTGCCGAGGCAGATTGTCAGCACGTTGCGCGGGATCCTGAAGTACTCAACGGTCCGTGCCAGTGCAAACGAGTTGGGCGGAATGATGCAGACATCCGACTTGACGTCGACGAAGCTGTTGGCATCGAAGTTCTTGGGATCGACGATGGCCGAGTTGATATTCGTGAATATCTTGAATTCGTCGGAACAGCGGATGTCGTAGCCATAGCTCGAGGTACCGTAGGAGACGATGCGGCCATTGCCGTTCTCACGGACCTGGCCGGCCTCGAACGGCTCGATCATGCCGTGTTCCAGCGCCATGCGGCGAATCCACTTGTCAGACTTGATGGACATATCAGGAAATGTAATCGTCTCCCGTCATTGCGAGAAACGCAGTGACAAAGCAATCTCTCGAGGGGTTGTTCAAGAATTCAGGAGATCGCTTCGCTACGCTCGCAATGACAAGTAAACCATAAACTCCGTCAATCATTCGAGATCACGATCTGCGGGAAGCGCGCCGCGTAGTCCTTGCTCTTCAGCGACAGCTTGGCCGCGGTGCGCCGGGCGATCTCGCGGTAGATCTGTGAAATGCGCGCTTCCGGCTCGGCCACCACGGTGGGCCTGCCGGAGTCGGTTTCCTCGCGGATGCGCTTGTCCAGCGGCAGGGCACCGAGGAAGTCGACATTGTTCTGCTCGGACATGCGTTCACCGCCGCCCGAGCCGAAGATATGCTCCTCGTGGCCGCACTCGCTGCAGATATGGATGCTCATGTTCTCGATGATGCCCAGTACCGGCACCTCGACCTTCTCGAACATCTTGAGACCCTTGCGGGCGTCCAGCAGGGCGATGTCCTGCGGGGTCGTGACGATGACCGCGCCGCTGACCGGCACCTGCTGCGCCAGGGTCAGCTGGATGTCGCCGGTACCCGGTGGCAGGTCGACGACCAGATAGTCGAGGTCCTTCCAGTTGGTATCGTTGAGCAACTGTTGCAGGGCCTGGGTGACCATCGGGCCGCGCCAGATCATCGGCGTCTCTTCATCAACCAGGAAGCCGATCGACATGGCCTGCAGGTGGTAGCTGTTCATGGGCTCCAGCGATTTGCCGTCCAGGGATTCCGGCTTGCCATGCACGCCCAGCATGCGCGGCTGGCTCGGACCGTAAATGTCCGCGTCGAGAATGCCCACGTTGGCGCCCTCCGCCGACAGCGCCAGCGCCAGATTGACGGCCGTGGTCGACTTGCCGACGCCGCCCTTGCCGGAGGCAACGGCGATGATATTCTTGATGTTCTCGATGTGCTTGACGCCCTTCTGCGCCGAATGCGCCGAGATCTTGCTGGTTACGTCGATATTGGCCGTAGTGATCCCGTCGATGGATTCGACCATGTCCTTGAGTTTCGCCGCCAGCTCACCGCGGTAGCCGCCGGCCGGAAATCCCAGCACCACCTTGACCGTCGCCGTGTCGCCGGCGACCGTGATCTCCTTGACGCTCTTGGTCGAGACCAGATCGCGCTCCAGATACGGGTCTATGTAGGTTGCCAGTTTTTCTTCGACCTGGGCTTGAGTCACATCAGACATGATTCGCTCCTAAAGGGAAACCGGATACCGGCTGCCATGCAGCCGGGAAAATTGACCGCGGATTGTACACCAACTCGCCGGCATCGTCCTTACTGCCACCCATGCGGGATACCGCATGAACGGCAGGGCTATGGCATACTTGGCACCCGAATTATTCACAATTGTTTCATGGTTTTAATCCGGAAACCGGAAATATGAGTCAGGAAATCCGCAAAATACTGGTCACCAGCGCCCTGCCCTATGCCAACGGGCCGATCCACCTCGGGCACCTGGTGGAATACATCCAGACCGATATCTGGGTCCGCTTTCAGAAATTGCAAGGCCATGACTGCATCTACGTGTGCGCCGACGACGCCCACGGCACCCCGATCATGCTGCGCGCGCAACAGGAAGGCATCACGCCGGAACAGCTCATCGAGACCGTCGGACACGAACACCGCGCGGACTTTGCCGGTTTCCACGTCGGCTTCGACAACTACCACAGCACCCACTCGGCGGAAAACCGGGAACTGGCGGAGCTGATCTACCGGCGCACACCAGGCAGCCGGCCATATCAGCACGCGCACCATCACCCAGGCCTATGACCCGGAAAAGCAGATGTTCCTGCCGGACCGCTTCATCAAGGGAGAGTGCCCGCGCTGCGGTGCCGCCGACCAGTACGGCGACAACTGCGAGGTCTGCGGCGCCACCTACTCGCCGACGGAGCTGAAGAATCCGGTCTCCGCCGTGTCCGGCGCCACGCCGGTGGAAAAGGAATCCCTGCACTACTTCTTCCGGCTGGCCGACTTTGAACCCATGCTGCGCGCCTGGACCACGGCGGGCCACCTGCAGCCGGAAGTCAGCAACAAGCTCAACGAATGGTTCGAGGAGGGCCTGCGCGAATGGGATATCTCCCGCGACGCACCCTACTTCGGCTTCGGGATCCCGGACAGCGACGACAAGTACTTCTATGTCTGGCTGGATGCGCCCATCGGCTACATGGCCAGCTTTCGCAACCTGTGCGAGCGCAGCGGCTGCGACTTCGACGCCTACTGGGGCAAGAACAGCCGCGCCGAGCTGTACCATTTCATCGGCAAGGACATCATCTATTTCCATGCGCTGTTCTGGCCGGCCATGCTGGCAGGCGCCGGCATGCGCACGCCGACCGCAATCTTCGCGCACGGCTTCCTCACCGTGGACGGCCAGAAGATGTCCAAGTCGCGCGGCACCTTCATCAAGGCGCGCACCTACCTGGACCACCTGAACCCGGAATACCTGCGCTACTACTTCGCCGCCAAGCTCGGCAGCGGGGTGGACGACATCGATCTCAACCTCGGAGGACTTCGCGGCGCGCGTCAACAGCGACCTGGTGGGCAAGGTGGTCAACATCGCCAGCCGCTGCGCCGGCTTCATCAACAAGCGTTTCGCCGGCCGGCTCGCCGACAGTTGCTGCGAACCCGGGCTGTACGCCGATTTCGTGGCCGCGGGCGACGCCATTGCGACGGACTACGAGCAGCGCGAGTTCAGCCAGGCGGTGCGCAAGATCATGGCGCTGGCCGACCGCGCCAACCAGTACATCGATGCCAACAAGCCCTGGGTACTCGCCAAACAGGAACACCAGGAACAGGCCGTGCAGGACGTCTGCAGCGTCGGTCTCAACCTGTTCCGGGTGCTGCTCACCTACCTGCAGCCGGTGCTGCCGGCCATGGCAATTGCTGCGGAAGATTTCCTCAATATCGAGCCGCTGTCGTGGGATGCCATCGCCACGCCGCTGACCGGCCATACCATCAACCCCTTCCAGCCGCTGATGACCCGGGTGGAGCAGGAGAATATCGACGCCATGCTGAACGATTCGAAAGACAGCCTCGGCAGCCAGCCGGCCGCCGCACCCGCAGCCAGCGGGCCGCTGACAACAGACCCGATCGCAGCCAGCATCGACTTCGCGGACTTCGCGAAAATCGATCTGCGCATCGCCCGCATAGCCAGGGCGGAACACGTCGAGGGCGCCGACAAGCTGCTTGCCCTGACGCTCGACCTCGGCGGCGAAACCCGCAACGTTTTTGCGGGCATCAAGTCCGCCTATGACCCGGCAGACCTGGAAGGTAAACTCACGGTCATGGTCGCCAACCTGGCGCCGCGCAAGATGCGCTTCGGCGTCTCCGAGGGCATGGTGCTGGCTGCCGGCCCCGGCGGCAGGGACCTGTTCATCCTGCATCCGGACAGCGGCGCACAGCCGGGGATGCGGGTGAAGTGAGAAGTGAGAAGTGAGAAGTGAGAAGTGAGAAGTGAGAAGTGAGAAGTGAGAAGTGAGAAGTGAGAAGTGAGAAGTGAGAAGTGAGAAGTGAGAAGTGAGAAGTGATGAAGTGAGAGTGAGAAGTGATCAGGATGATGGCCGGTTCCAGCAACGAGTCAACCCCGAACCCTTACTTTATTTACTTCTCACTTTTTACTTTTTACCTCTCACCCTTGTGATTTTTTAACAGGCACACCGAACCATGACAGAACTGGCCATCATCCTCGTCAGCACCGTGCTGGTGAACAACTTCGTGCTGGTGAAATTCCTTGGCCTGTGCCCGTTCATGGGCGTATCGCGCAATGTCGACACCGCGACGGGAATGGCGCTGGCCACCACTTTCGTGCTGACCCTGTCCTCCATCTGCAGCTACCTTGCCAACGAGTACCTGCTGGTGCCGCTGCAGCTGGAATACCTGCGCACCATCACCTTTATCCTGGTGATCGCCGCCGTGGTGCAGTTCACCGAGATGGTCGTCCACAAGACCAGCCCGCTGCTGTACAAGGTGCTGGGGATCTTCCTGCCCCTGATTACGACCAACTGCGCCGTGCTGGGCGTGGCGCTGCTGAACGTGCAGCAGCACTTCAACTTCATCGAGTCGGCTGTCTACGGCTTTGGCGCGGCGCTCGGCTTCTCCATGGTGCTCATCCTGTTCTCCGCTATCCGGGAACGGGTGGCGGCCGCCGATGTGCCCGTGCCGTTTCGCGGCTCCGCCATCGCGCTGGTCACCGCGGGGCTCATGTCGCTTGCCTTCATGGGCTTTTCCGGGCTGATCAGGGGCTAGGCGGCGAGCGCGCGCACCACACCGGGCCCCTATCATGCTGACGGCACTGCTTGCACTGGGAACACTCGCCGCGGTTATCGGGCTGGTGCTCGGCTATGCCGCCATCCGTTTCAGGGTGGAGAGCGACCCGATCGTGGACCAGATCGATGCCCTGCTGCCGCAGACCCAGTGCGGGCAATGCACCTATGCAGGCTGCCGTCCCTACGCCGAGGCCATCGCCGCCGGCGAGGCGGAAATCAACCAGTGCCCCCCGGGCGGCGCGGCCACCATCCAGGCACTGGCCGACCTGCTCGGCCAGGACCCCAAGCCGCTGAATCCTGAACACGGGATGCATACCGAAAAGACCGTGGTAGTCATCGACGAGCAGGCCTGCATCGGCTGCACCCTGTGCATCCAGGCCTGCCCGGTGGACGCCATCGTCGGCGCCGCCAAGCAGATGCACACGGTGATTGCCAGCGAGTGCACCGGCTGCAACCTGTGCATCACGCCCTGCCCGGTGGAATGCATCCACATCGTCCCGGTCAGGGCAAATATCCTGACCTGGACCTGGCCCAAGCCCGCTGACAGCAGCACCCGGGTGGCAAACCATGGCTGAACGAGCCAGGCTGCGAGGTCCCGCACAACAGGCGTTTGACCGCCTCTACCGGTTCCACGGCGGTCTGGTTCTGGCAGGTCACCGCGAACTCACGGTGACGGCGCCCATAACCCCGGCCGACATCCCGCCCCTGCTGGTGCTGCCGCTGTTGCAGCACATCGGCGAACCGGCGGAAGCGCTGGTGAAGCCGGGCGACAGCGTGCGGACCGGTGAAATGATCGCCCGCCCGGTCGGCACGGTCAGCGCGCCGGTGCACGCCTCCGGTTCCGGCACCGTGGTGGCTGTCGAACCGCGCCCCGTGCCGCATCCCTCCGCCCTGCCTGCGGACTGCATTGTCATCGAGACCGACGGCAGGGACCAGTGGCTGGAACCGGCAGGCGGCCTGCCCGATTACCGCAGCACAGACCCGCAGACGCTGCTGGAAAGGATTCGCGAGGCGGGCATCGTCGGCCTCGGCGGCGCCGGCTTCCCCACCCGGGTGAAACTGGCTTCCGGCAAGCGGGCAATCGACACGCTGATCATCAACGGGGCCGAGTGCGAACCCTACATCACCTGCGACCAGCGCCTGATGCTGGAGCGTGCGACAGAAATCATCGAGGGCGTCAGGATACTGCAGTACATCGTGCAGCCGGAAGCCTGTACCGTCGCGATTGAGGACAGCATGCCGGCAGCCGAGACCGCCCTGCGGGATGCCCTGGAAGCACTGCAGGAAACCGGCATCAGCGTGACGCGCATACCCACCATCTACCCTGCCGGCGGCGAACGCCAGCTCATCAAGGTGCTCACCGGCAGCGAGGTGCCCAGCCAGGGACTGCCGGCCGACATCGGCATCATCTGCCAGAACGTCGGCACGGCCGCGGCCGTCTACCGGGCTGTCTGCAAGGGGACGCCCCTGCTGTCGCGCATCGTGACCGTGACCGGCAGCGGCGTCCTCTCGCCGCGCAATCTCGAGGTGCGCATCGGCACCCCGCTCAGCCATCTGATCAGCGCCTGCGGCGGCTACACGCATGACGTCGAGCGGCTGCTGATCGGTGGCCCGATGATGGGCTACGCGGTCAACAGCGATGCCGTGCCTGTCATCAAGACCACCAATTGCATACTCGCCGTCACCCGGGAGGAAATGCCGGCACCGCCGCCGGCACAGCCCTGCATCCGCTGCGGCAAGTGCACCGAGGTCTGCCCCGCCGACCTGCTGCCGCAGCAGTTGTACTGGTACGCGAGCAGCGGCAACTACGATGCCGCGCAGGACTACGACCTGTTCGACTGCATCGAATGCGGCTGCTGCGCCTATGTCTGCCCGAGCCACATTCCGCTGGTGCAGCACTACCGCCATGCCAAGACGGAAATCTGGGCGCAGGAAAAACAGCGCAGGAAGTCCGACCTCGCACGCCAGCGGCACGAGGCGCGCCTGGCGCGCCTGGAGCGCGTCAAGCAGGAACGGGCGGAAAAAATGGCCAGTAAGAAGCAGGCACTGTCGCAGGATGCCGGCGGTCCGGACCCGAAGCAGGCTGCAATCCAGGCGGCGCTGGAACGCGTGAAGCGCAAGAAGGAAGAGGCCGGGGTCAGCCCCGGGAATACTGACAACCTGACGCCCGAGCAGCGGCAGCAGATCGCCGCCGCGGACCAGCGACGCGCGGCGCAGAATAACGGCGACAGGCAAACTGATTAATGGAATTCAGGACCTACAGCTCACCGCACCTGCCGGCCACCGGCAGCGTATCCCGCATGATGGGCTTCGTCCTGCTGGCCCTGCTGCCGGGCAGCCTGTGCGCCACCTGGCTGTTTGGCTGGGGCGTACCGCTCAACATCCTGCTGGCCGGCCTGGCGGCAATCGCAGCTGAAGCGGCCATGCTCGCGGCGCGCCGGCGGCCGGTGCCGCCCGCGCTGCTGGACGGCAGCGCCCTGCTGACCGGGGTGCTGCTGGCACTGGCGCTGCCACCGCTGGCGCCCTGGTGGATCCCGGTCATCGGCAGCCTGTTTGCGATTGTCATCGCGAAACAACTCTACGGCGGCCTCGGCTACAACCCCTTCAACCCGGCCATGGCGGGCTATGTGGTGCTGCTGATCTCCTTCCCGCGGGAACTCAGCCTGTGGCCCGCGGCAGGCCGGGTCCTGGACCTGCACGATACCCTGCTGCTGGTATTTTCCGGCAGCCTGCCGGACACGCTGACACTCGATGCCATTACCATGGCAACGCCCCTGGACATCGTCAGGACACGACTCGGTCTCAGCGAAACCCTCACGGAAATACAGGGCAGTGCGGTATTCGGCAGCTTTGCCGGCGCCGGCTGGGAATGGCTCAACCTGTGGTACCTGCTCGGCGGTCTGTGGCTCCTGCAGCAGAAGATCATCAAGTGGCAGATTCCGGCAGGCATGCTGGCTGGACTGTCCCTGACGGCGCTGCTGTTCTATGCCTGGAATCCCGACATTTACGCCTCGCCGCTGTTCCACGCCTTCAGCGGCGCCGCCATGCTGGGGGCCTTTTTTATCGCCACCGACCCGGTTTCCGCCAGTACCACTCCGCGCGGGGGACTGTACTACGGCCTCGGCATCGGTATCCTGACCTACGTGATTCGCACCTGGGGCGGCTATCCGGACGGCGTCGCCTTCGCCGTACTGCTGATGAACATGGCGGCGCCGACCATCGACTATTACTCCCGGCCGCGCGTCTTCGGCCATGACAACCGCTGAATGAACTACCGCCAGAGCCTGATTACCGCCGCTGTCCTGCTGCTGTTTGCCCTCCTCGGCACGGCCATGGTGGCCTATACCTACGACAGCACCCGGGAGCGGATCGCCGCGAACGAACGCGCCACACTGCTGCGCAAGCTGCACCGACTGATACCGCCGGAGAGTTATGACAACGCGCTGCTGCAGGACACCCTGCAGGTGCAAAACGAGACCCTGCTGGGAACCAGCGAGCCGGTGACGGTCTACCGCGCGCGGATGCACGGCAATCCGGTTGCACTGGTCATCGCGGCGGTGGCACCCGACGGTTACAGCGGCACGATCCGTTTACTGGTAGGCATCAATTTCGATGGCAGCCTGAGCGGCGTACGCGTGGTCGCGCATCGGGAAACCCCCGGGCTCGGTGACGGCATCGAGGAGGAACGCTCCGACTGGATTCTTGGCTTTACCGGCAAATCACTGCAGAATCCCGGATTGCAGCTGTGGGCGGTGAAAAAGGACGGCGGCGCATTTGACCAGTTGACCGGCGCGACCATTACCCCGCGGGCCGTGGTGAAGGCCGTGCGCCAGGCCCTGTTATACTACCATGATCATCAGGACGCCCTGTTTGCCCCGGGCGAAACGACAAGCCAGCCATGAGTGAACCGACTTACCGCAGAATCATCGCCGACGGCCTCTGGCTGAACAATCCCGGCACGGTGCAACTGCTCGGGCTGTGCCCGCTGCTGGCGGTCACCACCACGATGACCAACGGTCTCGGACTGGGGCTTGCCACCACCCTGACGCTGGTAACATCCAACCTGATCGTTTCCCTGATCCGCAAGCTGGTACGGCCTGAAGTCCGCATCCCCGTCTTCGTGCTGGTGATTGCGTCCGTCGTCACCGTGATCGAACTGGCAATGAACGCCTGGCTGCACGAACTGCACAAGGTACTCGGCATTTTCATCCCGCTGATTGTCACCAACTGCTCCATTATCGGCAGGGCAGAGTCGTTCGCCTCGCGCCACACCGCAGACCGTGCGCTGCTGGACGGCCTGGCGATGGGTATAGGCTTTACCCTGGTACTGGCCACCCTGGGCGGGCTGCGCGAACTAGTCGGCCAGGGCACCCTGCTGTCACAGGCCCACCTGATGTTTGGTGAAATCGGACGCCACCTGACCCTGACAGTGATCGCCAACTATCGCGGCTTTCTGCTGGCCATTCTGCCCCCGGGCGCCTTCATGGGGCTGGGTTTCCTGATAGCCGGCATGAATGTCATCAACGCGCGTCGCGAGCTGCGTGTTGCGTCGCGCGTAATACCCGTCGCGATCCAGGCCAGCGAAGCCTGACGCCCGCGGACCGGCGGTGAACCGCGTCAAGCGCCAGGAAATCTTCGAGCGGCTGCGTGCCAATGATCCGCATCCCGCGACTGAACTCCACTATGGCAACCCGTTCCAGCTGCTTATCGCGGTCATGCTCTCGGCGCAGTCCACCGATGTCGGGGTCAACAAGGCAACGCGCACGCTGTTCAGAAAGGTACAGACCCCGCGCGCCCTGCTGCAGCTTGGCGAGGCCGCTCTGAAGGAACACATCAAGACCATCGGGCTGTACAACACCAAGGCGAGCAATATCATCAAGACCTGCAGCATCCTGGAGGAGCAGCATCACGGCGAGGTACCCGAAGACCGCGCCGCCCTGGAAGCACTGCCGGGGGTCGGCCGCAAAACCGCCAGCGTGGTATTGAACACCGCCTTCGGCCATCCCGCTATCGCGGTCGACACGCATATCTTCCGCGTCGCGAACCGTACCGGCATCGCACCCGGCAAGACCGTGAACGAGGTGGAGCAACGCCTGCTGCGACTGGTGCCCGACGAATTCAAACAGGATGCACACCACTGGCTGATCCTGCACGGGCGCTACACCTGTATCGCCCGCAGGCCCCGCTGCCAGTCCTGCATCATCTCCGACCTGTGCGAATACAGGGACAAGAATACCGATTAGATACAGACTGTTGCCTGCTTTCAACGCGTTCGCTGCCAGTACCATAACCGGGGACTCTCCGCTGCGCAGGCGCCGTTTGCCACCTTAATGCGAACGCTTATCAGAAACTTTCTGAATGTGGCAGGGTCGGAATGGTTAACATTAGTCAGGTCGTGGCAAACGATCGCCAGGCAAGCAGAATACCCGATCAACACAAACAACCTTCGATGGAGATAACAATGTCACAGAAAACCACCCTGAAGCCCCTCGCTATTGCAGTCGGTGCCGCCCTCGCAACTTCGCTGGCCGCAACCACACCGGCCAATGCAGCGGAAAACCCGTTTGCCATGTCCACGCTTTCCGGCGGTTACATGGTAGCGGAAATGGGCGAAGGCAAGTGCGGCGCCGGGATGAAGACGGACAAGGAAGGCAACAATGGCACCGGAAAAATGACACCGCAGGAAGTCAAGTGCGGCAACGGCAAGACAATGCAGAATGAAGGCAAGTGTGGTGAAGGCAAATGCGGCATGAAAATGCTGGACGCAAATGGCGATGGCAGCATCAGCAAGGAAGAATTCATGCAGGGACATGACACCATGTTCGGCAAGATGGACACCAATGGCGATGGTGTGATTGATGCCGATGAGCAGAGCGCCCGCATGAAGATGATGAAGGAAGGCAAGTGCGGCGAAGGCAAGTGCGGCGCGAGTAAATAACAGGCGCACGGCATGTCCCTGTCCGCCAGCAATTATCCGTTGTCAGGCACAGGGCTTGGACTGCGGCGGACCCTGATGGGTCCGCTGCGGGACAACCCGCCGGAGACTGTCGATTTTTTCGAGCTTGCCCCGGAAAACTGGATCGGCATCGGCGGCAGCCTCGCCAGGCAGTTGCGCCATTTCACCGAACGTTATCCCTTTGCAGCCCACGGCCTGTCACTTTCGATCGGCAGCCCCGCGCCGCTGGATGAAACCTTTCTGTACCGACTCAAGCGCCTGCTTGATGAACACCAGTTTCGCTGCTACACCGAACACCTCAGCTACTGCAGCGACGACGGCCACCTGTATGACCTGATGCCGATACCGTTCACCGAAGAGGCGGTGCATTATGTCGCCGGCCGCATCCGCCGCGTGCAGGATATACTGGAACGGCGCATCGCGATGGAGAATGTTTCCTACTACGCGGCACCGGGCAAGGAACTGGAAGAGATCGACTTCATCAACGCGGTGCTCACCGAGGGCGACTGCGACCTGCTGCTGGATGTCAACAATATCTACGTGAACAGCATCAATCACCGTTACGATGCAGATGCCTTCCTCAAGGCACTGCCGGCTGAACGCGTCGTCTACTTCCACATCGCCGGCCATTATGACGAAGCCGAAGACCTGAAGATCGACACACACGGCGCGCCGGTCATCGATCCGGTGTGGTCGCTGCTGGAAACGGCCTATGCGCATTTCGGCGTGGTCCCGACGCTGCTGGAGCGCGACTTCAACATCCCGCCGCTGCCGGAACTGCTGGCGGAAGTCGGACAGATTGCCGCACTGCAGGCGAAGTGGCGCGGCCCGCAGGACAGAGAGGACATCGCACATGGCATCCATGCCTGAATTCACCCGCAGGCAGCACGCCTTTGCGGCGAATATACGCGACCCGGAAAACAATCCCGCACCGGAGGACATCGAAGACCGGCGCATGCAGATCTACCGGGAGTTGTTCTACAACAACGTTGAAGGCTTTATCAGCGGGGCCTTTCCTGTGCTGCGGCAGATCTATAATGACACGGCATGGCATACCCTGGTGCGCGAGTATTTTTCCCGGCACAGATCCCGGACACCGCTGTTCCACGAAATCCCCCGGGAATTCCTCAGCTGGCTGGAAAGCGAGTACGCCGGCAATCCTGCTGACCCGCCATTCCTGTTTGAACTGGCCCACTACGAATGGGTCGAACTGGCGCTGGCGATTGCCGAGTCTCCTGCCGACCCGAGGGCCGTGGACCCTCACGGCGACCTGCTAAACGGCATCCCCGTACTGTCTCCACTGGCCTGGCACCTGGCCTACCGCTACCCGGTTCACAGGATCGGGCCGGACTACCGGCCGACACAGCCGGGCGACATGCCGACCTGCCTGGTCGTGTATCGCGACCGGGAAGATGAACTGGGTTTCCTCGAGATCAACAGCGTGACCAGGCGACTGCTGGAACTCATCGATACCGGCGCGAAGCTGACCGGAATCGAACTGCTGACATGCATTGCGACCGAGATGTCACACCCGCAACCGGACGTCGTCCTCAAGGGCGGCACTGAAATCCTGAGCGGCCTGCTGCAGAAGCAAATACTTAGCGGCACGTTGCGGGTATAACGCTACCATCGGCCTGCCGGTCACCCAAGAAAGATTACTTCGCAATCGCTCCCGGCGTGGCCCAGGCCAGTCTCTCGACCGCCTTGCGGTCTGATCTTCTCCATGCCAGCCGCGACACCCGCAATAACGGGACACGCTGCCAGGCGGAGGCTATCCGGCCAGCGCAGCCCATACAAACCACATGCCCCTGCGCCTGCCCGCACCGGCCGGAATCTTGACAAAGTCTAAATCGTGGTCAAGACTGGTTCCCAAAGAACACACAATGAACCGGGCAGAACGCGTTCCGGTGAACAATAACGACATCGGGGATGTGAAATCATGCCACAGCAGAAGACGGCTAAACACCCGTCGCAGCTAGGCGGCTTCGTGGCCGCCATGCTGCTGGCCTTTACCGCCACAACAGGCTGGTCGGCAACAGCAACCATCACACCCGCCGCCGACACAACCCTGGCCCAGGATTTCCCGGACAACAGTTCCGGCGCCTGCGACTCGCTCTTTGCCGGCAACACCGATAACGGCGTCGGTTCTGCCAGACGTGCCCTGATGCGATTCGACCTGTCCACCATCCCGCCCGGCTCGGTCATCAACAGCGTCACGCTCAGCATGACCGTGACCCGCGGCAGCAATCATGTGGATTCGATCTTCACCCTGCACCCCGTTACCTCCGCCTGGGTCGAAGGGACGGCCGGCTGTGGCACACGCGGCGGCGGCCAGGGTGCGCCTACAGCCGGCGGCGGCACCACCTGGAACACCATGCCCGGCTTCGGCGCGGCCAGCGGCAGCACGCTGATCAACAACACATCACCTGGCTGGAGCTCGGCAAGCATGGCCGGTGACGTGCAGGGCTGGCTGGACAACCCCGCCACCAACAACGGCTGGATCCTGATCGGTGACGAGACTATCCCGACCTCGACCCGCCGCTTCGACAGCCGCGAGGGCGGCAGTCCCCCATCCCTGCTTGTCGATTTCACCCCGACCGGCGCCGTTGAGGCCTGCTGTGAATCCAGCGGCGACTGCTCGCTGACCGTGGTGGGCTCGGGCACCTGCGGTGGCACCACCCTGACCGGTGTCAGCACCTGCGATCCGAACCAGTGTCCGCAGCCGTCCGGCGCCTGCTGCAATGCCGACAACAGCTGTTCCGGCAGTATCGACAAGCTGGTCTGTGAAGGGGCCGGCGGCACCTTTGTCGGCGGCAACTGCAACCAGGCCGACTGCGGCCTGGCACCGTTCGTGGAGCCGCTGCCGATACCGGCCATCCTGCAGCCGACCGGTACCCGTGCCGACGGTGTGCCGCAGTACACGGTCTCGGTCCAGCAAACCACCCAGAGCGTCCACCCGGGCCTGCCGGATACCACGGTCTGGACCTACAACGGCGCCTGGCCGGCATCGACCTTCGTCGCCGTCAAGGGGCAGCCGATCGAGGTCACCTACGTCAATAATCTCCCTACCGGTGGCGGCAGCCGCGGCAGTAACCTCCTGGAGGTGGATACCTGCTCACACGGACCCAACAACTGGGGCAAGTCCAAGCGCATCGTGACCCACCTGCACGGCGGCCACGTGCCGTCCCGGGTCGACGGCCAGCCCGAGTACCACATACTGCCGGGCGAGACCGACGTCTACGAATATCCCAACAATCAGGATGCCGCCACGCTCTGGTACCACGACCACGCGCTGGGTATTACCCGCCTTAACGTCTACGGCGGCATGGCCGGCTTCTACCTGATCGCCGACAGCGAGGACACACTGGGTCCGGGCAATGCCTTCGGCCTGCCCAGCGGCCAGTACGAGATCGGCATGGCAATCCAGGACCGTTCCTTCAACGCGGACGGCTCGCTGTTCTACAACGCCCAGCTGGAGGATGCCTTCAAGGGTGACTACGCGGTCGTCAACGGCAAAATATCGCCGTACCTCAATGTCGACCAGGGCAAGTACCGCTTCCGCCTGCTGAACGGCTCGCAGTCGCGCCAGTACAAGCTGCGGCTGGAGAACATCACCGACCCGGGTAACGACCCGGACTTCATCCTGGTCGGCACCGACCTTGGACTGCTCGGCGCACCGATTAACCTGGGCAAGGCATTCGGTGGCCTGCAGGCGCCGGCCGAGCGCATGGATGTCGTGATAGATTTTTCCGGTTTTCCGGCAGGCACCGAGATCATCCTGCGCAACGACGAGCAGACCCCGCCGCTGCTGCCCAGCATCATGAAGTTCATCGTAACCGGCCAGACCGGTTACACCGGGAACCTGTCGCCAACGCTGCGCGACGTACCCGCCATGCCGGAAAGCTCGGCGGACGGCACCCGCTACTTCCGCCTGGCCAAGGTGACTGCACCCTGCTCCAACGACCCGGGCCGCACCGTCAACGAGTGGTTGGTCCAGTCACTCACTGGTCCGGGTGGCCAGGTGATGGCGGAACACTGGGACGACCTGTACGAGTTCCCGGTCCTCGGCACCCGCGAGATCTGGGAGTTCGAGAACCCGACCAACTCCATGCATCCGATGCACGTGCACCTGGTGCGCTTCCAGATCCTCGGCAAGACCGATATGACCACGGGCCAGCCGATCCCGCTGGAACCGTGGGAAGCGGATACCTGGAAGGACATCGTGCGCATCCCGGCCAACACGAAGGCCCGCATCATCATGGACTTCGAGGACTACCTCGGCCGTTTCCCGCAGCATTGCCACCTCCTCGACCACGAGGATCACGAAATGATGCGGCAGTTCCAGACAGTCAACCCCCCGGTATCTACGTGTGATGACGGCAATCACACCTGCGATCCGGGCGAGGACTGCAAGAGCTGCCCGTCCGATTGCGCCCAGGTCAGCGGCGCGGCGTGCGGCAACGGCCTGTGTGAAGGCGGTGACGGCGAGAACTGCCTGACCTGTCCGGCAGACTGCGCCGGCAAGCAGAGCGGTGCGGCAGCCAAGATGTTCTGCTGCGGCGCGCCCGGCGGCACCAACAACATCGACTGCGGCATCGACGTGAGCGACAACCGCTGTATCGACTCCAGTGCCGCCCGGTTCTGCCGGAAGTCCGATTCCCCGCGGATGTCGGCCTGCTGCGGAGACAAGCTCTGCGAGGGTGCGGAAACCATCACCAGTTGTGCAAACGATTGTGACCCGACCGTCTGCACACCGACCGAGCCGGCTGCGGAAGTCAGCTGCAGCGATGGCCAGGACAACGACTGCGACGGACTCCCCGATGCAGCCGATCCCGACTGCCAGGTCTGCGTGCCGGGCGAAACCCCGGAACTGTCCTGCGCTGACAACATTGACAACGACTGCGACACCCTGATCGACAGCAACGACCCCGATTGCGCCGACACCGACAACGACGGACTGCCGAACGGTGTGGAAACCAACACGGGCATTTTCCTCGACCCGACACACACGGGGACCAACCCCGGGGTGAGCGACACCGACGGCGACGGTCTGGATGACGGTGAGGAGGTGAACACCTACGCGACCGACCCGACGCAGAGCGACAGCGACGGCGACCTGCTGCCGGACGGACTGGAAGTGGCAAACGGTTCCGACCCCAAAGACCCGGCCAGCTGGCCGAACCTGGCAGACGGCGACGTGGCACCCTACGGCACTCCGGATGGCCAGCTCAACGCGGGCGACCTGACGGTCGCGATACGCCTGGCACTCGGACTGGAATCCACGCGGGCGCTGGAACTGGCGCACTGCGACCTCGGCACGCCTGACGGCATCATCGATGCCCGGGACATCACCCTGCTCATCCGGATGCTGCTGTCGCCATAGGGAAGTCCCGGCCGCGGGTGCCGTGCAGCGAATCCGTACTGCGGATGACTCTCCGCCACAGCTATGCTATTTTTCCCGTTTGAATCGTGACCCCCTGCCGGGCGGCCTGGCTGTATCCGCAGCGCCCCTCCAGCCCGGGTAGTACCCGTTTCCTTACCCGGGTGGTAATGAAGGCATGCCATGCACCTGCTGACATCGCTATTGCTGCTGCCTGCGGTCGGCGCCCTCGTGATCGCGCTGCTGCCTGCACATCTCACGCGCGCCATACGCACGATCGCCCTGTGCGCCGCCGCGGCAGCCCTGTGCTATTCGTGGGGATTGCTGACCCTCTTTGACACTGGCACCGCGGCATTGCAATTCGTCGAGGAGACCCCGTGGAATCCCCACCTGGGTACATCCTTCTCCCTCGGCATCGACGGTATTTCCTTTCCGCTGGTCCTGCTGGCTACCCTGTTGTGCTTCATCGCGATTCTTGCCTCGGCCGGCATGCGCGACCGCGTCAAATGGTATTTCACCCTGGTACTGCTGCTGGAAACCGCCATGCTCGGCGTGTTCATGGCCCAGGACTGGACCCTGTTCTACCTGCTCTGGGAACTGACCCTGATACCACTGTTCTTTCTCATCGGCGGCTGGGGCGGACGGCGGCGCCACCAGGCAGCGCTGAATTTCGTGCTCTACACGATGGGCGGTTCGGTATTCATGCTGATCAGCCTGCTGGTGCTTTTTGATCTCACGCCCGGACACTCCTTCGCCATGGCCTCCATGGCGAGCGGCGCCCGGTCACTGCCGGCACAAACCCAGGTGATGCTGTTTCTCGGTTTTCTGCTGGGTTTCGGCGTGAAGATGCCCGTTTTCCCGCTGCATGGCTGGCTGCCACTGGCGCATGTCGAGGCACCCAGCCCGATCTCCATACTGCTCTCCGGCATCCTGCTGAAAATGGGTTGCTACGGGCTGATTCGTGCCTCCACCCTGCTGCCGGAGGCCATCCAGGCGCTGCAGCCGCTGCTTGCCGGACTGGCCCTGTTCAGCCTGATCTACGGCGGTATGCTGGCCTGGCGCCAGACCGATCTGAAGGCAATGATCGCGTATTCCTCGATCAGCCACATGGGGATCGTGTTGCTGGGAATCGCAACGCTCAACATCGCCGGTCTCACCGGGGCACTGATGCAAATGCTGGCGCATGGTCTGGTTGCAGGCGCCCTGTTCCTGCTGATCGGACTGCTTTACGAACGCACCCATACGCGCGACGTGAATGACTACAGTTCGCTGATGCAGGTCACGCCGCGCTTCGCCTTCTTCACTTCGCTGGCGCTGCTTGCGGGTATGGCCATTCCGGGTACGGCAGGCTTCATCGCGGAACTGCATACGATCATCGGCACCTACGAGGTCTGGGGCTGGCTTATCCTGCTGGTGAGCATCGGCATGCTGATTACGGCAGCCTACTCGGTGCGCACCATCGGCCGGCTGTTTACCGGTCCGGTGCACAGCCGCATGCGCGATATCCAGGATCTGCAGCCGCTGGAACTGACGGCAGCGGGCGTGCTCGCCGCCGGGATCGTGCTGCTGGGTATCATTCCGCGGCCGGTGCTTGACCTGATGGCGGTTTCCATCACGCGGTTGAGCACCGCCCTCGGCGGCATCCCCGGGAGCTGACCTGCATGGCGGACACACAGCAGTCAGCGTTACCGGACAGGCACGCGCGCCTGCGGGCGGCGATCGCACACTTTGAGCACGTCCTGCCCGGGCAGGCCGCTATCCGCGATTTCGTACACCACAACACCCTGCACGGATTCCAGCACCTGCCGTTTCCCGAGGCCGTCGCGCAGGCACACCGGGTGACCGGTGCCTACGGCTACCTGCCGGCGGAAGAATTCCGCGACTGCTACCGCAACGGACGTGTTACGCAGGCGGATCTCGAACAGGTCCTCGACGCCGACCCTGCCCTGCAGGCCGGGGAAGTCCTGTTCACCACCGCGGCCGGCACGGCCATAACGCGGCGCAATGTCCAGCTGACCGCGCTGCTGCACCCGATCGGAACGGTAACCGGCTGCCAGCTGAACTGGCAGATCGAGGAAGGCGCTGCCCTGACTGCGTTCCAGCCGGACGTGGACGCGGCCAGTCGTGCCCGGCTGCTGCAGTCCGCACGGCAACAGGGACAGCCCGACGAGCCGGGCGCAATCAACGACCTGTGGACCGCCTGCCTGCAGGCGCTGGGACTGGATCACTACCTGCTGCATCCGGAGGAAATGCTGGACCTGCCTCCGGAAAAGGCCGAAGCGCTGTTGTCACAGGTCATTGCGGAAAAAGAAGACAGCGGGACCGGCCAGCTGCTGATGGACCGTCTGGTCGACCGCGAGGCGGGGACCCTGCTGGATGAATTGTTCACGCAGACCGGGGGACAACTGACCCTGGCCGGTCTGCTCCGGGTGGTGACCGGCGAAGACCTGATGGACGCGATGCGACCGCTGCTCATCCGCCATGTCGGTGCCTTCCTGGACCAGGGGGTTGCGGCCTGGACTTCACCGCAGCGGCAGCGCGGCTTTTACAGCGTCTGGCGAGAGAGCGCCATGCAGGACCTGGCCTGGGTGTTCGACGATTTACCCGACTGGCAGGACGACATCGGCGCCCTGCCGGACGACCCGCTGGACACCATCGTCATCGAGCTCCAGTGGCTGGGCCTGCCCGCGGAACAATGGGAAGCCTACCTGGAACGCCTGGCGCTGGAACTGCCCGGCTGGTCGGGAATGTTCCTGTGGCGGCAACGGCACCCGGGCTATGCCGGGCTCGACCGGATACGGGTCGACATGGCGGACTACCTGGCGGTACGCCTGGTGCTGGAACACCTGTTCGCGCAGCGCCTGTGCCGCCGCCTGTGGATGATCGAGGCAAGCCTTGACGTCATACGCTGGTTCTTTCGTCACAACCACGCCGAGTTCCTGGTGCGCTACATGGTGTACAACCGGCACCTGCCGGAGTACCTGGTGACCCTCGCCCAGCGCCTGCTCAACTGTTCCAGCCTGTGCGGCAGTGACCCGGCGCAATGGCTGCACCTCGCCCACATGATCATCACCTGGCACCACAGCGTCACCAGCCACGGCCCCGGCGGCTTCAGCGTCTATGACCACGGCTGGCGACTGTTTCGCCTGGCGCAGCACCTGGGCCTGTGCGGTGCAGACCTGCGCGGCCAGGATCGTGCCACCCAGCACCGGGTATTCGCCTGTCTCGACCAGCTTGACGCGGAGCGATCGGGTTTCCTCTGGCTGCAGGCCTATGAAAACCACTATCGCGACCAGCTGTTCAATGCCCTGGTAAATAACCAGGGGCGCGGGCGCTGGGAGACCCGCAGCAGCCGCCCGGAGACCCAGGTGGTGTTCTGCATGGATGACCGAGAGGAAGCCTTTCGCCGGCACCTGGAAGAACACAATCCGCGGATCGAAACCCTGGGCGCCGCCGGCTTCTTCGGGGTACCGATCTTCTGGCGCGGCCTGGACGACCGCGAGGTGACTCCGCTGTGCCCGGTCGTGGTGACCCCGTCCCACGAAATCCGCGAGCAGGCCGCTCCCGGGCAGACGGCGCCTGCCACACGGCACAGCGCGCGGCGCCGCAGGCGCCTCGCCGTGAAAGGCCTGCTGCACCAGGAAACCCGGCGCAACCTGCTGGCCTCCGGCCTGCTGATCCTGCTGGCGGCACCGGCAACACTGGCGGTACTGGTTGCGAAGGTGCTGGCGCCCCTGCAAATGGGTCGGCTGGCGGAAAGGCTGCGCCGCAGCTATGAAACCGAAATCCCGACCTGCCTGACACTTACCAGCAAGGACGACACCCCGGCCACGCCGGAACATCCCCGCCTCGGCTTCACCGGGGCCGAACAGGTCGAGCAGGTGCACGGTTTCCTGCGCAGCATTGGCCTGCTGTCCGGCTTCGCGCCACTGGTGGTGATCATGGGGCATGGTTCCCGCAGCCAGAACAACCCGCACCTGGCGGCCTATGACTGCGGCGCCTGCAGCGGCCGCCACGGCGGACCGAACGCGCGGGTTTTCGCCGCCATGGCCAACCGGCCGGAAGTCCGCGCCGCGCTGAAGGCGCGCGGCTGCGAGATCCCGTCCGACACCTGGTTCCTTGGCGCGGAACACAATACCTGCGACGAAGCCATCACCTGGTACGACGCGGCAGCCCTGCCGCAGTCGCAGGCACCTGCCCTGGCGCAGCTACGCCGGGATCTCGATAGCGCCATGTCCGGCTCGGCACAGGAGCGCGCGCGGCGGCTGGCGTCCGCGCCCGCAAACCCGACACCACAACGCGCCCTGCGCCACATCATCGGCCGCGCCTTCGACTTCAGCCAGGCACGCCCGGAGCTGGGTCATGCCAACAATGCCGCCGCCCTCATCGGCCGGCGCTCCGTAACCCGGGGCGCTTTCCTCGACCGCCGCATGTTCCTGATTTCCTACGACCCTGCCGAGGACCCGGAAGGTGAAGTCCTGGAGCAGATCCTGCTGGCCGTCGGCCCGGTCGGTGCCGGCATCAGCCTGGAGTACTACTTTTCCACGGTTAACAACGAGCAGTATGGCTGCGGCACCAAGATCACCCACAATGTCACGGGTCTGTTCGGCGTCATGGAAGGCACCGGCTCCGATCTGCGCACGGGACTGCCGAAGCAGATGATCGAGATCCACGAGGCGATGCGCCTGCAGCTCGTGGTCGAAGCCAGCACCGGGGTCCTCACCCGGATCTACGAACGTCAGCCGCCGCTGCAGGAACTCATCGGTAACGGCTGGGTGCTGCTGGCAGCCAGGGACCCGCGCAGTGCGGCCATTCATGTCTTCAGGCCGGGCAGCGGTTTCATCCCCTGGCAGGGCGAGCTCTCCGCGCTGCCCGTGGTGAACCGCTCATCCGACTGGTACCGGGGACACACGGGGCCGTTGTCGCCTGCCCTGATCGAAACCGGGGGTGACCATGACTAGCCTCGCCTGGCTGATCCCCGCGCTGCCGCTGCTGGCGGCTGCCGGCATCGGCCTCGGGTACATTTCCGGCCGGAACCGGGGTGAGTCCGGGGAAGGTTTCACCGCCGGACTTGCCAGTAGCGCCGCGGCACTGGCGCTGCTGTTGCTGCTGGCGATCGACGTACTCGCCCTGCAGCAGGGGGTACCCGGCCAGGTCAGCCATGGCATCTGGCTGCACAGCGGTGACTATGTCATACGGCTGTCGTTCAACCTGGATGCACTGGGGCTGTCGCTTGCCACGCTGGTGGCGCTGATTTCCCTGCTGACACTGCGATTTTCGGTCAATTACCTGCATCGCGAAGCCGGCTTCCAGCGGTTCTTCATGCTGCTGTGCCTGTTCATGTCCGCCATGCTGCTGATCGTGCTGGCCGGCAATGCCATGCTTACCTTCATTGGCTGGGAACTGGCCGGTGTCAGTTCCTGCCTGCTGATCGCGTTTGCACTGGATCGCCCGGTGGCAGGCGTGAATGCCGGCCGCGCCTTCGTCACCAACCGTATCGGTGACGCGGGCTTCATCACCGCGCTGTCGCTGTCCCTGTTCTGGATACACAGCGTGGAATGGCCGGACATCCTCGCCCGCGGCAATGACCTGGAAATGCTGCAGGTCGGACTGATCGCGGCGAGCTTCCTGCTCGCGGCACTGGTCAAATCGGCGCAGCTTCCCTTCACCCCGTGGATAACCCGGGCACTGGAGGGACCGACCCCTTCCAGTGCGGTGTTCTACGGCGCCCTCATGGTGCATGCCGGGGTCTACCTGGTCATAAGACTGGAACCGCTGCTGCAGCAGATCCCGGTGCTGATGCTGACCCTGGTGCTGCTTGGCGGTGCCACGGCACTGTACGGATTTCTTGCCGGCCTGGTGCAGACGGACGTCAAGAGCGCCCTGATATTCGCAACCATCGGTCAAACCGGCCTGATGTTCCTGGCCTGCGGTCTGGGCTGGTTCACATTCGCGGCCTGGCACCTGGCGGCACACGCCGCATGGCGCGCCTACCAGTTTCTCAGCGCCCCCGCGCTGATGCATCTGACGGAAGGCAGTCCGTCACGTCCTGTACCCGGCTGGCTGCAACACCGCAAGTGGCTGTATACCGCGGCACTGCAACGCTTCTGGCTGGACAACCTGGCGGACTGGCTGCTGGTCCGGCCGACCCGTCAGCTGGCGCAGGACATAGAGGCATTTGATCAGCAGGTGGTGAACCGGCTGGTAGGCCTGCCGGGCTCGGCCAGCGCGGTATCCTCGCTGGCACAGTGGGAAGCCTTCCACCACGGGCGGACCGGCCGGGTGGTCGGCGACAGCGGCGATATCGGCCATGGCCGCGGGGCCATCGGCCACCTGCTGGAAACGGTCGCCGCCCTGCTGCACTGGTTCGAGGAACACCTGGTGCTGCAAGGCGGCGATGTCGGGATTTTCACCCTGGTGCAACGGCTCGGCGCGGTTCTGGCCAGGATCGATGTGCTGCTGAGCGAGCCCCGCTACCTGATCCTGCTCATCGTCATCACCTTTATCGTGATCCTGTGACATGGGCATGAACGAGATTCACTGGACGGTACAGTCAGCCTACCCGGTACTGGCCACCCTGCAGCTGCTGCCGCTGGCGGCGGTCGTCGTGCTGCTGCTGTTGCGTGGCAGGCGACTGCTATATCCTGCTGCCGTCGGGATGGCGCTGCTGGAACTCCTGCTTGCCGGCGACCTGTTCCGGTTGTTCGATGCCACGAGCAGTTCCCTGCAGCTCGCCGAACGCCTGCCGCTGCTGTTCTTTCCGGATTACCACGCCGCCGTGGACGGCATGAGCGTGCTGTTCATACTGTTGACGGCGATAATATCGCTGCTGGTTGTACTGTACGCAAAGGTGAAGCGGCTGGAGAATTCCCGCGCCTTCCTGGCCCCGGCATTCGCCATCCAGGCCACGCTGCAGGGCATGTTCGTGACCCGGGACCTGCTGTGGTTTACCCTGCTGTCTGCCGTGGAACTCGGCCTGATCGCCTACCTGTTGCTGCGCCTGGCCAAGGCCCCGCAGGATGAATCAGCCATGCGGCGCTACCTGCAGTTCATGGGCATCGGCCTGTTGCTGCTGCTGGCCGGCACCTTCATGCTGGGCTGGAACTACGCCAATGCCAGCGGCGGGCAATGGAGTTTTGACCTGCATGAGCTGACGCAGCAGGCCGTGCCGCTGGAAATCCAGAGCGTGATCTTTTTCCTGCTGTTCTACGGTCTGGGGATTCGCATTCCGCTGTTTCCCCTGCACGGCTGGCTGCCCCTGGTTGCTGAGCACGGGACCGTAGCCGTGGCCGGCGTCTTTCTGCTGGGGCTGAAGACCGGCGTGTATGCGCTGGTACGCTTCGTGTTTCCGCTGCTGCCGGAGGCGATCTTGCGCTGGCATGTCTGGGTAGCGGCCTTTGCCCTTGCCGGAATTTTTTATGCGGCGACACTGGCGCTGATGCAGGACAACCTGCGGCGGCTGCTGGCCTTTGCCGTCATCAGCCATACCAGCCTGCTGGTGATCGGCCTGTTCAGCCTCAGCCAGACCGCGCTGCAGGGCAGCATCCTGCTGTCCACCAGCTTCGGCACCGCCACTGCGGGGCTGCTGTTCATGTCGGGCTTCGTATACCGTCGCACACGCACCCTCATCATGCCGCGCCTCGGCGGGCTGTTTGGGCATCTTCCTGTCATCGGAACCGCGTTTCTGGTGGCGGGACTGTCCATCATCGGCATGCCGGGTACGCCCGGCTTCGACGCCGTGCACCTGGTGCTGGAAGCCGCAATCCAGGAATTCGGCGCCATGGTCACCATTGCCGCGGCCCTCGGCAACGTCGCTGCAGCCGCCTTCCTGCTGCGGGCCTTCCAGCGGGCTTTCCTGGCGCCACGACCGGAGAGCGAGTCCGCTATTGAAATCGAACCACCGACGCGCAGGGAACGCGTCATCGCGGGGCTGATCATACTGGTCCTGCTGGGAACAGGCTTCTACTCACAGCCCTGGCTTGCCCTGCTGGGGCATTCCTTTGACGGGCTGGCGGAGTTGTACGCCGGCACGCTGCATAACGGCGGCATACCCGCTGCCGCGCAATGATGACAGGAATGGAAACGGCTTATGCCTGAACCCGGATATCCGCTGCTGAGCCTGGTGATCATGACCCTGCCGCTCGGGGCCGGGCTGATCTGGCTGGCGCCGAATCCGGCCCGGGCTCGCTGGATTGCCCTGCTGACGGCGCTGCTCGACCTGGCATTCACGCTGCTGATCGTGGTCCGCTTCGACCATGCATCCGGCGACTTCCAGTTTGTCGAGCAGCATACCTGGATTCCCTCCCTGAACATCAAGTACCTGATCGGCGTGGACGGCATGTCCGTGCTGTTTCTGCCGCTGACCGTGCTGCTGTTCATCGGTGTCATCCTCGCCTCGTGGACCAGCGTGCGCTCCCTGCCGCGGCTCTACTTCAGCCTGCTGCTGATTCTGGAAAGCGCAACGCTGGGCATCTTCTGTGCGCTGGACACCATCCTGTTCTTCCTGTTCTGGGAGCTGACGCTGGTCCCGACCTTTTTCCTGATCAGCCTCTGGGGAATCGGACCGCACCGCCGCTATGCCGCGGTCAAGTACACCCTGATGATGCTGACCGGCGGCGTGCCGCTGCTGTTTGGCTTCCTGCTGCTGGGCTTCAACCACGCCGGCACAAGCGGCGGGGCCATGACAGACACGCTGGTATTCTCCTATCCGGAACTGCTTGCCGCCCCCCTGCCCGCGGAACTGCAGACTGCCGTTTTTTTCCTCCTGCTGCTCGGCTTTGCCGTCAAGGCCCCGGTATTCCCGTTGCATACCTGGCTGCCGACGGTCGCGATGGAGGGACCCGCTGCCATCGCGGCCATCATGACCGGCCTGAAGCTGGGCGCGTACGGCCTGATCCGTTTCACGGTGCCGCTGGCGCCCGCCGCGGCGCAGGAATTCCACTGGCTGCTTGCCGGCCTGGGCGTTGTCGGTATCCTCTATGGCGCCCTGATGGCGCTCAGCCAGACCAACCTGCGCCGCATGCTGGCCTTTTCGAGTCTGAGCCATGTCGGGCTGGTGCTGCTGGGTATCTCCGCCTTCACCCTGCAGGGTATCCAGGGGGCGTTGTTCCAGCTGCTGAATTTCACCATCGTGGCCGGCGGAATTTTCCTGCTGTCCGGTTTCCTGCATCACCGCGTGGGCTCGACAGACGTCGTCAGTCTCGGCGGTGTGGCGCAGCGGATGCCACTGCTCTCCGCCGGCTTTTTCCTGTTCGGGCTCGCCGGCATGGGGGTCCCGGGGACCAGCGGTTTTCCGGCCGAGTTTCTGCTGATCCTGAGCGCGCTGGACACCCACACCGGCGCGGGGCTTGCGGCCCTGGCCGGCATAATTCTGGGCGCCGCCTGGTTCCTTGGCATGTTTCGCCGCGCCTTCCTCGGGCCCATGCATAACACGGCCGTGATCGAGGCCGTCGACCTGCGCAGGCGCGAACTCGCGATCATGCTGGTGCTGGGAACACTGATACTGGCGGGCGGACTGTTCCCGAACGGCGTGCTGGAACTGACCCGTCTCGCCAGCGAGAGCTGGGTGGAGAATCTGCTGCCGCGCTAGCGGTTGATTACCACGATCCCCGGAAGCGTGACAGGGTTCCCGGATTGATTTGACATGCAGGGTGATACTGGTCTCGACAGCGCGGGAGGCCGGGCTGCCATGTCACACATTGCACACACCCCTGACACAGTGACACAATACATCCGGCCTCCTAGCGCTGTCTCTGCAGCGCCCGCAGGGTATCAAGGATTTCACTGTCATCCCAGGCACGACCACCGATGGCGCGATACGCAATACTGCCGTCCGGGGCGACAACGTAGGTCGTTGGCAGTCCCTTCACCGGCCATTGGGCAGTCACCGCGCCATCGCGATCCAGCAGCAGCGGAAACTCCGCCGGGTAATCCGCAGTGAACACGAAGATCGTGTCCTCGTCCTCGCCCATGTTGATCGCCAGCATAACCACATCTTCCTGCCGCAGCTGTTGCCAGGCGCGGTTCATGGACGGGATCTCTTCCCGGCAGGGCGGGCACCAGGTAGCCCAGAAGTTGACAATGACCGTCTTGCCACGATAATCCGACAGGCGGTGCAGCCGGCCTTCCGTATCCGGCAGCGCAAAGTCAGGTGCCGGCACGGCACCCGGGAGCGGCGTCAGGCTCTGACCCGCCTGCGTCAGGCTGCCGGCGACCGGCAGCAACAGGCAGCACAGCAGCAATCGCGCAGCCAGTTTCATCACTGCAGACGCTCCACGTCCGGTGTACATTCAATTGCGGTTATTCGTGCGGTGTTCGCCTTCCCGTCCTCCTGCCAGGCGAGATCAAGATCGAAAACCGCTCCCGGCGGCAAACCGAAAGCGGTCATGCCCCAGTTATAGTCATCAGCCAGGAACTCCTGCCGCGTCGGAAACAGCGCCCATTGAAACGCCAGGCGGGATGCCTCACCGACCGCGCTCTCCGGCCAGGATGCAATCCATGGCTCCTTGAGCCTGACACCCTGTTCCCCGCCTGCGTGGAGGACGCGCCACTGCGCCAGATCGACGCTGACCGTGACGCCATCAGCCTGACTGCCGATGTTGCGGATGACCGTCTGAAAGATGCAGCTGGCGGCGATCTCTTCGGCAACAGCAGCGGGAAACCCGCGCGCCATGAAGAAACCCCTTGTCTGGTCAGGCAGACGCTGCACCAGTTCAACCTCCAGCTTACCCTCCACAAGGTGCCACTTGCGCAGCCCGGTCTCCGCGTCTGCGCTGCGCTCGACTTCCGCAGCAAACAGCACGCCCGGCATGATCACCGGCAGCAGCAGCTTGCACATTTCAGTGAGGTTCAGCATCGCCTGCGGTCTCCCGGTCGTCGGCATCCGCCAGCCACGACAGCCGGCAGCAGGCTGCACGCGCAGCCTCCCCGCGCCCGGCAATCGGGATTCAGGCGCTGCGTAACGGCCACGACACCGCGGATGTGCAAGGGACTCATTTCTGCTGAAACCGGAATGCAGGCCCCGGGGTGCTTCCCGGTTCCGCCATGCCGCAATCGAGACAATCCACCTTGACGCTGATCTGGCGAATTTCGCTTTCCTGCGTAGACAGGCTGCGGCCCAGCCCGCCCTCGTGGTTGTCGGAGCGCGTATCGATCCCTCCCAGATTCAGCCACTCTCCCAGCCTGCCGCGCACCACTGTCCCGGTGCTTTGCGTGCTCACCACCCCCCGCCCCCGGGCCGCAGCCCGGTCATCATGCTGCAGGATCTCCAGTGTGACACTGTCTCCCTGCAGTCGCGGGACGACGTAGAAACCACCGCTGACATCCTGCAGTTGCGTGGTCCGCCTCTCATAGGGAACACCGTTTTGGTAGTAGCGCTCCACCCTGGACACCGGCACCCGCATGCCGCTGTTGATCCAGGCCGGCCGGCCTTCCAGCGCCTGCACCTGATAGCCGGAGGTACTGGAACGCTGCGTCGCACGGTCCTGCAGGCGGACCCGCGCGCTGGTTTCGTCGACGGGTTTCCCCGGTGAATTGATGCTGATCTGGCCATCCCCGGCCCGGATGTCCGCGCTGGCACTGTAACCGCGCGAACTGCGCGTGACATCTCCCTGGTTGCCCACCGTGATCAGCAGACGCTGCGGCGGCCGGTCGAGTTCCACCAGCAGCCTGCGGATCTGCTGAACACGGTCTGGCGGCGCCTTCAGGACCAGGTTGTTTCCCATGCCTGTCACACTGTCGTTCGTACCGAGCAGGGGCCGGATCACCGGAATGACCTCCTCCAGGGTGCGGGACTTGAGCTCGATGACCTCGATGGGATAGTCAGCGTACAGCGGCCTGCCGCAGGCAAGCCCCAGCAGCGCCAGAAACAGATACACAACATGCTGATACTTCACGATACCTCCCCGGCGCCATTGTCTCCTGCAACACGGCAGCCGAATTGACAGTAGAGATGTATGTCATTATATGCTTCGCCATTCCCCTTCAGTCCAGCCAGATGGAACCGCACAAGATGACGACAATCGGCACTCCCCTGTCCCCGTCTGCGACGCGGGTACTGTTTTGCGGCGGCGGCGAACTCGGCAAGGAAGTGGTGATCGAGCTGCAGCGACTGGGCGTGGAAGTCATTGTAGTCGACCGCTATGACAACGCCCCCGCCATGCAGCTTGCACACCGCAGCCACACGCTCTCCATGCTGGACGGGGCAGCGCTGCGCCGCGTGATCGAACAGGAAAGGCCGCATTATATCGTGCCGGAAATCGAGGCCATCGCAACCGACACCCTGGTTGAACTGGAAGCTGAAGGTTACCACGTCATACCGACCGCGCGGGCTGCGCGCCTGACCATGAACCGGGAAGGCATCCGGCGCCTGGCCGCTGAAGAGCTGGGCATTCCGACTTCACCCTACCGCTTCGCCGCCAGCCGCGCGGAATTTGACCTGGCCATCACGGAGATCGGCCTCCCCTGCGTGGTTAAACCCATTATGAGTTCATCCGGCAAGGGACAGAGCACCGTCAGGCAGCCGGCCGATATTGAACCTGCCTGGACTTATGCGCAGGCGGGCGGCCGTGGCGGCGCCGGCAAGGTGATCGTCGAGGGTTTCGTGGATTTCGACTATGAAATTACACTGCTGACCGTCCGCCATGCCGGTGGCACCGGGTTCTGCGAACCGATCGGGCATGTGCAGGTCGATGGTGATTACCGCCAGTCCTGGCAACCGCAGCCCATGCGCGAGACCGCACTGCGCGCTGCACGGGATATCGCCACAGGCATCACCATGGCCCTGGGCGGACGCGGCATTTTTGGCGTGGAACTGTTCATCAAGGGTGACACAGTGATCTTCAGCGAGGTCTCACCGCGTCCGCACGACACCGGTATGGTGACCATGATTTCCCAGGACCTGTCGCAATTCGCGCTGCATGCGCGGGCGATTCTCGGCTTGCCGATACCCAACATCCGGCAGCATGGCCCGGCGGCATCCAGCGTGATTCTGGTCAACGCCAGGTCCACGCAGGTGAGCTTCGGGAATCTGGAGCTCGCGCTGCAGGAGCCTGACACGCAACTGCGTCTGTTCGGCAAGCCCGAAGTTGCCGGCCAGCGGCGCATGGGAGTTGCACTCGCCCGGGGAGCAACCATAGAGACCGCGCTGCACAAGGCTGAACGGGCGGCAGCTGCAGTTTCCATCAAACCGTGAACCCGGCAGGAGTCGATACCCATGAACAACGCAGACCTGGATGCACGGATTGAAGCACTGGAAGCCCGCCTGATGCACCAGGATGCGGCCATAGACGAGTTAACCCGCAGCCTGCTGCTGCAGGAACAACGCGTCAACAGGCAGGCAATGAGCATCGAACGGCTCGAAGCACATTTGCGATCCCTGGTCACCACGAATATCACCCCGCCCGGCGAGGACGGACCACCACCTCACTACTGAACTCCGGCAGGCCCGCGACTGCCGCCACGGAGCCCGCCGCCTGTGTAAAAGTGTGACACGGTTACAGGTCAGCCGCGGAAGTGGTGCCAGACTGCCACCCCCCTCTCAAGTGACCGCTGAAATGCGCCGATAGGCTGTTTGAACCATGCCCGGCGGGAATCATGCCGGAACCCGAGTGCTAATAAATCCGGAAGGTACCGATGGACAAATTGCCCCTGCTGACCCAACTGTCCGGCGTCATGACACTGCTGGCGCTGCTCTGGCTCAGTGTCCATGCATTCAGGAAACACGCCATCTGGGGATTCCTGGTCCTGCTTCTCTCCCCCATCGGTGCCTCCATCTTCGGCATCAGGCACTGGGCCAGCGAAAAAAAACCGTTTCTTGCCTATATCACCTCCTTCACAATTAGCCTGGCACTCGCCGCCTGCCTGTTCAGCAGCTGGGGTGGCTGGGAAATGTTGCAGGCCTACTCCCGCGTTCAGCAAGGGATGCAGACCCGGAACCTGACCCGGGAAGATGCCACGGCATTCATTCACACCAGCCTGAACTTCAGCGAGCGATCAGGATTGCCCGCGGAAGAGCAGCGACAATTCATCGCCGTGCGCAAGCAACTCGCTCAACTGGAAGAGGCGGAACAGATTGCAGCTGAACAGGCTGCAGCCGCGCAGAAAGCGGCAGAGGAGGCAGCAGCTGCAAACTCCGCCAGGGAAGCATTGTCGCTTGCCTCGATCAGCAAAAAGGCACTGCCTGAGCAGGAACACTACCGGCTGGAGTACCAGACCATTCCGGTAACCGACGCCAAGAACTATGTCGGCTACACCGTCAAGGTCATCCGCAAGGGTGTGCAGGAAAAGGAGTACCGGCTTACCGGTGCAGCAGGGAACAGGCTCCAGTTTGCACAGCGCAACAGTTCCGGCACATATTCGTTCAGTTACAATACCAGGGATATTGAACGGCTCCGCGTGCTCACACGGCAGCCTTACTGAACCTGACTGCAGGCACCCGGGGCTTGACTTGTCCAGGGCGCATCTGAAACACTCGCCGCATGAACCGCTTTTCCGGACTTCACATCATGGTTAGCGTGCGTCGACTGCGCGGATGGGCGCAGCCGTTCGCGCCTGTGGCCGGAAGGAAAATCCGCTAGTTCGTTAATCCCTGACAACAGATATTTTCCAAAGGCCGCAGCTTGCAAAATCTGCGGCCTTTTTCGTTGTCGCACACCATTAACCCGGATTTCTCACCGGGCGGTGCCGGGATGTCACATCCTGTTGAGGGTGTCCGGGTTAATGGCGAGCAAGCAGAAAACAGGGTATTTCCCGGGGCTGTCTGTCCCGGCGAGAAATCCGGATTAACAAACGGAGGTGATGGCATGTCGATCCCGTTAGCCTATGTGGCCGTGATCCTGATCTGGTCAACGACACCGCTCGCCATTCAGTGGAGCGGCCAGGAAGTTGGTTTCCTGTTCGGCATTACCAGCCGCATGCTGCTCGGTGTCATGGCAGGGATGGTGGCCGCGCTGGTCATGGGGACAAGGCTTCCCTGGCATGCCGCTGCACGCCGCACCTACCTTGCCGCTGGCCTCGGGCTGTTTTTTGCAATGCTGTCCGTGTACTGGGCTTCACAATACATCCCTTCAGGGTGGATATCGGTGCTGTTCGGCATGGCCCCCATCGTGACCGGCATCATGGCCAGTATCTGGCTGAACGAGCAGGCGCTGATACCCACGCGCGTCGCGGGTATGCTGCTGGGTGTCGCCGGGCTTGCCGTCATGTTGCTGGGGGCGCAATCCCTGGGCAAGGCAGCCCCGCTCGGTATCGCCGGCATGGTGTTCTCGGTCACGGCCTATTCAGCCAGCGCCGTCGCCATCAAGCGGATTGGCGCAGACATACCTGCGCTCGCCACGACCGTCGGCGGACTGGCAGTGACGGCGCCACTGCTGCTGGCCGTTTACTATTTCACGGGCGAGCCCCTGCCGCGGGCAATCCCGGCCCGCGCTGCAGTGTCGATCATTTATCTGGGTATCGTAGGGTCAGTGCTCGGTTTTGCACTGTACTACTACGTACTGCGGCACGTGGAGGCGACCCGGGTCGCCCTGATCACCCTGGTCACGCCGGTCATCGCGCTGTTGCTGGGGCACGGCCTGAACGGAGAGCCGCTGCAGGCAGAGGCCTGGGTCGGCACTGCGGCAATTCTTTCCGGCCTGCTGCTGTTTGAATACGGCCAGGGCATGAACGGCTGGCTGGGACGCCTGCTTGCCATGATCACGCCGGAATAGGTTCATCGTGTGCGGTTGCCTCATTTCCGCAGGCAGCCGCATGCAGCCGGACGGAACGTGTCCTGCGGTGATCAACCGGATCAGCAAAACCGGCCGATTGGCCGCCATGCGCGGCCCGCAGCGCAAGGGAACGACGTTTTTCGCTATAGATATCAACAGGAAGGCCTTGCACCGGGGCGCCAGAATCCTGGCGCAGCCGGGCAGATGTAACTGCCACGTTGTTACGCTGGTTGAAACAGCCGCCGATTTTGGGAATGATGGCGTGAATTTACAGTCACCAGCTTACTTCCAGAGGCGGTTATGGGTAGTACTGCGGCAACCGATGCGCCGGCCAAGACGGCCGGCAATGACAAGAACGACAGTGACAAGACCGCGGCAGTGAAGCAGGATGTTGCCCGGAAATCTCCCCCGGGGGGGAAGGCGGCCGGCAAACAGCCTGTGTCCCGGAACAGGAAGGCGGACGCGGGCATCACTGAAAAGCCCCGGAAAAAAGCAGCGCCAGCCGGCAAGCAGACCGCGGGTAAGTCCCGCAGAAAGAACCGGTCTGCAACCCGGGAAACAGGCCGACCCGATATGATTGCACCACAAACCGGGGGGCCGGAGACAGCAGACGCAACCACGGCAGCCGCAGCCATGACCGAGAACCCCGCGAGCCCTGCGGATAAGGACTCGCGCTCCATATCCTGGATGTCCGCGCAAGCCGTCAGCGCGCTGAATGCCGTCAAGGCCAGCCAGGCCAGAAAGGCGGAGTCGCTCCTGGCGCGGGTGGAAAAACCCGTTCCGGGAAGGCCCGGTATCACCGAACTCCCCGAGCAAACCATCGAAGACCTGCTCGAGGAGTTCCCCGGGATGGAGGCTGCCACACCGGCGGCTCCGGATAGCACCGCACCGCAGGAAACCACGACAACTCCACCGGCAGCCGCTGGAGATACACGAACAATCCAGAAGGAAGGGACCGTTATGCAGGAAAAACCAGGCGCACAGGAAACCACAGCAGTGGAAGCTGCAGCGAACACGAGTGAACCCACAGCAACGGCTGCCAGCGAGAGCGGCGAGTCCACGGCAACAGCAAGCACGGAGGCCATCATTGCGGCACAGGCACAGCGGCGCGAATTGCCGGTGCGACCGATCGTGGTGGCGGTGTTTCTGGTTATGCTGGCGTTCAGCGGCTACCACTACTGGCAGGAGAACCGCGATTCAGGCGTGGCTGCACCACCGCCTGTTGCAGGCAGCTACAATGGCAGCGCGCGGGAAGCTGACTGGGGTGACATTCCGCAAAAGTCAGCCATCGCCGTTGTCGGTGCGACCAGGGAGGAACAGCCGGCGACTGCCGCCACTGAATCCGCCAGGCCGGCCGAAGATGCAACGCAGCCAGAGAACCCCGCCGGTTACGGGTTTGCCGACAGCCCGGTTGCGGAGCCTCCCGCTTCCGCAGCGACCATGGATACCGGCAGCATGGCCGTACAACCGGCTGTTGACACTGCGCCATCTCCGCCAGCGCAGGCAGAAATGGAAGCGCCGCAATCCGCAAAGATAACGGCCAGTCAGCCGCCACAGGCCGGGGAGATAACTGCCAGCGAGCCGCAGCAGCCGCAAGCCACAGCGGTTGCAGCGCCACCGGCCCGTCCGGCCCAGCCGCAGCCACGCTACGGCGCACCCGGATACGGTTACTATCCCCAGCAACCCAACTGGCAGCAACAACCCTACTACCAGCCCGCATATCAGCAGCAATACCCGGCACGCTAGGCCTGGCCTGCTGCGCTGCCAGGGTCCGGAACACAAGGTACAGCGCCGGCATGCAGACCCGTTAACGGGTCTGCATGCCGGCGGTTTTGTCTGTGGATTGCGGCCCGCGACCGGTGGTTGCGGCTCAGTAGCGTATCGCAGGCGTCTCGATCTTCAGGCCGTTGCTGCGCGCACTCATGTAAACCTCAAGGCCCAGGTACTCCTCTGATCCCGCGGGATACGGTTCCGCGCGCAGGCTCTTCAGGCATTCCGTAATCCGCTCCTGCAGACCGACGGTCTGTCCCGTGGTAAAGCGGTACGCCGGGAACCCGTTGGACTGCCCCTGGGTCATGACCTGACCGCGGAAAGTGCCCCCGGCATGGTATTCGTGGCACTGGTGGCAGGCAATATCGACCTGTCCCCAGCGTGTGCGGTACAGTTTCTCGCCCGCATCGTAGTACGGCTGCAGGTTTTCATCGATCTCGACAGCGACCGTTTCTCCCCGCGCGCGATAACGCACAAAGGTCTCCAGTTTCAGGGCACGTTCATCGGCATATGCCAGCGGGGGATTGCCCAGACGCTCCGCCCAGCACTGCAGCACCTGGCCTCGCAGCGTCAGCGGTCTGTCATGGCGCGGATCGTAAACCGGGTAACGTGCGATCTGCTTGCCGTCCAGGTCGTTGCCATCATCACCGTGGCAACTGCTGCAGGACTTTCCCCCGGCACCGGCTGCTGCAAACAGGATACGCCCCTGGTCGACCGTCAACTGGCCCGGATTGCCGAACTCGTCATCCTGCAGCGCCTGCATTTCCGGCGTCAGGTAGGCATAGCCGGAGAGCGTTTCAGCAAGGCCAGCGGTGCAGCCAAGTGCAAGCACGGAAAACAGCAGCCCTGGGATACCCGACCTCATGGCGCCGGCTCCGCATACAGGGTTGCCAGCCAGGCAACCACATCCTCGACCTGCTGCGCGGTCAGGTAGGTGCGCCCGCGGTATTTTTCCGCGACCCGGTTGAGTTGCTCGAAGCGACGGTAATACCCGGGCATGACGGTTTCCGGATTGAAACGCGTCTGGTCCACCACGTGCAGCCGAATCATGCCCACCGACTGGCGCGATGCGATACCGGCCAGTGGCGGCCCCAGGTTCCCGTAGAATTCATCGGGATCCAGCGGCAGCACGTGGCAGGCGTAACAGTTGCCTGCGTGCTGGTCGCTGGCAATGCGCGCACCCCGCTCCGGTACACCAGCCAGACCACCCAGTGGCTCCCTGATTTCGTAATCCTGCACCTGCCAGTTGTAGTAGGGTTCCGGCAACGCCTTGCTGCCGGTGGCATCCGCCGTCTGCGCGGCCAGCGGCACCGCTGTCAGTGAAGCCGTCACAAGCATCCGCAACAGCCGGCGCGCATTGCCCGTCACTGTCCACATACAGTCGTTTTCCATCCCGAAGTCCAGGCCATGGTGACACAATTTCAAGTTGCCAGTCGCCGGCACTGCCAGTTCATGCAACCGTGTTGCGCAGTTCACCTACACCGGTAATATCAACGACCACCTCGTCCCCGGGTTGCAGGTACCTTGGCGGCCGGAATCCCATGCCGACGCCGGCCGGCGTACCGGTTGCGATGATATCACCCGGCAGCAGGCTCATCCCGGAGGATAGCACCGCAATGATCTCCGGCACAGCGAAGATCAGCTTGTCAAAGGTCGCGCCCTGACGTTGTTCACCATTGACGAAACATTTCACCTCGATGTCGACCGGGGCAGGCATGGCGCTGCGGTGGACCACGCAAGGCCCCATGGGCGCGAAGCCGTCAAGACTCTTCGCGCGGAACCACTGCATGTGGTCCTTCTGCAGGTCACGCGCCGAGATATCGTTGATCGCGGTATAACCGAACACGTGCGTCCAGGCATCCTCCGCCGCGATATGGATCCCGCCCCTGCCGATGATCAGTGCCAGTTCCGCCTCGTAGTCCAGCTTTTGTGTCAGGTCCTGCCAGGCGGGAATGTTGTCGCCCGGACCGATCACGGCCGTATTCGCCTTGGTAAAGAAGATCGCCTTCTCGGGAGGTTCACCCGATACCTGCATCTTCGCGGCCATTTCCTGTGCGTGTTCGAGATAGTTCTTGCCGACGCACAGGATATTTCGCCGCGGCGTCGGTATGGGAGCCCGTGGCCGTGTCTCCGCATACGCGCGACATGCAACACCCGCGGCCTTTGCCCGCAGCGCCAGCTCCTGGGCGCGCATGGCGGCCTCATCGCCGGCCTCGATCAGCGCCTGCAGCGTCGTAGCGGGAGAAACCGCGGACAGCGCTGCCGCTGCCGCTCCAACGTCGACGACGGTTGCACCGAGCAACACTCCCAGTTGCCCGTTTTCCAGTGTTAAAAATTTCATCTTCTCGTTTCCGGGAAATGTTCATCCTGCGGGACCGCCGGCGGCGGACATGACGGCAACAGGGCATCCGCCTGCCCTGGCCTGCGTGGCGGCAGCTATGTGCCGAAGGTATTACAACGCTCGAAGTCGCCGCTTTCAATACCGCGCTTAAACCATTCGACCCGCTGCCTGGAGGTGCCGTGGGTAAACGACTCGGGGACCACGTAGCCCTGCGCCTGCTTTTGCAGCCGGTCATCACCGATGGCTGTGGCGGCGTTCAGGGCCTCTTCGATGTCACCCTGCTCGAGCACCTGGCGGCTGCGCTCGGCATGGTTGCCCCACAGTCCGGCAAAGCAGTCCGCCTGCAGCTCCTGTTGCACGGACAGTGCATTGGCTCCCGCCTTGCCAAGCCCCTGCTGCGCGGACCTGACCTGATCGCTGATACCGAGCAGGGTCTGCACATGGTGGCCGACCTCGTGCGCAATCACGTAGGCCTGGGCGAAATCGCCCGGCGCGCCGTAGCGCTGCCGGAGGTCTTCGAAGAAGGCCAGATCGATGTATATCCTGCGGTCGGCCGCGCAGTAAAAAGGGCCGGTCGCGGCACTGGACATCCCGCAGGCAGACTCGACGGCAGCGGAAAACAGCACCAGTGTCGGTTCTTCATAGGTGCGCCCGGACTGCCGGAAAATCGCCCGCCAGGTATCTTCCGTGTCCGCCAGCACCACGGAGACGAAATCCGCCAGCTGTGCTTCCTGCGGCGTGGGTTGATAGTCTTCCACGGCCTCAGGCTGCACGCCTCCCTGCTGCAGCTGCAGCAGTAACTGCGGGTCGATGCCGAGGAAATAGGCCAGCGCCAGGGTCAGCACAATGGTTCCCACGCCGCCCTTGAATACGGCTCCGCCGGCTATCCGCCGGCCACGCCGGTCCTCGATATTCGAACTTCTGCGTCCCGTCTTCCAGCGCATGATCAATCCCCGGTAGCTCCGAGGACGGATTATAGAACAATTAAGGCCGCCTGCCCGAACCCCGGCCCGCGGCAGTTCCCGTGTTTACTGCCCCCGGCTTTTCAGTCAATATTGCCCGATGAATACGGAAACCACGGCCGGTACGCCGGAAAGGCATCATCTCAGCGGTTTGCAAATCTTCCTGATTGTCCTCGCCACGATTGTCGTGACCGTGGGTGCGACCTACTGGGTGCTACGCACCTATATCTTCCCCGCGGAATTCAAACCGGTGGAATTGTCCGCGAAAGAGGAACAGGTGCTGAATGCCAAGCTGGAACGGCTGGATACGCTGCAGACACGCCGTACCCGCGGTGCGGCCAGAAACACCGGCAAGAATGCTGCGAATGCCCCCGCTCCGGAGTTCCTGGAACCGGAGGCCTACAGCGAGGCTGGTGCGAATCGCAGCATCACCCTGTCCGAGCGTGAGCTGAACGGCCTGCTGGCAAAGAATACCGACCTCGCCCGTAAACTCGCCATCGACCTGTCGGAAAACCTGCTGAGCGCCAAACTGCTGGTGCCGGTTGACGAGGACTTCCCGATCCTCGGCGGCCAAATCCTGAAGGTCCGCGCAGGACTGGAACTTGCCTACCGCGACAAACGTCCCATCGTGGTTCTGAAAGGCATCAGCATTATGGGGGTGCCGGTCCCCAACGCCTGGCTGGGCGGCATGAAAAACATCGACCTGGTGGAATACTATGGGCACGAAGCCGGCTTCTGGAAGGCCTTTGCCGACGGGGTGGATAACATCCGCATTCAGGACGGCAACATCATCATGGTGCTGAAGGAATAGCGCCGACATTGTTCGAAGGCCCGTCCCGGAGTTCTGCTGACATCCGGCTCCGCTTGCTGATCACGCTCATCGCATTTCGTGATCGCCATCGGCAATCAGGGCAACGGGACGCAGCTCCTGCTGCAGGGATCCGGGGAGCAGTCCGGATAGCACAACGACTGCACCCGCAGCAGCATCCCGCCTTTGCTGACACCGGAAAACAGCGCACATCAGCAGCTGCATGCCGCACGCTTCATGACATGCTGCAGCCTGTGGTACTGTGACCGGCAATCGACTACGATCACCTGCAGCAAGCTGCTGCAGCCATGCAGGCAAAAATCCCCCGGGGGGCATCATGATCCGCACACTCATGTATGACACGGTCAGCGGCCATCTTGAGGAGGGCAGGCAGGAACTAGTCGGAGACTGGAAGCAGGATGCAAACAAACTGCTCTGGCTCGACCTGGACGATGAACCGGAGAATGTTGCAACACGGCTGTTGTGCGGCGACCTCGACCTCCACCCGCTGGCGGTACAGGATGCCCTGCGCGACCGGCACCCGCCGAAAGTCGAGGATTTCGGCAATTACACGTTCCTGCTGTTCAAGGGGCTCTCCAGCATCAGCGAAACGCTCGACTTCACCACGCTGCAGCTGGCCCTGTTTGTCGGCGAGCGTCTGCTGGTTACAAGGCGTTCGGCTGAGTCCAGAAGCGTCAACAAGCTTTGGGAGGAAATCCGGCAGAACGCTACCCGTATGGCGAACGGGCCGGCGGTACTGGCATTGCAGCTGACCCGCATCATGGTTGGAAACTACCTGCATCTTATTCTCGGGCTGGAACCGCGGCTGGAGGAACTGGAAGAGGAAATCCTGGCGCGGCCGCGTGACGAGATTCTCGGAGAACTCAGTGGTTACAAGACGGACCTCAAGAAGCTGCGACGTGTGTTTGTCTATCACCAGCAGGTGTTTGCCAGTCTCAGAGCCTATACCTTTCCCGGCTTCGGCGAACAGATAGCGCATGAACTGAACGATGTCTATGAACAGCAGGAACGTGCCGGCAGCCTGACCGACCTTTATTACGAGCTTGCCTCGGACCTGATTGACAGCTACATATCGATCGCCTCGCATCATCTGAACCAGATCATGAAGATATTGACGATCATTACGGCCATCTTCGTGCCGCTGGGTTTCCTGGCAGGTATCTACGGCATGAACTTCGAGTACATGCCGGAATTGCACACCGCCTCGGGCTATTTCATTTTACTGGGGGTCATGCTGGGCATTGCGGTAATCCTGCTGCTGGTGTTCAGGAAAAAGCACTGGCTGTAGGTGACGGTTGCCCTGTCCAGACCACCGGCAAGCCCGCAGATACGGCCAGAAACAGCTTGCCATTCACCAGCGTGACGGATACTCTTGGCGACATCGGACGGCAAGCCCTTAAAACAACAGCGTGTTGCCAAGCACCGCCCGAGTTACAGATTGATTGCACCTCCTTTAGGTCTACTCAGAAGCACTGCCACTGGTATCTCCTGCAATTTACCTTTACCGGGGTCCGCGATTGATCAGGTGTCCATTTTTCAAAGGTAATTCACATGACAACAGGTACCGTTAAGTGGTTCAACGAATCCAAGGGGTTTGGTTTCATCTCTCCCGCTGATGGCAGCGCCGATGTGTTCGTGCACTTCTCCGCGATTCAGGGCGGCGGCTTCAAAACCCTGGCGGAAGGACAGTCCGTGAACTTCGACGTGGAAAAGGGCCCCAAGGGCCTGCAGGCCACCAACGTCACGGCGGCCGGTTAACAGGCCGCCAGGCCAGAATCGGCAAAGGAACCCCGCACGGCGGGGTTCTTTTTTTCCCGCAGCCGGCAGCAGCAGCCGGGCACCAGAGAGGTATCACACATGAAAAAGATGTATATCGGCAACTTGCCACCGGAGGCCAGCGAAGAGTCAGTACGCGAGATGTTTTCCGCCTTCGGCACCGTGCGCTCCATCAGCGTGGCATCCGATATCTTCACCGGCAAATGCAGGGGCTTTGGCAGCGTGGAAATGGAAGGCCACGAGGCCCGGGCAGCACAGGCCGCGCTGGATGGAAACCTGGTCGGCAGCGGCGAACGCTCCCTGCGGGTCCGCTTCGAAGACCCACGCGCCATGCGCGGTGGTCGCAAACGTCGCTAGCTGCAATTCAAGCACCCGCCCGGAACCAACCGGGCAATCACAATTTTGCCGGCAGGCCGGCCCGCGCATGCGCCCTCAGACAGGGCGCAATGCAGCCGGCCGCATTGCGGCTCTTACGCCATACCTGAAGGTGCCGAACGACGCCGCGGTTTTCCGGAAAATGCCCGGCCGCGACCGGCAGGCGCACCTGCACGCACCTTATCCGATGCACCGCCACCTGGCCTCTTGCCGCGCTGCGGCCCGGAGCCGTTGCGGGACCCGGGATTTCCGCCTGCGCTGCGCCCGTTCAGGATCGGCTCGGCGCGGATGGCGGGATCCGGTTCATAGCCCGGGATGACGATTCTGGAAAGGTCTCGTTTCAGGAGGCGCTCGATATCACCGAGCAGCTTGTGCTCGTCCACGCACACCAGCGATACCGCCTGCCCCTCGTTACCGGCACGACCGGTGCGGCCGATGCGATGTACGTAGTCTTCCGGCACGTTGGGCAGTTCATAGTTCACGACATGCGGTAACTGGTCGATGTCCAGGCCGCGCGCAGCGATGTCGGTGGCGACCAGCACCCGCACTTCGCCGCGCTTGAAATCGGCCAGTGCACGGGTGCGGGCACCCTGGCTTTTGTTGCCGTGAATCGCCGCGCTGCTGATGCCATCCTTTTCCAGTTGCTGCGACAGGCGGTTGGCTCCGTGCTTGGTACGGGTGAACACCAGCACCTGGCGCCAGTTCCGCGAACCGACCATGAACGACAACAGCTCGCGCTTGCGCTCCCGGTCCACCGGGTGTACCACCTGCGAGACCAGCTCTGTGGGCGTGTTGCGGCGTGCCACTTCGATGAACGCAGGCGCATCCAGCAGCGTGTCCGCGAGTGTCCTGATTTCATTGGTATAGGTAGCCGAGAACAGCAGGTTCTGGCGCTGCTTTGGCAGCAGGGCGAGTATCTTGCGGATGTCGCGTATAAACCCCATGTCCAGCATGCGGTCGGCTTCGTCCAGCACCAGGATTTCGACACTGGAAAGGTCCAGGGTTTTCTGCGAGACGTGGTCGAGCAACCGCCCCGGTGTCGCCACCAGGATATCCACGCCACGCTGCAGCTTCTGGATCTGGGGATTGATCTTGACGCCGCCGAAAATCACCATCGATGACAGCGGCAAATACCTGCCGTAGGTTTCCACGCTCTCGGCCACCTGTGCCGCCAGTTCGCGCGTAGGCGTCAGGATCAGGGCGCGGACCGGGCGTTTACCCCGGCCTTGCTGCGGATTCGCACTCAGGCGCTGCAGCAACGGCAGGGTGAAGCCGGCGGTCTTGCCGGTACCGGTTTGCGCACCGGCCAGCATGTCCCGCCCCTGGAGAATGACAGGAATCGCCTGACTCTGCACCGGGGTGGGCTCGCTGTAGCCCTGATCAGCGACAGCACGAAGGAGTTCGGCCGACAGGCCGAGGGTATCAAATGACATGTATAAATTGCTCCTGCATCGGCCTACCGGCAACACAGGTCGCGGGACGGTCTAGGCGGAATACGGTTGTTGGTGTTCGAGGTTTTCCGGAAGGGGTTACCGCGAGGACTCGGGTGCAGACCGAAGTGCACCGGACCTGGCGGCCACTATACCGGAGGCAATAGCAGAAAGCGAAGCATTAACCCGATAGTTGCGTAAAGCCGGGGTGTAATCCGGTTTCGACAGCTGATTTACAGGACGAGATTCATCCCGGTGTAGTGATTCCGGAATTCACCGGTTGTGCGGTCCTGGATCGTACTGTAGGAGCTTCGTTCTTCGACGCGATCGCGGCCAGTACCCGGACAACAGGCATAAAAAGGCCGCTCCAACAGCAGAATTTATGCAGTGATCGGGTAGACCCTTATGCAGATTCTGCGGGCCCGCAGGCAGCACCCGTTACCGGGACAGGGCACACATCCGACGCAATCAGCGTCCAGCATGCAACAATAATTCCGCGCAACCCGCTACTGCTTTCGGGATACTGGCGGCACAGCTGATACATGTCGGTGCCGGTTATACCCAGTGGATCAGCGATGTGCTGCAGATCCAGCCGATCAGCCCGCAGCACTGGCTGGTATTGCCTTGCCTGTCACTGACCGTTCTGGTCTTTATGGAACTGCACAAGGCCCTGGTGCGACGACTGGCGGCACGCCGTAACCCTGCGAGATGACAGTCCCGGCCGATGGGATTTTCCGGGCTGCCGTATGCCCGCGAATTTCCGGAGTTGCGCCATGATGATCAGGCGTACGCGGGATTTCCGCGTGCATTCACCGCCCCCCGGGAGTACGCTTGACGTACACCCCGCAACCCCGCACGCACGACCAGGAGCACCCCGTTTGGAAGGCATCAGTGACATCAGGATCGTTGGCATCGACAAAAACCGCCCTCCCCTGATCCGCAAGGAACCCTATATCGACCTCTTCTTCAGGCTTTCCCACAAGGCCCCGCAGGACTGGTGCGAGGAATTCAACAAGCTGATCAAGGACATGGTTCCGCAGGTCAAGATCGACAAGACCGAGGGCCTGTACATCAACGCCTATGTCAGGGACATGAACCAGATCCCCGGCCATCTGGAAAAGATCAAGGAAAAGATCAGCGCCTGTAACGAGCAGTACATCGATAACATCAGGCAGAAAGAAGTGGACGCGGCTGCAAAAAACGCCTCCCTGGTCGCAGCAGCAGGGGAACAGGCCAGACTGAATGCGATTATCGCTGCCTTGAAGTTCGACGAATAACCGCATAGGCGCCAGCGCAGAATGGCACTTGCCTAAGACAGATCTCCGTCATTCCCGGCGTAGCGAGGTGCAGATCCGGAATCCGGTACGCATACATAGCGCACATTCCGGATTCACGCGTTCGCGGTAGTTTCGATATTTCCGCCTGCATCAAGCCAGGCAAGAGGGGCATTCGTGTCGGTGCACAGGTTCCCCTGATACTGGTAACAACCCTCCGACACCATCATCCTAGCGGTCCGCACCCGGCAACTACAGCGTGGCCGGGTGCGGTCTGCACGGTCCCGGGCATCATCAGTACGGACTGATCCCCAGCTTGAGACAGCGATGCATCAGGTCGGTGCTGCCGTTGATTACGTGTAACGTCGCACCCGTCCTGCTTGCCAGGCGCTTCAGCATGAGCAACAACGCAAGCCCGGAATCACGTACGATACTCACGTCCCGCAAGTCGACGATGTAGCGCCGGTAGACGGCGCCGGTTCCGTGGCAAAAATCCCGAAGTGCCGAGGTCAGCAGAAGGTCCATCGGACCTTTGATCCTGATTGTCAGTGCCCCGTTGTTCGCGATCGCTTGTAAACTGCTTGATACCATCACGTTGACTTCCTCCATTGATTCCCAAGTGTGGTGTTACAAATTCATTGCCGCTGCAGGCCGTTGTTATGAACCCTGAAATCGGGTGCCGATTTGTGCGAATAAAACCCGCACGCCGCGGTTTCTGTCCGTATATCTCATGCAATCATCGCCTTGACACCCCCCCGGGTCGGCGCTGCATGATCGACTGCCTGATGTGTTCTGTGATACGAACTCAGGCTACTTATGAATACAGCCTATTCCATGATTTGTATAGTATGCAGTTCACCAATTACAGCAAAATTATTGGCCAATAAACCATCCAGTTACAGGTGTTTCTCTGCTGGTGCCGCCATGAACGAATGCCCTCCTGCCACACTGCGGTCGCAAGCAAAACCGGCTGGACACAGGTTTTCTTTTGTAAATCAAAAACTCCATACCGAAGTTACGCAGCTAATACATAAACCGGCAACCCTGTACGCCTGCAAAAACCTGTCAGGTTTATGACGCAACACCGAAAGCGATATTACCTCTGTTTAGAAGCAGTATAACCGGGAAATATGTACCCAGGATGACACACCCTCCAGCGTTCAACCTGTTCCTCACCAGGCAGGCAAGGAGGATATCGCTACACTGTTGCTGTCCTTACCGATGGTGACCGTTTTGCGGTGCGCGACTTCTACCGGGGCAGGATCGCGAACATGGAATGAGATGGTAATGGTTATTGGTTGTTACCGGACCCTTTTATGCTGCGGGTTTTGTTTAAATGTAAATGATTGATCTGACAAATTCATCAAACTCACCTTGTGCAGTAATATTCCTGTCCGGTATATCCATCATTTGCATTGTATACATCACCGGATCGCGTACAGAGCACAGGCTTCTGTTTCTCACAGGCACAGCAGTTCGCATTGTGCTCTCGTAAACAAAACGGGAGAAATACTCGACTGACTCGCACCCCGAAATCCTGCCGGCACGGTAATTACCTTCACGTTCGTAATCCGGGAACAGGCCGGACTGATAGTCCTGAATCATCGGCATCACAGACAGCAATGATTCACCTGCCTGCAGCTCGTTCCTTTCAACGTAAACCACGATGGACGGCCCCGGTCTGTCATTAAGCAGGTATTTTGTGATTGAAACGATCGGCAAGGCCCAGTCACGCATTTCCTCATTGAGGACTTCATTGTGGCTTGCCAGGGAGTATTCGTCGCGCAAGGCCTTGAATGTTTTTACAGAGACGTAATGCCAGCCCCGGGGCTTCCTGAAAGAAAGACCCAGTCTCTGGTTGATGTACAGGTCGTCATCGATGATGACTGCCTGGAGTGGACTGACTGCAGCAGAGGCCGCTGCTGCTGCAGCCATTTTCAGGAATTCCCGTCGACTGACACCCATTGCCTGTACCAGCTTTCGATCACCTTATGTTCGCCATAACCCGCAGTAAAAAGCAGCGCGTCTTCGCGCCCCGCTTTTTGCTGTCAGAGGGATGGTATTATCAGACATTGCACGGTTTATTCTGGAATCTCTGCCTCGACGAGTTTCGCAAGCAGCGTGAGCGACTCCTGCCAGCCGAGATAGCAGGCCTCGGGCGGAATGGCTTCGGGTATTCCTTCCTGAACTATGTTTATCTCGGTTCCGCAGGACACCTGCTTCAGGGATACCGTCGTCTGCATTTCTCCGGGCAAGTTCGGGTCGTCGAACTTGTCTGTGTAGCGAAGGCGTTCGTATGGCACAAGATCAAGATACTCTCCGCCAAAAGAGTGGCTGTGACCTGTGGTGAAGTTGGTAAACGACATCTTGAAAGTGCCACCGATTCTGGCATCCATATGGTGAACCTTGCCGGTGAAGCCGTTCGGCGGAATCCATTTAGCCAGGGCATCGGCATCCAGGAACGCCCGATAGATTCTTTCAGGTGTTGCACGCAGTACGCGGTGAAGCCGGATGGTATTTGTGGTCATGATCATTACCCCTTTCATTGCCTTGTGATATCTAACACCTGAACCAGGCCGATCCACGATGCGGGTCAGCCTGAATGAGTTGCCGGAGATTCAATGCGACTGACGCATCGGGCCACAGGTTAGCTGCGAATACTTTGGCAGTTCAACCTGAAAGTCAATAATGCGGCTCTGATAGAAATGGTGCTTTTCCGGGTGGAGACGTTCCGGGAGGCCACAATCAGTGCTGCGGGAAATCAGCACTTTCGAAACAACAACCCATTAAAAGGGGTCGGTGACAAATCTGTATCATTCCTGATTGTCACCGACACTTTTTTCCTCCTTTATGCATATAACAGATGGCTCATTTACGTCTGCGAAGCGGGCATTAAATGCAGCCGACAGTTATGTTTCCGCTTTAAAAATACTGATTACTTCTATTGCAACTGCTTTTCCCAAGAGCGCATGAGCCTTTTCATCAAGGTGCACACCATCTACTGTGCTTGGCTCAACGATTTCAGCCGCATCCAAAAAGAATAAATTGCGCTTAACTGCAATCTCTTTGAAATATGTCGAAAATTCTTCAGATTTGGAAGGATCCCCACGACATAATAGTGAAAGTTCCTCAGAAAGTGCTCGAATTCGTGGAGGTGATATGATCATTATTCCTGGGGCTTCACCTGATGGACCCATTTCACTTGCCAGTGCAATCTTGCCCAGGATTTCAACACCACGAGCTGCATCTAGTGCAGATAATTCAGCATGGTGCAATACGTCATTTGTACCAAGAAAGATGATGAGAAGGTCTATCGGAGAATGAGTCTCCAAAATAGGTTGGAGCAAAGCAGCACCATTTCGTCCAACGCGAAACGCGTCCTCGTGAACCGTGTAGCGTCCTGTCAGGCCTTCAGCAACAACATGATATTCCCTGCCAAGCTCATTCTGAAGCACCGAAGGCCAGCGCTGACTCAATGGATACCGGCCTGAATTTCCTGGGATATAACCCCATGTTATTGAGTCGCCGTAGCAAAGAATAGTTTTCACTATTCAGGTGTCCAGAATTAATTCATATCAACGTTAAATCTGTGGGGCGCAAGCCGCACAGCGATGAAGCATCCCTGCGAGCGCATTATTATGCCTGAACCAGGCCATGCTTCTTAGCCCAAGTATTTATTTTTGATTTTGCTAATGGTTGCTGCTTAAGAGCCTGTTCTATATATTCCGAAGCCTCTTCAAGATTACCCTGATACAAGGCTATTCCAGCAGCTACAAACGCTCTATTGTTTTTAGCGACAGCGGTTTTTACATCATTTAGAGTAGACATTTGCGCAATCCACGGAAGACAAAGAACTTCGACTTGTTTTGCAACACGCTCCGAAACCTCTGAATCATTAGTTGAACTGTCTATTTTCCACCATTCATCTTTCTTTTCGGGCGTCAAAAGACCAATTCGCTCTCTGATAGTACAATCATATTCTTTCGGCATCCCCTTGATCGGAATCGCTTCCGTTATTTCTGCAATCTCCGGGTAATAAACTCCTGCGTTTATAGTAAATTGCCCTTCTACCCCTTCATTCCATTTGCCGGCTTGAACGTTAATTACTTCAATTCGATCTTGATACTCACGATAGAAATTCCTGGCTTTCCTTCTAAAGCCTTCCTTTTTCAACAAAGGCGCCAGGCCTTCCTTGATTATCGCGTCGATTCTTTTACCTATATCGCTCATTTCTTAGCAGGAATAACGTTATGCTCACCCGATTTTTTGGAGTGGATGCTTTTGTGCTGATAAGCACAAAAGGAGCAACGGAAAATAATTCGGGTGCAGCACATTGTCAGGCATTCTTGTGTGATTGGTGCCGTAGAACTACATGCGTGGCCTTTTCTGATGCCACATATTCTATACATTCGTATCCCAAAGTCCGCAAGTCCACTCCTTCGAATAGCCACTCTCCGCCGCCGAGTAGAACCGGAGATATAGCAATGTGCATCTCATCAACGAGACCTTCACGAAGATATTGTTGTATCGTGTTAACCCCACCAACAATTCTCACGTCCTTTCCTTCAGCTGCCTCACGTGCACTGTCAAGCGCCTCGCCAATGCCGCCTGTTATAAAGTGAAAGGTCGTACCTCCCTTCATCTCGATAGACGGACGCTCATGATGCGTCAAGATGAAGACGGGAGCGTGATATGGTGGGTTATCTCCCCACCATCCTTTCCACTCCATGTCCGGCCAGGCTCCACGAATTGGCCCGAACATGTTCCGTCCGAGAATCCAAGCCCCAACATTCTGAAACCCGCGTGCAGCAAAATCATTGTCAATTCCCGTTGTGCCCTCATTCTTTCCAAACAGGGCCTGTTGGAAGGTCAACGTCGGGAACAGCCACTGGTGCAAATCTGCCCCGCCAACGCCAAGCGGATTGTTGATGTCTTGATTTGGACCCGCCCCATATCCGTCAATCGAAACAGTAAAGCTTTCAACTCGAACTTGTGTCATTTTCAATTCTCTATTTAAATTGATGCCTAACGCCTGAGTGCAGCGGCATTTGAGGCGACGCCCGTTTTTGAGACAGCAAAAACGGGTGGCGGGTCAAATGCCCGCTGCAACGATTTGACAGGCACATCTGGCAGTGCAATTGCCATTATCTAATCTGCGGCTTGCGGTGGACTGAACGCCTTGCTGTAGTAGCCCGAAGGGTCAAAACAACACACTCTTTTCTTTCCAGAGGCGAGCATTTCACATGCATCGTTAATCCGCTTCGTGCGCGTCTTCGCCTGTTTGGCTGATGTAATCCAATGAATCCAGTCGAGGCGTGCGATTGTTGTCGTGTTCTCCCAAGTGGCCCGGGCTTCATGGGAGACCTGTAAGGCTTTAACTAGGTCAGAGGGGACTTCAGGTTCAGGCTCCTGCTCGACAGCCATGATTTCAAATTTAGCAACGTCACCAAAATCTGCGCCTGAATCCTTGAGCAGCTTCCGGTCGATTCTCAGCCAGTGACTTTTCTGACCATCCGGCTCAAGTAAAGCCTTGAAACCTTGGCCGTTCATGGTTCCTGTTACCGTTGTTCGACCACGCCTCGGCAGCTTTGCACTTGCTTTTTTGGGCAGAATCACGAAAGCCCATGAGTTGCCGTTGTGCGTTTTTTCGGGGCGAAGTAGTCGTGCGTTGAATAGAGACCTTGTGTTTTCCTGCGCCATTTTCTGCTCCACCTCATAAATGCAACGTTTGAGTCGAACCGCGCGCACTAGAAGCCCGCAAGGAAGCGCCGCAGAACTTTCCCGCGTCGGCTCGGACAACTTGTTATGTGCCTTGTTGCTTATTTTTGTCATGACATTCACGATGTTGTCCTTCTATATGCTGTGCCCACCACGTTTGGTCTTCAGCCTTCGATCGGTAATTCATAATCATGTCGATAGTTTCGGATTTTGTGAATTCAATTTGTGTTGGGCCAACGCGGTGATAGTCAACACAATAATACTCGAGAACCTGTTCTACTTTATCGTAATGTATTTTGTTTGTTAGGTCTTTCAATACATAAAGCTTGTCTGGCCCCGCCTCAAAATACCACGGCTCATAATTCTTTTTCTCTTCATCAAATGGATCCGTGCAAGCAGGCAACGAAACTATGGCCAGGATCAAAGAGAAAAGTATTCTCTTGGAGATCATCTTCTCACCTTATTGCACATAACAGCTCGCCTCAAGCGCGCGGCGTAGCCGCGTCGATTTGGAGGCGGTTGTTAGCATCACTTATTTGCAGGACTGTATGGGGCAATAATTTCTCCGCTAGTTAGGATAACAACTCTCAGAACGTCCTCATGCGTTACCGTATTCTCCTTAGGTGCGTTAGATTTTTTTAATTCAACAAGATAGAACCAGACACTGGTATCACAGCCAAAAGCCGAATTGAGATTCACACCACTCGGTCTGAGCTCTCCTTGCTCTCTGTAGAACCACTTTGCTGCAGTTATTGCATCACCAATTGATGACCCAGGCTCACCAACACCATCCCATAATTCTTTTACATTAAGCTTCCCGCAAATAGCACGGAAGCTGCAGTATGTCCTTGTGACATACTAACGGTAAGAAGAAACCAATCATTGGACTTCGCCTTACTGGAATCCGCAAAACCGATAACCTTATAGCCTTCGGCTATAAAAGCTGTACTAAACACAAGCAGCGTCCCTATTAAAATATTCTTCATTAATAATCTCCGGTGATGCTAACAGTGAGTAGATTTGATTGGCAGCTCGGATATACGCGGAATCCCTTACGTCGTTCCCCTGGCCTCACAACCTGTAGAGCATTCCCTTCGGACAATACAGGACAGACCACGGTTTCCGGATGCATCGTGGCAGGCTGTCAGAGACCGGGACTTGCAGACCCGGCCGCATTGCACAGGGAAACGCGGCGTCTAGAACCAGCCCTTGTGCTTGAAATAAAGATACGGACTGATCCCCGCGACAACCATGAGCCCGAGGGCGATGGGATAGCCCCATGGCCAGTTGAGTTCCGGCATGAGCCTGAAATTCATTCCGTAGATGGCGGCGATCAGGGTGGGTGGCAGAAACACCAGCGCGACAATCGAGAAAATCTTCATGATCTGGCTCTGCTCGATGTTGAGAAAACCCTGGGCAGTGTTGAGCAGGAAATCTGCCTTCTCCGAGAGGAAGGTATTGTGGGGCAGCAGGGTTTCGATGTCGCTCAGCATCTCGGTGATCCACTCGCGCTGCTCCGGCTGCAAGTCGCGCTGCCGGTAGAGAAACTTGAGGTCGCGCTGACCGTCCATCAGACATAGCCTGACCTTGCCGACGAGATCTTCCTGCTCGGCCAGGCCATCGATAGCATCTTCCAGATCATCCGCGTCGCGCCCCAGCACCAGACGGCTGATATCCTCCAGCGTCCGGTAGGCCTGCTCCATTTCGTCAGCGAGCGCATCCACCTTGATCTCCAGCAGCGACAGCAGCAAGGCAAACGCGTCCTCCAGGTCAAGGGAGCCGCGCTGGTTCCTCATGCGCAGCAGGCGGGCGTGGGGGATCTCCCTGGAACTCAGCGAGACCAGCCTTTCCCCGTCGTAGACGAAAGACACATTGGTGTTGCGCGGCTCGTCCTCCAGCTGGTGGAAGAACAGGCTGTTGACCTGGACGCCGCTCGCATAGCTGACGTGATGTGCGCTGGCCTCCAGTTCATCGACGTCTTCGATGTCGAGCAGGGGAAGTTCGAAAACGGAGGCCACCGCAGCACGTTCCTCATCGTTCGGATCGACCAGGTCGAGCCAGCGGGACCGGCGCAGCCAGTCTGCGCCATCCTCGGGATGCAGCTGAACGAGACGCCCGTTATCGATGGCATAGGCCGTTAACATCGGCGCATCCTCCAGGATGTGCTGCCCCGGTGCCGGAAACCGGCAGCAGGCGACGGGGAGCGCGCTGCACGATTGACGGCAGCGACTTCATGACATGAGTGGAGAGGCAGGTATGGCATGCTTCGAATTACTGCTTCCGGCCAATCAGTTCGATCGGGTAGCCGTCCGGGTCCTCGATGAAGGCGATGATGGTGGTGCCGGCGTTCATGGGACCGGCATCGCGAATGACCTTGCCGCCGCGGCTGCGCAGTTCCTCCACCGCCTCGTAGACGTCATCCACCTCGATCGCGATGTGACCGTAACCCGTGCCCGGGTCGTAGTGATCGGTATCCCAGTTGCAGGTGAGTTCGATGACGGTGTTGTCGGTCTCGTCGCCGTAGCCGACAAAGGCCAGGGTGAACTTGCCGTCCGGGTAGTCCTTCTGGCGCAGCAGGCGCATGCCGAGAACACCGGTATAGAAATCGATGGAGCGTTGCAGGTTGCCGACCCGCAGCATGGTATGAAGTAATCTCATGGTCTTCGCCACTCCAGGCATCCAGGTTGGTTGACGCACCGGCTGCAGCCGGGCGTGGTTATTTCGCTCAGCAGGTTTCGCGGCTCTCCGTGAAGAAGGAGGTTGAGGCCGCCAGGTCGGCGAACCGGCCCTGGTAGTCCTGCATCTCCTGCATCAGGGCCTTGCGTGCCTCGCTGCTGTACAGGGCCTCGAAATTCGCGGCATCATGCCACCAGTATTCGATGATGCCGTCGAACGGTTCGGCCAGGCCGCGCTCCTGCATCAGCAGGGTGTTGGCCTCGACGCCAAGCGTCAGGTTCTTTGCACAGCGTTCCGCGCCGCTCAGTTTCACAATGTCCGCAATCAGCTCATCGAATGCCGCATCCTGCCAGTAACGGCGGAATTCCTCCGGCGACACATCATCACGCCGTTTCAGGCAGGTAATCAATCTGATCATGCACGCCCCCCTGTGCTGTGTTTCCCTGCAGAGCCGGCCGCTTGCCGGCACCCTGTTGCCTCCCGCTGTTCCGGCCGCGCCGCTGCGACGGCGCAGGCATTCATTTCCTGCGCCGGTCGAGATTTTTCTGGCGCGCGGCAATCCGCATGCGCAGTGCGTTCAGCCGGATAAAACCCTCGGCATCCTTCTGGTTGTAGGCACCGGCATCGTCCTCGAAGGTCGCGATGCGCTCGTCGAACAGGCTGTCGCTCTCGGAACGCCGGCCGGCCATGATGACATTGCCCTTGTAGAGCTTCACGCGCACCGTACCGTTGACGTGCTCCTGCGAGGCATCGATCAGTTCCTGCAGCAGGCGCCGCTCCGGGACTCCACCAGTAGCCGTTGTAGATCATCGAGGCATAGCGCGGCATGAGTTCGTCTTTCAGGTGGGCCGCTTCCCGGTCCAGCGTGAGCGACTCGATGGCGCGATGCGCCTTCAGCAGGATGGTGCCGGCGGGCGTTTCATAGCAGCCGCGCGACTTCATGCCGACGTAACGGTTCTCGACGATGTCGGTGCGGCCGATGCCATTGTCACCACCCAGCCTGTTCAGCGTTTCCATGATCATGCCGGGGCTGGTCGACTTGCCGTTGATGGCCACGGCATCGCCCCGTTCGAAGGTGATCTCGACGTAGGTCGGCGCGTCCGGTGCCTTCTCGGGCGACACCGTCCACAGCCACATATCCTCTTCCGGCTCGGCCCAGGGATCTTCCAGGATGCCGCCCTCGTAGGAGATGTGCAGGGAGTTGGCATCCATGGAGTACGGCGACTTCTTGCCCTGCTTCTGCTCCACCGGGATGCCGTGCTTTTCCGCGTAGGCCATCAGGGTCTCGCGCGAGGTCAGGTCCCATTCGCGCCACGGGGCAATGATCCGGATGTCCGGGTTCAGTGCATAGGCGCCCAGTTCGAAGCGTACCTGGTCGTTGCCCTTGCCGGTCGCGCCGTGGGCGATGGCATCGGCGTCGGTCTCCCGCGCGATCTCCACCAGCCGCTTGGCGATCAGCGGCCGCGCGATCGAGGTGCCAAGCAGGTACTCGCCCTCGTAGATGGTGTTGGCGCGGAACATGGGGAACACGAAGTCGCGCGCGAATTCCTCCTTCAGGGTTTCGATGTAGATTTCCTTGACGCCCATGGCCTGCGCCTTGGCGCGCGCCGGCTCGATCTCCCCGCCCTGGCCGATGTCGGCGGTGAAGGTCACCACCTCGCAATCGTAGACCTCCTCCAGCCACTTGAGAATGACGGAGGTATCGAGACCGCCGGAATACGCCAGTACGACTTTCTTGATATCGGACATGTTTATGCCTTTGTGGTCTTTCCGGCTGCGACGCAGACGCGACAGCAGTCGCCTCGCCATATCGCCGAACAGTTCGGTCTGGGTCGGGTGCGGGTGTATGGCCTCGCCCACCTGCTCCAGGGTCATGTTGCCGGATACCATCATCACGGCCTCGCCGATCAGGGTGTCGGCGTGGTCGGCGAGGAAATGCACGCCGACGATGCGATGGCTGGCCTTGTCGGCCACGATCTTGATCATGCCATGGGTCTCGTTGTTGATCATCGCCTTGGCATCGATGTTCATCGGCACCTTGACCTCGACCGCGTCGATGCCGCCGCCTTTGCCTGCTCCACCGACAGGCCGACGAAGGCCGCCTGCGGGCGCGAGAAGATCACGCCGCAATCCCTGTCCTGATCGTAGCGCAGGTTCTCGCCCAGGATGGTGGCGGCACCGACCCGGCCCTGCTGCGCGGCGGTGTGCGCCAGCATCAGCCCGCCGATGACATCGCCGACCGCGAAGATGTGCGGCACGCTGGTGCGGCAGCGGCTGTCGACCTTGACGATGCTGCGCTCGCTGGCAACACCGGCGCTTTCCAGCCCGAGCCCGTCCAGCACCGGGCGCTTGCCGGTCGCCATGATGACATAGTCCACCGCTCAGGTTGTGTTTCTTGCCTGCGGCGTCGCGTCCAGGCGACCTTCATGGCCCCCGGCTCGCCGCTGATGGCGGTGACCGCTGCCGAGGTATGCACCTCGAGGCGCGGCTCGTCATCCAGGATGCCGGACAGGGTACGTGGCGATCTCCGGCTCGACCTCGGCCAGGATGCGCTCCTGCGCTTCCAGCAGGGTCACGCGCGCACCGAAGTCCTGGAAGATCTGCGCCATCTCCACGCCGATGGCGCCGGCGCCGACCACGGCCAGCTTCTTCGGCGGCGCAGCCAGCCCCCACACGGTATCCGAGGTCAGCACCCCGCCGCTGGCAAGGCCTTCCTGCGCACCCGGGATCGGCGGCACGAAGGGCGGTGCGCCGGTCGCGATGACGGCACAGCCGAAGCTCATGGTCTTCGCCGCCTTGCCCGCCGGCTGTCGCCGCGCGGATATGCGGGTCCTTCTGGTTGGTGGCGGTATGGATAGCCACCGTATGCGCGTCGACGAAGCTGCCGAAGCCCTGGAGGTAGTCGATGCGCACGCCCTTGTCGGTCTTCAGCGCCATTTCGCCGCGCGCTTCCAGCACCTGGCGGCGATGCGCCTCCAGGTCCTTCCATACCAGGCTGGCCTTGCTGGTGCCGGTGACACCCAGCAGCGCATCCCCGGCGCGGTCGCGCATGCGATCCGCTGCCGCACGCCACGCCTTGGACGGGATGCAACCGCGCCACAGGCACTCGCCGCCGGGGAAGGGTGAATCGTTGATCAGCGCCACCTTCAGCTTGTGCGCCACCAGGTCGCGGGCGCAGTCCTCGCCGCCGGGGCCGCCGCCGATGACGACCACGTCGTAATCCCAGTCACCTTCCGGAATGGCCGGGCCACCCGGCCCCATCCAGTCGAATGGCTGCTCGATCAGACCCTTCAGGGAATACAGGAACTTCGCCACGTCCGCCCCGTTGACGACGCGGTGATCCGCGGTAATGGTAAAGGCGCTGCCCTGTTCGGTATTCGAGGAAATGGCGAGAATCGCTGCCAGTCCCGGGTGTGGCGATGGCGTCGAAATAGCTGACGTCGAACATGCCCATGTTGGAGATCTGGAAGGTGGCGCCGGTGAATTCCTCCGGCTGCAGATGGCGGGTGCGGGCGCGCGCCACCAGGTCCTTCCAGTCGTTGTTCAGCTCGGCCAGTTCCCGGGACTCGCAGCCGCGCAGGATCGGCACCACCAGCCCGCCGTCATCCGCGGCCACCGCCATGCCGATATCGGCCTGGTCGCGTTCGATGAGCTTGTCGTCCGGCTGGTAGCACCAGTTCATCTTCGGATGCTCGCGCATCGCCAGGCCACAGGCCCTGGCAATGGCCACGGTCACCGAAACGCCGGCCGACTTCGCGGCACGCATCAGGGTTTCCAGGTGCATGTGCGAAGTCACCCGGAAGGTCGGCATGGAGATCGAGGAAGCCATGGCGCGTGCGATGGCCTTTTCCATGGACTTCATGGGACGGCCGTTGCCCGGGACCGACACCTCGAAGGGCGCCGGTGCACGCTGGATATCGGCAGCCGTCACCACGCCGCCCGGTCCGGAGCCGCTGATACGGTCCAGATCGGTACCCTGCTGCGCCGCCAGCCTGCGCGCCAGCGGCGAGGCCTTGCCTGCCTGCGGGCGCGGGGCCGGCGCCGCACCGGGTGCAATGACCGGCTTCGCGGGCGCTGCCACGGCGACGGCTGGTGCGGCTTGAGCAGCGTGTGCCGGGGCGCGTGCGGCAGCGGACGGCGGCGCAGACGCGCCGGCCTCACTGTCATTGACCTCGTCCTGGCTGTCGACCAGGTAGCCGATGGCATGCGTAACGGGGACGACGGCATCGACCGGCGCGATCGGTCCGGACAGGTAACCCTCACGGAAGACTTCCACGTCCATGACGGCCTTGTCGGTCTCCACGGTGGCGACGATATCGCCGCGCGAGACCTTGTCGCCGATTTTCTTTTCCCAGCTGACCAGGACCCCTTCGGTCATGGTGTCGGAGAGCTGGGGCATCTTGATTACGTAGGGTTCAGACATAGTTATCCAGGTGATAGAGATTTATCGCCGCATGGGGGACACGCTTGCCGGCATGCCGGCAACAGACGGGATGCCCGCGGCACAGGGCTATACGCCGAACATCTTGCGCACGACCGCGACGACGTCCTGCGGGCTTGGCAGGGCCGCCTTTTCAAGGCCGTGGTTATAGGGAATCGGCACATTCAGCGCCGACACCCGGACCGGCGCGGCATCCAGTTCGAAGAAACATTCCTCGTTGATGATCGCCATGACTTCCGCGCCCACGCCGACGGCGGGCTCCGCCTCCTCGACGATCACGGCGCGGTGGGTCCGGCTGACCGAGTCGCGGATGCCGGCGCGGTCCAGCGGGCTGAGCGCGAACAGGTCGATCACCTCGGCCTCGATGCCATGCTGTGCCAGTTCCCCGGCCGCCTGCAGGCACCAGTGCACGGAGATGTTGTAGCCGAACAGGGTGACATCGCGTCCCGGCGCGCACCACCTCGGAGCCTTCCAGCGGGTGGAAATATTCCTGATCCGGGCACCTCGCCCTTCATGTTGTACATCAGTTCATGTTCGTTGATGAACACCGGGTCGTTGCAGCGCACCGCCGACTTCAGCATCCCGTAGGCCTGTCGCGGATTCGATGGCGTCACCACGCGCAGGCCGGCGATTCCCATGAATACCTTCTCCATGCGCGCCGAGTGCTGCGATCCCAGCTGGTGCGCGGTGCCGCCGGGTGAACGAATCACCACAGGCGCCTGCAGCTGTCCGCCGGACATGTAGCGGACCTTGGCCGCGGTGTTGAATATCTGGTCCATCGCCAGCCAGGCAAAGTTCACCGACATGATCTCGATGATTGGCCGCACCCCCAGGAACGAGGCGCCGATGCCGAGCCCGGTATAGCCGTTCTCGGAGATGGGTGTATCGATGACCCGCGCCTCGCCGTACTTCTCATACAGGCCGGAGGTCGCCTTGTAGGTGCCGCCGACAACACCGATGTCCTCGCCCATGACGATGACCATCGGATCGTTGGCGAGTTCTTCATCGTGGGCGCGGCGCAGGGCCTCCCAGTACTGCATCTCGCTCATGACGACACCCCGCCCCTGACCCAGGGATCATTCTCGGCCAGCACGTATTTCCCCACTTCCGCGATATCCGGCTCCGGCGATTCCGTCGCGAAGCGGATCACTTCGCCCTCGATTTCGTCCAGCACCTGGGTATCCATTTCCTGGTATTCCTTCAGCGTCAGCTTGCCGTCCTTGATGAGGCGGTCGCGCAGCATGATGACCGGATCGCGGCCGCTCCACATGCGTTCTTCCTTCTTGGCGCGATAGGCATTCGAGTCGGACATGGAATGCCCGCGGTAGCGATAGGTCATCAGTTCCAGGAAGTACGGCCCCTTGCCGGAGCGCACGTGCTTGACTGCCCTGGTTGCCGCCTTGTAGACCAGTTCCACGTCCTGGCCGTCTTCCTGTGCCGACGGGATGTTATAGCCGGAAACCCGCTGGTACTGGTCGACCACGGCGGTGGAGCGATCGATGCGCGTACCGATGCCGTAGAGATTGTTCTCGCAGACATACAGCACCGGCAGGTTCCAGAGCTTGGCCATGTTGAGCGACTCGTGGAAGGTGCCCTGGTTGTTTGCGGCGTCTCCCAGGAAACAGATGCAGATCTCGTCGCCGCCCTGCATCTGGATGCCCTTGGCGATGCCGGCTGCCAGCGGGAACGGCCCGCCGACCAGTGCGTAGCCACCCATGAAGCGGTGTTTCACGTCGAAGATGTGCATGGACCCGCCGCGGCCCTTGCTGACACCGGTCTCCTTGGCGAACAGTTCCGCCATGACTTCCTTCGGGTCGGAACCGGACTTGATCGCGTGCACGTGGTCGCGGTAACTGGTGATCACGTAATCGTGCCCCACCCGCGCGGCCTCCAGCACGCCGAAGGCACAGGCTTCCTCACCAGGGTAGAGGTGCAGGAATCCGCCTATATTGCGCTCCACGTAAGCCTCGTAGCAGCGCTCTTCAAAGCGGCGCGCAAACAGCATCTCGCGCAACAGGCGTTTCTTATCGGCGTCTTTCATAAGGTTCCAGGTCGTTGGCTATGCCGGGCATAGACAGTTGATCTCAACGGAATTACCCGGCAGCGCCCGGGACCGGGCCTGAATGCCGCCGGGACACGCCATCTCCCTGAATTGACTGGGAAACAGCGGTATCCGAAACATGACAAGCGCGTTATGATCTGTTTTTTGCAGCAACAGGTCAAGGCAAAAAGCATGCAAATCCCCTATCGGCACTCTGAAAAAATCAAGATAAATCAAGACACAAAGACCCCGTCCAGCGCCAGGCTCGACACCTTCCCCGTTGCGGTGTGCATCCTGCCGGAAAAACCCGGCATGGCGGACTGGGCGCAGCTTCCCTACGCCGACATCCTGAGACCACGGTTCCAGCAGCTGCGGCGCCGCGACAGGCACGCCAACCGCCTGGCTACCGACCTGCCCAACAAGACCGCCACCCATGCCATCGTGCAAACGCTGGATCCCGCGGCCTCCACCTTTGATCTGCTCACCCGGGGGCGCGAACTCGCCGCCGTGGTGCGCGCCCGCGACCCCGCGACTGTCTTACTGCAGTTCGCGGGGTTTGACCCGGAAACAACGGCGCGGCTTGCCGGGATCCCGGTCGCGGCCCTGCTGGCGGCAGCCTGCCCCATGCCGAGCTTCAAGTCTGAACCGGACAAGCCGGCGGCCCTGAAGCGCATTGACATCCATGGCCTGCAGGCGCGCATCGACCTGTCACAGGTGCAGGCCGAAACCGTCGGCAATCACCTGGCGCGCTGGTTGTCCGCGCTGCCCGGCAACGAGCTCACCCCGGAGCATTACCGCAAATTCGTCACCAGTCTCGCGAAGGCGGAGGGCTGGGAAATGTCGTTCCTCAACACCCGCTCCCTGGCACGCAGGCAGGCGGGCGCCTTCCTGGCCGTCGCCCAGGGCAGCCCGAACGATGATGCCGGCATCGTCCAGCTGCGCTACCGGCCGGCAATGGCCGGCGGCAGGAAGCTCGCGCTGGTCGGCAAGGGCATCTGTTTCGACACCGGCGGCGTCAATGTGAAACCGGCGAAATTCATGAACGGCATGCACGAGGACATGCAGGGCAGCGCCGTTGCGCTGGGAACGCTGCTGGCCCTGTCGCGCCTCAAGGCAAGGTTTCCGGTCGACTGCTGGCTGGCGCTGGCGCAGAACCACGTCGGCAGCCGCGCCTACAAGCCCAACGATGTCGTTACCGCCTGCAACGGCACGACCATCGAGGTCAAGCACACGGATGCCGAGGGACGCATGGTGCTGGCCGACACCCTGGCGCTGGCAAGCAGGGAAAAGCCGCATGTCATGATTGACTACGCCACCCTGACCGGGGCCTGCATCTACGCATTGTCTTCACGCTACAGCGGCGTATTCAGCAACCACGATTCACTCCACGCCTGTCTGACGACGGCAGGACGCGACAGCGGCGAACGCGTCTGGCCGTTTCCGCTGGACAAGGACTTTGACGAAGCGCTGAAGTCAGATATTGCCGACACCCTGCAGTGCACCCTGGAAGGCGAGGCCGACCATATTCTCGCCGCCCGCTTCCTGAACCGCTTCGTCGACAAGCAAATCAACTGGATCCACGTGGACCTGGCCGCCAGCAGCCACAAGGGCGGGCTCGGCCACATCCCGACGGACACCACCGGCTTCGGTGTCCGCTACACCCTGAACCTGCTGCTGCAGCAATCCGTCCTGGACAAGCAGTGGAACTGACCCTGACCCGTCCCGACGACTGGCACCTGCACGTGCGGGACGCTGCGGCCATGCGCGACGTGATGGCGCATACGGCGCGGCAGTTCGCCCGTGCCATCATCATGCCGAACCTGCAGCCGCCGGTCACGACGACCGCGCAGGCGCTGGCTTACCGCGAACGCATCCTGGCCGTGCTGCCCGCCGGCAGCAGCTTCCAGCCATTAATGACGCTGTACCTGACCGACAGGACAGCGGCTGCAGACATTAGTGAAGCCGCAGCCAGCGGACTGGTGCAGGCCGTCAAACTGTACCCGGCCGGCGCGACCACCCATTCCGACGCCGGCGTCACGGACATACGTAACACCTGCCCGGCGCTGGAGGCGATGCAGAAGCACGGCATGCCGCTGCTGGTGCACGCGGAGGTCACCGACCCGGAGGTGGACGTATTCGATCGCGAGCGGGTCTTCATCAACCGCGTGCTGGAACCGTTGACGGTCCGCTACCCCGGCCTCAAGATCGTGCTGGAGCATGTCACCACCCGCGAGGGCATCTATTTCGTCGAGTCGGCCCCGGACACGGTCGCGGCCACTATCACCGCACACCACCTGCTGCTGAACCGCAACGCCATGTTCCGCGGCGGCCTGCAACCGCATGCCTACTGCCTGCCGGTGCTGAAGCGCGAGACCCACCGCGAGGCCCTGCTGGAAGCCGCCACCGGCGGCAACCGCAAGTTCTTCCTCGGCACCGACAGCGCACCGCATGCGCGCGAGCGCAAGGAAACCTCCTGTGGCTGCGCCGGCATCTACACGGCACATGCCGCGCTGGAACTCTATGCACAGGCTTTCGAGGACGCCGGCGCGCTGCACCGGCTGGAGGCCTTTGCCAGCCACTTCGGGCCCGACTTTTACGGCCTGCCCCGCAACACCGCCACGATCACGCTGGAAAAAACCGAGTGGCAGGTGCCTGCCAGCTATCCTCTTGGTGAATCAACGCTGGTACCCCTGCATGCCGGGGAGACGCTGCACTGGCGCCTGCGGGACTGAACCCTCCTTTTCACCCGGCTGTTTTCAGATGCCTTTGCCACCCTGGCGAGAGGCAACAGGACCGGACAGGGCATCAACCTGCCACCCGTACTGCACCGGGTTACCCTGACGACAACGACAAGGGGCCGGGTGGATTTACCCAATCATTGCATAAAGCCTGCTGCAGGAGCGGCCTCTTTATGCCCGTTTTCCGGGTACTGGGGTACTTGTGCCCACCGGGGTACTTGTGCCCACCGGGGTACTTGTGCCCATCGGGGTACTTGTACCCACCGGGGTATCTATGCCCATTGGGGTGCTCCTGCAGTACAGGTCCAGGACCGCACTACCGGTGAATCCCGGAATCACTACACCGGGATGAATCTCGTCCTGTCAATAAACTTTCGAAACCGGATTACACCCCGGGTTTATCTTTTCGTGAATTGTATCCACCCTCCCGGTGGGCCACTGGTACCGGCCCTGCGCCCGACAGTCAATCAGCCTTGTCGACCAGCCGTTGAATGTCTGAAAGCAGGCATATTGCCGTCCTGTGAGTACAGCTTGATTCTCGGGTAGTCGCTACTGATCCCCATCACCACGCCTTCCGGTTTGATAATGGTGACGCCTGCGCCCGGACCTTCCAGGCCTTCCTTTTTACGCGAGTTGCAATCCATGGTGGTGTCGCACTCGAAATTGATCATGTCGTGTCGGCGTACGATGCGCTGTCCGTGTAATACATTGCGATGGCCGTGTACAACGGCATGGATGCCTGCATGGCGCGCGGATTCCGCACCCTTTCCGGTAAAGGGCATGTCCACTTCCCGGTATTTTGTTCGGAAGCAGTTGCCTATCGGGCCATAGTACAAACCGAAGGCATCACCTTCCAGTTGTTTGCGGAACTGGCGATTGAGATACCGGATGCCGTATCTGTCGACAACTTCTGCAATCCTGTCATCCAGACCCGCATGAATAAAAAGAAACGAGCCATTCTGACTGGCCAGCTGAATTGTCCTGAAAAACCAGTAGAACTCCCCTTCCGGCCTGAGAAACAGAGACTGCCATTTCAGGGTGGCCGCATAGACATCGCGCAGCGTCAACCCGGCAGCGTTGCAAACGTCCTCGAAGCTATCAAGTTTCCTGTGCAGCCGGACAAGTTCACGATCCACTGTCTGTGCCGGCATTGTTTTGCGCGCCAGCTCGGGAAATATTTCATACCACGTATCTGACGGGTACAGGCGACGCCGGCACTCATCTGTTCCCGGAACATTCCGCAGGGCATTGCGCCCGGCCAGGTATTGCCTGTGGATTTCCACCAGCAGGGGTACCGCCTTGGCCCCCATGCGGATGAAAAAATGCTCGTTGCGCGTGAGCCGAAACGAGTTCACGCTGCGCATTCCCAGCAATACACGCACGTCGTGATTGCCGGCCAGGATGTGCATGCGTGCTCCCCGCTTCAGCAGTAGCCGCAAGGTGCGTATCAGGCGCAGATTCCCGGGACCCTTGTCAAAACAGTCCCCGGCCAGAATGAACAACGCATTTCGACCGGCTGTGGTAAGCCTGAATGCATGATCTTCATGGCCGGTTTTCTCTATGCCGCCGGACGCCACCAGTGACGCCATGAGCGCCTCCGCATCGGCATGCGGATCTCCGAAGAAAAACACCGGCTCGGAAGGCCAATGCCAGGGGCTGGATGTTTCCGGTTTGTTCGCGCGACCGGCATGTGTCCGCCCGGTCTCAACCGGCCAGGATTCGCAACCACTTGGCAAATTTGCCCTTATCCATTCCCGGCCCTGATATTGAGGCAGCCTCAGGACAGGCAAGCAGTGATTCACAACCACAGCACTCCTGTCTTGAGCGGGTTCGCTCCTGCCGGGCAAGTTGTGGGCGGCAGCCTTTAACATGCGACGCTCCTGGTACAGCCCTGCTGTTCTGAGTGTAGTTGATCGTGCGGCATGCCACCGCAGAGTACCGCCTTCGCTTGTGCCATCTCCGGACCTGCATGACGCAATCCTGAAACATTCCTGAAAACAAGAGGGGTCAGATTCGAATGGAGCTTACTTAAGGGATATCATTTTTGTTAATGAATCATCAGCCACGGAAGAACACGGAAAGACACGGAATATTCAATAATTAAACTACTTATCCGGCTGATTTCAGCCCCGGACAACATGAGGAGAGAAAACAGGAATCCCACACAGTTTCTGCCATATGAACGTTGTCGGACTGGTGAGTTACCCTCATGGACCATGTCGCTTTCTCTCCCGGACGTCTAAACTTATATAGAAAGCAGCCTGCGCGATGCTTGCGTAGCAACCGCGTTGCACGCGCAGTGAACCCCGACAGACAAGCGGGAATCGCTGCACCTGATCGGGTGGCAGGAGGTTCAGGTATGGACAAGCAAGCGGGCATAAAACTGTCAGAAAGTGTGTTTGTAGCATGTAAAGTCTGCCTCACGGAAATACCCATGTCTGAAGCCAGCAGCAGTGAGGCTTCCGACTATGTGGTCTATTTCTGCGGCCTGGATTGTTACGAGAAATGGAGAAAGCAGGATCCAAATAATGATTCTGAAGCACTCTGAGTGATATGGACCCATCCCGGCAGCAGTGACAGGAGATGAATCTTTCAAGACCCTGGCAGCAATTACGCAATTCGTGCCGATAATGCAGTTTTCCGGTCTGCCTGAAAACACGCAGCGCAGCCGGCAATGACCGGTGGCCGTACCATGGTGCCGTGCCTAGTAAATCACCCGTATCGTGTAGCCGCGCTGCTCCAGCAGGTTCAGCAGTCCGGTCTCACCGGGCAAGTGCAGGGCACCGACGGCAACAAACACATCACCCTCCTGCAGATAGGGTTGCAGGCGATCCGCCATCAAGCGGTTGCGCCGGGTGATCAGCCTGTCCTCGAATTCCGCCGCCAGTTTCCTGTCACCCGCCTGCATCGCGGCCGCATTGATTGTCATCAGCGTTTCCAGGTCGCGCTGCTTCCAGGCATCCAGCAGATCCCTGTGCATGGCGTCGATCTCCGGGAAATTCTCGACCGCATCCCGCAGCAGGACGAGCTGTTCCCGTTCGGGCATGTCATCAAAGACCGCCAGCTGCTCGTGAATGCTTTCAAGTCCGTAGACCGGTTTGCCGGCCTGCAGCGCCCGCTGATACAGCAGCATGTCCAGCACTTCCCCCGTTTCAGGTGCAGGCATTGACAGCGTGACTGCCGCCGCCCAGGGCTTCATGCGATCCAGCACGATCTCCGGTATGCCCCGGGTCTGGATTGCCCTGGCGGTTTGCTCGAACAGGTTCCTGCCCGCAATTTCCGATAACAGTCGCCCTTCGCCCAGCAGCATGGCCTGGCTGGAATACAGCATCGCATCCAGGTCCAGCAATGTTTCGAGTACCACCCTGTGAGCCGCATCAAAGGCCTGCTGCACCACTGCCGGCAGGTCCAGCACCGCCGGAGCCTCGGAATGAATGGTGCCAAACAGGTAGCTTGCAGGCTGGCCTGTCCGCCCGATTTCCCACAGCAGACCGCGCTCTCGATCACCTCCCGCCAGTACCAGTGAAGATTGCAGGAATGCCAGCAACAGCAGCAGGATGCCTGACTCTCTCGGGCGGATTGCGAAGTGCCGCTGGTGCATGTGGTGTCTCCTCCTGCCGGTACCGCCGGCATTCAACAGGTGTCATTCTAACCCCTGCCGCGAACTCTGCCAGCACCGTCAAGCCGGACATGGCATCGCCAAACCCACCGGGATTGGGTATCCTTGCCGGATGACAGACAGCAAGGACAAGGCGCCGATTGCGCAGCGCTTCCGCGGTTTTCTCCCGGTCGTCATCGATATCGAAACTGCCGGTTTCAATGCCAAGCGTGATGCCCTGCTGGAAATCGCGGCGGTCACACTGGAAATGGATACCGACGGTTTTATCTACCGCAAGGAGACCTTCGCCTGCCACGTGGAGCCGTTTCCCGGCGCCAACATGGATTCGGCATCCCTGGAGTTCACAGGCATAGACCCCTACAACCCGTTCCGTATGGCCAAGCCGGAACACGAGGCGCTGGAGCTGATTTTCAAGCCGGTACGCCGCGCCATCAAGGACAGCGGGTGCAAGCGCGCCGTGCTGGTAGGTCATAACGCCGCCTTCGACCTGTCATTCCTGAATGCCGCAGCGGCCCGCACCGGCATCAAGCGCAACCCGTTCCATCCGTTCAGCACCTTCGACACGGTCACCCTGGCGGGTCTTGCCTACGGTCAGACCGTACTCGCCCGCGCGGTGCAGGCTGCCGGTTTCGAATGGAACAGCGAAAAGGCGCATTCCGCCATTTATGATACGGAGCGCACGGCCGACCTGTTTTGCGCCATCATCAACCGCTGGAATGAATTCAGCCTCGCGCAGGCTGAAACCAGCACACCCGTAACAGCAACAACAAGGTAATCCACGAAATGTCACAACCAGACAAGACAGAACAAATACTGCAATCCCACTCGGGGCTTATTCATCGCGTTGTCATGCACTGCAACAACCCCGGCAGCGTACCGGACCTGGAACAGGTGCTGCAGCAGGCGGAACAGAATGACTGGCAGCAACTGGTGACGGCGATCCGCAGCATCGTGGCAGGCAGCCGCGAGGAATCCGTCATGCTGGGACTGGATGACGAGGACCGCGTCATCGTTGAAGCCATCCTGCGCGGTCTGCAGGACCCCGCCACCCTGCCCGACCTGTCAGCGGACTTCGATTCCGGCATGGCTGCCCCGGGTATTGCGGGACTGGTGCACGCAGCACGCGGCGGCAACCTGCAGGCACTGCAGATCGTCGGCAACCTCGCCAAGCAGATGCTGGCCGCCGGCGGCGACATGGGCATTCTCGCCGGGCGTATCCGGCCGCTGGTGGAAGGAGAGCGGGATGCCGACAGGCTCACCGAGAAAATGGGTGCCAAGGGCCAGAAACTGATGCTGGACATTATTGAGGAATTGCTGAAACTCGAGGCAAACTGAAGCCCCGAAAACAGGCGGCCCGCACCACCGGGTGCGGGCCGCAGCACATCGGGTAAACCGGCGTCGTTACGTCGATCTGCTACCCCGGTGAGGCAGCCGCCTCAACCATCTTCTGCAGCTCACCCTTCTGGTACAGGTCGAGGGTGATATCACAGCCGCCGATCAGCTCGCCGTTGATGTAGATCTGCGGGAAGGTCGGCCAGTTGGCATAGCGCGGCAGGTTCTCGAAAATCTCCGGGTCGGCCAGCACGTTCACATGCGCAAACTCGCGACCGCAGGCAGCCAGTGCCTGCGCGGCGCGGCTGGAATAGCCGCACTGCGGAATCTGCGGCGAGCCTTTCATGAAGATCACCACCGGATTGTCTTTTACAGCCTTGTCGATTCTTTCCATTACATCCATGGCACTGCCCTCGATTGAATTGGTTACGCTACGGGTTTGAATTTAGACCTAGTTTAATACGCCGTCCGGGCGCCAGAAAAGTACTAATCACTGGGGTTTATCGATATTGCGCTGCAGCCAGAACTCCAGCAGGGCGAGATGCCACAGCTTGTTGCCCAGAATCGGGGTATGCGCCTGTCCCGGATTTTTCAGCAGGCGGTCCACATAGGCGCGCTGAAACAGGCCGCGCTGCAGGCAGGCGGACGAATGCAGCACGTCGTGCATAAATGCCAGCGTTTCTCCGCGTACGAACTTCAGGGCCGGCACCGGGAAATAGCCCTTGGGGCGGTCGATCACGCTGTCCGGCAGCAGTCCTCGCGCCAGCATTTTCAGCGGGTACTTGCCATCACCCTTCAGCTTCAGCGCCGGCGGCATGCAGATGGCCAGTTCCACCAGTTCCTGGTCCAGGAACGGCACGCGCGCTTCCAGGCCCCAGGCCATGGTCATGTTGTCCACGCGCTTGACCGGGTCGTCGACGATCAGGGTGGTCACGTCGTAGGCCAGCACCCGGTTGACGAAATCAGCCGCGCCGGTGGCGGCCAGGCCCTGTGCAACCCGCGGCGAGGTGTAGTCCGGCCCCTGGTATGCGGGAGCGAGCATCTGCTGTAATTCCGCCTGCGTGCGGTCGAAATACCGGGGCCGGAAACGTTCTATATCAGTGCCCGCGGCAGCCTGCATTTGCGGGTACCAGAAATATCCGCCGAAGACCTCGTCCGCGCCCTGCCCGCTCTGCACGACCTTGACGTCCCGCGAGACGCGCTCCCCCAGCAGGTAGAACGCCACCGCATCCTGCCCGACCATGGGCTCCGCCATGTTGTCGACCGCCTCCGGCAGGCGCGCCAGTACGGCGCTGTTCGGAATCATGAAGCGGTGGTGCTGCGTGCCGTACCGCTCGGCAACCGGGTCGGAGTATTCGAACTCGTTGCCGCGCTCCTCCGGCGCATCCTCGAAGCCAACCGAGAAGGTGAGCAGCGGGCCGCCACCCGCCTCGGCCAGCAGGGCTACCAGCAGGCTGGAATCGAGACCACCCGACAACAGGATGCCGACCGGCACATCGGCGATGGCACGGCGGCGTTCAACTGCCCTGCGGAGGCTGGTATGCACGGCATCCAGCCATTCCCAGTCGCTCATGTCACGGCTGCAGCCGGCCGCATCCAGCTGCCAGTAGCGCCGCAGGGTTTTCCTGCCGTCCGGGGTGAACGTCATGCCGTGCGCCGGCGGCAGCTTGCGCAGGCCGCGCAGCAGGGTGCGCGGTGCCGGCACAACCGCGTGCAGCGTCAGATGATGGTGCAGGGCAACCGGGTCCAGCGCCGTATCCACCTCGCCGCCGGCCAGCAGTGCCTGCGTGGTGGATGCAAATCGCACGCACCCGGGCGTGATGCTGTAATACAGCGGCTTGATGCCGAAACGATCGCGCGCCAGGAACAGCTGCCGGCTGCGGCTGTCCCACAGGGCAAAGGCAAACATGCCATGCAGTTGCGTGGTGCAGTCCTCACCCCATTCGGCATAGGCCTTGAGAATGACCTCGGTGTCCCCGCTGGAAACAAAGTAGTGGCCGCGCTTGCGCAGCTCTTCCCGCAATTCGGGATAGTTGTAGATGGTGCCGTTGAAGACCAGCACCAGACCCGTCTCGCTGTCGACCATGGGCTGGTTGGCACGCTCGGAAAGGTCGATGATCGAGAGGCGGCGATGCCCCAGCGCCAGCGGTCCGGAGAAATACTCGCCGGCGGCATCCGGTCCGCGCCGGACCAGCTTCGCGTTCATCGCGCGCAGCACCCCGGCATCCGGGGAACGTCCGTCGAAACGCAACTCTCCACACAGTCCGCACATACTCAGCCTTTCTCCCTCAACCTGTCATCCTTCAGCCTCGCCCCAGCCGCCGCCTCCGGGTGTACACAGCGTCAGCCGTTCGCCGGCCGCCAGTTCCACGCTGACCTTGGCAGGCAAGCGCTGCCGGCCGCGCCAGTTTGCGCCGGGCTTGCCGGGCGCGCCACCCGCCAGGCCCCATGGCCGGTGCCTGCGCCGTTCCGTCAGCAGCGTCACGTGCGCCGGCTGCAGGAATTCATACTCCCGAATCAGGCCGTCCCCCCCCCTGTGCCTGCCGGCGCCACCGGAACCGCTGCGCAACTGGTAGCGCCGGACGCGCAACGGGAATTCCATTTCCAGCACCTCGATGGGTGTATTCAGGGTGTTGGTCATGTGTGACTGGACCGCACTCAGGCCCGCATACCTGCACCCGCCACCCATGCCACCACCGAGGGTTTCATAATAGTCCCAGGCACGGGCGCTACTGCGGGATCCCATGGCCAGGTTGTTCATCGTGCCCTGGCTGGCGGCCGGGATGCGCTCCGGCAGCGCCTGCGCCAGCGCCCCCATGACCACATCAACGATACGACTGCTGGTCTCGACATTACCTGCCGCCACGGCTGCCGGCCGGCAGGCATTGACCAGGCAGCCTGGCGGTGCGGCAAGATGTATATCCCGGAAACTGCCCTCGCACGCCGGGGTGTGGGCCGGCATGAGGCAACGAAAAACGTACAGCACACCGGCAGCCGCCACCGACAGCGGGCAATTGATATTACCGGCAACCTGCGCCGCCGTGCCGGCGAAGTCGACCTCGATTTTACCGGCTGCGACACGCACCTCGACCTGCAGCGGAACATCCTGCTGGCCCATGCCGTCGTCGTCCATGAAATCACGATAGCGGTAACTGCCATCGGGAATGCACTGCAACGCCTCCCCTGCAAGCCGCGCGGCATAGTCATTCATGGCCTGCAGTCCCTGTTCATAGGCAGCGACACCCCGGGCGCCGGCCAGTTCGATCAGGCGCTGTCTGCCGGTGTGGTTGGCGCTGATTTGCGCGGCGAGGTCGCCCTCCATCTGCTGCGGATTGGCGGTGGCCCGCAGGATGCGTTCCATGAGTTCGGGGACCCGCACCCCGGCACGCAACAGATGCGCGGGCGGGATAAGCAGACCCTCCTCGTCCAGATGCCGGGACACCGGCATCGAACCCGGGGTGTCTGCCCCGATATCGGCATGGTGGGCACGATTGGCGACGTAGCCGATGCAGTCATCGTCCTGGAAAACCGGCGCTATCAGGGTGACATCCGGCAGGTGGGTCCCGCCCAGGTAGGGGTCATTGACAATCAGCATGTCACCCGGCGCCCATTCGGTCCCCTCCACCAGACCCTGCATGGCATAGGCCATGCTGCCGAGGTGCACCGGAATATGGGCGGCCTGCGCGCACAGGCGTCCGCGCCGATCGAATATCGCACAGGAAAAATCCAGCCGGTCCTTGATATTGGTTGAGAACGCGGCGCGTCGCAGCACAGCCCCCATCTCGTCGCACACGGCCGTTATCTGGCTGATAAACAGGCTCAGTTCTATTGCATGCATGCTTTAATCCGCTGCGGCGCCGCACCCCGGGAGAGTTTGTCGCCCTACTCTAACCCAATGCTTTTTTAACAGAAAACAGCAAGCAGGATATATTGCAATATACACCGGGCTACCGTATCCTCCCATTCCCGACTGTTTTGCTCACCTATTAATTGGCCGACTGCCGCCTGGCGCATCCACCACAAGGAGCTTTGAACACATGAATCCGCTTACTTCAATTTTGGGAACGATTATTTCCGGCTTTGTGCTGGCAATTATTATCGTGGTTGCTCTGGGCCCGACCGGTGTCAATCCGATTGAAATCGCCGTATGGGCACACGTCCTGGTCGGCATCACCTGGATCGGCCTGCTGTATTACTTCAATTTCGTCCAGGTTCCCGCTGTCGGTGCAGCCCTGGGCGACGATGGCGGCCCGGGTCCGGCTGCCATCAACAAGTACGTCGCACCCCGCGCCCTGCTGTGGTTCCGCTGGTCAGCCGTAGCAACCTGGCTGACCGGTGCGGCAGCGCTCGGACACATGGGCATACTGAAATCCGCCTTTACTTTCGAGGGCTTCAGCTTCGCCAGCAATGTATCCTACATCGGCATCGGGGCCTGGCTCGGCACCATCATGCTGTTCAATGTCTGGGTGCTGATCTGGCCGAACCAGAAGAAGATCCTCGGTATCGTGCAGGCCAGTGCCGATGATATCGCCGGCGCCAAGAAGGTTGCCCTGATGGCGTCCCGCACCAACACCCTGCTGTCCATCCCGATGTTGCTGTGCATGACCGCCTACGCGCACAATCTGCCTTTCTGACCCGGGCTTCCGCGCTTCAGGCAGGCGCCTGGTTCAGGTCGCCGGCCTGTAGGGCGTCACCGGCAAGCAAACCCGGCTCCTGGCCGGGTTTGCGCTTTTCGGGCTGCAGGCGATAGAATCATTACCACTTGGTGCTGGCAGTCTGCTTCAGACTGCCTTTTCTATTTTGGACTCAGTGAAAATGGCAGATCATCTCATGGCGACCTACAACCGGCTCCCGGTCCAGTTTACCAAGGGCGAGGGTATCTGGCTGTGGGACAGTGAACACCGGCAGTACCTGGACGCGATCAGCGGCATCGCCGTGTGCGGACTCGGACACGCACACCCCGCGGTCACGCAGGCACTCTGCGACCAGGCCGCAACCCTGGTACACACATCCAATCTCTATGGCATCACGCTGCAGGCGGATCTTGCCGACCGCCTGTGTGAATTGTCCGGCATGCAACGGGCATTCTTCTGCAACTCCGGCGCAGAAGCCAACGAGGCGGCAATCAAGATCGCGCGTCTCTACGGCCACGGCAAGGATATCACCTGCCCCGCCATCATCGTCATGGAACAGAGCTTCCACGGGCGCACCCTTGCAACGCTCACGGCGACCGGAAACCGCCGCATCCAGGCCGGCTTCGAGCCGCTGGTCAGGGGATTCATCCGCGTGCCCTACAATGACCTGGATGCGATCCGCACCGTGGCTCGCAACAATCACGACACGGTTGCCGTACTGGTGGAACCCGTGCAGGGCGAAGGCGGCGTCAATGTGCCGGACGCCGGTTACCTCGAAGGCATCCGGGAGATCTGCGACGCCAACGGCTGGCTGATGATGCTGGATGAAATCCAGACCGGCGTCGGACGCACCGGAGAGTGGTTCGCCTGGCAGCATGGCAAGGCCCGGCCCGACGTGATCACGCTGGCCAAGGCGCTCGGCAACGGCGTGCCGATCGGCGCCTGCCTGGCCGGTGGCGCGGCGGCCGATGTCATGCAGCCCGGCAAACACGGCACCACCTTCGGCGGCAATCCGCTGGCCTGCCGGGCCGCCATCGCGGTGCTGGAAACCATCACACAGGAAGGGCTGGTGTCACGGGCCGCTGAACTCGGGCAGCGCATGCGTACGGGGTTTGCCGCCTCACTGGCCGGTCAGGCGGGCGTCAGCAATATCCGGGGACTTGGCCTGATGATCGGCATCGAACTGGATCGCCCCTGCAGCGAACTGGTCGGCATGGCGCTGCAGTGCGGCCTGCTCATCAATGTGACTGCCGAGCGCGTCGTCCGCCTGCTGCCGCCGCTGATCATGACGGACAAGCAGGCCGACATCATCGTCGAACAGGTCGGTGACCTGATTCGGGACTTCCTCAAAGGGTAGCGGCGTGAATCCGAGACATTTCCTGACCTTGCTCGACCTGTCACCTGTGGAACTGCAGCACCTTGTCAGACGCGCCATCGAGCTCAAGGCACTCAACAAGGCAGGTAGCATCCACGAACCGTTCAAGCACAGGGTGCTGGCGATGGTATTCGAGAAGTCCTCCACCCGTACCCGCATGTCTTTCGAGGTCGGCATGGCGCAACTGGGCGGGCATGCGATTTTTCTGTCGCCGCGGGATACCCAGCTGGGACGCGGCGAGGCCATCGAGGACACCGCCAGGGTGCTGTCGCGCATGTCGGATGTGATCATGATCCGTACCTTCGAACATGAGAAGATCGAGCGCTTCGCGGCATACTCCTCGGTTCCGGTCATTAACGCCCTGACCGACCTTTACCATCCCTGCCAGCTGCTGGCTGACATGCAGACCTACCACGAACAACGCGGTGACATCAGCGGTAAAAGTGTCGCCTGGATCGGCGATGGCAATAACATGTGTCATTCCTACATCAATGCCGCACGCCAGTTCGGTTTCACCCTGAATATCGCCTGCCCGGAAGGCTACCAGCCGGAGCCTGACATCCTGCAAGCCGCAGGCAACCACGCCGTCATGATGGACTCCGCACTGGCCGCTGCTGACGGTGCCGACCTGGTCGTCACCGATGTCTGGGCAAGCATGGGGCAGGAGGAAGAGCAGGCGAAGCGGGCAAAGGCGTTCGCTGCCTACCAGGTCGATGCGAACCTCATGCAGGCCGCGGCCAGCGATGCGCTGTTCATGCACTGTCTGCCCGCCCACCGCGGGGAAGAGGTCGCCGCCGATGTCATCGACGGGCCGCAAAGCGTCGTCTGGGACGAGGCCGAGAATCGCCTGCATGCCCAGAAGGCCTTGCTGGAGATATTGCTGGCCTGAGCCGGTCGACCGATCATGTGCAGACTTGCCGCCTACCTGGGACCTGCCATATCACTGCAACAGTTCCTGATCGACCCACCACACAGCCTCTACCGTCAATCCCGGGAACCCTGGGAGCTGAAATACGCGAAACTGAATGCCGATGGCTTCGGTTTCGGCTGGTTCGACCCCGCCGGCCAGCCGGCCGTTTATACGAATTCCGCACCAATCTGGACCGATGCCAACCTGCCGGCACTTGCCCGGAGCCTGCACCAGACGCTCTGGATCGCGGAGGTGCGCAGCGCAACTGCCGGCAGCCCGGTGCACCCGCTCAACACGCCACCGTTCAGTGACGGGCAGAGACTGTTCGTCCACAACGGCTTCATTACCGATTTCCACCAGACGGTGCGGCCGAACATGCTGCGCAGGCTCGCACCCGCCGTCAGCGCGGAGATCCGCGGCAACACGGATTCGGAGTACCTGTTCGCCTGCCTGCGGCAGATCCTGCTGGATGACGCCGGCCGGCAGCCGGTGCAGGCCGTACGCCAGCTGTACGCGCAGGTCGCCGGCATGGTCGGCGATCAGCCCGCCCTGCTGAATCTTGTCGTCACCGATGCCGATAGCATCTACGCCGCCCGGCATGCCCTGAACCATGAGAGCCCGTCACTGTATTACTCGACCACCGATCCGGATTTTCCGGGGGGACAACTGGTTGCCTCGGAACGTTTTTCCGAGAACCCCGGGTGGCTGGCGGTGCCGGACCACCACGTCGTGGTGCTACGTCCGCAGCAGCCTCCTGAACTGCTGGCGCTGTGAGCCTGGAGGCATGAGTGAATGACCTGCAGCCCGAATGAGCGTTATTCACAGCCCCGGCCTGTTGACGGACGCTACACGCTGCCCGGCATGCGCCGTGACTCCCCGGGCCTGCAACTGCCTGGCTGAACGGCAACATGGAGGTGACCCGGTGACACCGGAAGACAGACAGGCGGATCACGGCCAGCGACTGGGAAAAGGCATGATCGTTGCCGCATGGCTATTGCTGCTGCTCCTGCTGACCTGGTTCTTCAACGACCGGCTGGATGCACAGCGCAACCCCAACCGGCAGCTCTCGGCAGCAACAACAAGCGGGGTTCCCGAGGTGCGCCTGCAACGCAACCGCTTTGGCCACTATGTCGCCAGCGGCACGATAAACGGCCACCCGGTCGAATTCATGCTGGATACCGGCGCGTCCGATGTCTCCATTCCGGTCGCCGTGGCGGACAGGATCGGGCTGGAGCGCGGCCGTCGCGCCTGGTACCAGACGGCGAACGGTACGATATCCGCCTGGCAGACGACGCTGGACGAAATCCGCCTGGGGCCCCTGCGCCTGGGACCGGTCGCCGCCAGCATCAACCCGAATGATGGTGACGACGCCGTACTGCTCGGCATGAGTTTCCTGAGGCAGCTGGACTTTAGCCAGCAGGGCAATACACTGACGCTCAAACATGCAACCCGGAATGACTGACATATGGAATTCTTTACGCAGCTGAGCGCCTGGACCGGACAGCTGTCCGGCCTCCTGTGGAACAATACATTCACCCTGCTGCTGTTGCTCGGCGCCGGCCTCTATCTGACCCTGCGTATGGGCTTCGTGCAGGTGCGCGGCTTCAGGCACGCCATCGCACTGCTGTCCGGCAGGTACAGCCGCCCGCAGGATACGGGCGAGGTTTCGCATTTCCAGGCACTGTCCACCGCACTCTCGGCCACCGTCGGCACCGGGAATATCGCCGGGGTGGCAACGGCGATCTCGCTGGGCGGGCCCGGCGCCCTGTTCTGGATGTGGATCACGGCCATCCTCGGCATGGCCACCAAGTTTACCGAGTGCACCCTGTCCCTCCGGTTTCGCCAGGTATCTCCCGACGGCAAGGTCGCCGGTGGACCGATGTACACCCTGCTGCACGGCCTGAACATGCGCCGCACCGCAGCCACCTTCGCCAGTTTCGCACTGATAGCCTCCTTCGGCATCGGCAACATGGTGCAGGCAAACTCGGTCATGGATGGTCTGGGATATGTGTTTCCGCAGTTGCAGGACTACAAATGGTTTGCCGGCTGCCTGCTTGCCATTCTCGTCGGCCTGGTCATTATCGGCGGTGTCAAGCGCATTGCCCGCGTAGCCAGCGCCATCGTTCCCTTCATGGCAATCGGCTATATCACTGCCGCTGTACTGGTCCTGCTGAACCATCTCGGGGACATTCCGGCAGCCATCGCCACCATTCTCGAACACGCGCTGAATCCGTGGGCCGTCGGCGGGGCAGCCGTGGGAGAGGCGATTCGCTGGGGCGTCGCACGCGGCCTGTTTTCCAACGAGGCCGGACTCGGCTCCTCCCCGATGGCGCATGCCGCGGCTCGCACCAATCAACCGGTGCGTGAAGGCCTGGTTGCAATGCTGGAACCCTTCATCGATACCCTGGTGATCTGCAGCATGACCGGACTCGTGATCATCGTGACCGGCGCCTGGCAGCAAAGCAGCGAGTCATTGATGGGGGCAGCCCTGACCGCCCATGCCTTCAGCGACTCCCTGGGCGAGGCCGGCGCCTGGGTGGTAGGCGTGTCCCTGTGCCTGTTTGCCTATTCCACCATGATTGCGTGGTCCTACTACGGTGACCGGTCAGCGTATTACCTGTTCGGGGAACGTGCCGTCATGCCCTACCGGGTATTGTTTACCGTGCTCGTCATTGTTGGCGCCGCAGTGCCACTGCAGCTGGTCTGGAACATCGCTGATATCACCAACATCCTGATGGCCGTGCCCAATCTCCTCAGCCTGATGCTGCTGGCCGGGCTGGTCAGGAAAATGCAGCTTGCCTATTTCTCCGACCCGCAGACGCGCATGAAGGTTACAGCGGGAATGAAAGATGATTAGCCACCGCTGTGATGTCGCATACCGCATGCCCGCCAAATTGCACGCGAAGCAGTCTTGACTGCTGGAACAGGGGGAAATCCCGGCAGCAATACTTTTCAGGCGAGGACATGCCAGCCGGAATGCAGTTACTCCAGCGTACCAACAGAGGAAACCAGCATGACAGAAACCGTAACCGAATCCGGGCTCCGCTACGAAGACACCAGGGCCGGCAGTGGAGACACCGTGACCGGCAGGGGGCAGACGGTCATTGTGCATTACACCGGCTGGCTCGAGGATGATACCAGGTTCGATTCCAGCCGGGACCGTAACGAGCCGTTCAGCTTTCCCGTGGACTGCAGTTATGTCATTCGTGGCTGGGACGAAGGCGTCAAGGGCATGCAGGTAGGCGGTATTCGCAGGCTCGTGGTCCCACCTGAACTCGGCTACGGTGCCAGAGGAGCCGGCGGCGTAATACCACCCAACGCCACCCTGGTTTTTGAAATCGAACTGCTGGAAATCTCTACCTGAATGCTGCTCGAAGTCCTCGACGAACCGCTGCTGCAAACGGTACGCAGCGCGTTATCCGAAGATGTCGGCAGCGGGGACATCACCGCACACCTGATCCCCGAAACCCGCGACGCACGTGCCAGCGTCATCTGCCGCGAGCCCGCGGTGCTGTGCGGCATGGCATGGTTCAACGCGGTCTTTGCCGAGCTCGACACCCGCATAAGCGTCGACTGGCATGTCCACGACGGTACGCAAACCGGGGCGGGACAGCGCCTGTGTACCCTGCAGGGCCCGGCACGCGCCATGCTGACCGGCGAGCGCACGGCACTGAACTTCCTGCAGACACTCTCCGGCACTGCAACACTGGCACGTCGCTATGCCGATGTTGTCGCAGACCTGCCGGTCAGGATTCTCGATACCCGCAAGACCCTGCCGGGCCTGCGCCTGGCACAGAAATACGCCGTGCGCATCGGCGGCTGCCACAACCACCGCAACGGCCTCTATGACGGTATCCTCATCAAGGAAAACCACATCGCTGCAGCAGGCTCGATCCTGCAGGCCGTTCGCCAGGCCAGGGTCGAAAATCCCGGCATGCCGGTTGAAATCGAGGTAGAGAATGCCGCACAGATATCCCGGGCTCTGGAAGCCGGCGCAGAACGACTGTTGCTGGATAATTTCACCTTGGCCGGGCTGAAACAGGCGGTGGAACTCGTCGCCGGGCGCGCCGAACTGGAAGCATCCGGCGGTATCACCCTGGAGAACCTCAGGGAGGTCGCGTTGGCTGGCGTGGATTTCATATCTATTGGCACATTAACGAAAAACGTGCAATCCATTGATTTATCAATGCTATTTGATGAATCCGGAAATATTTGACAAGCTACGATGGCCCGGTGGAATATCTTGTTCCTGGAGCCGCACAACCTTCAGTAAACCCCGGCTGATGTCGATAAGGTTCTCAGCCTCAACAAGACCTACTGGACCCTTGCCGAACGGACCGAAGTCGTGATGTATTATAAAAACTGTAGTGGATTCACAATCCCTGAAATTATGATCACCATTGGCATCATCGCCATCATCCTCTCCACGGCGGTACCCGGCCTCAGCAACATGATCAAGGATAACCGGCTGGCGACACAAATAAACCGGGTTGTCGCGGATATCCACTTTGCGCGCAGCGAGGCCGCGAAAAGAGATGTGCGGGTAATCATGTGCAGATCCGCCGCGCCAAACGCATCGACACCGTCATGCAGTGGCACAGCGCAAGTCTGGGACACGGGATATATCATCTTTGCCGACGATGGCAACTACAGCAACAGCATCTACAACAACGGCACCGATATCCTGTTGCGCCGCGGGCAACCCGCATTACCCGGGGTCAGGATGCGTACTGCCTGGAGCTGGAACATCAACCTGGAATTCAATCCGAACGGTTCAACCAACGAAGGCGGTGCCACAGCCATCATGTCCCTCTGCGATGATCGCGGCGACACACAGGGCAGGCAGATACAGGTGACGGCCAACGGCATACCAAAGCTGTTCGCAGACAATATTTCAACCTGCTCACCGTAGCCGGGATAAGCTGCCGGCATGTTGACGCCCGGCACAGACCGCGACGAGACACCTGCATCACCACGGTAAAAATATAAAAACAAAGAGTTAAAACAGTACCCTGACTGTTTTGCTGATCTTCATGGGAAATCATGCGAGTTCGATACTTGCCGCAACGCGTGTACATGTCGTTGTGATTGTTTATGTGCGACTCTATGATTCAGTATTCGTTTATTTAATTAACTTCTTCAGATTAATGCAGGCCGGTGACATGGCTCACCGCACCGTCATCACCCCGCATGGATTCCGGAATACAGAACATGCTGCTGCAAGTCAGATCCACGCTGGAACAGTTAAAACTCTGCCCCGCAATTTTGTCCAGGGTGAGACCCCGCGTGATCAAAACCGATTTTCAGTATGCGATTGGCCTGCGCCGGTTTCGTGATGTACCAAGGGAAAAACAACCGTATGTCGCTGCGTGCTTCATGTTGCACGAACCCCACGAATACGGCTATCTGAGTCACGTCACCCTGAGCAGGGCCGGCAGACAGGCTCTGCGCGAGACCCAGTATTACTACCGGAAATTACACGAAGCACGCCACCAGTGAGTCCTAGATGAAATCAGGGAGCGCAGCGGCCTCAACACGCAAGGCAGCACCCTGGACGAAACCCGGGAACATCACGGCACTGGGTAATAGCAGTAGAACTGCATTCGTTTCAATGGAACAGTCTCCCGGGGTCACGAGACAAACCATGCGACAAAAATGAACACTGCCCGGGAAGCGAACCCGGGCTGACACAGGTCAGCAGGGAGCCGGCCCTTTAATGCGGGGAATCCACAGAAGCCAGCTGCCACCCAAGCCTGACACTGGCATTGCCGTAATACCGGTAGGGTGCCTCGATCAACCCCGGCATACCGATCAGGGTCAGGCTGCCACCCAGCCGCTGCTGCGCATACTCCAGCAGTGCTGCCGGCAGGGCACTGGACTTCCGCGTCTCCCACACCAGCAGCACCGGCGCACCCTCCCTGCGCAATGCGGCAAGCGGAAAATCCAGCGACGGCGAACTGACAAACGTGTTATCCAGCCAGGGCATGAGGTTGCCTCCAACAAAACTCTTGGACGCAATCAGCAACTCATGGGGACCAGCCGCCTGCAGCAATTCCCGGGCCAGTGCCTCGCCGGGGAAATGGGGCTTGGTGTATTTCCCCGCCAGTGGCAACAGATACACGCGTGCCGCCAGACCCAGCAATACAGCCAGCATCATGGCGAGCAAGATTTTCTGATAAAGACGCACCCGGGCGGCTTGCCAGATGCCTTCCGGGGCAAGGGCAAAAATCATCACCGGAAAATAGAACAGCAGCGGCAGCAGCCATCTTTCGCGGTAGAAAGTGGCCCCGCTGGCCAGCAGAAACAGCAGCAGAATAATCAGCGTGACCCAGGACAGGCGTACCAGAAAGCGCAACCCGGGCGGACGTTGCCCGGCAGCCGCTGTCTGCTGCTGAAGTTTCCAGGGCTGGAATACCAGGGCAAAGACCGCAATAAACAGCACCACAAACAGGAGATAGGCATATGCCAGTGAAAGCGCTCCACTGCCCACAGTCTGCCAGTAGGCGACTTCCGCGACCCTGAGCTTGTAGCTGGTGCCAGTGGCCAGCGCCAGGTGCTGCTGCATCCAGAACAGAAACGGGGTCGACAGCGCCGCGGCAAACAGCGGGATCAGTAACGCAGCGGGACGCAGCAACAAGGCAGGTCGGATGCTGGCCAGGGTGACCAGCAGCGCCAGGGCAAACAGTACGTAGTTCCACTTGGAGAGCGCCCCGAGCCCCAGCAGCACGCCAAGCAGGAGATACTGGTGCCAGTGCTGGCGGCCATCGAGCAATGCCAGTACCGCCCACAAGCTTGCGGCTGCCAGCGTGGTCACCAGCACCGAATGGGTGAGATCGCGCTGTGACTCCCAGCCGACCATGGGCAGCAGGATCAGCGACAATGCCGCCAGGCCGGCATGCTGCCGGGCCAGCCCGCAGTGCCGGGCAATAAAATAGCTGCTGGCGTAGGTGGCAAACAGCAGCAGGTTCTTCAGCAGGCTGAGAGCAGCAACTCCTTCGCCAAGCAGTTTTGACAGGGGAACCTGCAGCCAGGTGTAGAGTGGCGGGTCCGGGCTGTAGCCGAGCTGCAGGCGCTGCCCCAGAACCATCTGCTCCGCCTCATCCAGCTCGAAACTCCCACCACTGACAACCCGCAGCAACCACTGCAGAAAAAAATAACCGGCTATCAGCAGCAGTGGCGAACAGGGGTTGCGAAACAGGCGATCGATCATCTGTTTTCACGCATGTTGTCAGCTTCCATCCGGATGCGCTGTCGTTCGCTGCGCAGCAGCGGCGAGCGCAACAGCCAGCGAGCCAGCAGCCCCAGACCGACAAGGAGCAGCACCCCCGCCAGCAGATATTTCAACGTCTCTGCATAGGAGCCCTGAACCAGTCCGGCCCCGATCAGTGCGGCCGGTATCGCCTCGGGCAGAAATCCGATCACGCTGCCGATAAAGAAGTCCCGGGTTCGCACCGCGGTCAGGCCGAGCAGCAGATTGATGAAGAAGCTGCTGAGGGGAAGCTGGCGGATCAGCAGTACCGGAACGATCCCCTGCTCCGACAACAGGCCCGTAAAGCGCCTTAGCCGTGACCAGCGTTCCAGACCCGTCTCACGGCCACTCCAGCGGGCCAGCGCAAAGGTTGCATAGGCGCCTGCGAGCACCCCGATCTGGCTGACAAGCAGGCCCCAGGCAAAACCAAACAGGGCAGCGGCGACGCCGGTCATCAGCAGCCTGGGCACGCCGATCCCGGTCATCAGGGCGGTAACCAGTGCAAACACCACCGGGCCGTACCAGCCCAGTGATGCAGCCTGTTCACCGATTGCCGCAACCTCGCCAGGCATATCCTCGTAGGGCAGCAGGTAGAGCAGATAGGCACCCAGCGCCAGCAGCAGGATCAGCGCGCCCAGCGCCAGGACCCGGTGAACGCGGGACCTGGCGGGTCCCGGATCGGTCAAGCGGTCCGGCCCAGGAGACATTTGCGGGGCTGGAAGTTGAGGTAAACCTCGCGCCCGGTCTCTACCGACTCATAGATGGCGTTAATCAGTTCCAGGCTCTTGCGCGCCTCCAGCCCGTCCACCAGGTGCTGTTTCTGGTTTTCAATGCAATCCACGATGTGTTCGTAATAGGCCTGGTGTCCGAAGCCATAGACATTGGGCGGATTGACTGAATACGCCTCCAGCACCTGGTCATCGCCGTCCTCATGCTGTTCGAAGGCCCAGGTCTGCATCTGATTGACAGCGAAACCGCCGATCACCACGCTGCCCTGCGCGCCAAGTATCGAGATGGAGCCCTCGAGGTTGACAGGCCGGGCAGCGGTGGTGGCCTCGATGATACCCAGTGCCCCGTTACGGAACTTCAGGGTAACGATGATCGTGTCCTCCGCTTCAATATTCGCCAGGGCGGTTGCGGCCTTGGCAAAGACACTCTCGACATCGCCGATCATCCACTGCAGCATGTCCACGTGATGACTGGCCTGGTTGGTCAGCACCCCCCCATCCATGGCCCAGGTACCGCGCCAGGGGTCCTGGTCATAGTATTGCTGGTGGCGGCACCAGCGTACCCGCACCGTACCCAGGACATACTTGCCGAAGCGACCCGCCTCCACCGCCTCGCGCAGCTTGATGACCGGTACGTTGAAGCGATTCTGCTTGACGACAAACAGGCGGCAGCCGTTCTCGTCACAGGCCTGGATCATGGCATCCGCATCGTCCAGAGTCAGGGCCATCGGCTTCTCGACCACAATGTTTTTCTGGTAGCGCGCCAGATTGATCACATTCTGTGCATGGACACCTGTCGGGGTCAGCACCACCACCATATCGATGGGCTCAGACCGCATCATCTGGTCCATGTCAGTGTAGATAGGGACATTAAAGCGTTCGCCGATGTTCCGTGCCTTCACCTCCAGCAGATCACATACGGCCGCGAGACGCAGTCCCCTTACCTGCCCGTCTCCAAGCAGCTCGGAGTGGCGTTTGGCGATGCGGCCGCAGCCAACCAGTGCAACATTCAACATATTCCTGTCCTGTGAGAAAAAGTTATGTCTTGCCAGCCGGGGCACCGGCATCTGCGGTAGAGCCCACCTGTTCCTCGATCTGGTAGTGGACCATCCGCGACTTCATCCAGCGCACCGCCAGCAGGTCATAAAATGAGGCGAACAGCCGGTTCCAGACACCGTAATGCGCACTGCCATAAAGCCGTGGATTGTTAGCTACCGGGATCTCCACCACGGTGTAACCCTCTATCTTGAACAGGGTTGGCAGAAAGCGGTGCATGCCCTTGAAGAATTTCAGATTGCCGATACACTCGCGACGAAATGCGCGGTAGGTGCAGCCCGCGTCACTGATTTCCTCACCGGAGAGGGCGTTGCGTACCCCGTTGGCCACTCGTGAGGAAAGGATGCGGATAATATTATCGCCCGCGCCCCGTGACTCCACCCGGGTGCCGCAGACACAGTCAGCCTGCCCCAGCGCCTCAAGAAACCGCGGAAGATCTGTCGGATCGTTCTGCAGGTCGGCATCCATGGTAACGATGTAACGCCCCCGGGCGGCCTGCATCCCTGCCCAGCTGGCGGCAGACTCGCCGCGGTTTTCCCGCATGCGCTGACCGCGCACCTGGCTATGCTCTCTGGCCAACTGCTGTAGTACCTGCCAGGAATTATCGTTGCTGCGGTCGTCGGTAATGATGATCTCGTAGCCCGTATCGAGCGGACCAAGCGCCCTGTCGATTGCCTCCACCAGCAGCGGCAGATTGCCCTCTTCATTGTGGCAGGGCACCACGATACTCAGTTCAGGTGTCATGGCAGATCAGCCGCAAAACGAACCGATGGCGTCGCAGACCCTGTCGACGTCCTCGAACGGCATCTGGCCGTGAATCGGCAAGGAGAGGATTTCGTTTACCCATTGCTCGGTATTGGGCAGGCCGGGAATATCGTCGTACAGGGCGGTTATCGCGGGCTGCCGGTGATTGGCCACCGGGTAGTGGATTCCGGACGCGATCCCCAGGGAATTCAGGTGCTCGGCCAGGGCGTCACGCCGCGGAGTGCGGATCACATACATGTGGTACACGTGCTCTGCCCAGGGGCGCTCCACCGGCGTGGTCACCAGACCGTCCAGACGTCGGCTGTAGTGTTCCGCCACCCGGCGCCGGTGGGCATTCAGCTCATTCAAATAACGCAGTGCCACCCTCCCGGCTGCCGCCTGGATCTCGTTAAAGCGCAGGTTATAGCCTGCTTTCTCATGGATGAACTTGCTCTTGCGGCCGTGATCGCGCAGCATGCGCACGCCTTCGGCCAGGCTGTCGTCATTGGTGCAGATACAGCCACCATCCCCCGGGACCGCGAGATTCTTCGACGGATAAAAGGAGAAACCCGCCGCCGTTCCGATGGAACCCACCCTGCGGCCCCTGTACATTGCACCCTGGGCCTGGGCGCAATCCTCTATCACCCACAGACCGTGACGCCCGGCCAGTTGCAGGATGCTATCCATATCAGCGGGATGCCCATACAGATGGACCGGCATGATACCCACGGTCCGTGAGGTGATAACCGCTTCCAACAGTGCAGGATCCATGCAATAGGTTTCATCCACATCGACGAACACCGGCCTGGCGCCCGCATGGATGATAGGTTCCAGAGTCGGAAAGGCGGTGTGGGAAGGTACGATCACCTCGTCGCCTGCAGAGAGTTCCATCACCTGCAGCAGCAGCAATACCGCGGCAGTCCAGGAAGATGAGAGCACGGCATTGCGGGTACCTGTGTATGCCGCCAGTTCATGCTCGAAAGTCCGGCATTCGGGTCCAAGAATATATTGTCCCGACTCCAGCGCAGCCGCCACCGCCCGGCGGATCTCGTCGTTTAGAAGTACTTTTGATAACTGAATATTGACCATCAGGGAATTGCCTCAGGCCCGCGCTGAAATTCTGGGGTCGACATAGTACGGCAAGGCGTTCATGGACACAAAATCCCGTGCAACCACGCACCCCGAAAACATGTAACCCACTATTAATCTGCCACTTGCACATAACCCTCCTGCCGTAGCAGCAAGGACATTTCAGCTGCCCGGCTGTCTGGAGAGGAGAATGCGAGACCTCCGCTGCACAACGGTCCTGGCGGCGCACGGTCAAGACCCGACCGGATTTCAATCGCGGTCAACGCACTCGGGAATAATGCTGACTACACGCTTGCGAGCCGGGTTCATGTATTGCACATGACAAGCAACAACGCCAGACGCGTGCCCCCGGGTGCGGGCTTCTGTATTCCGGATCAAGGCGGTTTATTGGTGCCGGAGAGAGGAATTGAACCCCCGACCTTCTCATTACGAGTGAGCTGCTCTACCGACTGAGCTACTCCGGCTTGCGCGGCTGGGGAGTATAAAACGTTGTGATGAGATTATCTATTCGACTCAGGTCGCTGCAGGTGTGCGGCGAACCCTGATAATGATATCCACGCCTGCCGCTACTGTCCCTGCAGGCATTTCAGGCAGTGTGGTGATTTTCATGTTGTCGGAGTCTATATCAGTCAGTTCGCCGGTATCGATATTGTAAAAGTGATGATGATTGCCGGTATTCGAATCATAAAAAACCCTGGCAGGATCGACGATGACTTCCCTGATCAGGCCGTTGTTCGCAAACAGCCCGAGCGTATTGTAGACAGTCGCCTTTGATACAAGGTGGTGTTCACCATTGACCAGATGCATGACCTGATCTGCTGAAAGGTGTTGCTGGCGCTCCAGTAATACACCCGCAATGAGGACGCGCTGCTGGGTAGGCAATATGCCATGCTCCTTCAACAGTCCCTCGACGTCGTCGCCACTAAGTGGTTGTTTGTCAGCCTGATTCACCATGACCACTAGTATAGTACCGGTTTCGCTGCCACGTCTATTCCAGGCACCGGCATGCTTCACCGTCACTGCAAACGATAAGCATCGGTTCCGGTAAAGCTTGTCCGCCCCGTCATGATATCCAGCAACAACTGCGCAGATGCCGGGCACAGTACGACGCCATTGCGAAAATGTCCTGCATTCAGATACAAGCCTTTGATTTCAGGGTGTTCTCCGACAATCGGGATGCCGTCGGTTTTACCGGGTCTGAGGCCAGCCCAATGGTTGACGAGTTCACAATCATTCAGGCCCGGCAAGAGCTGTGTGGCAAAATCGGCAAGCGAGTCCCGCGCCTCGCGGGTGGTGTTCTTTTCAAACCCGGTGTATTCGAGGGTGCTGCCGGCAAGTATCAGGCCATCCCTGCGCGGTATCAGATAGCGGCCTCCGGCAAGTACAATATGCCGCAACAGGCCGGCACTGGCAGCATACTGGATCATCTGGCCGCGCACCGGATTCACCGGCAGGCCAGGCACAAGATCACCCAGCAGGACCGCACTCCACGCCCCGGCCGCCACGACAACCCGGTCCGAGAGAAATTCACCCTGTTCGGTCATGACACCCGAAATTGCAGCAGACGCAACCCGAAAACCACAAACCCGTACATGCTCGTGTATCGCGACACCCCGCTTGCGCAGGCTTGCCGCGAGCGCCTGGCACAGTCGGGGATTACGAACCTGTGCTACTTCCGGCAGCAACAGGGCCGGCTCCTCAAACAGCGCCAGACCCGGTTCCAGTTGTCCCAGTTGCCCGTGGTCTACCTGCTCTATCCTGCAGGGATATCTTGCTTGCCAGCGAAGGATACGGGGTTCAAGGGCAGTATCAACCATCAACAGGCCTGATTGTTGCCACTCCGGGTCAATGCCACTCATGTCCCGCAACTCATTAACCAGCACGGGATAATGCCGCTGGCTCCATTGCACCAGCTCTGAAACCGCGTCAGGATAGTCCCAGGGAACCAGGGGCGAGAGGATGCCGCCACCTGCCCAGGAAGATTCACGACCGACACTGCCTTGCTCCAGCAAGGTTACGGAAACGCCCTCCCTGGTCAGGAAGTAGGCCGTCAGCATGCCCAGCAGACCCCCACCGACCACAATACAGTCACTACCGCCGGCATTAGTCATAGCATCATTTCTTTGCATAAATCACAGGGTTGGCGTTCCGGGCCTGTCAAGATGAAAGGATGTGAGCCGATATTCTGGAACCGGTCCCGTAAGCCATCACCAGAACCGAACCGGCCGCGACAACCACAGACATGAGAACGGCGGAATATCAATGGCCGACCGGTTCCGCCCATCGGGTAAACTAGGCCGCTTATCTTATAGCGGATGACAGGGATGAGCGAGGTTTGTAAAACATGAGTATGGAAAGAGAAAACGGATTTACCCTGGTCGAATTGCTGATCACTATCGTGATCGTCACGGCTCTGCTGGCCATGGGTATTCCGTCCTTGAAGGATTTCATGAAAAACAATCGACTTGGCGCCCACTCCAATGCGCTTGTTACCGCCCTGCAGCTTGCCCGGAGTGAAGCCGTGAAACGAGGCTCAGATACCGTCATCTGTGCCAGCGCCAACCAGACGACCTGCACTGGCAACGGGGACTGGGACAAGGGCTGGATTGTCTTTTCCGACCTGAACCTCAACGGCACCCCCGACCTCGGGGCCTCGGCACCGCTGTGTGAAGATACCGAAGACTGCATGCTGCGCACCAGTGGAGCGCTTTCCGGCAAAAACCAGATCATTACCAGCGCCGCCAGCCTGCGATTCCTGCCAACCGGCCTGGCATCAAATGGTGGCGCAACCGCCACCCTGACCCTTGTTGCCGACAACTGCGTGCGCGACCAGTCACGCAAGATCCAGGTCACGCTGCAGGGCCACACCATCGTCACCAAGCAGGCGTGCCCGTGATGGATAACGCAAACATGAAGCTCACCGACACTCACGGCAAACACAGCCAGTCAGGATTCACCCTGCTCGAGGTACTGATCGCCCTGCTGGTGCTGTCGATCGGCCTGCTGGGCCTGGCCGCGCTGCAAACCACAGGGCTGCGTTCCAACCAGATGGCCAGCATGCGCACCCTGGCCACGCAATTCACCTATGACATAACGGACCGCATGCGCAGCAACCCGGTCGGCGTCGCTAACGGGGAATACGTGGTAGCCCGGACCACTACGCCTGGCATTTTAATTGCGCCCTGGACTGGTGGAGGCCTTGCACTGACCGACCTCACCGATTGGCGTGCGAATATCTCGAGTCGACTGCCGGATGGCACAAGTGATATTACCCTCTGTGACACGACCACGGTGCCGGCCTGCGCCGAGGTCACCCATATCGTGACGGTCTACTGGAATGAATCGCGCCGCGATACCAGCGTTGTGCCGGCGACATTCAACTGCCCCCCGCTAACCAGCCAGGATTTCCGCTGTTTCCGCCTGGTCTACTCGGAATGAACATGCCTAGACATCGCAACAACTGGAAATTCAGCCGCTGCAAGGGCTTCAGCCTGATCGAATTGATGGTGGCGCTGCTGATCACCCTGATTCTGACCGCAGGCATCGCGCAGATTTTCCTTGGCTCGAAGAAAAGCTTCAACATTCAGGAAACTCTCGGGCGCATGCAGGAAAACGGCCGTTATGCCATAGACTCCATCAGTTCGGACTTGCGCCGCGCCGGCTACTGGGGCGGTAACGCCGACATCACGGCCATCGAAGACTACACGCCGGGCGGCATCGCGAACGGCAACAGTATCGCCATCGACGACGGCACCTGTACGGATGTCAACTGGGCGCGAATGCTCACCCACCGCATCTTCGGCAAGAATGACAACCGGACCAGTTACACCTGTCTGCCGGCAGACACCACCCATATCGGCGATGTGCTGGTCGTTCGCTACGCTGCACCCTGGATCCTTGGCGGCATCACCACACCCAATCCTGCGTTGCTAAACCACTACTACATCCGCTCCTCGCTGTTCGAGGGGCGGCTCTTTGAAGGCAAGGATGTGCTGTCCTATACCATACCGGGCGCGGCAGCCACGCGAACCTCCGAACTGATCTCGCGCGCCTATTTCATTCATACAACCAACAACAGCGCCCCATCAAACTGCCCGGGGGGCACACCCGTACCCTCTCTCTACCGCATGTCCCTGATCAACGGGACACTGCAATCCGAGGAAATCGCCTACGGTGTCGACAATTTCCAGGTCCAGTACGGCCTCGATACCGACGGTGACGACTCGGTTGACAACTACGTAGACGCCCAGGTCGCCACCGACCCCAGCTGGGGGCAGGTCATTGCGGCACGCGTCTGGTTGTCGGTTCGTGCCGAGTGTCCGGAGACCGGTTTTGACAACACCAACAGTTATGCCATGGCCGGCACAAACTATACTCCGGGAACCACTGACCGCGACGCTGACGGCAACATCGACGGTGACGTCGATGGCGATGGCACCGATGACTATCGCCGCCAGATTTTCGAGACAACCATCAGGCTGAGAAACCAGTAGCCTGGAGACACGAGCATGAAAAACAGACAACCGTCCTCACATTCACATACGCTCCGGCAACGCGGCGCCGCCCTGTTCATGGCGCTGATATTCCTGCTGATCCTCACCATACTCGGGGTCTTTGGCATGAATATGTCACGGCTGGAAAACCTGATGGCCGGCAATACCCAGTTCCAGACAACGGCACTCAACAACGCCGAATACGTACTGGTCAGGGGGGAGAACGACATCTCGGCCATTGCCGCGAGCAGCGGCAACCCGTTCAACCCGGACACGGCTGGCGACCGCTACTACCCGATAGGCACAACTACCGCCACCGGCACCCCGCCCAGCAAGCCGGAAGACCTGGTCTGGACCTTCCCCAGCCAGAAAGTCTCCATCCCGGACTTCAACGGCGATGGCAGTGACACCGACGGTGATGGCACGGCCGACGACGGGGTCGGCTATTACATCATTGAGGATGCCGGCCTCGACAACAGCGCAGGCGAAGATTCCTCATACACCGGCACCATAAATCCGCTGGCCGGTGCAATCGTGCAGGTATTCCAGGTAACCGCCCAGAGCAGCAGTTCGCGCGGCGCAAAACGCATCGTGCAATCCGTGCTTGTAACCGACCCGCTGAAACCCTGATTTTCAGGAGAAACATCATGAACAAACTACTAACAAAACGTTCCTTGAAACTCACAGCCGTCATCGCGGCAGGTATCAGTTCGCTGATCTATGCAGTCGCGGTATTTATCCCGACCACGCAGCCGACCGTGTTGCTCGGCCAGTACGCACTCAAGGACCGGGACCTGTATAACAGCACGGGCACCAAGGCCTACCGCCCCTGGTTCGAGAATGGCGCCTGGCAGGGTGACCTGATCGAATATACGATTTCCGCCGCAGGCGTACGTTCGACCGACGTGGTCGTGGGCAACAATCCGGCAACCGCCGGTATCAATGGCGGCTGTGGCCGCACCGCGCCATCCGGCTGCTGGAGTGCCCGCGCGACGTTCATTGCCAACGGTGCCGACAGCCCGACCGGGACCTACTGGCAGTCCCGCAACATCTTCACCAACAATAGCGGCCAGAAGAACTTTGGCTGGGACCAGCTCAGCGCGACCCAGCGTGCCGGTCTCGATCCGGATACGGTAGCCGCCGCCCTGGTGGACCCGACCTTGAACGGCAATGCCTACTCCAGCCCCATCCTGAACTACATTCGCGGTGAGCGCCTGAACGAGCGCGCCAATGACACCCAAACCGGATCAACAGGTGACCTGCGCACCCGCTACAGCGTCCTCGGCGACATCACCAGCACACCGGTCTATATCGGCCCGCCGGAAGAGTTGCTTGGCCGCGTCACCGGCTACAACACCTTTGCCAGCAACAACGCCGGCCGTGCGGGCCGCATCGCCGTGGGAGGCAACGACGGCATGCTGCATGTCTTTGACGAGGCGGATGGCTCCGAGGTGTTTGCCTACATCCCGTCCATGGTGATCGACAAGCTCTACCTGCTCGCAGGGCGCGGCCAGTCCTATACCCATACCTACTATGTCGACGGCGAGTTGACAAGCAGTTCGGCCCAGATACAAAGCAACTGGTACACCCTGCTCGCGGGCGGCGGCGGCGCGGGTTTTGCCGGCCTGTATGCCCTCGACATGACCAACCCCGCCTACACCGGCTCCAAGCTCCTGTTTGAAAAGAGCGGCGGCAACTGGGGATATATCTACGGCAAACCTGTCATCGCCCCGTTTGGCGGCACCAATGCAGCGCCCAACTGGTACCTGTTCTCCGGCAACGGCTACAGCACCAGCCCCAGCCATCCGACCTCGCTGATGATGGTCGACCTGAATGATTACGGTGTTGACGCGCAGGACTTCAGCGTCACGGAAATTCCGGTTACGGTCACCGTGTCCGGCACCACGGTACCTGTCACCGGCGGCCTTTCCGCTCCCGTGCTGCAGAGCACCGATCTTGACGACATGGTCGAACTGGCATTCGCTGGCGACATCAACGGCGACCTGTGGATGTTCGTCCTGGACGAGTCGAATCTGGCGAATTCCGAGGTCATCAAGGTCTACGACGGCGATCCGGACCAGCCCATAACCAACGCCCCGGCCATCTCCGAACACCCGACCGAGAATGGCTACATGGTTTACTTCGGCACCGGCAGTATCCTGAGCGTGGATGACGCCCTCAATGATGGTGAAAGCTCACCGGGCTCGGGTACCTTTAACAAGACCCAGGCCATTCACGGAATCTGGGTCGATACTTCCGATATCCCCACGCTGAAAACCCAGTTGCCTTACGACAGCTCCGACCTGCAGGCACAGAGTGTTTCCACGGTAGCAAACTATACCTTTGGTACGGCCACGGAGACGGTGCGCATTGTACCGAGCGAAAACGCGGTCCTGTACAGCTGCCCGCTCTCCAACCCGTCCTGCATTACCAAGAAGGGCTGGATGCTGCCCCTGCCGAACTGTGGTGAGCGCCTGGTTGGGGCACCGTTTATACGCGCCGGACGAGTGCAGTTCGTCACCAACAACCCGACCGGCGCCGTCAATTGCGGCACAGCCACATTCCCCGGTGACAGCTGGGTCATGTCGCTGAACTTCATCACTGGTGGCGACGGCAGCACGCTCACGAACTCCACGAACATCGTGTACAACCTGAACGGCGATCAGGCGCTGGACAACAACGATGCGGTGCTGCAATCCGGCGTCTACAAGTCGCCGGTCGCGCTGAGCCTTGGGCCCGGCAATATCTCCCAGCCGACATTCACCCGCCTCAAGCTGGGCACCGACAAGATGTTCATCAACGGCATCCTGCTGCCCTTCCCGAGTGCGCCCACCCCCGGGCCGTTGTACGGTGGCCATCTGGACGTGACGGTCGACAGCCCCTACGGAGGCGAGATCGCAACCAACAACGTGTCCAAGCACAGCGAGGGCTATAACATCCAGACCCAGGACGGCCTGGGCCGTGCGATCGACGGCCACATCCATGACTACGACACCATGCATGATGTCGACTACGTGGACCTGTTCGAACTGGAGCCGCGGCGCGGCAAGGCCAACCTGGCCGCCACGCTGGCGCCGGTCGCTGCCGTTAGCGGGGCATGCAGCACCGCGGTCAACAGCAAGGCAATCCTGGTACCCAATCCCGCTGACCCGACCGGCAACAGCGACATGTGCATCGAGGCCATCGAGGGCGAGTTCAACCGTGCCTATGACACCCTGCACACGAATAGCGATGGCGTCATGGACCCGCTGAACGGTACCGACGCGACTGGTGCACCGGCGCCAATCTACCAGTCAGAAGTAAACTCCGCTCCTGTCATTGGTGGCCTTGGTACCGGGTTCAATGCCACCACACTGGCTGATTTCACCACGCCGGTTACGGGCAGGCAGTTCATCGTGATCCTGGCCAATGCCGACCGCTCCGTCGGCGGCGTGCTGCAGATCGGCTGCCGCACCTGGCTGGTGGAGGATTACCAGAACATGATCACCCAGCAGCTGCAGGACGGTAGAACGACTACCTCCGGCCTGGTGGACCAGAACGGGACCAGCCTGGTCCTGACCCTGGCCGGCATCATGTCAGAAAATCCCGATGACTGCCCCGGAGGTGCCAATTCCACACTCTCCGTGACCGATGCGGCCTCCAAGGGACTCAGCGACCATCCGACCCTGCGCGTCGGCTTCGGACGCCGCTCCATCCTGGATCAGGGGCTGCATGCGACCCGCTCGCAGTGCGTGCTGGGCTTGCACGATTACCGGGACGCGGTATGCTTTTCCGATGCAGCCGTATTGAGCGCCGCGGAAACCCAGCTGGCCGACCCGTCGTTCAACCCGGCCTACTCACAACCGAACAGCTGCCCCGCGACGATGCCCCTGTCCTATGTCAGGGATCCGAATCTGCAACGGCATATCACCAAGGCCACCACCTCGGAATATACGGGTAATCACGACTATTACCGCTGGCGCAACGGGGCACTGACCGTCCAGCTGCTGGATGCGGGTATCGACCCTTCGACCTACCTGCAGAACCCGGCAAACATGGTGCCGGGTGCCGGGACCATTGCCAAGGCCTTTACCGTCTCCGGTAACGGCTCCAATGCCACGGTCACCGCGACATCGGCCGAGGAAATCCAGACGCCGATCGACGAGAGCGGCCTGCTCTACGAGGCCACCATGTTCTGGCACTACAGCGCCCTGGTGGATGACATCCGCAATGCCGACCCGACCAACAACCAGACACCCAAGGACGCGGGCTGTTACGGTGGCGCGGCCTACAGCGGCAAAAACACCATCGATCGTGGCGGCCTGAATCCGAGTGACTACATGAAGCTGACCAACCCGCTGATCGCGGACTGCGCCGCCGTTGCCGCGGCCAATGCCGCCAACGGCACCAATATCCAGTGCGATCTCGACCGTTTCGGGGACCTGCTGGAGATCATCGACAACGCCCAGACGCCTGCCGAGCTCAACCAGGCCCTGCTGGATCTGGCGAACCTGCTGGCGAGCAACCCGGACCTGGCGGCCTATGCCTCCATGCGCGACTACATCGGCAACAAGATCAAGGAAAGCGACCGTCTCGACATCGACAAGAGCGAGGACGGCGGCGGCAGCGGCAACCAGACCGGCACGACTGACGCCACCCCGGCCAGCGTGACGACGATCGAGACGATCGACCTCGAGGCACGCGGACCGAACTACATCTTCGGCCGCCGCAACTGGGTCGACATCCGCCAGTAAGCGGCGACAGGCTGCCGGGGTGGTCACGGTTCCGTGGCCACCCCGGCGGATTACCACACAGACAGGAAGACAGGATGATGCGAAACAGAAACCGCGGCTTCACACTGATTGAAGTGCTGATGGTGGTTGCGATCCTCGGGATCATCGTCGCCTTCGGCTACCCGTCCTACCAGGAGCAGGTCAGGAAGGCGCGCCGCGCCGAGGGCATGGGAGAACTGCTGGAGATGGCTGACCGCCTGGAACGGCGCTACTCGGACCAGGGAACCTACGGCGGTATCAATGCAGATGCACTCTACAACATCACCACCGCGGACAACACGCGTCCGACCACCAACGGGCACTACAAGCTGGACATTGTCAGTGCCGATAACGTCCAGTTCACCATCAATGCGACACCCCAGGGTCCCCAGACCAAGGACAAATGCGGCACCTTTACCATGACATCACAGGGTGTGAAGACGGTCAGTGGCAGCATCAGCGTGGATGACTGCAAGTGGAAATAGCAGCAGGACATCCCCCTGCTGCATCGATACAGTCGACCTGATACCCCTCGCTAAAAATCCACCTGTAGGAGTACCCCACTGGGCACAAGCGCCGCCCTTCGGTGCGATCGCGGCCAGAAGGCCGCTCCTACGTAACGAAACCAGAACCTTACGCCCGGTGAGAAACCCGGATTAGCCGTTCTTCTTCAGCGCAGCAGGTAACGAGAAGGTCACCGGTTCCTTCCTGCCTTCCGCCTCTTCCACCAGCAGTGCACCATGGGAACGCAGCTTTCCCACCACCCCGGCAACCACGAGTTCCGGTGCGGATGCCCCTGCCGTCACGCCGATCGTCTCAACACCCGCAAGCCACGCCGGTTGTATTTCCTCCGCCGCGTCTATCAGGTATGCCGGCACACCCTGGTGCTCGGCAATCTCGCGCAGCCGGTTTGAATTCGAACTGTTGGGCGAACCGACCACCAGGATCACATCACAGCGCGCTGCCAGTGACTTGACCGCATCCTGGCGATTCTGCGTGGCGTAGCAGATATCATCCTTGCGCGGCCCCTGGATGTTCGGGAAACAGCGGTTTAGCTCGTCAATCACCCGCAGGGTGTCATCGACTGACAATGTCGTCTGTGTTACGAACGCCAGGTTGTCCGGGTCCCGGACGCGCAGACTGCGGACGTCCGCCGGGGTCTCGACCAGATACATCGCCCCCCCAGGGGAGGCATCGTATTGCCCCATGGTGCCCTCGACTTCGGGATGGCCCTTGTGACCGATGAGTATGCACTCGCGGCCGGTCTGCGCATGCCGGCTGACTTCGAGGTGCACCTTGGTCACCAGCGGACAGGTGGCATCGAACACCCGCAACCCGCGACGCTCACCCTCGGCATGCACGGCACGCGGAACACCGTGTGCGCTGTAGATCACCGTACCTCCTTCCGGGACCTCGCTCAGTTCATCCACGAAGACCGTGCCGCGCGCGCGCAGGCCTTCGACGACGTGCCGGTTGTGCACGACCTCGTGCCGAACGTAGATCGGGGCGCCAAACAACTCCAGCGCGCGCTCGACGATTTCGATGGCACGATCCACTCCGGCACAAAAGCCCCTGGGGTTGGCAAGCAATATCCGCATGGCTGAAAGCTTACTCCAGGTTGCGCGGGACCACGTCGATGATCTCGACGTCGAAAATGATGCGGCGTCCGGCCAGCGGGTGGTTCAGGTCGACCTCCACCGTGTGTTCGTCAAGAGAAAGCACTGTTCCCGCGATTTCTTCGCCATCGGGTGTATCAAATGCGATGATGTTTCCCGGCACCAGTTCGATGTCCGCGGGGAAACCGGAGCGTGGCAAACGATGAATCCGTTGTGGATCATGCAGGCCGAAGGCCTGTTCCGGATAGAGGGCCAGGCGCTGGGTGTCTCCGGGCCGCAGGCCGTACAGTGCGAGTTCCAGTCCATGGACCAGGGCGCCGTCACCCATGGTGAATATCAGCGGATCTTCATCGAAGGTGCTCTCGGCAACGCTGCCGTCTTCCAGCGTCAGTGCCAGATGCAGGGTAACGGTACTGCCAACATCAACGGCGTATTGCATGGTAATCAGGTCATGACTGCGCAGATGCTTCATGATGCCTGCCGGCAAAGGCCTCCAGCAGCAGCAGGACAGCACCCGCGGTAATGGCCGAGTCCGCGATGTTGAAAGTGGGCCAGTGCCAGCTGCCGTAGTAGACATCGATAAAGTCGATGACATGGCCATACACGACGCGGTCCACCAGATTACCGGCAGCCCCCCCGAGAATCAGCGCCAGTGCCAGCGCCGTCCATTTCTGTTCGGCGGACAGACGGCGCAGCCAGGTGGCCAGCAGGATGATGACGCCGATGGCCAGCGCGATAAAAAACCAGCGCTGCCAGCCGGAGGCGTCACCCAGGAAGCTGAATGCCGCACCGCTGTTATAGGCCTTGCGTATCGCCAGCACCGGCAGCAGTACGATCGTCTCGTGCAGGGTCAGCAGGCCATCCGCCAGCAGCTTGGTGCACTGATCGACGATCAGGATCACGACGGAAACCCACAACCACTTCACTTTACCGACCTCCCGGTTCCGCGATCAGGCAAAACGACGTTGCTCGCCGGCGCCGGACACATTCTCCACACAGCGGCTGCAGATCTCCGGATGCGCCGCGTCGGAACCGACATCCTCGCGGTGGTGCCAGCAGCGGATACACTTGGGGAAAGCGGAAGGCTTCACCCGAATGCTGAAGGAAAGATTCGGTACGCTCGCCGGCGCCGCTTCCGCGGGCGCACTATCCGCGGCATGTATCCGCACATAGGAGGTGATCAGTACGAACCGCAGCTCGTCACCGATGCCCTGCAATACGTTACGGGTATGCTCGTCGGCATACAGATCGACCTCGGCGTCCAGTGAAGAACCGATTTCGCCGGCTACCCGCAGCTTCTCCAGTTCCTTGCTGACGGCATCGCGCACCTCGATGATGCGCTGCCAGAAATTCGTGCCCATGCGCCGCAGGATCTCGCCTTCGGAATAATAGGCTGGCGGCAGCTCATACCAGCCTGACAGAAACACGGAATCCTCGCGCTCACCCGGCAGGTGTTGCCAGATTTCCTCCGCGGTAAAACTCAGAATCGGCGCCAGCCAGCGTACCAGTGATTCCACTACATGGTACATGGCAGTCTGGGCGGAACGCCGCGGAATGCTGTTCTCCTGTGTGGTGTACTGGCGGTCCTTGATGATGTCCAGGTAGAAACCACCCATGTCAACCGCGCAGAAGTTGTGCACCATCTGGAAAATACGATGGAACTCGTAGCTGTCATAGGCCAGCCGGATCTGTTCCTGCAACTGGCGCGCGCGCTCCAGGGCCCAGCGGTCCAGGCAAAGCATCTGCTCGGGATCGAGCTGATGTGCCACGGGGTCGAAGCCATGCAGGTTGGCAAGCAAAAACCGGGCGGTATTCCGCAGGCGGCGATAGGCCTCTGCCGTGCGCTTCAGGATTTCGTCTGAAACGCTCATCTCGCCGCGGTAATCGGTCGCGGCAACCCACAGTCGCAGGATATCGGCGCCCATGGCATTGACGACCTTTTGCGGAGCAATGACGTTGCCGCGCGACTTGGACATTTTCTGTCCCCTGGCGTCCACCGTAAAACCATGTGTCAGTACGGCCCGGTAGGGGGCCTCACCACGAATGGCAATGCCAGTAAGCAAGGAAGACTGGAACCAGCCACGATGCTGGTCGGAACCTTCGAGGTAGAGATCCGCCGGCAGACCGAGCCGCGGCTGTCTTTCCAGTACGGCGGTATGGGTAACACCCGAGTCGAACCAGACGTCCAGGGTGTCGCCCACCTTGTCATACTGCCCGGCCTCCTCACCGAGCAGTTCCGCGGCATCGAGCCCGAACCAGGCATCGATTCCGGCAACCTCGACCCGTTGCGCGACCTCCTCGATCAGGCGCAGCGTTTCAGCGTGCAATTTACCCGTCTGCCGGTTGACGAACAGCGGGATCGGCACACCCCAGGTCCGCTGCCGGGAGATGCACCAGTCCGGCCGGCTGTTCACCATGCCCTCGATGCGCGCCGCGCCCCAGTCAGGCAACCACTGTACCGACTTGATGGCCGCCAGCGCCTTTTGGCGCAGACCCTGCTGTTCCATACCGATGAACCATTGCGGCGTGGCGCGGAAAATAATCGGTGTCTTGTGGCGCCAGCAGTGCGGGTAGCTGTGCCGCACCATCTCCTCGTGCACGAGTGCGCCCTTGCCTTTCAGGACCTCGATGACATGCTCGTTTGCGGAAAATACGTGCATGCCGGCAAACAGTTCGGTGTCCGGCAGGAAGCAACCGTTGCCATCCACCGGGTTATCGACCGGCAGGCCGTAGCGACTGCCGACGACGTAGTCGTCCTGGCCATGCCCGGGAGCGGTGTGCACGGCACCGGTGCCGGCGTCGGTGGTCACGTGGTCTCCCAGGATGATTGGTACTTCACGGTCGTAGAAAGGATGCGCCAGTTCCAGACCTTCCAGGTCCGATCCCTTGCAGTAGGCAATAACCTGATATTTCCCGGCACCCAGGCGCAGCATGGTGTCCTTGAGCAGCGCCTCTGCAATCACCAGGCGCTCGTGGCCATGACCGACGTCACACTGCACCACGGCATAATCCAGCGCCGGGTTCAGCGCGACCGCGCGGTTGGCGGGCAGGGTCCAGGGTGTGGTCGTCCAGATAACGACGGATACGGGTCCTTCCCCGTCATGGCCCTCAACGTGGTGGCAGCGTGCAAACAGTCCCTCATCGTTCAGAACCGCGAAGCGCACATCAATTGCATGAGAATTCTTCTCTTCATATTCAACTTCGGCCTCGGCCAGGGCGGAGCGGCAGTCCGTGCACCAGTGCACCGGCTTTGAACCCTTGTGTACGTGGCCGTTGCCGATAATACGCCCGAGGGCACGGATGATATCCGCCTCGAAGCGGTAATCCATGGTGAGATAGGGGTGTTCCCAGTCGCCCAGCACACCCAGTCGCACAAAGTCACGGCGCTGGCCGTCAACCTGCTTGCCGGCATACTCGCGGCAGGCCTGCCTGAATGTGCCCGCGGCAACCTTCAACCCCGCCTTGCCGACCTTCTTCTCCACGTTCAGCTCGATCGGCAGACCATGGCAATCCCAGCCGGGCACATAGGGCGCATCAAATCCGCTCAGGGTCTTGCTCTTGACAATGATGTCCTTGAGCACCTTGTTGACTGCGTGCCCGATATGAATATCGCCATTGGCGTAGGGTGGACCATCATGCAGGACAAAGCGTGGCCGACCCTCGCCCGCTTCCCGCAGCCTGGCATACAGCCTGCCCGATTCCCAGCGCGCCAGAATTTCCGGTTCGCGTACCGGCAGATTGCCCTTCATCGGAAAAGTCGTTCTTGGGAAGGTTGAGCGTGTCCTTGTAGTCAGTCATCTTGATTTCGCTTGGTGGTCGCGCGGGAAACGCAAAGTTATAACCCAATAACCGCGTGAATCCCACTAATCTTTGGTAATGGGGCCATTGAACCGGGACAGGCCGGCAGCGGCTTAGCAGCAGCTGTCGAAATACGCCCGCGCCTGTTGGGCATCCCGGGTAATCTGCTGCTGCAGGGCCGTGAATGACTCGAAGCGGCGTTCCTCCCGCAGCTTCTTCAGGAAGCTGACCTGCACGTGCATACCGTATATATCACTGTCAAAATCGAACAGGTGTACCTCCAGCAATGACCGGGTTCCTCCCACGGTCGGACGAACCCCGATGTTTGCAACACCGCTCACCGGCTCACCGGGAAGCCCGAACATCTCTACAGCGAACACGCCGTCGACCGGCGCCACCGCCCGATGCAGGTGGATGTTTGCCGTCGGGAATCCGATTGTCCGGCCGCGCTTGTCGCCGTGCGCGACGCGTCCACTCATGCGATAGCTGCGACCCAGCAGTGCCTCTGCTGTCCTGAAATCACCCTGCTGAAGTGCTTCCCGAATGCGCGTGCTGCTGACACGATCGTCGCCGATATTGAAGGTGTGCATATTGACGACGGGGAAGCCATGTTCCGTACCCGCACGTTGCAGGCTGGAGAAATTCCCGGCGCGGCCCTTGCCGAAATGGAAATCATCGCCGACCACCAGGTATTTCACGCCGACCCCTTCGAGGAGTATGACCCGGATGAATTCTTCCGGGGTCAGGCTCGCCAGGTGGCTGTCGAAACGCAGGCAGACGACCCGCTCGATGCCGCAGCGCCGCAGCGCCTCCATCTTTTCCCGGAAACGCGTCAGGCGTGGCGGTGCGGATTCCGGCTGGAAGAATTCCCGGGGGTGCGGCTCGAAGGTGATCAGGGTCGCCGGCACGTGCAAATCAGCCGCGCGTTCCGCCAGCTGGCCCAGCACAGCCTGATGGCCGAGGTGCACCCCGTCGAAACTGCCTATGGTCGCAGCGCAACCGCGATGCGCAGGCCGCAGATTGTGTAAACCACGCACCAGTTTCATAACCTGGATGCACTCCTTACCGGTAAGGCCCTGAATTATACATCCGGCAACTGCTGTGTGCTGACGGCTGCGGCTCAGGCGCCGGCATCTGCATGTGCGTGCTGCCAGAAGCTCTTCAGGTCCAGGCCGCTGACACGCAGGGAAAACAGGTAGATGCCGGCACCCGCAACCACCCACAGCACGAGATTGGCAACCCGCTGCCCGGCAGGCCATTGCAGCCACGCCACGATTGCCGGTACGGCCCACAGCAGCAGCGCAGCCAGCGCGGCGGCAGCCAGCCCCAGTTGCAGGAACAAGCGCGACCAGCCTGCCTGCGGACGGTAGATTTCCCTGCTTTTCAGGGTGCGCAACAACAGTCCGGCATTCACCCAGGCGGCCACCGAGGTCGCGAATGCCAGGCCTGCATGCGGCCCCGGAATATCCAGCAGCACCATAGGCACGACGAACACCAGGTTCAGTGTCATATTGGTCAACAGTGCGACAACCGCGATCCGCACCGGTGTGCGCGGATCCTTGCGGGAATAAAAGGCCGGGGCCAGCACCTTGACCAGCATGAAGCCCGGCAGGCCTGCGGCATAGGCCATCAGGCTCAGGCCGGCCATCTTTACATCTGCGGCACCGAAATCACCGTACTGGAACAGGGTCACGATCATCGGACGCGCCAGCAGGAGCAGGCCGACCGCTGAAGGTATCCCGACCAGCAGTACCAGACGCAGTCCCCAGTCGACCGTCCGCGAAAACTCCGCTGCCGAGTCATTGGCATGACTGCGTGACAGGCTCGGCAGAATCACGGTGGACAGCGCGACCGCAAAAACCCCCAGGGGAAACTCGACCAGGCGGTCGGAGTAATAGAGCCAGCTGACACTACCTGCCACCAGGAAAGAAGCAATCAGGGTATCGAGCAGCAGATTGATCTGTGCCACCGAAGACCCCAGGATGCCGGGCAGCATGAGCTTGATAATGCGCCGGACACCGGGATCGCGCAGCCCCCATGAAGGTCTTGGCAACAGGCCAATCCGCTTCAGGGATGGCAGCAGAAACAGCACCTGCACCACGCCGGCAATAAACACGGCGCCGGCCAGCGCGAATTCCGGCTGCTCCAGTCGCGGTGATACCAGTATGGCGGCACCGATCAACACCACGTTCAGCCAGACCGACACGAAAGACGCCGCGGCAAAGCGACCATAGGTGTTCAGTATCCCGGCGGCAAAGGCGACCAGGGAAACAAACAGCAGATACGGGAACGTCATGCGCAGCATCTGTGCCGCCAGATCGAACTGGACCGGATCACGGAAGTAAAAGCCCGGCGCGAATATGACCACCAGCACCGGGCTGGCCAGCACCCCGACGATACTCAGCATTAACAGGATACCGCCGAGCGTACCGGCGACCCGGCTGACCAGCGCCTGGACGGCCTCGTGCGGGCGTTGTTCCCGGTATTCGGAGATGATGGGCACGAACGCCTGGGAGAAAGCGCCCTCGGCAAACAGGCGACGCATGAAATTCGGTATCTTGAAGGCAACGAAAAATGCGTCCATGGCCGCGTCGGCACCGAACCAGCGCGCCAGCACCATGTCGCGCACCAGCCCCAGGACCCGGGAAACCAGTGTCATAGCACCTACAATCGCTGTATTTTTCAACAAGTTATAGCTCATACGCCAACAATATCCCCATCCCGGTCTGACGGGAAATCCATATTCAGCTCAAAACGCCTGGTGTTAAGGGAAGGATGCCTTGGAAACAATAGCTTATCAGCACACCTTGGATTACGCATCGAATACCCGGCAAACACCACATCCGGTAATTTCCTGCTGCTTCGGCAGCGGAACCATTCAGCCCCGGGCACGGAAGGCCAGGGATCGCGCTGAATAACGCACAGCGTTTCTGATATTGACAAAAGCGCCCGAAATCCGGATAGTACGCGGTCTTTCGAATGATGTAATGCAGGAGTCGTTCCTTGGCAAATTCAGCACAAGCAATCAAGCGCGCACGGCAGGCGGAAAATCACCGGCAGCGGAACGCCAGCCAGCGTTCCAGTATGCGCACGTCCATCAAGAAGGTTGTCGCTGCCATCAACGCCGGTGACCGTGAAGCTGCAAGCCAGGCTTATGCCGCAGCGGTTCCTGTCATTGACAGCGCCGCGGGCAAGGGTCTCATCCACGCAAACAAGGCTGCGCGCCACAAAAGCCGGCTCAGCCAGCATATCCGCAGTCTCTGAACCACTGCAGTGGTGGCAATAAAAAAGCCGGTCAGCGACCGGCTTTTTTATTGCCTGCTGCTTTGGCCAACTCACTAGCGGCACGTGTAGCACCGCCCTGCGGCGCGATTATATGAAGATCGCGGTCAGGCGACCGCTCCTACCCCCACTCGTCACACCTGCAGGAGCGCCCCACTGGGCATAAATACCCCACTGGGCACAAGCGCCGCCCTTCGGCGCGATTATCATGGTGATCGCGTCGCGGTCAGACGACCTGCCCCCGCTAGACCAGCACCAGGTTGTCCCGGTGGATCAGCTCGGGCTCGTCAACATAGCCAAGCAGCGCCTCGATGCGGCTACTCGGCTGCCCGATAATCCTGCGCGATTCATCCGCACTGTAATTCACCAGGCCGCGGGCCACTTCCTCGCCGGCGGGACTGAGACAGACAACCAGGTCGCCACGCCCGAATTCGCCGTCGACCCGGGTAACCCCGACCGGCAGCAGGCTGCGTCCCGCCTCGCGCAGTACGCTTACCGCGCCCGTATCAAGACTCAGTCGACCACGGACCTGCAGACGCCCGGCAAGCCACTGCTTGCGTGCCGCAATGGGTTTGCAAACCGGGTACAGGCGGGTACCCAGCATCTCGTCCGCAGCAATACGCTGCAAGATGCCAGGTTCCCTGCCCGCCGCAATCAGGGTCAAGGTACCGGAACGGGCAGCACGTGCCGCCGCCCTGACCTTGGTCAACATACCGCCACGCCCCAGTGCACCGCCGCTCCCGCTTGCCATGGCTTCCAGCCGGACATCGCCCGCCTGCGCCTCGGTTACCAGGGTTGCGTCGGGGTTGCTGCGCGGATCGCTGTCCAGCATACCGGTCTGGTCCGTGAGAAACACCAGCAGGTCGGCCTCTACGAGATTGGCCACCATGGCAGACAGGGTGTCGTTGTCGCCAAAACGGATTTCCTCGGTGGTGACAGTGTCGTTTTCGTTCACCACGGGGATCACCCCCAGTGCCAGCAGGGTGCGCAGGGTGCTGCGGGCATTCAGGTAACGCTGGCGGTCAGCAAGATCCTCATGTGTGAGCAGCACCTGGGCGGTATGCAGGCCGTAGCGCATAAAGCGCGACTCATAGGCCTGTACCAGGCCCATCTGCCCTACAGCTGCCGCCGCCTGCAGCTCGTGCAGGGCATGCGGGCGCCGTCTCCAGCCCAGCCGGGTCATCCCCTCGGCGACCGCGCCGGAAGAAACCAGCAACACCTCATGCCCCTTTGCCCGCAGGCCCGCCATTTGCTCGACCCAGCTGTCAATCGACTCCAGCGCCAGCCCCTGGCCGTCATTGGTCAACAGGGCGCTGCCGATCTTGACGACCCAGCGCCGGCACTCGCTAATTTTGACTTTTTCCGACATACCCGGCATCAAACAATCGAACACGCTCTACGCGACCGGCAATACACCAGGGAATTTCTCTCCCGTCCAGCGTGCCGGCACCCTGGTTCCGCCCGACGCCGCGGCATCGGGACATTTCCGGGACAAAGATTAACCTGCATTTGCGCCATCTTCCACGGCCCCGGGCGTTTCGATGAAATCCATGACCGCCTGCACCAGCCTGCCGGTACCATCAGCCGCCAGCGCGGATATCTGAAATACAGGGCCCTGCCACTGCAGTGCCGCAACCACCTCCCTGCAGCGCTGCCCCCGCTGCGCTTCCGGCAACAGGTCGATCTTGTTGAGTACCAGCCAGCGATCCCGCGCAGCCAGCACCGGGCTGAAGCGTTCCAGTTCGGCAACAATTGCAGTGACATCCGCCACCGGATCACCCAGCGGCCCCATGTCGACCAGGTGCAGTAACAGGCGGGTCCTGGACAGGTGCTTGAGGAATTGCACCCCCAGACCGGCACCTTCCGCGGCCCCTTCGATCAGCCCCGGGACATCAGCCATCACGAAACTGCGATGCGCCGATGCCCTGACGACACCGAGATTGGGGTAGAGGGTCGTGAACGGGTAATCGGCCACCCTGGGCCGTGCGGCGGAGACCGCGCGAATCAGGGTGGACTTGCCGGCATTCGGCAAGCCGAGCAACCCGACATCCGCCAGCAGCTTCATCTCCAGCTGCAGATGGCGCACCTCGCCCGGCGTACCCGGTTTCGACTGGCGCGGTGTTCGATTTGTCGAACTCTTGAAGCGTGCGTTGCCGAGACCATGAAAACCGCCCCTGGCAACCACCAGACGCTGGCCGTCGCGCACCAGGTCCCCGATCAGCTCACCGGTATCCGCCTCATGCACCACGGTGCCGACAGGCACCTTGACGACCAGATCCTCGCCGGACTTGCCGGTACAGTTACGCCCTCGGCCATTCTCGCCCCGTGTCGCAATGAATTTCCGGCTATGCCGGAAATCCACCAGGGTGTTCACACTGCTGTCCGCCTCCAGTATGACGCTGCCGCCATCACCGCCGTCACCGCCGTCGGGACCGCCATGGGGAATATATTTCTCGCGCCGGAAACTGACACAACCGTTTCCGCCGTCACCGGCGCGCACCTCTATGCTGGCCTCATCAATGAACTTCATGACTGCCTGACCATGGAGACTGCGATACGCCGTGCCGGCATGTGGCTTGTCTGTCGAATCATCACACAAAAAACCCCGCACGGTGGCGGGGCTGTCTGGATGCGGAGGGCGGTGGTCTCAGCCGGTAACCACATCGATAAACTTGCGCTTGCGGGCGCCCCGCTGCACAAAAGTGACCGTGCCGTCGGCTTTTGCGTACAAGCGTGTGGTCCCTGCCGCAGCCGACATTCGTGCCGGGATGGAAACGCGTGCCACGCTGCCGCACCAGGATGTTGCCAGCCACCACGGACTCGCCGCCAAAACGCTTGACGCCGAGTCGTTTCGATTCCGAATCGCGGCCGTTACGGGTACTGCCGCCTGCTTTTTTGTGTGCCATTCAGTTAATCCTCTGCAACCGGCGATCAACCGGAAATACCGGTTATTTCCAGTTCTGTGTAGTCCTGACGATGCCCCATGCGCTTCATGTGATGCTTGCGTCTGCGGAACTTGATGATTTCGACTTTCTTGCCGCGGCCATGCCCCTTGACGGTAGCGGTAACCTTGCCGCCGTCCACGAGCGGTGTCCCGATGCGAACATCCGCACCTTCACCCACCATCAGGACCTCGTCAAAATCAACCGAATCACCGGCACCGGCATCCAGCTTTTCTACCCGCAGCGTATCCCCCTGGGAAACACGATACTGCTTTCCGCCCGTCTTGATTACCGCATACATATCAGGAACTCCAAACGCATCAACAGCATTGTCGAAAAAGGCCGCTCATTCTAATGATTGCGCAGGGCGAGGTCAATCAAATACCTTCTGGCGCATGACGGTTAACCCCGTTAAACTTAATGCCTTGTCCAGACAGGCATGTGAACCAGCCGACCCGCCCGCCCCAAACCCACAATCATGCTAAAACTCGTTAAAAATCATAAGGAAAAATCAAGCATTGAGGCGCTTAAAGACCTGGTCGCCGGGGATTTGCAGGCCGTCAATGATCTGATACAAAACAGCCTGGCGAGTGATGTCGCGCTGATCAACCAGCTGTCGCACTATATCATTAACAGTGGCGGCAAGCGCCTGCGCCCGATACTGGTGCTGCTGGCTGCCAACGCCTGCAATTACCGCGGCAAGCAGCACATCAACCTGGCGGCCGTTATCGAATTCATCCATACCGCCACCCTGCTGCACGACGATGTCGTGGATGCCTCACAGCTGCGGCGCGGCAACATGACTGCAAATGCGGTCTGGGGCAATGAAGCCAGTGTGCTGGTTGGCGATTTCCTCTATTCGCGCGCCTTCGAGATGATGGTCAACGCCAACGACATGCGCATCATGGACATCATGTCGCACACGACGAACACCATTGCCGAGGGCGAAGTCCTGCAATTACTCAACTGCCACGATGCGGAAACGACCGAAGCGTGCTACATGGATGTGGTCAGCAGGAAAACAGCCCGGCTGTTCCAGGCCGCGGCACAGATCGGCGCCGTTCTCGGGCAGCAGGACGAAGCAATCGAGACCGCCCTGGCCAACTATGGCCTGCATCTCGGGATCGCCTTCCAGTTGATCGATGACGTGCTGGACTACAGCGCCTCTCCCGAGGACACCGGCAAGAATCTGGGTGACGATCTGGCTGAGGGCAAGCCCACGTTGCCGCTGATCCATGCCATCCACAAGGGCACCCCGAGCCAGGCACGCCTGATACGCAAGGCGATCGAAAACGGCGGACATGACAATATGCAGGCCGTCTGCGCGGTTATTGAAACCACAGGGGCCATCCCTTACACTGCGCAGGCTGCAAAAAGGGAAGCGGATTCTGCGATCGAAGCGCTTGAAACCGTTGCCGGAATCAGCATACAAGGAAGCTTTGTACGCCCTTGCGGAATTTTCCGTGAGCCGCACATATTAAGCGGGCAGTAGCGCAGCCTGGTAGCGCACTTCGTTCGGGACGAAGGGGTCGGAGGTTCAAATCCTCTCTGCCCGACCAAATATCAATAACAAAGATCAGTGTGACAAGAACGACGTGGATGTATCAGCTGTGCGATCATGTGTCGGGCACACATGGGTGCCTGGGTACAGCCGGCGGTAACCTGGACATGTTATGAACAGAATTCCTCCCGGTGGTGACCGCAGAAATCCGTATCGCTTCGATCGCCGGAAATCAGCCCAGGTATCAGGGCACCTGGAGCTGCTCTCGAAAATGAGCGGCCACCTGGCCGTCACGCTCAATATCGAGGAAACAATCCAGAAGGCACTTGACCTGATTGTACAGTTCGTCAAGGCCGAAGGTGGCTCGCTCTTCCTGCTCGCGGACAGGGGCAACCGGCTGGTTTGCAAGGCCAGCGCGGGGCCCGTTGATATTCGCGGCATTTCAGTCAAGGCCGGGGAAGGCGTCGTCGGCCAATGCGTTGCCAGCGGCACCAGCCGTATGGTCCGCGATGTCATGCAGGATCCCGATTTCGATCATTCCGTGGATGACACCACCGGCTTCCGGACACATTCCATTCTGTGTGCGCCGATGACGGTGCAGAACGAGAGGATCGGCGCGATTGAACTGGTCAACAAGGACAATGAAGACGGCCTGTTCTCCGAACCCGACCTGCTGATGCTGCAGACCCTCGCCTCTGCCGCCGCACTGGCCATACACAACGCCCATATGGCGGAGGAACTCGTTGAGCAGGAACGCGTCACCCGGGAACTGGAACTGGCTACGGAAATGCAGCGCAGCCTGCTGCCGGAGCCACGCGGACCCGGTTTTCCCGTATGCGGCGTCAACCTGCCGGCCTATGAAATGTCCGGCGATTTCTATGACTTCTTCGAACTGGCTGACGGTCGCATCTATTTCGGCCTCGGTGATGTCTCCGGCAAGGGGATGGACGCCGCCCTGCTGATGTCCAAGACCGCCAGCCTGTTCCGCTGTCTCGGCAAGACAATCCTCGATCCCGGCGTGCTGCTGGCAACCATCAACAGGGAACTCTGCGAAACCGCCATTCATGGCATGTTCGTAACGATGGTCTGCGGACTGCTGGATCCCGAAACAGGCATGGTTCGCGTCGCCAATGCCGGTCACGAGCCACTCCAGATCCACAGGCGCGATGGCAGTTTCAAGGAGATTGCCGCGAGCTCCCCTCCCCTTGGAATCATACCGCTTGAGGCGGGAGATGGCGGCATCAGAGAGGAATCCTGTCTGCTTGACTGCGGCACCCTGTATATCTTCACGGATGGCGTAACCGAAGGCTCACTGGAGAATGGCAGTCGCCTGAATGTCGAAGGCTTCAAGGCGATGATTCGGGAGCGTACCGGGTTGCCGGCAGCGGCACGCATCGAGGCCGTCGTGTCAGTATTGCGGGACACCGGCCGCAAGCGCCACGACGACATTACGCTGCTGGCCGTGGATGATTCAGCCCGTTGTTTATGCAGGGAAAGTTCACCCAGCGAAGATTACCTGGTCGCCCGCCACACCTTCGCGGCACATCCGGAAGAGCTACACGGGGTGCGCGAAGTCGTCGCCCGGGCCTGCGAGACCTGCAGTTGCGAACAGGCCTTGTCGACAGACCTTATCATCGCCGTAGGAGAGGCCTGCCAGAATGTCGTGCGCCATGCCTACAAGGGCAGGGAAACCGGCGAAGCCACGTTGGAAATATACTGTAAAGACGGCATACTTGAGTTCCACCTGCTGGACTCAGCCCCCCCGGTAGACCAGAACAAAGTCAAACCGAAGTGGCCGGAGGAACTCGCACCGGGCGGACTGGGAGTCTGCCTCATTCACGATATTATGGATGAAGTCGAATACCTCCCTGCCCCCGCCGCCCGGGGTAACCTGTTACGCATGGTGAAACGCATTACGAGAGACGCAGCCAATGAAACATGAAATTACGGTAAAACAGGGTACCAATATTGTTTCCTTTAGCGGGGAAATCGATCTGGAGAGCTCCCCTGCCGCCAGAGAAATCCTGCTCAAGTGCTTCGAGATCACCAGAAAGGTGATTGTCGACCTCTCCGGCGTTACCTATATAGACAGCTCGGGCGTCGCATCACTGGTAGAGGCGCTGCAGGCGGCGAAGAAAAACGGCAGCCAGTTTGCGCTGGCCGCGACCAGCGAGCCGACCCGGCGGGTACTTGAACTGGCTCGCCTGGACAAGGTGTTTACCATGTATGACAGCGTCAGCGACGGCATCAACGCCTGATTGCTGCAACTTGCACCGCACCCAGCACTATGCCATGAGAACGGATACGCGATGCGCAACCTGATCGAGAAAACAGGAAGTGAGTTTCTTTATCTGCTGGAGAGCATCGGGCGCATGGGGATGTTCTTCGCCGCGGCCGTTGTGAACGTCTTCCGGCCGCCCTACTCGATCCACCCCATTGTCAGGCAGATATACTTCTTCGGCGCACGCTCGGTTACCGTGATACTGGTAACGGGCCTGTTTACCGGCATGGTGCTTGGTCTGCAGGGCTACCACAACCTGAAAAAATTCGGCTCGGAGGAGCTGCTGGGTTCAGCCGTAGCCCTCAGCCTGATCCAGGAACTGGGACCGGTGCTGACCGCACTGATGGTCATTGGCCGCGCCGGCTCGGCAATCTGCGCCGAGATCGGCATTATGCGCCATTCCGAACAAATCGACGCCCTGGAATGCATGGCCATCGACCCGGTAAAATTTCTGGTTTCGCCCAAGTTCGTCGCCGCCCTGATATCACTGCCTGCGCTGGCGTTCATTTTCAATGTCGTCGGGATTCTCGGTGGCTATATCGCCGGCGTAGTCATTCTGGACGTTCCCGATGGCGCCTATTTTCAGGGTATGTACAACAGCGTTGAATGGGCTGACATCAGATTGTGTGGTATCAAGGCGATGATCTTCGGCCTGTTGATTGTCTGGATTACAACCTTCAAGGGATACTTTCTGCACCTCAACCGCACCGGCGTGTTCGGCGCAGAAGGCGTCAGCCGGATCACCACGGATGCAGTCGTGCTGGCATCGGTCACCATCCTCGTGTGGGATTACCTGATCGGATCCCTGATACTTTCCTGAAACGAAACTACATTGCTTCCGGATCTGCGCAAATAGGACCAGTTATGAAAAAGATGAATCTGGAGATGATTGTCGGCCTGTTCCTGCTGGCCGGATTTGCCTGTTTCTCCTATCTGGCAGTCAAGATGGGTGACATCAAAGTATTCCAGAATGAAACCTATCCCGTCACCGCAAAATTCACCTCGATCAGCGGCCTCAAGGAAGGTTCGGTCGTCGAACTGGCAGGAGTCAATGTGGGCAAGGTTTCGCGGATAGAACTCGATCCCGGCGACTACGAGGCCATCGTGCATCTGGATGTCGACAAGTCAGTGAAGTTGCAGGACGACAGTATCGCCTCCATCCGCACAGCAGGCATCATCGGTGACAAGTACATCAAACTCACCCCCGGTGGATCGGACATGATTCTTGGAGCAGGCGATGAAATCGAGGAGACCGAACCCTCGATCAGTCTGGAAGAGCTTGTCAGCAAGTACATCTTCGACAGCAAATAATCCACAGTAATGGTAACCCATATGAAAAAGTTACTCGCGGCAATGCTGCTGCTGGCCTTTCCCGCCTGCGGGATCACGGCAGTGCCGGTGACGCTTGCCTTTGCCGGCAGCAGCAACATGGTCACACTGGATGCCGCGCCTGCGAACAGCTCGCTGGCGGATGCGGGCACCCCGGCTTCCGGGGACAGCGAAGCAGACGACGATCTGCCGTTCATGGACGATGACGACACGGTTCTTGATGTGTATGACCCGCTGGAAAAGATCAACCGTGGCATATTCTGGTTCAACGACAAGATGTATTTTTATGTCATGAAACCAATCGCCAGGGGCTTTCGCTATGTACCCGAACCCTGGAGAGTGTCACTGAAGAACTTCTTCAACAACCTGTATTCTCCGGTCAGCATCGTCAACGCCACGCTGCAGGGAAAGTTCGCCGACGCCGGTAACGAACTCACCCGGTTTGCAACCAATACCACCCTGGGAATCGGGGGCCTGTTTGATCCGTCGAAAGAACACTTCGGAATCAGGCCGAAAGATGAAGACACCGGCCAGACTCTTGGCCATTACGGCGTCGGACCGGGACCCTATCTGGTACTCCCCTTTCTGGGCCCGTCGAACCTGCGGGACGGCATAAGCCTGCTTGCCGACACACGCATGGACCTGGCGTACTATATCTGGGGCAAGGACAAGGACAACTATGATTACCTGGGCGCAGTCGCTTTCAAGATGATCAACAACCTGTCGCTTGACAAGGACACCTATGAAGGCATCAAGAAGGATGCGCTTGACCCGTACCTGTTCGTCAGGGATGCCTATGCCCAGTACCGCCAGAACCAGATCGAAAAATGATTTCTCAAATACCCGGTCAATGAGGGAATTAACATGCTGAAAAACATGCTTATGGTACTGACACTCGGCACTATGCTTGCGTTTCCCGCCAGCGGAAGCGCCGAGACCTCGCCAACACAGACGGTGCATGAATCAGTTGATGCGATACTCGCCCTTCTCCGGGACCACACGCTGGAGCAGGCAGACAGGCGTGCGAAGATCCGCGCCCACATCAAGACGCGTTTTGACTTCGAGGCCATGTCGCAGCGCACGCTGGCAACCAACTGGAAGAATGCCTCAGAGCAGGAAAGGCAACAATTCATCGATCTGTTCTCGCAACTTATCGAGAACACCTATATAGGAAAGATCGAGGCCTACACCGATGAAAAAGTCGAATACCCCGGCGAGAAGGTCAAGGGCAGCAAGGCTGTCGTAGAGACACTGATTATTTCGGCCAGCGCCGACATCCCCGTAGACTACCGGCTTTACAAGAAGGATGACACCTGGTGGGTATATGACGTCATCATCGAGGGCGTCAGCCTGATCAGCAACTACCGGAGTTCCTACCAGGAGATCGTAAAGGATGAAGGTTTTGGCGGACTGCTGGCCAGGATGCAGGAGAAGGTTAATGAACTCCGGAGCGAGCCTGCCCCGGCACCCGCAGACCCCGCAACGTCGACCTAGGCGAGCCTGGCCTGCGGCCGGCCAGCCGCTAGATATGCCGTCTGCTGCGATCAGCAGTCAGACGTGCAAGGTATTCCTCCGCATTGACTGCTTCGTCCCGGGGGCGTCGATTCAGCATATCCTGAATCACTTCATTATCACTCTGCCGTACTTCGTCGATTGTGCCCGTCATCAGTAAGCACCCGCTCCCGAGGACAGTAATCCTGTCGGCGATCTTGAACGCGCTCTCAAGTTCATGCGTTACCACCACGATGGTGACTTTCATGGCCTCTTTCAGGCGCAGTATCAGTTCATCCAGTTCGGCGGATACCACGGGGTCAAGCCCGGCCGAGGGCTCATCAAAAAAAAGCAGATTCGGGTCCATGACAATGGACCGCGCCAACGCAGCCCGCTTCACCATCCCGCCGGACAATTCGGACGGCATCAGGTTCTCAAAACCGGCCAGGTTCACCACCTCGAGTTTCATGCGCGACATGATCCGGATTGTGTTTTCGTCAAGATGCGTATGCTGCCGCAGCGGCAGTTCAATATTCTCCGCCACAGTCATCGAACCCAGCAGCGCGCCCCCCTGGAAGGCCACACCGATCTTGCGTCGGATCTCGTAAAGCTCGCGCCTTTTGATCCGGGTGATATCCTTTCCGAAGACGCGAATGCTTCCTGACGTTGGCTTGTTCAGGCCCAGCATATTGCGCATCAGCGTGGTCTTCCCGGAACCACTGCCCCCCATGATCACCATGATCTCGCCGGTGCGGATTGCCAGGTTGATGTTCTGCAGGATGACGCGATCACCGTAATGGGCAACGAGATTCTCGATCTCGATCACGTTTTCAGGATTGTCTCTGGCCATTGCATCGGATTCCCGGCCATGGCCTTCCAGTGAGGAATGCGCCGGCCATGGTAAAGGGCCATTTGTACCCGAATAACAGCCAAGACTCAAGGAGACCCGGCGTCACCTCAACGGTTTCCTTCCAGTTCCTTGACCCTGTCCCAGTAAGCGTCCAGCGTATCAAGGTCGGTCTCCGCAACAGCATGACCCGCCGCAGCACACATGGCTTCGATCTCCCGAAAGCGCCGGCTGAACTTCTCGTTGCCCCGGCGCAGCGCGGATTCCGGGTCGATGCCGGCGTGTCTTAGCAGGTTGACGGTTGCGAACAGCAGATCCCCCGCCTCATCCATGAGTGCATCCCTGTCCGTACCCGCATCGATTTCCCTGCAGAGTTCCTCAAGTTCCTCTTCCACCTTGTCGGAAACTCCATGAATACTCGGCCAGTCAAAACCCGCCCGGGATGCCCGCCTTTGCAACTTGGCCGCACGCGTCAGTGCCGGCAGCGCCAGCGGAACTCCATCCAGCAGGCTTTCCTGTGTGCCGCGTTCCCGTGCCTTGTGCTGCTCCCAGGCATGGGTTTGTGCCTCGGCGCTCTCGATTGTTTCGCCAGCGAATACATGCGGGTGGCGACGTACCATTTTTTCGCAAATGCCATCCAGGACATTCTGGAAGTCGAACCACCCCGCCTCGCTGGCCAGTTGTGAATGAAACGCCACCTGAAACAGCAGGTCACCCAGTTCTTCCCGCAGCCCCGTTGCATTACCCCGTTCGATGGCATCAGCCACTTCGTAGGCTTCCTCAATCGTGTACGGGACAATCGAACTGAAATCCTGCTCCAGATCCCAGGGACAGCCGCCATCCGGGTCTCGCAGGCGTCTCATGATATCGAGCAATCCTGCTATATTTAACGCGTCAACCATCTCTGTCGATGCCCTTTTGATTCAATGACCCCCTGTATTACCAGGGATTTCCTGTCTGATTAAAAGTCATTTACCTCAAATCACTAAAGATACAGTTCAGGAGACGCAAGCGATATCTATGGGCGCCTTTCGGGTGACAATTTTTACAGCGGATACTCACGAATGAGAACGAGGTTGTGCGATAAATCAGCTGTGTGTCAATCAGCGCATATAACTGAATAAGCCTTTTCTCGAAACCACCTTGCTATTCAGAACAAAAGGCCTCACAAGAAATACCGTCTACATGGCCAATAATAATTGCAAGCGCCATCCAAAACCATTGATTTCAAAGGTGGGGCGTGAAGGATTCGAAGCTTCGACCATCGGATCAAGCGTTGCTCCCGAGGTGGCAAGACGCAGTGTAATGCAGACTAAAGCCGTTTAACAACAGCAAGATACCAAGAACTAGCCCGCATACCCCGGTGGACGGCAGGCAGGCTTTCCAGTCCCTGCCGCAGGGTTAGTTCACCAGGCATGAGCGGGATGTGCCAGTCCGAATACGTCATACAGACTTCACCTCGGGTGGAAGCCAGTGTCGCGCGGTGTTCTCCGTGATACAGGCATCTCCGTCAACTGCCGGAGACAATCCGGCCAGGCGACCCTGCTGCCCGTCAGGCGCGCAAATCGGGCACTGCGCAATGTCCGTTCATCAATGCCTTGTGCCTTGCGCGGGCTCCCTGTACCCGATGTTGAGACCGGTTCCGGAAAATCTTCCGGACAATCTCCACTCTCCCCTTTCCGAACCGGGGAAGACCTGGTTCCGCACACTGTCCCTGACAGGAACGGTTAACCTTCCGCGATATAATCGTCCGAGTCGTTGCCCTGCAGAACAATGTGGTGGTCCCGGCCAAGCGTCTGGTAGATCTCCCGGTCGGCCTCATTTTCAAAGAAGATTTCGATTCCGTTATCCCCGTCTCCTTCATAAAGGCAGGGTGCCTTATCCAGATTGGTCACATCATGCCAGCTGATGGGATCCATTGTGCATCGAATATTCATGGTACTTACCTCCATCACTTATGGGTGTCGCCGTGTGGCGTGTCACGGGTTATCCTGTTTTCAGGACAATCCCGGCCAGCACACACAACACCGATGCAATCTCTCAGGCATAGTTCGCCAGCCTTACCGGCTGGCGCGCGGCGCCCCAGTCGCCGTGCCCGGATTCGAGAACCCCGGGGCAGACGGCATGGCACTCGGGACAGCGGCCGTCGTCCGTTAGATTCCAGTGGGTAATCACATACCAGTCGCGCCCGATCAGCCTGGTGCCGCACTGGTGACAATAGGTGCTCCCGCCCGCCTCATCGTGGACATTTCCCGTATAGGCATAGCGAACCCCGTTTTTCATTGCAATCCGGCGCGCCCGGGTCAGGGTTTCCGCCGGGGTGTGCGGTTTGTCCCTCATCTTCCAGTCGGGATGGAAGGCGGTGAAATGCATGGGCACATCCGGCCCCAGCTTCTCCACCACCCACTGCGTCATCTCCTCCAGTTCGCGGTCCGAATCGTTCTCGCCGGGAATCAGCAGGTTGGTGATTTCAAACCAGACATCGGTTTCGTGCTTCAGATAGACCAGGGTATCCAGCACAGGCTGCAGGTGACCGCCGCAAATCTTCCAGTAAAACGCCTCGGTAAAGGCCTTCAGATCGACATTGGCGGCATCCATGTAACGGTAAAACTCGATGCGCGGCTCATCGCAGATATAGCCCGCCGTCACCGCCACCGCCTTGAGGCCCAGCTCGTGGCAGGCCTGCGCCACGTCAATCGCATACTCCATAAAAATTACCGGATCATTGTAGGTATAGGCGGTACTGCGGCAGCCCAGCTGCTGTGCCACGCGCGCGATCCGCTCCGGTGAGGCCTGATCCGACAGGGTGTCGATCTCCCTTGATTTGCTGATATCCCAGTTCTGGCAGAACTTGCAGGCCAGATTGCAACCCGCGGTTCCGAATGACAGTACCGGTGTGCCGGGCAGAAAATGATTCAGGGGCTTCTTTTCAATCGGGTCGACGCAGAACCCGCTGGACCGACCATAGGTGGTCAACACGATCTGCTGGCCCTCATTCGCCCGAACGAAGCATAAACCCCGTTTTCCTTCCTGTAATTTGCAGGCGCGCGGACAGACGTCACACTGCACCCGCCCGTCCTCCAGGACATGCCAGTAGCGCGTGGGTACAACGGAGTTTTCAACCGGGGTCTGCATGGACGTAACGACCTTCTGCGACGACAAAAATTCAATTTCAACTATAAATATAGCTCAAGGCCGACCGGATAGATGGCGTCTCGAACCCGTGAAGGTGGTGTCCGTGTGAACCCTGCCGCGTCAAAATCATGTCGAAAGCCCTGGCGAGACAGGGTGCCCAGGTGAGCGAAAAACACACGGCCGTTGAGTGAAAAGGGGCCGGAAACATTGGCAGGAGGGCTGGGAAACCGGGACAGCTTGCCAGAAATTCTATCCGGCCCCATTGTTCATGGACCAGTCGAGCTCGAGGCTTTTACTGCATACCCTGAATATACGCTGCCTGTCCCGCATATACCTGAAGACACTCTGATGGAGAGCATAATGAACGCACAACATCCCCTGCAGCCCGTCATCGAGGCTTACAATGCGGCCTGGAACCGCCATGACACGGAGGCGATCGTGGCCATGCACACCGAGGATTCGGTCTTCTGCAATCATACCGGCGGTGGTGAAGCCGTCGGGCATGCGGCCATCCGGCAGATCATCGCCGGCGTGTTCCGCACCTTTCCCGATATCCACTTTGAGCTGCGTCGTCTGTACGTGCGCGACGATCTGGTCGTCCAGGAATGGACGGCGACAGCAACCCACCGCCATCCCGTTATGTATAACGGCATAACACTCGAGCCGACGGGCCGGCTGATCCGCTGGAATGGCATGGATATCATCCCGATGCTGGATGGTCTGGTTGCGCGCAAGGACGTATATGCGGAATCCTTGTCCTACCTGCGTCAGCTTGGTGCCCCGCTGTGAAGCGACCATCCGGTCAGCGCAACGGGGACACCACCTGCGCCGGTGCCGACTTCATCCTATGCGGCAAGATCACTGTCGGGCTGGCGACTCTTCATGCCGATCCTGGCCGAGGTTGCGAACAGAACATGTTCATCGGGAAACAGGCTGCGCGGGCATAAATCCCCCGATTTGCTATTCCGGTGGTGGTAAATGCGGTGGATGGCCGGGTGCTGCCTGTCCCGGAGACCCGGCCTTCCAGATCACGCGCAGCGGGTCGCGTGAACCGGGTGTGTCCCGAACAAGCAACTACCCGGGTGCTACGCATCCAGTTCCGGATAATGCCGGAAGATCCCGTCCTCGTTGAATGGAAGGCGCCGTTCAGAGGCGAGATAGGCCGCGACACCGGGCAGCCCCGCAACACGGTCATGAAGCGCCACGAGGCCGGGAATCCCGGGCTCCAGCCGCGCCATCATCTTCGGGAAGGCATGACGCAGCCCGTCGACGATCTGGAACATCGATAAATCAACGTAGCTTGGACTCCGCCCGACCAGGTAACCGCGACGCCCCGGGTTGCGCTGCAGCACGCTTTCGAAATAGCCCAGCAGCTCGGGCGCACGCTCCCCGGTGAAGAATTCCGCACGACGTCTGGATTCGGGCTTCTGGTCTTCATAATAGAGACTCATCGCGATGGGGTGATGCGTGTCATGGACGTCGACGATGAAGTCCTCCACGGTGAGCTGCAGCTGATGCACCCATAGCCGGGTCGCCTCGGCCCTGGGTACCAGTCCCAGGTGCGGACCCAGGAAGAAGAGTATGTTCGCGGTCTGCGCAATAATCTGCTTTCCCGCCCGGAGGAAGGGCGGAGCGAAAGGCGGGCGTTCCAGATCCGGGGACTCCATGAGACGCAGCATCGCCTCGATGCCGAGGCCGTGCCCGCTCTCCCGCGCCACATCCACATAGACGGCGCCCCTTGCCTCCAGCGCCAGCCGCACGAATTCACCCCGCCCCTGGATGGACGGCCAGTAGAAGAGTTCATAGCGCATCGCACACCCCCGCAAGGCCATCTTGCCGGCCTGCCTGTTTAAGTAGTCTGGGCCATCCTGACACCGAGTATAGGTGGTTAAATGCCATTAACGAGGTGATCTATGGATCAGACCACTTTACTTTTTATCAAGTGTGAGAGACATGGTGGGTCGTGAAGGATTCGAACCAACGACCATCGGATTAAAAGTCACACCAGGACAACAAATCACAACAAACTGCCGCAATAAATACAGCACGATAGCTGATTTCATTTGTTGTTGCTTATTGCCATTTTTGGTCATTATTTGCCGGCAAGTGCGCCGTGAGTGCGCCACATAATCCTCATACAAAACCACCCGTCCCAACAATCATAGGCATATGTCACGATACCCTGGCATCAAAGGCTGATAGTCGGACAGCATTTCCCGGCAGACGCCAGAAGGCGTAGCCCGACGACTGGAAACCAGACAGCCAGTCAGTAGTCATCCTTGCAGGATGAATATAACGCTGTCTTTGACAGGAAATCAGGCAACCCGTAGCGTGCATCGTCAATCAGCTCCAGATGAATATTGCCCAACCTCCGATCCGGGATACTGCGGCGATCGTTTGCTACCAGACGGCCCCCATTTGTTTTAAGAGGAAATGACGCCTTCCCGCCAAAGCTACGCCTTTCCTTCTTTCTTTGTGAATACATTCCACCCCCCAGTGTTTTGTAAGCTGGGCAAAATACCTTACTTCTCTTGTGGATGGAATAGGGAATTATCCTAACAGCTTCTGTAATTAGTAAATCCGCAACAAGAGCGAAGCTACACACTCTCTGCCGGCATCGCCAGCAGCAAGCCAATCAAAACCGCTTTAATCTACTCGGCTCGTACTCTGCCGATTCGCCGATCCGGGATTTTCCTGCGGCAATCCTTGATTGTTACCCCGTGACTGTCCTTGAATGGAAGTAATGGCATGTCCTTTCCAGGCCGCGTGGCGCTCCTCGCACCAGGCGGGTGAGCCGCGATCCGTTCCCTGCTGTTTTTTTAACTCATTATCCGGGCGTAGCTTGCTTTATTGACCGCGTAACATCCGCAGGAAGCAGCCTCCAGACCGCGGTGGTCGAGAATTTCGATATCCCCACGCCTGTAACGGATCAGCTTGCGGGTCTGCAGTTCAGATGCGGCCCTGGTGACGCCGACACGACGCACGCCCAGCATGTAAGCAAGGAATTCGTGCGTGACATGAAATGCGTCCGAGTGTGCCCGGTCCCGTGTCATCAGAAGCCAGCGGGCGAGGCGCGCCTCCACCACGTGATAGCGGGTGCAGGCTGCGGTTTGTGCGACCTGGCCAAGCGTCACATAGAGGTAGCGTTTCAGCACCCGTTGCAGCCCCGGGCTCTGTGCGAGTTCGCGGTGAAACGGGGCGACTTTCATGCGCAACGCAGCGCCATCGCCCTGCACCACTGCCCGCAGCGGCGATAAATTCACCCCGAGTATGAGCGAGATTCCCAGCATGCCTTCGTCACCGACCAGGCCCACTTCCAGTCTGGCATGGCTGTCAATCGGGGTTACCAGGGATATAAAGCTTTCCGTGGGAAAGTAAACATGACGAATGTGGTCGCCGGGTTCCGCCAGGACCTCTGCGATTGCCAGCTCGACCGGCTCGCAACTGGCCAGAATTCGCTGACGGTCTTTGCGCGGCAAGACCTCAAGCAGAGAATTGGTAGCCGGGGCGGGCATGGCAGGTGTCACATCATCGCTCCTCGTGCCGGAAACCCGTCAAGCACGGGAGCTGGCAGTGCAATATCGATGTCGTATGCGGAGCCAGTGTCTGTGGCTTGCCGAAGTTGATAATCCCCAGTTTTGAAGTGAAACCTGTCCTGTGTCTGATGCAGCGCTCCTGAACAGCGTGCCTGGCAGCGGCACACAACCCGGCTCGGCTGAGGCGATATTCAACCGGGCGCTATTCTCAGATCCGGGTATCATCCTGGACATTCCAGAGGCAGGTCCCTGCTTCGAGAGTAATGCATCTCATGGACCTGCAAGCCGTCAGTTGCCGATACGTATGCTGTCCAGCGATCCCAGCACGCCGAATGCCTGCAGCAGCCATATCACAACAACAATGACAACGACGATGTTCAGGATATTCTTGATCTTGCGGTCCATGGGTATGTAGGTATTGACGAGCCAGAGCAGCACGCCAACCACAATCAGGACCACGACCAGGTTAATCAGTGGCATGTGGATTCTCCTTCAGGATTCCCGGTATTTCAGGGGTAGCGACCGGTGGAATCCGGTTCTGACTGAACCTTCATCCCGACTGCCGCCGACATGCCCCCTGTGTTCGAGGGCGGAAGATAAATCAGGACGGACGCGAATCGCGTCCGTCCCGCGCCGGTTCAGCGATCGATCCTGGAAATCTTGGTGCCCTCGATGCTGACCCCTGCCATCAATCCCTGCTGGCTGAATATGAAGGCATAGGCATCATCCTTCAGCGAGGATGTCGAAAGATTCTTCGCGAGCCCTTCGTCGACCACAACGACGGTCGGACCCACGCCAACTTCCCAACCCTTCGATTCCTTGAGATATTTAACGGCATCGTCGGTCATCAGAAAGACAGCATAACCATAGGACTGGGCCCCGATCTGCAGACCCCAGGACCCGGTAACGGAGTTGTAATAATCAACAACTTTCGAGCCCTCGAGCAACACGCCTTCGCCATAGCTGCCACCGAACACCAGGCCCGCCTTCACGATATTCGGAAATACGAGCACTGCCTTGGCGGTGTGCGACAGGGTTTTAGCAACAGGCTGGGTATCATAAAGCGTCTGCAAGGCCTGCATGGAATCCTTGTCCAGATCCTCTGCAGTTGCCGCTCTTGCCTGATTCATCACACTCATCGCGACGATTGCCGCAGCTGCAAGCATGATTGTGGTTAGATTTCCTCGTATGTTATACATTTTCTCGCACCTTCCTGGATGGGATTCATAATTTCACTAACGAATACTGCGCACCTGTGCACATGGTGATGTGCAGGTGACAGTTTGATTCTGACAGGGAAGATACGCCACAAATCCCGACGGGTCTGTGCGCTGGCAAACATACCGCGGTTTGCATGGCGGTCAACGAACACGGGAGCAAATCTGACGGTAACCGGTCAAACCGGTTACATAACGCCGTTTGCGCCATCCGGGTCAGCAATGCCTGGGTGTAGCGCAGCAACAGGCGTTGCGTGGGTCCGGCGTGAAAGCATGCATCCTTCAGGTGTTGCGCTGTCAGCCGGCAGGCATGGCCGGCGCTTTGCACCACGGCCCGGCAGGTCGTGGATTCGCCGCCCATGAACAGAGAGACACCGATGATACCCTCGTTGCCGACCACGGCGATTTCGGCCGATGCGCCATCCTCCATGACGTAGCGCAGGGAGAGGACTGCCCGTGGGGCAACATACCCACAATCCGTGTGGGAGAAAAGCGGAATCCGCGCACTGCTCGACTTCCGGCTATGTTCGCCAGCAGACAGACACCGCAGGCGCATATCCGTAATCTCCAGCCATCGGAACCAGGATACAAGCTGCAATCACTGCAGACGATCCAGGCAAAGAGAAGCACATGATCGACATAACAGTCGCCGCAACACTTCAAGTCTTACCAATTCAGGGAAAGATAATGAACAGATTTAATGCAATGCAGAAATACGTACTCAGTGCAGTTGTCGCAGCCATGCTGCTCGGCCTGGGCGCTTGTTCCGGGATGTCGAGGCAGGACAAGAACACGGCCATCGGCGCGGGGGTTGGTGCCGTCGGCGGCGCCGTGCTTACGGACGGCAGCACTCTCGGAACCGTGGGAGGTGCAGCCGTCGGCGGCATCATCGGCCACGAAGTAAACAAGGACGAGTGATGCCCGGTCTGAGACGCACCGGCCCACCCGGCCGGCGTGTCGCATTCCCTGCCAGTGCTGTATTCCTGAAACAGGTAAAATCGGCACGGCAGCTCCCGCTTCCGGGAAATTCAATCAACAGGAGATATGAATCATGAAACCAGTACAGATCACCAGTGCAGTCCTGATCATGAGTGCGTTGCTTGTCGCGCTCCCCGGATGCGAGAACCATGAGGGACCGGTGGAGAAAGCCGGCAAGAGTATCGACAATGCGACAGAGTCGATTGGAGAACATGTCGAAGATGCCGGTGAAGCCATCCAGGACTCCGCACAGGGAAACAAGTAGTCTGGACGACCCTGGATAACTTCCCCGGTCTGCCGCAGCCCGTTCGGCACCGGGGCACCTGCCGGGCGGGTGCTGAATGGCGGCGGGCGCGAGACAGTCTCCTGCAACGCCCTCGTCAGAGGGAAGAGTCATTATGCTGCTTACCTTTTCCTGCCCTGCCTGCGCAAATATAACCATGTTCGGCGACGCGGCAGTCCAACCTGCCTGAATTGATGGGGCACAGCGGCACGGTGCCCGGCGCCCGGCGCCCTGCTTGCTGAAGATGTCCCGGCTGCCGATCAACTCGACGTTATTGACGGCCAGCGCACCAATTTCACGGGCAAAGCAAAGGAAGCCCATGGCACCACAAAAGACGAGGCAGATCAAGCAGATCAAGTACGCTAAAGACAGCAACAACCAGCACCCTGGAAGACCCTCCTCGCGTGAAACTCGCCGCACAACACTGCGCTTCATGCAACATCAGGGTCTCCGGAAAGACCGACGCAGTAACAAAAGGATTTTACTCATGATGAACCGTACACACTGCGCACCGCCATTCGTCCCCGCCGGGGGCGCTGCGGCCACTACCTCATTCACCTCGCACATGATTGAACGCCATCGCAACCCGGGACACGGGCACTGGAAAACCATGCTGGACGACTGGGAGAATGAAGGTGGAAATGGAGCAGTCACTGATGCCTCGCAACGATCCTGTCCGACTGACACGGAAACCGTGGCACGGTGCAGGCCGGTGCCGCCTCACCACCATTCGGCATCCGATGTTGTGAGCGAGCCTTCCGCAGCCAGCGATGCTTTCACTGACGCTGTTGGCGAAATCCCTCGTGGACGCACATGTCCCGAGTGCAACAGCCCCGCGGACCGTGTGCGGCGCCGTCCTGTTGACCGACTCGTGAGCTGGATTTCGCCCGTGCAGCGCTATCGCTGCCGGATGACAGGTTGGGGTTGCGATTGGGAAGGTAATCTGCACACGAAGCAAGGTTCCCTGCCGATCCGGTAACTGCGGTGATCCGTACGATGTGAGACCGGTCTGCGCTTTCATGGTGATGGCTGCTTCCACATCAAACCGCAAGCACCTCATCAGTAAATACAATGTGCTATTTTCCGGGTCAACGCCTACAGTGACAGGACAACCATCGCCATATCCTGTACCGTCAACCGGCACATTCAGAAAAGGATGAAGATTCCGCAGGAGGCTGAGCATATCGCGCAGCCTTGCAAGCGGCAGGCGATAGACTCCAGGAATCAAACATGTCCACACTATCACCCTCCCACACAACACCCGCAATCAGGTTCAAAAACCTGAACTGGATCGCTGTCGACCCACTGCCACGCGATCAGACCCGGAGCCAGCGGTTACATGAGCCGGAGCATCGCATCAACACGATCGACCCCATGACAGGCAACGATATTGAAAATGTCACAAGCCACCCGAATCTGCACCTGCCTTACCCGGCTGCAGAGGGTGATGACCGCGGTGGCTGAAACGCCAGGGTCGTAACCGTTCACAAGCTGAGCCATTGAATCACCGGATACCCGAAAATCGCAGCTATCTGCTCATGACGCAAAACCCTTGATCCCTGACGAACCTCTGAATCCAACCTGGCAGGACAGCATCTTCCGCCAGCGCGCAGAACTGGCGGGGATGCTCCGCGAGCCGCTCACCTTGCTGGCCGGAAAATGCGTACCGGCCTGGGGCGACCGGGAGCAGCTGAATGCTGTGCTTCTGCATGGTTTCTCGAGCATACCTTACTGCTGCTATCTGTATGTCGTCGACACCCGTTGTGTGCAGGCCAGCGACAACGTAATCGCTACCGGGCTAATACCTGGCTACTATCAACGCAATCGTGCCGAACGCCCTTATATGAAGGAGGCGATGCCGGTGTGGGGATTCCTGTTGTCGGATGCCTATATCAGCATGGCCGCGCATCGACCTTCGCTGACCGCACTGCAGGTCGTTGTGTCGGATGCGGCTGACCTGCTGGGATATCTTGGTGCGGATTTCGACCTGCGCAGCTTGCCGGTGACATCCGCGCTGTACCGGGAGCCTGCCATATGGCGGCAGATGAAAGGCGACCCGGCTATCCGCGGCACCCTGTTCCAGCAGACCCGAACCGACAGCCCCATGGACCGCAATATTGAAAGCGCACTGTCTATCCTCGATGAGCTGCTTACCGAGCGCGGCGTCTTCCAGTGCCAGATTCACTTCTCAAGCAGCCAGGTCACCATCTGGACGATCGATGATCCGCTGCGTTATCGCATCCTCGACCAGGATGTACTCAGGGACCCTGACATCTGTCTGCTGTACCCGCCACGGCCTTACCCCCTGGATGCCGGGATACCACACACCCAAATCAGCCGGATACTGGACGCAATGCAGGCGCTGCGCCTGCTCGATACGACTATCTACCTGCGCACGGCATCCATAAATATATTCAACGGGATGATTAGCCTGACCTTTTCCTGCGATGGGTCGCACTACATGCGCTATGACGAATTTCTCGCCAGGGGCACCGCTTTCTGGTCCGGGATATCCGCGTGATTACCCGGCCGCCCGGCGGCCTGGATGAATACATCAGGTGGAATGAAACAGTGACTATGCTGCGACCAATTGGGTTGATGTGGCTATCCCTCAGGGCGTTCCAGCACAACCCGGTACGCATCCATGCTGCGATTAAAAAACGCGTAGGATGAACCCCACAGGTAGAGACGAAAAATTCGGTAAAGTTTCTCGCCCCAGCGTTCAGTAATTTCCTCACGTGCCGCATCCAGGTTCTTCGCCCACTCCCGACAAGTCAGGTAATAACTGTGGCGGTCGTTATAGACGCATTTTAGTTCCAGGTTCGTTTTAGCGACTTGAGACAGAAAATCATGCAGGCAAAAGTAGCGGTGATTTCCAGGAAACACGTAACGCGAAATAAAAGTGGGTTTGGAATACATTTCACGGAAAGAGCTGGCGTCCAGATATATTTTGCCCCCGGGGCGCAACAAATGCTGGAACTGCTTCACGACGGCACGATAATCCGGGAGATGTTCCATAACACCGAGGATGACAATGGCATCATAGGGTTCCGATGATATGTACTGATAAAAATCGCCGTATTCTACTGCACAGGGCAGTTGAAGACGTTGAATTAAATCATGCAAATACTGCTCCGAATGGCGTGCAAGTGTGAGTGCGGTAACGTGAATGCCTTTACTTCCTGCGTACTCGACAAACGCCCCCCAGCCACCACCAACATCCAGTACCCGATCGCCTGGTTTTAGCTTGCAGCTTTCCACCGCAAATTCCAGTTTGCGACGTTGTGCCGTTGTCAGTGGCTCATCATCACGTTCGAATACGGCTTGCGAATAACACCGCGTCGAATCCATAAACGTGAGAAAGAATTCGTTGTCATATTCATAATGGTCGGAAATGGCGTGTTTGTTTGTGTGTGCCCGCCCAACAAGAAAGGGCGATATTCGTCGCCAAAAATAATGCAGCGGATGTATATCGCTTAATGCCTCGCGACAGCCGATAACACCCCATATATCCCCATCAATGTCCAGACTGCCATTAATGTAAGCTTCAGTAAAATGCAGTTCATCAAACCGTGTTATCGCCGTCAAGCCATTATGGTCATTGATAGTAAGGGTGAACGCTGGTTCTCTGTCTCCAAATCGATAAGTACCACCGTTCGGCAGGCGGATTTTAAAAGGGATATCTATTTTATTGTTTAATCGATTCCGTACCTGCGGTGCCAACCGGGTTACCTTCGTGTCACTTGTTATATTAAGTGAATCCATGCGAAGCTCCAGTATACACAGCAGATTTGTATGTGGACCCTGCCGGGGCCGTATATTTGTCTTTTTCGAAGATTAATGAATCCCTGTTGTATTGACAAGTGGGGCGCACAGGGACCGGTAAATGCAGGCTATGGCAGGCGGTGAAGTATCCGGGCCGATAGTATGAATGGTGTTAATCAAATATGTCCGCTTGACGCAGATACTCTGGCGCCGACAGGATATCAAAAGAACATGGCAAATCAGGCGTTGCGCCTGCTCGATACGACCATCTACCTGCGCACGGCATCCATAAATATATTCAACGGGATGATCAGCCTGACCTTTTCCTGCGACGGGTCGCACGTCATGTGCCATGACGAATTTCTCGCCAGGGGCACCGTTTTCCGGTCCGGTATCGCGGCCTGACCAGCAGGTCGCCTGTTTAATCGCGTGCCACTCCTGGTCGTGCGCATGCCGTGCGGGATGAAACTCACCCGCTGCGGCCGTGGATGCACGGTCGCAGGCGGCGCACGGGCCAGACTTCAAAAATCCTCTGCTGTCAGGATGCAGGCATACGATCCCTTGCCGCCACGCGCATACACCTTGTCCGCAACCTCGTGAATCCGGTTCAGCGCGGCATCGAATGCCTGCAGAAATCCCGATTCAACGCAACTCATATCCGGACAGAGCCGTTTGAGCGCTTCCATTTCCACAAAGAACGAGATCTCGATCGTTCTGTCGTATCCCCAGAAGCAGACGCGACGGCTGCTGGCATCGAAACTGCGGCACGGGTTCGGATAGCTCAACTTCATGGCCGGTCACCTGCAGTCACCCGGGCCGGAACGCTGCCGCCATCCGGACTCATGCCTTTCAGAAACTTGAACAGGTCGCTGTCCGTGGACAGCACCAGGGTCGTGTTTTCTGCGATGATGGCCTTGTAGGACTGCATGGTGCGTGTGAATTCATAGAACTCCACCGCTTCAGGACTCTGGTTGTAGGCGCGGGCGTAGATTTCGGTGGCCCTGGCGTCCGCCACACCACGGATTTCCTCGACCTGCCGGTAGGCCTCGGACTGGATCTTGTTCAGGTCACGCACCCGGTTGCCGCGGATTCTGGCGGCCTCGCCGTTGCCTTCCGACAGGAAGCGTTCCGCGATCTGGCGGCGTTCGCTGATCATGCGGTCGTAGATCTTCGGACGCACGCTTTCGTTGTAGTTGATGCGCTTGAAGCGAATATCCAGCAATTCGATGCCGAACACCCGCACCTTCTCGGCGGCCGCGGCGAAGATCTCCTGCTCAACCTGCTTGCGTCCCTTCTGGATCGGTACCAGCGACCCCATATCGGGCTCCGCCTCCGTCAGCAGGGCGTCTCGCAGCGGCACGCGATCCTTCGTGGTGCGGATGATCTCGATCAGCTCGTGCTTGGCGACCGCGTTGCGGGTCTCGCTGCCCAGGATGTCGTCCAGCCTGGACTGGGCGCTGCGCTCATCGCGCAGGCGCAGGAAGTACTGCAGCGGATCGGTAATCCGCCAGCGGGCAAACAGGTCGACCGAGATGTAAAGCTTGTCCTTGGTGGGCATATCCGACGGATTGCCATCCCACTCGAGTATCCGCTTGTCGATCGGGTTGACTTCCTGGATGAACGGCACTTTCACCTTCAGGCCGGCAGACGTCACAGGCTGCCCGACCGGTTTGCCGAACTGGGTGATGATCATCTGCTGGACTTCGCTCACCGTGTAAATCGAGCTCATCAGGATGTATGCCACGATGCCCAGCACCGCCAGCATGGCCAGTTGTCTGTTCATGGCTGGTCCCCCTTGCGGGTGTCGAGATTCAGCAGGGGCAGGATGCTGCGGGCCTGTTCATCGATAATGATCTTGGAGCGTATGCCCGGCATAACGTCCTGCAGGGTCTCGATGTAGATGCGGCGGCGGGTGACCTCGGGGGCCTTGTGGTATTCCGCCAGCAGGGCACTGAAGCGGGCGACGTCGCCCTCCGCTTCATTGACCCGCTTGAGCCGGTAACCATCAGCCTCGCGGATACGCTGGTCCTTCTCACCCTCGGCCAGCGGGATCACCTTGTTGTAATCACGCCGCGCTTCGTTGATCAGCTTCTCTTTCTCCTGCTGCGCCTGGTTGACCTCGTTGAACGATTCCTGCACCGGCTCGGGCGGATTGATGTTCTTCAACTGCACCTGGTCGATGCTGATCCCCATGGCGTACTTGGTGGAGAGCGCCTGCATCTTGGTCAGCGCTTCCGTTTCGATTTCCTGGCGGCCGATGGTGATCACCTCGTCCACGGTGCGATCGCCGACGACTTCCCGCATGACGGATTCGGAAACATAGCGCAGGGTTTCACTCGGTTCCCGCACCTCGAACAGGAATTTGACGGGATCCGAGATACGGTATTGCACCACCCATTCAACCAGTGCAGCGTTCAGGTCACCTGTCACCATCTCGGTTTCCCGCTTTTGCGTGTTGCCGTCGCGAGGACTCTGGTAAGGATCGCTGGCACCGGGGGTCGTGAACCCGAATTCCTGCTTCAACTGCCGTTTGACGGGAACGATGGTCGCCGCATCGATGCCCAGCGGCAGTTTGAAATGCAGTCCCGGCGGGACTTCCTTTAGATATTTGCCGAAGCGTTGCACGACAGCGACCGAGTCGCTTGGCACGGTGTAATAGGCAGTCCATATGCCCAGGCCGGCCAGCGCGAGCAGGGCCAGGGCGATGAGGCCGCGTGAACCGCCACCCGGCAGGAATTGCCTGAGATGATCCCGACCCTGCCGGACCAGGACCTCAAGATCGGGAGGAGTCCCGCCGCTGCCCCAGGGGCCGCCGTTACCGTGTTGTGATGGCATGTAACTCCTTGCTGTTTTGTACGTTTGATGTCACGACTGGTGAACAATCATTCCAGCGGCCGCGCCGCGTGTGCAGCCAGACGGCCGGCTGCTTCCCGGGACACCACCGGCGGTTTTGCGCAGTGCTCGCTGTGCCGCACTGCTGTTCAATAGCTGGTGCCAAAGGAAACGTCGGTGGCGTTTGCAGGAGTGCGCAGGTTGGCAAGGCGGCTGCCCTGTGTTACCGGGCCGCCGGCAAACAGGCTATAGAGATACTTGTTCCCGCCCTGGGCCGCGAATTTCCTGTTGAGGGCGCGGGCCGTTGTCCTGGCAAATCTCGGCAGGCCGTATTTGAGATACTGCGTGCGCAGGTAATTAATGACGTGCCAGTGCGCGTCGGTCAGGCTGATGCCTTCGCGCATTGCGAGCTGCGCGGATTTGTTCCGGTTCCAGTTCTGGTCGATCAGTTCCGCCAGACGAATCCCGGCGTATTGACTGGAAGTCTCAGTATCCTGGGCGTTTTGTGTGAATTGAGTCATGGGGTTTCCTGGATGAATAGAGTAAACGGTGCGGTGTGCCTGTTCCTTGCCCGGAGCAAGCGGTTGCACAAAGCAGGAGGCAGATCGGAGCCCGCTGGAAGCGGGTATGACGGGCAACAATGACCGTTCAGTCAATGTTGTGCGGCAGAGAGACTTGCGTACTGACAGACAAAGTGCTGAATACAGTGTCCTCGCATTGCACCCGGAAAGCAAATCAACCAGGTAAATGAAGCAGCTTATCCCTGGCGTTGGAGCGCCGAATGCCGGCCGACCGGCAATGTCCTGTTAAGGCTATCGCTGTTTCAGCGTGTGCGTATCCGGGGGTGCCGAACACCAGGAATTGCGGATGGTTTCTTTTATGATGGGAATCAATGACGCAGCGATACTGAGTGTTCTGATCCCGCATCGCAGGAGCCTGGGGATGTGCTCCGGCCGACCTGCAAGCTCGCCGCACAGGGAAAGAGGAACATCCGGCACGTCATCGTGCGTCAATCGCAACAATCTGAATATCACCTCTGATGCATCCCTGTAATAGCGTTCCACCGCTGCATTCTCGCGATCTGCTGCAAACACAAACTGGGTGAGATCGTTTGTGCCGAAGCTCAGAAAGTCGGCATGCCTGACTATCTCCTGCGCCGCAAGCGCTGCGGCCGGAGTCTCAATCATCGCTCCCAGTTCCGGTGGAGAGGCTATCCGCAGTTCGGAACACAGTTGCGTGAGTTGATCCTTCACCTCCGATACATCATCCGGCAGCGTAACCATGGGCACCACAACACGCACGTCGAATTCCCTGGAAAGTTCCAGCACGGCCCGCAGCTGCGTCTGCAGAAGCTCGGGGTATTCGCGCAGAAAACGGATGCCTCGACGGCCCAGGGCGGGATTCGTTTCAGCCAGGAATCCTGTGAATGGCAAGGGCTTGTCGGAGCCGACATCCAGAAGTCGTACATAGACGGGATTGCCCCTGGCCGCTTCCAGCGTCTGGCGCATCTCCCGGACAAGCTCTTCGGTATCGGGCGGTACAACACGGCCCAGGTAGGCCTGCTCCAGGCGGTACAAACCAACGCCCCCTGCACCATTCAACATCGCCTTTTCCGTATCATCGCTGCAACCCACGTTGGCGAGGACGGAGATCGTGACGGCATCTTTTGTAATCGCAGGGCGCAGAGCGTGCGAGTGTGCCAGTTGATACTCATGCTCTTTGTCAGCAACCTTTTTCCGGAAGATGACTTTCTGTTTCTCCCGGGGACGGATCGTAACAATGCCTGTATCAGCATCCACCAGCGCCAGTGCACCATGGGGCACTGTACCCAGGAGACGGGGAAATCCCGAGATGCACGGCAGGCCCATTTCGCGCGCAAACAGAGCCGCATGAGAGCCGGTACTCCCGTACTCCAGAAGTACTGCTGAAGTGGATCTGCCGGCAAGAAAAACAGTGTCAGATGGAAGTAAACGCGTGGTTGCGAGTACACAGCCATCCGGAATCTCCTCCAGGGGGTTGACCGTAATGCCTGCAAGGGCATTACGCAGGCGTATCGAGATATCCCGCATGTCGTCGCCCTTGTCCCTTGCTATCTGTGACTCCATCAACAGGAAGCGTTTTTCCCAACGCAGGAATACCGTCTTCACGGCAGTGCTTGCATTAACCAGGTTGTCCACTATTTCCTTTTGCAACTCCTCTCTCAGGGAGGAATCATTCAGCACCACTTGATGTGTCCCGAAAACCTTTGCCAGTCTGGAATCGATTTCCTGCTCCACCCGCGTAGCCAGGGCAGAGAGATCATCCGAGATTCTCGAAGTCGCGGTATCAAGACGCGAAAATTCTTCGTTAACGTTATGTTGTTCTATATCCACCGGCGCATCGACAGGACCAAGCAGGCCGTGGTGCACATGTATAAGGCCTTGCGCCAGACCCGGTGAGATCGGTGTTCCCTGAATTATGACTGTTAAACCTTTTTCGGACATAAAGTACCCTGCGGTGTGCCGATTTTATTGGTATGCCGATCCCGGCACCTTATCAATGTCTTCGCGGTCTCACCTTCTCCATGCCTCCCGCGGAATTTGTACATGGCACAGGCCAGCTTCCCGGCCGGTTCCCGGTCGCGGCTTCTCTCTGTACATCGCAATGACGAATAAATCAGAGGTTCCATAAATCAGTCAGAAGCTTCCTGGCTCATATCCACCTCGACATAGTGCTCCAGACGGTCGTCCTTGAGCGGGATCACGCCTTGCGCTCGCCCTGCCCCGTCTGCACCGGGACCGTTGACCACAGCGCCGTCCAGCGTTACCCGGAGCAGGTGATCCGGCGTTTCAGAAACGCGCTGTACCCTGATGTGATAGACCGTCTCGCGATAGCGATAGTGGATTTTGTATGTCTCCCAATGGGCCGGTATACACGGTGCAATGCGCAACTGGTCCACTTCCAGTTGCAGGCCCAGCAGCGTTTCCACGCTCAGCCGGTACATCCATCCCGCCGCCCCGGTGTACCAGGTCCAGCCGCCCCGACCCGTATGCGGCGGCGCAGCATAAATATCCGCGCACATGACGTACGGCTCGACCTTGTAGCGTTCGATCGCATCCGCCTGAGTACCATGATTGACAGGATTGATCATGGCGAACAATTCCCACGCCCGCTCCCTGTCACCCGACATGGCAAACGCCATCGCGGTCCAGATCGCCGCATGGGTATACTGGCCACCATTCTCGCGCACGCCCGGCACGTAGCCCTTGATGTAGCCGGGTTCAAGGTCTGATTTATCGAAGGGCGGGTCGAGCAACTGGATTAGCTGCACATCGCGGCGCACCAGGCGTTTGTCCACCGCCTCCAGTGCCTGGCGGGCGCGCACGGGGTCGCCACCACCGGAGATGACCGCCCAGCTCTGGCTGATCGAATCGATCTGGCATTCCTCATTGCCGGCCGAACCCAGGGGTGTGCCATCATCGAACCAGGCCCGCCGATACCAGCCGCCGTCCCAGGCATTCGCCTCGATGTTGCTGCGCAGCTGTGCGGCCTGCACGGTGCAGACTTCGGCAAAGGTCGCGTCGCCCCGGTCACGCGCCAGGCCTGCAAACAGCTGCAGGTTTTCGTACAGGAACCATGCCAGCCAGACGCTCTCACCCTTGCCATCACGACCGACGAGATTCATGCCATCGTTCCAGTCACCGCAGCCCATCAGCGGCAATTGATGTTCGCCAAAACGCAACCCGTGCCTGATTGCACGCACGCAATGTTCATACAGGCTTGCCGCTTCAGCTGAACGTTGCGGCTGGTCGTAGTAGGACTCCTCTTCCGGGTTCAGCTCGCGGCCCTCCAGAAAATGGATCGGCTCCTCGAGTACGCCCGTATCGCCGGTTGCCTGCACATAACGACAAGCCGCATACGGTAGCCATAGATAGTCATCGGAGAAATGGGTGCGCACGCCCTGTCCGTTGGGCGGATGCCACCAGTGCTGCACGTCACCCTGCAGGAACTGGCGCCCGGCGCAACGGACCAGTTGTTCGCGGGCGAGCCACGGTGTGGCATGGACCAGCGCCATGCTGTCCTGCAATTGATCGCGGAAACCGTAGGCGCCACCGGACTGATAATAGCCACTGCGGCCCCAGAGCCTGCACGACAGTGTCTGGTAGAGCAGCCAGCCGTTGGTCAGCACGTCCAGCGCGGCATCCGGCGTCTCCACCTGCACCGCGCCCAGCGTGTGGTTCCAGAATTCCCACACCGCTTCCAGCGCCTGCCGGGCGCCGGCCGGGCCGCCGAATTGCCGGATGAAGTGTTGCGCTTCGTCGCTGTTGCGGGCCGCGCCGAATACGAACACGATCTCGCGTTCCTGCCCGTCGCCCAGTTCGATCCGGGTCTGGATCGCGGCGCACGGATCGAGGCCCGCACCCGACCTGCCCGACAAGCGCTCGCGGCGCATCGCCGCCGGACTGGCCAGCGAGCCGTTGCGGCCAATGAACTCGGTACGGTTTCCGGTCAGCGTACGCTCCGTTTCGCTGTGGCCTTCATTGCCACATGGGCAAAGACGACCCGATTGGCGCATTCGCGGCCGTAGGCATTGCGGGCGAACAGCGCCCCGCTGTGCGGGTCCGTCTCGGTAACGATGTGCATCAGATTGGCATGCCGCCACTCACCCAGCACCAGTTCCCAATACCCGGTCAACGACAACAGACGCGGGCGGCCCGAATGGTTGCGCAGCTTGACCACCACGAACTTCACCGGCGCGTCCATGGCGACGTAGGTAAACAGTTCCGAGGAGATACCGGCTTCGTAATGCTCGAACACGCTGTAGCCGAACCCGTGCCGGCACACATAGCCGGACTGACCGCGGGCGGGCAACGGCGTCGGCGACCAGAACGCCCCCGTTTCCTCGTCGCGGATGTAGAGCGCCTCGCCGCTGCTGTCGCCAAGCGGGTCATTGTGCCAGGTGGTCAGCCGGAACTCGTGCGCGTTTTCCACCCAGGTATAGGCGCTGCCGCTCTCGCTGACGACCGTGCCGATGTGCGGGCTGGCGATGACATTGACCCACGGCGCCGGCGTGCTCTGACCCGGCTCGAGGGTGACGACGTATTCGCGCCCGTCGGGTGTGAAGCCTCCCAGGCCGTTGCAGAAAATGCGTTCGCGCGCCGCCAGCGGATGGCCGGTTCAGCCGCCCGTTGCAACACTGGCTGCAGACGCGCCGGCACCCGCTCTGCCGGCACGCGGCGCTCCACCTGCTCGACCAGGGTCTCGGCGCTATCGGTGAGCACGACACGGGCGACAGTCTGGAACAGGACCCGGTCCTCCTCGGAAAGTTCTTCGGCGCGCCGCACGAAGACCCCGCCCGGCTTGTCGATAATCTGCGCTTCGGGACCCGCGTTGATCAGCCCCATGATCTGGTCGTGCAGAACCGCCCGGTAGCCCGAGAAATCCTCGTTCACGATCACCAGGTCCGCAGCCAGGCCCTTCATCCGCCAGTAGGCATGGGCTTGCAGCACCTGTTTTACCAGGTCGATGCGGTTCAGGTCGCCGATGCGTATCAGGACGATCGGCAGATCGCCCGAGACGGCAAAGCGCCAAAGCCCGGACTGGCCAAGCTGGTTGCGGGCTATGACGCTGGGCGCGGCGCGGCGCAAGGCATTGCCGTAAATGACGGAGCTGGCCAGGCGGCCATAGACCTGTGCATCGGCTTCGGTTGCGTTGAGGTGGCGCAGCACCTCCTGACTCTGGAACCATGCCATTTCAAAGGCACGCTCGACGAAGTGCCGGTCACAATACTTCTCAAGCAAAGCCAATGCCGCCTCGCGCGTGTCCGCGACGCCGGAGATGATCTGCACGGTCGCCGATTCGTCGGCTGACAAACTGATGGTGCGGCGGATCGCCACGACGGGATCGAGCACCGAACCCTCCGTGTTCGACAACGCGACGGGCTGTCGCTGCCATCCAGCACCACCGGGTTGGCCGCCGTTCGGCCCCGCCCGATGAATCTGGCGCGGTCAGTCTCGTAAGACGGCTCGTCGGCAACCGCGCCGGGCGCCGCCAGCAGGTGAAACATCCACGGCACCTGCTCTCCCGGCGTGCGGCGGCGCCGCGTGCAGAGGATCGCCTGCCGGTCGGGCAGGATTTCGGTCTGCACGAACAGGTTGCTGAAAGAGCGATGGGCCAGGTCGGCATTCAACGGCGCCAGCACCACCTCCGCGTAACTCGTCACCTCGATATGACGGGTACGCGACGACAGGTTGGTGAGCGTGACACGGCGGATCTCGACGTCGTCTTCGGGTGAAACGCTGATCTCGGTGTGCGCTTCGATCGCCTGGTCGCGCCGCCGGTATTCGGCGCGCGCCTGCACGAAGATCGCCTCGTAGTGATCGGCCTTGCGCAGTGTCGGTTGATAGGCGGTTGACCAGTAACGCCCCGTGTCGCGGTCGCGCAGGTAAATGAAGGTGCCCCAGCAGTCGCAGTGGCGTCCTCGCGCCAGCGGGTGACGGCCAGGTCGCGCCAGCGGCTGTAACCGCCACCGGCATGGGTCGCCATGACGTGGTACCTGCCGTTGGACAACAGGTGAACTTCGGGTATCGGCGTGTTCGGGTCGGTAAACACGCGCATGATCGCGCCGGCTTCCGCGGCGGCGGGTCGCGCGGCGGCGCTCACTTCAGCCGCGTGCGGATGCAACGTGGCGCCCTGCTTCGGCACGCGCTCCTGCAGCAACAATTCCGTCGCCCGTACCAGGGGATCAGACATGAAGCGGCGCTGCATCGGCCGGTTGAGCAATACATGTGCAAAGGCCAGCAGGCTCATGCCCTGGTGATGCGCCATGAAGGTACGCACGATGGCGTGGTCTCTTGCCCCGCGGCACACGCGATGGCGTGTAATCGACCGCCTCGTAGAACCCATAGATCGCCGAGGAAACCATCGGCGGCCAGCCGTCTGCAGGTTGCGGCAGGCTTCCAGCGGCATCACCGTCAGCGCCAGCGCGCTGGCGTAAGGCGCGATGACCAGGTCGTCTCCCAGCCCGCGCTTGAAGCCCAGCCCGGGCACGCCGAAGGCCCGGTATTGATAGACCTGGTGCATATCGGTGGCGTTATAGCAGGACTCGGAAATGCCCCAGGGCACGGCGCGTTGCCGGCCGTATTCGATCTGGCGCGACACCGCGGCCTTGCAGGTCTGCTCCAGCAGGGTGTTCTCGTAACTCGGCATGATCAGCCGCGGCATGAGGTACTCGAACATCGAGCCGCTCCACGAAATCAGGCTCACGTCGCCGCCATGGCTGGTCAGCAGGCGGCCGAGTGCGAACCAGTGCTTCTGCGGCACCTGTCCCTGGGCGATGAGCAGGAAACTGGCCAGGCGCGCTTCGGATGCCAGCAGGTCGTAGCAGGACGGATCGCGGCGCCGTTCGCCCACGTCGTAACCGATGCTCAGCAGGCCGCGCGACGTATCGTAGAGAAATTCAAAATCCATCACCGCCAGTTCGCGGCAACGATCCACCAGATCGTCGATGATCCTGAGCCGCTCCACCGCGCCCTTGTAACCGGCGGCCACTGCCGACCCGGCTGACGAGCGCGCTGCAGTACCAGCCGCGTGCGCTCTGGCCAATTCCGCCAGTGTCGGGATGTTGCTGAAGTGCCGCGGCTCGGGCAACAGGAATCCAAGGTCATCCCGAAGTGCGCGGGCTTGCCGGTCGAATGCCTGCGCCCAGTAATACAGTTCGCCATCGATATCGATATCCGCCGGCAGCCATGCAACCAGCTCCCCGGCAGTGCGGTGAATCTCGTCCAGCAGGCTTTCGGCGGCAGCCAGTGTCTGCGGCTTGCGCTGCGTTCGAGCTGTGAGTGAGTGCAGTGTGTCCTGCAGAAACCTGATCTTCTTCGCAAGATCCGGGGACGGCGACGGCGGGCAGGTGTTCGGCAAGCACCTGCAAGGTGTCCTGCAAGCCCTGAAACGCGTTTGACTGACAGCACCGGCTGATCTTTCAACTCGACCAGTCCCGCTTGCAGGGTGAGCAGGCTGCCGGCCAGGTTGCCGCTGTCCACCGAAGAGACGTATTGCGGGCGCAGCGGTTGCAGCGTGCGCGTGTCGTACCAGTTGTAAAAATGGCCGCGGTAGCGTTCCAGCTTCTCCATCGTGGCCAGCGTGTTCCCGGTAAGCCGCAGAAATTCTCCGGCGCAAATGTAACCGAAATCGTACGCCGCCAGGTTCGCCAGCAGCGCCATGCCGATGTTCGTGGGCGAGGTGCGCGAGGCGATGACCGGCGCCGGATATTCCTGGAAGTTATCGGGCGGCAGCCAGTTGTCCTCCGGACCGACGAAGTCCGCGAAGAAGCGCCAGGTTCGCCGGGCCGATGCCCGCAGGAACGCCCGTTGATCAACGACTCAGGTCCGGCTGCGGGGACAGCAGCGGCCTGCTGATCCACCAGCCGACGACGGGCGACACCAGCCAGAGCAACAGGACGGGCGCCCAGAAGAACCATTCCGCCGGGCGGGTCTGCCACAGCGCAACGGCCAGCACCAGCGCCACAACAGGCGCGATCCACATCTCCCTGAAAAAATCGGCCAGCGTACGGCGCGCGTTGCGACGTGCATAGGATCGCAGTTGCCAGAGCAACAATCCGCGCCGCGTGAACAGCATGCGCACACCCGAGCGCAGGATCGCATCCAGGCAAATCAGCGTGTCGTAGGGCAAAAGTACCAGCGTCAGCAAAGCGAGCACGATCGGGCGGCCCGCGGATTTGCCTGTCAGGATCAGGTGCACCAGCCAGTCACGTTCTTCCGGCTTGCGGATGAGCTCGATCAGCGGCGCCAGCAGGGTGGGCAGGAACACCACACCCGCGACCAGCAGGGTCCAGAACCACGCCGGTCCCGGGACCAAACAGCCAACCACCTGCCAGCAGGGCAAGCAGCGCACGGCGGCACGAGGCTGCGCCGCAGGTTGTCGAAAATCTTCCACACTCGACAGGGCGGAGAGCGGGTTCGGTTGCCGCTTCGCCTTCGATCCGTCCGAGCCCGGGCGGTCCGGGCACGCGCGGCAGCAGCCAGCCGGCAAGCTGCCAGTCGCCGCGTATCCAGCGGTGCCGCCGGCTGGCCTCCATGGCGTAACTGGCCGGGTGCTCTTCAATGAGATCGACATCGGTCACCAGTGCCGAACGCGCATAGCCGCTTTCCAGCAAGTCGTGACTGAGAATGAGATTCTCCGGAAAGCGTCCATCGACGGCCTGACGAAAGGCGTCCACATCGTAGATGCCCTTGCCGATGAATGACCCCTCGCCGAAAATATCCTGGTAGACATCCGATACCTCGCGCGTGTAGGGATCGATGCCTGACTCACCCGCGAACAGTTTCGTAAAGCGTGACTGGCCTGCACTGGTCAGGCTGATCGAGGCGCGTGGTTGCAGGATCGCGTAGCCCTCGACAATGCGTCCCTTGTCGGCATCGTACACCGGCCGATTGAGCGGATGAGCGATGTTGCCGATCAGTGTGCGTGCCGCGTCGCGGGGCAGTTGCGTGTCGGTATCCAGGGTGATGACGTACCTGATCGAAGCGAGGATGGAGGTATCGCCGACAATATCCGAGAATGCAGTCTTGCCCTCCTCCCCGCAGCAAGGCATTGAACTGCTCCAGTTTGCCGCGCTTGCGCTCATAGCCCATCCACACCCGCTCAACCGGATTCCACACCCGGGGCCGGTGAAACAGATAGAAGATGCACGGGCGGTCCTCGCGGTAGGTCTCGTTGAGCGCCTGGACAGCGGCGCGCGCGTAGGCGAGCAATGCCTCATCGTCCGGCTGCGTGCGCTCGGGCGCGTCACGGAAATCCGTCAGCAAGGCAAAGAACAGATTCGGATCGCGATTACCGAGATAGCGGATCTCCAGGGCTTCGAGAAGATCATCGATCTCCTGCGGCCGTGCCCAGCAAGGTGGGGACAACCACCATGGTGCGGTGAACCGCTGGAATGCCCTTCGAAAAATCCAGGCGTGGCAAGGCGCGCGGCGGCAGGACGAGCGTGACCAGCAGGTTCACCAGCGGGACGGCCAGCGCCGAGGCGCCGATGATGCCGGTGATCGCAAAAAACCAGTAGCGCCAGTCACCCGGCGCGAACCCGCCGAAAGGCAGCAGCACGACCGCTGTCGCAACCAGCGTGAGCAACAGGATGGGGCCGAGGTAAAGGAACAGGCGGAATTGCCGGCTTGCCCGGACGCACCGCGATCTCCATGGCAAACGGCAGCCGACCGCACGCTCCAGTATCTGCCGTCCGCGATCGATCAGGTAGTATCCGACATGCGCGCTGCGGTCGTCGGTGCCCAGTCGCTCCGCGGCAGCCTGCGCGAGAGCAATGGCTTCGCGCGCCACCGCCAGCTCACTGCGCGAACCGCTTCCTCCGCGCCACGTCTTCGATGACATGCCGGTAGCGGTCGCGGGTGGCGAAATCCTGGCTGGCGTGCATCCCCGCCGGGTCTTCACGCAATGTCTGTTCGACGACGCTGAGCGACTCGACGTAATCTCTCCAGTCCATTGCGCCGATGAAACGCAGACTGCCGATACTGTTGGCGATGGATATCTGGTTGGTCGCGGCCGTTCGGCCGGCCGCCTCCGACAACTGCGTTGCGGTCACCCCCTGTTCGAACAGTTTTTGCTCGACCCAGGTTTGAACGAACGCCATGGCGGGTCCCTGGGCCTGGAGTCTTGCGTAAAATTCCTCCACAAACGGCGCGGTCAGCGGCACATCGGCATTGGCAAACTCGGCCAGCAACTGGATAAGCTGCTTCGGTTCCCTTTCGGCCGTCGCGAGCATGCGGTCCGCCCAGGTGATGGCCGCGTCGCGCTCCTCGCGCCGACGGGCGATACGCACGCCGACGCGGCGCAGGTTTTCCAGCAGCGCCAACTGCAGCATGATCGGGAATGCCCACAATTCGCCCAGTTTCAACGGTTCAACGGTCTGGTAGGCGGCAACGAATTGGGTGGCGTTGTCGCTGTCGACGCGACCGTCCATGTGGGAGATCAACTCCAGCGCCAGATCGTAGATACGGGGGAAACCGGCTGACGGGCCGTCAGCCAGTCGCGGCAACTGCCGGCTGTAACCGCGCGGCAGATGCCGGCGCGCCAGACCGATCTGCTGCTCGATGAGATAGAAATTGTCGAGCAACCAGGCCTCTGCCGGCACGATCCGTTGCCCCGGCGTGGCTGCGGCTGTGACGACGTCATACGCCGCCAGCAGAACGCGCGCATTGTCCGCCAGTCGGGGCAACAACCTGTCCGGCCCCGGACGCGGATCGATTCTATGCTGGCCAGCCAGCGTTACCGCGTGACGCTTCAGTTGCTCGATACTGAACAACTCCGAGCGCAGCAACTCGGTATCCCGGTCGTTACGCAGCGCATTGCGTGTGCGTGACGAAAATCCAAACTCTTTGATGATTATGACATTCTCCTCGCCCGAACCCGGGGTGGCCGGTGCAGCACCGGCCTTATGAACTGCATCACTCTGAAATTTAAACTACAGGCTTTCAGACCCTTCGATCGCCTGCACCATGAGGTTCATCATCCTCCAGGCCGGTTGGTGAGGTACTGTGTCACCCAGGGCAAAAGCAACAGACAGCGCCGCTATGCGCGGGTTATTAAACTCGCCCGGCACCAACGCTTGCTTGAGCCCAGGGTGACAAGGAAGAATACCGCGTCATCAAGCCGTCGTTAACCCACCCTCTCAACTAACGGGCGAACTCAAACGAACCGGGTTAAAGACTTGCCGATGCCTCCCCGGCACATCTCGTAAAGATGTACCCGCGGGGCATTGAATAGAACGAGGGCGGCGAGTTCAATGCTGAATATTCCTGCACTTGCATGCATTTTTTCAGCAACCTCTTATGTCATGAATACGCATTGCTGTGTAACGCGGGGGTTAGACTGGTCCCGGACCACTGGACACCACGGGTTCTGAATATGTAGAGATATCCGCCTGTGCCCACCACTCCACACGGTGTCGCTTGTCAGGCTGGCTTGCTGTCTGCCCAATCCAGTTTATTAAACCCCGTGTTCACCCAGTAAACCCCCGGATGCCTTTCTGGACTTCCTGGCGGCCTTCTTTTCTTTTGGTGTCATGACAGCTTTTTTCTTTTCTTCCCGGTTACTTTTTCGCTCTTTCGACATGATGTTTCTCCAGATAATTTATGGGGGATCTTCAGCCTTCTACTGTCAGGCCCGGCCGTCCATCAAGAGCCG
>CAWGNW010000018.1:0-43950 GCA_963824045.1 uncultured Gammaproteobacteria bacterium | reverse complement strand
GTTGCGCTGTTCCTGTTCACGCGCGAGCGTATCCCGCTGGAAACCTCCAGCCTGATAGTGCTGGTACTGCTGACCATCGGTTTCGAATGGTTCCCGTACCACGACGCAACCGGGCCACTGCACACGGTCGACTTCTTCAGCGGCTTCGGCCACGAGGCGCTGGTGGCGGTATGCGGACTGATGATTGTAGGGCATGGCCTGGTGCGTACCGGCGCGCTGGAACCGGTCGGACGGCTGCTGGCACGCATCTGGTCGCATAGCCCGCAGCTGACGTTGCTGCTGACACTGGTGCTGGCCGGCCTGCTGAGCGCCTTCGTCAACAACACCCCGATTGTGGTGCTGCTGTTGCCGATTCTGGTCAGCGTCTCGCTGCGTGCCGGCACCAGCGCATCCGGCATCCTGATGCCGATGGGACTGGCCACGCTGGTCGGTGGCATGGCGACGACGATTGGCACCTCCACCAATCTGCTGGTGGTCAGCGTCGCGGCCGATCTTGGACTGCCCCGCTTCGGGATGTTCGATTTCTTCGTACCCGCCATTATCGCCGGCAGCCTTGGCATGCTCTACCTGTGGCTGGTCGCGCCGCGCCTGCTGCCGGAGCGCCAGACCGCGTTGACCGATACCTCGCCACGCATCTTTTCCGCCCAGCTCAATATCCCCGAAGAGAGTTACGCCGATGGCCGCACGCTTGCAGAGTTGCTGGAGAAAACCGGCAGCGAGATGAAGGTACAGCGCATCCAGCGCGGCGAGAGTGTGTTGCTGCCGCTGCCCGATGTCACCATCAGGGCCGGCGACCAGCTGATCCTCGAGGATACCCCGGCGCAACTGAAGGAATACGAGCAGGTGCTCGGTGCGCAGCTGTATTCCGGCGAGACGCGCGGTGGACGAGGATCACCCGCTGGAGGCAAAGGACCAGCAACTGGCGGAGATCGTCGTGGTACAGGGCTCGCCGCTGGTCAATCGCACCCTGAATGCAAGCCGCTTCACCGACCGCTACCAGCTTGCCACGCTCGCCCTGCCCCAGGCCGGTCGCACGGTGCATACCCTGCGCAAGGACATCGGCGACATCCGCCTGCAGGTCGGCGATATCCTGCTGGTGCAGGGCGCGCGCGAACAGCTGGCACAGATCAAGCGTTCGGGCGACCTGCTGGTGCTGGATGCAACCGCCGACCTGCCCACGACGAAGAAGGCGCCGCTGGCCCTGCTGATCATGGGGCTGGTGATCGTCAGTGCGGCAACCGGCCTGCTGCCGATCGCGGTCAGTGCCGTGGCGGGCGCCCTGCTCATGCTGTTGTTCGGCGGCCTGGCCTGGCGCGATATCGGCAATGCCCTGAGCACCGCGGTCATCATGATCGTGGTGGTCAGCCTGGCGCTGGGCATGGCCATGACCAAGACCGGTGCAACTGCCTGGCTGGCCGACCTCTATCTGGCGCTGACCGCGGGACTGGCGCCGAACCTGATCCTGAGCGGCCTGATCCTGCTGATGGCGCTGTTGACCAACATCGTCTCCAACAATGCCGCGGCGGTCATCGGTACGCCGGTGGCCATGTCAATCGCCAACGGCCTGGGCCTGCCGCCCGAGGCGTTCGTGCTGGCGGTGCTGTTCGGCGCCAACATGAGCTATGCAACGCCGATGGCCTACAAGACCAACCTGCTGGTGATGAATGCCGGCGGTTATACCTTCGGTGATTTCGTACGCATCGGCCTGCCGCTGACACTGATCATGTGGCTGGCCCTGAGCTGGCTGCTGCCGCGGCTGTATGGATTTTGACGCCCGGCAGGGTTGGGCGCGGGGGGGTGCCTGCTTGAGGAAGCCGGTTCTGCGCATGGAGCAACAGCCACTGTTTTCCAGGCAACCGTTGCGCCGGGTGGACGCCTGATTGATACTCTGCCTTTGGCGAGGCGGGTGTCGTGACGTGCCCTGGCAATCGCCGGCAACACGCCGCGGCAGCGACCCGTCGCCGCCGGAAGTTACGGAAAAACAGATGAAAATCTACAAGGATATATCCCGCGGGATACTCGCCGGCGTGTTGGCGACCTGCATACTTTCCCTGCTGTTGCAGAGCCGGTGGCTGCCCCCGCATTTTGAAACCGTGACCCTGCTGATCGGAATTGCCCGGGTCGTCCTGGCGGGGAGCGGCTTGCCGGCACCGTTCGCGGGCTGGATGTGGTTTTTTATTATAGGCGGCGTGTGGTGGGGGACCTGGTTCGCGATCATCGCGCCGATAATTCCGGGCCGCACTTACTGGATCAAGGGTGCCGTGTTCGGGCTGGTTACCGGTCTGCTGGTTATCTGGACCATCATGCCGCTTGCGGCAGGCGGGGCGCTGGGCATGAAGCTGAGTCTCTGGCAGCCGCTGGTTACGGTGTCCGAGCACCTGATCTATGGTCTGGCGCTGGGTGTGATTTACCACTGGCTGAATAACTGGTAATGGCCATGGGGATCCGGGATATGCCGGCTTCCTGGCCGCTTGTTGTGTAACATATCCGGCCTGCAGCGTGCGGGTAACCTCGTCTTTATCATTATGAAAACGGACTGCGTATTGGCAGATTGCCAGCGAGAGTCCGTCGGTCGGTGCCATGTCTGATCCTGACGTTTATATTTCCCTGCTCACCATGGAACTGCTGATTCCCTGGTCGCGCTCCCTGAAGGACAGGCGCAGTGCCGTGCGCGGCCTGAAAGACCGGCTGCGTTCCCGTTTCAATGCCTCGGTTGCCGAGGTGGCATATCAGGACAAGTGGCAACGCGCGACCATTGCCGTGTGTGTCGTCGACAGTGACCGGCAGCAGCTGGAAGCGACCATGACCCGGGTTCGCCTGTTGTCGGAAGAAGCGCACGATCTGGAGATTGCAGATATCCGGCAGCAATGGTTGTAACCACTGATCGCGGCCAGGCTACCGCTCTACTTCCAGCTCCTGCAGGAACGCCACCCTTCGGCGTAGTCTGGCCCGGGATCGACCGTGTGATGCAGACTGCGAGAGCGGTCGGTGCAGCCGTTGATGCCGGGTCCGCTTGTTCGCCTGCCCGGCAGGCAGGGTTTTCCAGCACTTCCCTGTATTCACCATGAGCTTTACGTATTCCCGTGACCCGCGTACCGACCGTTCACTGCGGCACTCCGTGCGTGACGGGGTGGCGTATTCAGTGATGGTCGGCGGGGCCGAGACCTACCTGTCCGCGTTCGCACTGTTCCTGCGCGCCAGCACCGCCCAGGTTGCACTGGTCGCGACCATGCCGCCGCTGGCCGGCGCGTTTTTCCAGTTCCTTGCCGCCTGGCTGGGGCATAAATACGGCAGGCGCAGGCCGGTCATCCTCACCGGTGCAATGCTGCAGGTCCTGGTCTGGCTGCCAATGCTGCTGTTGCCGATCTGGTTCCCGCAACAGGCCATTATGCTGCTGATCGCCTGCCTGGTGGTCTATTATGCGGGCAGCAACCTTGCCGCGCCGCTGTGGGCAAGTCTGATGGGCGACCTGGTTCCGGAGCGCAAGCGCGGGCGCTTTTTCGGTCGGCGTACCCGCCTTGCCACCATCACCAGTTTTATCTCGCTCGCCGCCGGCGGGGCAATCCTGTACGGTTTCGATCGCTTCGGCCACACCTGGCTCGGCTTTGCTGTCCTGTTTGTCATCGCGGGGCTGGCGCGTCTGGTTTCGGTGTACCACCTGGCGTGCATGCACGAACCGGCGGGGCAGGGGGCTGTACTGCCCGGTTTCCGTGCCTCCCGGCAGTGGCTGCGGTCACTGCAACACTCCCATGCCCTGCGGTTCTCGCTGTACCTCGTCTGCATGCAGGCGGCGGTAGGTGTTTCCGCGCCGTTCTTTGCCGTTTACATGCTGCGGGACCTGCAATACAACTATATCCAGTTCATGGCCAACACCGGCACGGCGGTACTGATGCAGTTCCTGATGCTGAATACCTGGGGGCGGATCAGTGATGTGTTCGGTAACCGCCTGATCCTGGTGGCGACCGGCAGCATGATCCCGTTTCTGCCGCTGTTGTGGCTGGTTTCCGGCAATTTCTGCTACCTCATCGGGGTGCAGGTGATCAGCGGATTTGCCTGGGCCGGCTTCAGCCTCAGTGCGGGAAATTTCCTCTATGACCTGATTCCCGGTACCCGGCGCGCCGCGACCATGGCGTTCCATAACGTGTTTGTCGCAATCGGGGTATTCCTGGGCGGCATGCTGGGCGCATTGCTCAGCCGCGTAGCACCCGTTGAGTGGGTAGTTGCGGACCATGTGTTTACCCTGCCGAGCGTGCTGCTGCTGGTGTTCGCCGCCTCGGCGACTTTGCGTATCCTGGTAGCGGCGCTGTTCCTGCCGCGGTTGCGCGAGGTGCGACAGGTGCGGCGCACCATGACCGCCCGTGAACTGGTGTTCCGGGTGACCCGTTTCAATGCCTTCTCTGGCCTGCTCTACGACGTGGTTACGATGTTCCGGCGCGGCCGGGAGTGATGCTTCCCGCTGTGAATGCGGGAAAACAACCGGTCACGAACGCATATCGGACCAGTAGACCTGGATGTTGCCCCGACGACGGTCCGGTATCTTCCTGCGACTTTCCTTGATTGTCGCGCCATCGCTGTCCTTGAATGGCACCCTGGGCATTGGCTTTCCCTTGCGCCTGTCACCAAACATGAGCCTCTTGTTTCTCACCGCCCCTCCCCACAGGATATGTACGATCCCGCAACTGCATCCGCTTTACGAGCACCTCAGTTATTTATAGGACACGGATGGTGCAAGTTCCAGCCCGATAAGTGTGTTAAATTCATATGTTTGCGCCGGATTGTTGGCGGTTGCAGGCATGTCTGCCCGGACTGCGCGGTAGTCGGCAGCACTGCCCTGTGCGCGCCGCTTTCCCTCGCGGGTTATGCGCCGGCCTTCCAGCGGTGATAAATACCGGGGATTCGCCATGCAGCCGATGGCCGTAGACGGTTGCCGTTTGCAAAATGGATTCCGGCGAGATTATTGGGATATGCTTCACTGCGTGCCGGACAGGTCAGCGCACGCGACATCTACCGGCTGATGCCGGAGAAAGCGTTGGCCCCCCTGAAACCCCTGGATAAGGCAGCCTCATGTATTCGACCCGGCAAGTAGAAATGCTGGCAACCGTGGCCCTGATCGGGCTGCTTGTCGCAGGCACCGTACTGGTGCTGCGCCCCTTTATCATCTCGCTCATCCTGGCGGCCGTGCTCGCCTATGCCAGCTGGCCGGTGTACGGATGGCTGCTGGCGCGCCTGCATGGACGAACCGGGCGCGCGGCCACGCTCATGACGCTGCTGCTGTTGCTCACGCTGGTGACCCCGTTCGCGGCCATGGCAGTGAGCCTGGGGGACAACGCGGTGGATCTGCTGCGCCTGCTGCGCGAGGCGTTCAACCGGCCGTTGCCGGAGCCACCGGCGTGGCTGGATGCCTTCCCGCTTGCCGGGTCCTACCTGAACGGCAAGTGGCTGGCCCTGATGCACGAGGAAGAGGGCGCACTGCTGCTGCAGGCCAGGGAATACCTGCTGCAGCTGCCGCTCAAGGACTGGGCCATCACGGCGGGCAGTGTACTGGGTCAGGGCGTTGTGCTGATCACCTTCAGCGTGCTGATCTGCTTTTTCTTCTATCGCGATGGCCCGGCGATCACGGCGCGCGTGCAGGCAGTCATGGAACATCTCGCCGGCAACCGTGCCGGGCAGCTGATAGAGATAACCGCGGGTACGGTGTCACGGGTCGTGAACGGCATTCTGGGTACGGCGCTGGCGCAGTCTGTCCTCGCGCTGATCGGATTCTGGATAGCGGGTATCCCGGGCGCGCTGCTGCTGGGTCTGCTGACCTTCTTTCTCTCCATCATCCCCATGGGGCCGCCGCTGGTATGGCTCCCGGCCGCGATATGGCTGTATTTCCAGGGTGAGATCGTCTGGGCCATTTTCATGCTGGCTTACGGCATGGTGGTCATCAGCAGCATCGACAACGTGGTCAAACCCTACCTGATCAGCCGCGGCGGGACCTTGCCGTTGCTGCTGGTGTTCATGGGCGTGCTGGGTGGCCTGGTGGCGTTCGGCTTCATCGGTGTGTTCCTGGGGCCGGTGATCCTGGCAATCGGCTACACATTGCTGGCGGAATGGATGAAACCATCGCTACAGGTGGACACTCAGGAGGATACGGCTCGCGCCGGATCCGGTTCACCGGATGCGGCCTCCGCCCGGACCTGAAAGCCGCAGGCTCGATTGGTCGCACAGGCGGAAAGTCTGTTCACACACCGGTGCCCGTAGAAGTTGCCGCCAGGCTGCTGCGCTGGAAGGTGGCCAGTATTATCTCGAAGTCGGGTTGTGTGCCGATGGTGAGCGTTGCACTGAAAACCTCCCCGCCTTGCTCATGTGACATCCCGTCCAGCTTGATTCCCATCCGGTCTACCGTGACCGAGTTGCGCCTGATCCGCAGATAGCGTGACGGGTGACTGAGCACCTGGCATAACTGGTCCAGGTAATCGACCAGCGTGGCAACGCCGGTGCGCGCCTCCTGCAGCTTTTCACCGGTGTCCTTCAGGCGCTGTTCGAGTGACTGCTGTTCCTGTGTGTCTTCAGACAGGGCACCGGCAACTGCGCCCAGACCGCTGTGCTGCGCCTGGACGTCACGCAGCTTCATTTTCAGCAGGGCGCGTTGCTCCTCGAGTTCCGTGGTCCTTGTTTTCAGGCGGGTGATGTTCTCCAGCGCTGTCACGGCGAGACTGTACATGCCACGCCACTTCAGCTTGCTGCGCAGTTCTGCCTCGCTTTGCGCGCAGACGATCCCGAACCGGTGCCCGGAGAAGTTCACCGCCGTGCGGGCGACATCCCGGCGTACGACGTCGCCGCTGAGCGCCATGCCCAGGATCCGCTTTTCCCGCCGGAGCATGGCGAGCGGCACGTAGACCCGGTCGCAGTCGGGTGTGTTCCGGAAGAATTCCTGCAGCATTGTACTGCGGGCAAACAGGGCTTCGATGTCGTCTGCAGAGCCGAACAGGGCATTGACCTGCGGGTCGCTGCCGTAGGCCTTGCGGCTGATTTCAAACGGGCCGGGGATCCGCGTGACCAGATCGTCGACATACACCAGCGATCTGACAACGGGCTTCCTGAGTTTTCTGCGGAAACCGCGCACGAAACGCAGCCGCGGATCGGTCTGCTCGACCACGATGTCGATTGCCCGCTCGATGTCCTGTTCGTCCAGCCTTGCATATCTGCCACGCAGTCTGTCAATCAGGCGGCTTAACATGACATCATCCTCTTTCCGCAATATGTGCCCTTGATGGCGTTGAGTATAAACCTCGCCGCACTGCTTGCAGACAAGTCTTTGTCACGGCGCTGCCACAAAGTGCCTGGCATGCGGCGTTTCGAACCGCCGGTTGCGGCAACCGGCATGTCCCGTTCCCGGTCGATGCCGGTAGTGTGCTGACTCCTGTTTATCCACTATATTGATGCCTGTGTTGAGTTTATGATTGCCGCATCATGGAGAACCCGAATCCGATTATAGAGATCCAGGCGTGGACCGCCACCCTGGCCGAATCCGTCACCCGGGTGGCGATACAGATACTCGAATACCTGCCCTCGGTCCTGGGGGCGGTCGTGCTGTTGCTGGTAGGCTGGGGTGTCGCCCGCTTGCTGCGCTACGCCACCGTGCAGATTGCCGAGCGCACCGTTACCCGGCTGGCGCACACCCGGCCGATGGACACCCGGGTACCGCAGCCGCGTTCCTACAGTGCTGCGCCGGCTGTCGCCAGCCGCATCGTGTTCTGGGTGGTACTGTTGTTCTTCGTGCTGGCGGCGGCAGAGGTTCTCGAACTCAAGCTGGTATCGGGTGTGCTTGCCGGGGTGACCGCCTACATACCACGGCTGCTCGCCGGCCTGCTGATCCTTTTTATCGGCCTGTGGCTTGGCGAGGTGACGCGGGCCATCCTCACCCGGTCCGGCACAAGGATCGGAATCGAGCAGAGCGATATCCTCGGGCGACTGGGGCAGATCCTGGTGCTGCTGGTGGTGTTTTCCGTCGCCGCCGGGCAGGTTGGAATCGATACCACGCTGCTGGTCGCCCTGGTCGCCATAATCTTCGGCGTGATGTTCGGCGCGATCGCGCTGGCCTTTTCCCTGGGGGCGAAAACAACGGTTGCCAATCTGCTGGCTGCGCAGTCGATCGCGCAGACATACAATGCCGGTGACATCATCCGGATTGGTGATATCGAGGGGAAAATACTCCGCATCACCCGCACAAACCTGATGCTGGAAACCCGCGAGGGGCAGACGCTGGTACCGGCCATGCGATTCAGTGAAGTCGAGTCGGTGAAAATATCCAGGTCCGATCCTGCATGAATCCGCATTCCCGGCTGGGCGCGGCATTTCTGCGCGGGCATCCCGCGGCTGCCGCGCAGGTGCTCGAGGATTTTCCGGCCGAAAGCGTCGCGAGATACCTGCTGGCGGCAGACCCCGATACCGCAGAGCATACCATCGAGTATTTCACACCCGGGTTTTCGGCAAGTTTTCTTGCCGCCCTCGAACCCGCGGTGGCGGGGCGGATATTTTCCCGGCTGCTTCCTGATTTTCAGGTCATGCTGCTGCGCCAGCTTGACCGTGACAAGCGCGAGTCGCTGCTGGCCGAACTGCAACCCGGGCTGGCGGCGACAATGCGGCGCCTGCTTCCCTATCCTGACGGGACCAGCGGTGCCATCATGGAAGCGCCGCTGGGAAGCGTGCCGGAGGAGCTTGCCGTACGGCACGCACTGAAGCGCATCAAGCGGATGCGCCGTGGCATGAAGTTCTATATTTATGTGGCAAACGTCAAGGGGCAACTTGTTGGCGTGCTGACACTGCACGAACTGCTCAACGCACCGCCGGCCAGTTCCATTGGTGAGGTGATGCACCGGCATGTCATCAGTCTTTCTCCCGCCGAGCCGGTACAGGCGGTACTCAACAGTCCCTACTGGCAGGAATTCCATGCATTGCCCGTAACGGACGAGGATAACGTTCTGCTCGGCGTGATCCGCCAGAAAAGCATGCGGCGCTTCCAGGAACGCTCGGCGCAGGTTGACGCCCTGAGCGGTGGCCTGGAGACCTTTATCGCGGTGGGTGAGCTGTTTGCCGTTACGGCCGGGAAGCTGCTGGCCATCCTGGTTTACACCGGCAGTACACTGCTGGGGCGGGGTTATCATGACTGACCTGCATGCACTCTCCCGGGCGCTGACGGATGCCTTCATCAACCAGTACCCCCAGGAGGCGACCGAGGTGCTGGAGGCGGCGCCCGTTTCCGAGATTGCGCAGCTGTTGCAGACGCAGCCCCCGGTGAAGGGGGCAGAAATACTGGGCCGGATTTCAACGGCGCTTGCGACGATGGTGCTGCAGCAGCTGAAACCGGGTCTTGTTCGGCAGGTTCTGGGCGCCATGGATCCAGTCCACGCAGCGCTGCTGCTCGGCAGCCTGGATGAACAGGGCCGGGAAGCAACCCTGGGTGATCTGGATGCCGGTCTTGCAAGGGAACTGCGCGACCTCATGTCCTATCCGGATGGCAGTGCGGGACGCCTGATGCAACCCCGTGCCGCCAGCATTCCCGCGCGCCTGAGCGTGCGGCAGGTGCTGAACCGGCTGCGGCGGTTTCCGCCGCGTGACACGGCCATCCTGGTTGTCGCAGACGACGCGGGCCGGTTGCTTGGCCTGGTCGATCTGGTAGACGTTGTCCGTGCGGACCCGGGCGTGCGTCTGGAGGCGCTGCTCCCGGCCGCCCCGCCGGTGTGCGCAAACGCGCTGACGCCGCGGGAGGAAATCATCGACCTGTTCTCGCGTTACCGCCTGCGCCTGCTGCCGGTCGTCGATATCGAGAATCGCCTGCTCGGCGTCATCTACCAGTCCATGGTTATCCAGGCTGCGCAGGAAGAGGCGGCAACAGACATGCAGGCCATGGTCGGTGTCAGCCGCGATGAACGGGCGCTTTCCTCGCCACTTTTCGCAATGCGCAAACGCCTTCCCTGGCTCAATATCAACCTGTTGACGGCATTCCTCGCCGCGTCGGTCGTCGGATTATTCGAAAACACCATTGCGCAATTCACCGCACTGGCGGTGCTGTTGCCGGTCGTCGCCGGGCAGTCCGGCAACACGGGTGCGCAGGCACTTGCCGTGATCATGCGCGGGCTGGCGCTGCGGGAGATCCGGGTGCGGCAATGGCAGCGGGTGCTGTTCAAGGAGCTGCTGGCGGGAACACTGAACGGGATCACGGTTGCCCTGGTGACAGGACTCGGTGTATTCGTCTGGAGCCACTCGGCCGGTCTCTCCCTGGTGATCGGCGCTGCGATGATCATGTCCATGGCACTGGCCGGACTCTCCGGCGCAGCGATCCCGCTGCTACTGACCCGCCTGGGGCAGGATCCGGCGCAGTCAGCTTCCATCATCCTCACGACCGTAACCGACGTCACGGGTTTCTTCAGTTTTCTCGGACTCGCAACCCTGTTCTCCGGCCTGTTATGAAGCAGGTGCCGTCATTGCCTGCACATAAGCCGGGACACCGGATCCGCGGATTACGCTTTAAGAATCGATGGACATGCCCATGCATTGCGATATATTTGCGCCATGCGTATTGACTGGAAGCAGTACGACCCCGGGAACCTGTACGACGAACTGATTGGCGCGGCCGGCCAGCCGCGCCCGGCCGCGCGGGTTCTCGCCAATTACCTCAAGTCGCTCAGCGACCAGCAGCTGGCGCGCCGCCAGCGTGCCGCGGAGCTGGCCATCGCGGAAATGGGGATCACTTTCACGGTCTACAGTGAGGGCGAGAATATCGACCGGGCCTGGCCGTTCGATATCATCCCCCGGGTTATTGCCCTCAAGGAATGGCAGCAGATCGAGGCAGGGCTGAAGCAGCGGATTACCGCGCTCAACCTGTTCATCGAGGATATCTACAACGAGCGGCGCATCATCAGTGACAAGATATTCCCCAGGTCAATGCTCGCCGGTTCGAAGAATTACCTGCCGCAATGCGAGGGCGTCAGTCCGCGTTTCGGTGTCTGGGCGCATATCTGCGGCTCCGACCTGGTGCGCGACCGCGATGGCACGGTGTACGTGCTGGAGGACAACCTGCGGGTGCCCTCCGGCGTGTCCTACATGATCCAGAACCGCAGCGTCGCCAAGCGCGTTTTTCCGGAGCTGTTCCGGCGCCAGACCATCCTGCCGGTGGACGACTACCCCGCGGCCCTGTTCGACATGCTGGCGGCACTGTCCCCCCGGCCGCTCGATTACCCCGAGATCGTGGTGCTCACACCGGGCGTCTACAACTCGGCCTATTTCGAGCACGCCTACCTGGCGCAGCAGATGGGCGCCGAGCTTGTGGAGGGCGATGACCTGGTCGTGTGTAATGATGACTGCGTCTACATGCGTACCATCGACGGCCTGCAGCGCGTGGATGTCATCTACCGGCGCGTCAATGACGAGTTCATCGATCCGGAGGCATTCCGCGATGATTCGATTCTGGGCTGCCGCGGCCTGCTGCGTGCCTGGCGGGCGGGCAATGTTGCGCTGGCCAACGCCCCCGGCTGCGGCGTGGCGGATGACAAGATGGTCTACACCTATGTGCCGGACTTCATCCGCTACTACCTGGACCAGGAACCTATCCTGCCCAACGTGCCGTCCTACCGCTGCAATGACGAAAAGGAACGCGAATTCGTGCTGGCCAATCTCAAGGACCTGGTGGTCAAACCGGCGAACGAGTCCGGTGGCTACGGCATGCTGGTCGGGCCCCAGTCGACGGCTAAGGAACGCGAAAAGTTTGCCAGTCTGGTAAAGCGCCGCCCGCGCAACTATATCGCCCAGCCGGCGCTGGCACTGTCCACCGCGCCCACAGTGGTCGGTCGCCACCTGGAGCCGCGGCACCTCGACCTGCGGCCGTTCATCCTGAGTTCCGGCAATACCTATGTCACCGCGGGGGGCCTCACGCGGGTGGCGCTGCGCAAGGGCTCGCTGGTCGTCAACTCCAGCCAGGGCGGCGGCAGCAAGGATACCTGGGTGCTGGACAGCGGAGGCAGGCGCTGATGCTCTCCAGGGTGGCCGAACGCTTCTACTGGATGGCGCGCAACATCGAGCGCGCCGAAAATACCGCGCGCCTGCTCAATGCGTATAACCTGCTAATGCTCGACCTGCCCCGGGGGGTCGGCCTGTCCTGGTCGCAGCTGGTTGATATCAGCGGCAGCCAGGATATTTTCGCGTCGCATTACCGTGCCGCCAACGAGCGCAATACGCTGGCATTCATGCTGTCCGAGCGTGACAATCCCGGTTCGATCATCACCAGTGTCAGCATGGCGCGCGAGAATGTCCGTACCACCCGCGATATCATGCCCAGCGAAGGCTTCGAGCAGGTCAACGAACTGCTGCTGTTCGTGCGCCGGCGGCTGGCATCGCGCAATGCCCACAAAAACACCTATGACTTCCTGGCGCAGGTCGTACAGCATTGCCAGGGCATTACCGGCCTGCTTGCCGGCACCATGAGCCATGATGCCGCCTACCAGTTCGTACGGCTCGGTCGCAATCTGGAACGCGCCGACATGACCACGCGCATACTCGATGTCGGGTCGGCCACCCTGATCGCCTCCGACACGGAGTTGACCCGGCTGGAAAACCGCCTCTGGACCTGGCTGCTGCGGGCGCTCAGCGCCCACCAGATGTACCGGCAGTCCGTCCGGCGCCAGGTCTCCGGGCCGGTCGCGGCGGGCTACCTGCTGCACGACGTGATGTTCCCGCGCGCCGTCCTGCACACCCTGGGTGAAATTCGCGCCTGCCTGAAAGTGCTGCCACGCAACACCAAAGCGATTCGCGCGGTGCGCCGCGCCGAGCGCCGTGTTCGGGATGCCGATATCCACGCGGCATTCCCGGAGATGTTCCACACCTTGATCGACGATATCCAGCTCGATCTTGGCGACATTCACACCACCATCCACCAGACCTGGTTCGAACCCGGGCCGAGGTGATGCCGGGCCGCGCACGCTGTCCGCTGTCCTGACTGAAAGGTTCCTGGCCGGTATTGAGAAGTTCACCTCATCGGGGCGACGGGGGAAGCCATGGCTGGCGGTTTGCGGCGACGGCTATCACTTCATTTGCCGCAGTGTAACCCAGCCGCTGCCCCTGATGCCGTCACCCATGCCGTGCAGGTTCTCCCGGCCGTTGCGGACCGCAGCGCCGGCAGACAGGGATGCGTAAGGGTACATCGTGTGTGCACCGTCAGTACCAGATACCCAGGGCGTGGTTGTCTCCGCTGGAGACCAGTCTCCTGGCCTGCAGGTATTCATGCGGGTCCAGCGTGCCGTCTCCGTTTGCGTCTGCGATATCGAAAGTGACTGACAACGAGGTGTCGTTGACGGCTTCCTGCCGTGACAGGAGGCCGTTCTGATTGCGATCCACCAGGTCGAAGGTCACGGGGGACGAGTCGGACAGTTCCATAAACTGGCTGGCGACGATGCTGATGGGCACCAGCAGGCTAGCGACGGTAATCAGGATTATTTTCATCGTTCAGTTCCCCGGGGGCAGGATCGGTCATCCCTCGCCGTGAGGGTGCCGCAATAGTCGTGCCGTTCCGGCACAACGCGCAGCAATACCCTTTATTTTCCGGGTCAATGCAATGCATTCGCGCGCCGCGACTGCCGCAGCGGTGACGCTTCCGTCGTCGTAATGCGACGGATATCAGGGATCGTTGGCCAAGCGGTTGAGATGTATCGGATAGTCTTGTCGCTGCCGGGCGACAGTCGCCTGCGTTGCTTGTCGGGACAACTGGTGCAATATAGCTAGCCGGTCATGCGTTCGTAGCCGATAAGGGCCCAGGTAAGGGCGACACTGCAGAGACTGATAAAGACAGCTGCGGAGCCGAGATCCTTGGCCCGGCCGGACAACTCGTGGTGATCGGTGCCGATGCGGTCAATGGTGGCTTCGATGGCTGAATTCAGCAGTTCAGTCACCAGCACCAGCAGGCATGTGCCTGCCAGCAATGCCCTTTCCACGGCACTGCCACCCACCAGGAAAGACAGTGGAATCATAATAATGCAGAGCACGGCTTCCTGTCTGAAGGCGGCTTCATGTCGCCATGCCGCGGTAATGCCCCGCAGCGAGTAGAACATCGCATTCCAGACGCGGCGCAGGCCTGTTTGGCCGGGTTTGCTCATAGGGTGCTCCTGATTACATGTGATTTCGCAGTTTACCGCGAAAACAGGGTGTGCAGTCGTGTCACATGCGATCTGCAGCCGATTGTGTTTCCCCCTGTTTCATGACACCTGGCTAAACCCGGAAGTCCTGATAAATGGCCAGGGCAGCACACGGGAGGGTAAATGACCTTGCCGGATGTATCTCTCGATCTCGCCGGAGCAGAAACATTTCAACCTGGCCGCGTTTGTACTATGTTCCTGTTCATCATGTGCGGCAGATTCACCCTGCATACGCCCGAACCGCTGGTTCGGGAAAGCTTTCACCTGGATGTCGCAGAATCGCGGTCGTCCGGGTCCGTTTTGCGGCCCCGCTATAACATCGCACCCACCCAGGATGTCGCTATCGTCCGCGACACCGGTGCCGGGCGTGAGCTGGTGATGGTGCGCTGGGGTCTGGTACCGGGCTGGTCAAAGACGCCGCAAACCAGCTACTCGACAATCAATGCCCGCATCGAGTCCGTTGCCGAGAAACCCGCCTATCGCGCACCATTCCGGCGCCGGCGCTGCCTGATACCGGCTGACGGATTTTATGAATGGCGTGAGATGAACGGGATAAAGGTGCCGCTGTACATCCGGCTGCGGGACGGCGGCGTGTTTGCCTTCGCGGGGCTCTGGGATCGCTGGGAGGGGGACGGCGTTATCCTCGAGAGCTGCAGTATTATCGTGATGCCGTCCACTGCGGTCATGCAGCCGGTTCATGACCGCATGCCGGTTATCGTCGCTACGGCTCAATACGACGGCTGGCTGGACAACACCATCACCGGCAAACCCGAGATCCTGCACTTGCTGGAATCCGAACGTTCCGGAGAGCTTGTCAGCTACCCGGTAAGTGCGTGGGTGAACTCGCCGGCGCATGATGACAGCCGTTGTGTTCAGGGTGTTGATCCGGGTACCTGAAGCTGCAGCCTGCCACGTTTCGTGGCGGGTCGTCTTGCGCTTGCAATGTCCCGGCAACTGTTACGCTGCTTCAGTCTGCAGCGGCCAGGTGCATGCGCTGGAGCTGGCCTGACGGTGAGGCATGACCGGGGTGATGCAAGGGGTAGCTAACCGGATCGAAGTGACGAAGCAATCACCAGCGTATAGAACATGAATTGATCAGGGGTCCCCCGGTCGATCCGCAGAGGCAACCGCTGGTAACTACGTAGTTTCCACAGTTGCTGTATTTCACGCAGGTGACAAGGTCGCAAGCATCTGCATCAGTGGTGTGTGGGGTTGTTGATCATACAAGGAGGGAAGACGTCCCTGTCAGTTTGGCATCCCTGCGGTGCCTGCCCGAAGATCCCATGGGGGGGAATTCCGAACCGGCACCGGTATTCTGACACCCTGGCCAGGTTCTGGTAATTGTGGAAACTACGTATTTTCATAATATCGCATGCCCTGGCAGCGCAGTGACAACGGGAGCCGGCCGCGATTCCGTTAAGTTGCCGGTGTTGATGTGCTTTAATTACAGATGTGGACAGGATATCGGGTCACGCTGGGGCGCGGTCCCGGGTTATCCACGCTCCAGCTTAATAGTGAGAAATCCATGGCCGAGCATGCGACTCACCTGAACAGTCACAATGACAGGATGGCACCGGCCTCCATGCTCTGGCTGGGGGTCCTGTTTGGTATTGCATTCTATCTTGTCGATGTGCTGGTCGATGTCTATGTTTTCCGTCAGGGTGGCCTGCAGGCAATATTGCTGCATCCGTCCGCACACGAACTCTGGATGCGTCTGTCAATGCTGTTCCTTTGCATGCTGGTCGCGGGTTTTGCCTACCGGCAGCTCAAGCGCGAGCATCTGGCCACCGGACGTGCGATGACCGCGGAAAAATTTCTTAATTCCGTCGTCGACAATATTCCCGATATGGTTTTCATCAAGGATGCGCGGGACCTGCGCTTCGTGCGCGTTAATTCGACCGCGGAGCGGATACTCGGGTACTCAAGGGAAGAGTTGCTGGGGAGCAGTGATTACGATTTTTTCCCGGAGTTGCAGGCGGATTTCTTTACCGGCAAGGACCGTGAAGTCCTGCGGACGGGCAATGTTGTATCGATACCCGAAGAGGAAATCAGGACCAGGCAGCTTGGTACACGGGTACTGCGAACCAAAAAAGTGCCGATTCTTGATGCTGCCGGCCAGCCGGCCTACCTGCTGGGCATTGCTGAAGATATCACCGAGGCATGGATGATCCGCCATGAGCTGGCGAAAACCGAGACCCGCTTCCGGACGCTGTTCAATTCGGCTGCGGAGTTTATCTTCGTCATCGATCCTGAGGGAACAATCCTGCTCACAAACCGCTATGCAGTCGAAAGCTCCGGCTTTACGGAAAGCGAGATCGTTGGCAGCAATATCAGGAAATTCTTCACCGAAAAATCGCAGCAGACCTGCGACTGTAATTTCCCGAGTCTGAGGAAGACCGGATCGAACCGGGCGGACATGGAATTCGTCTGCAGGGACGGGCGGGTGCTGCAGATGGAGTGTTCGGCAACCGCCGTTCCCGACGAGACCGGAAACTTCGCGTCATTCCTGATCATTCAGCGGGATGTAACCGAACGTGTACGGGCCGCAACGGCACTGGAGAACAGTGAGCGGCGCTTCAAGGCGATTTTCAATTCAACCTACCAGCTTATCGGGTTGCTGGACGTGAACGGTACTGTGCTCGAGGTTAACCGGACTGCGCTGGATTTCGCCGGCCTGGAACAGGCGGATGTTGTCGGCAGGCCGTTTTGGGAGATCACCTGGGCAGGGCTGTCCCCGCAGGCGCGGGAGCGTGTCAGGACAGCCATCCAGGAAGTTGCCCGCGGTATACCTGTACGCTATGAGGAGGAGGTCGTGGTTGCGGGTGGCAACCGCAGAATTATCGACTTCACCCTCAAGCCGGTCTCTGATGAAAACGGTAAAACGGTACTGATCATACCCGAGGGTCGGGACATAACCGACAGCCGGCTGGCCGAGGAGGAAGCGCGGCGTAACCTGCAGGAAGCGGCCCATGTCATGCGCCTGGGTACCATGGGTGAAATCGCGTCGACCATTGCCCATGAGCTCAATCAGCCGCTGACGGCACTGGTGAGTTACTGTGGAACTGCAAAATCCATGGCGGGTGCGATACTGCCGCAACCGGGCAAGCTAGATGAAGTCCTGGAGCGTGCCATGGAGCAGGCGCACCGCGCCAGCGATATCATCCGGCATTTCCGGGAGTTCGTCTGCAAGGGAAACCAGCAACGCCAGCGGGTCAATCCCGACTTCCTGGTCGAGAGCGCGATCGGCTTGCTGCGGGGTGAATTGCGCAACACGGGTATCGCGATAGAATTACACCTGGACAGCGGGGACTGCAGGGTGAATGTCGACAACATCCAGATAGAACAGGTGATTATCAACCTGTTGAGAAACAGCATTGATGCGATCATCCAGTCCGGCAGGACTGACGGCCGTATCGATGTGTATACGCGGCCGTTGCCGAACAATTCGGTTGAAATTACCGTGATCGACAATGGTCCGGGCGTAGCTCCCGGGCAGCAGGAGCACCTCTTCGAGCCGTTCAAGAGCAGCAAGGCATCGGGAATGGGGATGGGACTTTCCATCAGCCGCTCGATCGTCGAGGCGCATGGCGGGCGGATCTGGAATAACAGGTACCAGCAGGGAGGGTCGCAGTTTGCTATGATACTGCCGGAGTGCGAGGTCGGAAATGACGAGAAACAAGAGCGTTTATCTGGTTGATGATGACGCTGCTGTGCGTCATGCCCTGGGGCTGTTCCTGGAAAACTCGGGATTCCGGGTAAATTCATTTGCATCCGCCATGGATTTTCTGGAAGAGTGCGGCACTGCCAGTGATGGAGTCCTCCTGCTCGACCAGCGTATGCCCGGTATGTCGGGCATGGAGTTGCAGGCGCGACTTGATCAGCTGGGGGTTTTCATGCCGGTCATATTCATTACCGGGCACGGGGATATCCAGATGTCGGTTGCCGCGATGAAAGCGGGTGCGATGGACTTCCTGGTGAAGCCGTTTGATAACAGTGAACTCCTTAAATGCATCAGGGAGGCCCTGAGGAAAGGAGCAAGCAAACGCAGGGAATGGAACCAGAAGTCCGAGGCGGAACGACGTTGTGCGAGCCTGACCTCACGTGAACTGGAGGTGATGAGATTGATCGTGCAGGGGAAGTCCTGCCGGGCCATCGCCGAACAGCTGGGTCTCAGTAATCGCACTGTCGAAGTGCATCGCTCCCGGGTAATGGCGAAGATGCGGGCTGATTCCCTGCCGGACCTGGTCCGCAAGTCAGCATTCTGCAAATCCTGTTGCGAGACCGGCTCGTAGACCGCCGCTGCGTTGCGGCAATGCGTTCAGGACCTGTTCTTTAGCCTGCACAAGAATAGCGGTGCGTGGTGTTTTTCGGTACCTGCCGCAAATGCGGCCGCTCAATCCACCTCGATAAGGGTGGCGCCCTGCTGCTGCGGGGTCAGCCTGATCTGCATCTGTTCCGCTGCGCACAGACTCCTGGCCGGAGCGTGCTTGCCGCGGAAGAAGTTGTCATTTTCCCTTTGAATAAAGTCAATCTCCGTGTCTGTGCGATCCGGGTCGTGATGAAACATGGCCAGGCAGCCGGCACCGGCATCCAGTGCCAGTTGCCTGACCTGGGTCACGAGGGAGTGGCCCCAACCGTGTTTGTGCGGCATGTCCGATTCCAGGTATTGAGCATCGTGTATCAGGACATCGACACCCTGGCAGAAATCCACCCACTCGCCATAGGTCGTTGCCGGGTTGCCGGGCGGCAGCAGTTCGTTGTCCGTGATGTAGGCGCAGGACGCGCCGTCTTCCTCGATGCGATAGGCGATCCCGCCACCAGGGTGATTCAGGTGCGCGCGGCGGACGTTGATATTGTCCGCGGCAAGCACCGGCTCGATTTTTTGCATGATGCACTCGGACTTCGACGGCAATTCGCTTTCCCTGACCGGGAAGTTCGCACCGTCAATCTGGCTGAACATGGCACAGAGCTGTCCGTGATCGTCGCTGGCACTTGTATAGACGCGAATCTGCCTGTCGGGCTGGTATATCGGCTGGAAGAACGGGTAGCCCTGGATGTGGTCCCAGTGGCCGTGTGACAGCAGGATATTAATGGTTTGATCCGTTTCCATCAGCCGCTTGCCGAGTTTCCTGATGCCGGTGCCTGCATCCAGGATGAGTATCTGGCCGTTATCCAGCTCGATGAACACGCAGGAAGTATTGCCACCGTACCTGGCGGTGGAGAAGCCCGGCGAAGCTATCGAGCCGCGCACACCATAGAAGGTTATTATCATTTTTTAACAGCCCCGGTGACTGATGTCCGTCAAGATTATGGGTTTTGCACCGGGAGTGTGCAAGTGAAGCGGGCATGCTTGATGTCACCGGGACTTTGTCATACTGTCCGCGATTGCTGTTGTATGCCTGTCAAAGCCGGATAATCCCGCGGGGCCATGATCATGTCATCACTAACGAGACGCTGCGTGCCCGGACTGTTGTTGATGCCCGGTCAGGTGCTGGCATCTACCACCGGCGCACTGCCGTCACTCGTTCAGGATATCGGCGTCTGCATCGTCCTGGCCGGCGTCCTCGCGATTGTTTTCACCCGGCTGAAAATACCGGAAATCGCCGCCTTTCTGATTGCCGGTGTCGTCGTGGGTCCGGTTGGTACTGGCCTGGTTACCGACCCAGCCAATATCGAAACGATCTCGGAACTGGGCCTGATTCTGCTGCTCTATCTGATAGGGCTGGAGATCGATATTCGCAAACTGTTTGCCAGCGGCAGGATCCTGGTTGTTTCCGGGCTGCTGCAATACCCGCTGTCAATCCTGTTTGGCATGGCTGCCACCTGGCTGCTGTTGCAGGCCGGTGCAGGCGGGGGACTCCTGCAGGGCAGTTACGTGCCCTTGTATATCGGTTTTGTCGTGGCGGCATCATCGACCCTGCTGGTTGTGAAGCTGTTCCAGGAGTCTTTCCAGCTGGATACCGTGGCGGGTCGGACCGCGCTGGGCCTGCTGATTTTCCAGGACTTCTGGGCGATCGCGGTGCTCGCGGTGCAACCCAGTTTCAATGCCCCGGAAATCGGCCCGATTCTGCTGTCGCTGGCGGGTATTGCCGTCCTGACACTGGTTGCCGTGCTGATTGCGAGGTTCATCATTCCCGTCGGGTTCAGGTGGGTGGCACGGCAGCCCGAGGTTGTTTTCGGCGGTGCTGTTTCCTGGTGCTTTCTGGTCGTACTGCTCGGCGTCAACCTGGATTTCCTCAGTGAATGGTTGCTCGGTCTTAACCTGCACATGGCAGTCGGCCCTGAAATGGGTGCACTGATCGCCGGGGCCACGATCGCCAGTCTGCCCTACAGCACCGAGATCATTGCGAAAGTCAGCGTGGTTAAAGACTTCTTCGTGACGCTGTTCTTCGTCGGTCTGGGGATGAGCATTCCGATGCCGGACGGAACGGCTGTGCTGGTGCTTGCCCTGCTGCTGGCGGTGGTTGCGGTGCTGGCAAGATATCTCGTGTTTCTGCCGCTGCTGTACGCGACCGGCCTGGATCGCCGCAACGCGGTGGTGGTTTCCACGCGGCTGAGCCAGGTCTCGGAGTTCAGTCTGGTGATCGGTTTTATCGGCGTCAACCTGGGTCATATCAGCGCCGGCCTTAACAGCGCGATTATCTTCGCCTTCGTCATCACGGCACTGGCAACACCCCTGTTATTTCGCCATGCGGATACTGTCCACGATTTGCTCGCTGGGGTGCTGGGACGGATCGGGTTCCGTGAACCTCCCAGCAGGCTGGCCGCCGGTGACGAGTCCTACAGCCTGGCGTTGCTGGGCTTCCACCGCGTGGCGTCTTCGCTGCTGTACGATATCAGCCGCAGCCGTCCGGAACTGCTGTCCGGGACGCTGGTTGTTGACTTCAATGTCAACCTGCACGCCAGGATTGCGGCACTCGGACCCACTGTCAGATACGGTGACCTGCGCAGCCCGGAGACGCTGCTGCATGCCGGGGTTGACAAGGCGAAGGTGGTTGTCTGCACCATACCGGATGATGTACTGAAGGGAACGACGAACCTGAAGATTGTGGTGGCTGTGCGGCAGATTAACCCCGGCGCGATTATCATCGCCAACGCCATCGAGCTTGGGGACAGCGCAAGTCTTTATGATGCCGGCGCGGATTTTGTTTTCCTGCAGAGAATTGAAACGGCCAGTGCGGTTAACCTGGCCATCACAAAGGCGCTGGCCGGAGAGATCGGCTCGTACCGCGAGGCCATGGCGGCAGCACACGGTGTGCCCGGACCGCGTGACGAGGTCATGTAGGGCAGCGCAGGCAGCCGCCCGGACAGGGGCCTGTTTGACAATCACCTGCAAGGTGACCGGGATCAGGGCGGAAACGGCGTCGCCAGCGGTTCACCGATGAAAATGCCCTGTCCCGGCCAGGCAACGCTTTTCCAGTAGGACTCAAGCAGTGTTTCGCCGTTCAGGTAGGCATCGATGACGAGATTGGGACGGGGGAATTTTTCCACGAAGTTGCAGGGCTCCGCGACGGTGCCGTAACTCCCGGTGGCGCCGGCTTCCAGCCAGCGCAGGCTGCTCATCTGGCGACTGTCTGTCAACCGCCCCCCGGCCGAGGTCAGGTGGTCGGCAATGGCACCGGGCAGAAATCGGTTGGTATCGATGCCTGCGACCTTCGCGAGCCCGGTGAAATAGAACATCACGTCATCGCGGTATTGCAGGCTGTTGGCGTTGATGACCTCGATCCTGAAACGGTCGGATTGCAGCAGCCTGATACCGGGGTAGAAGCGGGCGCGCGTGTTTCTCTGTCTGTCACTGGTGCTGAGCAGGTATGCGGTGCCGGGCGGGTTGCTGGCGTCTGCCTCGATGCCCCGATCGATCAGTGCCTCGACGTCGCTCACTTGCATCCCGGCAAGCATGATCGCAGGTCGCCAGCCAAAATCGTCGTAGGGACGGCGGCTGTGACTGTTGAAATAAGGGCTGGGGCGGGTGGGTTTGCAGTCCAGTGCACAGAAATCCGCATCGAAGCCGACGGCGAATGCCGTGGTGATGGACATGCAGCCTACCCGGTAGGGAACGGTCCAGGTGAGGGTGTAGGCCTGTACCGTGGCGGGTGTCTGGCTGTCAACCTCGTTCTTGATTGCCTGGAAGCTTTCCGGCCGCATCACTTTTTCGCCGGGCTTGAAATTCACGTGGATGATGTTGCCGGCCGGGATCCCGCGGCGGTTCACGTAATAGTTCGTGATGTGCCGGCTTGACGGGTCGGCATCGTTGACGATGACACCCAGTTGCGCCGGCCCGAATGCCGTCGCGGAGACAGTGCCGCCGGTCGCCTGGTCCGGTACGCTGTCGCAGGTGGTGACCGACCAGGGCAGCAGCAGCATCAGCAGACCAAGGCATATACGATGAATGCTGCCGCCGGAATGTATCATGCGGGTTTATCCGGCAGGGTATTCCGCGTAGCGGATCCTGTCCGCCGGGGTGCCTGCATGTGCTGCAGCTGCACGCATACCACGCAGGCTAGTCAATATTGCGCTTCCGGTTGACGAAATCGATCATGCGCTGGGTCGAGCGCAGCGCCAGTTTGCGGGTTGCTTCGGGAAGATGGATTTCGTTGCCGCCGGTTTTCAGGACATCGCGGAGATTGCGCAGGTGGTTCATGGCCATCCAGGGGCAGTGTGCACAGCTTTCGCAGGTGGCGCCTTCACCGGCAGAAGGGGCTTCCATGAAGATCTTGTCGGGCGCGGCCTGCTTCATCTTGTAGAAGATGCCGTTGTCTGTGGCGACGATGAAACGCTTGTTGGGCAGTTGTCGTGCTGCCTTGATCAGCTGTGTGGTGGACCCCACCACGTCGGCCTGGCTGATGACGGATTCCGGGGATTCGGGATGAACCAGGATGGCAGCGTCGGGGTAGTGGCGGGCGAGGTTTGCCAGCGCCTCGGCCTTGAAGCGTTCGTGCACTATGCAACTGGCCTGCCATAACAGGATGTCTGCCCCGGTCACGCGCTGTACGTAGCTGCCCAGGTAACGGTCCGGTGCCCAGAGTATCCGATCACCCTGTTCCTTGAGATGGTTGACGACATCGACTGCGATGCTGGAGGTTACGACCCAGTCGGCCCTTGCCTTGACGGCCGCGCAGGTATTGGCATAGACCACAACCGTCCGCCCGGGGTGCGCGTCGCAGAACGGGATGAATTGCTCCGGCGGGCAGCCAAGGTCCAGGGAGCACTCGGCGGCCAGGGTCGGCATCAGAACCCGCTTTTCCGGGTTTAGAATCTTGGCGGTTTCCCCCATGAAACGCACCCCGGCCACGACCAGCGTGCTGGCTGGATGCTGATTGCCGAATCGCGCCATTTCCAGTGAGTCGGAAACCGTGCCGCCGGTCTCGTCAGCGATCATCTGCAGGTCAGCATCGGTGTAGTAATGGGCCACCAGAACAGCATCCCTTTCACGCAGGAGGGTCTTGATTTCCTTGATGAGCGTGCTGCGCTCACCCGGAGTGTAGACGGGCTGCGCGATACTGCCGGGCAGGGGGTAGTCGATCTTCGGGGGCCGAATGTCGATTTGTATGCCTGTAGCCTGGACCATGATTATCGATCCTCGGGGTGATTTGCCCCTGTCGGCGATTCTCCGACAACCCTTTGATATCTGCCGGTCGGGTAGTGCGGTAAAGCGTACAGGTCTTTAGCGCCTGCTGGCCCACCCGCCGGCTCTGCTGCGGATGCTGGCGAGGGTATTCCGGTCATCCAGCTACCCTGCTGCCTGAATGCGCTGCAAATAATCTCTGGCCTCCGCGTCACCCTGATCGGCCGCCAGTCGGAACCAGTGGGCCGCCGCTTCGTGGTCAGGGTCAACACCGAGCCCGTGGTAATAAAGAATACCGAGGTTGGTCCGGGCGTCGATGAATCCCTGTTCGGCCGCCTTGCGGTACCAGTCGGCGGCAGTAGACAGGTTGCGATCAACGCCGGCACCTTCGTCGTAGAGGACCCCGAGGTTGAATTGCGCTTCTGCATCTCCGAGTTCCGCCAGCGGCAGCCATTCATCATAGGCCGCCTTATAGTCTCCTTTCAGGTAAGACTGGTAACCACCACCAAGGATGGTCCACGTCGGCATTCCGGCCATCAGGAGTTTGTCAAACCCAGGAGATTCATTAACATAGAACACATTCTAATAACATCGGCTGTAATATGTATAGCCATTGTTGGGTAGGCTTCATAAAATGGCATAGGCACCTGGTAATGCTGAAAAAAACCTTCTGCTTGCAAACGGAAGCAAATGTGTCGGGTCAAATCTGTCTTGTAACCACATGATAACGAGCAATGTAAATGTACCGCATATCGAAATCTGTGTCCTTCTGCTACGGCCACCGTCTGCTGAACTACCAGGGCAAGTGTCAGCATCTGCATGGCCACAACGCTCGTGCCGTAATTACCCTGGAGAGCGGTAAACTCGATGCGCGCGGGATGGTGATGGACTTCACTGAAGTCAAGCAGCTGGTCTGGGCATGGCTGGACCGTGAAATCGATCATACCCTGCTGCTGCACCGGGATGATCCGGTGTTGCCATTGCTGCAGGAAGCCGGCGAGCGTGTCAGGATCACCGAAGAGAACCCGACAGCCGAGGTGATCGCACGGATGATTTTTGACTACCTCGAAGGGCAGGGATATCCGGTCACAGACGTGACGCTGTGGGAGACAGATAGCAGTAGTGCGGGTTATCGCCCGGAGTGAGTCCACGGTGCAGATCACAAGGCAGCGGGTTTTACCGGTGTGGGGGGCAATAATATGTCAGTAACCCGGGTTGCGGCACTTGTCACTGCACTGTTGCTGTCAGGCATGACCTGCACTGCTAATGCTGGCATGCCTGACGATGATGAGGAATTCCCCCTGTTTGATGACCAGCCGCTGGCTGAGGCGCTGGAATTTCCAGACTGGTTCAAGCTGAGTTTTCTCGACCTGCAGGATGACATCGCGGAGGCCAGGGAGGCGGGAAAGGCGGGACTCATTGTATATTTCGGACAGAAATACTGTGCCTATTGCCGGCAATTTCTGGAACAGGATCTCGCCAGGGAGGATATTCAGGCCTACATGCGGGAACACTTCGATGTCATCGGTATCGATATCCATGGTCAGCGACAGGTGATCGATCCCTCTGGTAATGAATATGACGAGGCCGGTTACGCGGTGCAGGAAAAGACCAACTTTACGCCTTCACTCATATTCTTTGGCGCCGACGGTAATGAAGTCCTGCGCCTGCGTGGCTATTACCCGCCTTACCGGTTTCGTGCTGCCCTTGAGTACGTGGCGGACGGGCATTACCGGAAAGAAAGATACCGGGACTTCCTGGCGCGTGCAGGAGTGCCACTCAAGTTCGAGCCGGGGGATCTCAGTGAAGAGTCATTCTTCCTGCCGGGGCCCTATATGCTCGACAGGAGCCGTATCCCTGCGGAAAGACCGCTGGCTGTGTTTTTCGAACAGGGCAACTGCCATGCCTGTGATGTGCTGCATACAGGTCCCCTGGCGGATCCGGAAATCAGGGCGCTGATGGAACAGCTGGAAAGCGTGCAGCTGTCTTTCTGGGCGGACACCCCGGTGGTGACCCCGACAGGTGAACGCACTACCGCAAAACGCTGGGCCGACGAGCTGGGGCTGTTTTATACACCGACCCTGATCATCTTTGCCCCGAACGGTGACGAGATCATCCGGGTGGATTCAGTGGTGCAGTTTTATCGCCTGCGCAACGTGCTGGAGTACGTTCTCGGCGAGGGCTACCGGGATTATCCAACCTTCCAGCGCTGGCGCGAATCACGCCGCCCGCGGATCTACAAGTGATTTGTGCATTTCCCGGGCAGGCTGACTGCAGCCAGGCCTGCCCGGGTATTTCGGTTTAGCCGGCCGGTCTAGTCACCCTGCCAGCGCCGCAGGACCAGTGTCGCATTGGTTCCGCCAAACCCGAAGCTGTTTGACATCATGACGTTTACGCCGGCATTGTCGATGCGCTCGCGGATAATCGGGAAGCCGGTGCCAGCGGGGTCAAGTTCGGTGATATTGGCCGAGGCACACAGGAAATCCCCTTGCATCATCAACAGTGAATAGATGGCTTCATGCACCCCGGCTGCACCGAGAGAATGGCCGGTAAGCGATTTGGTTGAGTTGATCCTGGGGATGTTCTTACCAAAGACGCTGCGCACAGCTTCCAGCTCGCGCATGTCACCAATCGGCGTGCTGGTGCCGTGGGCATTGATGTAGTCGATGGGTTCCTTAACAGTCGACATGGCCTGTTGCATGCAGCGCACGGCGCCTTCTCCGGATGGCTGCACCATGTCGTAGCCGTCCGAGGTTGCGCCGTAACCGACCAGTTCTGCATATATCCTGGCGCCACGCGCCCGCGCGTGTTCCAGTTCTTCGAGTACGACCATTCCGCCACCGCCGGCAATCACGAAACCGTCGCGGGTGGCGTCATAAGGCCGCGAGGCGGTTTCCGGTGAGTCATTATATTTTGACGAGAGTGCGCCCATGGCATCAAACATCAGTGTCAGTGTCCAGTGCAGTTCTTCGCCGCCACCTGCAAAAACGATGTCCTGCTTGCCGAACTGGATGAGTTCAGATGCGTTTCCGATACAGTGGGCACTGGTAGAGCAGGCGGAACTGATGGAGTAATTTACGCCACGGATCCTGAATGGCGTTGCCAGGCAGGCGGAATTGGTGCTCGACATGGTGCGCGGCACCATGTACGGACCGACCCGGCGAATACCTTTTTCCCGCAGGGTGTCTACGGCAAGCGCGACGTTCTGGGTCGAGGCGCCGCCGGAGCCGGCTATCAGGCCGGTGCGTTCGCTGGACACCATGTCCTCACTCAGGCCGGAGTCTTCAACGGCTTCCTTCATCGCGAGATAGTTATAGGCGGCACTGTCGCCCATGAAGCGGTACAGCTTGCGGTCAATCAGTTCCTCTGTGTTGATGCTGACCGTACCGGCAACATGGCTGCGGAAGCCAAGCTCCTTGTATTCGGGAATATACTCGATACCGGATCGTCCCTCGCGCAATGCGCTGGTCACTTCTTCCTTGTTGTTTCCGATACTTGAGACAATACCGATTCCGGTAATGACAACTCGACGCATGGTGGATTTCCTAGAAGTTTTCTGTTGAGGTAAACAGACCTACTCGCAGGCCGCTTGCATTATAGATCTCACGGCCATCGACATGCATGCAGCCATCCGCGATCCCCATATTGAGCTTGCGCTGGATGACGCGCTTCATGTCGATGCGGTAGGTAATCATCGAATTCTTGGGGGTAATCTGGCCGGTGAATTTCACCTCCCCGGAACCCAGTGCACGACCGCGACCGGGACTTCCAGCCCATCCCAGGTAAAAGCCGACCAGCTGCCACATGGCATCCAGACCGAGGCAGCCGGGCATCACCGGATCACCCTCGAAATGGCAGGAAAAAAACCACAGTTCGGGCGTGACATCCAGCTCCGCGACTATTTGCCCCTTGCCATACTTGCCACCTTCGCTGCTGATATGCGTAATCCGGTCAAACATCAGCATCGGCGGCAGGGGTAACTGCGCGTTGCCCGGGCCAAACATTCTGGCATGGCCGCATTCGAGCAGTTCTTCGTAGGTGTAACTGCTTTTTCTGGCAATTGTGCCCTGGGGGTGCGCCTGGGTTGGATGAGTCATTTTAATGGTCGCAAGGCCTGTGAATTGTAATCGGCTATTCTAGTCTACTTTTGGAAAAGTCTGAACACAGTGGCAGGTGTTGCTAAATGACAGCACCAGCCGTCTACTGCCGATGCTGGCCGGGTCGTGCACGGAACAGATTTTCCCTAATCGCGGAAGTTGACGTACTGTAGCGGCACGTCGCTGGAAGACTCGCGCAACTCACTGATTATGTTTTGTAAATCATCTCTTTTCTTGCCGGTCACCCGGACCTTGTCGCCCTGGATGCTGGCCTGGACCTTGACCCTGGTTTCCTTGATTTGTTTAATCAAAAGGCGCGCGGTGTCCTGGTCGATGCCCTGGCGTACCGTGATGGCCATGCTGGCACTGTTGCCGCTGGCCTGAACGGGACCTTCTTTCAGTGCTGCAATATCGATTCCACGTTTCGCCATTTTTTTGTGCAGGATATCCAGGACCTGTCGCACCTGGAATTCATTTTCCGCATGCAGGGTCAGATTTTCCTTGTTTTGCCCGGCGCCTGCGTCGGAGCCCTTGAAATCGAACCGGGTCCCGACTTCACGATTTGTCTGGTCAACCGCATTGCTCACCTCGTGCAGGTCGACTTCCGAAACGATGTCAAATGATGGCATGGAAAGGCTCCTGGTGCGGGATCGGTTATCCGCCTCTTTGGGAAGCCTGATTATATTCGCGAGGGATGGTGTGATAAACACACCTTTGGTGTTGCAGGTCGGTTACAGATGCCGGTGAAATGCTCCGGCATGATACAGGCTATGTGTTATTCCGGTTTGCGTCTGCCAAACGGTGAGCGGATGGCGCGCAGCACACGCCTGAAAAAACCGGTGCGTACCGGAGCTTCCTCAACCTCTTCCTGAACTCCGGGGTCGCTTTCCAAATGCTCTGGCGATGTCTCTAACGTCGTGGTTGTTGACGAGGCGAGTTCTCTCCCCGAAGCCACATCTGTGGAGCGTGTCTTCCAGACTTCTTCGTTTGTAGTATCCGGGTCTGCAGTGAAATGAACGTCGAAAGGTGCAGTTATGATGATGGTTTCGTCAAGCCCGGTATCCCTGTCATCGATAGCAAAGACGGCCCTGCCTTGTGAAACCACGGGTTCCTGAATAACCAGCCCCATGACGGGTGCTGTGCTTTCCAGACCGCTGTCCGCCAGAGTCCCGGCCCGTGCAGTACGCGGACTACCGGAATCCGGTCCGGCAGACTTGCGGGGCAGGTGGGCGAGGGCTGCTGTTTCTCTGCACTCCAGTGTCGGCTGTTCCTGTGGCAGATCTTCCTCGGGCTCGAGCGCCAGCGGAACACCTATTTCTATTTCCGTCATGTCTGCCCCGGACAACATCTCCATGATGGCCTCGGCCGGCAGCGTTACCTTGCCTGCGAAATCGTGTGTACATAACTCAGAGTCATCATTCGTCGAGTCAGTGATGACTGCCTGGTTGCCTCCCTGCGACCTGGCTAGCGAAAGATGGTGTGCCGCCTCTGACAGGAGGTCCTCAAGCCGGGTATCGCGACGAATGTCAGGTGTTGCCACGCCGATACTGATCGTGACATTGATGCGGTTCTCGTCCTGTTTTACCGGGCTCGTGCTGACACTCTTGTTGATACGTTCCGCGAGGTTGTTAATCCCGGCCATGTTCATTCCGGGCAGCAACAGGCCGAAGCGTGCTGTTCCTGTGCGGGCCACTATGTCTTCCTGACGAATCTCCGCGGTCAGCGTGTTGGCGACCGACTTGATCATTGCTTCAGAAGCAGGTTTCCCGTGCTGCCGGCCAAGTTCCAGATAATCGTCTATCTCAATCAGCGAAATTGACAGGGTCGTTTTGTGGCGTATCGCATAAGACAGCTGCTGATAACCGCGATCCATGAATGCAATTTCGTTGGGTAACCCGGTGAGCGGATCTGTCGCGGCCTGCTCCTCAAGCGTGAATGTTTCCTGGCGAAGTGCATGCGTCATGGCGTGGGCGTTGGCGTGCGCCTGGGTGCGCGCCAGCAAATGCACCGAATCGAAAGGCTTCCCTATAAAATCGGTCGCACCGGCTTGCGAGGCACGGGACTTGGTTTTTTCTGAATCATTCGCACCGGTTATAATAATGACAGGAACGTCACGAATATCCGGGCGTTGGGAGTTTCTGATCCTTTCCAGCAACCCGAAACCGTCCAGATTAGGCATGGTCAGATCGGAGACTATCAGTGAAAACGGGCCCTCGTTATTTATGGTTTCCCAGGCATTTTCCCCGTCAACTGCCTCAATCGTTTCAAAGTGGTCACGCAGGATCTTGCGGGCGGTTACTCGAATAACCTTGGAATCATCCACGATCAGTAAGCGTTGTTTGGCTCCTGTGTCTTCGTTCATTTGTTTGTCCGGGCCCCGATTATGGTTCATGCCGGACTATCGGCTGGCAGGGTGCTTACTTTAGATGGAAAGGTCTGCTTCACGTGCCCGTGGGAGCAGGGAAAACACAAAGTATTCAGTAACTTTGATAATGCCAGGGGGCTACGGGTATGATGCATGGCATGGGCATTTTGACCAGGCCGCTTGCGGCGTATCTCGACCGGGCCGATGTGATTCAGGTTGCCCCATTTCCGGGGATACTCCGGCACGGTTACGTCTCTGATGGCGACAACCTGACGGGTTGAATACATGATTCTGACGATGCAAAAACAGTTGTCACGGCTTGTCTCCTTCATATGGGATGATGACTTGCGGAGACTAAACGGGGTACGGCGGCTTGCCGTATTCATGTCGCGGGTTCTTTACGTGCTGGTCAAGGAATTGATCGGCGGCCAGTTGAATCTGCGGGCAATGAGTCTCGTTTACACGACCTTGTTGTCGATAGTGCCTTTGCTCGCTGTCAGCTTTTCGGTGCTGAAGGGGTTCGGTGTACACAACAGGATTGAGCCGCTGTTGTACAACCTGTTATTGCCGCTGGGCCCAAACGGCGTTGAAATCACGGCAAAAATCATCAGTTTTGTGGAAAACGTCAAGGTTGGGGTGCTCGGCTCGGTAGGTTTTGCCCTCCTGATATACACCGTCATCGCATTGATGCAGAAGATTGAATCGGCTTTCAATTATGTATGGCGAATCGACCACCTGCGCTCCCTGTCGCAGCGCTTCAGTAACTACCTGAGCGTCATCCTGATCGGCCCGGTACTTATTTTCAGCGCAGTGGGTTTTACGGCAACCGTCCTGAATATGGAGGTTGCACAGCGGTTGGCGGCTATCGAACCCCTCGGGACCCTGATGCTGTATGGCAGCAAGCTGGTGCCTTATGTTCTTGTTTGCCTGGCATTTACGCTGATTTATATTTTTATCCCGAATACCCGCGTACGTGTCACTGCAGCTCTTGTTGGCGGGGTAATCGCGGGAGTCCTGTGGAAGATTAGCGGCTGGGGGTTTGCCGCCTTCATCGTGTCCTCGTCAAAGTATGCTGCCATTTACTCGAGTTTTGCCATCCTCATCCTGCTGCTTATCTGGATGTATCTGAGCTGGCTGATACTGCTGGTAGGATCCCAAATTGCATTTTTTGTCCAGTATCCGAAGTATATGACAAGGACCAGGGTGAAATTTGTTCTGAGCAACCGCATGCGGGAGATGATGGCGCTGCAAATCATGTACCTGGTTGGCTACAACCACAACCATAGCCTGCCGCCATGGACGCTGGATCAGTTTGTCGAATTTCTCGGCCTGCCGGGCGAACCGACCCATAGAATGATCAAGGTACTTGTTGATGCGGGTTATCTGATCGAGATCATCAATGATGACGCCCCGGTCTACCTGCCACTGCATGCCATCGAGACCATTCGTCTGATTGACATGATCGGGGATATTCGCAGGGCAAGTGAAAGTCGAATTCTTGGCAGATCACAACTGGTTTCAGTGCCTGTTGTCGATGCGGTGATGGACGAGATCGATGCTGCCAGCAAAGAGGCGCTGGGTGAACGCACCGTGAAAGATCTGGTTGAGTCCGGAGGTGATCTCCCGGACATAAATGCCTGCAGGCGTCATGCCGAGTGACAGCTTCATGTATCAGCCGGTCATCTCCGCAGAATTTCCTGACCGGCCGCCATTTTTTGCATAGCCCGCCCAGCTACGGCCCAGTGCCATCGCCACGAGGCAGGGTCTTGTCCCCTGTTGCGCGGTTTCCATGCCATATCGTGGTCAATTGCCGGATTCGCCCGCGGAATGTCTTCGGCAGTTGACAAGCCTGCTGCGGTTGCGACCGTCCGGGTTGCACTTCCTTGCGGCGAAATGAGAATATATATCGTGAGCGTGCAGGTAACCTCCGCATTATTGAACCGGCTGACTATAGTGCCTTCACAGGCAGCTGTTTTTAACAGACGCGGTCGGGTGTAGTCACAGCTAATCAGTCTGGCGCGTCTCTCCGGTGAGTACTGTACCCTCATGCAGGAACCCGCGCCCGGCGTATCACACCCTATTTTGGCCGATTTATTGGAATTCATGTGTTATGGCAGTGACGGCAAACGGGCGAGACAGCATTGAGCTGTGTGTCGAGCGACTGTGCCTGGAAGGGTGTGGCAAGGTCAGGGAGTGCATCAATTCGCTGCAAGCCGGAAAAACCTTGCCGGAACTGGAGCATCTCGCGCCTGCGGAGATTAAGGCTGTACTCAATGAGCTGGTATCGGTAATGGCCGCCTATGAAGGCAGCTGCAAAAGCTGATGGTGTTTCAGAAAACGATCCGTCTGGAGACGCGTGGCCGGGGCAGCTATCCGGTAACCCGCGCCATCCAGGAAGTGGTAAAGGAGTCCGGGGTCCAAACCGGCCTGTGTCACGTGTTTCTGCAGCATACCAGCGCTGCTCTCATGCTCTGTGAAAATGCTGACCCGGATGTGCGCACAGACCTTGAAAGCTTTATGTCACGGCTGGTGCCGGATGGTGATGCAATCTTTACGCACAACGCAGAAGGTTCTGATGACATGCCGGCTCATGTGCGGACTGTCCTGACTCATTCAGACCTCACTCTGCCAGTGACAGGCGGCTCCTGCCGTCTCGGAATCTGGCAGGGTGTTTATCTGTGGGAACACCGGCGAGCGGGACACCGGCGACAGATAATCACAACAGTCCATGGGGAATGACCATAAGGTCATCCGGTCAGTGCTGCAGGGGTTTCTTTGTCTGTATATCGTGCCGGATATCGAGATCCGAGATTCGCGGTGACTCACCAAGCAGTTCGTCGAGATCTCTCCTGATACTGGACAGCTCCTCAAGTTCATCGTAATCAGCATCAGCTTCTTCGTCCGCGCTAGCCTGGACAGAATCCTGATCACTTTCATCGGCAAGTTGCTCACCTGCTTCGCGATGCTCAAGTTGCCATCTTTCATCGGTGTCACCACAGAGATTCTGGGCGCCGGCAGCGAGATGCTCATAGACATCGCGGTAACTGCGGGTCATCTCCTGGACCAGTTCCGAGGTCCGCATGAAGTGCTGCGTGACCTGGTCGCGGTATTCGGTGAAACGTTCAGTGAGCTGGTTTAATTCCAGCTGTAGCTGATGGGTTCTGCGATTCCTGGCCACAATCAGGTAGGTGGCAATTGAACCTGTCAGGATACCCACCAGAAACCCGAGTACACTGATTAGCCAGATGGATGTTGTGTCGTCAAGCGTGATCATCAGCAGATCCCTGTTTTTACGCCGGTCCCAAAGTGCGACATTGTACTGGATTCATGGAGGGAGTGAATACCGGACCCCGGTTCGCCATGCTCCCGGGGAGGGCCCCTGAATTGTCTTGAATTACAGGCGAGTGCGGACAATTTAGGGTTTTCTCAGGCCGGGTCCTGCGGCCGTGATCCAAAGATCGAGCTGCCGACTCTTATCATTGTCGCGCCCTCGGCAATGGCGATCTCGAAATCATCACTCATCCCCATCGACAACTCGCTGAAGAATCCGGTATCCAGTCGAGACGCGATCTCATCCCGCAATCGCCGCAGGGCGGTGAAGTCATGGCGACGCTCCTGCGGTGTGGCATGCTCGCGCCCGATTGTCATCAGGCCGCGCAGGCAGATCCCCGGTAATCCCAGCTGCAGCAAATCAGCGGCAAATTTTGCCGTGGAATCCGGGGCCAGACCGTGCTTGCGCGGGTCGTTGGCGATATTGACCTGCAGCAGCGCCTGCAGCGGTTGCTGCGTGTCATTCCATGCATCTGAAAGTTTCTTTGCCAGCTTGAGACTGTCAAGTGTATGTAGCCAGTGGAAATTCCCGGTCACGAGTTTGGCCTTGTTGGACTGCAGATGTCCAATGAAATGCCACTCAAGCCGCAGGTCTGAAATCGCACGCAGTTTTCCGGCTGCTTCCTGTAGCGTGTTTTCACCGAAAATAAGCTGTCCTGACCGTATGGCTTGTCGTATCAGCTCGACAGGCATGTACTTGGAAACCGCGATCAGGCGAATATCTGCCGGGTCGCGACCAGCGGCGGCAGCGGCCCGTGTGATGCGCGCGCGAACCTTTTCAAGATTTCTGCTGACGTCACTGGATGAGTCAGGCATGGTTGCAGTGGCCCGGAATATCCGGTTCAGTCGCAAACGACATTGCGTGGTGCGCCGGACAGATAAGCCCGGATATTTGCGGCTACCTCATTGACAAGACGTTGTCGTGAATTGCGGCTCGCCCAGGCAACGTGCGGGGTTACAATGAGCTTCGGGTGAGTAAGGGAAAGCAGGGGACTGCCGGCGCGCGGGGGTTCCTCGTTAAGTACGTCGAGTGCGGCACCGCCAATTTTACCGGTTAGCAGTGCATCCGCGAGGTCATCCTCGTTGACGATTCCGCCGCGCGCGATATTGATCAGAATGGCATCGCGTTTCATGCGCAGCAGTTCCGCGCTCCCGATCAGGTTATGCGTGTCCTCGGTCAGCGGGCAGTGAAGGCTGACTATATCGGCCCGCAACAACACGTCATCAAAAGGTGTGCGTCCGCTCCGTACGGGCACTCCGCGCCGTTCTGCTATGAGTACGGTCATGCCGAAAGCATGCCCCATGGCAGCAACGGCACGTCCGAGTTCACCGAAGCCAATAATCCCGAGCGTTTGTCCTGCGAGTTCCCTGATGGGGTAATCCAGCATGCAAAACGTTTCCGATTCGTGCCACCTGCCATTATCCACGGCTTGCAGATATTGCGGAAGGCTGCGCCCAAGGCAAAGCATCAGGCTGAATACGTGTTCGACGGCTGATGCTGTCGCATAGCTGCGTACGTTACAGACAGTAATCCCCTTTGCCGCCGCCGCAGCAAGATCTACATTATTGGTTCCGGTTGCAGCGATGCAAATCAATTTAAGATTTTCGGTTGTGTTGATGGTGCCCGCGTCAAGCATCACCTTGTTGCTGACAAGCACATCCGCCTGCATGGACTGTTCTCTTGAGATTACTGGGCCCGTGGTCAGGAATGTCCATTCGGGCAGTGTGGCCAGCAAATCGCCGAGGTCGATGTCATCATGGTGAACCGTGTCGATGTCCAGGAATATGCCGCGCATGCGGGTGCGCGTCCGGTGCTAGTCCAGCCCGAGCATTTCGCGTTTCAGCGACTTGCTGACCGGATGTGTCCCGAGCCAGATTCGCAGCAGGTCGCGGAAGAAGTCATTACCTTCAACAGCACCCCGCAACTCATCATTGATACGTACCTGCGTGCCGCTCGCGGGTATGTAGTCAATGCGAATGATGTCTCCCTTGACAACAGTTCGAAACAGGGTATTGAATTTTTCCAGTCTGGGCTGGATGTCGCGCATGCGTTCTGCTGGAAGGTTTTCCGCGAGACCATCCGTCCAGCCCTCAATGATTTTCTCTTTGCTGACCTTGCTGTAGGTGAAATGCATCAGGATGCCTGCAGAGCCGGTGTCTGCCAGAATATCTGCCGGGTCATGCATCCGGTGTTCCAGGTAGAGTGCGCCGATGTAAATGTCCAGAAAGAACTTTTCGCGAATTCCGGCTCCGTTCAGCAGCAGCTGTGTATTGCTGTTCGGCAGTGATACCGTGTCTGGTATCTCTGTGCCGTTGATCGTAGCCGCAATGAGTGGCCGGGTGGCGAGTAACAGGCAGGTGAAAATGATGGCAGTGATTCGGGTCATTCGAATTTCCCCTTGAACTGGTTTGCGGTTTACCGCTGTCTGGCCGGGTGGCGGTGAATATTCTCGACATGGACCGGAAAGCTGTTGCTCCTGACATCCGTGAAATAATGCTGGAGGGTGGTCTTGACGACCGGGAATGCCAGTTTATCCCACGGAATCTCGCGTTCCTCAAATAACCTGACATCCAGGCTTTCCCTGCCTGGCTTGTAATCCTCGGCTGCAAGGCTGGCGCGAAACATCATATAAACCTGGCTGATGTGCGGGATACTGTATACGCCGTAGAGTTCCAGTTTTTCCACGGTTGCGCGGGCTTCTTCGTGCGTTTCGCGTACAGCTGCCTGCTCGGTCGACTCGCCATTCTCCATGAACCCCGCAGGTAATGTCCACAGTCCGTAGCGCGGTTCTATGGCGCGCTGGCAGAGCAACAGCCGGTTACCCAGTGTCGGTATGCAGCCGGCAACGATTTTCGGGTTCTGGTAGTGGATGGTGTGGCAGGCATCACAGACATACCGCAGGCGGTTGTCTCCCGCGGGTGTTTTTTCCACGACTCTGGTGCCGCAATTGCTACAGTAAAGCATTCTGAATGTGGCGGTTTATTGACACGAGGAAGTTGTGTACACTGCCAGTACTATTGACAGATTCTCTCGGTTTATCGTGTTGAAGGCAATTGGCACTGGTATTCACTTTTGGCCATGCTGTTGATATTTTACCTTAAAAAATAACAGCATATAAAAACAGAGACGATCATAACAATTTCTCCGGTAGATGAGGTATACGGATATGAAAAACAAGAGAACATTATTGTTCAAGATTTTTATGCCGGTGTGTCTGGTACTGCTGTTGAGTGCTTGCGGCGGCGGCGGCAGTAGTGGTGGTGTCGTTGGCGGAACTGCCGGAAGCAGCGGACTCTCTCTCAGTATTACCGACGCACCGGTGGTGGATGCGGACATTTCCGCGGTCTGGGTGCGTTTCACCCGGGTCATACTGCATCCCGCGAATGGCGGCGGCGATATCGTCTTTGACGTAACCGATGATACAGACCCGAATAACATCAAGCCGTATCGCGATATCGAACTGAAATCACTGGTGGGCGGCAAGACCATGCTGCTGGGGGAGATACCTCTGGATGCCGGCGATTACAGCTGGATTCGGCTGGTGATCGATGCTAACCATACCTATATCGTCGAAACCGGGGGCGGTAGCTATCTCGTTAAATGCCCGAGTTGCACCCAGAGCGGCTTGAAGCTGAACAGGAGCTTCACCATTGAAGCCGATGGCTGGATCAACTTTACGATCGATTTTGATTTGCGCAAGTCAATTACCCTTAGTCAGCCCAATAAAACGCCTCGTGAGGATTTAGATTATATATTGCGCCCGACCCTGCGTATTCTGGAAACCGAACTCGCCAGTTCATACATATACGGCGATGTCACGGATCTCCGCTCGGATAAAACCAATCCTGATTACCCGGATGGTTGCTGGGTCTATGTCTATGACGGCGATATAGCGACGATTACGCCGGATGATATCTGCCAGAACACCGATCCCGCAGTTTGCAAGCCGGCTGATCGTCCGTCGCTTGAAGCACCGGTAGTCTTCGATGGCAATGACGGCAGCTACAGCTACAACACCGGCTACATTTATCCGGGAACCTATACCATTGCCCTGGTTTGCCAGGCAGATGATCCGGATGTCGATGAGGACCTGCTGTTTATCAGCGAAACACAGGTGCTGGCGGCTGCCGTGCCGCAGGGTGCGCAGCAGAACCTTGATCTTGTCGATGCAGCGCAGTTGTCATTGCATAAAACACTGCTGGATAATGCGGATGAGGATATCTCAGGGACCGTGACTTCAGGGGATACGCTTACCTACCAGTTTGTCGCCAGCAACACTGGCAATGTCCCGCTGACGAATGTCGATATCAGTGACCCAATGGCAGGTCTCGGTACACTTGTTTGTGACATTACGCTACCGGTTTCCCTGGCGCCGGCGGAAGCTGTTACCTGCACTGCAAGCTATGTCGTGCAGCCAGCTGATACCGTGATTTCAAATACCGCAACCGCTGCTTCAGACCAGACTGCCGCGGTCAGCAGTAGTCTGGATCTGGCGGTAGGCTCTCCCTGATTAACTTTTGACGGATCGGGGAGTCCCGAAAACCGGCTTCGGCCGGTTTTCTTTTTATGCTCCCAGGCGATGTGCGACAAGAGTCAGTCCGAGCATGGTCTTGGCATCATAAATGGTCCCGTCGTATACCTGCCCGATGGCGGTATCAAGCGGGATCCAGTGGACCTCAAACAGTTCGTTCACCTCCGGTTGTGCCTGCACCCCGGTCAGATCCTGTGCGAGGAACAGGTGAATTATCTCGTCGCAGAACCCCGGGGTGGCGATGAATCTGCCAAGCGGCTCCCAGCGGGATGCCTGCAGGCCTGCCTCTTCAATGAGTTCACGGGCAGCGGTTGACTCTGCAGGCTCTCCTTGCTCCAGTTTTCCTGCCGGCAGTTCCCATATCCAGCCGCCGGCCGCATGCCGGTATTGCCGCAGCATGCATACCCTGTTGTCGCTGTCCAGGGCGACGATGGCAGCTCCACCGGGATGTCTGACGATTTCGAGTTCTACGGATACGCCGTTGGGCATGGTTATGGATTCAATACCCAGCTGGATAATCCTGCCCTGGTAAACCGGTTCAAGGTGATCTGTCATGCGCATCTCTCCATTGGAAAACAGCTGGTAGTGTCAGCTATGATCCGAATGGATACAACGTTATCCCTGGACATTGGCTGCAACCGGAGATTTCCATGCGCCCGTATTTTGAACGTCAGTCGTTACGCTTCTCCTGTAGCCGGTGTGGACGGTGTTGCACTGGCGGAGCAGACTATCATGTCTATCTTGCGCGAAACGAGGCTGAGGCAATCTGCACACATCTGGGGCTTAGCTGGAAATGGTTCAGGCGCCATTATCTGAGGCGTCTTGACGATGCCGGACTGGTTGCCGCAAATAACGCCGGTGCATGTATTTTTCTGGACACCGGGGGCCGGTGCGGAATCTATGCCGTGCGCCCGGTGCAGTGCAGGACCTACCCGTTCTGGCCGGAGCTGGTTAACAGCGAGGCAGACTGGCGGAGGGAAGCGAGTCGCTGTGAAGGAATCAACCGCGGTAATGTTGTATCCGTGGCACGCATCCGCAATGCGGTCAGGGCATGTCTTGAGGTGCCTGACTAGGGTGTGAGCCTGTGGCCTGGTTTATTGGCTCGAATACGCAGAGTAGCTGGCCGGCATCAATCGGCGCATATGGATCGTGGCACAGGCCAACAAGACGCATACCCTGTGCCGGTTCCAGATACTCACCCCGGCTAAGCGTGTCGTAACTGTCGCCTCCAAGGATCTGCTGGGCGATAGTCAGGTATAAACGGTCTACGATGCGTGACTGCAGCAATGTGTGAAATACTGCCGGGCCAGCTATTGCATATATGCTTCTGTAGTCATGCCGTGCCAGCTTGTCCAGCATTTGCCTGCCATTAACCTTGCTGCCGCTACCGGCCCGAATCACGATAACTCCATGCTCCTGCAAGGCTGCTACCCTGTCCGGGGCTGCTGCCTCGCCGGTAACAGCGAAGATCCTGCGCTTCCTGTAAGGTTTTAGTGCGGCAAGTGGAATACTCAGGCTGCTGCTCATGATGGCAATGTCAGGTTGCGGTGCCAGTCCACGGTCAGATCGCCATTCGTGGATATCGTTAAATATCCGCCGGGAGCCTAGCGGGAGTTCTTCCTGTGCCTCGCCCAGCAGGCTTTGCCGGAAGTATCGTCCACTGGTCACCAGCAGGTCCGCCTGTCCGGCAAGTTCCTGGTAGAGACGCCAGTCGCGGGAGTTGGTGGTTGCAGTGGGCACAACATGAGTGGCACTTGCATTGCTGACAATTGCTATACGCCCGTCCAGCGAGGTGATGAAATTGCTGTAGACGAATGGCTTGCCGGGGCGCCCCTTGCTGTAAAGGTCGTGGTCCAGATACAAACCTTTCAGGGGGAAGTCTCGTTGGGGTGCAGGGTAGAGTCTGGTAACGGGCCGCTGCATGGATTCACTCATGCCTGTATAACTTGTTCATCAGGTGGATATCGCCCCTGCATGATAGATGCGGGATTATACGGGATCTCCCTGACATGCAGTTATCTGATAATGCCATACGCGATAAATCCATTGGCCCGGTGTGTCGGGCAAAATGTTGAAACCTTCCGCTTCGAGTCAAAAAAAACGGGGCCGAATGGCCCCGTTTCCGTATAAACTCTGGTTTCTCAGGCTTCTGCCGCCTGATCATGCCGGGTACGTTTGCCCTGATAGTCCTCTATCGCCGCCTTGATGGCGTCCTCTGCAAGTACCGAGCAGTGAATCTTCACCGGTGGTAATGCGAGTTCCTCTGCTATGTCGGTGTTCTTGATTTCACGGGCTTCGTCCAGCGATTTACCCTTGACCCATTCAGTCAGCAGCGAGCTTGAGGCAATCGCTGATCCACAACCATAAGTCTTGAACTTTGCATCTTCGATGATGCCGTTCTCGCCAACCTTGATCTGCAGCTTCATGACATCACCGCAGGCGGGTGCACCCACCATGCCGGTACCCACCTGCATGTCACCCTTGTCAAACGAGCCTACATTCCGCGGGTTTTCATAGTGGTCCAGCACTTTTTCGCTATAAGCCATTTTCGTTTCTCCAGCTTTACTTGTCTGATTATGCGGCCGACTTCTGGTATCCAGAGCCGAACAGCGATGCCTGGGAATCATCCCTGGATGACTCGACTGCCTCTTCAAGGGTGATGCTGTCGAGGTAATCGTAAATTCGATTGCTCAGATGCATCCACATCTGGGCGCCTGCCGGTACCTCGGCATGGTTGTGGGGCATTTCCGAGCGCCGTGTAATGTCATCCACAGTAGACAGGATGTTGGCAATGGTAATCTCGCTGGCCGGTCTGGCCAGACAGTAGCCGCCACCTGGACCACGCATTCCTGTAACCAGTCCGTGTTGCCGCAGGCGCGCGAAAAGTTGTTCAAGGTAGGAGATCGAAATGGACTGCTGGGCGGAGATATCCGCCAGGGTCACAGGACCCTTGTTGTGCTGCAGCGCCAGTTCCATCATTGCAGTGACTGCATGACGACCTTTGGTAGATAACTTCATAATTGACCTCTTTGAATACGGTGTTTCCATGCGTCTGTACCGCGTCACTCTGAGCCGTATTCATTTTCAGAGTTCCTTGACCATTTATAATGGTAGCCGATATCAGTTTCACTTTGAGCCTAATAATGTAATAACCGAGTCTTTTAGTCAAGTATTTGATGGTCTGGATTACAAGGCTATTATACTATATAACCTGTTAAAACAATGAGATAAAATACCCCTATATCCTTATAGGGATAGGCAGTTAGGCTGGGTGTTGGATACCCCCTTTTTTGCCGCGTGGTATTTCCGGTCCGACAGTCGCAGCGGGATGTGTAAAAATAATGTTTCTATTACATCGGGTTGTTTCCCTGGTCGGGCTAAAATTTCAGGAGAATCGCGGTAGCTCTTTGATACAATGATACCCGCTTGGTGCGGCGTTCTGGATATGAACCAGTTCGACAATCCCCAAAAAAGAGATCAGAAGGCAGGAGCATAATATGGGTTCAATCTTTCCGGGTGGCGCAGACCGGCGCCGCAGGTCGCGTGAAAAGCTCGACGCACTGGTATCCTCACGCACGACAACGCTGTCATTACTTGCAAAACTTGCCGGGAAACAGCCATTTACTCCTGAGCCGTCTATGGAAAAAGCGTTGCGCGAATTCTGCGAAGCACTGATCGACTATACCGCCAGCGCGCACTTCCAGCTTTATCGCTATCTCGCCGACAACCGCGAACGCCGGCAATCGGTGATCTCGCTTGCGGATGAACTTTATCCGAAGATCGTTGAGACAACTGACCTTATACTGAGATTTAACGACAAGTATGAGGGCATGACACTGGATAACAGTGTGCAATTTCTCGCCAAAGACTTGTCCAGTCTGGGTGAGTGTCTTGCCGACCGGATTCTGCTGGAGGACCAGGTCATCAAGGCCATGAATGGTGGCGTCCACTAGGAGCCGCGAGTACTCTTCGAGCAACAATCATCACTCCAACACCGCAGTACTGCATTCTGCAGACTGCGCAGGGCCTTGGTAGCTACACGGCCACTTTGCATTGCAGGTCACACCCTTTGACCTGACCCAGTGCTGAACTCTCAAGCGGCTTCCGGCCGGGTCGATCTAACTTTCAACCGGGGTGGTTTTCCGCCGAAAATTGCATGTATAATCTCGCGCTAATATTGCTGGCGATAATAAACCTCTTGAAAACAGCTGGTTGTCATTGGTTATTGGAGTCGGTGATATGCATCTGTCAAAAGACGAGGCTCATCGTCAGGCGTGGCACATCTGCACTCGACGTAGCTTTATCCGCGCAGGCACAGGGCTTGCCGCCAGCCTGTTGCTGCTGCCACTACCGTCGCTTGCAAGCAGTCAGCAGGAGCGCAAACTTAGTTTTTACAATACCCACACAGGAGAGAATGCCTCGGCTGTTTACTGGGCTGAGGGGAACTATTTGACCACCGGCAAGCAGGAAATTGACATGATCCTGCGCGACCATCGCACAGACGAAATATATCCGATCGATACGGACCTGCTGGACCTTCTGTACTTGCTCAAGGCAGAGGTGCAGGGCAAGCGGGCCTTTGAAATCATATCCGGTTATCGCTCACCGGCAACCAACGATGCGCTACGCAAAAAAAGCAGCGGTGTAGCAAAGCGCAGTTACCATATGCAGGGTAAGGCAATCGATATTCGCCTGCCCGGCTGTGATCTGAAAAATCTCCACAAGACTGCCCTCGCAATGAGGGCAGGCGGGGTAGGGTACTATCCAGATTCAAATTTTATCCATGTGGATGTAGGCCCGTACAGGAGCTGGTAGCTCCAGACTGGCAACCTGCAGTTGCCCATGGACTCGCAGAATAGCTCCGTTCTTTCCTGAAGAACTGTAAGCGCCAGAGATTCAGCACTCTTGCAGCCATAGTTGCGCGATGCTTACTTCATGTCCATGGCAACAAGGCTTCAATCTTTTCCAGCGTGTCGGCCGCCGCGATGTGTTGCAATACATGATGTAGATAGGCATAGGGTTCCAGCCCATTGGCAATCGACGTCCCCCCGTATTTGAGTAGCACGATGATTTAGAGTCCAATCCCATAACTGGAAGGAGATTGGACATGAAGAAGCGGTATTCAGACGAGCAGATCATTGGTTTCCTGCGCGAGGCGGACGCTGGCGCGTCGGTCAAGGACCTGTGCCGGCGTCACGGATTCTCGGAGGGCAGCTATTACCTCTGGCGCGGCAAGTTCGGTGGCATGGGCGTGTCGGACGCCAAACGGCTGAAGGCCCTGGAAGCGGAGAATGCTCGTCTCAAGAAGTTGTTGGCGGAAGCGATGCTGGAGCAGGAGGCGACCCGTGAGGTGCTGCGAAAAAAGTGGTGACCGCACCGGCCCGTCGCGAGGTGGTGCGGGGGATGACAGTCAGGGGGCTGTCAGAGCGCCATGCCCTGCGTGTGATGGGTATGAGCGCAAGCAGTCTGCGCTACCAGCCGGCCCCGGACCGCAATGGGGTTCTGCGGGAGGAGATCGTGGCGCTTGCCCACCGACACCGGCGCTATGGAGCCGGCATGATTTACCTGAAGCTGCGCCAGCGGGGTATGGTGGTTAACCACAAGCGTGTCGAACGGCTCTACACAGAGGCCTGTCTGCAAGTGCGCCGGCGCAAGCGCAAGAAGGTGCCGCTGGGCGAGCGACAGCCCCTGGTGCGTCCTGACGCGGCCAACGAGGTCTGGTCCATAGACTTTGTGTTCGACCGCAGCGCCGAGGGGCGGGTCATCAAGTGTCTGACGATCGTCGATGATGCCACGCACGAATCAGTTGCGATCATGCCGGAACGGGCCATCGGTGGATTGGCGCTAACGCGGATCCTTGACGGTCTTGCTATCAGCCGCGGTGTCAATG
>CAWGNW010000017.1:0-343343 GCA_963824045.1 uncultured Gammaproteobacteria bacterium | reverse complement strand
CAACTATGAAAATCAAAGAGATAACAAATGGCAAAACTTTTTTCATTAATGAGTTCCTCTATTGAAGGTGGTGGATTATAGTTTAAACAGGATAACTCAATGTAAAGGTTATTAACATAGAGTTTTAACCTTGGTAGTTTTTAGATCCCAAGTTCAGATGTTGTAAATTAATGTCTCAATATGGTTATGTTACAACATATCGTAATTTTTAATCCGAAAGGATTTCGATTTAAAGCACGTTTTACTCAAACCTGGATGAACGGACTTATTCGGGGTCTGGCATCGCCATGTTGAAAAACTCAATTGTTAAAATATCAATAGCTATTCGGTAAAAAAACCTTCAAAAAATTATTTCTTTAATACAAAAATATCTGAATATTTCATCTTGATTGAATGATTTGTTCACCGCGTTGTAATCCGTTATATTTTAAAATTTTTATTTGATTCAAAAATCTTAGCTTTTTTGTAACTTACTGGGAACCTTTCAATGTTTTGAGGATACAAATCATAAATAAAATAATCATTGCGAAATCGTTCAAAATATATTTTGTGACTTTTTAATTTCCTTTCGATGTTACCTATGCTCGGCATTTTTAATAAATTGTCTTTCTAACTTTGTCTTCTTATATAACGTGCTCTCTCTTTAAGTTTCTCCCGTGTACAAAGGTTTTTTTCATAGCTATTCCAAACCAGATAAAAAATATTTCTGTGGTTGTTATTTGATACAGCTCAATGGAAACTATTACCCTTTGAGGGCTCGCAAGGCTGCACTGGTAGATCTTGTAGTAAAAAACGTTACATAAAATGCACTAAAGTCCGCAAGTATTTGACCTGCAGACAGCTCTTTGATTGGTCGAAAGAATTCCCCAGACTGGGCTCTATCCGTCGTCCTAATAGCCCTGACAAAACTTAGCCCATAACATGTAGCCATAACAATCATTAGGTTTAGACCCATAACAACATTTATAGGTGTAATAAGATCCTTCAATTGAGTCCACGTACAATAGCCCTGAGGAAGCGCGAGACCATCTTCGCTTGTTAAACCATGGCCTTCAACCTGTAATAATGGCAACATACCTTTAAATTTTATTTCGTTTAATACCCTTGAAATATGTTTTTCAAGATCACCAAACGTCAAAGTACGAAGGTATTGTATCTTCAGGCCTACTGCTTGGGTGGAACCAATAATCTCAAGATCTTCCCTAAGTTTACGAGCAGTGTTAAATTCATTCTCAGGAATAAAGTCAATTATGACAATAGTGTTAAAATGATTTTCACTCATGCAATCATTTCGCTAAATACACGTCAGAAAAAGCAGAAAATATGTAATGTCATATATACAGCTTCTATCTGCAATCTCTGACAAATGATTCATATAGTGGAACAAAATTACGTGACATTTTGTTCAAAATACGTGCGTCTTCGATAACAAAATCTGGCCGTCCTTGTCCAATTTTTCGATGATAATCAGGGAAAACAGAAATATAATCTCCATGTTCAACTCCAACAGTTCTTTTTCCAATTTCAATTGCAACGTTTTCTGCAGATGAATAAAGAACCTTTTTTGCCTGTTCAATTTCTTTATCAATAAATTCATTTTCAGCATATTGTTATGTTCTTCAGAAAACCTATAGTATCAATTGCCTTCTTTTGATAGAATTACCAGGCTTCTGGTGTTTTAAAAGCCGATCGTAGGTTCTTATGGAAGGTCCTTAAGAAACTCCTTAAATAAGTTTATATCATGCTTATGTTGCTCATTTTTACTAATTGTTATGATCTTTTTGTTATTTTTTTTTAAAATATAACCAATTATTGTTCCAATTCCTGTCAGCACTGCTAAAATCAATGCTCCAAATGCAATTGGATCAAGTTTATAAAAGTTAAATGTCATTGCTTTGCCTCAACTAATTAAATCAGAAAACAATATTTTAGTCTATTGTTTCCGCCTATAATGTTTGTCAAATTCCTTCACAATGTTTGGATTGTAAAAGCATTTTTTGGTACTATTGACGTTATCTGGGTCGAGATATCTATGGTGGCAATATCTCTTATCGCTTTGGAGCTTTCTTTTGATGTCATGATATTTTTTATTTACCTTAAAATCTGTATATCGCTTTGAAAGTCGAGTGGCCAGTACCTCATGGCTCCACGGATATTTTTCACGAATGTTTTCTTCAGTTAAAAGGACGGGTACTGCATTGGGACTACTTGAAATATTTATTAATGTCCCAATGTTATCAGATACTCTTTTAAACCTAATCTCGATATCAAGCATAAAGTTAAAGTCTTTGGTCTCATCATCTCCAACAAATTCATTCGACGAAAAATATTGAAGAAGTTTTTGCTCATGTAAATTTAATGAGCACACATTTCCGCAATTAGTATCTCGTATAAATGCTAATGGCATTAAATAAAAATTATATTGGGATAAATCTAAAGCAAACCACCTTTTTATAAGTCTTACATAGTTTTTAATGCTTGCTGTACCAATTTCTTGAATTTTCTTCGACAGGCCAAAGTCACTATTAATAAAGTGAACAGAGTTGTCTCTAATTTCAATTAGAGCTTCGATATTTTTTCTGAGTACCGGGTCGAGCTTATCACCGTATTCACTATTTAACATATCATATGCTTTTAATATACTAATAGAAATCGAGTTACCTGACCTGTTACGCTTCCTAAAACTCTTAATAGAAAGCGATCCATCTACGTTTTGACGGCGTTCGTATTCAAGTATTGAGCTCAACCTATTTTTGCTAAGTTGAAGTATCCTAGACTTTAAAAGTAACTCCCATGAATTCACAGCTAAGATCGAAAAAGTTTCTTCACGGTATTGAAAATCTGGTTTATTGTATATTTCAATTGCTGACAACATAGCTGCAATGGATTTCTCAGCAAGTAGTCTCGATCGCGATTTTGACATTTGTTAACCCATGTTATTATGTTAGTTCATCTAAGCCCTTTAAGGCTGAGGTGAAAGTCATTAAATATCCATCCCAGCCCCATTAACCCGCAGCCACTGTTTACGCTCCTGGTAATCCGGAAGCTGCTTATCAACCTCATTCCAAAATTCAGGAGTATGATTCGGATGGAGAAGGTGGGAAAGCTCATGCACGACGATATAATCGATAACGGTCAATGGGGCCATCATGCATTTCCAGTGAAAATTAAGGTTTCCTTTTTTTGAGCAGGAAGCCCATCGGTTTTTAAGTTCAAAAACCCTAACGGACCTTGGGTTTACACCCATCCGGTCCTTGTAAAATTCGACCCTCTGCGGAATCCAAACAGTCCCTTTTTCTTTATAAAATTCCTTAAATGCGTTTTGAGCACCATCGGCACTGCCGCCATTTGCCTTTAAACAAAAGTAGCCATCTTTCAGGACAACCGGCTTTTCCTGCGCTTCAACCAATTTAACTCGATATGAGCGGCCAAGGTACAAAAAACCTTCGCCGTTAACAAATTCACGATGGATTCGGGTCGCATTCAAATCCTGCCATTCAGCAAGTTTCGTATAAATCCATTTACGCTTGCCCTCAATCAGCGTTTCGATATCATTTTCAGTTAAGGATTCAGGTACCAGCAAGGAGACATTTCCATCACGCTCGATATAGATGCTTATGGTTTTTCTCTTGCTTCGTCTTTAGCGTATAGGAGATGTCCTTATACTGTTTCAGCATTTTACGATATCCTGGTGGCGCACGCGGGCAAGATTTGTTACTTCGGTGACTATGCTATGGCTGTTTTCAATAAGGGCATCGATACCGGTCAGTAAGATTGCATCTGAGATTGCTCCTCTTAGCTTGGCGACCTCGGGCGCATTGCTCCAAAAATTGATTATATCGATTGTGTTCTGGAGCTTTTCAAAGATGTCTTCGACCAGGTGCTTCATCGTTTGTTCATGTTCAGCTGGTATTTTTCCCTCATTAAAAGCCTTCATAGCGATAATGTCATAAAATGGCGCTGCTGATGGATTAATTCCCGAAACTGTGGGTTTTCGGCCAGCCTTAATTTCCTCCCCCAATTTGAAAAGCTCTTGATACAAAACCTCCCAGTTATCCTTATAGGCTTTGATGATGGCCTCAAGCTTATCACTCATCTTGGTATAGAAGGCGGGGTCATTTGGAAAATAGACGGTCGCAGTCTTTCGGATGGCGTGTTCCATTTCACTGGCCTTGGCTTTTGCTGTTTTATTTTTCTCAACCTCATCAATAAATTTATCCGAGAAAAGCTCAACCGGCGGGATTTTTGGATTTATGCCAAGGCTGATAAGATGCTCATCGATGATTTTCCTGACCTTTTCCCCGGCTCCTGAAATGCTTAACGAATCATCCTTGTACCGCTCTTTAACTTTGGCGAGGATATATCCGAAGCGCTTGACCGGTATTTTATAACGATTTGCGGCTGCATTGGGCAAAACGATGTCCATGCTCTGCATGAACTTTTTAAGATACACCTCAAAATTGGACCTTTGCCGGATATCCTCCATCGCCTCGATCGCCTGTTCGAGAATATTAAAGGCGGTATCCGGATCGGAAATTTTTTGTTCAACAAACTCCTGGATCTGATCGACCTTGTTTTCTTTAAAAAGATTTAAAAGCCGCTGGTACCTGCTTTCGAGAACCGGCAGTTCAACGGTTAGGTCTTTAAGGGAAGCCTCGATATCCTTGCTATCGTCTGCAGCGTAAATGGAAAGAGCTTCTTTTAAATGATTGGCAAGGCCGACATAATCAACAATGTAGCCACGGCTTTTACCGCTTGTGACCCGATTGACGCGGGCGATTGTCTGAAGGAGGTTATGGTTTTTGACTTTCTTGTCGATGTACATGACCTGCTCGATAGGGGCATCAAAGCCCGTTAAGAGCATGTCGCATACGATCAGAAAGGCAATGCCGGTGTTTTTAGCATCGGGGCTATCATAATCGAAGGCACGGGTGTAATTTTTAACAGCATCGAGCTCTTTTGACCGTTTTCGGGATTTTGTAATTACCGCAGGCTCGTTTGTTCCTTCGGAGGATACGACAACGGCGGTTTTTAAAAAGGCGATTTTTTTGCAGAGCTCATCATCACGGTACAAAGCGCGATCGTCATCGGACAAATCTTCTTGGGCACCTTCCCATACAGGCTTTGCCTTTTCATCCGCCAGCCTTTGTGAAATGGCCTGATCGATGTATTTTTGATATTTGACCGCCGCCATTTTAGAGGAACAGACCACCTGGGCTTTAAAGCCGTTTAGCAAAATGTTATCGACATAGTGGTTTACAAGATCGGTTGCAATCGCTTCGATTCTTTTGTCGGCTTCAAAAAGATCCCCGGATGTTCCCCATTTTTGTTTTATTTTTACAATCTCTTCATCGGTTCGCTGTTTTACCAGGTCTTCGAAAGGCAATTTTTCGCGTTTGGAGATTTCTTTTAAAAGGTCCTGATTTACGGCTTTTTTCAATTGGTCTTTGATGTGACCATCAGCAAGCTCATCAATCCTTTTATCGAATTCGTGTTTAAGATTAATCGCAGAGTCTGCGGTTTTTCCTTCATACAGGATCTGGACAGTGGCACCATCTTTTACAGCATCCTGCAGCTTGTATTTATCGATGTAGGTTCCAAAGCGATCCACGGTTTTTTGTTTGTCGGAAACGATGATAAGGGGGGTCCCGGTAAAGGCAAGACGCGTGGAATTCGGGAAGGCTTCAAAAAGATTATCACCAAGATCACCCGATTGTGTGCGGTGGGCTTCATCCACCATAAGCAAAATACGCTCCGATGTGTTGATAACACCGAATGTATTGTACTCGGGAACGTGTTCAAGGGCGCTTTCAAGATAGCCTGGAATGCCCTTATTCTGGGCTTCCTTGAATTTATGGACCATCACCATGTTAAGGTTTGAAGCGTCCGTAGAAAGTTTTTTACGCAGTTTCTCGGAGCTTTCAATGAAGGTGACCTTTTCGCCGGTCAGAGTCGCCGTCCGGCCAAGTTGTTTTTCAAGGTCTTTTCGATCATTGATCAGGCAAACCTTAAAATCCTTCAAATCATCGCAGGCACGGATTTTCCTGATGGCAAAAACCATGGTAAGGCTTTTTCCGGAACCTTGCGTGTGCCAGATAACACCGGAACGCTCAGATTGGCGTCTTACCGCTTCGGAGCCGCTGTATGATTTTCGACATTGCCCGATACTGCTGGTAACGGCTGACCACCTTAACTCTGGTTTTTCCAATATCCATGAAAACCGTGCAGGTCCGAATGATGTCAAGAAACGTTTCAGGCGGGAGCATCCCTTGAATCAGGATTTCCTGCTCGCGCTCTTTTCCAAGCGGCGGCACATAATTTTGATATTTTTCGGGCCAAATGTCCCGCCATGGGAAAAAGTAGGCTTCATCGGTTGACGTGATGCTGCCAAAATCGGCCTGGTCCCCACAGGTTCGAATCAGCACCTGATTTGGGTAAAAAAGAAGGGGGTCGCCTTCTTTTAGCCCTGAGACCTTGGTTTCTGGGCGCTGATTTGAATAACGCATGAGCTGTTTGAAGGCCTCATGCATCGGATTGGCCTGGATTTGGTTGGCATCCTTGCACTCAATAACGGCCAAGGGGATGCCGTTTACAAACAGTACGATATCGGGAATTATGCAGTCTTTAACGCGGCCAGGGGTGTCGATCCGGAATTGATTAATGGCAATAAAATGGTTTCGCTCGGGGTTTTTGAAATCAATCAAATGAACGTTTGGGTATTCTTCGCCTGTCAGTTCATTCAAATCGACCTGGGTCCTGAAAAGCAGGGATAAAACGCTTTCATTGGCTTCAATGAGGCTTTTTGCAGGGAAATGGCGCAGCTGATCATACAGCTCGTCCAACTGTTTATCGGTAAGCCATGGTATAAGTAGAAAGTTTTTCCGTAGTTTCTCGGAACTATCAATGAAAGTGGGTTTTTCGCCGGTCAGAGTTGCCGTGCTGCCAAGTTGCTTTTCAAGGTCCTTTCGATCATTTATCAGGCAGACCTTAAAATCCTTCAAATCATCGCAGGCACGGATTTTTCTGATGGCAAAAACCATGGTAAGGCTTTTCCCGGAACCTTGCGTATGCCAGATAACACCGGAGCGTTCAATTGGTGTCTTGCCGCTTCTAAGCCGCTGGATGATTTTCGACATGGCCCGATACTGCTGGTAGCGGCTGACCACCTTAACCCTGGTTTTTCCAATATCCATGAAAACCGTGCAGGTCCGAATGATATCAAGAAACGTTTCAGGCGGGAGCATGCCCTGAATCAGGATTTCCTGCTCGCGCTCCTTTCCAAGCGGCGGCTCATAATTTTTGTATTTTTCGGGCCAAATGTCGCGCCAGGGGAAAAAGTAGGCTTCGTCAGTTGAGGTGATGCTGCCAAAATCGGCCTGGTCCCCACAGGTTCGAATCAGCACCTGATTTGGGTAAAAAAGAAGGGGGTCGCCTTCTTTTAACCCTGAAACCTTGGTTTCCGGGCGCTGGTCTGAATAACGCATGAGCTGTTTAAAGGCCTCATGCATCGGATTGGCCTGGATTTGGTTGGCATCCTTGCACTCAATAACGGCCAAGGGGATGCCGTTTACAAAAAGCACGATATCGGGAATGATGCAGTCTTTAACGCGGCCAGGGGTGTCGATCCGGAATTGATTAATGGCAATAAAATGGTTTCGCTCGGGGTGTTTGAAATCAATCAAATGGACGTTTGGGTATTCCTCACCTGTCAGTTCGTTCAAATCTACCTGGGCTCTGAAAAGCAGGCTTAAAACGCTTTCATTGGCCTCATTGAGGCTTTTCGCAGGGAAATGGCACAGCTGATCATACAGTTCGTCCAGCTGTTTATCGGTAAGCCACGGATGGCCATCTTCGGTCAGATTGATGCTGCGGACGGATTCTTTAAAAACACCGCGAAGATTGATTTCACGAAATGAGGTGCGAAGGCTTTTTGTAGGATCTGTTGGAAACAGCGGCCCCTGATCAATTACATGCCACCCGAGGGCTGCAAGCTGATCAAGGAATGGCTTTTCAACGAACTGGTATTCAGACATCAGGCAGTTTCTCCTCTATGTCATCCACCTTTACTCGTTTGTTACCAGTTAGCAGATCCTGCATTAGGCCGGATTTAATGTGTTTGAGTTTGTTAATATAATTGTTCTTCTATTTGGATATTATTTTCAATTGTGTCAATTTTAAGAAATAGCATTTTGTTCATCTATTTCTGGTAAGGGAATCGTTAACTTTTTAATGGCACCTTGTGAACAAATTTGGTTGAGCAGCTTGTGAGCTGAGAATTTTTAATCTGCCTTTGTAAAATATTCGAGCGCAAAACCCATTCGTACGTAACGCAGATTTGATTTATTTTTATCCAACTTAATTAAAGCAACGCTACGCATTCAAAGAGAATTGCATATTAGGAGGTACTTCGCAAACTTCTACCTAAGTACCAGAACAAGATATCAAAATATCGCCATGTTGCGGAAAACACCTCTTAATCATGCGGTTGTATTCAAATTTGGGAACATAGTCTACATCGCTTAGATCAAGTTTCCCATCTAATATGTTTCTGGCACTTAAAAGAAGAACACCCGAATCAGTGCAGATTGGAGTAAGATGGTCACCATCGGTTACTTGAAATGAAATTTCCTCGACATTAGCCATCTTCCAATACGTTTGGAATCAAACCCTAACTCTGATTCTTTATAAAGCTCCGGCGCTTCCATCATAAGAAGGCCGCAACTCACCATTTTCATCAACACCACGGGTAAACAGATCCTGCATCATCCCTTGCTTGATCGCATTGTATTTTGCAATCAAGGCTTCGGTTTTTTCGATTACGTTGTCTATGGTGGTTAGGATTTTGGCGATTTTGCGTTGTTCAGGTAAATGTTTAGGAAATACGATTTTTAATCGTCTCAAATCTTGTTTCAAAATTAGCTTGAGCCGTTGATTTGCATAATGCGTAAGTTGGTTAAATAGGGTATCTGAAGATAGAAGGTGTTTATAAAAAATCACGGTCTAATATGTTGGGATTTGGGACAAACTTTCCGACTCGGTAGTTTTGTAGCACTAGGTACGAAAGATCACGTACTTCGGTTACACGACCAATATTACCGGTTAAGGACATCAAAATGTCGTTGTTTATTATAATGACTTTCTCAAATAACTGTTAATCTCGACAGTGAGATATAGCTTAAATTTGAAAGGTTATAGTCATCCATCTATAACGTTGCCAATCTTGATAACTAGGATACCATCTTCGGTGAAATCCTCATCGCGAATTGATAGCCGTGAACAAGATCCACGCATTCAGAAACCAAGCCTATTTCCAGCGGTCATTCGTTGATGTTTTAATTCATCATATCCCAACTCCATAAGAAATGATTTAAGTTGGTCAATCACAGGTATTTCTCAAATGTAAAATATCTTTCAGATCAACCGAATATTTAATCCAAAGATTTTCATGAGCTAACAATGAAATGCCATCTGGTATTGTGCTCAGGTATTGTCAAAGTCAATCTATATAAATTTGTTTGAATCGTTCAATTATTAAATAATTTTGCTTCATCATCACCAATTTTCAGTCCGTGCCGCTTCAACCAAATCATCCTTCTTTTTCTCAACCTGCCGAATATTGGCTTTCAGCGTTTTGAGTTCATCATCCAAAGTCTTTATGAGCCTTCAGTCTTTCATCGATTTCATCTGAGCTTTGTTTGGCCTGGATGCCTTGCATTTTACAGTTTTGAATTTGGCCAACAAGCTCGGCATGGCGGCCATTTTGTCCGGCAATAGCAAGAATTTTGTCAGCAACAGAAAAGTCCGCTTCTTTCATTGTAAGGCCGGATGTAAATTCACCTTTGGCGATTCCGCTTGGCATTGTTGCCATCATTTTTCAAAAGCGTATAAAGGTCACCGATAGCGGATTTGATGGCCTTAAGCTGGGCTTTCCAAACCAGATCATGGGCCTTCTTTTCTTCCTTTAGGGCTTTGACCATTTCTGAAGGAAGGACGCCAGTTTCCTCATCCGGGTCCGCATCCTCCTCATCGGCTGCTGAAAATAATGCCTCAAGTTCGGCGATGCGAGCCTGATCCTTTTCAATCTGTTCCAGCACATCGGCAAACTGCGATTTAAGAATGTCCTCCTCAGGAATAAGTTCCGGTCCCCAACCGCTGGCCGCCACAGATTTAAAATCAGAGGCGAGCTGATTCATGTATGATGCAAAGGCACCCCGGACCTGATGCATATCAAGGATACCCAGCGGCACAAGTGCATCTGAAATGCTGTCCATAAACCGTCGTCGAAGCTCAAACACATTCTGGGTTACCGGCAGGTTCTCAATTTCAGCAACGTGTTGCGTCCACCACTGATTCAGTGCCTGCCTGAAGGCATCGTGTTTTTGTTTGACCCCAGGAGCCGCCTCGATGATAGCTTTTATCTCTTCCTTGTTTTTGATTTCAGGGCTAAAGTCGCTATACGTGTCATCGCGTGGCTGAAAAAGCTTGCTCCGAACGCCTGGATAGTTGTCGAAATAACCCTTAAGTGAATCGATTTCGCTGTTCGGCACGCCTCCATTTAAATGGGCTCTTACATCGTGTGGTTCGGGCGGCGGGCTGTTGTCCACATAGCGGCGGATATTCAGGTTAAAATCCTCTTCCTCAAGCTCTGACACCGGCACCAGCCTGGAATATTTGTCCACCTTTAGCATCCCGTGGTAAACATGGGTGATTTTTTCAATATCCTCGGGCCGAAGCGAATTCTGGTTTTTGCCCTCCTTGTATTCACGGTCGGCATTGATAAACAAAACGGTTTTACGCTGGCTGGCCCCAGCTTTATTTATGACAAGGACGCATGCCGGAATGCCGGTGCCGTAGAAAAGTGATGGTGGAAGGCCGATGACAGCTTCAAGGATGCCATCTTTGATAAACCGTTTGCGGCATGCCTTTTCCTCGCCACCTCGAAAAAGGACACCATGGGGCATGACCACAGCAAGCTTGCCGTCGCTTTTTAATGATGCCGCCATGTGCTGCACAAACATCAGATCCGCCTTTTTGCCGGATTCCGGCATAAAGGTATGAAACCTCTCGGGGTATTTCATGTTTACCCGGCTGTAATTCTGGGAAAAGGGCGGATTGGCAATGACCCGGTCAAAACGCTGGATTTCACCGTTTTTATCGATGTGCTGGGGCTCTTTGATTGTATCGCCCTGGCGGATATCGGCAGAACGGATGCCATGCAGGATCATGTTCATTTTGCAGATGGACCACGTTCCGCCGTTTGATTCCTGGCCAGCAAGATACAAATTGCGAGAATCTTCACCAATCTCCAGCACATAATGCTTTGCATGGATGAGCATGCCTCCTGATCCTGCACAAGGATCGTAAACGCTCATGCCTTCATGCGGCTCTAAAATCTGGACTAACGTGCGATCAACTTCGGTTGGCGTATAAAATTCACCGCCTTTTTTCCCGGCACTGTCGGCAAAATATTTGATGAGAAACTCGTATGCTGCGCCCAGAAGGTCGGGAAATTCAAAATCATCGTTGCTTAAGGAAACATCATCGAAATGCTGAATGAATTCGACCAGGGTGCTGTCATCCATGGTGCGCTGGCCGACCTTGCGATTAAAATTTATGTTTTTAAGAACATCCTGCAGGGTGTTAGGATTTGCGTCCTCAATTGCGGCAAGCGCTTTGTTAAGGCCGGAACCCACAGATTCCTTAAGGTGCTGAAGTCTGCTCCAATGGGCTTCCTCGGGAACAAAAAAATCGTAAAGATCGGGGTTTGAAAGCTGTTTTTCAATAAGGTCGGGCCGGATGCCCTTCTCAATGTAGCCGCGTTCAAGAACACCCCTGTCATGATCGAACTGGTCGCTCAGGCGCTTTAAAAACAGCATGCCGAATATGTATTCCTTGTATTCGGAGGCGTCCATGTTGCCCCGCAGAATATCGCATGCCGTATATAATTTTCGCTCCAAGGCCGACAGGGTCAGCTTCTTGGGCTTTAACGCCCTTATAGTTGTTGCCATTTACTGACTTGTTATTGTTATTTTTGGACAATTTTACGCTCCGTTTCGAAAGGCCAATTAACTCTCGCTGTTTTCAAAAAAATCCAAAGGCTATGGACCATCACAGAAAGCTTTTGATCCAGGACATCCCGGTATTTAAGCTCTTTAAGGATTTCTATTTGTTGGGACACCAAATCTGTGGAGACACCAAGCCTGGCCGCAATATTGTTTGCCAATAGCTCACCAAATAAGCGTAGCTTAATGAGAGCGGCATTAGGGTCATCAAGGCAGTAACGTTCGGCCAAGGCCGCCTGATGCATCAGGGATGAGGATCGAGGTCTGAAAGGAAATCAAAATTCGGAGAACTGAAATCCGGCAATTTGGATCTCCCGCGACGCAAAATGCATTAGCTGGAAAATTTAATTTTGAGGGGGAATGTTCTCGAAATTACATTGATATCAATAACTATTTGAATTGTCAATAATTTTAGGCGCAATTGGAGGAATTAGATAACCTGTTATACCCCTTTTCATCAATTTCTCTGAGATCTCGTAGGCAATATGGTCGAGTCTCAATTAGGGGGAGAGCAACCTGCGATTATTTACAGCCCGTGGGTGCAGTCCTCAGAAACTGGGGTGGGCCTCCTAGCGCCGGTAGGTCCTCCCTTGAAGTTAAAGGTGGCTGGCTTGATAGTCAGGGGCGAGAGCAACCTAATCCTGCTAAGGCAAATCGAAGCTATGAAATACACGAACTTGGGTACAGCTAGGATGTGCCCTAACAAGCGCCTCCAGGGCGACGCGGCTACGCCACGCGCCTGAGGCGAGACGTTGGGCGTAATAAGACCAGTGGAAAACAAGATGCATGACTCATGGAAATCGGGTGATCCATACGAATACTACATGGGAAGATGGAGCAAGTTGGTAGCCGAGAAATTCGTTGATTGGCTATCACCCAAATCCGGGCTCCAATGGTTAGATGTCGGGTGTGGTTCAGGTGCCTTAAGTGAAGCGATTGTTAATAGGCATAACCCAGTAACGGTTGTAGCCATTGACCAATCGGAAGGCTTTGTACGTACTGCTATGCAGTGCCTTGGCAGTAAGGCCAGCTGCAAAGTGGGAAATGCGATGTCATTACCACTTGACGATGCAACGATAAATGTTGCTGTATCCGGCTTGGTACTGAATTTCTTACCTGATCCTGAAAAGGCGCTCTCAGAAATGCATCGGGTAACCAAAAAGGGGGGCACCGTTGCGGTATATGTCTGGGATTACGCAGGAAAAATGGAATTTCTTACGTATTTTTGGGATGCGGCTGTTGAACTTGATCCAGCTGCGTCGGCCCTTCACGAAGGTCGCCGTTTTCCGGGTTCAAATGCTGAACAACTGATAAAAACCTTCAATCATGTTGGTATTTCAGAAATTGAAGCAACGGCACTCGAAATTGTTATGCACTTCACTGACTTTAACGATTATTGGAAGCCATTTCTCGGCGGTCAGGGACCAGCGCCATCATACGTGGCGAAGCTTGAAGAACCAGAAAGAAGCCGCCTTAGGGAAACGTTAGCGCAAAGGTTACCAGTAAACGAAGATGGATCTATCTTGTTGTCTGCGCGAGCTTGGGCAACGAAAGGAGTGGTGTAATTGGTAAGTTCGCCCAACAATTACATCCAGCGGACTTCGCTACGCTGCGCCGCTGACGTGTAGCGTTATGCCTCAGGGTTGACATGCCATATTACGTATATATACTAATTAAGATATGTGGGAGATATATGAGCATAGGAAAGCTGTTAAACAGCTTGAGTCATTACCGATTGACGTGCTCAAGCGATATGAAAAGTGGAAAGATATTGTCTCGATAAGTGGTCCTGATGGGTTAGTGCAAATTAAAGGATTCAGAGACGAGGCCCTTCGTGGTGAATGGAAGGGGCACCGGTCATCCCGTCTCAATATTCAGTATCGTGTCATCTATAAATTGCAGAAGGATCTTGTTTTAGTTCAGGTGGTAAGTCTGACTCCGCACGATTATCGGAGAAAGTGATATGAAAGATTATAGAAAAGCGAAGAAGTTGGTAGATGTCTCTGTCGGGGAGTCGGTTCGAATTCTTCGGGAATTGCAGGAGATGAGCCAAAATGAGCTATCTGATTTAACCGGTATTCCTCAATCAACCATCTCTGCCATTGAAAACAATAGGGTAAATCTGGGGGTAGAGAGAGCCAAGGTTCTTGCCAGGGTGCTGAAGTGTCATCCTGCAGTTCTTGTCTTTCCTGGATGGGATGTCAATCAAGAATCTGCGGCATAACCAATCACTCCTGCCGATCGCCTCTGTCGCTTTTGCTCCTCCGGCGACGGCAGAGTTCAAGCGTTATGTTTATAAATGACAGATGTGATTATTTATGAGTAACGAAGAAGATTTCGAGATTGCATTTTGCTGGTTCGATGAGGAGCAATGGAAACTATTGGCGGAAATAGATCCAAACGGAGTTGATGATTCATATGAAGAATGGAGAAAAAATGCTAGTAGTGCTTTTTCAGAAATCCAGGCAAGCGGTAAAAATATAAGAAAAGTTTCAATAAAAATATCTAAGCTAAAAGAATGGTGTAATGAAAAAGGCATTGAACCAAACAGTAACGCAAGAGCGGAATATGCATCTATGCTTGCTAATAGAGACAATGAGGCAAAATAAACATAACAAGACGTACGAGCCGACGCGGGAAAGATTTGCGCTGCTCCGCGGAGAGTGTCCAATACGTGCGGCTCGACTCAAACGTTAGGTGCCTTAGAGAATGGAAATCGACATGACGTGCCAGGGATTTAAGCCACTGCTTAATCCTGGTGACTCAATCCCTGGCTGTGTTTATCTATCAAAAAGACAAACGCTGAATTCGAATAGAGCAATTTGTGTGATTAAGCTGGCTGAATTACCTCAAGATTCTCATCACCTTCCTGAAGGTTATTCGCACAAAATCAGCATTTAAAGTTGGCTTCATTCCATTTCTCTGGGGTCTTGGGTTGCAAGTAGTCCTGTTTTGTCCTGGAGCAACTGCTCTTGAGAGTGAAGCATCTAGCTTCGTGGCAAATGTAGACAATCAATGGGCAATTATCCATAGCATCTATTTAATAGATCCAATTAAATGCGAATTTATTTCGAAAAGGACATGGGGCAGTTTCTAACAGGTAAATATCAGGATGAAAACCTTTTCCAGTTAAAGGATAAATGTCGTGAAATTGGCACCTAACCAATCGTCCGAACCTACACGGGAAAGTGCTGCGGCGCTTCGCGGTAAGTGTCCCCCGGTGTCAGGATAGTTGTCGCGTCTCTGACGTGGAGTTAAACATAGACCGGGGGCGGAAAGAAGTGAGAAATGACGGGTTATTCACCGGAGCGTAAGGCGGCTGTTCTGAAGAAGATGTTAGCACCTGGCAATCTGTCTGTGGCGGAGTTGTCCCGGCAGGAAGGCATTTCTGACGTCACCTTGTACACCTGGCGCAAACAAGCCATGACGAGAGGTGCGGTGGTGTCGGGGAGTGGAAAGTTGCCGGAGCATTGGTCGGCGGAAGCGAAGTTGGCGGTGGTGATTGAGACGAGCGTTCTGTCAGAGATTGAACTGAGTCAGCATTGCCGTGAGAAGGGTCTGTACCCTGAGCAGGTCAAGGCGTGGCGACAAGCCTGCCTGGATGGGCAGGACTTGGCCAAGCAACAGTTGCAGGACGAGCGCGCACAAACCAGGGCCGACAGGAGGCGTATCCGCGAGCTGGAGCGCGAGCTCTATCGCAAAGAGAAGGCGCTGGCGGAGGCGGCGGCACTGCTGGTGCTGCGAAAAAAGTTGAACGCCCTCTGGGGAGAGGACGGGGACAGTTAACCCCGGCCCCGGAGCGGCAACACCTGGTGGGATGGATCAACGAGGCGACCCAGGCCGGCGCACGCAAGGCGCAGGCCTGCGCCGAGGCGGGATTGACGCTGCGTACGCTGCAGCGCTGGACGGAGGGTGATGAGGTGAAGGTGGATGCACGCACGACAACCACGCGGCCGGCGCCCAGCAACAAACTGAGCGAGGCCGAGCAATGTGCCGTGCTGGCCGCCTGCAACCGTGCGGATCATGCGCCGCTGCCGCCGAGCCAGATTGTGCCAAAACTGGCCGATGAAGGCGTCTATCTGGCGTCGGAGTCCACGTTCTACCGGCTGCTCAAGGCGCATGACCAGGGGCATCGACGTGGACGTGCACAGTCACCGCGGCCGCGGACACCGCCGACCAGCTACCGTGCCACAATGGCCAATCAGGTGTGGTCCCGGGACAGTGTGCCGTAGAGGCACAGAGAAATCGATCCTCTGGGTCGATTTGGCTGAGCTGCAAGCTCAGGGAGTGATGGTGGTAGGTCCACCGGAGTCTGCCGTCGGAGGCCGGCTTCAAACCCCCTCAAGCTGCGGGTGTTAAGAGCACCGGTGGTGAGCATTGAGGAGACGGTGAGGCAGTGATCTCATCAGGTGAGGTACCGAGAGGCGAGTGAACCCGAACCCATGTTGACGCGTCGAGAACCAGACATGACATCAAAACCGGGGGCGTGTCCCAACCCCGGGATCAGGTTGCGAGTGGAGTCCGAATGCTGCGCAATCGGTGTCCGGCGTAAAGTGGGCGCGACTCGGTACCAGGCTCTTTCTGGGAACTACGGGAACCAGTCATCACGATGCTAAGAGAGAAGAGTCAAGTAGCTAGAACTGCGAGCTCGAGAGTATCGATGCGTGATACTGGGGCGGGGCTGTTCGTAGTAGCGTGGAAGCACCTGTAATGGGTGTGGAGCGAAGGGACAGCATCAAGCGGTCGGCGCGTGTGGCTCAACCGAGTACTACTCGGGAGGAGGCCATACCGACGACAAAACCATTTGCCATTTCCAAGCGTTGCGTATTCGAGGCGTATCGCCTCGTGAAAGCCAACGCAGGTTGTGCAGGAGTGGATAAGCAATCGATTGCAGCATTCGAGGAGGATCTCAAAGGCAATCTTTACAAGCTCCGGAACCGGATGTCCTCAGGGAGTTACATGCCACCGCCAGCGAAGGCGGTGTCTATCCCGAAGCGCGATGGTAGAGAGCGAATACTGGGGGTACCGACGGTCAGTGACCGAATAGCTCAAATGGTAGTCAAGTTTGAATTCGAGCCCGCTGTTGAACGGCACTTCCTGCCAGACTCCTATGGTTACAGACCCGGTAAATCGGCTCTGGATGCCATCGGTGTCACCCGCAAGCGGTGTTGGAAATACGATTGGGTTATCGAGTTCGACATCAAGGGATTGTTCGACAACATATCTCATGATTTGCAGATGAAGGCGGTGGAAAACACACCGACTCAGCGTGGGTCAGGTTGTACATCAAGCGCTGGTTGACAGCGCCGAGGCAACTGCCTGACGGCACGGTGCAAGCAAGAGGTAAGGGAACGCCACAGGGTGGGGTCATCAGTCCCGTATTGTCAAACCTGTTTCTACACTACGTGTTCGACAAGTGGCTACAGAAGCACTATTCGCACATCGTGTGGTGCCGGTATGCCGATGATGGACTGCTGCACTGTCAAAGCGAAGCGCAGGCTCAGTTTCTATTGAAAAGGGTCCGGCAGCGCTTTGAAAAGTGCCGGCTAGAGTTGCACCCAGTGAAAACGAAGATTGTCTACTGTAAGGATGGTCGCCGGCAGGGGGAGTATGCCAACACCTCTTTTGATTTCCTCGGCTACAGCTTCCGATGCAGAGGATGCTGGGTGGAGAGTCAGAAGCAGATGATGTTGGGATTTACCCCGGCGGTGAGTCGAGATGCTCTGAAGGAGATGCGATCGAAGATCAGGATGTCTCGTTTGCGTAACCGTACCGATCTGTCTCTGGAGGAGATAGCCGAATGGCTCAACCCTGTTTTACGTGGTTGGTTGAGCTACTATGGTGCTTACACTCGCTCTGGGATGTATGCGGTCTTCCGGCACGTAAACAGGGCGCTGGTCCGATGGGCGATGCGCAAGTACAAGACGCTGAGGCGAGGAAAATCCCGAGCCATAGCGTTTCTTGAACGGTGCATGAGGCAGAATCCAGGCTTGTTTGTTCACTGGCGTGAGGGAATGAAAGGTGCGTTTGCTTGATGGGAGCGGTATGAGCGGAGACGTTCACGTACCGTTCTGCGAGAGGCTGAAGGTGAAACTCCCTTGGTCTACTCACCTCACCTATTTGCCCACGTCGGTGTGTGGACAGTTCTACTACTTGTACCTGGTTGAAGACATCTACAGCCGCAAAGCCGTCGGCTGGGAGGTCTACGAACAGGAGTGTGGTGAACACGCCGCCGGGTTGATGCAGCGCACCGTCACGGCCGAGCGCTGCTGGGGAGCCTCGCTGGTCCTGCACTCGGACAACGGCGCCCCGATGAAGTCATCGACGCTGCTGGCCAAGCTGTATGAGCTGGGGGTAACCCCTTCACGGGGCCGGCCTCGGGTCAGCAACGACAACCCGTATTCGGAGTCCCTGTTCAGGACGCTGAAGTACTGCCCTCGATGGCCCTCGCAAGGCTTTGCCGATATCGACGCTGCCCGAGCGTGGGTGCGCGACTTCATTGCGTGGTACAACCAGGAGCATCGCCACAGCCGCATCCGCTTCGTCACTCCGGCGCAACGGCATCATGGTGAAGACAAGGTGATTCTGGCGAAACGTGATGCCGTGTATCAGGCAGCCAGGGCCGCACACCCCGAACGATGGTCAGGAGAAACCCGAAACTGGTCACCGATCGGCGCGGTCATGCTAAACCCGGAGCGACCGGAAATGGAATGCGAAAAGGCAGCATAATGAAAACGGTTGACGCGACAACTACCTTGAAAAACGCCGTGTCGGGTCCGCGCGGCTCGACTCAAACGTTGTCACATGCCACGCGCTGTGCGATTATCGTCCCGCTTGGTCAGGCTAGCCCGGGAGGCCGTACTGGGAGAGGTGGGTAAGTGTATGAACGGGAATGACCGGATCATCGAATTGCTTGAGCGCATAGAAGAGAATCAGCGCAAGGCACTAGAGGCGCAGCAGCAGCACCTGCAGATAGCGCAATCTCAGCTAGACCGTTCCAACAAGACCATCCAAGAGAGCATTGAGCTCCAACGCTCCGCAGTGCTTAGGCAGGTCCAGATCATTAAGCTTGTGATCCCGCTCATTGTCGTTCTGGTCGTGTTGATTGGTTACTTGCTCGTCAAATGGCGCATTTTGTAGTGCTCAAGAATCCAGTGACGCCTAACCGCTCCAGCCGACATCAGGCCGCGTTGTGGCCTTCCTCGGCTGAGTTCAGCCGTTGGATCGTCGGCAAGTTGCGCGTGTGAACAGAATGCCTGCCAGGCTCAAAACAACTAATCTACAAAGGAGATAGAGATGTATTCACGTATTCATTGCAGAATTCTTCTCGGAGTTTGTTTGATCGCAGCTACACAAGGCGTTGTGGTAGCGTCCGAAGAGCAAGAACCGCCACGTAACACCAGCGCCACTCCCGTCGAGCGAGGGCACTACCTTGTCAACTTAGGAGGTTGCGGCGATTGTCACACGCCGAAGGTGTTCACGGAGGACGGTCCACAACCAGATGAAAGCCGTCTTCTGTCTGGCCATCCGGCTGACGCCAAATTGCCTCCGCTGCCGCCAGGTGTCATCGGCCCCGACCGGTGGGGCGCAATTGCGAACAACGATTTCACCGCCTGGGCCGGTCCCTGGGGTGTGAGTTATGCGGCTAACCTCACTCCGGATGTTACCGGATTGGGGGGTTGGTCACCGGAGACCTTCATTCTGACTATCCGGACTGGTAAACATGCTGGCATCGGGCGCGACATCCTGCCACCTATGCCTTGGATGGATTACGCGCAGATGACTGACGAAGATTTGCGGGCCATGTTTGCGTACCTGAAGTCATTACCTCCGGTCTCGAATGTCGTCCTGGCTCCAGAACCGCCAGCCGCCAGCCAGAACCAGGACAGAATGTAAGCGACCCAACTAATCAGCCCAGACCGACGCGCTGACGCGCGCGGCTGGCAGGACAGCGGTATCAAGATTATCGGGGAGGGAAGCTCTCTTCAAAGTCTGCTGATCTGGTATTTGAAGAAGCTCAATCGAAGCCAGGATGATGCCGGCACGCTTCCTCTTCCCGGCAGAGTGGGAGATGGTGCAGGCAGCCCGCTATTACGAACCAAAGGTGCCCGTTCTGGGCTCTGATCAGATCCAGATCCAGGTGTAACATGCGGCGCACCACCGGGTCGGGGAAGCATTCCGCCACGCCACCCCGTTCAGTTGACTTGCCCAGCCGGACTCCCAGGGCCGGCAGGTTGTACTGGTGCACGGTGTTCTGGATGTGGGCTATCAGGTGCGCGCGCTGCCGGGCCAGGTGCAGACGCCGGCGCAGCAGGTCTCGGGTAGCGCGCATCGCAGCCGGACAGGCATAGGACTGTGGCAGCAGGCCGCCCTTGAGCAGCAGGGCGATCCAGTACCAGGTAAAGATACATTCCGCCGTGACGACGAGGTCATCCCGAAACGGCTCGACGAGTGACAGGAAGCGTTTCTGGTCGGTGCAAATATTACGATGGACTAATATCGCGTGCCGCGTTGAGAATGCAGACGTACAGGGTTCTGGCATGCAGGTCGATGCCGCAATAATGCTGATGGATTTTGGTATAGAATTGCAAGTGAGGCGTCCTTTTTCGCAGTGTTCCGGGAGAACGGTACGTGACCACGCGTTGGAGCACCCTTCGGAGCGGAGCCTGAAAGTTGGGGAAGGGGGCTTCAATGATTATCAAGAGCGCTGGTTCCTGTATGCTCGGCTTTCGACAATGAAACAAAGGCCGGGAAGAATTTCCTGTGTCCAGTACAAAGAACCGGTGCAGGCAGGTAATTGCTACCTTATTACCTGTGTTACTTTTTGTTTGCAGATCTGCTGGGGTATAAAAATCATGGTCAGTTTGAAGGCTATACCAGTATTTCGGGGACCATAGCATGAGTCACTGGATAGCGTTAATCAGTTTACCGGGATTTCTGGAGCTGCGGGAAAGATATCTCTCCATGTATGCCTGTGCGGCTGTTATCGGGTAAGAAGATGCTGTTGCTAAAAATGATGAGATACCTCTTGTTTATATCGATATTTCTGCAAAACCAGCCTTTATATGCTGGCTTGAGGATGCAATTCAAGTATCCGGATGGTTCAACAAACTGGCAGCATGTCGCCAACTGGTCCGGCGGTATACTGATCCTGTTATTGTCGATATCGGTCATAAATCTTTTCTTCACGCGGCGAAAAGTCCGTGAATCCAATCTGGAACTAAAGAAAATTCGTAATGGACTTGAGTTGCGTGTACAGGAACGCACAGCCACGCTGGATGAGTCAAATCGTTTACTAAAAGAAACCAATAAACTTTTGGAAATTGAGATAGCCAAGCACGTGAGTACTGCATCCAGACTGCGTGCTTCAGAGTCTTATATAAAGAATATCCTGAGTTCCATGCCGCTGATGCTGGTTGGCGTAAATAAGAATGGGCAGATCACACAATGGAACAAGCGGGCTGAAGATATTACCGGCATAAAAGCAGAAGATGTTTTGGACAAAAATCTGTGGGATGCCTACCCGATAATTACTGTGTCGCCTGGTCAGGTTAGCAAGGCTGTGGAAAAGAATGAAACGATCACCATCAAACACAGTCAGCGCGGTCAATACTATTTTGATATCACCATCTATCCACTTCAGGACCAGGTTGAAACCGGTGTGGTAATCCTGATTGATGACGTGACCAAGAAAATACTCGCCGAGAATATGCTGATTCAAAATGACAAAATTTCATCCATGGGTGAACTGGCATCGTCAATGGCCCATGATATCAACATGCCGCTCCAGTCAATTTTATTCGACTTAAGAACCTTTCAGCATTTACTTTCTGATAGCAGCCAGCATATGAATGAAATCAAGAGTAATGGTATGCCTGAAAAACTCGGTAGTTTGTTATCACACGCCTATGAGAAAGGCGAAAAAGTGGCGTCAATTATCCAGAATTTGCATGAATTCGCCCGCGGGCGCAGTGGCAGAAAACAACTTTCCAATATCGTCGATGTTATTGAGCATACCCTGGAATTGGCTGGTGATGTGTTATCGGCTCCGTCGCGACTCAAGTTCATAGACATACAGATCGAAAGAAACTATGAAAAAGATCTGCCAATGATACCCTGTTATGTGACTGAGTTGCAGCAGGCATTTCTCAGTTTGTTTCGTCATGCCTATGATGCTCTGGGCAGGGTGAATGACCCCGGTCATAAGCCAGTCATCAGGATTCAAATGAATGTAAGTTATGACAGTTTCTGGATTAGAATCCAGCATAACGGTGTTGGTTTAACTAATGAAGAGCTATTGTATTTGTTCGAACCGTTCGTCAGGAAAGATACGCCTGAAGTTGGTTACGATGCAGGCAAGCGGCTGTCATTTGCGTACTTTATTATTACCGAGCAGCATCAGGGGCATATGGCGGTGACTTCCGATATCAATGTGGGTACTACGTTTCATATACAAATGTTACTAAAGTAGTCTGATCGGAAGAGAGGAGTTAAGGGGCTGGCCAGATTAAGGGGGGCTGAACCACTGCTGCAAGACGTATGAGTATAAGAGTAAGGAACAGTTCGATTGACGATGTATCAGAATGGGCACTAACCCGGGATGGTTATGACCGGGTGGTGGACGTAGACTTGCAAGCCTTCTTCGACCGAGTCAATCACGACGGGCTGATGGCGAGCGCGACACGCTTTGTCAGTGACTCACTGCGACTCACAGTGAATCCGCCGAAGAGCGCGGTAGATCGACCCTGGAACCGCAAGTTCCCGGGTTTCACGGTCAGCCGTAACGGAGTAAGGCTCAAGGTGGCCGACCCGGCCATGGAGAAGCATAAAGACAGGATACGGGAACTGACCCGTCGTACGCGAGGCACCAATATTGGCCTTATCGTTGCGGAACTGGGAGAATTCCTGCCTGGTTGGAAAGCGTACTTCGCTATCGCCGAGGTACTGAGTCCTTTGTGCGATATCGACAAATGGGTACGACGCAAGTTGCGCGGCTATCCCTGGAAACAATGGAGGTCGTCGCGCTACCGGGAACTGCGCAAGCGCGGAGTGTCGGTGCGCGAGGCTTCTCCCTGTCCCGATTATGTGCAGAACTACAGGTATAGCAGGTCGGTAGAAAATCTATGGCAATAAGCGAATTCGAAACCAGGCGGTGCGAGAAGTTGATGGGCGCGTATATAGAAAGACACAGACCACCCGCGCATCTAAGGAACCAGCTTGACCTTGCCTGTCGTATCAGTGATCAAAGTATCGAGATATTCGAGATACGTCCTTTATGGGATAAACCGGAGCAGAAGATAGAAGAGATGGTTGCAAAGACTACCTTCGTGAAAAAAAGCGGGTTATGGAAGGTATATTGGCAACGCGCGGATATGAAATGGCATAGTTACAAGCCTAAGCCGGAGGTTCATTCGCTAGAGGAGTTTTTGGCTTTGGTGGAGAAAGACGAACATGGTTGTTTCTATGGTTAAATCGCATAACATGCAATTCGGGTAGGTCCCTTCGGGTCCGGGTGCTTGCTCGCGACGCTTGACTCTGCTGAGATGCCTCGGGTGCGTCCCCGTCAACAGGATCGTTACATGAAGATGAGGTCGTTGGGTTTGTCCTTTTTCGCTGCAGTCCTTGCAGGCTGTGCGTCTAACCAGGTTGCGCAGAACAGCGCGCAGCTTGCACACACGGAGAGCTGCAAGGAAACTTCCGAAGCGGAAATCGGATCACTGTTCGATCGCTGGAATCAGTCGTTGCAGACAGGCGATCCACGCAAGGTGGTCGCAAACTATGCAGAGCGGTCAATCCTCTTGCCCACAGTTTCAAACAAGCCCAGACTCACGCCTGTCGAGAAGGAGGATTACTTCCATTACTTTCTGGAGGACCGCCCGTCTGGCAAGATAGACTTGCGATTCGTTGATCTCGGTTGCAACACGGCGGTTGATTCGGGACTTTACACATTCACTTTTGCGAAGACAGGCGCGGTGGTCAAAGGTCGATACACCTACACCTACCGCTGGAATGGCTCTGAATGGCTTATTACCAGCCACCATTCTTCGGCAATGCCTGAGAAGGAGTAGCCAGGAGAGGCATAACAATCGTTCCCCGGACGGGCGCAACGCCACGCGCAGCTGAACCCGGGCGTCAGGTGAGCACCATGCCGGAATTAATTGCGAGCGTATTACCAATCGCCAAAATAGCCGGCAGTTGGTGCATATACTCCGCGAGAGCCGGGACTCTGGACATCCAGTCATCCACAGGCCAGGTAGATTAATCCGGAACGCTGCCGGGAAACCGGATCGCGTTTGTATCGTTGCGCAGTACTCCACCAATGCACATGCAGTGGAAATTCCCGGGACTCCGGTGAAGATTGAGCTGCTGGACAGTATTTCAACACTCGACGGGTTCGCGCTGATGGTTTGTGTGGCTGGACAAAACGTCTCCGGTCAGTATGAAGTACCCGGAAGCGGCGCTGACTTTACCTCCCCTGGCGGAGAGTGCTACATCCGCGGCAACACAAGGTCTGATCTTCCGGAAAATGTGCACCCGCATGCAACACACGCCTGTCACTGCGCTGCACGCCGGCACTTTACAGCAGTACGCCCTGGGTCGAAACTCTCACTCAGGCCGGAGGTGGCTGGTTGTAAAGTGCGGGTGAGCCAGGGTGTGTCATGCCCTGGAGCAAGGATATCTGCCATGCATTCGGCTACTTCGCTGCTAATGGAAGGATTGCCCGCGCTGTCACCGCCCGCGGCTCACACTGTTGATACATATCGTAGTTGTAAACCCGGTACCCGGCGGGCAAGGTTGCTCTCATCGTGACATACGTACAGCGGACACGGTGCGTCGGGGTCGTTGCTGCTGTCGTGAATTCGGTAAAAGTCAGGAATAGGTGAAAATGGAAGGTACATCGCTGGTTGTTTGGGGAATCCTGTTCGGAGCAATTGGCCTCGGCTTCTTTACCTATGGTAGAAGGCAAAAGTCAATAGTTCCATTAATGACCGGGATTGCTCTGTTTATTGTTCCCTATTTTATATCGAATGTTTATGTGCTTGTAATTGCGGGTGCTGTTCTAGTGGCTCTACCCTATTTTGTGAGGATATGATGCGGGTAACTTCGGGCAGGCACCTGCCTGGAAATGTTCACCCGGTAGTTGCAGAAACCCGGGGTGTAATCGGTTTCGACAGCTGATTTACAGGACGGGATTCATCCCGGTGTAGTGATTCCGGGATTCACCGGTAGTGCGGTCCTGGATCTGTACTGCAGGAGTACCCCGGTGGGTACAAGCACCCCGGTGGGCACAAGTACCCCGGTGGGCACAAGCGCCGTCCTGCGGCGCGATCGCGGCCAGTACCCGGAAATCGGGCATAAAGAGGCCGCTCCTGCAGCAGGATTCATGCAATGATTGGGTTAAATCAGGCGCCAGATGATGATGCAATATCAAGCCATTAGAATATGTTCCTTGAGGGGCCTCAAGCGCGGAAGGGTGCCGTTGAACAAAATAGATGGAAACACTGATCAATCCGTCATTTTGATGAATCGCATTACGCAGCAATCACCAGGTCGCAGATTTCCGGGTATGGAAATGCCGGCTCCGCTTGCAATGACGGGAACAGCAAACAAACAGAGCTTCCTGACATGTGAAAAGGGGACCACCAACTGATGAAGCCAAGAATCAGCATGATTACACTCGGCGTTCGCGATCTCGCAGCGGCGATTAAATTCTATGAACAGGGGCTGGGGTTCCCTCGAATGGAATCGCCCCCGGAAGTTGCGTTCTTCACGCTCAATGGCTCATGGCTGGGGTTGTACGGCCGAGAGGCCCTGGCCGAAGATGCAACGGTATCTGCCGAAGGTGAAGGGTTCGAATCATTTACGCTCGCCCACAACGTAGGCTCGGAAAAAGAAGTCGATGACGTAATATTGCAAGCTGTGAATGCCGGTGCAATCCTGGTCAAGAAGCCACAGAAGGTGTTTTGGGGTGGCTATAGTGGCTATTTCAAGGATCTGGATGGGCATCTTTGGGAAGTGGCTCACAATCCGCATTTCTGGGCAGGACCCGCAGATGAAAACACGTAACAGGCGCATGTTTGTAATGTCATTCAGTTCACCCCCGCCGAGGCTTTACACTGTGAGTTCTTGCCAGGCTTGAACAGAATGCCGGGTCAAACCGGTTCGCAGCTCTCAGGGTGAAAGACAGTTGCGTAGTGCGCCCCTTTTCGAACGCACCGGGTACCGTGTTGTTGAGGAAGAACCCGGCATTCGCCAGGGCGCGGAGGTTCTCTGCATCAATATCAAGAACGTGATGCGGAACCGGGCACCGGATGATGTCGGCGTGTAGCCATATCGAATCTTCGGCACTCGACTGAATAGCAGGATTGTCATGACTCCGGGTATCAACGTGGCCAGGAAGAATAATATCGCTCAAAGAGTTCATGAATACGTTCATGATCCCTCGAGTGAATCCTGTGGCCGGGAGGCTGCAGGGAAACCGGGTGCTCCCGGGGCAAGGGTGACACAACCGCGCATGTTGACTGAAGCGCATGGTGCGGCAACGCTGCCGGCGCAATGAGGAGAAGATCTTTTGACTAAAGTAACAGGCTCTTCGGGCACGAAAGAACACGGCGCTACCGTCGTTATTACCCATCGTGTGCGGGACGGACAGCAACCCGGATATGAAGACTGGCTAAAGGAAATCGGTCCTGTATGCAGAGGCTACGCGGGGCACCTGGATTTGCAGATCATTCGCCCTGTCAGGGAACTCACGACGACATATACGGTAATCATAAGGTTTGATACGCGTGAGCATCTCGAGAAGTGGATATACTCGCAGGAGCGAAAGCAGCTCATTGAAAAGGTGCGGCCGCTTCTGGTTAAGGACGATGATTATTTCATACGCGGCGGCCTGGACTTCTGGTTCACTCCCGATGGCACGAGGTCCAGGATACCGGTGCGCTGGAAGCAATTACTTGTTACCTGGTCTGCCATCTATCCCCTGGTTCTCGGGGTGCCGCTGCTGGTAGCGCCGCTCTTGCGACAACTGGGAGTGCCCCGGTATCGATACATAGACACACTGTGTGTTACAGGTGTGGTTGTCTCGCTCATGGTCTATCTCGTTATGCCGCGTTACACCAGACTGATCCAGCGCTGGTTGTACAGATGAGCATGTGCCTCACAAATGCCTGCAACTGTTGTGCACGACTTCGGCGCACACACAGCTGAATCTGGACGTTGGCGGTAGTGGAGTGATTACGCAACGAATTCCGGTTTCATGACAGGTTTCTCTGCCGTGAATGGAGGTATTAGAGGTGTTTGAAGTATTGCTGCTGGCAGTCGCCCTGAGTATGGATGCCTTTGCCGTATCGATAGGGCTGGGGTCGAAGCACAAGAGAAAGCCGCTGTCACTGGCACTCATGTCGGGATTCTATTTTGGATTATTCCAGGCACTTATGCCTGTGGTCGGGTACCTGGGTGGAAAGGGCGTGCTGGGGTGGGTTGAAGCATTTGCGCCATGGATCGCCTTCGGCCTGCTTTCCCTGACAGGCGGGAAGATGATTTATGAGTCCTTGTCCGAAGGCATTGAAGAAGATATAGCAAACATCACTCACCGGGTAATGCTGCTGCTTGCGATCGCCACGAGTATTGACGCCATGGCTGCAGGGTTCGCGTTGACCTTGCTTGATGTCGGTCCGTTCCTTGCCTGTCTGGTCATTGGCGTAACGACTTTTGTCTTCAGCTACATAGGCGTCTTTATCGGAACGAAAAGTGGTACCTGGCTTGAAAGCAGGGCTGAATTGTTTGGCGGTGTTGTACTGATACTGATTGGGCTGAAAATATTGCTGGTGTGACCATGCCAGCATGGCCGGTATTGCTGTTCGGGCTGGGCCACGCTCGCTGGATCCCGGCGCCGGGCGAAGCAGAGCGAAGCAAGCATGTGTAATAAAGAGTTATTGAGTGCTGCTGCCTGGATGACCGGATTTGCGCACTCGTTCTAAACCGGCACGCCGGGCTTGCAGTTTCCTTCCTGTCCATCTATGTTTTTGCCATTACCGAAGGATGGAGAATCGCCAGCGGTTAGCCGGACTGCGGGTGCGGCGGAACCCGCGACGCGGGCAATTGATCGAGGAGCATGCATGTCGAATAATCCTGAAACCGCGCGCCGCATGGCCGGCCGCCCGGGTGTGTATCGTGAAGACGGGCGGGGCTGCTAGTGGCCAGCCTTGGCAACAGTTTGCGCGCCTGGAATACGGATGCTTTTGCCGCCACCCTGAAGGCGGACATCCTGGGCCTCGGCGCAGGTGTGTTGCCGCTGCACGAGGCCGCTGCAGGCGGGTGCATCGATGAAGGCAACATCGGAATCACGGTGCTGGGTTCCCGTGACTCCAAAACTGAAATCCATGTCAATGTCGGTGTATTTTTCGCGGAAGTCATCGGTGGCTGCAGTTGTGGTGACGAGCCTGCGGCGAGCAATGCCTATTGCGAACTGCGGGTCAGCATCGACAAGGTGAACGGGCATGCGCGGTTCGTGGTCATTCAGGATTGAATACCCGAAAGCGGGGCGCGCAGCCACCGCCACCGGTGTCCGGTCATCACCTTGTCATGAAGAATGATGCTGGGACAGAAACCAAAATGACGAAGCTGCTTGAGCGCAAACTGGAAACCATGTTCCCCGACGACTTCACCCGGCGCAGGGTGCGGAAGATTCTGGAGGACTATGGCAGGGAAGCCCATGAGCGCGAGCCTGACCGCGTGCGCCTGGCCATTCTGAAACTGGCCGGGACGGAGTTGCGGTCGGTCGAGACGTACACCGGCTACGCCCGTGAGGATTACCGGACGATTCTTGCCTGGGCCGAGTATCCGCGGCAGGCGCAGCAGTGGGTGATGCCCGATGCCGACGAGAAACAGAAATTGATCGAGGCCGACCTGAACGAGTATGAAAACTGGTTGCATGACAGCTGATCCCGCCGCTTGTCCCGGAAACCCGGGCCGCAGGCATTTCCGGTAACGTGGCAGGCGGCATGCCGGACATGCGCGGTCTTGACCCTGCAGGCCTGGAGCGCCTCAGGGAAATTGTCATCCGCGCGGCACGGGAGGAACTGCTGCCGCGCTTTGCCAGGGTGGAGCGCGGCCGGAAAGCGGATGGCAGCGTGATCACCGAGGCGGACCTGGTGATGCAGCAGCGTATCGCGGGGGAATTGCGGACACACTGGCCAGGCACGGTATTCCTCGGCGAGGAAATGACCGCGGCAGAGCAGGATGCATTGCTGAATATGGGCAAACCCTTGTGGTGTCTCGACCCGCTTGACGGTACCGGCAACTTCGCGGCGGGGATTCCCTTCTTCTCGGTGTCGCTGGCACTGCTGGAGCAGGGGCGGGTCATTGCAGGTATCGTGTATGACCCGGTGCGCGATGAATGTTTTACCGCACTGCTCGGCCAGGGCGCAAGGCTCAACGCCGCGGCACTGGCCGCCGTGCGCGCCGGACTGACGCTGCAGCAGGCAACCGCGCTGGTCGATTTCAAGCGCCTGCCGCGCGAACTCGCGATACGCCTGGTGAGCGAAATTCCCTATGCCTCGCAGCGCAGCTTCGGTTCCGTGGCCCTGGACTGGTGCTGGACCGCGGCCGGTCGCTGCCACGTCTATCTGCATGGCAGGCAGAACATCTGGGACTACGCGGCAGGCTGCCTTGTCCTGCAGGAAGCGGGCGGGCACTCCATGACCCTTTCCGGCGAACCGGTGTTCGTCAACGCCCTGCAACCGCGCTCGGCGGTGGCGGCACTGGACGCGGACCTGTTTGCCGAATGGACCCGCTGGCTGGCTGTCAGCGGCGGGCCATGAACAGCCAGGTGCCGCAGAAGCGGTTGAAATGCCTTGACTGCGCCGGAAGCGGGCACCATTGCGGGGACGCTGGCCGCGGCGATTGTCGCCGGGTATTTCGGGAGGCGGATGCCACCGGAGCGCTTGCGCACAAGCTGTTGGCGCTCACTGCTCAAGAGTCTGCACGCACCGCTATGCCGACAGGTTCTGCGTTACAATGCGCACCCCTGTTAAGGCAGGGCAGGACCGCGCCAGTGCGACTCCTGCAGCCCGCACCACGCAGGGGAATCCCGGCTTGTGTGTCTGTATCCAGGAGTCACATACAGATCACGAGCGCATGAACGGAGAAGCAAATGTTTGAATGGCTGGCAAGCCCGGAAGCCTGGATCGCGCTCGGTACCCTGACGGCGCTGGAAATCGTCCTGGGCATTGACAATATCATCTTCATCTCGATCCTGGTCGGGCGCCTGCCGGAGAAGCAGCGCAACTTCGGCCGGCGGCTGGGGCTGGGGCTGGCGATGCTGGCGCGGCTGGCGCTGCTGTTTTCCATTGTCTGGGTGATGGGCCTGACCAAGCCCTGGTTCAGTGTTCTCGGCAACGCCATCTCGGGGCGCGATGTCATTCTCATTGGTGGCGGTCTGTTCCTGCTGGCCAAGTCGACGCACGAAATTCACGCCAGCCTGGAAGGCGCGACCGGGACCTCGCACAGCACGGCCTCGGTGACCCTGGGCTCTGTGCTGGTGCAGATCGCCGTGCTCGATATCGTGTTTTCGCTGGACTCCGTGATTACGGCGGTTGGACTGGTGGAGCAGGTCTCCATCATGGCGGTTGCCATAATCCTTGCCGTGGGTGTGATGCTGCTTGCCGCCAAACCCATCGGTGATTTTGTTGACACGCACCCCACCATCAAGATGCTGGCCCTTGCCTTCCTGATTCTCGTCGGCGTCACCCTGATCGTGGAAGGTTTCGATGTGCATGTGCCCAGGGGTTATATCTATTTCGCCATGGCCTTCTCGGTTCTGGTGGAGATGCTGAATATCCGCCTGCGACGCAGGCAACTGCAGCCTGTGAAACTGCACAAGCCCCTGGGAGACTAGCCCGGCGTGGTGCCGTTGCAGCTCGTGCGGGACTAAGGGATGGGGCACTACCTGGTCTGCTGGCTGCTGTTGCTGCTGGTCGCCATCGGCAACGGCGTACTGCGCGAGGCCAGCTATGGCAGGGTCCTGCCCGAGCTTGCGGCGCACCAGCTTTCGACACTGACCGGCATCGTGTTCACCGGACTGTGCGCGTGGTGGCTGCTGCGTGTGTGGCCGCTGCAGGCTGCCATGCAGGCATGGCGAGTCGGCCTGCTCTGGCTGCTGCTGACAGTGGTCTTCGAGTTCCTGTTTGGCCACTATGTTGCCGGTCATTCCTGGCGGCGGCTGCTGCATGACTACAACCTCGCGCAGGGCCGCGTCTGGCCCCTGTTCCTGCTATGGATCACCGTCATGCCGTATGTATTCTTTCGCCTGCGCTGATACCGCCGCCGCAGTTCATTGCCGTGACAGTTTCATGCCATACTCCAGCCTCGAAGTTGCAACGTGCCGGTTGATGTGATGCGGGACCTGTTTGCCTACGGCACCCTGATGTGTGCCGATATCATGCGCGCGGTGAGTGGCTGCCCGAATCTGGCGGGCAGTGCCGGTCTGTTGCGCGATCACTGCCGCCTGTGCGTGCGGGGTGAACACTACCCGGGCCTGGTGCCGCGTCCGGGTGCCAGTGTCGAGGGTATCGTCTACCACGCTGTTCCCGCGGGCGCCTGGTTGCGGCTGGATCGCTTCGAGGGCGACATGTACGTGCGGGCCAGTGTCGACGTCGAACTGGCCGATGCAACGATCCACCGTGTCCAGACCTACCTTGTCCGTCCCGGGCTGGCCGGTCGCCTGGAGGAGCGGATATGGAAGCTGGAGGATTTCCTGCGCCACGGCAAGGCGAAGTTCGAAAGCGCCTATGCGGGCTACACCGCCATTGTGACGTCGCCCGATGAGCCATGATTTACCTTGTGTTGATGCCGTGTGGCGGGCGCTGCAGCGACATCCCCGGGGGCGGGCGCTACTATCACGAACTTTGGCGATGCCCTGTACCGGGGATTTGCGGCGTTTTCCCCGGCAGGCATCGCCGAACGCCGCAGCCCGGCATCGCCAGGCTGATCGGCGGCATCCGGATCGTGCCGGGTTCCGCACTGTTCTTCGGCGCCAGCGTGGCCACCATTACCAACTATTTCATGCGTCCGATGCAGTGCCCGGCGAAACGCATCGTCGACACCATCGAGTACAACCTGGAGCAGCTGAACGATCTCACCCTGGGGGAGTTCGACCTGTTGAAGGAAACCGTGGCTACGCTCATCACCCACGGGAACACCTGAAAGGAACCCGTCATCGGGAATGTTAGTGGCAGCCGCATGAATGCGATGGCAGACCCCTGCAATAAATGCTGGCAGCGCCGGGCATGCAGTCGACACACCGGATCCTGATGCTGCCAGGCGCTATCCTGCCGGGGCAGCGGCCGTTGCCGCGCGCCCGCTGCGTGTCATGAGCAGTAATGGCAACAAGCCGGCAAGGGCCGGGGCGGGCGTTCTGCCCTTCGCGCTGCACGCGGGCCGTGTCCGGTTCCTGTTTCACAAGACCTTCAGCGGCCGGCGGGCCGGCCTGCTGGTGGATTTCGGCGGCGGCGTGCAGGCGGGTGAAACCGCCTTCCAGACCGCGGCGCGCGAGTTCGTCGAGGAAACCGAGGCGCTGTTTCTTGCGCCGGACATACGCCAGGCTACCCTTGCCGGCAGCGAGTACCGGCGGCAGCTGCAGGAGATGCAGGCGCTGCTCGCGCGGACCCGGGAAGCACATGCGGACTGGTGGTGCCGCAGGCTCGCGCAGCCCGGCAAGCCGGCGAAGGACTGGCGCACTTTCTTCGTCGAGGTTGCCCACCGGGATGTTGCCGGGATGAATGCCGCCTGGGCGGCCGATGACGGCCGACGCTTCAAAAAGCGCCGGGAACTGCTCTGGGTACCCGCGGACGAACTGCTGGAGATCCTTGCCAGGCAGCCGGAACGGATCTGGAAACGGGTGCGTCAACTGGAGGCTGTCCCGGAGGTGATCAATGCGATCAGGCTGGCACGGGAAGGCGGCCGGGCACCTGACTGAAGCTTGCCGGGCCGGTTATACTGGCGGCAATACGGGAGTGAATGATGACAGCGAAAAAAACCACGGGGAGTAACAAACTCGATGCGGTGGTTGCCGCGGCCAGGCGCAGCCAGGCCGAGCGCGAGCAGGGCTATCGCGAGCAGGCGCTGAAACTGTATCCCTGGGTGTGCGGGCGCTGCTCGCGCGAGTTCACGCGCGCCAACCTGCAGGAACTGACCGTGCACCACCGCGACCATAACCACGACAACAACCCGCCGGACGGCAGCAACTGGGAGCTGTTGTGCCTGTACTGCCATGACAATGAGCATGCCCGCTACCTCGACGGGGAAGCCACCGCGGGCCCCGCCGACGTCGGCAACAGCGGCCCTCAGGTAACGCACAAGGGACTGGCGGGACTGGAAGCGCTGCTGAAAAAGAAGCCGTGACGCGCGGGTGCCACCGTACAGGCAATCACGTCGCAGGCCGGCGCTCGTGCCCGCCGGGAGGCTCCTGCCGGTGCATCCAGCGAGTGCAGGAGCGGGCTCTTTATGCCCGTACCTGGGTACTGAGCGCGATGCTGCTATCAGGCAGCGGTGTCCGCGAGCAGCGGCCGGAAGTAGGCGGTCGCAAAGCGCACGGCGTCCGGCAATTCAAACAGGTCGGTATTGCCACTGTCCTGCTGTTGCCAGCGCTGCGCGGTCCCGGCGTCGGCGAGAAACACTATTTCCAGGCACAGGCTCCGGGCTGCGCAGCTCGAGGTGCCCTGCCAGTGAATGCCGACCCTGACGTCGCCCGGTTGCGCTGACAGCAGTTCCGCGCCCTGCATGTGTATCTCGACAGGTGTGTCCGTGACGTGGCAGCGGGAGTCGATGCGCGTGGCGGTCTCGAACAGGGGTGCGATCGCCAGTGCATCCAGCGCACACATGGCATGTACCGTCCGGCCGTTGGTGAGCACCGCGTGCACGCGCTCCTCGGCGGTGAAGGGATAGGCGCCCGCAATGTGCCGGCGATCCGGGTCCAGCACGATCAGGTCATCGCCCGCGAGGCGTGCCAGTGCTGCATCCACGGCGTCGTCACCCAGCTGCTGTGCAACCTGGTCACGCGACAGTGGTTGTCCTGCAGTGGCGAAATGCCTGAGGATGGTGATGTGCAGGTTCCGGAGTTGTGGTTCCAGTTGCGACTGCCTTGCCTTTAGCGGCAGCAGGCTGTTCAGTTTGTCGAGTGCGGCGGCGAGGACCACGGTGGCTCCTTTGGAACATGGTGTCCGGCCGGTTGCCGGGCAGCGGTAACTATTATAGTTACCGGGCGCAGGAATGCATGCCCGGCCGGTGATGCCGGGCCCTGCAATTGCTGAATGGTTGTGCTATCTGGAACACGGGGGAGCGCTGGTGCGAGACTGGCAACCGCGCGCGTCACCGGAGGAGACATTTATGCTGGATTACGAATTGCTGCCTGACAGAAAGGTGTTGATCGTCGAGCCGCAGGCGGCGCTGGAAGCGGCGGATTTCGAGCGACTGGTGCAGGCCGTGGACCCTTTCATCGAGCGTGCGGGCGAGCTGAACGGGCTGATGATCTATTCGAATTCCTTTCCGGGATGGGATGATTTCCAGGCGCTGGTCTCGCACATTCGCTTCATCAGCAACCATCACCAGGCAATTTGCCGGGTGGCCTTTGTCACCGACAGCGCGGTCCTGATGATGCTGCCGCGGATTGCCAGTCACTTCGTGGCGGCCGAGGTGCGGCATTTCCGCCATGCTGACCGGGATGCAGCCCTGGACTGGCTGTCGGGGGAGTGCGACGGCCCATGAAACAGCCGGACGTGCCGCGCTGCGGCTGGGCGCAGGCATCGCCACTGGAGACGGCCTACCACGACAGCGATGGGGTGTGCCGTCGCATGACGACGCCACCTGTTCGAAATGCTCCCCCTGGAGGGCGCACAGACGGGTCTCGGCCGGGGAACGATCCTGAACAAGCATGCCGCCTGTCGCAGCGCCTGCGACGGTATTGGCCCGGCACGCGTGGTGCGTTTTGGCGAGTGCGAACAGGCACAGCTGCTGGCGAACCCCGGTATCGTGCGCAACCGCCTGAGGGTTGGGCCTCGATCGACACCGCCAGGGCAGTGCCCGACATAAGACCGGAACAGGGTCCCCTTGCCGGTGTTGGCCGGCGTTTTGTTGATGACCGGACCCTGCTGAACCGCGGGGGAAAACTGGCGGGATATCCCTGCCGGGACAGGCGAATCCCGGGCGCCGGGCAAGGCGCTCAAGCAGTATGGCTGCCGTTTCGTGGGTCCGGCCATCTGCTAGGAGTTCATGCAGGCCGTCGGTATGGTGAACGACCATGAAACCGGCTGCTACCGCCACCGGGAACCGGAGCGCTGATGTATGCCTGTGAAGGCCGGCCGTGGCCCAGGCAGGTGTCCGGGGTATGTGCCTGATATACGGGTACTGTATTTCTGTATGATGGCCGCTTCCTCAAATAATTGAAACTCAACAAAGGACGTCCAATGAAAGTCGCGTATATATTTTCCAGCCAGGGGCACACGGTTTCCTGCTAGCTGGGCAAGATGATCCTGCCGCAAATCGAGGAGGACCGTCACGGCGTACAGGTGGTCGGAATGTTCTTTTTCGAGGACAACAACTACGTGCTGGTGAAGGGTGATCCGCTGGGTGAGCGTCTCGCGAAGGTCGCGGCCTAGCAGAATACCCTGCTGATGGGTTGCGACCAGTGCTGTTATGAACGCGAGATCGACGCCAAACTGGTGGACGGCGCCGTCATTGGCTGTTTCCCCAACCTGTATGCTGCCCTGGCAGGCAACCTGCCGGACCAGGTGATCACCCTTTAGCCGGCTGCCTGCATAAAAACGGGCAGGGCTGTATGAACACAGCCGGCACCGTACTGCCTGAGGGTACCGGCTACCTGCAGCAGCTGCCGCGCTCGACCGGCGCTTTCTCACCCTGTATTGTGTGTCTCGATACATGGGAAAGCGTTTCATCTGGCAGACACGATATTCATTCACGCAGATGAATAAATACAGGGGACCCTTGTGTGAATTCGGCCGGACATGCGACGTCTACCGTTTTCCAGTTAATATGTAAACGTCCGGCTTTCCCTTGCCATTTAGACATTAAAACAAAAATGCTGACCTTCCCTGTCTGGTTGACTGTTGCCGACCGGTATCCAGCGCCTGAACGTCATATTACAGTATGCTTGGGCCATACTGATTACTCCCCTGGACTTCCTGCCGTGCCCTGAATTCCCGTGGATTTCTCAATCGCAGCCAAAGCGTCTTCCACGCGTAACTGGCGGGCTTCGTTTACCGGCCTAAACACTACCTTCCTGTAAGGTTTTGCATGGCAGATTTAGTCCAAGACGACATCGATACGCCTGAAATCGAGGATATTCAGTCGCTTTAGTCAGAAAGCGACTTCTGCAATCCTGATGATGGCGCTGCAATCAGGTGCCATGGAACCGTAAATTGCGGCTACACTGATTGTAGCGGTGCACTGCACAACGGTTGGTGAGCATAGGATGTTCCACTCTACTCGAGATAATGCTCGTATCTGCCGCGGCTGTTGGGATCAGATGCATATGCCGATCCCGATCCGTGGTCCCCTGGCTGTGCCATTCCGCATTTTCGGAATTACGCAAAGCAAGATGAATCCAAACATTTGCACGCTCTGCGAGCGTGCCTTTCACCGCGTAAAGAAGCAGAAGCATATTCCGGCAACCGCCACTATTTTGTTTGCTGATATTCGCGGCTTTACGCATCTCTCCGAGCGGATCAATCCGGGCGAACTAAGCGATATCGTCAGCACCTTCCAGGATCAGTGTGCAAAAGGAATCTGGGCGCATGACGGCATTGTCAACAAGCAGATGGGCGATGGATTGATGTCGATTTTCAACTTCCCGATCAAAATCGAAAATCACGCCGAGGCTGCAATATTGGCGGCCCTTGAGATTCAGCAGCAATGCAAGGCTGCGCTTGGTGCCTTGATAACACGTTTCGACATCATGCCCCCGGGAATGCCAGGCGTTGGTGTTGGCGTCCATACCGGCATGGTTGAGATCGGTCAATTCTCGACTGACCGCAGCGACTTCACCGCGCTCGGTGGCACCGTGAATCTCGCAGCCAGGCTGGAAGCAAGTGCAGGTGCAGGAGAGGTTCTCATTTCAGCTGAGTGCGCAGCGCTGGCGCCGGAAATCACAAATGGCACTCCAACGCGCACGCTGGAATTAAAGGGTATCGAACAGCCGGTGTTGGCGCACGTGCTTACGGTTGCTGACGATACCGCAACCCCGGAACGATGGCCTTCGGGTCTGGCGCTGATTTAACCCGATGTTGCATAAACCCGGGGTGTAATCCGGTTTCGACAGTTGATTTCCATGAAGTGATACATCCCGGTGTAGTAATTCCGGGATTCACCGCTAGTGTGGTCCTGGACCTACTGTAGGAGCGGCCTCCTGGCCGCGATCGCGCCGAAGGACGGCGCTCCTGCAGCAGGAGTTATGCAATGATTGGGTAGACCCTGTCTCAAAATCAGGAAACGGTATCCGGGTCAGGCACAGATCCTGTAAGGACGGGCAGGACCGGCGCCAAGCCGGGAAATCATCAGGATTTCCTGCCAAACGGGTTCCCCGCGGGTCGCGGGTTCTCCCCATCATCATAATGCCCGGCATGGGAAGATGGATTTTGAGGTCGGTTCCAGTAGTAAACGGCAGGGATACAGCCAGGACTTGCCAGTGCCATGTGAACTTCCGGGAAGCAGCAATCCCGGATCTGCAGTTTCATAAAAAACGGCGTCTCAAGGGACGCCGTTCCGGTTACTTCATCATGAAACTTATTGGCAGACAATAGTCAGGGAGCCAGAGCCTTTAATAGCGACTGCCGGACTATCACAGGTTTCACCAGTCAATACGGCTGTTGAATCATCACATCCGATACCCGCGTCAATGGTTTTGAAAACAAGAATCAGGCCAGCATGTGGTTCAGCATTGACATCCCGACGGGCGCGCGCCATACCCGGGTCAGCTTCCCCCATGCATGCATCGGTGCGCGGCCGGCTGGCAACTGCGGCCGGGGCGATGACTTTGTGCCCGTGCGCCGGAAACCGGACCGCGGGAGCTTGTCGCCCTGACGCAGCGCTTCAACCGCATGGCCGCCGGGATCCCGGAATTGCTGGCGAACCGGACGCCCCTGTTTGCCGGCATTTTGCATGGCCTGCGCACCCCACTCACCCGCATGCCCCGGTCAGACTTTCCCCATGTCCCCTGCGACACTGGTACGTCCCGGTACGTCGCATTCGCAATGACGGGAATTATCCAGTTAATCAGACCATCCCTACTACTTGATTTTTATGACGCTGCTTTGTATACCCTGTTTCGACAGCTGGCTGCGGGCATTGTTCAGGCTGCCGGTATCGTGGAACGGACCGACGCGCACCCGGTGGTAGGTGTCCTTGTTGTCGATGGTGACTTTCTGGATGCTGGTTTCCAGACCCAGCAGCGCCAGTTCGGCCTTGAACCGCTCGGCCTGTTCGCCGTTGCGAAAGGACCCTACCTGCAGCAGGTAGGTTTCCGCCGGTGCAGCTGCTCTTGCGGGGGAGCTTGTCGCTGCGGGCCTGACGGGCTCATGCTGTGCAGCCGGTTTGCTTGCAGCCACCGGGTGTTGCGGCGCTGGTGCGGGCGGCGGTGCAACTTCCTCGTCCGGCACGACCACTTCCATCTCCGGCAACAGGGTATAAAAATCAAAGCGCGGCTTTGGCGGAGGTGGCGGCGTCTGCGGTGTTTCCGCTGCGTCTTCCGGCGGGCTCTGCGCAGCCGTGTCACCAAGGCTTTCCACGGCGCTGTCCGGGCGGGTCTCCTCGACCGGCGGCAGCAGGCTCTCCTGGAAGAAGGCCGGCGGTTCCGATGGCGCCTGCATCTTGAGGAAAACCAGGAAGGCGACGAACAACCCGACCAGCAGCCCGGAGATGACGCCAAACCACGGTGACAGCTTGTGGCGCCTTTTCCTGCTGGTTGCCCGGTTCTTGTAATCGCGCGGCATTACATGGTGTCCGGGGCCGAGACGCCGAGCAGTTCAAGGCCGTTGGCGATTACCTGCCGGGTCGCCTCGATAAGGTTGAGACGCGCGTTGCGCAGCTGCTCATCGGCGACAATGAAGGTGTGCGCGTTGTAGTAGGTGTGGAAGGCGTTGGCGAGTTCCCGCAGGTAATGGGTCAGGTGGTGCGGTTCGTGGTTGAGGGCCGCTGCCTCCAGCACCTCGGGATAGCGTGACAGGGTAATCATCAGTTCCTGTTCGTGGGACTCGCTGAGGGCCTCGAGCGCGATACTGCCAGCAGCCTGATCCCATTGCAGCTGTTTTTCCTGCAGCTGGCGGAACACGCTCATGACCCGGGCATGTGCGTACTGAACGTAGTATACCGGGTTGTCGGTTGACTGCGACTTCGCGAGGTCGAGGTCGAAATCCAGGTGCTGTTCACACTTGCGCATGACGTAGAAGTAGCGGGCCGCGTCCTTGCCGACTTCCTTGCGCAGTTGCCGCAGGGTGACGAATTCGCCGGAGCGGGTCGACATCTGCATCTTCTCGCCGCCGCGGTAGAGCACCGCGAACTGCACCAGCAGGACGTCCAGCCTGGCGGGGTCGTCGCCGAGTGCCTGCAGTGCTGCCTTGACGCGCGGGACATAGCCGTGGTGATCCGCCCCCCAGATATCAATGACGCGCGCGAAGCCGCGTTCCAGCTTGTCCATGTGGTAGGCGATGTCGGATGCGAAGTAGGTCGCCTGGCCATTGTCACGCACCAGCACGCGGTCCTTTTCGTCGCCGTAGTCGGTGGAGCGGAACCACAGGGCGCCGTCCTGCACGTAGACATGCTCGGAATGCCGCAGGCGCTCGATGGCGCGGTTGACGGCGCCACTCTCGACCAGGCTGCGTTCCGAGAACCACTGCTCGTAGTGCACGCCGAACAGGGCAAGGTCGTCGCGGATGTCGTCCAGGATGGTATTCAGGCCCAGCTCGAAGACGAAGCGGTAGCGGTTGTCGCCCAGCAGCTGCCGGCTGCGTGCTATCAGCGCGTCGATATATTCTTCCTTGTCGCCGCCGGCAGGTGCATCCGGAGGCAGGTCGGTAAACACTTCGGCGACCGGGTGATGGTAGGCGTCGCCGTGTTCCCGGCGCAGGGTGGCGGCGATGTCCTGCACGTAGTCGCCCTGGTAACCGTTGGCAGGGAAATCGAACTCCTCGCCGCCCAGCTCCAGGTAGCGCAGCCACACCGAGGTTGCCAGAATGTCCATCTGCCGCCCGGCGTCGTTGACGTAGTATTCGCGGTGCACGTCGTAGCCCACCGCCTCCAGCAGGTCGGCAACCGCTGCGCCGTAGGCGGCGCCACGGCCGTGGCCGACATGCAGCGGGCCGGTCGGGTTGGCGGAGACGAATTCGACCTGTACGCGCTGTCCCTTGCCCAGGCTGCTGCGGCCGTAATTGCCGCCCTGAGTCAGGATGTCATCGACCACTCCGTGCCAGGCGTCTGCGCCAAGGTAAAAGTTGATGAACCCCGGGCCCGCGATGTCAATCCGGGTGACCCGGGTATCGGTTCCCAGGGCGGTGACGATGCGCACCGCCAGATCGCGCGGCTTGCAGCGGGCCGCCTTTGCCAGCGTCATGGCAAGATTGCTGGCGTAGTCGCCATGCGCCCGGTCGCGGGTGCGTTCCACCCTGATGTCCGGGCTAATGTCTGCCGGCAGGGTGCCGTCGGCCTGCAGTTGCTGCACCGCGGCGGCGAGTCTGGTTACGAGCTGGTCTTTCAATATAGGTTCTGCCTGGCGTCTGTTAACACTTGTACGGCCGTCGCGACGGCTACCATTCCGGAGTGAAGCGGCTATTATCCCGGCCGACCGCCATCTTGCAACTCCCGGCATGCGCCACAGACGCAATCAGTAGGTATCAACGGGGTCGACATCGATCGACCAGCGTACCCGGCGACTGTCCCGGTCCTGCTCCAGTTGCAGTGCCAGTTGTTCCAGTAGCAGCTGCAGCCTGCGCCTCTGCGGTGACTGCAGCAGCAGCTGTGCCCGGTAGCGCCCGCCGCGTCGTTCCATCGTGGCGGGCACCGGTCCCCAGACCTCCACGCCGGCCAGTCCGATGCCGGCCAGCGTCTGGTGTGCCTGTTCCAGGAATTGCATGGCCGTGCCGGCCGTGCCGGCCTCGGCACGCAGCAGCGCGATGGACGTCAGTGGCGGCAACGCCGCTGCCTTGCGCTCCGCCAGAGCGGCGCGGGCAAACGCCGGGTAGCCCTGACGGGCAAGCAGCTGCAGCAGCGGATGGTCCGGGTGCCGTGTCTGGATGGCCACCGTGCCCGGCCGGTTGTGGCGCCCGGCGCGCCCGGCGACCTGGACAATCAGCTGGGCCATGCGTTCGCTGGCGCGAAAGTCGGTGCTGAACAGGCCATGGTCGGCATCCAGGATAGCGACCAGGGTGACCTCCGGGAAATGATGGCCCTTGGCAAGCATCTGGGTGCCCAGCAGCAGCCGGCCCTGGCCGGACTTTGCCCGTGCCAGCAGCCGCTTGAGTTCGCCCTTGCGGCGAGTGGTGTCGCGGTCGATGCGCAGGCACTCGACGTCCGGGAAGTGTTCCGCCAGTGCCTGCTCCACCCGCTCGGTGCCCTGGCCCACGGGGTGCAGTTCGCTGCCGCCGCAGCTCGGGCAGACCGTGTCGACGGGGCGCTGGCTGCCGCAGTGATGGCAGTGCAGCCGGTTGTCCTGCTGGTGCCAGGTCATGCGGGCGTCGCAGCGGCGACACTCTGCCACCCAGTCGCAGCCGTAGCACATCAGGGTCGGTGCAAAGCCGCGCCGGTTCAGGAACAGCAGCACCTGACCGCCGGCGTCGAGGTGCGCCCGCATGCGCTGCAGCAGGGGCGCCGACAGCCCGTGTTCCAGCGGCTGCTCACGGATGTTGAGGATCTCGAAGTCCGGCAGGCGGGCACTGCCGGTGCGTTCCGGCAGCTCCAGTTGCGTGTAGCGCTGCTGCTCCACGTTGTACAGGCTTTCCAGCGAGGGGGTGGCAGAGCCGAGGATGACCGGTATGCCGAGGTGCCGCGCGCGCCAGACCGCGAGGTCGCGGGCCGAGTAGCGAAATCCGTCCTGCTGTTTCAGTGAGGCATCGTGCTCCTCGTCGACGATCAGCAGACCCGGTCGCTGCAGCGGCGTGAAGATGGCCGAGCGGGTCCCGATCACGATGGGTGCGGCGCCGCTGCGTGCCTGTTGCCAGGCCGCCAGCCGTTCGCGGTCGCCCAGTCCGGAGTGCAGTACGGCCAGTGGTACGCCGAGCCGGCGCCGGAAGCGGTCGACCAGCTGCGGTGTCAGCCCGATTTCCGGGACCAGCACCAGGGCCTGTTCGGAGCGCGCCAGCACGGCCTCGATCAGCGTCAGGTAGACCTCGGTCTTGCCGCTGCCGGTGACGCCTTCCAGCAGGAAGCTGTGGAACTGGCCAAGCCGGTCGAGCACGGCGGCGCAGGCATGCTGCTGTGCCGGGTTCAGTTGATGGCCGGGTTCTCGCCGTTCGTCTTGCGGCGGAGCCGTCAGCACGTCGCAGCGTTCGATCCAGCCCTTGTCACACAGGGTCTGCAGGACAGCCGCGGGTACCTCCAGATCTTCGCGTGCCAGCCCCGCGGGGTGCGCCTTCAGCCGGGAGAGTGCCGCCGCCTGGCGGGTGGCACGTGCAACCGTCTGCAGGTCGATAGCCTTGCCTGTCGCCGTCAGTCGCCAGACGCTTGCAATGGCGCTGTCTGGCGGTTGTCCCTGGCGCAGCAGCACCGGCAGCGCGGCTGCCAGCGCCTCGCCGATGGGATGGTGGTAGTAGGCACTGGCCCACTGCACCATGGCCATTACGTCCGTCGGGATCACGGGTTCGGTGTCAAGCACCGTTAGCGCCTGCCGGAGCTTGTGGGTTTCAACCCGGGTGTCCTTGCAGGCTTCCAGCAGCAGGCCGACCACCGACCTGCGTCCGAACGGGATCCGCACACGCATGCCGGGCTGCAGGGTGCTCGTGTCGATTGCCGCCGCTGCCAGGTAATCAAAACTGCGATACAGCGGCGACGGAACGGCGATACGGAGGATGGGTTTGTTCAAGCTGGCTGCATTTTGGTCTGGAGGCTGGAATGCGTGTTTAGCGTCGATGGTTGAGAATCATTATCACCAAACGAAGCTAACTCCTTCATCTGATTGGGCGATGGCTTTTATCCACAAAACCTGTGGATAACTCTGTGGATGATTTGGGGTAAAGCGCGCCAAAGCCCTATTTTTCCAGTGTTGGTGTTAAATTGCCCAATTTTTATCCACAGATTTATGACTAATTAAATCAATGAGTTAAAGTTAATGATAAGTTTCTTATATACCACTACAGGTGATTTGTTGCCTAAATGCGTCATACAGGGCCGGCTGTGCATAAGCACCATTGTTTTGGACCATCCCGATGCGTCCAGGCCAGTGCCGGCAACTCGAAAAAGTCGGCTTTGACCTGCCCGGGCGCGGCTCATCATAGCACCTGCCGGTCGCGGCCATGGCGCCGTTTATGTCCGGACGCCTGCGACAACCTGAATGGTCTGGTTTTGTTGCGGTCTGGAGATGCGGCAGTCGGGAATCAACGCAATTGCCGGCCGCCCGCGCTACCGCACGGGAGTGGCATCCAACTCAGCTGGCAGCATGGCCCGGAATCCGCGGCCGGTCGGTTCATTGCCGTGAGGTCTGAAATCGGGGTGTGATGGGACCCCCCCGGTGCTGCGGTACTGTAAGCGACTGGTTCCGCGCCCGGTTTTTTCAGAGTTGCTTGATCGCCTGGATCAGTTCACCCGCCATGGCCTGGCCGTCGCCGTAGAGCATGCGGGTGTTGTCGGCGAAAAACAGCGCGTTCTCGACGCCCGAGAAGCCCTTTCCCTGGCCGCGCTTGATCACGATGACATTGTGCGCCTTGTCGGCGTCCAGGATGGGCATGCCATAGATCGGGCTGTCCGGGTTGGTGCGGGCAGTCGGGTTGACCACATCATTGGCGCCGATCACCAGGGCGACATCGGTCTGCGGGAAGGCCGCGTTGATCTCGTCGAGATCGTAGAGCAGGTCGTAGGGTACATTGGCTTCCGCCAGCAACACATTCATGTGGCCCGGCATACGGCCGGCCACCGGGTGAATGGCAAACTTCACATCGACGCCGCGTTTCAGCAGCAGCCCGGTCAGTTCCCAGATCTTGTGCTGCGCCTGGGCGACGGCCATGCCATAGCCCGGGATGATGATGACGCGTTCCGCGTAGGCCATCATGATGCCGGCGTCGGCGGCATCGATAGGCTTCATGCTGCCCTCCACTGCGGCGCCTTCATCGCCACCGCTGCTGCCAAAGGAACTGAACAGCACGTTGCCGATGGAGCGGTTCATGGCCCTGGCCATTAACTGGGTCAGCAGGGTACCGGCCGAGCCGACCACGGTGCCCGCGATGATCATCGCGGCATTGTTGAGCACGAAGCCCTCGAAGGCGACCGCAAGGCCGGTCAGGGCGTTGAACAGGGAGATCACCACCGGCATGTCGGCGCCGCCGATGGGCAGCGCCATGAGGAAGCCGTAGGCCAGCGCGACGGCGAAGAACACCAGGATCACGATGCCAGCCAGTTCGCCCTTGAATAATCAGTAGCGCCGCGAGTCCCAGTGCGACGGCGAATACGGCAAGGTTGAAATACTGCTGGCCGGCAAAGCGCATGGGGCGGCGGATCAGCCCCTGCAGCTTGGCGAAGGCGATCAGCGAGCCGGAGAACGACACCGACCCGATCAGGGCGCCCAGCACGGCCAGGATCAGGAAGGTCCGGGAGTGGAAATTACCCTTCAGCAGTTCCACGGCGGCAATGGCGCCGGCCGCACCGCCGCCCATGCCGTTGTAGAGTGCGATCATCTGCGGCATGTCGGTCATGGCGACCTTCTTGCCGGACCAGAAAGCCGCGACGCCACCGACGAAGATGGCGGCCGTGACCAGTACATAGTTCTGCATGCCCGGATGCAGGAACGTGATCAGGGTCGCGACCAGCATGCCGGCGCCGGCCCAGACAATGCCGCCGCGTGCCGTGACCGGCGAGCTCATCCGCTTGAGGCCGAGAATGAACAGCACGGCCGCGACGAAGTAACTGACTTCTATGATGTTGTCCATCAGTTCTTCTTCCCTTTGCTGCTCTTGAACATTTCCAGCATGCGTTCCGTTACCACGTAGCCGCCGACGGCGTTGCCGGCGGCCAGTGTGACGCCGATAAAGCCGATGACCTGTTCCAGTGGTGTGTGCGCGTGGCCCATGGCCACCATGGCGCCAACCAGCACGATGCCGTGCACGAAATTGGAGCCGGACATCAGCGGGGTGTGCAGGATCACCGGCACCCGGCTGATGACCTCGTAGCCCGTGAATGCGGACAGCATGAAGATATACAGTGCGGTCATGCCTTCAATCATGATTGCTCTCCTTCCACCAGTTCGCGGCTCGGGGCATGCCGGATCTCGCCGTTGTGGGTGAGGGCGCTGCCGGCGATCACCTCGTCTTCCCAGTCAGGCGCCAGCTCCCCGTCCCTGATCATCAGGCGTCAGGAAATTCAGCAGGTTCTTGGCATACATCTCGCTGGCGTGTACCGCCAGCATGCTGGGCACGTTGAGCGGGCCGTAGATAATGACGCTGTTGTGCTCGATCTGCTCGCCGGGTTGCGTCAGTTCGCAGTTGCCGCCACCCTCGGCCGCCAGGTCGATGATCACGGAGCCGGGCTTCATGCCGTCGACCATGGAGGCCGGGATGATGCGCGGTGACGGCCCGTCCGGGAATGGCCGCCGTGGTGATGACGGCATCCGCCGCGGCGATGTGCCTGGCGAGGATTTCCTGCTGCTGCTGCTTCTCCTCCTCCGTGAGTTCGCGGGCATAGCCGCCGCTGCCTTCCGCGGCCACGGCTGGTATCGATAAATTTCGCGCCGAGCGATTCGACCTGTTCCTTGGTGGCGCCGCGCACATCGTAGCCTTCCACCATCGCCCCCAGGCGCCGGCAGGTGGCGATGGCCTGCAGGCCGGCGACACCGGCACCGATGATGACCGCCTTCGCCGGGCGGATGGTGCCGGCCGCGGTGGTCAGCATGGGGAAGAAGCGTCCTGACAGGCTGGCGGCCATCAGTGCGGCCTTGTACCCGGCGACCGCGGCCTGTGACGACAGCGCGTCCATGCTCTGGGCGCGCGAGATACGCGGCACCAGTTCCATGGCATAGCTGGTGATATTCCCTTCTTTCAGGCGCTTTACCTTGTCCGGGTACTTGTGGGCCTGCATGAAGCCGATGACGCTGCTGCCGGGACGCAGCTGAGCGATGGCCGCGTCGTCCGGCGGCTGCACGCCGAGGATGACATCGCATTCCGCGTACAGGCTGGCGGCGTCACTGACAATGCGGGTGTCCCTGTAGGCGGCATCCGGGTAATAGGCGGCGTTGCCGGCGCCGCTCTCCAGCAGGACTTCCACGCCGAGCTTGACCAGGCGCTGTGCAACATCGGGCACCAGGGCAACCCGTCGCTCTCCGGGAGTGGTTTCTTTGGGGGCGCCCACGCGAATCGGCATGGCTTGTCTCCTGGGTTATCGAAGGTTCGAGTCGGACAGGTTTCGTCTGGTCGTCACATTGTTCAGGCAGAATCTGTCGTGGCGTTCAGGCCAGGGACTGGATGCCGCGCTGCAGAGGGCGCAATAGTAGCGGATTCCGTGCAGGGATTGAATAACTGCTTGGCGGTGATGTAGCGCCACAATGGTGCATTATTCCGGCAAATGGATTTACATTCGCAGCGGGATTTGAGATAAAAGCGGCACCTCGACGCGGAGGCTGCAGTGTACGATCTGAGTCAACAGGTTCTGCGTACGGATGCTTCCGGCATGCCCCTTGAGTGGGTCGGGTTCCGGGAAGCCGTGCGCCTCTATCACCTTGAGCAGGTGGCCTATACCTGCGGCACGCCGCTGTATCGCATCCATGGTGGCATCTCCGCGTGCAGCGGACGACGCAGCAAAATCGAGATCAATTCCATCATCGCCACCTACGGGCGCAATCACGCGCTCAACCGCCTGCGTGACCGCTACGTGCCGCCACTCAACAACCCGGCCCTGTTCCGGCGGGATTCGCATCTCTGCCTGTACTGCGGTGAGGTCTTTCCCGACCGGGATCTGTCCCGTGACCACGTGACACCGGTTATCCAGGGCGGGCAGGATGTCTGGAGCAATGTGGTTACGGCCTGCCGGCGCTGCAACAACCACAAGGCCGGGCAGACGCCCGAGCAGGCGGGTATGGAACTGCTGGCGGTGCCGTTTGTGCCGACGCATGCAGAGTACATCTACCTGCAGGGGCGCGGGGTGCTTGCTGACCAGATGGAGTTCCTGCGCGCCCACTTCCCGCGCAGCAGCCCGCTGCACGAGCGCCTGGTGACGCGGCGGACCCGCGCAAGCTGCAACTGAAGTCGGCGTGTCTGCCGGAGACCGCGGCGTTTACCTGATCGACGCCAGCATCTATATCTTTCGCGCCTGGTACTCGGTGCCGGATTCGCTCTACAACCGGGATGGCATGCCGATCAACGCCCTGCACGGTTTCGCCGGGTTTCTCGGGAGTTTTCTCGAACAGGCCGAGCCCGAGCACGTGGCCGTGGTCTTCGACGAGAGCCTCACCAGTTCGTTTCGCAACGGCATTTATCCCGACTACAAGGCAAACCGGGAGGCCCCGCCCGCCGGGCTGCTCCAGCAGTTTGCCTATTGCCGGCAGCTGGTCGGACATCTCGGGCTGGCGCAATACGCCAGCGATACCTACGAGGCCGATGATCTCATCGGCACCCTGGCGGCACGGCTGCGACGCCCGGATATGCCGATCGTGATTCTTTCCGCGGACAAGGACCTGGCGCAATTGCTCGAGCCCGGTGACCTGTTCTGGGATTTTGCGCGCAACCGGCGATATGCCTGCGCCGATGTGCCGGCATGGCTGGGGGTCGAGGCGGGGCAGGTCGCTGACTGGCTCGCACTCACGGGTGACAGTGTCGACAATATCCCCGGCATACCGGGTATCGGCGCGAAGACCGCGGCAGCCCTGCTGGCGCATTTCGGGACCCTGACGGAACTCTACCGGCAGGTCGAGGCCGTGGCCGGACTGCCCCTGCGCGGTGCCGCGCGCATCCAGCGGCTGTTGCAGGAACATCGCGACGCTGCCATGCTGGCAAGGCAGCTCACCGGTATTGCGCTTGATCCGGACATGGTGGTGAGCCTGAACGAGCTTGGCAGGCGCAAGGTTGCCGCGAACGATGTCAGCGCCGCATGCGAAGAACTGGGACTGGGGCGCATGACGCAGGCGCGGCTTGCCAGGCTTGCCGGTTGAATGATTGGCGCGTGTCAGCAGGTTTCGTGATGCCCCTGTGGGAAGCAATCAGTGCGGATATCGAGGCGGCGACAGGCCGGCGGGCCGGGTTGCAGCAGCGGGAAGCCATTGGCGGCGGCTGTATCAACCAGGCGTTGCGCGTGGACTACGGCGAGTGCAGTTATCTGGTGAAGTTGAGCGGTGCAGGACAGGCCGGGATGTTTGCGGCCGAGGCGCTGGGTTTGCAGGAGTTGCAGCAGTGCAGCGAACTGCGGGTACCGGAACCGGTTTGCTGGGGAAGTGACGGGCAGTCGTCCTACATCGTGATGGAGTACCTGGACCTGGTTGGACGCGGTGATACCGCGGTGCTGGCGGCCGGGCTGGCGAACCTGCATCGCATCACCCGGCCGGAATTCGGCTGGGTGCGCGACAATACCATCGGAGCGACCCTGCAGATCAACACACCGGCAGATGACTGGATCGACTTCTGGCGTGACAACCGGCTGCGGTTCCAGCTCGACCTGGCGGTGCGCAACGGTGCTGGCAGCAGGCTGCAGGCAGGGGGGGAGCGCCTGCTGGCGGAATTCCCGCAGCTGTTCAGCAGCTACACCCCGGCGGCCTCCCTGCTGCACGGCGACCTCTGGGGCGGCAACCAGGCATTCACCCGCTCCGGTGAGCCGGCAATTTTCGATCCGGCGGTCTACTACGGCGACCGCGAGGCCGATATCGCCATGACGGAACTGTTCGGCGGATTCGGGCGGGATTTCTACGCCGCCTACCGCGAGCATTATCCGCTGGATGCGGGCTATGCCGTGCGCAGGCAGCTCTATAACCTGTACCACATCCTCAACCACTTCAACATGTTCGGCGGCGGCTACCTGTCGCAGGCGCAGGGCATGCTGGATTCCCTGTTGAGTGAGTTGACCGCATGACCGCGGCGCGCTCAAGGTCGGCCACCCTGCTGGTGCACTGTCCGGACCAGCCGGGAATCGTGGTGGCGATCACCGACTTCATTTTCCGCAATGCGGGGAACATCCTCTATCTGGACCAGCACGTCGACCGCGAGCAGCAGGTGTTTTTCCTGCGGGTCGAGTGGGACCTGGAACGCTTCGCCATCGGGGCCGGCAACATCGGCAGGGAGTTCGACGGGCAGGTGGCCGGGCGCTTCGGCATGCGCTGGCAATTGTACTTTTCCGACGAGGTGCCGCGCATGGCGGTGTTTGTGTCGAAGCTGCCGCATTGTTTCCACGATATCCTGGCGCGCTACGAGTCAGGCGAGTGGCGGGTCGAGATACCGCTGATCATCAGTAACCATCCGGACCTGCGTGAAGCCACGGAGCGTCTCGGCATCGATTTTTATCACCTGCCGGTGACAGTGGAAAACCGGCGCGAGCAGGAGCTGAAACAACTGGACCTGCTGCAGCAGTACGATATCGATTTCGTGGTGCTGGCGCGTTACATGCAGGTCCTCGGGGACGGCTTTATCAAACGGTATCCGGAAAGAATCATCAATATTCACCATTCTTTCCTGCCGGCTTTCCCGGGCGGCCGTCCCTATCATTCAGCCCACGAGCGCGGTGTGAAAATCATCGGCGCCACCAGCCACTATGTCACGGCAGAACTGGATGCCGGACCGATCATCGAGCAGGATGTCGTGCACGTGAGCCACAAGGATTCTGTGGAGGATATGGTTCGCATGGGTCGCGATCTGGAAAAGATCGTGCTGGCCCGTGCCGTCTGGCACCAGCTGCATCGCGACGTTCTGGTTTACCGGAATCGAACGGTCATCTTCGCCTGATTCGCAGGCAGGATATCCTGCGGCAGGTTATTCACCATCGGCAGATGAATATAAACTCACGCGCTCAAGTGCCTGCATGACGCAGGCCCCTGAGCGGGTATCAGCTTGTCGTTACAGGGGTGTAGTCACTATATCCGTTGGGCGGTGACTCGCTGTCAAACACCCCTGCAGCAGTCGCAGCCTGCAGCTGCGGCTGTTGCCGGAGTCAGGACTACATGAATGTCATATAGCCCCAGGCAAGGCACAGGGTGATGGCGATGCCGATGATGCCCAGCAGCACGGTGCTGCCATGGTTCTTGCGCCAGCCGCGGAAAATCCAGTAGCTCTGCAGACCGGTGAAGCCGGCGGCAATACCGGTTACCAGAATCATGTCCTTGTTTGGCAGGTCCATTGGTAACACGAAGATGATGAAGAATACGAACGCGACACCCAGAGGTGTCAGGGAGAAAATCCAGTCTTCAATTTCCTTCTGGTCCCTGCTGGTTCGGAACAATCGACTCAGTTTGCTGGTTGCTTCCATTTGACGATCTCCATCTGCGTTAAGAAAAAGCGCTGTCACCCTAGCAAGCTTGCAACTTTATAAACATGACCTGCGTCAATCCTGCCACATTCAGCCCTGCCGTCACAGGGCGTTTTCGGGGCGGTGTTTGTGGGTGTGACAGGCCGGCAAGTGTGCAATATCGATCACCCGGCTTCAAGCTATTGAATCGAACACCCGTTTCATTTTTCCAGTTGCTGGAAGGCGATGCTTACCCTGCACGCGATTTATCTATACATAGAAAAGTGTGATAAATGCTGTTGCACAGGCTGTGAGATACCGACTGCTTTATCTGGCCGCACAGGGTTACAGACAAAATATTGTCACTGCCCGCCTCGGAAACCCTCGGGTATCCGGGTAATTCTTGACAGGAACAGTCAGGTATTCTAAGCATTAATTACAGGTTTGGTGTGGCTGGCATATGCGTCTGTATCCTGTCGACCCGCACCAGTTGCAGCCGGGTGTTTCATCTACGGTATTGAGGGCGCGGGCTGTGGTCCGGATGGGCGCGGCAAGGGTCAGTGCTCCCCGTTACCGGAGAGAGTGTGATGAAACGACGGCTTTATTTTCTGCTGCCGGATACCTCGCATGCGAGTACATTGGTGCAGGAACTGGAGCAGCAGGGTATCAAGCGCAGGTACATCCATACCATATACCGACAGGGGGGAGACCCCGGCGATCTTGCGCAGGCAATCCCGCAGCTGCGCGGTGACAAGGCTGCACGTGTCGAGAAGATTCTCTGGCTGACGAACCTGGCTGCATTCTGCATGGCACTGTTGCTGCTGATCGTCATGGCATTGTTGCAGACCGGGTGGCCCTGGCTGTTACTGCCGGTCGGCATCATGCTGCTTTCCTTCCTGGCGGGGCTTGGGTTTACGTCACGGGTGCCAAGTGTGCGCCTGGACAGGTTCCGGGATGCGATGCGGCATGCAGAGGTTCTGTTGATAATTGATGTGCCGGTACAGCAGGTTGCCCGGGTGGAAGAGATTGTTCACCGGCATCCTGAAGCTGCAGACGGCGGCGCAGACTGGGGTATTGCGCACATGACTATGTGACCAGGGACAATGGGTGAGCGGTGGAACACCCGTAAGCGGCGGGCGGGTAGCTTTCCGGTTACTGTCAGCCGCCGCTCTGCTGGTGATACTGGCGACTGAGTTCGTGCACGGCCTGCACCAGGACGGCGGTATGCTCCGGGTCCACGTCCGGCGTGATACCGTGTCCCAGGTTGAATACGTGGCCGCTGCCCGCACCGAAAGTCGCCAGGACACCGGCAACCTTGTCACGAATGACGGCTGGAGGTGCATACAGCACGGCCGGATCCAGGTTGCCCTGCAGGGCAACCCGGTCACCGACACGCCTGCGCGCAGCGGCCAGGTCGGTTGACCAGTCGATGCCCAGGGCGTCAGCCCCGGTAGCGGCCATGTCTTCCAGCCACTGGCAGCCTCCCTTGGTGAACAGAATAACCGGGACGCGCCGCCCCTCGGCTTCCCGGGTCAGTCCGGCAACAATCTTCTGCATGTATTGCAGGGAATAGTCACGGTAGTCGTCCGGTGTCAGCACACCGCCCCAGGTATCAAAGACCATCACGGCCTGGGCACCGGCAGCGATCTGTGCATTGAGGTAGACGACGACTGAATCGGCGAGCGTATCCAGCAGGGCATGCAGCAGTTCCGGTGCACCGTAGAGCATGCCCTTGCTGCGTGAAAAGGTTTTCGTGGAACCGCCCTCGACCATGTAGGTCGCCAGTGTCCACGGACTGCCGGAAAAACCGATCAGGGGAATGCGGTTGTCGAGTTCACGGCGGATCAGCCGCACGGCGTCCATGACATAGCGCAGCTCGGTTTCCGGATCGGGAACGCCCAGTGCATCGATTTCTGCCCGGGTGCGCACCGGTTTTTTGAAGCGCGGCCCTTCGCCTTCCTCGAAGTACAGACCCAGTCCCATGGCATCCGGGATAGTGAGGATATCCGAGAACAGGATCGCTGCGTCCAGCGGGAAGCGGTTGACGGGTTGCAGGGTGACCTCGCAGGCGAGTTCAGGATTTGTGCACAAGGACATGAAACTGCCGGCCTGCTTGCGAACCCGCATGTATTCAGGCAAATAGCGTCCAGCCTGGCGCATCAGCCAGACGGGGGTAGTGTCTACCGGTTCCCGCAGCAGGGCACGGAGGAGTCTGTCATTTTGTAATGGCTGCATGGTTGTTGTGGTTCCCCGGTATGGCAGTGGTTGTTTGTTGTTTCCGGATTATAGGGTTATTTGCGGGTTGCGCCCTAACGGGGGAGGTACTTTTTCTTGTGTGTCCATAAGGGCGGGTGCAGGTTCCCACTCCCGAGGGGATTTTGAATTCGGGTTTCGCCTTCTCGGCGAGATACTTTTCTTTGCTCCGCCAAAGAAAAGTATCCAAAAGAAAGACGGACCCGGAGGCTTGCCCGCTGCGCGGGTTCCCTGCGCTTCTCACCATTTCGGGCGCTCGCCGAACTCGCAGGATTTGCCGCGCCTTGCGGCTTGCAAATCCAGCTCAAACAGGGCGGCTTGCTCAATCCCGAAATGGCTGCGATGCTCGGCTGCGCCAGACGGGCGTTCAACCCCTGCTGATTGTAGTGTAGGAGCGCTCTCCCGAGCGCGATCTTGTCTTGTCATCCCGGCGCAGGCCGGGATCCAGTGGTATAGGGCATGGGCAACAGCTTCTGGGACGCCACCACAAACCCCGTCTGGCGCAGCCGAGCATCGCAGGGAAAACCGGATCAAGCTCGCGCCTGTCTGAGCGTAATCGAGCGGAGCGAGATCGCGAGTTGCGCGAGCGCCGGTTTTCCCGAGAAGCGCAGGGTATCCGGGCATAAATCGCAGATTTATGCCCGGACAAGCCACCGGGTGCCTTTCTCTTTGGGTACTTTCTCTTGGGCAAGCAAGAGAAAGTATCTCGCCGAGAAGGCGAAACCCGAATTCAAATCACACGCTGAAGAAAAAACCTGCAGTGTTGCCATGCAAACAGTGCAACATGTGGAGAATCAGCGCGGCAATTCCGAACTACCCATCAAAAACTCGTCGACCGCACGCGCGCACTGCCGCCCTTCGCGAATAGCCCAGACCACCAGCGACTGGCCGCGGCGCATGTCGCCGGCAGAAAATACCTTGTCTATCGAGGTCAGGTATTGTTCGGTATCGGCCTGCACGTTGCCGCGCGGGTCGAGGTCCACACCCAGTTCCTGCAGCATGCCCTCGTGGACGGGATGCACGAAGCCCATTGCCAGCAACACCATGTCAGCCTTGAGCTGGAATTCGCTACCTGGAATTTCCTCCATCTGCCACTGGCCATTGTCAGCCCGCTTCCAGTCAACCCGGACGCAATTTATCGCGGTGACCTTGCCGTTCTCGCCCTCGATGGACCTGGTGGAGACCGACCAGTCGCGAATTGCGCCTTCTTCCTGGGAACTGGAAGTACGCATCTTGTTGGGCCAGTCGGGCCAGGTCAGCGCCTTGTTCTCCTTTTCCGGCGGGCGTGGCAGGATTTCCAGCTGGGTTACGGAAAGCGCGCACTGGCGGAAAGAAGTGCCGATGCAGTCCGATCCGGTATCGCCGCCACCGATGACGATCACATGCTTGCCCCGTGCACTCAGCGCCATTTGCTCGGGAATCACATCACCGGCATTGCGCTTGTTCTGCTGCGGCAGGAACTCCATCGCGAAGTGCACGCCATACAAGTTCGCGCCCGGGGACGTCCAGGTCGCGCGAGTGTTCCGAGCCGCCGGTCAGCACGATCGCGTCGAACTTGTCCAGCAACTGCCGTGCAGGCAGCGATGACGCCGACGTGGGCCTCGGTATGAAATGTCACACCTTCGGCCTGCATCTGTGCAAGGCGGCGGTCGATGATCTGTTTTTCCATCTTGAAGTCGGGGATGCCGTAACGCAGCAGGCCACCGATGCGGTCCTGTTTCTCGAACACCTCGACGACATGCCCGGCGCGTGCCAGTTGCTGCGCGCAGGCGAGACCTGCGGGGCCCGAGCCGATAACGGCAACTTGTTTGCCGGTCCTGTGCGCGGGAATCTGCGGTGTGATCCAGCCCTGCTGCCAGCCCTTGTCCACGATGGCACACTCGATGGTCTTGATGGTGACCGGGTTGTCGTCGATGTTGAGGGTACAAGCGGCCTCGCAGGGTGCCGGGCAGATACGTCCGGTAAATTCCGGAAAATTATTGGTCGAGTGCAGGACCGCCAGTGCCTCTTCCCAGTTGCCGTGGTACACGTGGTCATTCCAGTCCGGAATAATGTTGTTGACCGGACAGCCCTGGTGGCAAAAGGGGATGCCGCAATCCATGCAGCGCGCACCTTGCTGGCTGAGTTCGTTTTCCGGCAACGGTATGACAAACTCCCGGTAGTGCTGGACGCGATCGCCGGCCGGGGCATAGCTACGGTCAAGCCGTCTCGTACTCGATGAATCCTGTTGGCTTGCCCATGCCTAGCATCCTCCCATGGCGGATTGCGTGGTCGTCGTCTGGGCGGCTTGCATATCCTGCAGTGCTCGCCGGTAGTCGACCGGCATGACCTTGACGAATCTGGGCAGGTAATCGTTCCAGTTGTCCAGAATGTCGCGGCCACGTGTACTGTTGGTGTAGTGCACGTGCTTCATGATGAGGTGCCGCAGGCGCCAGGCATCATGGCGTGTCATATCGCGGAGGATATCGACCCGGCCGTGGGTTTCCAGGTCGCCCCCCTGGTGGTCCAGATTCTCCAGGGCATCGTCCTCGGAAAGAACAGGCTCGAGTTCCACCATGGCGAGGTTGCAACGCTTTTCAAAATCACCCCGTTCGTCCAGCACGTAGGCGATACCGCCGCTCATGCCGGCAGCGAAATTGCGGCCGGATTCGCCAAGCACTACCACGATGCCGCCGGTCATGTATTCGCAGCCGTGGTCGCCGACGCCTTCAACCACTGCGGTCGCGCCTGAATTGCGTACGGCAAAACGTTCACCGGCAACGCCACGGAAATAGCTTTCGCCGCTGATTGCCCCGTACAGTACGGTATTGCCGACGATGATGTTTTCTTCCGGCACGATCGGGGTTTCCGCGGGCGGGTAGACGACCAGCCTGCCGCCACTGAGGCCCTTGCCAACGTAATCATTCCCTTCGCCGATAAGCTCAAGGCAAATGCCGTGGGCGAGGAATGCGCCGAAACTCTGGCCGGCGGTGCCGCGCAGGGTGATGCTGATGGTGTCTTCCGGCAGTCCGGCATGGCCATAGCGACGTGCGACTTCACCTGACAGCATGGCGCCCACGGTACGGTTGGTATTCCTTACCGGCAGCTCGATCCTTACCGGTTTGCCGTTTTCCAGGGCTTGTTGTGACAGGCGGATCAGTTCGTTGTCCAGCGCCTTGTCGAGCCCGTGGTCCTGGGTGTCAGTATGGTGGATGCCGACGCCGGGGCCCGCCTCGGGCTTGTGCAGGATGCGGGAGAAGTCGAGGCCGCGGGCCTTCCAGTGGTCGATCGCCTTGCGCATGTTGAGATACTGTGACTGGCCGATCATGTCATCAAATTTGCGGAATCCGAGCTTCGCCATCAGCTCACGGATTTCCTCGGCAACAAAGAAGAAGTAGTTGACGACGTGCTCCGGCTTGCCGGTAAAACGCTTGCGCAGTTCCGGGTCCTGCGTTGCAACGCCGACCGGGCAGGTATTGAGATGGCACTTGCGCATCATAATGCAGCCCTCGACGATCAGCGGCGCTGTCGCGAAGCCGAATTCGTCGGCACCGAGCAGGGCGCCGACAATGACGTCACGACCGGTGCGCATGCCGCCGTCAACCTGTACCGCGATTCGCGAGCGCAGGTTGTTCAGCACCAGGGTCTGGTGCGTTTCAGCCAGGCCGATTTCCCAGGGGGAACCGGCATGCTTGATTGAGGTGAGTGGGCTGGCACCGGTGCCGCCGTCAAAGCCGGCGATGGTGACATGATCCGCATGGGCCTTGGAAACGCCCGCGGCCACCGTACCGACTCCGACCTCGGAGACCAGCTTGACGCTGATGTCCGCCCGCGGGTTGGCATTTTTCAGATCGTGGATCAGCTGCGCCAGATCCTCGATGGAATAGATGTCATGATGCGGCGGCGGTGAAATCAGGCCGACGCCCGGTGTGGAATGGCGTACCTGGGCGATGGTCGCATCCACCTTGTGGCCGGGCAGCTGGCCGCCTTCGCCGGGCTTGGCGCCCTGTGCGATCTTGATCTGGATGACGTCGGCATTGACCAGATACTCCGTGGTAACGCCAAAACGTCCCGACGCTACCTGCTTGATGGCGGAACGCTTGGAATCCCCGTTGGCCATGGGAATGAAACGTTCCGGCCGTTCCCCGCCCTCCCCGGTATTGGACTTGCCGCCGATCCGGTTCATCGCGATGGCGAGTGTCGAGTGCGCTTCCTCCGATATGGAGCCGAACGACATGGCGCCGGTGGAGAAGCGTTTGACGATTTCCCTTGCCGGTTCGACCTCGTCCAGGGGCACCGGTGTCCCGGCGAAGTTGAACTCGAACAGTCCGCGCAGGTTCAGCAGGCGCTTGTTCTGGTCATTAACCAGCCGGGCGAACTCACGAAAGGTTTTCGCATCGTTGGCGCGCGTGGAGTGCTGCAGTTTGGCAATGGTGTCGGGCGTCCACATGTGATCCTCACCGCGCAGGCGAAAGGCATAATCGCCACCGACGTCCAGGCTGTTTCTGTAGATTGGTGCGTCGCCATAGGCGTCACGGTGCAGGCGCACTGCCTCTTCCGCAATTTCCGGCAGGCCGATGCCCTCGATGGTGGTTGCGGTGCCGGTGAAGTAGGCGTTGACAAACGCCGTGCTCAGGCCGACAGCGTCAAAAATCTGTGCGCCGCAGTAGGACTGGTAGGTGGAAATGCCCATCTTCGACATCACCTTGAACAGGCCCTTGCCGACCGACTTGATGTAGCGTTTCTGGATTTCATGTTCTTCCAGCTTTTCGGGCAGCTGCTCGCGGATCGCGGTGAGTGTTTCAAACGCCAGATAAGGGTTGATTGCCTCTGCGCCGTATCCGGCCAGGGTAGCGAACTGGTGAACCTCGCGCGCGGCGCCGGTTTCAATGACGAGGCCGGACTCCGTCCGCAGGCCGGTTCGCACCAGGTGGTGGTGGACGGCGGAGGTTGCCAGCAGCGCGGGTATCGCGATGTGGTCGATGTCAATGCTGCGGTCGGACAGGATGAGGATGTTGTAGCCCTTGCCAACGGCCTGTTCGGCTTCCTTGCAGAGTGCCGTGAGTGCGGCCTCCATACCTGCAGCGCCGGCCGTCGCCGGGTAGCAGATATCCAGCGTCCGGGTACGGAAGGCGCCGTTGGTGTGCGCCTCGATATGGCGGATGCGCTCGATGTCGGTATTTGTCAGTATCGGCTGCTCGATTTCCAGACGCATATGCTCCCCGGCGGATTCGTGCCCCAGCAGGTTGGGGCGCGGGCCGATCTGGGAAACCAGCGACATCACCAGTTCCTCGCGAATGGGGTCGATAGGCGGGTTGGTCACCTGGGCAAAATTCTGCTTGAAGTAATTCGCCAGCGGCTTGGATTTGGAGGAGAGCACCGCGACCGGGTTATCAGCCCCCATGGAACCGATGGCTTCCTGGCCGGTGATGGCCATGGGTGTCATCAGGAACTTGACGTCTTCCTGGGTGTAGCCAAACGCCTGCTGACGGTTGAGCAGCGTGTCATGGTCCGGCGCCATCGCGCTGATTTCGCCGGGCAGCTTCTTCAGGCGGATCTGGGTCTTGTCCAGCCATGCCTGGTAGGGACGGTGATTGGCCAGTTCTTCCTTGAGTTCCGCGTCGTCAATGATGCGCCCCTGTTCCATGTCGATAAGGAACATCTTGCCCGGTTGCAGGCGCCACTTCTTCACGATGCGTTCCTCCGGGATATCCAGCACACCCATTTCAGAAGCCATTACGACAAGATCATCATCGGTAATCAGGTAACGTGCCGGGCGCAGTCCGTTGCGGTCCAGCGTGGCGCCGATCTGGCGGCCATCCGTGAATGCCACGGCTGCCGGGCCGTCCCAGGGTTCCATCAGCGCGGAGTGGTACTCGTAAAAGGCGCGGCGCCTGGCATCCATCAGCGGGTTGCCTGCCCAGGCTTCGGGTATCAGCAGCATCATGGCATGTGCCATGGAATAGCCGCCGCACACCAGCAACTCCAGGGCATTGTCAAAGCAGGCGGAGTCCGACTGGCCTTCAGCGATCAGTGGCCAGAGCTTTTGCAGGTCGTCGCCGAACAGCACGGATGCCATGGAATGGCGTCGGGCATTCATCCAGTTGATGTTGCCGCGCAGGGTGTTGATTTCACCGTTGTGCGCAATCATCCGGAACGGGTGCGCCAGGTCCCAGGACGGGAATGTGTTGGTGGAAAATCGCTGATGCACCAGCGCCAGCGCCGAGGCGAGCCGCTCGTCATTCAGGTCTGCATAGTAGGTGTTGACCTGGTTGGCCAGCAGCATGCCCTTGTAACAGAGGGTACGCGCGGACATGGACGGAATGTAGAAATGCTCGCTGTCTTCCAGACCGATATCGCGAATGGTGTTATCGACGTGTTTGCGAATGACAAGCAGCTTGCGTTCAAAGCTGTCTGTGTCGCTGCAGTTTGCGCCGCGTCCGATAAGTATCTGGCGCACGTACGGTTCTACCCGGCGGACGCTGTCCCCGAGCCCGGTGTTGTCGGTCGGGACATCACGCCAGCCAAGGACTTCCTGTCCCTCTTCAGCGATCGTTGCAGCGAGGAGGTTTTCACAGTATTCGCGAGTACCGGGATTGCGTGGCAGAAACAGCATGCCAACGCGCGTAAGCACCTTCCTCGGGGAGTGTAATGCCAAGGCCGGCGCATTCCTCGCGCAGGAAGGCGTCCGGTATCTGCATCAGGATGCCGGCGCCGTCGCCAGCCAGCGGGTCGGCCCCGACAGCGCCGCGATGGGTCAGGTTTTCCAGTATGCGCAGGCCCTGCCGGATGATTTCATGGCTCTTGCGTCCCTTGACGTTGGCGACAAACCCGACGCCACAGGCATCGTGTTCGTTGGCAGGGTCATACAGGCCTTGTCTCGGTGGCAGTGTTCCGTGCTTCATTGGAGTGACTCTCTTTGTGATAGCATCTTGCCGGACGATGCTGGCGGATCGGCAAGTAATACCATTATAAACAGCGCGTTGAAGGTGGGCGCACCGAAACCGGTGCGTGCCAGACGCCAGGCGCCGATACCCAAAAGGGCCGCACAGTATAGCGCTGCAGCGCTGCCTGTTCAATTTGCTGCGGCTGAGATTTTCCTTTGTGTTTTCAGGGGCATGCCATTGTATGGTGCATGCCTATTCCGGCACGGCCTGGATGAAGACAACCTGGTACCCGCGCCTGATTTGCTCGTCGCGGACCTTTACCAGCGCCGCCTCGGCTGTCTCCCGGTCCGGATAGTGTTCCTTGCGCAGGCGTCCTGCTGCACCCTGGTAGCCCCATTCCCTGATCAGCGTCCAGCCATCGATCAGGTCTTCCTGCAGGTGCAGGTGGTAGTAGCGGGGTGCCGTGTCCCCTTCGGGCGGAATTTGCATGTAGATACGCATACGGCGAGTCAGCCCCGGCGCTATCTGGCCGGGTTGAAGGTCCGGTCGTATTCCGCGATGGCGTAACGGTCAGTCATGCCGGCGATGTAATCAGCGACGGCACGCGCCCGACCATGCTGGCCTTCATGCTGCTCGAGCTGACTGGTGTGCTCCCTGGCTTCATCGGGCATCAGGCGCGGATCGCTGAAAAAGGCCTCGAACAGCGAGGTAATGGTGCGAATGGCCTTGGCGGTCATGCGATGCACGCGATAGTGCCGGTACAGGTTGGATCGCAGATAGCTTTTCAACTCCAGGTTCTTCTCGCGCATGGCATCGCTGAACGTGATCAGAGCAGTCCCGTGATGGCGCACTGCATCGATATCACCGGGTGTCGCCGCTTCCAGGTTGGCGATGCTGGTTTCAACCAGGTCAATGACCTGGCAGCCGATCAGGCGGCGCACGACTTCATGAATGGTCCGGCGCGGCGGCAGCCCGGGGTACAGCCGACGGACAATGTCGTACTGCTCGCGAAACAGTGTGATTTCCGTCAGGGAGTCAACGCTGATCAGCCCGGAGCGCAGGCCGTCGTCGACATCGTGGCTGTTGTAGGCAATCTCATCCGCAAGGTTGGTCAGTTGAGCCTCCAGTGAGGGCTGTGACCTGTCAAGGAAACGTTGCCCGAGCGCACCCAGGTTGATGGCGTTTTTCCGGGAGCAGTGTTTGAGGATGCCTTCGCGTGTTTCGAAAGTCAGGTTCAGGCCGGGAAATTCAGCATAGCGTTCTTCCAGTTCATCAACGACGCGCAGGGACTGCAGGTTATGCTCGAATCCGCCGTAGTCCTGCATGCAGCTGTTCAGGGCATCCTGTCCGGCATGGCCAAACGGGGTGTGCCCCAGGTCGTGTGCGAGTGCGATTCCCTCCGTCAGGTCCTCGTTCAGCCGCAATGCGCGTGCCACTGAACGTGCAATCTGCGCGACCTCGATGGAATGTGTCAGGCGGGTACGGAACAGGTCGCCTTCATGATTGACGAATACCTGGGTTTTGTATTCCAGACGCCTGAAGGCAGCCGAGTGAATCACGCGGTCACGGTCGCGCTGGTATTCACTGCGGTAAGCCGGTGCCGGTTCGGGGTGCGTACGACCCCTGGATGAAGCCGGTATGGCGGCATAGGGAGCCAGTGTCTGCAGACCGGACGATGTCGAGTTGCCGCTCATGGGTTGTCAGGCGGAGCCGGCAAGGGTCGCGGCGAGCAGGTCCTGCCTGAAGTCACCCGTAACCAGTGCATTTCCGATTTCCTTGAGCAGCACCAGACGCAGGCCGCCATCCACAACTTTCTTGTCTACGGCCATCAGTTCCATGAATTTGTCAGCATCTATCTCTGCGGGTGGACTGGTTGGCAGCCCGGCCTTGCGCAGCAGTGCCTCGGTGCGGTGTACGGCATCGGTGGACAGCCAGCCATGGCGTGCGGACAGGTCTGCAGCCATCAGCATGCCGGTAGCTACCGCTTCTCCATGCAGCCAGTTGCCATAACCGGTTCCCGTCTCGATGGCATGTCCGAAGGTGTGTCCAAGGTTGAGGAGGGCGCGCTGGCCGCTCTCTCGCTCATCAGCGGCAACGATTTCCGCCTTGAGCGTACAGGAGCGTTCAATTGCGTAGGCAAGTGCCTGCTTGTCGCGTTCCATGAGGGCTGCCATATTCTGTTCTAGCCAGGTAAAAAAGGCGCTGTCCTTTATCAGACCGTACTTGATGACTTCCGCAAGTCCTGCGGCCAGCTGCCGTTCGTCCAGGGTATCCAGGGTGTCGGTATCAATCAGGACGCAGTTTGGCTGGTGAAATGCGCCGATCATGTTTTTCCCCAGCGGGTGATTGACGCCGGTCTTTCCGCCGACCGATGAATCAACCTGTGCGAGCAGGGTGGTTGGAACCTGCACGAATGCGATACCGCGCTGGTAACTGGCGGCCGCGAATCCGGTAATATCGCCGAGAACCCCTCCTCCAAGCGCCACCAGGGTGCAGCCCCGGTTGAACCTGTTCTCCAGCAATGCGGTAAAGATGGTATTCAGGGTGTCCAGCGTCTTGAATTCCTCTCCGTCCGGCAGGATCACGCTTTTAATGCTGAATCCCGCAAGCATGCCGGTCACGGCATCCAGATACAGGGGGGCGACGGTTGTATTGCTCACGACCATGACCTGGCGGCCATGAACGTGTGCTGTCAGCAGTGTCGGGTCGGTAAACAACCCCCGGCCTATCTTAATCGGGTAGCTGCGGTCACCGAGATCAACGACAAGTGTATTCATATCAGGCAATACCGGAAACAAGTGGGTCGAGCATAGCGAAAAAACATGCGGCAGGGCAAAATCACCCACGGTTTATGGTAGCTTTTCAATGATCTGTCTCACGACGTCACGCACCCGTTTGCCGTCTGTCTCGATAACCACGTCGGCAATTTCACGATATAGCGGATCGCGGGCAGTCATCAATTCTTCCAGCTTTGCGCGCGGGTCAGGTGTTTGCAACAGGGGACGATTGCGGTCGCGTCGGGTGCGTTTCAGCTGCTGGTTTACCGATGCATGCAGATAAATCACCTGTCCCCGTGAACTCAGGTGGCGTCTGTTTTCGGGGTCCAGTATGGCGCCGCCGCCGGTTGCCAGGATGATGCCGGGTATCCGTGTCAGTTCCTCAATGATCGTCTGCTCACGCCTGCGAAAACCTGCCTCGCCCTCAAGCTCGAAAATCAACGGGATATCCACCCCCGTACGCGCCTCGATCTCGTGGTCGCTGTCGTGGAATTCCTTGCTGAGCCGCTTTGCCAGCTGGCGCCCGATGGTGGATTTTCCGGCCCCCATGGGACCGGTCAAAAACAAACTGCCCGGTATATTCATACCGGGCAGATATGCCAGATTAGGGGGCTACTGGCAAGTGCAGCCAGTAGCGGAGGCCTAGATTCTCAGGTCTTCCTTGACGATCTTCGGTGTTACGAAGATGAGCAATTCGGCCTTGTTGTTGGTACGAACCGTGCTCTTGAACATCCAGTCAACCAGCGGCAGTTCGCCGAAGAAGGGTACCCGGTTCACAGTTTTCCGGTTTTCCTGTTCGTAGACACCGCCGAGTACCAGTGTTTCGCCATTGTCCACGAGGACCTGGGTGCCGATCTCGTTGGTGTCAATGGTCGGGATACCGTCAGAGGTTTCCTCGCCCACGCTGTCCTTGTTCACGATGAGGTCCAGGAAGATCCTGTCATCCGGCGTGATCTGCGGGGTTACCTGCAGACTCAGAACCGCCTTTTTGAATGATGTGGAGGTTGCGCCACTTGAGGTGCTTTCCTGGTACGGCACCTCTGTACCGGTCTCGATATAGGCGGCCTTCTGGTTGGACGTCAGCACTCTCGGATTCGAGATGACCTCGCCATGTCCTTCCGCCTCCATGGCTGACAGTTCCAGATCCAGCAGGAAGCTGCCGTCGACCTTGCCCAGTGCCAGGCCGATGCCGCTGGTCGAGGCGACAGGAAGGTCTACCAGCAAGTTGCCACCCTGTGTGCCGGATACTGAATAGAATTTATCGCCATTGTCGAAGGTGCTGTTTCTACTCATGCCAAACTTGATACCCAGATCCCGGGAGAAGTCATTGTTCGCGACAACTATGCGGGATTCGATCAATACCTGCCTTACGGGTATATCCAGGCGGGCGACCAGCTTGCGAATTTCGACCAGTTTGGAGGCAGTATCCTGCACCAGAAGGGTATTGGTGCGCTCGTCGGTGGTTACCATGCCGCGCTCGGACAGCAGTGTGGTGTCCGGGCTCTTCAGCAGGGTGGCAATGGTGTCCGCCTTGGCATAGTTGATCTGGATGAATTCAGAATAAAGCGGTTCCAGTTCCTCGATCTGCTTCTGTGATTCAAGCTCCAGTTTCTCGCGGGCAGCGATTTCCTCGCTGGGTGCGATCAGCATGACATTGCCGGTCTGCCGCATGGCCAGACCTTTCGTCTTGAGGATGATATCCAGCGCCTGGTCCCAGGGTACATTCTTCAGCCGCAGTGTCAGGCTGCCACCGACTGTGTCACTGACTACCACATTGATGCCGGTGAAATCTGCAATCAACTGCAGAACAGAACGCACCTCGATGTCCTGGAAGTTGAGCGAGAGCCGCTCGCCGGAATAACCGAATTCATCCTTTTTCTTTTCTTCGGCTTCTTCCCGGGTCAGGGCCTTCACTTCAATGGTGAACTGGTTGTCGGATTGGTAGGCGATGTAGTCATATTCACCCATGGGCGTTATGACCATGTGTACGTTATTGCCTTTGGTGTATGTGTCGATGGTCTTGACCGGTGTGGCGAAATCCAGCACGTCCAGGCGGCGCTCAAGTTCCTTGGGAAGCTCTGTGCGATAGAAATCAAGTACGATCTTGTCCCCTTCCTGCTGCATGTCAACCGGAATGGATGGGTCGGACAGGCTGACGATGATGCGTCCCTGGCCATCTTCACCGCGACGAAAGTCGATATTGTCCAGCCTGTCTGCTGCACCGCCAGCACTGCTGGAGACGGCTGCCTGCGCCGCTGACTGCTCGCTGCCCGCACTCTGTACGGTCAGGATTATCTTGTTGCCTTCCGCATGGGCTTCATAAGGAACCATGTCAATCAGGTTGACAACAACCCGTGTGCGACCCTGCGCCTCTACAACGGTCATGCTCTCGGCCATGCCAATACCGATCGCCTGCGACCTGTCGGTCAGTCCGTTGCTTGTGTCCGGGAAATCAAGTGCAATCCGTGCCGGGTTGTCAATCGTGAAGCTGAGCGGAGTGGGTGCCGTTTTGCTCAGGGTGAGTGTGATCTGCGCCTTGTTTCCCGGGAGGGCTGCGAAGTCAACCGCCTGGAGCGTATTGCCTGCGGTTGTTGCCGCCAGCGCTGAGGAAAGCCCGCCGATGACCATGGCGCTGCAGATCAACAGGTATCGCATCATGGCGTGGCTCCCTTTGATGATACGTTTGATCAGTCGATATTCGCTGGACTGCAAGTGGCAAGTAAGATTTCCGGTCATTGCTATCACCCTGTGGGATTATTCGCTTATGGCAATGGAGGCCGGGCGTTCCATCCAGCCCCCGATTCCATCGGGAACGATTTCCGTAAGTTCAACTTCAAATTCTGTCACGCGCGTGATTTTTCCGTGATTCTGTCCCGCATAGTTGCCTGGCTGAACCCGATGAATCGTGCCATCGGTATCATTGATAAGTGCCCAGTTCTCGTCATTCTGCTCCAGTGTCCCAACCATGCGCAGGCTATCGAGGGGAAACTCCTCGAGTGGTTCGGTGGGCCGGTCAAAATCAGGCTTGATGCCGTTGTTTGATACCTGGGTCGTTGCGGCCTGCGGGTGGGAAAATGCAGGTTCCGTAAACGGATCACTCAGGTCGGCCGCCTGGTAGGCAAACGACTCGTACGGCTTGAACTCGGGCAAGGGCTCGATCCTTGATGTCTGCTGGCTCTTGACCTTTGCAACGTATTTTTCCAGGTCTGCAGTCGGATCGGCGGAGCATGCCAGCAGTCCGCCTGTCAGGGTGGCTATGCAGCACCAGTGCAGGAAATGTTTGTTGATTCCGTACATTACTGTTTTGCCTCCTCGGTCCTTTCTTCATTTTCGAGGTAGCGGTAAGTCTTTGCAGTCAGGTCCATTGACAGCAAGTTATTCCCGACACGATTGATGCTGACATCATGCAGGGTCACGATTCTGCGGCAACGCTGCAACACCGCTGACAAAATCGCCAAATTCATGGTAATCGCCGATAACGCGGATACTGATCGGCAGTTCGGCATAGAATTCCCTGGGATTTTCAGCCTGCGGCTGGAAAAGTTCGAACTCAAGGCCGCTGGCCAGACCGGTTTGGGAAACGTCTACCAGCAAATCAGCGACTTCTGTCTTGTTTGGGAGCTGGCGCAACATGGCGCCGAATGATTCGCGCATTTCTTCCAGCTGCTTTTCATAGGCTTCAAGATTGGCTGCCTGTTGGGCCTTTTTCTCGAAAATAACTCTCAAATCCACCTCTTGCTGCTCCGCCTGATCAAGTACAAGAAGCTGGTCCTTGGTGTGGAACCAGTAACCCAGAAAGATTACGCCGCCCATCAGAAACAGGATGACTACGGCGCGTGCCGCTGCAGGCCAGCGGGCAACGTCTGCCAGGTCCAGCTGGTCGAGGTCCAGGTTCATTGCGACACCTCGCTGGATTCTTCATCTGCATTGATTGGCTTGGGCACTCGCTGGTTGCCACGCAAGGTGAAATCGGCAATTCTACGGCGGTTGGCTTCAGACGCTTCTGATCAGATCGAGACGCGGCCCCGTAAACCATTCGGAAGAATCGATATTGCGCATGTAGTCCGAGACCCGGGCATTTGACTGGGCTACGCCATTCATTGTCAGGCCTCGGTCTCTTTGCGTGAATTTGTTCAGATAGACACCTTCAGGCAGGGTTCTGACAAGTTCGTCAAGCAGATGCACGCTTTCAGGCCGACTGCTCTGCAGTTCCTGAATCACATTCATGCGTGCCAGCAGGTCCTGTTTCATCGCCTCGAGTTCCTGAATTCGTCCGATTCGCTGGTTGAGCATGGTGATTTCATTCTGCAGGAATGTGTTGCGCTGATTCTGGTCGTTGATCATTCCGTCGACGTGCAGGTGTGATAAAAGCACGATCAGGCCGGCGATAACAACGGCACCAACAGCCATGAGTCCGAATTCACGCTGTTTCTGCTTGCGTAATTCCTCACGCCAGGGAAGCAGGTTGATATGTGCCATGTCAGTCGAAGCTCCTCATGGCCAGCCCACATGCAATCAGCAGCGCGGGGGCGTCATTACTGAGTGTCTGGGGTTTCACCCTTGCCGAAAGCGACATGGATGCGAACGGGTTGGCGATAGTCGTTTCAACCCCCAGCTTTTCCTGGATCATTTCGTCCATGCCGGGAATGGAGGCACTGCCACCGGCGAGCACGATATGGTCAACCTTGCTGTGCGGGCTTGAAGAATAGAAGAACTGCAGTGAGCGGCTGGCCTGCTGGGTCATCGCTTCCTTGAAAGGCTCCAGAACATCCGTCAGATAACTCTCTGGCAGGCCGCCCTGGCGTTTTGCCATACCGGCTTCTTCATAAGAAAGGCCGTAGCGACGCATAATTTCTTCTGTCAGCTGCTTGCCGCCAAATACGGTGTCACGTGTGTAGATGCTTTTAAGATCGTGCATGACGTTCAGTGTCGTCATTGTTGCGCCGACGTCTATTAGGGCAATTGTTTTCTCAACGCCCTGGTCCGGTAGCTGATCTGTAAGCAGCGCAAACGCGTTTTCACTTGCGAATGACTCGACATCCATGATCTGTGTACTGAGCCCGCCGGTTTCTACTGCGGCACTGCGCAGCTCGACATTCTCGCTGCGGCATGCGGCGAGCAGAACATCAACAGTGTCGGGGTTTTTTTCGGAAGGGCCAATGACTTCGAAGTCCAGGTTGACTTCTTCCAGCGGGTAGGGAACATACTGGTCAGCTTCCAGTTCGATCTGGCTTTCCAGGTCGTCCTCACTCAGCCCCGCGGGCATTGGTATGATCTTGGTGATAGTTGAAGAACCGGCAATGGCAACGGCCGCATGGCGTGTCCGGGTGCCGGATCGCTTGACTGCGCGTCGTACCGCTTCTCCCACGGCATCAACGTCGGTAATATTCTTTTCTACGACGGAGTTGGGTGGCAGGGGCTCGACTGCGTAGCTTTCCACGCGATAGCGGGATCCGCTACGACTCAGTTCAAGTAGCTTCACCGCTGTGGAACTGATATCCAGGCCGATCAGCGGTGGTTTTGTCCTTTTAAAGAGTTGCGCGAATGGCACAATATTTCCTTTTAGTTACCCACTGTTGTACGACAAAGGTAGTTCGCCGCATTAGAGGACATTGCCAACTGTTTGTCAACCAATGTGTAATGCTACTCAGATGCTATGGTACTGGTTATCGGACGAGGTGGAATTTTGTTTAAGAAAAAATTTCTCTCGTACCGGTGTAGCAGTTAATTTATGGCTTGCTTCATGGCCGTTCTTTGAACCCGATCACAGGTTAATACTGCATTAATGATCCTACGTCACCTTGGCCGTGTGTTTTTTTACCTGTTGCTGCTTGCGAGTTTCGGCGTTGCTATTGCGGCTGCAGTATTATACGCAAAAATTGAGCAGCAATTGCCTTCGATTGATGTTCTCAGGGATGTACAGCTGCAGGAACCGCTGCGTATCTACGCCAGTGACAGGCGGTTGCTGGCTGAGTTCGGGGAGAAGCGCCGCAACCCGGTCAAAATAAGTCAAGTTCCTGACGCTATGGTGCAGGCATTTCTGGCTGCAGAGGACGACCGGTTTTTTGAACATGCGGGTGTTGATTTCCAGGGCCTGCTCCGTGCAGCGGTAGAACTGCTACGAACTGGCAAGAAACGTCAGGGCGGCAGCACGATTACCATGCAAGTTGCGAGAAACTTCTTCCTCTCAAGTGAAAAAACCTACTTGAGGAAGCTGACCGAAATACTGCTTGCCTACAAGATCGAAGGCTTGCTCAGCAAGGAAGAAATACTGGAACTGTACCTCAACAAGATTTATCTGGGGCAGCGTGCCTATGGTGTTGAGGCGGCAGCACAAGTCTATTACGGAATGAGCATTGCCGACCTGTCCGTGGCGAGAATGGCAATGATTGCTGCCCTGCCAAAGGCCCCCTCCAGAATCAACCCGATCAGTAATCCCGAGGCCGCGGTTGACCGGCGCAACTACGTTCTCGGGAGAATGCATCAGCTGGGTTACCTGGATACTGCTGCCTACGAGGCCGCTGTTGCCGAACCTGATGGGGCGCGCATGCATCGGGTACAGGCAGAGGCAAGCGCTGCTTATGTCGCCGAGATGGTGCGACATGAAATGGTCGAACGCTATGGTGACTCTGTCTATACCTCCGGTTATGAGGTGGTTACGACAATTGACGTTCCACGCCAGGCTGCGGCGACTCTGGCATTGCGCAAGGATTTGCTGGATTACAGTAAAAGGCATGGATACCGGGGAGCGGAAGCCAGCGTCAGCCTCGATGAAGTTCAGCCGGAAAAGTGGGTCGGATTATTGACTGATTATGTACAGCTTGGTGGGCTGGAGCCGGCCATTGTCACCCGGGTGGATGAAAAATCAATCGGGGTCCTGCTGAAGAGCAACGAAACCATTTCAATCGACTGGGAAGGAATCTCCTGGGCTAGACCATACCGTAGTGTCAACCGTCTGGGCCCGGCTCCAAAAAAGGCGGGCGATGTGGTGGCCAGGGGTGACGTTGTGCGAGTATCCAGATTCGATAATGTCTGGGAACTGGCCCAGATCCCCGTTGTTGAAGGAGCCCTGGTGTCACTGCGTCCGACTGACGGCGCAATTCTGGCATTGGTCGGCGGGTTTGACTTCAATCGCAGCAAGTTCAATCGCGCGACCCAGGCAAAGCGCCAACCCGGCTCCAGCTTTAAACCGATTATCTACTCAGCCGCGCTTGAAAAAGGATTTACTCCGGCCAGTATCATCAACGATGCGCCCGTAGTGTTCGATGACTCGGAGCTGGAGTCAACATGGCGCCCGGAGAACTACAGCGGTCAATTTTATGGACCGACACGCTTGCGCGAGGCGCTTTACCGTTCAAGGAATCTGGTTTCAATTCGTATTTTGCGGGCCATCGGTGCAGGGTATGCGGCGACTTATGCCGAGAAGTTCGGGTTCTCTTCCGAGGAACTGCCGCATGACCTTACTCTGGCGCTGGGTAGTGCCTCGGTAACGCCGCTGCAAATGGCTCGTGCCTTTGCCGTGCTGGCCAATGGTGGTTATCTGATCAAGCCGTATTTTATCCGCAGCATCTACAATGCCGCGGGTGAATTGGTGTTCATGGCTGATTCGCCCGTTGTCTGCACGCATTGCCCCGAGGTGCTGGATGAAATTACCACCGGCATGCCGAAACAAGTCAGTCTGGCGCCTCAGGTACTGTCTCCCCAGAATGTCTGGTTGATGACATCGATGATGCGTGATGTCATCCAGCGGGGTACAGGCACCAGGGCGCGTGTCCTTGGGCGGTCGGATCTGGCAGGCAAGACGGGTACCACCAATGATCAGATGGATGGCTGGTTTTCAGGTTTCAATCATGCAGTGGTAGCAACCGCATGGGTTGGCTTTGACAAATTGGAACCGCTGGGGCGGGGTGAAACCGGAGGGCGATCAGCCTTGCCCATGTGGATCGATTACATGCGGGAGGCACTGCAGGGTATTAAAGCGGTCAGCCAGCAACCACCGGAGGGGCTGGTAACGGTGCGCATAGACCCGGTAACCGGCCTGTTGGCGCGCAGTGGTCAAAAGGACGCTATTTTTGAAACATTCATGGAAGATTCCGTTCCTACCCGAACGAGTGATTCGGCTGCAGTCGAGGGGCCGGGAGTTGGCGGGGCATCCACAGATCAGCTCTTTTGATGCCCCTTGAGTGTTTCAAGGTCGGACCGGATGCTGTCTACGGAAGCGGTAAAGCCGGCCCGTTCCGCTTCGTTTAGAGGGAGTTCAAGCACCTTTTCGATCCCCTTGCGCCCCAGAATTGCAGGTACACCCGCGGTGATGTCGTGCTGCCCGTATTCGCCCGCAAGCACGCAGACGCAGGGTAGCACCCGTCGGCGGTTTCGAGTGATTGAGTCGACCATAGTCGCGATGGCCGAAGCCGGTGCATTGTAGGCGCTGCTGTTTTTCCTCAGTGCGAGAATCTCGGAGCCACCATGCTGGGTGCGTTTGCTGATTCTTGCCAGGGTATCCTGGTCGAGCATGGTTGTGACCGGGATGCCGTTGATGGTGCTGAAACGGGTGAGCGGAACCATGAAGTCGCCATGCCCCCCGATTACCATGGCATGGATATCCTTGATTGAAAGACCGGTTTCCTCCGCCATGAAACATGCCATGCGTGAAGCATCCAGGACGCCAGCCTGGCCAAAAACCCGTTGACGGTCCCAGCCGGTACGCTTCCAGGCATGCCATGTCAGTACATCCACGGGGTTTGATACCATGAGCAGCATGCTGTCAGGGGCATAAGCGAGCACTTCGTCAACGATGACGTCGATGACAGCGCGGTTGACATCGAGCACGTCACTGCGCGACATACCGGGCTTGCGCGGCGACCCCGCGGTCACAATGACAAGGTCGGAGTCTGTCAGCAGAGTCGGGTCACTGCCCCCGATTACACGGGTATCGAACTCAAAGTAGGATCCGGATTGCAGGATATCCAGGGCTGCGCCGGAAGCAGCACCTTCCCGAACATCAAGTAGCGTGACTTCCTGGCACATTCCCTGTTGCGCGAGAACCTGGGCTGTTGCTTCCCCCACACGCCCCGCTCCGATTACGCTGATCTTGTTCATGTGATTATCCTTGATGATTTTTGTAGGTAGTAGTGGTGATTATAATGGAGTGTCTTGCTCACCAACACTGATGCGCTAGTGTATGAGCTTGATAAGTTGTGAAGTCCCCGGTTCCCCGTCGGGATAGGCATCATTGAGCAGCCGCAACTGCATTTCCGGGTAGTTGGTGATGGGCGATTCGGCCGCAAGGCCTGCGTAGCTCGCACCTTCGGGTGCGCGAATGACTGCAAGTTTTTTCTCTCTGGCATAGAGCTCATCCGCCGCTGTCAGGCTGCGAAAACTGCGTGCGGTCGCCAGAATATCATCATCAAAACGCCTGGAATCCTTCTTTAACTTTGCAGCGACGGCGAATATGTAGGCACTGGTGTCGCGGTAAATGACCACATATCGTACAGCGCGGGTGCCGAATGTTGTATTGCTGTCCGCGATGGCGGTGTAGCCTTCCAGGTCGCCATTCTCGAAAGTGCTTCCCTGGCGCAGGTTTTTCAGTTGCATGCGCTGTTCCATGAACTGTTTTGGCGTAATACGCTTGTTCAGGTCGATGATCGACAGTTGAATCAGGCCGTTATTGTCCGCAGATATTGCCAGGATTTTTTCTGCCTGATTCTCGATACGCCAGTTTTCCGGAAATGTGAGGGTGAAGTCCAGGGGTTTATGGTAGAAGCGGTTACCTCGAATGATGCCCTCGCGGGCGCTGTCACCAAATGTCAGGCCATCCAGTGTAAGCAGGAAACTTTCGCGGTTTACACGGTTGCTTGTACCGGTCTTGTAAAGCTGCGCGGCATTGACGACTTCCTGCAAGCGTGCGTCGTTGTCAGGGTGCGTGGAAAACAGGCCATGATAAACATTTGCCTCTCTGCCTTCTTTTTCAGCCACCAGGGTTTCAAAGGCCTCCTGGTTTTTCAGAACACCAACGACTTCCAGCATGGCATCGGGGTCATAGCCGCTTCTGGCCATGTATTCGGCGCCGAGCCGGTCCGCTTCCAGCTCATGCTCCCTGCCATAACCGCGGACGATGGCAGTGCTTGCCATATTGGTGACCGTGTCGACACCCTGTACCCCGGTCGAAGCGGCCACGATCGCGCCGAGTATGCCGGTTACGGCCGCAGTGCTTTGTTGCCGGACGCTGTGTCGCGCCGTGACATGCCCGATTTCATGTCCCAGGACGGCGGCAAGTTCTGCTTCGGAATTCAGGTATGCCAGCAGTCCGCGGGTGATATAGATATAGCCTCCGGGCAGGGCAAAGGCGTTGATTGCCGTACTGTCGAGCACAGTGAAGCGATAGATAAGTTCCGGCCGATGACTATGACTCGCCAGTTCCTCTCCGACCTGTTGCACCAGTTGTTCTAGTTCCGGGTCTGCATAGACAGGCGTTTCCTTGAGTATCAGGGCATTGGCCTGGCGCCCGAGCGCGATTTCCTGGTCTTCGGAAATCAGTACGAAATCATTGCTGCCGGTAACCGGATTGGTGGCGCAAGCCGGTAGCAGAACCGCAGCGGCAAGTATTGCGGTGCAGCGAGCGATTTTTCTCTGCAGTGCAGGCATCGTGGGGTTTCAGTGCTTGGGTGGCGCGCCAACCAGGGACAGTGCTTCCGGGTGGCGGATACGGATACCAAGCCCGTCCCCCTCCGGCTTGATCCAGCCCCTTAACTCTACTGTGTGGCCCGGCAGTTTTTCCAGGAAGTCCGGCTCAAAGTTGGCAAGGTCATTCTCTGAAATTCGGGCTACCAGCAACCCCTCCAGTGCTAATCGCACCTGCCGCCGTGTCCGGTGTATGTCTGTCACCCGTCCCCGCACTATGTAAAAGCCGTCGGCATCGCGGGTCAGCGAATCGGCGTTCCGGGGCTGGTAAGCTGCCAGTTGCCAGAGGCCGCGGCCCGCAGAGCGCGCTTCGTTCTCGATTTGCTGGTAACAGATTGCTGCCGCGGTGTTCGGTGGAACTACCAGTGTCGTTGCATGGCCCTGGCGGAGCAGCAGGACGGCCACGTTTTCGCCATCGCCGAGGTAGGCGTGGGCGAGCAGGCGCCCGTAGTGATCCTTGCGCTCCCTGCCATATTGCAGGGTAAGCATGTTACCGCCCGGTTCCAGGGCCTTTTGCAGGCTTGTTCTTGCGATTTCAGCGTATGGCTGGATCCGGGTGCCGTGATGGGCCATTTCCGGCGTGTTGATACCAATGAAGCGGACACGCCGGCCATCACTCAGCTTGACCGTATCCCCGTCGTAGACATAACTGACCTGTACCCGTTCATCGATTTGCGCAGGCGGGCAGATTTGCGGCAGGGGCTGGTTTTCGGCGCGTGCGGGGGTGACCCGAGTGGCAAGCAGAAGGGCGCACAAAGCAAAAAGGGCGCCCGATTCGGACGCCCCCCTGATGTGACTCTGCAGCGGCATTCGCTGTGTAAATCAGTCTCTTCCGTAACGCCGGCGGAATTTGTCGACGCGGCCGCCCGCATCCACGATTTTCTGCTTGCCGGTGTAGAACGGGTGGCATTGCGAACATACCTCGATGGAGAGATCCTTGCCGACGGTAGAACGCGTCTCGAAGCTCTCGCCGCAACTGCAGGTGACTTTTATGTCATTGTATGCCGGATGTATTTCAGGTTTCATGTCAGCCTCGGTAATATGTGATTTCCTGCGTTCACGGGTGTCTGCCGGTGCCGTGAGAAGGCGGGCGATAATACGTGAATCGCCCGACCGCAGCAAGTCAGCCCTTGAAAGGCAGGATGGTTGCGGTATGCCGGCCAGGTTTAGGCGGGCTCTCCTTTCCCTGTAGACATGCCAGCAGTCCGGCTTCACCGGCCAGTTTCTCCCACAGCATGTGCTGCATGCGCAGGCAGGCAGACAGCGGTGTAGGCGAGGTGATGCGTATCTGGTCCAGTTGCCACTGCAGGCAGCGCAGCCGCTTTTGTCTCCGGGGTGATGCCTGTGAAATAGCTTGTTCGATAATAAATTTTCGTCTTATTTCAAAAAGCTGTGGGTCTTCCCGGGCAAGTGACGCCCAGCCGTCAAAATCAAGGCACGAATTATTGCTGGCTGTGTGCATGTCCTAACTCCCTGATATGCCATTCCCGGCATGGTTTCTATTGTTATGTGGAGTGGAATTAGCATATCACAGGTAGTTGGCTTCAGCGCGGACAGCGCCGCTTCAATTGGATTCAGGTCGATATAATTCAGGGGGATACAAATATTCTGCCTGTGGATAAAACTGTGGAAAAGTCTGTGGGCAAGATGTGGAGCCCGGGTGATAATCCGGTGGAAACACAGTTCTGCAGCGGCCGGTCTGTGACGGGCCGGTCTTTTGCAGCAATCGAGGCTGCCAGACGAACCCCCGGTACAGGGCGAGCAATCAGTTTGCCAGGACAGTGCGGTCCTTTGCCCAGGTACGTAATCTGGCGACTTTTTCAGCCATGACCTGCGACAGCGGCCGGGTCTGTTCGATCTCGGCGCGTATGTGACCGGTATTCATCGATGACTGCTGTTCACGCGCCAGGTAGGTGGCGGCAACAATAGCCTGCTCGATTTCTGCGCCGGAAAAGCCGCTGGTCAGGCCCGCCAGCTCGGGTATATCGAAGTCTATGGGTTTGTGATCACGTTTGCGCAGGTGGATTGCCAGGATCTCCGCACGGGTGGCTGTATCAGGCAGATCCACGAAAAAAATTTCATCCAGGCGGCCCTTGCGAATCAGTTCCGGCGGCAGGTGTTCAATGACATTGGCAGTTGCCACGATAAAGACCCGCGCGGTACGTTCCGACAGCCATGTCAGCAAACTCCCCAGAACCCGCCGCGAGGTCCCGCTGTCGTAGTCACCGGAGGCGATGGCTTTTTCGATTTCATCGATCCAGAGTACGCAGGGTGCCATGGCTTCTGCCGCTTTCAGTGCATCACGCAGGTTGCGCTCGGTTTCTCCAAAAAACTTGTTGTACAGGGTTCCGAAGTCCAGACGCAGCAGTGGTATCTGCCACATACCTGCAACGGCCTTGGCTGCGAGGCTTTTGCCGCCCCCCTGAACCCCGACCAGCAGGATCCCTCTCGGGGCATCCGGCGTGGTCTCTGCCTCCAGGAAGGTTTTGCGGCGCAAGCCGACCCAGTGCTTCAGCTTCTCCAAACCTCCGACATCGGCAAAGTCGGTGGTGTTGAATTCGCAGGAGAGCGCGCCGCCGTTTTCCAGCAGCTGGTAGCGGGCGCGTGTCAGCCTGTCCAGGTCGCCTGCATTGATTGCGCCATCGTCGTAAATGATACTGCGCGCCAGCTTGCGGGCATCGACCGTCGTCAGGCCGCGCAGCCGGGTTACGACAAGGTCCAGCGTCCTGCGATCGGTCCGGACCTTGCCGCCGTTATTGGCAGTTGACCAGTGATCGGCTTCCTCCCGGATGATTTCCTCCAGCTGTACTGTGTCCGGCAGTGACAGTGAAAATCTGGCGCTGAAGCCGCCAAGCTCCGGCGGCAGCTGCAGTTCATGACTTACCAGTACGATCGTATGTCCGAGTGACTGGTAGTCGAGTGCGATCTCCTTGATGAGGCGGATATTGTAGTGATCTTCCAGATACGGGTGAAAATCAAGCAACAGGTAGATCGTAGGTGTTGTGGTCGCCTTTATCTGGCCAAGCGCCTGACGCGATTCACTGGCATGGCGCTGGGGGGCGGCTGCGTAATCGATACGCTGCAAGCCGGTAGTGGCTGACCAGGACATGACCGGCATGGCGAGCCTGACAGCCAGCCGGCCAAAAAGTCGGGCCACCCGTTTTTCCTCGCGGGTTTCAATCGTGATCAGGGGGACGCGGGACCGCAACAACAGTTCGAGGTCGTGCAAGTCATTCATCAGGAAGGGTTATCCATGGTTGACGCTGTTCTGATGCAGCATTTATCGTCTGCGGTCGAGGATGTATGAATGGCCGCTGGCGTGCTACACGCGGGTGAAATGCATGATCCTGTCGAGTCTGATTGTAACCGTTGCGCCATCCTGCCCCGTCACGACCATGAATTCCGCGCCGTTACGGTTGCTGAGATCGGTCGGTGTGACGATACCGATATGCACGTTGCCTCCGGAATCCCGCCAGCTCAGCTGCAGCTTCTTGTGATGCATGATAACCAGTTCATATTCGCTGTACAGTGCGCAGTCAATGGATATGTAGTCGGTGGGTTCCATGGCCTCTCAAAATCATCAGTTTGCTAGCTGCAGATGTGCAATGCCGCGATGAGGCTGCAAGTCCTCTGGCTGCTTGCGGCATGGTCTTTTGCGCAATGACGGTGTGGATTCCCTTCTGCGCCGTTAGCGAGCGTTGCGATTCGGCTGACATTTATTTGCACGGGAGAAGCCGTCCGCATTTACCGGGAGCGGTGTTCAGTCATCGTCGCGCCGTGCCGCGAGGGACAGCAGTTCTCCGTTAATGCCGGCTTCCAGCCTGAATTCAATCGGTCGGCAGCAGACAGGGCAGTCTTCGATGTAGTCCTGACTGCCGCCGGAACAGTCCGCCTCAGTCTCGAATGGCTCCCCGCAGTAGGGGCATTCAATGCTGGCCAGCACTGAATGCCTGCTCCGGTACCCAGTATTGCAACAAATCGTTCAGGTAACGCTGGCCATGTGCCGTGGCTGAAATATTGTCCCGGTCCTGCGCCAGCAGGCCCTGTTTAATAGCTTGTTCAACGCCGGGTTCGATGGCGCTGGCAGCCAGTCCGGTAGCGGCCGTGAACCCGGCGGTGCTGAACCCGCGCTCCAGTCGCAGGGCATTCATCGCAAACTCCAGCAGGACGTCGTCGGGTTCGAGTTCATTCCTGGTAACAATGCGCTGTGCCGTATGCGCGGTTTCGAGATAGCTGCGCGGATGTCTGACTTTGGCAACACGGTAAATGCGTTGCGAGGCGGCATCGGTTATTTTCCCGTGGGCGCCGGCACCGATCCCCAGGTAGTCACCGAACTGCCAGTAGTTCAGGTTGTGCCGGCATTGCCTGTCGTCTCGTGCATAGGCAGATATCTCATAGCGTGTATACCCTGCCTTTTGCAGCAGTGCGTGTCCGGCCGCCTGCATTTCCCAGCGGCCTTCATCATCCACCCGCTCGGGCGGGTGGCGGTGAAACCAGGTGTTGGGCTCGATGGTGAGTTCATACCAGGAGAGATGTTCGGGTGTCAGGGCTGTCGCGGCACGCAGATCCCGGATCGCCATGGCGATGTCCTGACCGGGCAGGCCGAACATCAGATCCAGATTGATATTGTCAAATCCCGCCTGCCGGGCGGCCTCGAAGGCGGCGACAGCCTCAATGTCATTATGTATGCGTCCGATGTTGTGCAGCAGTTTCGGTTGAAAACTCTGGATGCCGAGCGACAGGCGCGTGATGCCGGCCTCGCGAAAATCTGCGAGCTTTATCCGGTCGACAGTGCCCGGATTGGCTTCCAGGGTGATTTCTGCGCCAGGCTTCAGTGGCAGGCGCGCGCGTATATCTCCCAGCAGCCGGTCAATAGTTGCCGCTGTCATCAGACTGGGTGTGCCGCCGCCGATGAAGACGGTTTCGACTGTGCGACCCCAGACAGCGGGCAGCTCCTGTTCGAGATCAGCCAGCAGTGCCGTAGTGTAGGCCTGTTCCGGGATTTCATCGCGCACTGCGTGTGAGTTGAAGTCGCAGTACGGGCACTTGCGCACGCACCAGGGTATGTGAATGTACAGGGACAGGGGCGGTGTGGCGGTAAAATTGAACATGATAGGTTGAGATTAGTACCTGTCAGTGCCGGGTGCAAAGGTGCCGGGACGGGAATACGGGGGCAGACCGTGACGTGTTCCTGCGCGGCGCTCGAACCGGGCAGTATGGGCTGATGCCAAAGCCGTTGTGTTTCAGTCTGCCGGTTTTTTCAGGGGGACGGTGCCAAGCTTCCCCGGGGTCGCAGCTTATTCGCGTATGGCGGCTTGGCGCAGTGCTTTAACCAGCTGCCGCAGTGCCTGTCCGCGATGACTGAGTGAATTTTTGATATCGGCAGTCAACTCCGCGGACGAGCAGTCATATGCGGGCACATGGAATACCGGGTCATAGCCGAATCCGTTTGCGCCACGTGGTGCCGGCAAAATACTGCCTTCCCAGGTGCCCTGACAGATTATCGGCGTGGGGTCATCGGCGTGGCGAAGGTAGACCATCAGGCACTGAAAGCGGGCGCTGCGCCGGTTCTCGGGTACATCCCGCAGTACATCCAGTAGTTTTTCCAGGTTGGCCCGGTCACCCGAGCCGGGCCCCGCGAAACGTGCGGAGTAGATTCCCGGTGCGCCATTCAGTGCATCCACTTCAATGCCGGAATCGTCCGCGATCGCAGGGAGGCCGGTATGACGGGCGGCATTGCGTGCCTTGATGATGGCATTCTCGACGAAGGTCAGGCCGGTTTCCTCGGCGTCCACGACACCGTATTCACTCTGTGGCTGCGCCTGCAGCCCGAGGTCCGCAAGCAGCCGGTTGATTTCGCGGACCTTGCCCGGATTGCTGCTGGCAAGCACGATCTGTTTCATTTCGTCAGAACCAGTTGGTGACTGCCGCTATTGCGCCAGCGCTGCTTGCTGGCTGGCCAGGAGTTCCAGGATGCCCTTTTTTGCCAGTGCCAGCATGGCATTGAGTTCTTCCTGGTTGAAAGGGTGGCCTTCCGCCGTACCCTGCACCTCGATGAAATCGCCCGAATCGCTCATGACCACGTTCATATCGGTTTCTGCATTGCAGTCTTCCGGGTAGTCGAGGTCTAGGACCGGTATACCCTTGTAGATCCCGACAGATACCGAGGCCACGCGCCCGCCAAGCGGGTTTTTCTGGATGGTTTTTTTATCCAGCAGTGACTGGATGGCGTCGGCAAGGGCGACGTAGCCGCCGGTGATGCTGGCAGTGCGGGTGCCGCCGTCGGCCTGAATCACATCGCAGTCAATGGTGATGGAACGCTCGCCCAGCAGCTTCATGTCAGTCACTGCACGCAGGGAACGTCCGATCAGCCGCTGGATCTCCATGGTCCGCCCGCCCTGTCTGCCGCGGGCAGCTTCCCGGCCCATGCGGCTGGTGGTCGAGCGTGGCAGCATGCCGTATTCTGCTGTGACCCAGCCCTCTCCCTTGCCGCGCAGGAAACCCGGGATGTGCTCTTCCACAGTGGCATTGCAGAGTACCCGGGTGTCTCCGAATTCAACCAGGACCGACCCTTCGGCATGCTTGGTATAGTTGCGGGTGATGCGGACGTGGCGCATTTCGTCCGGGGCGCGGTTGCTCGGGCGCATATTCGGTTCCTGGATGTGAGTGAGGCGCGGATTATAGCGCGAACATGGCCGGGTGTTATCTGCGGCGCGGCGATGAGAATGCGGCTGCCAGGCGGGATGCCCGCCGCCCTGATGGATTATCCCGGACTAATATAAATCCTTGATCATTGAATGGTTGTGGCGTTTGTATTATGTTAGTTTGGTAAGCTTGCGTGCGCGGGGCAGAAGTTCTGCAGGACACGAGTATGACGCCAGGCATAGATACTGAATATGACGCCAATCGCGTTTTTCACATATACCTGTTACGCATATTAAAGCTTGGGCTGCACCGGACGATGGAGTCCTTACTCATGTCCGGCAACAGATTCTGTTGTACCGGATCGTAATAATGGAGATTCATACCATGCATAAGTCAACCAGGAAACCGGTTTCATATCTGCTGGCCGCCTCGCTCGTGCTCTCCAGCATGGCGTACGTGCCGGGTGCCTACGCTGCCAGCTACAGTAGTAACATGGTCGAACCCGAGCGCACGGGCGGCACCATGATGGCGGATACCTTCCTGATCCGGCCGTTCATGCTCGCGGGTACTGTTGTCGGTCTGGCGACCTTTATCGTCACCCTGCCATTCAGCGCCCTGGGCGGCAACGTCGGCGAGGCAGGCAATACCCTGGTTGTGGAGCCCGCGAAATATACTTTCATACGCCCGCTGGGTGAACTCTAGACTTCCCGGTACCGAATACTCACCAATAAGCCACTGCGGCCGGAAACGGCCGCAGTGGCTTTTTTGTACCTGACAATGTCCTGTTAAAGCTGTTGCCAAGGCCTTACCATGGTGGACTGACAACCGGGAAGGGATGTGGAGCGTTTGCATGTTACGCAGCATGACAGCCTTTGCGAGGCGGGAGGCGGATACCGAAACGGGTGTTATTTCATGGGAAATCCGCTCGCTTAACCACCGTTATCTGGAGCCGGGACTGCGGCTGCCCGAGGAATTGCGCGCGGCAGAAGCCGCTGTTCGTGAACGTCTCGGAAAACGTCTCGCGCGCGGCAAGGTGGAATGCACCTGCCGCTATCGGCCACTGTCGGCAGGGGCGGTTCCTGTGGATATAGATGCCGACAATCTGGCGCGCTTGCTGGTCGCCTGCGATAAGGTGGCTGCCGAGCTGCCTGCGGCCGTTCCCCTGAATCCGCTGGATATTCTGCGCTGGCCGGGCGTGTTGCAGGAGAACGTGGTTGATACCGAGCCGCTGGTAAGCAGTGCACTGACCCTGCTGGACCGGACCCTAGATGACCTCGTGGCAAACCGGGAGCGGGAGGGCGAACAGATCGCCGGGCTGCTGCGGCAGCGCTGTGATGCCATGTCAGCACTGGTGATGAAGGCGCGTGAACTGCTGCCCGGTATCCGTGCCGCACTGCGTACCCGGCTGGAGACGCGCCTGGCGGAACTGGACATACCCGCAGATCCCGGGCGTCTGGAGCAGGAACTTGTGCTGCAGCTGCAAAAGGTTGATGTGGATGAGGAAATGGATCGGCTGCAAAACCATATTGAAGAGGTTCGCCGGGTGCTGGAACGCAGGGAGCCGATCGGACGGCGGCTGGATTTCCTGATGCAGGAACTGAATCGCGAGGCCAACACACTGGGTTCGAAGTCGGTTTCCAGTGAAACAACCGGAATCTCGGTAGAACTGAAGGTCCTGATCGAGCAGATGCGGGAACAGGTACAGAATGTAGAATAGGCGGCCTGTCAACCAGGCCGCCATGGGAAAGCAGCAGGCATGACGACTACGCAGGCAGCAGGCAGCGGAACGCTGTATATCCTTTCCGCACCCTCGGGTGCAGGCAAGTCCAGCCTGTTGCGAGCGTTGCTGGATGCCCTGGGTGACGCAGTTGCGATTTCGGTTTCCCACACCACCCGCAAGCCGCGGCCGGGCGAGATCGACGGCAGGGATTATCACTTTGTCGATCTTGCGACTTTCCAGGTCATGGTCGACGAGGGTGCCTTTCTGGAACATGCCCGGGTCTTCGATAATCACTACGGAACATCACGACCGGCTGTCGAGCGGCAACTTTCTGCCGGTCAGGATGTAATCCTGGAGATCGACTGGCAGGGGGCAAGGCTGGTGCGAAAGCTCATGCCGGAATCCACCGGGATTTTCATTCTGCCTCCTTCCCGCGAGACCCTCCGCGAGCGCCTGCAGGGCCGTGGACAGGATGATGCAGCGGTAATCGAGCGCCGTATGCGCGACGCGATCAGCGAGATGTCGCATTATCATGAATACGACTACCTTGTTATTAATGATGTATTTGAGCGTGCGCTTGAAGACCTGGTGGCTATACTGCGCAGCTGCCGCCTGCGACTCGCGAAACAGTCACAGGGGCAGTCAGTCCTGCTGCGCGCCCTGCTGGAATCAGCTGATTGTTTCGGGTAGACTGCCGAGTCCGCTTCATCTGCAATACCAGCATAACCGGAGAGACTCATGGCTCGCGTCACAGTAGAAGATTGTCTAGACAAGGTCGATAACCGCTTTCACCTGGTGCTGGTCGCGACCAAACGTGCCCGACAACTGGCGAACGGGGTACAGCCGCTGGTTGACTGGGAAAACGACAAGCCCACCATTGTGGCACTGCGCGAAATTGCCGAGGGATTGATCGGCCCCGACATCCTGAATGATTCACCATTCCCGGATATCGAGGTGGAGACCCAGACCGAGGATATTTCCATCCTGGCCGATGCCGTTGCCGCCCAGCCGGATACCCCGCCGGAAGCCCCGGCAGAGTCCTGAACCACGCCGGGCTGCACGCCGCCGGGCGGTCCTGGTCCACGATGGTTGATTTGCTGCAAGCCGATCATCGCAGCCGGTCCTGCGCAGGTGCTGACCGGCCTGCCTGATTGCGGTTATAGTTTCCCGGGTGGGGGGATGGAGCAACGTTGCGGGCATGGCCCGCGAGTCTGAAACAGCCACATGACATCCAGGCCGGAAGAGCTGAGCGAGGACGAGTCGCGATTTCTGATCAGCGACTTGTGCGGCATGCTGGAGTCTTACCTGGAGCCGGAGCAGGTACAGGAAGTCTATCGTGCCTACCTGTTTGGTGCTGAAGCCCATGATGGCCAGCATCGCATGTCCGGCGAACCCTATATCTACCACCCTATCGCCGCGGCCCGCATCCTGGCCGAATTGCGACTCGATCACAAATCCATTATCGCGGCAATCCTGCATGACGTAATCGAGGACACGCCGACCGCCAAGGAACAGATTGCCACTGAATTCGGCTCTGATGTTGCCGAGCTGGTAGACGGGGTCAGCAAGCTGACCCAGATAGAATTTGAAAGTCATGCCGAGGCGCAGGCTGAGAATTTCCGCAAGATGATTCTTGCCATGGTGCGCGACATTCGCGTCATTCTGGTAAAACTGGCGGACCGGCTGCATAACATGCGCACCCTCGATGTCATGCGTCCCGACAAGCGGCGGCGCATCGCGCGCGAAACACTGGATATCTATGCGCCGATTGCCAATCGTCTGGGCATCAATGCACTGCGCGTGGAACTGGAGGATCTGGGGTTTGCCGCCCTCTATCCATTGCGTTACAAGGTTCTCAGGCAGGCAGTGATGCGGGCCCGCGGTCATCGCAAGGAAGTCCTCAACAAGATCGAGACCGCCATCAAGCGCCGCATGCGCCAGGAGAAGCTGAGTGGCCGGATTCTCAGCCGGGAAAAGCACCTCTACAGCCTGTACCGCAAGATCCGCGACAAGACCCTGTCCTTTGAAGAGATTTACGATGTGTATGCCTTCCGCATCGTCGTGAGTGATGTCGATACCTGTTACCGCGTACTGGGCGTGATGCACAATCTTTTCAAACCTGTGCCAGGCAAGTTCAAGGACTACATCGCGATACCCAAGGCGAACGGCTACCAGTCATTGCATACCATCCTGTTCGGGCCCTATGGTGTGCCGATCGAGGTGCAGATCCGCACCGAGGAAATGGACCGTGTTGCCGAGGCCGGCGTGGCGGCCCACTGGGTCTACAAAAGCGGCGAGGAAAGTCTCGACCAGATGCATGCAGGCGCACGCGAGTGGATGCGGGAACTGCTCGAAATGCAGAAGCGTGCCGGCAATTCCCTGGAATTCCTCGAAAATGTAAAGATCGACCTGTTCCCGGATGCGGTGTACGTGTTCACACCGGCCGGGGAAATCATGAAATTGCCGCACGGGGCAACCGTGGTGGACTTTGCCTACGCGGTGCATACCGATATCGGCAATACCTGCATCGCCGCCCGGGTGAACCGGCAACTGGTGGCCCTGCGCACCCGGTTGCACAGCGGCCAGACAGTGGAAATCGTCACCGCGGAAGGAGCCCATCCGAGCCCGGCCTGGCTGGGCTTTGTCGTGTCTGCCAAGGCGCGCTCGAATATCCGGCACTACCAGAAAAGCCTGAAGCGGGAGGAGGCGGCCGAGCTTGGCCAGCGCATGCTGAACAGGGCGCTCAGCGTGTTTGATCACGATGGCGAGAGAGTCACGGAGGAGCGTATGCAGGCCTTGCTGCGGGAATATCACCTGGACACCGAGGAAGACATGCTGGTGGAGATCGGTATGGGTCGTCGTCCACCGGTACTGGTTGCGCGTTCCCTGATGCAGGCGGAAGACGGCGGCAGTGACGCACGCGGCGAGGTCAGGGCCATGCGCCCGCTGATCATCAAGGGGACCGAGGGAATGGTGACCCGTTTCTCGAAGTGCTGCCGGCCGATCCCGGGTGATCCCGTGGTCGGCATCATCACGGCCGGCCGCGGGGTGATGATCCATATCCAGACCTGCAGGAACATAACGGAACGCAAGTTTCCCTCCGAAAACTTTCTGGATGTGCAGTGGGAGCCGGGCATCGAAGGTGAGTTCCCGGTCGAGATCAGCGTCGTTGTGGAGGACCGCCGCGGGGTGCTGGCAACCGTTGCCACTGAAATCGGTGACGCGGACTCCAATATCGAAAACGTCGGTATCGAGGAGCGCGACGGACTGACCAACGTCCTGCTGTTTCGCATAACCGTACACAACCGCCAGCATCTTGCCAGCGTCATGCGGCGAGTGCGCAATATTCCCGCAGTGATCCGCATCACCCGCGCCAAGGGTTGATGCCCGAACTGTCAACCCGTTTCATTTCCGGAGAAGGAATCGCCATGCCCCGAGAAATCATCCAGACCGACAAAGCGCCAAAGGCGATAGGCACCTATTCACAGGCCGTCAAGGCGGGAACCACCGTCTACCTCTCGGGGCAGATCCCGTTGCACCCGGAAACCATGGAACTGGTCAATGGCGATATGGCGGAACAGATCCGGCGCGTTTTTGATAACCTGGCCGCGGTGGCGCAGGCAGCTGGCGGTTCGCTTGACGACGTGGTGAAGCTGAACGTCTTTCTGACCGACCTGGATAATTTTGCCCTGGTTAACGAGATCATGGCGACCTGTTTCCAGCCTCCCTATCCCGCACGCGCCGCCGTTGGTGTCGCAGCCCTCCCCAGGGGGGCACAGGTGGAAATGGATGCGGTGATGGAACTGGAAGGCTGAGCGAGGGCACGCTGCCGCGGGGCGGCAGAAAACCAGGCCCGGCTGGTGTCTGGCCCCGCCGGCGGCCACGGCAGCCTGCAGGGACGTGACGCATGAATATCAGTCGCTCGTGCGTATTGCAGCCGGGATAAGGGATATATTGCACCGTCGCTGATGCAGCGCAGCGAATTGTCATCCACAAGCATGCTATTGAACCCGTCTGAAACAGTCGACAAGCTCGACACGCTACCGGTAACGGTACTCAAGGGCGTCGGCTCGCGCGTCGCCACGCGCCTGGAACGTCTGCGGATCCGCACGGTGCAGGACGTACTGTTTCATCTGCCGCTGCGCTATGAAGACCGCACCCGGGTGTCACCGATGGGATCATTGCGTCCCGGGGACCAGGCCGTAGTACAGGGAATAGTGGACCTCGCCGAGGTGCGTTTCGGCCGCAGGCGGGCCCTGCTTGTACGAATCAGTGATGGTACCGGTGCGCTGACGCTGCGGTTTTTCCATTTCAATGCTGCCCAGCAGGCCGCTTTTGAGCGTGGCCGGGAGATTCGCTGCTTTGGGGAGGTGCGTGGTGGCAGCGCCACACCTGAGATGATCCATCCCGAATACCGGCTGACGAATCCCGGCGATACAGCAGTTGCCGAGGACCATCTGACACCCGTCTACCCGGCCACGGAAGGTATTCACCAGCTCACCCTGCGCGCCCTTGCGGAGCAGGCGCTGCAGTACCTGGATGCACCGGCGGGCACACCGCGGACTGGTTGACTGGTTGCCCGCCGAACTGGTACGAGCCTGGAAATTGACCTCCTTGCCTGCAGCATTGCGTTATGTGCACCGGCCGCCACCCGGTGCCCCGGTGGAATTGCTGGCGCAGGGTAATCATCCCGCGCAGCAGCGGCTCGCCTATGAAGAATTGCTTGCACATCACCTCAGCCTGAGCAGGGTGCGGCAGCGGCTGCAATCCCTGTCGGCGCCGGTATTCGGTGGCAGGCAGCCGCTGCTTGAGCAGTTTGTTGATTCGCTGCCGTTTGCAATGACCACTGCGCAGACACGCGTTATCGGGGAACTGCGGCATGACCTGGCCCGCGGGCACCCGATGGCGCGGCTGGTGCAGGGGGATGTCGGTTCCGGCAAGACAGTCGTGGCGGCATGCGCAGCCCTGATCGCGGTGCAGGCCGGGTACCAGGTCGCCCTGATGGCGCCGACGGAACTGCTGGCCGAGCAGCATTACCGCAGTTTCCGGACCTGGCTGGAGCCGCTCGGTGTCGCGGTTGTCTGGCACGCGGGCAAGGCGAGGGGCAAGGCGCGTGACGCTGCGCTGCAGGCCATCGGCAGCGGTACGGGCCAGGTGGCCGTGGGTACGCATGCCCTGTTCCAGACGGAAGTCGAGTTCGCACGCCTCGGGCTGGTTATTATCGATGAACAGCATCGTTTCGGGGTGCATCAGCGGCTGGCACTGCGCGACAAGGGCTGCAGCCAGGCGGCAGCGGCCGCACCAGCTGGTCATGACGGCAACACCCATTCCCCGCACCCTGGCCATGACGGTCTATGCCGATCTCGATACGTCGATCATCGACGAACTGCCACCGGGCCGGCAGCCGGTCAAGACCGTCGCCCTGAGCCAGGCAGCGGCGCGAGGAGGTCATGCAGTCCGTGCGCAATGCCTGTGCAGCCGGCCAGCAGGCGTACTGGGTCTGCACCCTGATCGAGGAGTCCGAGACGCTGCAGTGCCAGGCGGCTGAGAACACGGCGGACTACCTCGCCGAGTGCCTGCCGGAGCTGCGCATCGGGCTGGTCCACGGGCGTCTGCAAACCGGCGGAGAAGGAGCACGGATGGCGGCCTTCAAGGCCGGCGATATCGACCTGCTGGTCGCGACCACCGTCATCGAAGTGGGCGTCGATGTGCCGAATGCCACCCTGATGATCATCGAAAACCCGGAACGTCTCGGACTCGCACAACTGCACCAGCTGCGCGGTCGCGTCGGGCGCGGCAGCCAGACCAGCAGTTGTGTACTGCTCTACCAGGCCCCGTTGACGGAAACTGCGCGCGCGCGTCTTGCAGTATTGCGCGAAACCGGGGACGGTTTTGAAATTGCGCGTCGTGACATGGAATTGCGCGGTCCCGGGGAGGTGCTGGGAACGCGCCAGACAGGTGAAATGCAGTTTCACATCGCCGACCTGCTGCGCGACGAGGCCCTGCTGGCGGCGGTGGAGCGGGGCGGGCGTGACCTGTTGCAGTATTACCCGGAACGCGTCACCCCGCTGATCCGGCGCTGGCTGGGGGAGGCTGTGGATTACGGCGAAGTCTAGCTGTCGCCATTTGATCCCTGGTCGGGTGTCTGCCTGCGGTCGCAGCCAGTATCAAACAAGGGTCGCCCGGGGGTAAATCGTGCGATAATCCCGCCGCCGCAAACCCTATGAAGGAATTTTCCTGAATATCCTTGCCAGAAAAATGCAGGCAGCACGCTGGAAACCAGAAAGTCGTTATTCAAGTAGCTGCCATGCCGCGCGCCCTGCGCGGCTGGCTGCTGGATACGGCCTCGTTGACCCTGCGGCTGCAGCAGCTCTGTCCGGGAAGGTTCCGGGTGCGCCTGCTGTCGCAGTCCTGGGGCAAGCCGTTCCAGGATGAAGCACGGGTGCTGGGAATGCCGCACGGCTCGCGGGCGCTGATTCGGCAGGTGCACCTGCTGTGCGGGGAGCAGGCCTGGATCTATGCGCGCACGGTTATTCCGGTCAGTTCGCTTTGCGGTCGGCTGCAGCGACTGGCGCATCTCGGTACCCGTCCGCTGGGCGGCATGCTGTTTGCCGATCCGGGCATGCAGCGCGGTGGCGTGGAGCTGGCACGGACTCGGCACCGGGCAGGCCATGCATGCCGCGGCAACCTTTCATCTGGCACCGCCCCGGCGGAAATATGGGGGCGGCGCACGGTATTCCGGCTGGCGGACAAGCCGCTGCTGGTCAGTGAGATCTTCCTGCCGGATTTTCCCGGCGGCAGTCGCCGGCAGGCCGCGGACCAGCGGCCGCTGACCGTGACCGGCCGCGTTGCAATGGGTGACCGGGCAAGCGTATACAGGCAGCCATGGCGTCAACACCTGAAACGCCTGCGTGACTACGTCAGCCTGATGCGGCTGGACAAGCCGATCGGCATCTTCCTGCTGCTGTGGCCGCACTCTGGGCACTGCTGGTGGCCAGCAAGGGTCAGCCTGATCCCGAACGTGCTGCTGATCTTCGTGCTGGGTGTCATCCTGATGCGTTCCGCGGGTTGTGTCATCAATGATTATGCTGATCGGGACATCGACCGTCATGTCTCGCGCACCCAGAACCGGCCCCTGACCGCAGGCCGCGTCACGACCAGGGAGGCAAAAATCCTGTTTGGCTTGCTGGCGCTGGCTGCCCTGCTGCTGGTGCTGCAGCTGAACCGTCTTACGATCCTGCTGTCGATCGTCGGCGCATTCCTGGCGGTCAGCTATCCCTTCATGAAACGTTTTACCTACCTGCCGCAGGTCTACCTGGGCGCCGCGTTCGGCTGGGCGGTGCCGATGGCCTTTGCCGCCGAACTGGACAGCGTCCCGCCAATCGCCTGGCTGATGTTTGTTGCCACGATATTGTGGGCAACGGCCTACGACACCATGTATGCCATGGTCGATCGTATGGACGATATTGCCCTGGGCGTGAAATCGACCGCCATCCTGTTTGGTGAATCGGACCGGCAGATCATCGGCCTTATCCAGGTACATGCTGCTGGTTTGCCTGCTCATGATCGGCTACCAGGCGGAACTGGGCTGGATCTATTACCTCGGCGTGTGTGCTGCGGCTGCGTACTGGCCGGCTACCAGCAGTACCTGATCCGGTTTCGCGAACGAGAAGCCTGTTTCCGGGCGTTCCTCAACAACAACTGGCTTGGGTGCCGCGGTCTTTGTCGGGATCCTGCTGGACTACATGCTGCGCTGAGCCGGTTGCGCCGGCGTCAGCGGCTGATCGCACCCTGGCCGCCGGCGCGTGCGATCACCCAGACCTCCACCCGTACCGCGCCGGCCTGTTTTAGGGCGCGTGCCAGCTCATTGCTGGTATGGCCGGTGGTCATGACGTCATCGATAATGGCGACATGCAATGTCCCGGGCGGGCGGCTGCACGGCAAACGCATTGCGCAGGTTGAGCCGCCGGGCAGTTGGGCTCAGCAGTGACTGGGCCTGGGTATTGCGCTTGCGCCGGCACAGGCGGTAGATCGATCGCGAATTTCCAGTTCGCGGCCAACATGCCGGGCAATTTCGGTTGCCTGGTTGAAGCCGCGGCTGCGCAGGCGCGCCGGGTGCAGCGGGACCGGCACGAGCAGTCCGGGCAGGTCGCCGTCGCGTTCGGCAAGCCGCGCCGCCAGCAGCCCGGAGAGCAGGCTGCCGGCCTGCAGTTCCTCCGCGAACTTGAAGCGCTTGATCAGGTGATCGACCGGCGGGCGGTAATGGAACAGGGCCGTCGTCCTGTCAAAGGCGGGTGGCTGTTTCTGGCAGTGGCCGCACAGGCTGTGCGCATGCGATGCATGCAGCGGATGGGCGCACTGCCTGCAGGCGGTATCCAGCCAGGGCAGATCTTGCCGGCAGGAAGGACACAGCTCGGGTTCGCCCCGGATCGCGCCGCCGCACAGCCGGCAATGGCCGGGAACAGCAAGGTTCGCAAGGCATGTCGCATAGTTGTAAACCATATCCAGATACCCTGGTTGACAGGTTGCGGTATCATCGCCATAGTCAACGACCAAGCCCACCTGTATCCGGTTGAATCTATGCAAGAACAAACAGCCTGTCTGTCGGAAGCGGCTGATTCCGGTGTGCGCCATGACTGGTCGCGTACCGAGGTCGGTGCGCTATTTAACCTGCCCTTCAATGACTTGCTCTTCAGGGCACAGACTGTTCACCGGACGCATTTCGACCCGAATGCAGTACAGATCAGCACACTGCTGAGCATCAAGACCGGGGGCTGCCCGGAAGATTGCAGCTATTGCCCGCAAAGCGTGCACTACGACACCGGCCTGGAACCCGAGGCGGTCATGGACATAGAGGTCGTGGTTGCGGCGGCACGCAGCGCCAGACAGAGTGGCGCGACGCGATTTTGCATGGGTGCCGCGTGGCGCAACCCGAAAGGCCGGAATTTCCAGCGGGTACTGGAAATGGTGCAGCGGGTGCGGGCCGAGGGGCTGGAAACCTGCGCGACCCTGGGCATGCTGGATGCGACGCAGGCACAGGCGCTGCAGCTGGCAGGCCTCGACTACTACAACCACAACCTCGATACCTCGCCGGAGTTTTACGGCGAGATTATCACCACGCGTACCTTTGTGGACCGGCTGGAGACGCTGGCCCATGTGCGCGAGGCCGGTATCAACGTCTGCTGCGGCGGCATCGTCGGCCTGGGTGAGCAGCGTGCAGATCGGGTATCGATGCTGTGTGAACTGGCCAACCTGCCGGAACATCCGGGCAGCGTACCGATCAATCAGCTCGTCAGGGTGGCGGGCACCCCGCTGGAACAGCAGCCTGGCATCGACCCGCTGGAATTCGTGCGCACCATCGCGGTGGCGCGTATCCTGATGCCGCGCTCCCATGTGCGCCTCTCCGCGGGGCGCAGCGAAATGACGGATGAAATGCAGGCGCTGTGTTTCCTGGCCGGCGCCAACTCGATTTTCTACGGCGAGAAGCTGCTGACGACCGGGAACCCGGATACCGCCGGGGATGATGCCCTGTTTGCAAGGCTGGGCCTGCACCCGGCCTAGCAAAACGGAAGAAGGGAACAGGTTTATTTCCAGGTTTTCCCGGATAAAGGGATGGAAAACAAACCTGTTCCCTTTTATGGCTCTTTTATGAAGGATTTCTCGGCAATATTGCAGGCGCGCAAAAAAAGCCGCCTGTATCGCACCCGGCAGATTCTCGATGGGCCGCAAGGCGTTAGCGTCAGGCTGGAGGGGCGCGAATACCTGTCATTCTGCAGCAACGACTACCTGGGTCTGGCCAACCATCCCGATGTTGTCGCAGCCTTCCACCAGGGGCTGGATCGCTTTGGCGCCGGGAGCGGTGCGGCGCATCTGATAACCGGGCACAGCCGTGCGCATCATGAACTGGAAGAGGCGCTGGCGGATTTCGTGCAGCGGCCGCGCGCCTTGCTGTTTTCCACCGGCTACATGGCCAACCTCGGGGTGCTGGCGGCACTGGTCGGGCGCGGTAACCGGATTTTCGAGGACCGGGGGAACCATGCCTCCTTGCTGGATGGCGCCCGCCTCAGCGGGGCGCGACTGGTGCGTTACCGGCATGCCGATGTTGCCGACCTGGCGCGATGCCTGGGCTCCGACTCCAGCGCTGACAAGGTGGTGGCTACCGATGGTGTTTTCAGCATGGACGGTGACCTCGCCCCCTTGCCGGCACTGGCGGAAACGGCCGCGGCACACACAGCCTGGCTGCTGGTGGACGACGCGCATGGTCTCGGTGTCGTCGGGCCGCAGGGCCGTGGCAGTCTGGCTGCTTGCGACCTGGGGATGGAGCAGGTACCGATTCTTGTAGGCACGCTCGGCAAGGCCTTCGGGACGTTTGGTGCCTTCGTGGCCGGCAGCGATGAGCTGATTGAAACTTTGATACAGGAAGCACGCACCTGGATCTATACCACGGCGCCGCCGCCGGCGATCGCGGTGGCGACGCTCGCGGCATTGCGGCTGGTCGAGTCGGAGGACTGGCGCCGTGCACACCTGCGGCTGCTGGTGCGGCGCTTCCGTGCCGGTGCGGCACGGCTTGGGCTGGAACTCTGCGATTCGGCAACGCCGATCCAGCCGGTGATTGCAGGAACCCCGGAAGATGCGCTGCGCTGGAGCGCGGCATTGCGCGAGGCGGGTATCCTGATTACCGCGATTCGCCCGCCTACCGTACCGGAAGGCACGTCCCGGCTGCGGATCACTTTTTCCGCGACGCACAGCGAGGTGCAGGTGGACCGGCTGCTGGATGCGCTGGAACAGACGCTGGCTGCCGGGAACCCTGCGGGGCAGGCCTGAGTGGGCACCGTTTTGTTTTTCCTGTATTGCCGGAGGAGGGACGGGCAGCCGGACGGGTTCTACTGAAAGGTAAATCTGTCCCCTTCCTGATTATGAGCAAACTGTTTACACAGAGCAGTGGCAGTGGCCCCGATCTCGTGCTGATCCATGGATGGGGTCTGCATGGTGGAGTCTGGGACGGTTTCGTGCCGCTGCTGGAGCCGTATTTTCGCGTGCTGCGGGTGGACCTGCCGGGGCATGGCAACAGTGGCTGGTCCGATGAAAAAGCGCTGGATGACATGGCCGCTGCGGTACTTGCAGCGGCACCTGCGACCGCTGCCTGGCTGGGCTGGTCGCTGGGTGGCCTGGTCGTGCTGCGTGCCGCGCTGCTCGCGCCTGCCCGGGTGCGCGCCCTGGTGTTGCTGGCGAGCACGCCCTGTTTCGTGCGCCGCCCGGACTGGCAGTGCGCGCTGTTGCCGGCGTTGCTCGACACCTTCGCGGCTGAATTGCAGCAGGATTACCTGCGTACACTGAACCGCTTTCTCGCCCTGCAGGTGCGCGGCAGTGACAATGGCAGCGCGGTGCTGCGGATGCTGCGGACACAGCTGCTGGCTAAAGGAGAACCCGTACCGGATGCACTGCGGGCAGGCCTGGATATCCTGCGCAACACCGACCTGCGCGAAGGGATCGGCGCCGTTGCCTGTCCTGCGCTGTTGGTGGCCGGCGAGCGCGACACCCTGGTCCCGGGCGCCGCGGCCAGGGCAACGGCCACACTCATGCCGAACGCGGGCGTCGAGATTGTGGCCGGAGCCGGGTCATGCCCCCTTTATCGCCAGGCCGCAGGTCGTGGCGAGCCTGGTTCATACTTTCCTGCAGCCGCAATTGCGGGACACAGCCGGGAATGCCCGTGCCTGAAGATCGCGACTGGCTTGACAAGTCACTGGCGCGGCGTGCCTTCGAGCGTGCCGCCGCGACCTACGATGCCGCAGCCGCCCTGCAGAATGAAGTCGGCAGCCGGCTGGTGGAACGGCTGGATTTTATCCGCATGCAACCGCGGCGGATCCTTGATCTGGGCGCGGGTACCGGGGTGTTTACCCGGGTGCTGGGCAGGCGTTATCGCAGGGCCGATGTCACCGCGCTGGATATCGCGCCAGCCATGCTGCAGCAGGCCCGCGCGCGTGGCGGCTGGTGGCGCCGCGCCCCGCGCTGCGTCTGCGGGGATGCCGAGGCGCTGCCGTTCGCCGATGCCAGTTTCGATTTCATCTTTTCCAACCTGATGCTGCAATGGTGTGTGGATCTGCCTGCGGCACTGCGGGAATTGCGCCGCGTGCTGGCACCGGGCGGCTTGCTGATGTTCACCACCCTGGGGCCGGACACGCTGGGGGAATTGCGTGCCAGCTGGAGTGCTGTGGACGGCTACACCCACGTGAATCCGTTTATCGATATGCATGACGTGGGGGATGCGCTGCTGCTGGCGTCGCTGGGCCGAGCCGGTCATGGACACGGAACGCCTCACCCTGACTTACCGTGACCTGGTCACCCTGATGCTCGACCTGAAACATATCGGGGCGCACAACGTCACCCGCGGGCGCGCCCGCGGCCTGACCGGAAAGCACCGCTTTCAGGCATTCACAACGGCCTATGAGGCATTTCGCTGCGACGGGGTCCTGCCGTCGACCTACGAAGTGATCTACGGCCATGCGTGGTCGCCGCAGCAAAAAAACGCGGCCGTTGCAGTACCATTTGCGCCGTCGCGCCGGCAGGGATCCGCAGACACGTCCGGCAATGACTAGTCGCAGCGGTTTTTTCATCACCGGCACGGATACCGGCGTCGGCAAGACGATCGTTACCCTCGGGCTGATGGCGCACCTGCAGGCCAGGGGAAAAACCGTCGCCGCCATGAAGCCGGTGGCCACTGGCTGCGAGCGTGGACCTGCCGGCCTGGTGAACGACGATGCCCTGCGGCTGCAGCGGCAGGCGTCGGTGGCTCTGCCCTATGCGCTGGTCAATCCCTATGCCTTCGAACCGCCTGTCGCACCGCATATCGCCGCGGCCCGGGAGGGTGTGACCATCGAGCTCGACACGATTCGCTCGGCCTGCAGCGAAATCGCAGGCAAGGCCGACTGTGTGCTGGTCGAGGGGGTTGGCGGCTGGCAGGTGCCACTGAATGATGACGACACCCTGGCGGACCTGGCGCGGGTACTCGGGCTGGAGGTTGTCATGGTCGTCGGGATACGCCTGGGCTGTCTGAACCATGCCCTGCTGACGGCGGAATCCATCATGGCCAGCGGCTGTTTCCCGGCCGGCTGGGTCGCGAACCGGCTTCCGCCGGGCGCCGATTATGCAGAGGAAAACATTAACACATTGAAATCAAGGCTTTCATTCCGGTTCCTGGGGGAGGTGCCAGCCATGGATCCCGTTGAACCCGGCAGGGTGGCAAGGTGTTTGTCGCTGCCGGCATGAGCAGGGAAAGGAAATCATCGTGCAAATGAGTTCCGGTCTGAATTGAATCTTCCGCAGTGTGCAGATACAATGCGCGGACTTTTTTTCGGCATAAATCCCGGCAGCGCACGTTCTGCACTGTTGCGGGGTGCCGGGCCAGCAGTTGCATACGCGCCCCTTATCAGGGTGGCCGGGATCGACGGGTCAAAATAGAACAGTGGTGGAACTTGTCTGTGATCCTGCGGGCCGGGACTGTCACTGGGTGATTCGTCCCAATCAGTCCCTGTCATGGCGCCAGGCGGTCCAGGTTTATGCGGCGATAGCAATCGTCTGCCTGGGAATCGGGATCGCATTTGCACTGCATGGTCTCTGGACCGTACTGCCATTTGCGGGTCTGGAAATACTGGTTCTGGGAGCGGCCTTTTACCTGTGTCTGACACGCAGCCAGATACGCGAGGTGGTTTCCGTGAATGCCAGTGTTGTTACAGTCGAAAAGGGCCGGAACACACCGGAAGAGCGCTGGGAATGCCCTCGCGTCTGGGCGCGGATCAGTCTGGAACAGCCGCACATTGCCTGGTATCCGAGCCGTCTTGCTATCGCCTTTCAGGGCCGGCAGGTACAGCTTGGCGCGTTCCTGAATGAAGAGGAACGGCGTGCCCTTGCGGCCGAGCTGCAACAGATTATCCACCGGGATGGCTGGCAGCAGGGCCCGCAGGCACGGGACAGTCCGGCGCCGTAAGAGATTTTTGCATTTAAACTAGAGTGTTAGGGAGATCGATGCATGTTCGCTATATCGCTTAGACGCGCACTGTGCAGTCTGTGGGGCGCCGCTATCCTGCTGGGCGCAGGCAATTCCTTCGCAGATTATTCACTGAACCTGACGCCGGGAGCCACGGACATCAGTCACAAGGTCTACGACCTGCACATGATGGTTTTCTGGATCTGTGTCGTGGTCTGTCTCAGTGTTTTCGCGGTGCTGATGTACTCCATCTTCACCCACCGCAAGTCCAAAGGTGCGGTACCGGCGACGTTCCACGAGAGCACCACGGTCGAGATCATCTGGACGACCATTCCCTTCCTGATCCTGGTGGGCATGGCCGTCCCTGCCACAACGACGCTGCTGGCGCTCGAGGACACACGCGATCCTGACATGTCTATCCAGATCACCGGTTTCCAGTGGAAGTGGAAGTACAACTACCTGGACGAGGACATCAGCTTCTTCAGCGCGCTGGCCACGCCACGCGACCAGATCGAGGGCTCGGCCGAAAAGGGCGAGAACTATCTTCTGGAAGTGGACAATCCGATCGTCGTCCCGATCAACAAGAAGATCCGCTTTCTGATCACCTCCAACGATGTCATTCATTCCTGGTGGGTGCCGGCACTTGGCTGGAAGCAGGACGCAATCCCCGGGTTTATCAACGATGCCTGGACCGAACTGAAGGAGCCGGGCATCTACCGCGGCAAGTGCGCGGAACTGTGCGGCAAGGACCATGGCTTCATGCCCATCGTGCTGATCGCCAAGACCGAGGAAGATTACCAGACATGGGTTAATGAGCAGAAAGGCTCTGCCGCGGCATCTGCTGCAGCAGCCACCAAGACCTGGAGCATGGATGATCTGATGGCCAAGGGCGAGACGATTTTCAAGACCAATTGCCAGGCCTGTCACCAGGCAGGTGGAGAAGGCCTGCCGGCCGCCGGCTTCCCGCCGCTGAAGGGTAGCCCGGTCGCCACCGGGCCGGTAGCCGGGCACCTCGACATCGTGCTTCACGGGGGCAAGAAAAACCCGGCCATGGCGGCCTTCGGCCAGCAGTTTAACGATGCTGACCTCGCGGCTGTGATCACCTACGAGCGCAACGCCTTCGGCAACAATACCGGCGACGTGGTGCAGCCGTCAGATGTCGCTGCTGCCCGTTAAGGAATTCAGGAATTATCCAGTGGAGGTATGAATTGATGAGTACAGCAACCACACACGACGATCATCACGATCATCGCCCGTCCGGCATCATGCGCTGGATTACCACCACCAACCACAAGGACATCGGTACCCTGTACCTGTGGTTCGCCTTCACCATGCTGCTGATTGGCGGCGCCATGGCGATGGTGATTCGTGCCGAGCTGTTCCAGCCCGGGCTGCAGATCGTCGAACCGCAGTTCTTCAACACCATGACTACCATGCACGGCCTGATCATGGTGTTCGGCGCCATCATGCCGGCCATGGTCGGTCTGGCCAACTGGCAGATCCCGCTGATGATCGGCGCCCCGGACATGGCGCTGCCGCGCATGAACAACTGGAGCTTCTGGATCCTGCCGTTTGCCGGCACCATGCTGCTCAGCACCCTGTTCATGGAAGGCGGCGGTCCGGCATTCGGCTGGACCTTCTACGCACCGCTGTCGACTACCTTTGCACCGCAGAGCACCGACTTCTTCATCTTTGCTGTGCACATGCTGGGCTTTTCCTCCATCATGGGCGCCATCAACATTATCGCAACGGTGCTGAACATGCGCGCCCCCGGCATGACACTGATGAAGATGCCGCTGTTCGTCTGGACCTGGTTCATCACCGCGTTCCTGCTGATCGCCGTGATGCCGGTACTGGCCGGTGCGGTGACCATGATGCTGACCGACCGTAACTTCGGCACCAGCTTCTTCAGCGCCGCCGGCGGCGGTGACCCGGTGCTGTTCCAGCACGTTTTCTGGTTCTTCGGGCATCCCGAGGTGTACATCATGATCCTGCCGGCCTTCGGCGTGATCTCGGAGATCATCCCGACCTTCGCCCGCAAGAAGCTGTTCGGTTACAGCTCCATGGTGTACGCAACCGCTTCCATCGCCTTCCTGTCTTTCATCGTGTACGCGCACCACATGTTTACCACGGGCATGCCGGTCGCGGGCGAGCTGTACTTCATGTACGCCACCGTCATGATCGCGGTGCCGACCGCGGTGAAGGTGTTCAACTGGACCGCCACCATGTGGCGCGGCTCCATGACCTTCGAGACCCCGATGCTGTGGGCGATCGCGTTCGTGTTCCTGTTCAGTATCGGTGGCTTCACCGGCCTGATGATGGGTATCGCCCCGGCTGACATGCAGTACCACGACACCTACTTCATCGTGGCGCATTTCCACTACGTGCTGGTGACCGGCGCGCTGTTCGCCATCATCGCCGCAGCCTACTACTGGCTGCCGAAGTGGACCGGCCACATGGTCAACGAGCGGCTCGGCAAGATTCACTTCTGGTGGTCGGCGATCTCCGTGAACGTGCTGTTCTTCCCGCAGCACTTTCTGGGACTGGCCGGCATGCCACGCCGCATCCCGGACTACTCACTGCAGTTCGCTGACTGGAACATGGTCTCCAGTATCGGCGGTTTCGCCTTCGGTCTGGCCCAGGTGTTCTTCTTGTTCATCGTGATCAAGACCATCCGCGGTGGCGAAAAGGCCTCAGGTCAGGTGTGGGAGGGCGCCCACGGTCTGGAATGGACCATTCCGTCACCGGCTCCGTATCACACCTTCGAGACGGCACCGGAAGTCAAGTAAAGCTGGCGAGGCACGGGTGCTTACCGCCCGTGCCTCCCGTGATCCGACGAGCAGAACATGACACAAGACGAACTGAAGCGCCGTGCCAACCGCAAGACCCTGACCATCGTGGTCCTGGTGCTGGTGGTGACGGCAATTTATATCGGCAGTTTCTTCGTGGTGACCGGCTGATATGGAAGCCGGTGAACGCACTGCAGCCAACCGCCGCATCGTCAGGCGCCTGCTGCTGGCAGCTGTTGCCATGTTCGGCTTCGGGTTCGCGCTGGTGCCTTTGTACGATGTGTTCTGCAGTATTACGGGCATCAACGGCAAGACCGGACGTATCGAACTGGAGGCGGCACTCAGCGAGCATGTGGACAGGGAGCGGACGGTGACGGTCGAGTTCCTGTCCTCGGTGCACAGTGACCTGGCGTGGGACTTCAATCCCGTCGTCAGACGCGTCAAGGTGCATCCGGGCGAGGTGACCGAGGTCAACTATTTTGCCAGGAACAAAACCGGCGAGACGGTTACGGGACAGGCCGTACCCAGTCTCGCGCCGGGGTTAGCGGCGAAGTATTTCAACAAGACGGAATGCTTCTGTTTTACCCGCCAGACCCTTGGGCCGAACGAGGAAAGGCTCATGCCGCTGCGCTTCGTGGTGGATCCGGAGCTGCCGAAGGACGTCGGGACGGTATCCCTGTCCTATACTTTTTTCCATGCAGAGTCGGCTGAGCCGGCCGGCAAGCAGGCAGGTGTGATAGAAGAATTGCAGGGTACAACGGGCACCGCCAGCGGTGCACAACTGTAGCGATAACGATTTTTTTACTGAACATTTTGGACACAGAGGGAGTTATCAATGTCAGCATCTAAAGGGGGTTACTACCTGCCGGAACCCAGCCACTGGCCCATCGTCGGTTCAGTCGGTATGTTCCTGCTCCTGTTCGGCTTTGCCAGGTTCCTGCATGGCAACAGCAGCATCATCATGCTGGCCGGCGCCGTGATCATCATCGTCATGCTGTTCGGCTGGTTCGGCACGGTTATCAACGAAAGCCTGGCCGGCAAGTACAACGACCGGGTGGACACGTCATTTCGCATGGGCATGGGCTGGTTCATCTTCTCCGAGGTGATGTTCTTCGCGGCTTTCTTCGGCGCCCTGTTCTATGCCCGTATGTATTCCGTGCCGTGGCTCGGTGGTGCATCCAACAATGTCATGACCCACGAACTGCTGTGGTCCGGTTTTGACGCCGTGTGGCCAACCAATGGTCCCGCAGCCGTGGGTGGTCAATACACGCCCATGAGTGCCTGGGGGATTCCGGCCATCAATACCCTGATCCTGCTTTCCAGTGGCGTGACCGTCACCTGGGCGCACTGGGGTCTGAAGAAGGGCGATCGCACCCAGTTGATCCTGGGCCTGATGGCCACGGTGGCCCTGGGTTTCCTGTTCCTTGGCCTGCAGGCCTACGAGTACCGGCATGCCTACCATGAATTGAACCTGACGCTCGGCTCCGGCATCTACGGGACCACGTTCTACATGCTGACCGGCTTCCACGGCCTGCACGTGACGCTGGGTGCCACCATGCTGCTGGTTATCCTGATTCGCAGCATGAAAGGCCACTTTACCAACGAACACCACTTCGCCTTCGAAGCGGTAGCCTGGTACTGGCACTTCGTTGACGTGGTCTGGCTGGGCCTGTTCGTCTTCGTCTACTGGCTGGTCTAGACGCAAGTTGCTGTATATAAAAGGGCGCTGCTTGCAGCGCCCTTTTTAATTGCCAGCAGGGAATGTGCGACAGGATGTTAATCGCGTTCAGGAGACCGCTCCTATATCAAAAGATGCACCTGTAGGAGCGGTCTCTTTATGTCCGTTTTCTGGGTATTGACCGTGATTATTTGAAGGCTGCGGTTTTGCCAGCTAGCCGCCAACGCCGTGTGGTTGCAGCAGGCCGGTGGCATAGCCGATCATCAGCAGGACGAACAGCAGGACCGACAGACTGATGCGCACGGTCAGCGCCCTGACCGTGCGGTCCGAGGCCCCCTTGTCCCTGATGAGGAAGAACAGGCCGCTGAACAGGCTCCCGATGATAGTGAACAGGATCAGGACGACAAGGATTTTTGTGAACATGAGTAATGGCCGCGCAGGTGGACGTGGAATGGCTTGCAGTATAGCAAATCGAGTGCCTGAATGAGGCTCGGTGGATTTGAATTCAGGCCCGGTCTGTGGCCGACCCTGGCAACGCTGGCCCTGTTGCCGGTGCTGGTCGGGCTGGGAAAGTGGCAACTGGAACGGGCGGCCTGGAAACAGGGCCTGATTGATGCCCATGAAGCCAGCGTGCAGCTCGCACCGGTCGAACTCGGCTGGTTGCTTGATTCGGGCGAACTGGCTGCCTTTCGCCCCGTGGGCGCGCGCGGTCAGTATGATCTGGCGCACCAGCTGCTGCTGGACAACCGCACCTACCGGGGTCAGGCCGGCTACCATGTGCTGACACCGCTGCGGCTTCCGGGTGGTGATTCGGTGGTGCTGGTGAATCGCGGCTGGGTCCCGACCGGGCCTGATCGGGCGGTGCTGCCCGAGCTGCCGGGACCGTCAGGTCTGGTATCCGTGGAGGCCGTTACCAGCCTGCCGCCGGAAAAGCTCTTCAGGCTGGGTGATGCCGAGGAAAGCCATGCCGGCTGGCCGAAAGTCGTGCAGCAGCTGGACCTTGCGCGGCTGGAGCAGGTGCTGGATACCCGGCTCCTGCCGGTGATCCTGTTGCTGGACGAGACTGACGCACACGGGTTCGTCCGCGAGTGGAAGCCCGTCTACGGAGTGACGCCGGACAAGCACCGCGCCTATGCCATGCAGTGGTTTACACTGGCAGTGGTGCTGCTGCTGATTTACATCGGCGTAAACAGCAAGCGAATTTCGGATAAATCTATACGGGAAGACCATGCAGACAAGTAATCCTCGATCACGTACCGGCCGTATCCTGGCCGCTGCCCGGCAGCGGGGCTTCCTGAACTCGCGCCAGGCGCTGGTTTTGCTGGGGCTGATTTTCCTGGCGCCGGTGTTTGTCTCCTGGGTAATGCACCACAGCAGCGAGGAAGGCTGGAAGCCGCAGGGAACGACCAACCGGGGCAACCTGGTGCATCCGGCGAGGCCGCTGGTGATGCCCGCGGACATGGTAAGTGACGGCATGTCGCTGCAGGATTACCTGCAGGGCAAGTGGACGCTGCTCTATATCGGCGAGGCAAACTGCGGCGAAACCTGCCGCAACAATCTCTACAAGATGCGCCAGGTGCGTGTGGCACAGAATGAAGACATGAGGCGGGTGCAGACCCTGTTCCTGCTGCATGCCGACAGCATCCCGAATGAACTGGGCGGTTTTCTGGCGCAGGAGCACAAGGACATGGCCGTGGCGCTGCTGTCTGACGCGCATGTCGCCGCGATAACACCCCAGTTCCAGGTCGATGAAACCCCGGTGACAGGGGCAGGGCGGATTTATATCGTCGACCCGCTGGGCAACCTCATGATGTACTATCTGCCGGATGCGGATGCCCGCGACATACTGAAAGATCTGCAGAAACTGCTGAAATACTCGAGGATCGGGTAGCGGGACGGGCCGCAAAGTGCTGCCGAAGTAAACCAACCGGTGCAAATGCTGCACCCTGTTGCAAGAGTACGACTCGAAAAGACCGGCGAATGACAAGTCTCGTAAAAAGCTATCTGGGCCTGTGCAAGCTCAAGGTCGTGGCGCTGATCGTGTTCACCGCCATGGTCGGCATGTTTCTCGCCACCAGCCCGCCCGGCATGGTGCCGCTGGATGTTCTGTTCTTCGGCAACCTCGGCATCGGCATGGCGGCTTCGGCCGCGGCGGCGATCAACCACGTGCTGGATGCGCGCGAGGACGCGAAGATGGCGCGCACCAGCAGCCGGCCGCTGCCGCAGGGGGAGATCAACCAGCGCAATGCGCTGCTGTTTGCCACTACCCTGGGCGCCCTGTCGATGGTGGTTCTGGTTGTGCTGGTGAACGCGCTGACGGCAGTGCTGACGTTTCTCTCGCTGGTCGGCTATGCCATCGTCTACACCATGTACCTGAAGCGTGCCACGCCGCAGAACATTGTCATTGGCGGCGCCGCCGGCGCCGCACCGCCGATTCTCGGCTGGACGGCCCTGACCGATTCGATCGACCCGCATGCGCTGCTGCTGTTCCTGATCATCTTCGTCTGGACGCCACCGCACTTCTGGGCGCTGGCGATACACCGGCGCGAGGAATACGCCAAGGTCGATATCCCGATGCTCCCGGTGACGCACGGTGTGCCGTTCACCCAGCTGCAGATCCTGCTGTACACGCTGATGCTGATCGCGGTAAGCGTCCTGCCCTTTGCCATGCACATGAGCGGCCCCTTCTACCTGCTCGGCGCGCTGCTGCTGGGCGGCGGCTTTCTCTACTACGCCGTGCAGCTGATGAAGGGCAACGACGAAAAGATCGCCATGAAGACCTTTGGCTATTCCATCTGGTACCTGATGGCCATCTTCGCCATTCTGCTGGTGGATCACTACCTGCCGCTGCTGGCCTGATTCTTCCTGGTTATTCAGGGCCATTGAGCATAGCCGGAATCCCGGGTTAAGGAAGCTCTGGATATGTCGTCGACCCGGCAAAAGCGGGGGTCCAGACTGTTGAATACCAGGGAAGCGACAGCCTGCCTTGAATGTACGGATAGAGATTCAGGCGGCATCAAAAAAAACGGCCCAGTGAGGCCGTTTTGCTTACACCTGTGAACCGCTATCAGGCCAGCATGGTCTTCTTCAGCTTGTTGAGGGCGTTCTTTTCCAGCTGGCGGATGCGCTCGGCGGAGACATCGAAGCGGGCTGCCAGGTCGTGCAGGGTGCTCTTGTCCTCGGTCAGCCAGCGTTCTTCCAGGATCACACGGCTGCGGTCATCCAGCTGTTCGAGCGCCTCGATCAGGTTGTCCGTGTTTCGAGTGCTCCAGTCCTCCTGCTCCACGGAAAGTGCCGGGTCGTTGGCGGCATCGGTCAGGTAGGCTGACGGTGCATAACCGGGACTGTCATCGTCGTCATCACTGACCGCCGGGTCGAAACCCACGTCCTGCCCACTGAGTCGTGACTCCATCTCCAGTACGGTTTCCGGCTTGACGCCCAGATCCTCTGCGATGGCGTTGACTTCTTCCTGGTTCATCCAGCCGAGGCGTTTTTTCCTGCTGCGCAGGTTGAAGAACAACTTGCGCTGGGCTTTGGTGGTTGCCACCTTGACGATGCGCCAGTTCCGCAGGATGAACTCATGAATCTCGGCGCGTACCCAGTGAACCGCAAAGGATACGAGGCGCACGCCGACCGTTGGATCGAAGCGCTTGACCGCCTTCATCAGTCCGATGTTGCCTTCCTGGATCAGGTCGCCCAGGGCCAGGCCGTAGCCGCTGTATCCGCGCGCGATGCGGACCACAAAGCGCAGATGGGACATCACCAGTTGGCGCGCGGCATCCAGATCGCCGTCCCGCTGCAGGCGCTCCGCCAGGCTGCGTTCCTGTTCGAGGGTAAGGATCGGGACACTGAAGGCCGCCTGGATATACTGGTCCAGATTACCTGTTGCCTGAGGTACTGCAAGTGTCTGATTTCTGATGACTAATGACTGTGTCATGAAGTTCTCTCTGGTTGCTTGACGATCATATTAGCACTCGTTTCTATAGAGTGCCAATCCACTCGAAAGTTGCACGAAATCGGTGTGCCAACAGAAAATTTGAGCTGCCGACGCGGGACGGCAGCGGGTGTGAAATGCCCGGCGCAGGTTCGTGGCGGGCGCCGGGGGGAACTCGGAATTAATATATAAAAACAACAACTTTTATTATATTGCTGCGTTACCGTCAGGCGCGTCGCTCAGCTCGGCTCTATCGCGTGCAGGTGGCGGCCAACCGCCAGCCAGGAACCCAGCAGGCCAAGTACCACACCTGTCAGTGTGAGGAGGCCGAGCAGTGCCAGTGGCAGCGTTTCCAGGGTGAATTCACTCTGGTAGAGGCCGACGAGCGTGCCCACGGGGCCGGACAGCAGCCAGAAACCGGTTTCCACCAGCATCCATGCCAGCAGCGCCCCGAATACCCCGTACCACGTTCCGCTGTAAAGGAACGGCCGGCGCACGAAGGCATTGGTTGCACCGATCAACTTGGTGACGAGGATCTCCTCGCGACGGCTCTGGATTTCCAGGCGAATGGTATTGCCGATCACCAGCAGCACGGCCAGCGCCAGCAGGGCGCTGACGACCAGGATGCCGCGGCGGGCGATATCCAGGATCGCGGCAAGCCGCTGTACCCACTGCAGGTCGAGTTGCGCCAGATCGGTTTCCGGCAGGGCTGTCAGCCGCTCCTGCAGGGCGCCGGCGAGCGCCGGGTCGGTCTGGTCCGCGGACGGCGTGACGATGAGGACTACGGGCAGCGGGTTGTCCGCCAGCAGTCCCAGGACATCAGCGAAACCGGAATGTTCGCTGAATTCCTGCAATGCCTGCTGCGGTGTGACCAGTTGTACCGCCCCGATTTCCGGCCATGTCGCAAGGCTGTCGGCCAGTTTCCGGGCGGTGTCGCTGTCGATTTCCTGCTTGAGAAATACCGACAGGCTGGCCTGCCCGTCCCAGGAACCGCTCAGGCGGTGCAGGTTGTCCAGCAGCAGCAACAGGCCCGATGGCATCGCCAGGGCGATCCCGATAACCGCCGCTGTCATCAACGATGCCAGGCCGTTGCGATACAGGCGTCCCAGGCTGTCCAGCGCCACCTGGGCATGGCGTTGCAGAAAGGTGCGCGGGGACAGCATGCGTCGCAGGCTCGCGCGCCAGTGGTGCCGGGAGTGCCGCAGTGGTTTGCCGGGCTGCTTCATGCTGCATCCGCCCCGGGCAGCGCCAGACGGCCCTGTGACAGTGACAGGACCGGGTAGTCGAGTTCGCCGATGAGCTGCAGGTCGTGGCTGGCGATCAGGACGCTGACCCCCACGTCGTTGAACATGCCGAACAGGGCCATGACTTCGCGTGACAGGTCCGGGTCCAGGTTGCCGGTCGGTTCATCCGCAAGCAGCAGCAGGGGTTTGTTGACGACGGCGCGGGCGATGCCCACACGCTGCTGTTCGCCGCCGGAAAGGGTAATCGGGTAGAGCCGTTCCTTTTGCAGCAGGCCGACCTTGTCCAGTGCCGCCCGCACCCGGCGGCCCACTTCCTGGTGCCGGTAGCCGGCGATGATCAGCGGCAGGGCGACGTTGTCGAAGACGGTGCGGTCGAACAGGAGATGGTGGTCCTGGAAGATGAAACCTATCTTGCGGCGGATGTAGGGGATGCGCCGCGAGCCGATGCGTGTGACGTTCTGTCCGTCCAGAAACAGCTGGCCGCGCGTGACGCGCTCGATCAGTGCGATGAGCTTCAGCAGGGTGCTTTTGCCAGCACCCGAATGACCGGTCAGAAAGGCCATTGCGCCCGTCTCCATGTCGAAGCTGACATTGCTCAGGGCCTCGTAGCCTCCGGGGTAGCGCTTGCTGACATTGTCGAATCGAATCATTGTGGTTCAAGTGAAAAGTGAAAAGTGAAAAGTGAAAAGTAAGAAGTGAGAGGCGAACAGTAAAAGGTGAGAAGTGAACAGTTAACAGGGATCCTGCTGACAGTGCCCTGCTAACGCGTCCCCGCTTTACTTCTCACTTTTCACTTATCACTTCTCACCTTTTATAAGCCCTACTCAAACAGTGCATCCACAAATTCTTTGGCGTCGAATTCCCGCAGGTTTTCAATGCCTTCTCCGACGCCTACGAAGCGGATCGGAATGCCCGTTTTTTTCGCGATCGCAAAGATGATGCCGCCCTTGGCGGTGCCGTCCAGCTTGGTCAGGGTGATGCCTGTCAGGCCGACTGCCTGGTTGAATTCCTGTGCCTGGCTGATGGCATTCTGGCCGGTACCGGCGTCCACGACCAGCATGATTTCGTGGGGTGCGGCCGGGTCGAGCTTGGCCATGACGCGCTTGATCTTCTTCAGCTCTTCCATCAGATTCGACTGGGTATGCAGCCGTCCGGCAGTATCCGCGATCAGGACATCGACTGACCGCGCCTGTGCCGATTGCAGGGCATCGAATATGACCGAGGCCGAGTCGGCTCCCTGCCGCTGGGAGATTACCGGTACCCCGTTGCGTTCACCCCAGGTCTGCAACTGCTCGACCGCGGCCGCACGAAAGGTGTCCCCGGCAGCCAGCATGACCTTCAGTCCCTGCTGCTGGAAATGGTGCGCCAGCTTGCCGATGGTGGTGGTCTTGCCGGCGCCGTTGATGCCGACCATGAGAATCACGAACGGCCGGCTGTTTTCCGGAATGATCAGGGGCTGGCTGCCGGGAGCGAGGATGGCCTGCATGTGCCGCTGCAGTGCGTTCATCAGAGCCTCGGCGTCGGCAAACTGGTTGAGTGCCACCTGCTCGGTCAGGCGGTCGATGATCTCGCGGGTTGCCTCCACGCCCATGTCCGCGACCAGCAGCGTCGTTTCGATTTCCTCCAGCAGCCTGGCATCGATCGCCTTGCTGCCCAGTACCAGGTCGACGACGCTTTCGGTCAGAGTGTGGCGGGTACGGGACAGGCCTTCCCGCAGACGGCGGAACAGCCCGGCCTTCTCCGGTTTGTCGGCCGTGGCCGAGGTCTTGTTTTTGCGGAACCCGAGCATGGAATCGATTGTCTCTGCAGGAATGGGAAATTTTCAGCGGGATATCCTATCATCCCATACCCGTCGGGGTTAACCACCGATAATTTCAGGAGCAACTGAATGCGAAGTCTCACAGCTGTCATCCTCTTGCTGGGCAGCCATCTGGCGCTGGCAAGCGGTGCCGTGCATGAATACCGGCTGGACAACGGCCTCAAACTGATCGTCAAGGAGGACCACCGTGCACCGGTCGTTGTCTCCCAGGTATGGTACAAGGTCGGTGCCAGCTATGAGCACGATGGTATCACCGGCGTCTCGCACGTGCTGGAGCATATGATGTTCAAGGGTACGGACAAGCATCCCGCGGGAGAGTTTTCCCGGATCATTTCCGACAACGGAGGCAGCGAGAATGCCTTTACCGGGCAGGATTACACTGCCTACTTCCAGCGACTGGAGAAAAGCCGCCTGCCGGTAAGTTTTGAACTGGAATCCGACCGCATGCGCAACCTGCACCTGCTGGACGAGGAATACCAGAAGGAAATCAAGGTGGTTATGGAAGAACGCCGGTTGCGCACCGAGGACATGCCCATGTCGCTGACCTACGAGCAGTTCATGGCCAGTGCCTTTGTCAGCAGTTCCTCGCGCATACCCACCATCGGCTGGATGAATGACCTGGAGAACCTGCAGCTGGCCGACCTGCAGGCCTGGTATGCGCGCTGGTATGCGCCCAATAACGCTGTGCTGGTCGTGGTCGGGGATGTCGAGCCGGAAGCAGTGCTGAAACTGGCGCAACAGTATTTCGGGCCGCTGCAGCCCGAAACGATTGTGCCGCCCAAACCGCGGGTCGAACCGCCGCAACGCGGCAAGCGCAGCATTATCGTCAGGGCGCCCGCCGAGGTACCCTACATGATTATGGGTTACGGGACCCCGGTGCTGAAGACCGCTGCCGAGGACTGGGAGCCTTATGCGCTGGAGGTGCTGGCCAGCATCCTCGATGGCGGCGACAGTTCCCGGCTGACGAAGGAACTGGTGCGCGGCAGCCGGATTGCGACCAGTGCCGGCGCGAGTTATGACCTGTATGATCGCCAGCAGGGCCTGTTCCTGTTCGACGGGACTCCCGCAGGCGAACACAGCGTGGAAGAGCTGCAGCAGGCATTGCAGCAGCAGGTGCAACGCCTGCAGGACAAGCCGGTCGAGCCGGATGAACTGCAGCGCGTCAAATCAAAGGTCGTGGCCGACGCGGTCTACGAGCTGGATTCGACTTTCTACCAGGCCATGAAGATCGGGCAGCTCGAGGCTGCCGGGCTTGACTGGCGGCTGGCTGATGAATACGTCGACCGCATCAATGCGGTCACTGCTGCGCAGGTACAGGCCGTGGCCCGCAAATACCTGGTGGAAAATCACCTGACTGTCGCATACCTGGAGCCGCTGCCGATGCAGACTGGCCAGATGGCGGCTGCACTGCCGGGAGGCGGCCATGTACACTGAAAATGGAACAGGCGTAATGCGTTACTGGATGTGGCTGCTGCTGATGTGGTTGCTGCCGGTCGCAGCGGCGCAGGCGATGCCGGCAATCCAGCACTGGGTTACGGAAAGCGGTGCCCGGGTCTATTTCGTTCCCGCGCCGGAACTGCCGATGGTGGATGTCAACATAACCTTTGCCGCCGGCAGTGCCCGTGACGACGGCCATCCCGGCCTGGCCAGCCTGACCAGTACCCTGCTGGACAAGGGTGCGGCAGGACTGAGTGCCGACCAGATAGCCGTTCGTGTGGAATCGCTGGGCGCCCGGCTGAGCAGTGCTTCGGCGCGCGATATGGCCTCGCTGTCATTGCGCAGCCTGAGCGACAGTGCACATCTGCAACCGGCACTTGATATCATGCGGGATGTCGTCGGTGCCCCCGATTTCAATCAGGCGGATTTCGAACGTGAGCGCGAGCGTATGCTGGTCGCCTTGCGACATGACGAGCAGTCACCCGCGACAGTGGCTGAATATACCTTTTACAAACTGGTTTATCGCGAACATCCCTATGCCTCCAGGCCAGAGGGCACCGAAGCCAGCCTGAAGGCGCTGACGGTCAAGCAGGTCAAGGCGTTCTACCGGCGTTATTACGTTGCGGCAAATGCCGTTATCGGCATCGTCGGGGATATTGACCGCGCCGCCGCCGAGTCACTGGCCGAGCGGGTGACCGCGAAACTGCAGCCAGGGGAGCGGGCCGCGCCCGTACCGCCGGTGGATCCGTTGACCGACAGTGTCGAGCAGCGGCTGTTTCACCCTTCCACGCAGACGCATGTGCAAATGGGTGCTCCGGGCATGCGCCGCGGCGATCCCGACTATTTCCCCTTGTATGTGGGAAATCATGTCCTTGGTGGCGGCGGTCTCGTTTCGCGTCTCAACGAGGCCGTGCGCGAGCAGCGCGGTCTTTCATACAGCGTGAACAGTTACTTCACGCCCATGGAGCAGGACGGCCCCTACCTGTTTTCCCTGCAGACACGCAACGACCAGGTGGACGAGGCGCTCGCAGTCATGCGCGAGACCCTGCAGACGTACCTTGACAAGGGGCCGACGCAGGACGAGCTGACCGCCTCGGTGAATAATATTACCGGCGGCTTCCCGCTGCTTATCGAAAATAATTCAAAGATACTCGGTTACATCGTCATGATCGGCTTTTACGGTCTGCCGCTGGATTACCTGGAGACCTTCAACGACAGTGTAACCGCCGTAACCCGTGAACAGATCATGGACGCCTACCGGCGCCGCGTGCACCCGGCCGACATGGTCACCGTCATTGTCGGCGGAGAATCCTGAACCGCGACTGCGCAGCAACCCCTCCCCGCGTACACGGCCTGTCGGTAATGGCTGACAGGTCGTGCTGCAATCCTGCGGCTGTCACACCGCAGTCACCAGGGTAATCTCCCCAGCCAGGACACCCGGAAACGGGCCCTGGCAAGGATGCCTGCTTCAGCAATAACGGCTCATGGTCGAGCCGCCCGGGCGCAGACAGCTGCCCGTATTCAACCACATATCAGGGAGGAGTCATGAATCTGAAAAGCAATGTTTCAATAGCCGCGGCGCAGTACCTGCTGGCAATATCCGGTGCGCTGACAATGACCGTCGCGCACTCGCAAACCGTTATATCAGAGGTGCTCTATGACGCGGCCGGTACTGACAACGGCAATGTTTTCGTGGAGCTGTTCGGTACCCCCGGCACGATCCTGGACGGCCTGTTACTGGAGGGAGTGAACGGTGCCGATGGCAGTGTCTACAGCAGCATCACGCTCACCGGCGTCATGCCCGCGGACGGTGTGTTTGTCATCGGGGACGATGTCGGAGACGGTACCACACTGGTTGGCAATGCCGACCTGGTCATGAATGTCGACTATCAGAACGGGCCGGACTCGGTGGTTCTGCGCGATACGAATGGTGTGCTGGACGCGCTGGGCTATGGTGACTTTACGGGCGGTGTATTCGCCGGTGAGGGCAGTGCCGCGCCGGATGTCCCGGGCGGTTTCAGTCTGGCACGTGCCAACCCGTCGCTGGATAGTAACGATAATCTGGCCGACTTCGTGTCGCTTGATGTGCCGACACCAGGCAATGTCCCGGTGAGCACGGTCCCGGTGCCGCCGGCGGTCATGCTGTTCCTGTCCGGCATGCTGGGACTGGTCGGGGTGGCGCGCCGTCGTGCCTGAGTGTTGCGGACCCACCCGGTGTTCACGGTGTCCCGGCCGCTTCAGCTGAAGCTGTTATCGTTGACGCGGACACGGCAAGTCGGGATCATGCCGTTGCATGAAATCGCGCCAGACCGCCAATCAAGTGCGCATCATTGCCGGGACCTGGCGTGGACGCCGCCTGGCGTTTGCGCCGGTGCCGGGACTGCGCCCAACCCCGGATCGGGTGCGTGAAACACTGTTCAACTGGCTGGCTCCGGTGATTCGCGGTGCCCGCTGCCTGGATCTCTATGCAGGCAGCGGTGCACTGGGGATCGAAGCCGCCTCCAGGGGGGCTGCGGAAGTGCTGCTGGTCGACAACGACCCCCGGGTCGCAGCCGCCCTGGGAAGGCAACTGGAATTGCTTGGTGCGCACCAGGTGCGCGTGGTCCAGGCAGAAGTCCTGCAATGGCTTGCCGGGCCCTCCAGTTCTTTTGATATTGTCTTTCTCGATCCGCCGTATCGCAGGCAGATGCTGTCCCCCCTGGTACAGCAGCTCGAAAGTCGTGGCTGGCTGTCCGCTCGGGCACGGATCTATATCGAGGCCGAGAAAGGGCTGGTCCCGGAACTGCCCGAAAACTGGGAACTGCTGCGCAGCAAGGCGGCGGGGCAGGTCGGCTATCACCTGGCCAGGCACAGCCGGGCGGACTGAGGGATTTCCGGCAAGGGTGTGCTGCTGCCGGTGATGTTAGCCGGCATGCGATCCTGCCGCAGGGTTTCGCAAAACGCGGCTGTCTCGCGCCTGCCTTGTCCGCGCTGTTGTCGATACGCCATAATGAAGCCATGGACACCGTCGTTTATCCGGGAACCTTCGATCCCGTAACCAATGGCCACACGGACCTGGTGGAGCGGGCCTCGCGGCTGTTCGACCGTGTTCTGGTGGCGGTTGCGGCGAGCACCGACAAGCGCACGGCATTTCCCCTCGAAACGCGCGTGTCGCTGGCACGGGACGTGCTGGCACACATCGGGAATGTCGAAGTCTGCAGCTTTGACAACCTGCTGGTGGATTTCATGGTACAGCAGAATGCGCGTGTCATTCTGCGCGGGCTGCGCGCTGTCTCGGACTTCGAGTATGAATTTCAGCTGGCCAGCATGAACCGTAATCTCGCGCCCGGTATAGAAACCATGTTTCTCACGCCGGCGGAACAATATGCCTACATATCCTCAAGTCTGGTTCGTGAAATCGCGAGTCTCGGCGGAGACGTAACCCCGTTTGTCCACAGTAAAGTTGTGGCTGCATTACGTGGCCGCATAAATTAAAGTAAGTCACTGTGCGTTATAAAACAGGGCTGTCCGGCAGGAAGTTGCTATGGCATTAATGATTACAGACGAATGTATCAATTGTGATGTGTGTGAGCCGGAGTGTCCGAATGACGCCATCTACATGGGTGAGGAGATCTACGAGATCAACCCTGACCTGTGTACGGAATGTGTCGGGCATTTTGATGTGTCACAGTGTGTGGAGGTGTGCCCGGTCGAATGCATTATCACCAATCCCGAACGGGAGGAAACGGAGGACCAGCTGATGCGCAAGTACGAGCAGCTGACCGGAAGGACTGCCGGGTGAGAGGCACCTGTCGGGAACATCGCACCAGGCTCCTTATCGGGGCCTTTTTACTGTCTGTTCTGTGGGTGTCCGCCGCGGCGGCGGGGGATGCCGCACCACCGCAGCCGGCCATCAGCAGTGCGCATCCGCTGGCGACCCGGGCGGGAATGGAAGTGCTGGGAGCGGGCGGCAACGCCTTTGACGCAGCGGTTGCGGTGAGCGCTGCGCTTGCAGTGGTAGAGCCCTACAGTTCCGGGCTGGGCGGCGGCGGTTTCTGGCTGTTGCACCGGGCGCGAGACGGGTTTGAAATCGTAATTGACGGGCGCGAGCGGGCACCGCTTGCAGCGACCCGGGATATGTATCTCGATGCCGAAGGAGAGGTCGTGCCCGACCTGTCCGTCAATGGTGCGCTGGCAGCCGGTATCCCGGGCGAGCCGGCGGCGCTGGTGCATATTGCGGAGCACTATGGCCGCCTGCCGCTGCAGCGCTCGCTGTTACCCGCGGTCCGGCTGGCGCGCAGCGGTTTCTTGGTGGACGAACACTACCGCAGGCTGTCCGGGATGCGGCTTGCGGCCATGCAGGATGACCCGGAGACTGCGCGGATCTTTCTCGACGCAGACGAAGTCCCTGATGCAGGCGTGCGCATTCTGCAGCCTGAACTTGCGGATACGCTTGAGACACTGGGACGTGCCGGGCATGCGGGTTTTTACCGTGGTCCCCTGGCGGCAGGACTGGTGGCCGGGACGCGTGCGGCCGGCGGCATATGGACGCTGCAGGATCTTGAACAATACCACGTGGTGGAACGCGAGCCGTTGCGGGGTGAATACCGGGGTATCCGCATCGTCTCGGTTCCGCCGCCATCATCCGGTGGCGTCGTATTGTTGTCCATGCTCAATATCCTCTCCGGATTTCAGCTTGACGAATACGACGCGGTGACGCGCACGCATCTTATCATCGAGTCCATGCGGCGTGCCTACCGGGATCGTGCGGAATACCTCGGCGACAGTGATTTTGTGCAGGTCCCGGTTGCGCGTCTTCTCAGTCAGGCACATGCAGATACCTTGCGCAGCACTATCGACCAGGCTAAAGCGACACCGAGTGCTGCCCTGGGCGGATATGCAACCGACCCTGGCGGACAGGATACGACGCATTTTTCCATCCTGGACGGTGAGGGCAACCGCGTCGCGGCGACACTGAGCATCAACTACCCTTTCGGTGCCTGTATCGTTCCGCCCGGGACCGGTGTGTTGCTGAACAACGAAATGGATGACTTTTCCGTCAAGCCGGGTGCGCCTAATCTGTATGGCCTGGTCGGTGCGGAAGCGAATGCGATTGCCCCGGGCAAGCGCCCGCTGTCAAGCATGACGCCTGTCTTCGCCGAAGACTCCGCCGGGGTTGCGATTCTGGGCACGCCGGGTGGCAGCCGGATAATCACCATGGTACTGCTTGGAGTGCTGGACCTGGCGGCCGGCAACCGGCCAGCCTCCTGGGTCAGTCTGCCCAGGTACCATCACCAGTTCCTGCCTGATGTGGTGCAGTACGAGCCGGGCGCCCTGGGTGGCGGATTAAGCGAGGCGCTGGCGGCACGCGGACACACCCTGCAGCGGCTGGATTCACCTTACGGGAATATGCAGGCTGTCTACTGGGACAGGAGTAGCAAGCAGGTATACGCTGCCAGCGACCCGCGCGGCGGTGGCGAGTCCAGGGTCGGGCTGTTCAAATGAATGAATTGCCCGGTTGTTCCGGCAGGAGGTTCAGCCTGCGAGGGAATAGACCAGCCGGCCGGCCAGCAAGGTGTGGATGACACGCCCCCTCATCTCCCAGCCCATGAAGGGTGTGTTGTGGCCGCTGCTGCGCATGGTCGCAGTATCCAGCACCCAGGTACGCTCCGGATCGAAGATGCAGATGTCCGCCGTTGCGCCGATGGCCAGCGTGCCGCCGGGCAGTCCCAGTATTTCAGCAGGACCACGTGTCAGGCGATGCAGCAGGTCGGACAGCGGCAAGACCTGCTCGTGCGCCAGTTGCAGTGCCAGCGGCAGCAGGGTATCCAGCCCGGATATCCCGGGTTCCGTGGCAGGGAAGGGTCCCAGCTTGGCGTCCGGTTCATGCGGCTGGTGATCTGAACAGATGGCCGACAGGGTGCCGCGGCGCAGTGCCTCGCGCAGTCCCTGGCGGTCCTCTACGGTCCGCAGCGGCGGGATCAGGTGACACTGGGTATTGAAGTCGTTGATATCGATTTCTGAAAGATACAGGTAGGGAACGGCGACATCGGCGCTGACCGGGAGTCCGTCATACTGCGCCCGTGCGACCATGCGTGCGGCGCGTTCGCTGGTCAGGTGGCAGAAATGCGCGCGTACGCCGGTTTGCTGTACCAGCGCCAGATCGCGAGCAACCGCCGCGGTCTCAGCTGCTTCGGGTATCCCGGGCAGCCCCATGCGCGTTGCGACCCTGCCTTCGTGGGCACAGCCGCCGTTTGATAGCCAGTGATCGTCGGCATGCAGGAACACGGTCAGGTCAAAGGTGGACGCATATTCCATCGCCCGTCTGAGTATCAGGGGGTTGGCCAGTGGTTGCAGGGCATTGCTGACGCCGATGCAGCCGGCCTTGCGCAGTGCGGCCATTTCGCTCAATTGCTCGCCGGCTAGTCCCCGGGTAAGCGCACCCAGCGTCACTATCCGGGTCAGTCCGGTGGTTTCCGCGCGCAGGCGGATCAGTTCGGTCACGGCGGGTGTGTCTATGACGGGGATGGTGTCCGGCGGACAGCACAGGGTCGTTATGCCGCCACTGGCGGCGGCCAGGGATTCCGATGCGATGGTCGCCTTGTGTTCCTGGCCCGGCTCGCGAACCCGTGCGCTGAGATCGACCAGTCCGGGGCAGACAATGCAGCCGCTGGCATCGATCACCAGGTCAGGGCTGAAGCCGTCAGGAGTATCGCCTACTGCTGCAATCCTGCCTGCGGCGATGAATACGTCCTGTCCGGCGTCCCTGCCGCCCGCGGGATCGATGACGCGGCCGCCGCGGATGCGGATTCTGTCGGATTTGTCGGCAGGGGCAGACACGGGCTACTCCGCTTTATCCTTCTTGCTGGACATGGCCAGGGACATGACTGCCATGCGTACCGCTATGCCATGGGTGACCTGTTCCAGGATGACCGAGTGCGGCCCGTCGGCGACTTCGGAGTCCATTTCCACGCCGCGGTTGATCGGGCCCGGGTGCATGACAGTGACATCCGGCTGCGCGTTTGTGAGCTTCCTGTTGGTGAGTCCGAAAAGCTCATAGTATTCACGCTCGCTGGGCAGCAGTGCCCCCTGCATGCGTTCGCGTTGCAGACGCAGCATAATGATGACATCCACGCCCTCGATGCCGGTCTGCAGGTCATGGTAGACGTGGACGCCGAGCGATTCCGCGTGAGCGGGTATCAGGGTTGCGGGTGCAACGACGCGGACCTCGCCGGTATTGAGCAGGTTCAGGGCGTGAATCTGGGAGCGTGCCACCCGCGAGTGCAGGATGTCGCCGACAATGGCAACGCGCAGCCGTCCAAAATCAGGCCCCTTGACACGGCGTATCGTGAACATGTCGAGCATTGCCTGCGTCGGGTGCGAATGGCTGCCATCCCCCGCGTTGATGACACGAACATGCGGTGCAATATTGCTGGCGATAAAGTGTGCCGCACCGCTGGCGGAGTGACGGACCACGAACATGTCGACATGCATGGCTTCCAGGTTCCGCAAGGTGTCCAGCAGGGTCTCTCCCTTGACCGCGCTTGACTGCGTAATGTTGATATTCAGCACGTCAGCCGAAAGTCGCTTGGCCGCGAGTTCAAATGTTGTGCGGGTGCGGGTGCTGGCCTCGAAGAACAGGTTGACGATGGTCTTGCCGCGCAGCAGCGGTACTTTCTTGACTGTCTGTTCGGTCAGGCCGGCAAAGGATTCCGCGGTATCCAGGATCTCTGTGAGCAGTTGACGATTCAGCCCGTCGATGCTGAGAAAGTGGCGCAGGCGGCCCTGCTCGTCGATCTGCAGGTTCATTTCGCCTTCTGGATCTGGAGTGTCAGCGGATCAGGCCCCGCCAGCTTGATGTGCTCTTGGCGGTTCAGCTCGACATGGCGACCGACCACATTTGCCTGTATCGGCAGTTCGCGACCGTCCCGTTCTATCAGCGTGGCCAGCACGATCGAGGCGGGCCTGCCGTAATCAAACAGCTCGTTCAGCGCTGCGCGAATCGTGCGCCCGGTATGCAGGACATCATCAACCAGGATGATGTGCCTGTCATCGATACTGAAGGGCAGCTGCGATGGCTGCACAACCGGGTTCATGCCGACACGGGTAAAATCATCGCGGTAGAAGGATATGTCCAGGCTTCCCAGCGGGTCGCGTATGCCCAGGCGCGCGTGCAGTTGCCGGGCAATCCAGACACCGCCGGTGTGAATGCCGACCATGGCCGGGTTGCTGCGCCCGGTTTGCCGGGTCAGTTCATCCAGTTCCCTGGCCATAGCGTCGATAATGGCGCTGATATTTTCCAGGTTCTTCATGCGTTCCCTGTTGTGTCCAGCCAGTTTTGCAGGATGATGCTCGCAGCTATGGCGTCAATTCCATCCCTGCTTTTCCCGGGTGTTTCACGTTGCATTTCCTTTGCGGCATGCGAGCTCAGGCGTTCATCCATGCCATATACCGGTAGCCGGTAGCGTGCCTCGAGCTCTCCGGCAAAACTCCGGGCCGCCCGGGTGGTTGCGGAATCACTGCCGTCCGCATGCAGAGGCAGGCCAACAACCAGTGATCCCGGTGACCATTCGGCTATAAGGCCACCGATCTTGTCCCAGTCCGGCCTGCCATCGTGGCATTCCAGCGTACACAATGCGGTTGCTTTTCCGGTGATATCCTGGCCGACGGCAACACCGATGCGGAGTTTCCCGTAGTCAAATCCGAGCAGAGTCTGCAAGGCGCGCTAGCGGCCTCCGCTGCCATTCATGGTCTGCCGGGAAGGCATTCAGGCATGTCCCGTCTCGCCGGATAACAGATTGAGGTCCACTCCGATAAGAGCTGCAGCGGCCAGCCAGCGCTGTTCGCAGGGGGTATTGAACAGTATTTCAGTGCTTGCCGGGCCGCTGAGCCATGCATTGGCTGCGATTTCCTGCTCAAGCTGGCCGGCTCCCCAGCCGGCATACCCCAGGGTGACCAGGGATTTTTCAGGCCCTCCACCCGCTGCGATCGCTTCCAGTATGTCGCTGGAGGATGTTACACCGATACTGTCGGTGACTCGCAGGGTGGCCTCCCAGTTGCCTGGCGGCTCATGCAGTACAAATCCGCGGTCACTTTGTACCGGGCCACCCATGTACACCGGTTGCGAGAAAACCTTTTCGCTGTTCGTCTTGATATCCATGTGTTGCAGGATTTCCCCGAGCTTCATATTCAGGGGACGGTTGATTACGATGCCGAGCGCTCCGTTTTCGTCATGCTCGCAAATATAGGTGGTTGTATGGTGAAAGTTGGGGTCTTCCAGCGAGGGCATGGCAATGAGGAAGTGATTGCTTAAGGATTCGGTCTTACCCATGGCCATAGTATCCTGCAGACACCCCTGTTCCATCAAGCCAATTCGCGGCCGCGGCCGCTGGAGTGCAGCCGTAACTAATGACTTTTAAGGTGGTTAGTCGTTGAGAACTCCCAGGTCCGGGTAATGTGGAGTATGTCTGCTTCCTTGCGTACTTCCGGCGGGAAGGGCGGGAAGGGTGCCGCCAGATTGACAATGCGTATGGCCGCTTCGTCAATGACAGGCTGCCCCGAGGGCCGCAGGATACTGATGTTGCGTACCGTGCCGTCCGCATTCAGGGTCACGTCCATCATCAATTTTCCTGAAAGTCCTTCACGGCGCGCCTGATCGGGATAATTCAGGTTGCCGACGCGTTCGACTTTTTTTACCCATTCAGTCATATAGTTGGCGTAGATGTACTCCTGGGTTCTGGCGGAAACGAACACCTGGCGTGGGCGTTTTGCATAGGCCTGCATGGATTCGTTTAGCTGCTCATTCAGATTGACCATTTCCAGACTGCGTTCTACCAGTTCGGTCGCGGTCAGGTCCGGTTTCATGGTCTCCGGTGTTTCTGTGTTCAGCTGTCTCACCTGCACTTCTGCGGTGCTGGCAGTTATGATTTCGGCCGGGCTCGGCTCTGGCTGTGCCGGGTTAACCGAGGGCGCCTGCTCCGGTATGGCCTGTGTTGGCCTGATTTTCTCGGTTACATTCCCGCCGCCATCCTGACTGGTCTGGGCAAGGTAATCTGCCTCGTCAGGTGGAGGTGTCCGGCGGTTCGATACCGTGATATCCAGAGTTGGCAGTATGTTTTCGGGGGGCGGTTCATCATGAATGCCAAAAGTAATACCCAGAATAATCATGGCATGCATGACAATTGCGAAAAAGAGCGTAAGAGCGAAGCGATCACTCGCCGTGACCGATGTGTCTTCCAGTGCTGGAGTTTCTGTTTCCTGCATGCCTGATAATAAATGTAATTGGCGCGGTCAATTATATCGCTGGCATTGGTGAATAGCAGTACGGCAATCGCACAACCTGATTGCCAGCGTCCTTTGACGGGCACTCATCATAACCTGTCCAGGGCCTCCTGTTTCATTTTGACGCTCCGGTCAGGGAGTATATGCCGTATTACGGCACTGGTGCCCCGTGTTTTGATAGCCGGGCCCTGAAAGATACCTGAGTGAGACGCGGTTAAAGCACGAGGCGGTGGGTTCGATACACAGCTCCGGGATGGGCGGAGCCCGTTATAACTCCTGGTGGTTACTTCAATTACAATGAGTTAACTGGTTCGGATGTGGAAATTGCCGGGCCGGCTTCCAGGTGTCTGCAGCATGCAATCCAGCAAAATGTTTACAGAAGAAACGCGCTCGCTGCTTGCCGGTGCGGCTGATGACTACCTGTGAGGTGCGCACGAACAGGCCTGAAGTGGCTGCTATCGGCACCGGCAAGCCATTCGAAAGGTTTGGGCTCTGGATGGCTTGAAGCTGTGCCGGACGGCCGGTACTCCGGCAGTCACTTTCTACATGCGGCTTTCACCGCGTGATCGGGAAAAGGATACCGCTTATATCCGGATGATAACCGGATTTCATCAGTCAGAGAGGTAATTGTCGGGTTGATGTCTGGCGGGTAGCCCGTTGTCAAGTCGGGATCTGTCTGCAAAGTGGATGTGGTTAAGAAAACAGAATTGGCCAGCGCAGTTACGGTTTGGTTTCTGACAGTGGCGGTTGGCATCATGAGCACGTCTGCAAGGCGATCGATGTCAAATTGACTGCCTGTCCGGCATATGTGGATGGCTATCACGTGGGGGAGGCGGTACGGATCCAGCGGATACCGGACCAGGACAACGTCCTGGCGGGCGGGTTTGCCAGGACTTCCTGCAATTGCCCGCCTTTCTGTATACAGCCCATGCGCGTCGCTCCCGGGGGTGACAACGGTGGGTGAAGCAGAGATATTTCTTTTGGGTCTTAGGAAGCAGATTGATCGTGGACGCGCATACACCCTCATGGTATGCAAAAGGTAAGATACCTGGGCGGTATGCAGATGTGGAAAGTGCCTGGCCTGACGGTCGTGGTGCCGAAGGATGCCGTTGCCATGAAGTGATGACTGCCGGGAGGTTGCAAAAAAGAGGGGATGATATCCCCCCTTTTTTATATCCGGTGAGATGCCCTCCAGGGCATGACTACACGAACTCATCCGTCTTCGGGTACTTTTCCTTGACCTCGCGTATCTGCTTGTCCAGCTCAATCTGCTTGGTATTATCCCCCTGGCGGGCCTGATAGGCGGCATCGAGTTGTTCTCCTATGCCGGGATACTCCGCGCGCCTCATGGCGGCATATTTGGCTTCATGGTTGGCATCCGAGAGTTCAATCAGGGCATTCCTGATCTCGTCGGATGTCGGTTGCGAACTGTCTGCCATCCATTCCGCAATATAGGGTTCCTGATCCCGGGTGTCGTGTCTGATGACGTAGTCAATACCTGCTGTGAGCTTGGGGTTCAGCAGGTGCAGTGCGCGGCAGAGTTTCCGGGCACTGTCATCGTTCCGGATGAGGCTGTGCTGCTGGGCAACCATGTTGATGTCCTCATGCAGCCTGCGTGAGTTCTTCCATAAAATGAACACCCAGAAACAGACGGCTATCAGAACCACAATGAGAACGTTGAGTGCCCCGTTTTCCACCATTAGATTATCCTCCACTGGTTAATATGTTTTTCCTAGTTTAGCAAGCAAATCGTGGCCTGGCATATTTTTCCCTTCCACATCTGGCCGGGTAACCAAAGCACCCGGTGATGACTGCACCCGGGGAATGTGTAAAGGGGCTTAACCGGCTTCAAGTCGCACGGCTATGGCATCCAGGACCTGGCTCGCAATATCGGCGTTATACAGCTTGTCGAGTTCGCGGATACAGGTCGGGCTGGTCACGTTGATTTCCGTGAGGTATGTGCCAATGACGTCAAGACCGACAAAAACAAGGCCCTGTTCCCTGAGCGATGGACCGACCTGCGAACAGATCCAGCGGTCATGCTCCGTGAGTTCGACGCCGCTGCCCGTGCCGCCTGCGGCGAGATTGCCACGAGTTTCACCGGCCGCAGGGATACGTGCAAGCGCATATGGAAACGGTTCCCCGTCAATCATCAGTATCCGCTTGTCACCTTCCGTGATTTCCGGGATGTAACGCTGCGCCATTATCGTTTGATGGCTATAGCTGGTCATGGTTTCCAGTATGACGTTAACGTTCGGGTCGCCCAGCCTGACGCGGAATACCGATGCACCACCCATTCCGTTCAGTGGCTTGAGGATTATGTCCCGATGTTTTTTCAGAAATTCCTTAAGTAATTGCTGGTCACGACTCACGCAGGTTGGAGGGCAGCATTGCTGGAACCACGCGGTATAGAGCTTTTCACTGGCATTGCGAATGGCTGCAGGCTTGTTGACAACCAGCACCCCTTCAGCCTCGGCTCGTTCCAGCAAGAACGTGGTGTACATGAATTCCATGTCAACAGGGGGATCCTTCCGCATGAGGATGATGTCCATGTCATCGAGCGGTGCTGTTTGCGGGTCGTGCAGTGTGAACCAGCCGGATTCGTCTGCGTAAACCTCCATAGATCTGAGTGAGGCAAAACAGCGGCCATCCTGTAAAAACAGGTCGCCCTGCTGCATGTAAAATAACTGCCAGCCGCGCTTTTGCGCAGCCAGCAGCATGGCAAGGGTGCTGTCCTTGTGGTACTTGATACCGCCGATGGGATCCATTACGACGCCGAGCTTGATAGTCATGCTTTTTCTGCCTGTCCGGTTGGAGTTCGGGTGCCCATGCGAGCCTGCCTGTGACATAAAGTTTGCCACGGGTATGACGATAACTCGATGTAGCTGATTACCAAGACTTAATCTGGTTCGCCGCGAGAAAATCCGCCAGCTTCGAACAGGTCCTGACGTGTGTCATGGGCGAGATCAAAGGGTATCAAATATATTATGCGAAACATAGAGATACAGTCTGGTATCCAGGGTGACGCCGGTGCAGGCAAGAGTTCCGACCGCGGACATAGCGAGATCAGAGTCATGGTTATTGATGACAGCAGGACTATTCGCCGCACCGCTGAGACCCTGCTGCAAAAAGAGGGGTACCAGGTAATCTCGGCAACTGATGGCTTCGAGGCGCTCAGCATGATCGCCGACAACAAGCCGGACCTCATCTTCCTCGATGTAATGATGCCGCGCCTGGATGGTTACCAGACATGTGCATTGCTCAAGCATCATCAGGTGTTCAGGCATACGCCGGTAGTTATGTTGTCCAGCAAGGATGGCCTGTTTGACCGTGCGCGAGGCAGGGTGGTCGGATCGGATAATTACATTACCAAGCCCTTTACCAGGGACGAGTTACTGAAGGTGATCGAACAGTATTGTGGCAATAGCCATAGCCATTAAGAGTACATGGGCGCCAGTAAGGTGTTGATTATCACATGAGGCAATACCGATGAGACAGATAATGATTGTTGATGACTCTCCGACTGATTCGCACCTGCTGAAAAAGATGCTGGAACGAAACGGATTTGTCACGCTGACAGCGACAGATGCTTGTGAGGGGCTTGAAGTTGCGCTGCGTGAAAAGCCGGATCTGATTCTTATGGATGTCGTCATGCCTGGATTGAACGGATTCCAGGCTACGCGAGAACTGACAACTAATCCCGAGACGGCCAAAATTCCTGTCATCATCGTTACGCGGAAAAATCAGCGTGTTGACCGTATGTGGGGATTGCGCCAGGGGGCGCGAGACTATCTCACCAAGCCGGTACAGGAAGGGGCGTTGATGAGTCTTATAAATGAAACGCTTTCAGTTTAACGCCAATGGATGAAACGACTGTTACAGATCCTGTCTCGATCCTCAGGCAAATTGAGGAAGCATGCCGTCTGTGCAACACAACAGATCCACAGCAATCAGCCGAGACCTTCAGTGTATGGTCAGGAATAGCGTTTCGCGCCGGCAACAACAGTCTGCTTGCGCCACTCGATGAGGTGGTCGAAATTCTTGATATGCCGAAACTTTCGCGTGTTCCGCTAGCCCGGCCTTGGGTGCGAGGCATAGCCAATATCCGTGGCAACCTCCTGCCTGTGGTGGATTTTTCCGGATTTGTGGGTGGCAAGGCTGCGATTGCAAGCGAAAAATCAAGGGTGCTGGTGATCGACTATAACGGTATCTATTCTGGCCTGGTTGTAGATGAGGTGTATGGGTTGAAACACTTCATGGAGAGCGAATATACCGATGCAGAGCCGGAGGTTGACGGATTTTTGCTTCCCTATATTCGTAACGGGTATTGCAGGGATGGGAAGGTATGGCGCGAATTCAGCCTGTTCGCACTTGCGGACACACCACAATTCATGATGGCCGCTGTTTGATGGTTACTGGTCCGGGTATATACATTCGGGCGCGGGTATTTACGAAACGACAATTAATCGGTCAGGAGACAGACCATGAAAACGATGTTTGATGGCAAGGTGCTGGGCGCAAGCAACAGAATCAAGGTACTCACGTTCCTTATGCTATGCGCCATATGGGCAATGGTCTGGACATTTGTTCAGGTTGGCAAGCAGGCAGAGAGTGCCCAGGCAAGGCTGGCCGACGTCGGCGAGCAAATGGTGCTTTCACAGCGCGTTGCGAAATATGCGCTTGCAGCTTCTGCCGGTGACGTAGATGCCTTTGGCAAGATGGAATCTTTCAAGAATGAATTTACCCGTATTCTCGACAGGCAGATGTCAGACTTCGGACCCCGGTCTCTGTCAGGTGAAACAGTGGAGAGTCAGGCGCTGATAGACCTTGATAATCGCTGGAGCGGCTTCCGCAACAACATAGACGAAGTCCTGCAGGGGCAGTTCCTGATTATGGCGATTACTGAAGCAACCAAGCTTCTGAATGAGGTGATGCCGCAGCTGATGGGCCACGCGCAGGATATCGTAGATATTCTTGTGAAGAATGGCGCCAGCGTCGAGCAGGTTAGTCTGGCAAGTCGGCAGGCTGTTCTGGTGCAGCGAATCGTGAACAGCCTGAACTCGGTTATGACCGGCACGGGTACAGAGTCTGCAGCACTTTCATTCGGTGCAGACACGAAGGAGTTCGGACGTGTGCTCGACGGGTTTATGCGAGGAACCGGAGATATAGAGCCTCTCAAGGGAAACACGCTGCGGTCAAAAATCCAGGAAATTGCTCTGCTCTTCAGTCGCGTCAGTGACAACGTCGGTTCAATTGTTGAAAATGCAGAGGAACTGGTGGGGATACAGGCAGCAGTTGCAGAAATCAATGGCCAGAGCGAGGTACTGTTTGATGCGGCAGACAACCTTAGAGGTGTGCTGGTTGGCGCCGGGGAGGGTCGCATTGTCAGCAATCAGCTTGCATATTCCCTGGGTGCTGTAGCCCTCTTTATCCTGTTATGGATGGCATTTGAAACACTGCGTGACCAGCGGCACCGTAGTCGCCTGGTTGAGAAGGAAAATGTCGCAAATCAGGAAGCCATAATGCGACTCATCGATGAAATGGGTGATCTCGCTGAAGGTGACCTGACAGTCAGGGCGACTGTAACAGAGGATTTCACCGGGGCAATTGCAGACTCGATCAATGTCACGGTTGACTCCCTTCGCGGCCTGGTAAAGACGATAAATGACACATCCACACGCCTGTCTGAAGCAGTTCAGGAAACTGAGGAGATTGCCACAAGCCTCTCCCTGGAGAGCAAACAGCAGGCGCAGGACATTTCAGCTGCAACGGTCTCGATCAGCAAGATGTCGGCTTCCATGGAGGATGTGTCCATGCATGCAAACGAATCATCCAAGGTAGCAATGCGCTCGGTTGAAATCGCCAAGAATGGCGGCGAGGCGGTGCAGCGAACCATGAACGGTATGGATACAATTCGCGAGCATATTCAGGAAACATCCAAGCGCATCAAGCGCCTTGGAGAGAGTTCGCAGGAAATCGGGGATATTGTAGAACTGATTAACGATATTGCGGAACAGACGAATATTCTGGCCCTTAACGCGTCTATCCAGGCTGCTATGGCAGGTGAGGCAGGACGAGGCTTCGCTGTAGTCGCGGATGAGGTGCAACGCCTTGCTGAAAGATCCGCTAACGCAACCAAACAAATTGATGCCCTGGTTAAGACTATCCAGGCAGATACGAATGAAGCGGTGATCTCCATGGAAAAAAGTACTTCCGGTGTTGTAAGAGGTGCACAGCTTGCCGAACACGCGAGTGAATCACTGGAAGAGATAGAGAGCGTATCTGACCAGATGGCCGAGTTGATCCAGAATATATCCGGTTCAGCACGCCAGCAGGCCAGCGTTGCAGCGGAACTCGCAACTGCCATGAGCGGTATCCAGGAAGTTACAAGTCGCGCAACATCCGGTGCCGACAAGACCTCAAGGTCCATTGGTACCCTGGCCAGACTCGCACAGGACCTCGATACTTCCGTAGCCGGTTTCAAGCTGCCGCACTAGCCTTGCAGTATTTGTCTGCAGTTAAATGAGTTATCCCGGCAGGGACTATTTTGCAAGGTTGTGCGGGCTGGTGGGTAATTTCGTCGCACCCGACATCATGCGGCAACAAGAACCGTGATTGATGGACTTACAGGATAAACCAATGATGCATGAAGCCGTAGACTACAATGCCTTGAGCTGGGTTCGACACGAAATCGATGCAACTCTCAGTCAGGCACGCGCCGTACTTGCGGAATACTCGGACGACAACGAGCGTGTGGATCTGTTGAATGACTATACGGAACTGCTCCACCAGGTGCGTGGTCCGCTGCAGATTGCGGAACTCGAAGGTGCCGACTTGCTGGTTGCCGAGATGGAATCTGTGGTTGCAGGTTTACATGGTAAGGACCGAACCCGGCATGAAAAAACACTGGAAATACTTTTGCAGTCCATGCAAGTGTTGCCGGCATATCTTTCACGATTGCAATCCAGCGCAGACGATGCGCCTGAACGGGTACACCCGCAAGTGAATCTCTTGCGTTCGCTCGAGAGAGACCTTGATGATGCCTCCACAGACTTCGTCATGGCAAACCATGCAGCGTTGCCAGCAGGTGTTTATTCCGGCAGGGAAACTGGCAGTGCCAGCGATATTACGTCCCGGGCGCGTTCGGCGCGTGTGCGGTTTCAGAGTGCCTTGCTGGAATGGTATCGAGGTGTCTCAGGAAGCAAGGGCACTGCTGCTCTTGCAGATGTGCTTGGGAACTTGCAGGAGGCAGCAGGCTCGGAATCTGAGGCCCGATTTTGGTGGGTGAGTGCCGGCGTCGCTGAGGCACTGAATGCCGGGTTGTTGCAGGACTCCAGAGAAATAAAGCAGTTGTTCGGCCAGATCGACAGGCAAATCAAGCGCCTTGTCGAAAACGGTGATGTTGACTTCGACGACGCGCAGACACAGGTGCTACTGGGTGACTTGCTGAACTGTATTGCCGGTATTCAGGCCGATGAAGGTCGGCTTGCAGCAATTCATGCTGCCTGCAGCCCTGGCAGGGTTGATCCGGATCAGGAATACAGTTCAATGCCAGCCGGGCAGGCAGACTCGAATGCCGGGTTGCAAAATATTGACATAATGAATTCAGATATCTTTGCCACCGTAGATGCTGACTGCGTGCGGCAGGATGATTCCATAAACCAGACGCAGGGACCCGAGACAGATACGCACTTCCAGGAAATACTCAGGGGATTTTCCCTGTGCAAGGATGCGATCGAGGAATATCTGGAGAGCTCCGGTGCTGACGGCCCTTTGCAGCCTGTTCCTGAAATACTGAACGGGGTATGCAGCGGTCTCATGAGTGCCGGACTGGATCGTGAGGCAGATGTGATTGCAAGCGTGCAGGCATTTATCAAGTGCGAGATGCTGGAATCAGTACAAATTCCGGAAGAAGATCTGCTGAAGCAGCTCGCTGATGCGATTTGCAGTGTTGAGTTTTATCTTGAGTGTCTCCGCGATGGCCGGATATTTGGCAGCAGGATCATAGAATCAGCAGAAATCATAGTTGCAGCTCTTGGATTTCCCGTGCGTAATCAGGGAGAGACCGTCACTGACCGGATCCGGGCGGACGAAGAGCATGGCCCGGCAGATAAAATGCCGGGCGAGACTGCAATGAGCAGTCATGCAGCAACAGTCGTTTCCGCGCTGCAGGTTATTGATCCAGACGCGGACAAGGAAATTCTGGAAGTATTCTTTGATGAAAGTGACACAGAGCTGCACACACTGCGTGAGCTCGTATCCAGGCTGGACACCGGAACTGTATCCGGTGAGCTGCTTGAGGAAATCAGTCGTGTATTACACACCCTGAAAGGGAATGGCCGCATGCTGGGTGCATTCGCGTTGGGTGAATTCGCGTACCTGGTGGAAAATCTGGTTAACAACACAATGAACGGCGATGTTAATGCTGATTCAGGATTTGTGAACCTGCTCAAGCAGGCCTGTGAAGCAATGTTCCAGCTTGTAGAACAGACTAAAGACGCAGCGTCTTTTCCAGACATGAATATTGATGAGCTGGCATCCGAGGCAATTCGCCTGAGTCTTGGTGACGCAACCGGTACGCCAGCAGCCGCCAGGGCATCTGACGCAGTGGGACTGGCAGCCAGTGTCGCTGCGGAAAATATGCCCGGCAATGTTTGTGCAGAATTACCGGTACTTGCTGCTGACACAGACCCGGAAATAGTTGAAATATTCATCGATGAGGCAGTTGAAGAAATCGCAGTGCTGGCTGAAAGCATACCCGCCTGGATTGCAGATCCGGAAGACGCTGACCGTATTGCAGAAATACGACGGAGTATGCATACCCTTAAAGGCAGCGGCCGGATGGCGGGTGCACTGCGCATGGGTGAGTTTGCATGGACAATGGAGGATCTTCTGAACCGTGTTATCGACGGGACTATCGTGCCTGATGACAACCTGTGCTCCCTTGTTAATAAACTCCCGGCAGTGCTGCAACAATTGACTGAGCAGATCAGGGATGGCACAGAAACAGTCACGGATGTTAGTGCACTCATGACGGAAGCAGCCGGGTTTCGAAGGAGTGTGAGTGATGCCTCGACTACCGATGAGACAGCCTCGAATGAAATGCATGATTCCGGAATCGCAACGGAGTATGAGATTTCCGCCCCGGAGCAGGAAAGTGCGCTGAGTCAGTCCTCGCCGGAACCTGAATGTTCACTATTGCAAATATATACCAGGGAATGCCAGGACATTCTCGATACTATCCTGAAATACCTGGACGATGATTCGGAATGCGGTATGGTCACAGAGCCACTCTATCGTGGCTTGCACACCCTCGCGGGTATATCCGAGTCTGCTGAAATTGGACCGGTCGGGATGCTCGCTTCTGAACTTGACAGGTATTTCAGTAACCTGTACCACGTGCAAGGCAAGATGCCATCCTCTGCGGCTGATGTATTGAGAGACAGCAGTGCTGTAATAGCACTCATGCTCGAGAAAATGCCTGATGCATCCAGTGAAGCAGGATTGGTAGAAGCATTGCGTGAGCGGATTTCAGCGCTTCATCTCGAAGACGGACAGGCGGCTGATACTGATCCAGCAGAGTCTGAAACCTGTCTCGCTGAACCGCAGGGTCTGACGCATGATAATGTACCTGCGCCGGTTGAAAGTGATGGCGATGATGATGTAACTCAGGCAGATGATTTTGCCGGTGTTGATCAGGAACTGTTCGAGGTCTTCCTGGAAGAAGCCGCGGAAATTCAGGATGCCAGTGAGCGTGCTCTGCACGCATGGGCTGCTGCCCCGGAAAACCATGATAGCCTGGAAGAGTACCAGCGTCACCTGCATACCCTGAAGGGAAGCGCAAGGATGATGAATATCACCGCGATTGGTGATTTGAGTCATTCGCTTGAGACCGTGCTGACCAGGGTTGTCGAGAACACTGTCAACCCTTCTGCCAGCCTGTTTTCTGCCCTGTTTGTGGCTCAGGACCAGCTTACGGAAATGCTGGAACAGGTCAGGCAGCAGCGCATGCCGGGTGCATGTACTGACCTGGAAATCACGCTGGCGCAACTGCTGCAGTTTCCATCAACTGAATCGGATACTGATGCCGGGTCTGGTCGCAGCGAGCATATTGAAAGCATCGGGTATACAGATGGTTCTGAAGGCGATGTCAACATTGAAACTGCTGGGGATACTGTTGATACGGTTGCAACCGGTGTAGAAGATGAGGAATTCGATCCGGTTGAATCATCTCCCATAAGCGAATCAGTTGAAGAATCACCTCTGCCGTATGATTCCTTGCTGTTGACACTCGATCAAGCTGCACTGCAGGAACAGGCGGATCCCCTGCCTGTCATTTCAGACGCGGGTCAGAAGCCGGTGGAAAGGGAAGAATGTTCCATTCCACTTAGACCATCGGATAACAAATGGCCTGCTAGAAAGCAACAGCCTGCACGCAAACGCGGTGAACTGGTCAAGGTGGAGTCTGAACTGCTAAATGATCTCGTTAACTACTCTGGCGAGATCAACATCTACCGTTCACGTATGGAGGCCCAGATCGGGGATTACAGGTTCAATCTGGGTGAGCTTGAACAGACAATCAGCCGGTTGCGAGAGCAGCTGCGCAAGCTCGAAATGGAAACAGAAGCCCAGGTTTTGTACCGGTACTCCCAGGAGGCAGACAGAAATAACCAGGAATTCGACCCGCTGGAACTAGACCGGTATTCGACTCTGCAGGAATCCTCACGTTCACTGATGGAAAGTATCAGTGATTTATATAGCCTGCTTTCCCTGATGGAAAACACAACGCGAGATTCAGAAACACTGCTGCTGCAGCAGTCACGAGTCAGTACTGACCTGCATGAGGGCCTGATGCGTACGCGAATGACCCCGTTTGCGGGACTGGAAACGAGGTTAAAGCGAATAGTACGCCAGTCAGCAAGACAGCTGGATAAAAAGGTAGAACTCGAGTTGCAGGGCGCTGACGGCGAAATGGATCGTGCTGTCATAGAACGCATCATCGCTCCACTGGAACACATGCTGAGAAATGCGGTTGCACATGGTGTCGAGCATCCCGGCGAGCGGGTCAGCAGGGGCAAGGATGAAACGGGCCGTATAGCTGTTGCATTCGACAGGGAAGGCCCTGACATTGTTCTCCGTATTACGGATGACGGGGCTGGAATGAACATGGATGCAATACGTGCAAAGGCTGTCGAGAGAGGCTTGCTGGAACCCGGTGCCGAGATATCAGACAGTGATGTGACGCAATTTGTGCTGCAAACCGGGTTTACTACAGCCAGCGAGGTTACCCAGATATCCGGTCGCGGTGTTGGTCTGGATGTCGTTAATAGCGAGGTCAAGCAACTCGGCGGATCTCTGGACATAGCATCTACGCGCGGCACCGGCACGATATTCACCATTCGCCTGCCATATACCCTGGCAATCAACCAGGTGCTGCTTGTACAGGCCGGAACAGACACCTACTGCGTACCGCTTGGTAATGTGGAGGGTGTTGTCCGGGTCCATCCCGAGGAACTCCTGGCGTGTTATGAGGCACACGAGCCTGTATATGAATATGCAGGAAATCAGTATCAGTTAAAGCATCTGGCAACATTACTTAATACGGACCAGCTGGATACGAACCAGATGTCTGCACGTGTCCCGCTACTACTGATGCGGGTTGTCGACAAGCGTATTGCGCTGCATGTTGAATCACTCCTGGGAAGCCGTGAAATAGTAATCAAGCCGGTAGGTATGCAACTCAGCGGCATAGACGGTATCTCTGGTGCCACGATACTGGGTGATGGCAGTGTCGCCATGATACTCGATGTATTTGCATTGTCGCGGAGTAATGCCCGGGCACAACTGCCGGTAATGCGGCTGGTATCCCGGGACGAGAAACGCCTGGTCGTGATGGTGGTTGATGATTCGATCACCGTGCGCAAAGTGACGACACGCCTGCTCGAGCGTAACGGCTACAAGGTGCTGACAGCGAAAGACGGTGTGGATGCCACAGCTCAACTGCAGGGTTGTACACCGGATTTCATGTTGCTGGATATTGAAATGCCGCGCATGGACGGTTTTGAACTTGCTACACATATGCGAAATGATGAGCGGCTCAGGCATGTGCCTGTCATCATGATCACGTCACGTACCGGCGACAAGCATCGGGAAAGGGCGCGGCAGATCGGTGTCAAATATTACCTTGGCAAGCCCTACCAGGAAAATGACTTGCTGGGTACCATTGACAGGATTATCCGTGTAGACCCCGGTAGTTCTTCCATGAATTTTGCGGAAGCATAATAGAGGTACGTGTATGCATGCGAATAATGACAAGGTTCGCAGCCTTTGGGTTCCGTTGAGGGATGCCAATCTGCTGGTGCCGAACGTGGCTGTTGCAGAAATCAGCAGTTACCGTGTACCGTCCCCCGTACAGGGAATGCCGGAGTGGTGCCTCGGAATGGTGAAGTGGTCGGGTGAGGAAATTCCGGTTATCTCGATCGAGGCCGTCTGTGGTCTTTCAATGCAGTCGAACCCGGTATTTTCACGCTTGATGATAGTGAACTCCGTCAGGCTGGACAGCACGGTTCGACATTATGCCATTGTTACCGCAGGTTTGCCGGGGCTGATACAGTTTGGCCCGGATACTGCCGACCAGTTCGCACCCTGCGCGAACGACGGTCTGAAATGTATCGTTCGTATCGGTGATGAAGAGGCGATTATCCCGGACCTCGACTACCTGCAGGAATTGCTCGAGACAGAGCTTGCAAATGCCGCATAGTATTCCCGACCTGCCTTGCTGGGTCGGGCCTTTTGCTCATGCATGCATTCTGACTGGAAGCCGCTACGACAGGTTCCGGTTGCCGTGGCCCCGGAAATCCCCCCAGAGAGTGTGCATACACGCCAGTGCCGAGAGTGCTGCTGTTTCTGTTCTCAGTATTCGTTGCCCCAGTCTTATACCCGTGAATCCTGAAAGTGCAGCCAGCTTCTGTTCCTCCCGGTTGAGCCCTCCCTCGGGTCCGACAAGTATTGCGATGTCTCGTCCCGGTTGAGGCAGGTCATTGAGGACCTGTGTGCTGTCCGGGTGTAGCATCAAGCCAAGCGATGCAGGGGGCTGTCTGGTTACCCAGTTGCTGTAATCCTCCGGGTTATAAAGTACTGGCAGGGTGCTTCTGCCGGACTGTTCGCAGGCACTGATTATGACTCCCTGCCAGTGCTTCAGGCGTTTCTCGAGGCGCTCGCCACTGATGCGGGTCTGACACCGCTGCATCCAGAGTGGTTGTATCCTGCTGACACCGAGTTCCACAGATTTTTGCAGTATCAGGTCCATGCGGTCATTGCGTGCGATCCCCTGTGCAAGAGTGATGCAGAGTGATGGTTCAGCAATTACCTCGACAGGTTCACCGATTTGCAGGCGTATTTCGGAGCGCTTGCTTTCCAGCAGCACTGCACTCCATTCCATACCTTGACCGTTGAATATCCTTAGTGCTGCCCCGGGGCGCAGTCGCAGCACCTGTATAACATGATGAGCTGTCTGGCCTGTGACAGTGATTATCTCCGTGTCTGTGGCTGCCATCGGTGCATACAGTCTGGGCGTGCGCATGACTTGTTTGCTATCCCGCAGTTGCCAGATCAATTCCTTCAGATGCCACGCGGGCAACAAAGTTGATTTCATCCGGAGAAATCACGTATGGTGGCATCATGTAAATTACATTTCCGAGTGGTCGCAGCAGTACGCCTTGTTCAAGACCGTACTGATATACGCGCAGTCCCCGCCGCTCTTCCCACGGGTATGGTATGCGGTTGTGCTTGTCCTGGCACATCTCGATAGCCACGATCATGCCGGTCTGCCTGACTTCGCCAACATGGGGATGATCCGCAAGATGGACAGTCGCTGTCCGCATGGTTGCTGCCAGCGACCTGTTATTCCCGATTACATTATCGTCCCTGAAAATATCCAGGGTGGCGAGGGCGGCGCTGCAACCCAGCGGATTTCCGGTATAGCTGTGTGAGTGCAGGAAGGCTTTCTGTTGCCGGTAGTCCTGGTAGAAGCAGTCAAAAATGGCGTTGCCTGTCAGTACGACGGAAAGCGGCAGGTAGCCCCCCGTCAGTCCTTTGGACAGGCACATGAAGTCTGGTGAAATGCCGGCCTGTTCACATGCGAACAGTGTGCCTGTGCGGCCGAAGCCGGTGGCTATCTCGTCGGCAATCAGATGGACGTTATAACGATTGCACGCTTCGCGCAGCAAGCACAGGTATACGGGATCATACATGCGCATGTTGCCGGCACACTGTACCAGCGGTTCTATGATGACTGCGCTGACTTCGTCAGCATGTGCCGCCAGCAACAAGTCCATTTTTTCAAACTGTCGCACGCTGTAGTCATGCCAGCTCTCACCCGGTTCGCAGTGGTAACAGTCAGGTGATGGCGCCGTGAAGGTTTCCATGAGCAGAGGATGATAGGTCCGCTTGTAAAGTTCGACATTGCCGACTGCAAGTGCCCCCAGGGTCTCGCCATGATAACTGTTCTCCAGAGTGACGAACCGGGTTTTGCCTGGCTTCCCCTGGTTGAGCCATGAGTGGAAGCTCATTTTCAGTGCAGCTTCCACTGCCGAGGAGCCATTGTCGGCATAAAAGCAGCGGTCCAGACCGGGCGGTGTTATCTCAACGAGTCGTTCCGACAGCCTGATGACGGCTTCATGAGTGAAGCCTGCGAGGAGGACATGTTCAAGTGCTTGCAGCTGCTCGACCAGCGCGGCGTTGATGCGCGGATTGCAGTGACCGAATAGATTAACCCACCATGAGCTGATTGCGTCCAGGTAGCGCTTGCCTTCGAAGTCTTCCAGCCAGACACCCTTGCCGCTACGTATCGGGATAACAGGTAGCCACTCGTGGTCCTTCATCTGTGTACACGGGTGCCACAGGACGGACAGGTCACGTTTTACCAGTTCAGCGTTTGACATGCAGCCACGATACGGGGAATGTTTCCATGCAGGCACACCGGAAGCACTCCGGGTGAGTGGCGGGCCAGGATTTTATCTGTGGTGTGCGTGCAGACCAAGTGGGTCCTGCCAGGATCATTCGCCTGACAGCTTCAGGCTTTTCCAGATCTTCATCGATGGTTCTGCACGGTTCATGGTGTAGAAGTGCAGGCCCGGTGCGCCTTGTTCCAGGAGGTGCTCGCAGAGTTCTGTGACGACATCTTCGCCAAAGGCGTGTATCGAGGTCATGTCTTCCCCGAATGCCTGGAGTCGCTTGCGTATCCAGCGCGGAATTTCCGCACCGCAGGCATCAGAAAAACGGGCAAGTTGATGGAAGTTTGTGATTGGCATGATGCCGGGTACTACGGGTATATCGATGGCATTTTTCTCGCAGCTGTCAACGAAGCTGAAATAGGCATCCGGATTATAGAAGTACTGGGTTATCGAGCTGTTTGCCCCGGCTTCGACCTTGCGCTTGAAGTTCGCGAGGTCGCGCTGCGGGCTGCTCGCCTGGGGATGGAATTCCGGGTACGCAGCGACCTCGATATGGAAATGGTCGCCTGTTTCCCGGCGGATGAACTCGACCAGTTCGTTGGCATAGCGGAATTCTCCGGCCTCGACCATGCCCGATGGCATATCGCCGCGTAGTGCCACGATCCGGTTGATGCCTGCGTCAATATACCCGCCCAGTATCTGGCGGATATTGTCCTGTGTGGAACTGATGCAGGACAGGTGTGGCGCTGCGTCAATTCCCGATTTGTCACGTATATCAATGACGGTTTCGTAGGTCCGGTCCCGGGTAGAGCCACCCGCGCCGAAAGTCACCGAGAAGAAACGCGGGCTCAGTTCTGCCAGCGCCTGGCTGGTAGCTTCCAGTTTGGAAATTCCATCAACCGTCTTGGGTGGAAAGAATTCGAAACTGAATGTACGCCTGTATTTTTTCTGTGATTCCATGTCTTGTCAGCCGGTCACCGGGGTGCGCATCCCGTATCCCGGCGACACCGGTTTACGGGGCCTCTTGCTCAGCCCCCCGGGTTTACAGAAGCCGGGGGGCGCGAGACACAAATGCACGGATTTGACTAGTACCGGTAGTAATCCGGCTTGTAGGGGCCATCCAGCGGGACCTTGATGTAGGCTGCCTGTTCCTGAGTAAGCCGGGTGAGGTGTGCGTCTATTTTCTCGAGATGCAGGCGCGCAACTTTCTCGTCAAGATGCTTGGGCAGCACGTAAACCCTGTTCTCGTACTGGTCCGGGTTGTTCCATAGCTCGATCTGGGCAATGACCTGGTTGGTAAACGATGCGGACATGACGAAACTCGGGTGGCCGGTTGCGCAACCAAGATTTACAAGGCGTCCTTCCGCGAGCACGGTGATACGCTTGCCGTCCGGGAAGATGACCTGATCCACCTGCGGCTTGATGTTGTCCCAGGTGTACTGGCGCAGGCTGGCGATATCGATTTCCGAGTCAAAGTGCCCGATGTTGCAGACGATGGCCTCGTTTTTCATCGCCTGCAGATGGTCGTGGGTGATAACTGAAACGTTGCCTGTAGCCGTGACAAAGATATCACCCTTGCCGGCAGCCTCGTTCATGGTGACAACACGATAACCCTCCATGGCAGCCTGCAGTGCGCAAATCGGATCGATTTCCGTGACCCAGACTGTTGCACCAAGCCCGCGCAGCGACTGCGCGCAGCCCTTGCCGACATCACCGTAGCCAAGTACCACGCAGATCTTGCCGGCTATCATCACATCGGTGGCGCGCTTGATGCCGTCGACCAGCGACTCGCGGCAACCATAGAGGTTGTCGAACTTGCTCTTGGTGACCGAGTCATTCACGTTGAAGGCCGGCACCTTGAGTGCGCCTTCCTCCATCATTTCGTACAGGCGGTGTACACCGGTGGTTGTCTCCTCGGATAGTCCCCTGACGTACTGCAGCAGCTCGGGGTACTTGTCATGCATGATCTGGGTCAGATCGCCGCCATCATCCAGGATCATGTTGGGACGCCAGCCATCGGGGCCGAAGATGGTCTGTTCGATGCACCACCAGAACTCGTCCTCGGTTTCGCCCTTCCAGGCAAAAACCGGTATGCCACTGGCTGCGACGCCGGCCGCGGCCTGGTCCTGGGTCGAGAAGATATTGCAGGACGACCAGCGTACTTCAGCACCGAGATCAGTCAGTGTTTCGATCAGCACGGCCGTTTGAATCGTCATGTGCAGGCAACCAGCAATGCGGGCACCCTTCAGGGGTCGCTTGCCACGGTATTCCTCGCGCAACGCCATCAGGCCAGGCATTTCCGTCTCGGCTATGCTGATTTCCTTGCGCCCCCAGCCGGCCAGGCCAATGTCGGCAACCTTGTAATCCGGGGTTATGTTTTCAACGGGTTGTGTACTCATGCTGTACCTCGTGAGTAATCAAATTTGTATTTGATGTTGTTATTGGCCGGCTGCATCGCGCAGGGTGTCGGCCATGTCTGTCTTTTCCCAGGTGAAGCCGCTGCCCGTACGGCCAAAGTGACCGTAGGCCGCAGTTGCCTTGTAGCGTGGACTAAGCAGGTCCAGCATCCTGACCAGGCCGCGCGGGCGCAGGTCAAAGTGCTCCCGGACCAGTTCTACCAGGCGACTTTCCTCCAGCTTGCCGGTGCCAAAGGTATTCACGCTGATCGAAGTGGGCTCGGCGACGCCAATTGCATACGAGACCTGGATTTCGCAGCGTTCGGCCAGTCCGGCGGCAACAATATTCTTGGCGACATAGCGCGCAGCATAGGCAGCGGACCGGTCAACCTTGCTGGGGTCCTTGCCGGAGAATGCCCCGCCACCATGGCGTGCCATGCCGCCATAGGTATCCACTATGATCTTGCGGCCGGTCAGGCCGCAATCGCCCATCGGTCCGCCGATGACGAAGCGCCCGGTAGGGTTTATATGGATACGTTCCTGCGGGCACTGGTCCAGCCACTCGGCCGGAAGCACCGGTTTGATGATTTCATCCATGACCGCCTCGCGGAGTGCGCCGAGGCCGATCTCCGGATCATGCTGCGTCGAAAGCACCACCGCCTCGATACCGACAGGCCGGTCATTTTCGTAACGAAACGTGATCTGGCTTTTGGCGTCGGGCCGCAGCCACGGCAGTGTGCCGTTCTTGCGCACTTCGGCCTGGCGTTTCACCAGGCGATGTGAATAGGTAATGGGGGCGGGCATCAGAACGTCGGTTTCGTTGCTGGCATAACCGAACATCAGGCCCTGGTCGCCGGCGCCCTGTTCGTGATCGTCCGTTTCGTCCACGCCCATGGCAATGTCCTGGGACTGTTTGCCGATGGCATTCAGGACGGCGCATGACTCCCAGTCAAAGCCGATTTCCGAACTGTTGTAGCCGATATCGCGGATGGTGTGGCGCACAATTTCTTCCAGATCCACCCAGGCGGAGGTTGTAACCTCTCCGGCGATGACGACCATGCCGGTCTTGACCAGGGTTTCTACCGCTACACGGGAGCGGTCGTCCTGCTCGAGCAGGGCATCCAGTACCGCGTCAGAGATCTGATCGGCAACCTTGTCGGGGTGCCCCTCGGAGACGGACTCGGAGGTAAACGTTTGAGAAGTCGACATATAATAAATCTTTCGGTTAAATTAACGTGCCAGTCTACCTTACGTTGGTGATATTTTCATCTGCTCCGTGTTTGTCATACAGTCACCCGCTGGCGAGTGTGGCGGGAGTCGGAAATGGTCAGTTTGAACACCCCGGTCTGTGAATTCGGGAAGCCGGCCGTTGATTTCGCACTTCCGGGGGTCGACGATGACATCTGGACGCTTGCCAGGTGCCGTGGCCCCAGGGGGTTGCTGGTCATGTTTATCTGCAATCATTGCCCCTATGTCAAGGCTATCCGCGAACGGCTGGTGCGCGATACCCGTGAACTCAGTGACCTCGGGGTCAACAGTGTCGCCATCATGTCAAACGATCCGGGCCAGTATCCCGAAGACAGCTTCGGGAATATGCAGGCGATCGCCAGGCAGTATGATTTTCCTTTTCCTTACCTGATTGATGCATCCCAGGCCGTCGCGAAGGCCTACGGCGCCGTCTGCACGCCGGACTTTTTTGGTTATAACAAAAGCCTGGAGCTGCAGTACCGCGGACGATTTGATGCCGGCATGAAACAGCCGGCCCCCGCGCCAGCGGAGCGCGACCTGTTCCGGGCAATGGTCCAGGTAGCCGAGACGGGGCAGGGCCCGGCGCAGCAGATTCCGGGTACGGGCTGCTCGATAAAATGGCGCGGGGGAGACACACAGGAATAATCCCTGCCTTGTAATAAGTTATTGTTATGGAGCAATAAAGTGCAAGGCGGCGGGTGAATGCCCCTGAGCAAAGGTGGTATTGCCGTGGCCAGCGTTCTAGGGGAAAATAGCGCGCCTTGTCCCTGCCGAAAGGGCAACAGTCAGGCAACGGGTGTGGAATTCCCTGCAGTGCCTATGAATTTCGATGTGGCTGATGATTGCCTCGGTGCATACCAACTGCGCCGGTGGCTTTTTTTATCGCCGAAAACAGCGGATATCAGCCCGGCTTCTCACAGGAGTTGTGGTTGATTCGGCGGCCAGTCCAGTCAACCGGACTTGTGCCCGGGACAGATTTAAAGAATTCAAATCAGACAGGAGAAGAACATGGCTCAGCGTAAAGACCTAGCCAATGCGATCCGTGCGCTCAGTATGGATGCAGTGCAGAAAGCAAATTCGGGTCATCCGGGCGCGCCCATGGGCATGGCGGATATTGCCGAAGTCTTGTGGAATGACAATCTGAAGCACAACCCCGGCAATCCCAAGTGGTCGGACCGTGACCGGTTTATTCTTTCCAATGGCCATGGCTCGATGCTGATCTATTCATTGCTGCATCTTACCGGCTACGACCTCACCATCGAGGATCTCAAACAGTTCCGCCAGTTGCATTCCAGGACACCGGGACATCCTGAATACGGCTATACACCCGGGGTGGAAACCACGACGGGTCCGCTTGGCCAGGGCATAACCAATGCGGTGGGTATGGCAATAGCTGAAAGGTCGCTGGCCGCCGAATTCAATCGTGACGGCCACGAGATCGTGGATCACAACACATACGTATTCCTGGGCGATGGCTGCCTGATGGAAGGTATCTCCCACGAGGCGGGTTCACTCGCCGGTACCCTGGGGCTGGGCAAGCTGGTTGCCTTCTGGGACGACAACGGAATTTCGATCGACGGCCATGTCGAAGGCTGGTTCACCGACAATACACCCGGGCGCTTCGAGTCCTATGGCTGGCACGTGGTTGCCGGTGTCGACGGCCATGACCCGGTCGCAATCCAGAAGGCAATCGATGCGGCAAAAGCGGTAACCGACAGGCCATCCATGATTTGCTGCAAGACCACCATCGGTTATGGCTCACCCAACAAGGCCGGCTCGCACAGCTGCCATGGCGCGCCCCTGGGGGATGAGGAGGTCGTCCTCACACGCAAGGAGCTGGGCTGGAATTATGAACCATTCGTTATCCCCGAAGATATCTATGCCGGCTGGGACGCGAAGGATAGCGGTGCGTCCGCCGAGCAGGCCTGGAACGAGAAGTTCGCCGCCTACGAGGCCGCCTTTCCGGAACTGGCCGCCGAGTACCGGCGGCGCATGGCGGGAGACCTGCCGGCCGACTGGGGCAGCAAGTCTGCGGCATTCATTGCGGCTACCGACGCGAAGGGTGAATCACTTGCGACGCGCCAGGCATCTCTCAAGTCCATCGAGGGGTATGCCCCGCTGCTGCCAGAGATATTTGGCGGCTCCGCTGACCTCGGTTGTTCAAATCTGACGGAATGGACCGGCTACAAGCCAATGCGTGCCGATACGCCGGACAGCAACTATGTTAATTACGGTGTGCGCGAATTCGGCATGTCGGCCATCGTGAACGGACTGGCCCTGCATGGCGGTTTTATTCCATTCGGCGCCACTTTCCTGATGTTCTCCGAGTACGCGCGCAACGCACTGCGCATGGCCGCGCTGATGAAGATTCAGAGCATCTTCGTCTACACCCATGACTCCATCGGTCTCGGCGAGGACGGCCCGACCCACCAGGCAATTGAGCAGATTCCCACCTTGCGCCTGATTCCCGGGATGAGTGTCTGGCGCCCCTGCGATACGGTCGAGAGCGCGGTATGCTGGAAGGATGCCATCGAACGTCGTGATGGACCTTCCTGCCTGATTTTCAGCCGGCAGGGTCTGCCGCACCAGGCGCGGACCAGCGAGCAGATCGCCAGCATCAGCAAGGGTGGCTACGTCCTGAAGGATTGTGACGGAACTCCCGATGCGATCATTATCGCGACCGGCTCGGAAGTTGCGCTGGCCATGGGCGCCGCCGCAGAGCTGGCGGACAGAAAGATCCGGGTTGTTTCCATGCCTTCTACCACAGCCTTTGATGCACAGGACGAGGCATATCGTGAGTCGGTGCTGCCGTCCGCCGTCACCGCCCGTGTTGCCGTTGAAGCCGCGGTTACCGATGGCTGGTACAAATATGTCGGCATGAACGGCAAGGTCGTCGGCATCAATCGCTTTGGCGAGTCCGCGCCTGCCGGTTTGCTGTTCAAGGAATTCGGTTTCACGGTTGAGAATGTCGTGAAGGCTGTCAACAGCGTTATCTAATCCATTTGTCGCCCCGCTCGCGGGGCGAAATTATCTTTAAATATAAACATGCAGGAGAGTAATTATGACAATTAAAGTCGGTATTAACGGCTTTGGCCGTATTGGCCGCATGGCATTCCGCGCTATTGCCAAGGATTTTTCTGACATCGAGGTTGTTGGCATCAACGACCTGCTGGACGCTGACTATCTGGCTTACATGCTGAAATACGATTCTGTCCACGGGAACTTCAACGGTGACATTTCCGTTGACGGCAACAACCTGATCGTCAATGGCAAGACCATTCGTCTGACCGCAGAGCGGGATCCGGCCAACCTGGCCTGGGGTGATATCGGTGCCGATCTGGTGATCGAATGTACCGGTTTCTTCCTGACCGGTGAGACCTGCCAGAAGCACATTGATGCCGGCGCCAGAAAGGTTGTGCAGAGTGCACCCTCCAAGGACGGTACACCGATGTTTGTTTATGGCGTCAATCACAGCACCTACGCAGGTCAGGCCATTATCTCTGCAGCATCCTGCACAACCAACTGCCTGGCGCCGGTCGCCAAGGTGCTGAACGACAAGTGGGGCATCAAGCGAGGCCTGATGACAACCGTGCATGCCGCAACTGCCACGCAGAAGACTGTTGATGGCCCGTCGCAGAAGGACTGGCGCGGTGGCCGCGGCATCCTGGAGAACATCATCCCGTCTTCCACCGGTGCAGCCAAGGCCGTGGGTGTGGTACTGCCGGAGCTGAACGGCAAGCTGACCGGCATGGCCTTCCGCGTGCCGACATCCGATGTATCTGTTGTCGACCTGACGGTCGAGTTGAACAAGGATGCCTCCTACGATGATATCTGCGCTGCGATGAAGGCTGCTTCCGAGTCAGGTGAGCTTGCCGGCGTGCTGGATTACACCGAAGACAAGGTGGTTTCCACCGATTTCCGCGGCCGCACAACACCTTCCATCTTTGATGCCGGTGCCGGCATAGCGCTGGATAGCACCTTCATCAAGGTGGTTTCCTGGTATGACAACGAGTACGGCTATACCTGCAACATGCTGCGTATGGTAGAGCACGTATCCAGATAATTTGCAGCAACCGGCTTTCGGGCGCCGCTGCCTGCATGCTGCAGGCAGCGGCGCCCGGAGACTGGTGTGTCAAGAGCCATGAGTTGAAACCCTGATTTCACCTGATGGCTTTTTAATCTTCAGGAGTTACATTTTATGTCTTTTATCAAGCTGACCGATCTCGATCTTGCCGGCAAGCGTGTGTTGATCCGCGCGGATCTGAACGTGCCGGTGAAGGATGGCAAAGTGACATCCGATGCACGTATCTCCGCATCCATGCCAACCGTTGAACACTGTGCCAGGGCAGGTGCAAAGGTCATGGTGATGTCACACCGCGGTCGTCCGCAGGAAGGCCAGGTGGACGAGGAAAATTCCATGCAGCCGATTGCCGACGACATGTCGGCAAAGCTGGGCAAGCCGGTTCGCCTGGTCAAGGATTACCTGGAAACCGCCCCGCAGCTTGCCGATGGCGAGGTGGTGCTGTTTGAAAATGTGCGTTTCAACGCCGGCGAAAAGAAAGACGACGAGACGCTGGCGAAAAAATATGCCGGGCTCTGCGACGTGTTCGTAATGGATGCCTTCGGTACGGCGCACCGCGCCCAGGCCTCCACCCATGGTGTGGGCAAGTTCGCTCCAACCGCCTGTGCCGGCCTGTTGCTGGCCGAAGAGCTGGATGCACTGGCAAAAGCGCTTGCCAACCCGGCGCGACCGATGGTTGCGATTGTCGGCGGTTCCAAGGTGTCTACCAAGCTGACCGTGCTCGAGGCGCTTGCCGACAAGGTTGACCAGATGGTTGTCGGCGGCGGTATTGCCAATACCTTCCTCAAGGCCACCGGCAGGAACGTGGGCAAGTCGCTGTGCGAGGATGACCTGGTTCCGACTGCACAGGCGCTGATCGAGAAGATGCAGGCGCGTGGAGCCAGTATTCCGATTGCCGTCGACGTCGTGTGCGGCAAGAAATTCGATGAGAATGAACCGGCGGTACTCAAGGATGCGGCAGACGTCGAGGACGATGACATGATTTTCGATATCGGCCCCAAATCGGCACTGCAACTGGCGGAGATCATCAGCAAGGCGGGCACCATCGTCTGGAACGGCCCGGTCGGGGTGTTCGAATTCGACCAGTTCGGCGGCGGCACGAAAACCGTGTCGATGGCGATCGCCAATGCCAGGGGCTTCAGCCTGGCGGGCGGCGGCGATACGATCGCGGCAATTCAGAAATACGGTATCTACGACAAGGTGTCCTACATATCCACCGCTGGCGGTGCCTTCCTGGAGTATCTCGAAGGCAAGACCCTGCCTGCCGTCGCGATGCTGGAAGAACGGGCGAAATAAACCGGCACCCTGCAGCGACGCGCCAGAGAACCAGAACAACACCGGCTGACTGAAAATGCCAAGACGCACCAAGATTGTTGCAACACTTGGCCCGGCCACGGATGAACTGCATGTGCTGGATGACATGATCCAGGCCGGCATGGATGTTGTCAGGGTGAATTTCTCGCATGGCGCCCATGAAGACCACATCAGGCGCGCAGAGATGGTTCGCAACCGGGCGCGTGCCTATGGACACCAGATTGGCGTGCTGGCGGACCTGCAGGGGCCCAAGATCCGGATCGAGCGCTTCCGTGAGGGCTGGGTGGTGCTCGAGGCGGGCGCTCACTTCATCCTGGACGCCGGCCTGGCATCTGATGCCGGCAACATTGAGCGTGTCGGAGTCACATACAAGGGATTGCCCGCTGACGTGGGGCGCGGTGACACCCTGTTGCTTGACGACGGTTTGCTGGTGCTTTGGGTTGAGGAAGTGACCGGGAACGAGGTGCACTGCCGCATCATGGTGGGTGGTCGCCTCAGCGACAGCAAGGGTATCAACCGCCTGGGTGGAGGTCTCTCGGCTGAATCGATAACGCTGAAAGACCGCGAAGACATCAAGGTAGCCGCCTCGATGGGCGCGGATTATGTGGCCATTTCCTTTCCGCGTTCCGCGGCGGATATCGAGGAGGCGCGGACGCTGTTGCGCGAGGCTGGCGGCCATGGTGCTATCGTGGCGAAGATCGAACGTGCCGAGGCACTGGACGTGCTGGAAGAGATTGTCGAGGCCGCCGACGCTGTCATGATTGCGCGCGGTGACCTGGGTGTCGAGATCGGTGACGCCGAATTGCCGGCAGTCCAGAAGCGCATTATCCAGGTATCACGCGCGCAAGACCGCGTCGTCATAACCGCGACCCAGATGATGCAGTCTATGATACATAACCCGATACCGACACGCGCCGAGGTGTTTGATGTGGCCAATGCGGTTATTGATGGTACGGATGCGGTCATGCTGTCGGCAGAAACGGCGACAGGCCACTATCCTGCCAGGGTGATTGAGGCCATGGACCGGATATGCGCGGGCGCGGAACGCCAGCGCAAGCCTTCCACCGCCGAGCGGCGCATCAATATGCGCTTCAAGCGGGCGGACGAGGCCATCGCCAAGGCAACCATGTATACAGCGAACAGTCTCGGGGTAAAAGCCATCGCTGCGCTGACCGAGTCCGGGGCAACGCCCTTGTGGATGTCGCGTATCAGTTCGGGAATTCCGATATTCGCCATGACCCGCATTGTTGAAACCCGCAGGAAAGTGACGCTTTATCGCGGTGTATACCCGGTCAGCTTTGATGTGACTACGCCTGATCACGCGACGGTCAACAAGGAGGCGATCGAGGAACTGATGCGGCGTGGCGCGGTACGGGACGGAGATCTGGTCATCATTACCAAGGGTGACCTGATGGGTGTGCATGGCGGTACCAACGCCATGAAGATTATTCGTGTCGGTGAGCACGACATAATGGAGCAGTAGATTCTGCCGGCGACAACGCTGTTTCCGGCAATACGGTAACAGGCTTGTGTAGTCTGTAATTATCTTGAATATATGCAGTTAACGATTAATCGCTAGATTTTAAGGAGAAGACAATGGCCCTGATATCCCTACGCCAGTTACTCGACCACGCTGCTGAATACGGCTATGGCGTGCCGGCATTCAATGTCAATAACATGGAACAGATGCACGCCATCATGGAAGCAGCGGATGAAACCGATAGCCCGGTTATTTGCCAGGCTTCCGCCGGTGCGCGTTCCTACGCCGGTGCGCCGTTCCTGCGCCACCTGATTCAGGCTGCCATTGAACAGTGGCCCCATATTCCCGTTGTCATGCACCAGGACCACGGTGCCTCGCCGTCAGTCTGCCAGCGCTCGATTCAGCTGGGTTTCAGCTCGGTGATGATGGATGGCTCGCTGGGTCCGGATATGAAGACCCCGATGAGCTATGAATACAACGCCAAGGTTACCGCCCAGACCGTCGCCATGGCGCATGCCTGCGGCGTTTCCGTCGAGGGCGAGCTGGGTTGCCTGGGTTCTCTGGAAACCGGCATGGCCGGTGAAGAGGACGGCTCCGGCGCAGAGGGCAGACTGTCCCACGACCAGCTGCTGACGGATCCCGAGGAGGCAGCCAGGTTCGTCGAGGACACCAAGGTGGATGCCCTGGCTATTGCGATCGGCACCAGCCACGGCGCCTACAAGTTTACGCGTCCGCCGACCGGTGACATTCTTGCCATAGACCGTATCAAGGAGATTCATGCACGCATTCCTGATACTCATCTCGTGATGCACGGCTCTTCATCGGTACCGCAGGACTGGTTGAAGATCATCAACGAGCACGGTGGCGATATGGGTGAAACCTACGGCGTACCGTTGGAAGAAATCCAGGAAGGCATCAAGAATGGTGTCCGCAAGGTAAACATCGATACTGACCTGCGCATGGCCTCGACCGGCGCCATTCGCAAGCACATGCATGACAATCCTTCCAACTTCGATCCCCGCAAGTATCTGAAGGCAGCCACAGTCGGCATGAAGGACATTTGCAAGGCCCGCTACGAGGCCTTCGGGACGGCAGGCCAGGCATCGAAGATCAAGGTGATCAACCTGGAAGAGATGTTCAAGCGTTATGAAAGCGGCGAGCTGGACCCGACCGTGAAATAATCGCTGCGACAGCGAGCGGTACAGGAAAGGCGGCTTCGGCCGCCTTTTTTGTGTACCGCGAGACGCGCCGTTATGCGGCGGTCAAATGCATGCGGTAGCTACGGTTTCCTGCCGGCGTTGCCGGGTGATTTGAGCATTTGCACGGCGGGATTTCAGCAAGCCTGGGCAGTGCTGAAGTCGCTTTGACTGGTTGGTCGCTGCCTCGCCGGCGTCCTGCTAAAATCCCGGAACTTCAATGCGATGGTGATCTTTTGCCGGCCTCCGGACGCGGTTTCCGGATTCAATTTCCCGCGCTTCTGTCCGATAGCAGTTGGAGGCAGGGCATCCTGGTCCCGGTGCCTGCAGGCGCTGGATACCTGCATCCTGCAAGGGAATCCATGTCAATGACGGTATTCAAGAAAATATTTGAGCCTGCCGGAGATGGCTGCCTGGAGACGCATGTGGCTGCGTGGGACATGGCGCCTGAACGGGAAATTCGCGGGCAACAGGCCGAACTTGTCTATACGCAGGCCCCGGTAGCCCTGTTGGTCGCACTCGTCGTGTCGTTGTTGCTGGTGCTCGGGCTGTGGGACGTGGTTGACCACAGCCTGCTGGCCCTGTGGTTCGGCGCGCAGCTTGTCCAGACAACCCTTCGACTGATTCTGGTATACCGCTATCATCGTGCCTCCAGTGAGCAGAGGATGCAGTCGCGCTGGGCATGGTGGTTCCTTGCGGGCAATCTGGTATCCGGCACGGTGTGGGGAAGTATCGGTCTGTTTTTCAGTTCCGACTGGCCGGTCGAATCCCAGACTCTGATGACGATGGGGCTGGCGGGCATTCTCGCCGGCGCGATCTCATCCTACGCCATCATACTGCCGGTCTATGCAGCCTTTATGCTGCCGACAATCCTGATCCCTGCACAGTCCATGTTGCTGCACAACAATGCCATCCAGGGCAAGATGGGGCTGTTGTTCGTGTTATTTGCCGGTGTTCTGCTGCTGCTGGCCAGGAACTATAACAGGAGTGTTTTGAAATCATTGCGGCTGCGGCAGGAGAACACCGGATTGCTGCGTGAAATGACCGAGGCAAACCGCCTGCTTGAATCCGAGGTTGCAACCAGGCAGAGCGTCGAGAACGAGTTGCTGCGCGAGCGCCAGCTGTTTACCGAAGGGCCGGTTACGGTATACCGCTGTCGCGCAGAGGACGGCTGGCCAATCGAGTATGTATCCGAGACGGTATCGCAGTTCGGATATGACGCCGGCGTGCTGGCAGGCAAGCAGTCCCGGTTTGCTGACATCATCCATCCCACCGATCTGCCGCGAGTGCTGGAAGCGGAACTGGACAGGGGGCATGGTGGCGGTATGTCTATGGGGATCGACTATCGAATTGTATGTGGCGACGGCGATGTACGCTGGGTCTACGATTATACTGTTGCCCTCAAGGACCACTCCGGTGCAGTGAGCCACTACGCCGGTTACCTGCTGGACATTACAGAGCGCAAGAATTCTGAGTTCGAGCTTGAGCAGGCGCGGGAGCGGGCACAGGTTACGCTGCATTCCATAGCCGACGCCGTCATCACGACGGATGTGAATGGCCAGATCGAGTATCTCAATCCAAAGGCCGAGGAAATTACCGGGTGGGATTCAACCATCGCCCGCGGTTTGCCGCTGGGGCGTGTTTTATGTCTGTTCGACAAGGATAGCCGGGATTTGCTGGTGGAGCCTGTCAGGCAATGCCTGCTGACGGGTGATGCCGTGAAATCTGCAGGTGACAACATATTCAAGCGGCATGATGGCAGGGAATATGCCGTTCAGTACGCGGCATCCCCGATCGTACTGGATCCGGGTGTTCTGCTCGGCGTGATCCTGGTTTTCCATGACGTAACCGAGACCCGAAACATGGAACGCAAGATCAGCTACCAGGCAACGCATGACGCACTCACGGGGCTTATGAACCGGTCGGAATTTGAGGCCAGACTCGGGGTCGCGGTCGACTCGGCAAGACGGCTTGGGGAGAACCACGTGCTTTGCTTCATGGACCTTGACCAGCTGAAGATAATCAACGATACCTGCTCGCATGAATCGGGTGATGAACTGCTGAGAAATGTAACGGAACTGTTGCATGGCTGCCTGCGCGAGTCGGATGTCCTTGCCAGACTGGGCGGGGATGAATTCGGCATGCTGTTGAACTACTGCTCGCTTGAGGATGCAGCGGAACTCACCGAAAAGATGCTGGCCGGAATCCAGTCGCTGCGTTTTACGAGTTGCGGTCGTACGTTCGAGATTGGTGCCAGCATCGGGCTGACCTCGATAAATACCCGCTCGGAATCCGTGACAAGCATCATGAGCGAGGCCGATCTTGCCTGTTATGCTTCCAAGGACCTCGGTGGCAACCGTTTCCATATCTATCAGCCGGGCGATCAGGCACTTGCAAAACGGCACGAGGAAATGCAATGGGTGTCCAGGCTGACGGCGGCCATTGATTCCGGACGGCTGCTCCTGTATTGCCAGGACATCGTCCCCGTGGACTCCGCAAGTAAGCTCGGGCGGCACATTGAAGTCCTGGTGCGCATGCTTGATGAGAGCGGCGACATGGTGTATCCAGGCAGGTTCATGCCTGCTGCCGAGCGCTACAACATCATTGGCAGTATTGACCGCTGGGTCATCAGCAACAGCTTCTCGTGGTATGACGTGAACCGAGAGAGGGAGTGTGTGGCTGGTCTTGACGCGCTGGCAATCAACCTCTCCGGGAGTTCCATTAACGACAGCGGGTTTCTGTCATTCATCAAGGCAGAGATTCGGAAATATGATATCCCTCCCGGTGTCCTGTGTTTCGAGATTACGGAAACCGTGGCTATTGCCAATATCCAGGCGGCCTCGGTATTCATTCAGGAATTGCGGAAACTCGGATGCCGGTTTGCCCTGGACGATTTTGGCAGCGGGCTGAGTTCTTTCACCTATCTGAAGAATCTGCAGGTTGACTACCTGAAGATAGACGGGAGCATAGTTCGTGACATCGACAAGGATGCGGTCAACGCGGCCATGGTCAGCTCGATACAGCAGCTTGGACGCGCGATGTGCATAAAGACTGTTGCCGAATTCGTTGAAACGGACGCGATCCTGGAAAAGCTGGCTGAAATCGGTGTCGATTTTGCCCAGGGATTCGGTATCGCGAAGCCGATGCCGCTGGACAAGCTGAAACCGGCCGTCAGGCAGTCAGCATAGTCTGCATGGAATCAGTCAGCGTGATTCTGTCCTGGCAGGTTCGGTGCAACAGTCAGTAGTCACAGCCAGTCCCGGTTCGAGCAAAACCAGTAATAATGCCGCTGCACCGGGAAGTCCCTGCAGCCAGAGTATGGACCGGTGGGCGGTAATGCCTCCGAAGATTCCTGCGACGACAATAAACCCTAGAAAGAAAAGGATTATTTGTCTGCCGCAGGCACCCTGCAGCAAACCCCAAACAAGACCGGCAGCAAGAAAGCCGTTATACAATCCCTGATTGGCTGCCAGCACAGCGGTCTGACTGGCCTGTGTCTCGCTCATGGCGAAGATACGGCGCCCGGCAGGCCTGTTCCAGAGAATACATTCCATGTACATGAATACAATGTGCAGCAGGGCGACGCCCGCCACGGAAATTTTTGCGATCATATGGATTCCTCCGGGTACCTGTCAAAGTGCCAGCGGTGTTTCATTCAGCAGGCCAGCCTGTTCCCGCAGGGCGAGTATATGATCTTCCCAATAGCGTGAGGTGTTGAACCAGGGGAAGGCGCGGGGGAAGGCGGGGTCATCCCAGCGACGCGCCAGCCACGCGGCGTAATGCATCATGCGCAGGGTGCGCAGCGGCTCGATCAGGCGCAGCTCGCGGAAATCAAGGGCATAAAACTGCTGATAACCTTCAGCAATATCAGCCAGCTGGGCCTGCATTTCATGCCGCTCCCCTGATATCAGCATCCAGATGTCCTGGATCGCCGGACCCGTGCGGCAGTCGTCCAGATCGACAAAGTGAGGCCCCGCGTCCGTCCAGAGAATGTTCCCTGCGTGGCAGTCGCCGTGGATGCGGATTCTCCTGATATTTCCGGCACTGGAGAATATTTCGGTGATCTGCTTCAGCAAATCATCTGACAAGGTACGATAGGCAGAGTGCAGATGTGCAGGGATGAAATCCTGCTCCAGCAGGAAGCGGCGGGACTGGTGCCCGTGGCTGTCAATATCGAGTCCCGGCCGGTGCCTGAATTTGTGCGCAGCCCCGACGGCGTGCATGCGAGCTATGACGCGGCCTGTCCATTGTCTGGCCTGCTGCGTGTCCAGTTCCGGCCAGTATCCTCCCTGGCGTGGATACAGCGCGAAGCGGTAACCCTGGTAACGTTGCAGGGTAACAGCGTTGATCATGATGGGTGCAATTACCGGGAGTTCCTGCTCCGCCAGTTCCAGCGAGAAGGTGTGTTCTTCCAGAATTGCCGCGTCTGTCCAGCGTCCGGGACGGTAGAATTTCGCTATGACAGGTGTTTCAGACTCTATGCCGGCCTGGTATACCCGGTTCTCATAGCTGTTCAGCGCAAGCAGGCGGCCATCTGTTTGCAGTCCGCAGCTGTCAATGGCATTCAGCAGCGTGTCGGGTGACAGTTCCGAGTAGTCGCTGGGCGTAGGGGCCTTGTCCGTGTCCATTTTTTGCCTGTTTCCGCCGCTGCCTGCAGGTATAGGGATAAAAATCCCTGCCTGCATGTTAACGCATCCCGCAGTAACAGCCCGACTGTTTTATCCAGGGGAAGGCTGACCAATCCGTCACTTCGAGAGAGGAAGTGACGCAGAAATGTCCAACCAGTTGATCGTGAATCAAAAGATTGCTTCGCTGGTCGCTCCCGGCATGGCCCGGACCGGACTCTCGACCGCTTCGCGGTCTCACCTTCTCCATGCCTCCCGCGACACGCGTACATCCCTGTAAAACGTGCTCGCGATTACGAGCGGTTGAAATAACCGGAGGTTCACTGGCCAGCCGGAATCAGGCACGGGGCCGACTATTTTCTGCTATCCATGATTTCCTCGTAGGCCGCCTTGATCTTCTGGGTTTTTTCCGTGGCGATCTTTACCATCTCGTCCGGTAGCCCCCTGGCAATAAGTTTGTCAGGATGATGCTGGCTCATCAGTCGCCGGTAGGCCTTCTTGATTTCCGCATCTGTCGCTCCCTTGCCAACACCCAGGATTTCATAGGCTGCCTCGAGGCTGTGCCCGCGTCGCGGGGCTTGTTCGCTGCTCCCGGTAAACCTGAAAAGATGCTCGACTGCTGCATGGTCGAAGCCGAGTTCATGACCGATGGTGAAAATTATTTTCCTTTCGGCAGCATGGAGCCGGCCGTCTGCCATGGCGACGGCAATCTGGATTTCAATGAACATCTGTACCAGATTGCGTCTGCCATGACATTCGCGTCTGAACTGCATGAGTACAGCATGCAGCGGAAAGTCGTCCTTTTTGCCCTCGTTAAACAGTTTGATCGCTGCACGGCGTTGCCGGGCGTCAAGCTGCATGCGCGCCATGATTGCTTCGGCGGATGATATTTCTGCGGGGGTTACCTTGCCGTCGGCCTTCGCGACGTGGCCCATGATGGAAAAACTTGCAGTGAAAAAGGCGGCCTGTACGCGTTCCTGCTGACCGACGCCATAGGTTGAGCGCTCGTCCGTGATCCGGAGACCCCGGTCAAAGTTGCGCCCCAGGGCAGCACCCAGCAGTGCGCCCAGCGGCCCGCCAAACATATAGCCGAGTGTTCCGCCGAGCAGTGTGCCCCACCAGGCCATTATCGAGGTACCCGTGCGAACCGGCACATCGAATGGATTGTGCCGGGTTGCGGTATGCCTCTACGCATGACTTGTCGTTGCCGGCTTACTTGAATACCGGCAGCGGTGTGGATATGTACCAGATCTTTTCTTTTTCATCGAACTGCCACACCTGGTTGTCGGTCAATGACATCAGCTTGAGATTATCCTCGTCGTAGTAGGATATTTTTACCGTAATGTAAACGGCGGATTCGTCGTCTGACGGGTTGGTGGTGACAATGTCGTATCCTGTCACCTTGATGCGTTTAAGCCTGGCCGGGTCCGTTGCAGGGGCCGGATCTCCTTCATATCTCCGCAGGCTGTTTGCGGCTGGAAAGTCTGCCCAGCGCATGGCGCTTTCGTAATAATAAAGTGTTTTATCCAGGCTGATAGATTTCTTGCTGTCGTCGACCGCGGCGCATGCCTGCTAACAGGATAGCTGTCAGAAGGAAAACGATGTTCCGGGTCATGGTGAATCCTGTCAGGAGAGCCGTGGTATGCCGGGCGCATTATAACCGACGTGCGGGGTTTGCATAACGTGGCCGGCTGCCAGGTGGCTGGCGGGCCATATACAGGGTTGGAAGCGGAGTGTTTTCAGGGAGGCCGTTCCAGGAGACGGCCTCCCCGAGTGTCGGCTGGTTGCCGCTAGTTCAGGACTGTCGATTAGTCCGCGAAATGGATTTCATCAGGCGATCTACATGCCGGGTAATCGCACTGCGTGCTGAATTTGCCTCTTGCCAGGCACTTTCCATTTCCGTTACCCGGACCAGATAGCGGTCCAGTTCGGATTTCAGCGCGGCCAGTTCCTTCTCCAGGATAATGACCCGGTGTTGCGCGGCATCCCTTGCCTGCAGGGCCGCGTCTCTTTCCTGTCCAGCTTCACCGGAATCCGGATCAGCCGCCTGCCGGGTCAAGATGCTACCCTCCGCGGATTCCGGCATTTCCAGTGCCGCATGGGCATTGTCCCCGGCTGGCAGGTCAGCGAAAAGTCCGAATATGTCTGACGGCACTCCCTTGTTCAGACCACCTTCAAGGACGCTGACATCCAGTCCGCGCTGGCCCAGCAGGAATGCAGCGGCAGCACTCCTGCGCCCGGTATCGCAATAGACGATATATTTCTTCCCCGGCACCAGGATGGGAGCCTTGTCACGAATCATTGCCAGAGGCACGTTGATACTGCCCTCGAAGGAGTAGTTGGCATGTTCTTCCTGCAGGCGCACGTCGAGCCAGACGTCACCTTCCTTGACGGATTCCATGGCCAGGTCATAGTCGATGTAATGGAGTAACGGCTTCTTCAGCAACTCCACGAAGTCCTGCTTTGACAGGCGCATCAGGGTGCCATCCGTCAGCATGGTGATAGTGGCATTGCGCGGGTTGTCGGAAACCAGGGCCTCTTCGCCGAAGCAGTCACCATCAGAAAGTTCTGCCAGCGGGATATCCCAACCCCTCCCCGATGCCAGGCGGGTAACCGAGCAGCGGCCTTCGCGAATGATATAAAAATAGTCGCCGCTATCCCCCTGGCGAATCACGACCTCGCCCGCTTTCACAGGGACTGACTGCAGCTTTTTCAGTAACTTCTGTATATCCGTAGGAGTCAGTTTTATAAACGCATCCGACTGCAGCATGCGTGTCAACCAGTCCTTGCCGGTATTGGCGCCAGTCGTTGGCTTGCCGTTATCCTCGGACTGGTCAAGCGTCAGCATGACATCTAGCAGGGTGGAATCAATACTTGCGATAACGGCTTTGGTGGCTGCGCGCGCTGTGGTGATGCGGGGTTGCTGGTTGGCAACCGGATAGCGCGCCGGTGTCGTTCCCGCAGAGACAACACCACTTACCCTGCCATTTGCATCGATGAAATTGATGACGCCATCCAGCAGGTAGATGGATTTGTTGTCCCTGTCTCCCTCACCGAACAGGTAGCTGCCTGCGCTGATATCCTCGATAGCCAGGCTGCCCGAGATTTCCCGATAGCGTTCCTCGGTGAGTCCGTTCAGGGGGATGAGATCGCGCAGAATGTCTTTGCCGCTAAACGCTGCTTCCTTTCGCTCGTGTGTATTCATGGTGGTACCTGTGTGTGTTGCGTGTTCATGCTGCCCCGCAAGGCGGGAATTCAACGACTATATCGGCGCTAATCCATATTTATTCATGGCCATTGCATCTGGTTGTTGCGGGCCTGATAACTTTATGAAAGTTAATGACATATCAATCGTCTCGAAGCATGAAAGGTGTGCTGCCCCTGCTGCGTGGCCGCCGGGAATGCCGACCAGCGTTTTAGCATTATTGCCGGCCTGGCAGGTTCCCGTGTCTGCGATCAGCGGCTCAGTACGGCCGCAGGTGGCGATCAGCAAAAGCGCGCTCGTCAGACAGTAGAGGTCAGCTTTGACCGGCGGCACGAATCGTAATGTTCTGCAGGTAGGCGGGGCCACCCAGCTGTGACATCTGCTGCAGAATGTGGTCGCGCCTGGAGAGGATGTACCCGGATGGCCTGTCGGCATGGAAACGCAGCGGGTTGGGCAGTACTGCAGCAATCAGCGCGGCCTGTTCCCGTGTCAGCGTGCTTGCGGATTGTCCGAAATAGCGCCTCGCTGCCGCCTGGATTCCGAAGGTCTGCGGACCTGTTTCGGCGATGTTCAGGTAGACCTCGAGTATTCGCTGCTTCGACCAGCAAAGTTCCAGCAGCAAGGTAAACCAGGCTTCCAGTCCCTTGCGCAGGTAGCTGCGCCCCTGCCAGAGAAAAAGATTCCTGGCGACCTGTTGTGTCAGTGTGCTTGCCCCGCGCAAGCGGTGGCCGCGCGCGTTGTTTTCCACTGCGTTCCTTATCGATTGCAGATCGAAACCCCAGTGGTAAGGGAACTTCTGGTCTTCTGCTGCCACGACTGCAAGTGCTGCCTGCGGCGTGATTTGTGACAGCGGCACCCACTGATAATCAAGCTCCTGGCCTTCAACGAGGATGCGTTGCAGCATGACCGCCGAGGTCGGTGGCGTGATCCAGCGCAGGGCGATGACTGGCGCCAGGCTGAGCAGCAGACAAACCGCGAGTCCAGCAAGCAACCAGCGCGCGGGTCGTCTCCGACGTTTCAGGCGTTTCATCCGCACCTTGAATTCAGCCTCCACCCGGGCGCACAATTTGATTCCATTTGCGGCATTATCCCTGTTTCCCCGCGGGATAATCCATAAACATGTCTGCTGCCCGATGCTTGCCGGGTTGAGTCGAACGGTGTGTTCATGCAGACTGGAATCGGGTAGCACTTTCCCGTCAGGCTAGGAAGGTTCATCTTGGCTATAAGCACTTTTGATCTTTTCAAAATCGGTATCGGGCCGTCGAGTTCTCACACGGTGGGCCCGATGCGCGCAGCCGCCCTGTTTTTTCAGGCGCTCTCCGCGGCGCAACCGACCGGGGCTGTGGCGTGCATCCGGATTGAGTTGTTCGGTTCCCTCGGTGCCACCGGCAAGGGTCATGGTACCGACAAGGCAGTGATTCTCGGGCTGGAGGGCGAGGCCCCGGAAACTGTCGACACCGACAGCATCCCGGCACGGCTGGAACGGGTGCGGTCGGAGGGAATGCTGCACCTGCCGGATGGATCGCGCATTGATTTTAATGAACAGCAGGACCTGATTTTCCACCGCCGCAAGGTACTGCCATACCACCCGAATGGAATGAGGTTTGTTGCCAGTGACCGTGCTGGCGCAGAACTGCTGGAGCGAACCTATTACTCCGTCGGGGGCGGCTTCGTGGTTAACGAGGCTGCTGCCGGCGCCGATCGCATCGTAGAGGACCAGACAGCGTTGCCATACCGGTTTCACAGTGCGGCGGAATTGCTGGCGCACTGCGCCGGGAGTGGCCTGTCGATCAGCCAGATCATGCTGCTGAACGAGAGTGCCTGGCGGACCAGGGACGAGATCCGCGAGGGCCTGCTGAATATCTGGCACGTCATGCAGGCCTGCGTGGAGCGCGGTTGTCATACCGAGGGGCTGCTGCCGGGCGGGTTGAAGGTCAAGCGACGGGCCGCGCGGCTGTATCGCCAGCTCATCAATGAAAAAGAGCTCGACAAGGCGCCACTCGGTACCATGGACTGGGTCAATCTGTTTGCGCTGGCTGTGAACGAGGAGAACGCAGCGGGCGGCAGGGTGGTGACGGCGCCGACGAATGGTGCTGCCGGCATCATCCCGGCCGTGATGCATTATTTCTGGAAGTTTTGCCACGGATACAGTGAAGACGGCATCGTGCGGTTTCTGCTGACGGCGGCCGCCATTGGTGTGCTCTACAAGGAAAATGCCTCGATTTCCGGTGCGGAGGTCGGTTGCCAGGGTGAGGTGGGCTCGGCCTGTTCGATGGCGGCCGCCGGGTTGACCGAGGTCCTCGGCGGGACACCGGAGCAGGTGGAGAACGCCGCGGAGATCGCCATGGAGCACAACCTGGGCCTGACCTGTGATCCTGTCGGTGGGCTGGTGCAGGTACCCTGCATCGAGCGCAATGCCATGGGTGCGGTCAAAGCCATCAATGCCTCGCGGATGGCGCTGCGCGGAGATGGAACGCACTTCGTCTCGCTCGACAAGGTCATCAAGACCATGCGGGACACCGGTGCAGACATGAAGACCAAGTACAAGGAAACCGCTCGTGGCGGGCTCGCCGTGAACGTTATCGAGTGTTAGCCCGGTTAGTGGAAGAGCTGCAACAGCGCGCGCTTCCAGCCAGCCAGATTGCGGCCACGGGCGTCCTCCCGGCTGTCAATGAGGACAAACAGCGAGGTACCGCCGTTGCCGGGGTTGGAGTTGATTTTTCCGTAAAAGCTGGTCCACCGCCCGGTCGTAGTGGTGTTCAACCTGCTGGCGGGTATCACCTGGCATGCCGGTTTCCTGCACGAGTGGTTCAGGCGGCACCGGTTTGTTTCCGCCGGCTCAGCGCGGCGTGCATATCAAAAACAGTCGATTCCGTGGTTTCCCAGTCGATGCAGGCATCGGTGACCGAAACACCGTATTTCAGGTCGGCCAGGCTCTCCGGAATCGGCTGGTTGCCGGCATTGATATTGCTCTCGATCATCAGGCCGATGATGGCGTCATTGCCTTCCAGTATCTGGCTGGTCACGTTCTCCGCGACGAGCGGCTGCAGGGTGTGGTTTTTGCTGGAATTCTCGTGGCTGCAATCCACGACGATGTAGGGGCACACCCCGGCCTGTTGCAGTTCCTGCTCGCAAATCGCCATGTTGACGGAGTCGTAGTTGGGCTTGCCATTGCCGCCGCGCAGGACGATATGGCCATACCGGTTGCCGGCCGTGCTGACGGTCGAAACGTGGCCGTCGGGATCGATGCCCAGGAAGTTGTGCGGGTGGATAACGGATTTCAGGGCATTGATGGCAACGGCCAGGCTGCCATCGGTGCCGTTCTTGAAGCCGACAGCGCAGGAGAGGCCGCTGGACATTTCCCGATGCGTCTGTGATTCGGTGGTGCGTGCGCCGATGGCGGACCAGGAGATCAGGTCCTGAATGTACTGGGGAGAAATCGGGTCAAGCGCCTCGGTTGCAAGCGGCAGGCCGAGTTCCGCCAGGTCCAGCAGCAGGCGGCGCGCGATATGCAGCCCCTCTTCGATTTCGAAGGAACCGTTCAGGTGGGGATCGTTGATCAGCCCCTTCCAGCCAACGGTGCTGCGCGGCTTTTCGAAGTAAACCCGCATCACCAGCAGCAGCGTGTCGGACACCTCGTCGGCCAGCGCCCTGAGCCGCTTGCCATACTCGATGGCGGCCGCCGGGTCATGGATGGAGCAGGGGCCGACCACGATAAAAAGTCGCTTGTCCTCGCGATTCAGGATCCGCTTGATGGTCTCCCGGCCGTCGATGACCGACTGCCTGGCACGTTCGCTGATCGGCAGGTGTTCCTTCAGCTCCCGGGGTGTGATCAGGCGCGTACAGGAGATGATGTTGAGATTCTCGATGCGTTGCTCAGTCATGTCTTTTCCAGTTGATCCGCCTGGCCTGCGTGCCGGCCGAACCGGGGGTAAGTCGTGGCGGGTTTAGTGCCAATATGTTAACACCTGGACCTGTTGATGGCAGGCAATATCCGCGTTGCAGGTACTCCGGCTATGGTTGCTGAGGCCCGCTACGGGACCGGACGGGGGATTGTCCGGTGGGTCCATCCTGTGGATGATGTGCGCCTCTCGCCGGATGAGATCCGGCCACGTTTGACAGGATTGCCATGACGTATCACAAGTCCCCGAATCCCTGGATTGCGTCGGTCGAACTGCATGATTTCGACTCCGCGGTACTTGCGGCCTCGCACGAGCACCCGGTCCTGGTCGACTTCTGGGCCGACTGGTGTTCCCCCTGCCTGGTGATCGCACCGGTGCTGGAGCGGGTCATTGTGGAATACGACGGCGCTATCAGGCTTGCCAGGCTCGAAGTCGATGCCGGTGAAAACATGAAACTCGCCGGGCACTACCGGGTGCGCGGCTTTCCCACGGTCATCCTGTTCAGCCATGGCGAGGAACGGGGTCGTTTCAGCGGCGCGCATCCGGCGCCCTATATCCGGGCTTTTATTGAACAGCACTTTCCGGCTGGCTGACTACCGGCGGCAGTGGCTGTATTAACCACGTCAGCAACGTAATCCGCGCGAGGCAGCGGTCACCTGACCGCGATGTCGTTTCAATCAATCGCGCCGGAGGGCGGCGCTTGTGCCCAGTGGGGTATTTATGCCCTTCGGGGTACTCCTACGGGTGCAATTTGAGGGTGTAGGAGCGGTCACCTGACCGCGATGTCGTTTCAACCAATCCGCTGGAGGACGGCGCTTGTGCCCATTGGGGTGCTCCTGCAGGTGTTATTTTAGGGGGTAGGAACGCCCTCCTGACCTCACGGTCTCTCCTGAACAGCCCCACCGCAGGCTCCTAGAGAAAGAACGTTACCAGGACGAGATATCCGGCGCTCCACAGTGACAGGCCGGTGCCCCAGATTGTAAGCCAGTAGTGCCGGCTGCGGAGGCCGGCAATAACAAAACCGAGCCCCAGCAGGAGACTGAACAGCGCGATGCTGTTGAAGGCGCTTTGGTCCATGGCCGTGCCGAGCATGTCGGGTTCCTCGCCTATTCGATAACGCATGCCGCCCTCACCTGCTCCGTTCATAAAATCAACAGCGCGTGATGATACTACGTGCGATACCGGGGGTCCCGGCTGTGTGCTGTGCAGGTCAGTAAGTCGCCCCCGTTCCGCTCGCCCGCGCCGGGGGAGGTGGCCGGCGCCGGAAAAAGGTGCTCCAGGTCACACTAGTGACATATATAACTATATGAAAAACATAATATAAAATATATTTCTCCGACAGAGGCCCGGCGCCTAAAGGTTTGCTGGTAGTAGGACGATATATGGACTATATTAGTAATTGCTAATTATCTGAATTAAGAAATTAGCGCTTGAAAGGAGGCACTACCATGTACTGGGATACCTTGACCGTAGCAGGTCTTTTCGTCGCGATCGTTTCGACCGTAGGCGCATTTTACCTGGTGTTGCGGGAACGGCCTGCCGTGCGGCGTAATGATTTGCGGGAAATCTGATCCCCGTCCGCCAGCCGATGTTTGCTGTGTGGTGACAGGCTGCCACACAGCACGGCACAGCAATCAAGGCGTGCCGGGCACAGGAAACTGCTGTCCGGGCAACTGGCGGCTTGCTCCCGGAAATACAGCCAGGGTCGGGTGCTTTGTGGCGGGCAGAGTGCTTCTGCCACGAAACAGCGGTCCGGCAGGGTGATGTTTTCGTCGAGAATGGAGCTGCTGCTTTCAGGTTCGGTGAAGACAGGGATCACGATAACCGCAGAACCCGGCGTGTCGGGATGAGCTTGCCCGTTATGCTGTCTCCTTTGCATGGGCAGCGGCAGAGATTACACCGGCAGGCTCAGGCAGGCTACCGCATGTCACCCCGCCGGCCGTTTACGCCGCGGACACTGCGCGGGACAACGCCGCGACTATTTCTGTGATTTGCCGAACAGGATCGACACTGTTTCCAGCGCGAATTCCGGCGATTCGGCCGGAAACTGCAGGACCGGGCCGGTGACTTCCTCACGGATGACCGATTCCACGATTACCTTCTCCCCGACGACCAGGCGGGCCTTCTTGCCGAGATTGCCTTTGGTAAAGCGGGTGAGTTCGGCCTGCTTCTCAGGCGTCAGGGTGGCTATGACGTAGCTGCCGGCCGCCGGGTTGATCTCGATGGTGGCGCGAACAGCGTCACCCCTATGCAGGACCAGCGTCGGGATGCTTGCGGTCTCCTCCGCCAGGACAAGGCTGGTAGATACAAGCAAGCCGGCGATGATTATTAGTATCTGCCGCATGTTATTCCTCCGCTTCCAGCGGTTTTCTGAACGCATTTTCCCTACAGTTTACAGCGTCCGTGATGAAGAAACAGGGATTCCTTCCATGGGCTGCGCTGCGGTTGTCAGATATCCCGGATCACCTGCAGCATGTCCAGCGCGGTGACAATGCCGGTCAACCTGCCGTCCTCGGTTACAAAAATCCGGTGGATGCGGCCCCTGAGCATGGTTTCCGCGATCTCCTGCAGGGAGGTGTCGCGGTCCACCCGGAAGATCATGGGGGTCATGATGTCGCTCACCCGCACGGTGGAATCCTCGTGCGCATGGAACACCCGCAGTTCCTCCCGGCTCATCTGGCTTTCCAGCTCGTACAGGTAGACATCGTGGGCAGCGCCGGTATCGGCATGGCTGTTGCTCATGCTGCTCTGGCGCACGATGTCCGTCATCGAGACCACCCCGACCAGTTCGCCATCCGGCGTTGTCACAGGCGCCCCGGAGATGCCGTTGTCGATGAGAAAATCACCCAGTGACTCCAGTGACCAGTCCGCCCCCGCGGCCAGCACATCGCTGCGCATGATGTCCCCGACCGTCATGCCCCTGACTTGTTCCAGTGTATAACCCATGTTCTTCTCCTGTTCCTGGTTCCTGTCCAAAGGCGATGCCGCGGCAGACAGGGTGCCTGTAAAAAGACAGGCATTATAGGAGAGTCAGCCAGCGGGGGTAAGCATCGGGCCGCATTTTCAGGCGGTATTCCTGAAAAACATCGCGTGCATGGCGCTACCCGGGATAGTGCACCGCGAGCCAGACCGTTTCCCGGCCCGGCGCCGTCCAGTCGACGCGGTGTTTGCAGCGGGCGGGCAGGTTGAGGTAATCCCCCGCGCGCAGGTGTACGGATGTCCGGTCCTCGAAGGACAGCCGCGCCTCGCCCCGCAGCACGACCACCCATTCGTCGGTGCCCTGGTCATACCAGCCCGTGGCCGGGGATGCATGTCCGTGCGAGACGATTCTCTCGATGCTGACCTGCCCGCTGCCGGCCAGGCGTTCGAATATTTCCTTGTCCGGGTCTTGCGGTATATCCGCGAATATATTGTCTGGTTTCATGGTGCCGGGGTACCTGTTCTGATCGCGGTCATGTCGTGCCCGGGATGAGTCACGCAGACCGCTACCAGGAATTTTATCCTGCGCGGCTGAAATCTGCCGGGTGGTTCTTCCCGGTCTTGTCCACCGCGTAGCGGTACAGGCAATCGCGCCGGAGGGCGGCGCTTGTGCCCATTGGGGTGCTCCTACGGGTGCAACTACAAGTGCAGGAGCGGTTTCCTGACCGCGATGCAGGTGCCTTCTGGAGGCGCTGCCGTTATGGCCTGTCGAGTACGGCTGCCCCGGAACGCCATCAGGGGCAAAAAAAAGCCCCTCGCACGAGGGGCTTTCACCAGCTGATCTGGAACAGACGTTAATCCTGTCCCCGGATGACTTACTTCGAGGCGATCTCTTCCAGCTGCCTGGCCTTGATCATCTGGCCGTCCAGACCGGCTTCCTTGCCGCTACTGCCGTAGGCCACGCTCATCAGGGTCGAGTAGTACACGACCGGCATCTTGAAGTTGGTCTTGTACTTCTGGTTGATGTGGTTCTGGTAGACCTCCACGTTCATCTGGCAGACCGGGCAGGGCGTGACGATCATGTCGGCACCGCCGTCATAGGCCGACTCGATGATGTCCTTGATCAGGGCCTGGCTCTTTTCCGGCTCCGAGAAGGCCAGCGCGCCGCCGCAGCAGGACACCTTCTTGTCGTAGTTCTCGATCGGTTCGGCACCCATGGTCTCGACCAGCTTGTCGAGATATTTCGGGTTTTCATAGGACTCGCCGTCGATGCCGAAGGGGCGGTTGGTCTGGCAGCCGACATAGCCGGCGATCTTGATGCCGTCCAGCGGCTTCTTCACATGCTTGCCGAGTTCGTCGTAGCCGAAGTCCTCGATCAGCACTTCCACCATGTGACGCACCTTCTGGTCGGCCTTCACCTTGAGACCGGCCGCGGCCAGCGCCTCGTTGGTTTCCGCCATCAGCTTGTCGTCCTGGTGCAGGCGCTCCTGGGTCTCCTTGGTGGCGAGCCAGCAGGCGGCGCAGGTGGCCACGATGTCCTGCCCCGGGTTGGCCTGCTCGCTGATCGCCATGTTGCGCGCGGACAGCGCCAGGCGCGGCAGCTCGCCGCCGCCGGCATAGCCGATGGAGGCGGAGCAGCAGTTCCAGTCCGGAATTTCATTGAGTTCGATATCCAGCGTCTCGCACATGCTGTTCACCGACACCATGTAGTTGGAGGCGGACGCGGCCTTCTGCGAGGAACAGCCGGGATAGAAGGAATAGGATTTCTTGGACATGTGTAATTACCTCACTTGCCGGCCACGGGGATCCGGGCGGCCTCGAGTTCTTCTGCCTTTTTCAGGATGGCCTGCAGGCCCCTGGCGTCCTTGCACTTGTGACCGCCGATCAGCTCCATCGGGCTGAGCCGCTTGGTCATCAGCATGCCGAGGCCGATGTCCTTCATCTTCAGCGAGGTCTTGATGCCCTCGCCGACGCCGTTCATGAAGTACAGCGCCAGGCCCAGCTTCAGCTCGTTGACGCGGCCGGTCTTGCTCAGGTTGTTCCAGAACAGCTGCGAGAACTTGTGGGTCGGCTGGTTCTTCGGGGCGATGCCGAGGCGCTTCGCGTAGTGGGCGAGGCCGTGCATGATGTGGGTGATCGGCAGCTCGCGCGGGCAGCGCACGATGCAGTTGTAGCAGGAGGTGCACATCCACATGGAAGTGGACTGCAGCACCTCGTCACGCTTGCCGGCGCGGATCATCATGAACAGTTCCTGCGGCGGGTGATCCCAGTAGGGGCCCAGCGGGCAGGAGCCGGAGCACACGCCGCACTGCATGCACATCTTCACCCATTCGCCTTCCTCAACGTTCTCCTCCACTTCGCGGAGAAAATTGTTGCGGTACTGCTCGACCATTTGTTGATTTGCATCAGTCATGATTTTCTCCTCGAACTAGAACTTGAACGGGCTCATGCCGACCTGTTCGACGGTCGCGGCCATGTCGTTGATGAGTTGCGGTGCCCGTGCAATGTCGGTGATGGCGACCTCGTAGGTGGCGACGCGTTCCTTCTCGAGACTCAGCGACTGCAGTGTGTCGTCGATCTTGCTCATGCGGATATGCGCGATCTCGGAACCCTTCACGAAGTGGCACTGGTAGTTCTCGCCCTTCTGGCAGCCCATCAGGATGATGCCGTCGTAGCCGCTGTTGAGTGCGTCGGTGATCCAGATGGTGTTGATGGAGCCGAGGCAGCGGACCGGGATCACCCGGGCAAAGGGCGAGTAGTGGTTGCCGTTCTGCGCGGCCATGTCGAGTGCCGGGTAGGCGTCGTTTTCGCAGGCCAGTACCAGGATGCGCGGCTTTTCCTCGAACTCGTCCGGCATCTCGATATTCTTCAGCTGCTGGCCGACGGTGTCCACCGAGTAGTTCTCGAAGGAGATGACGCGTACCGGGCAGGCGCCCATGCAGGTGCCGCAGCGGCGGCAACGCGCCTCGTTGAACTGCGGGTAGCGCTGCTCGTCCTCGTCGATGGCGCCGAACGGGCATTCCACCGTGCAGCGCTTGCACTGGGTGCAGCCTTCCTTGCGGAAGCTCGGGAAGGACAGGTCACCGGAACGCGGGTGCGCGCCGCGGCCGAGCCTGGCATTTTCCAGCGCCTGGATGGCCTTCAGGGCGGCGCCGGTGGCGTCTTCCCTGGCCTGTGCCATGTCCATCGGGCGGCGCACCGGGCCGGCGGAGTAGATGCCGGTGCGGCGGGTCTCGTACGGGAAGCAGATGAAGTGCGAATCGTTGAAGCCGTACTTCAGGTGCGGCAGGTCCGGGCCCTGGCGGTAGGTCAGGTTGAGGATGGACTCGACCTTGACCTCGGGTACCAGGTTGTCCAGGTCGACTTCCCCGGCTTCCGCCGTGATCGGCAGGTCGATGTCCACGCCGGAGTTCGGCACCTGGCCGGTGGCCAGCACCACGAGGTCGGCCTTCTCGCTGATTTCCTGGTCCAGGATCAGGTCGTTGAACCTGACCTCCGGCCCGTTCGCGCCGACCGTCACTTTACTGACCGCGCCCTTGGTGAAGGTGATGCCCTTCTGCTGGCCGCTGCGGTAGAAGTCCTCGCCGCCGGCACCTGGTGTGCGCAGGTCACTGTAGATGATGTTGGTGTCGATGTCCGGGTTCTGGTCCTTGAAGTACATGGCCTGCTTGATCGAGGTCAGGCAGCAGTGACCGGAACAGTAGGGCAGGTGGCCTTCTTTGGTGGAACGCTGGCCCGCGCACTGCACGAACACCACGTTTGAAACGATCTTGCCGTCGGACGGACGCTTGATCGGGCCGCCGTTGGCTGCCAGCGCCAGCTTCTCCAGGCCGGCCTGGTCGATCACGTCCGGGGTCTTGCCGTAGCCGAGTTCCGGCAGCCTGCTGGCATCGTAGTTGCTTGCGCCCGAGGCCATGATGATGGCGCCGAAGTTTTCCGTGCTGGTGGCGCCTGACTCGGTGGAGATGTCCGCCGAGAAACGGCCCGGTGCACCGCTGGTCTTGGTGATGGTCGAGTTGAGGTGCACGGTGATCAGGCTGTCGGCATTGATCCTCGCAATCATCCCGGCCACGCCGGTATCTTCCGGGTCGCTATAGGGCATGTGCTCCGGGATGCGCTTGTATTCGAATGCCGCGCTGCCGCCGAGCTGGCCGGTCTTTTCAACGAGGGTGACCGGGTAACCGGCCGCGGCGGCTTCGATCGCCGCGGTCATGCCGACCACGCCGCCGCCGACCACCAGCAGGTTATCGTTGCTGGCCGCCGCCGCGTTGACGCTCGGCAGCGTCATGAACTTGATTTCGGAACAGCCCATGCGCACGTAGTCGGCGGCCATCTCCTGCGTCAGCTCGCGCGCCTCGTCGGTGTCCGGGCGGGCCCAGATCACGCCCTCGCGCAGGTTGGTGCGGGAGATGGCGACATTCTCGAAGTTGAACGCCTCGTTCTTGGAACGCCGGGAACAGGCGGCGATCACGATCTTGTTGACGCCCTCGTTGTCGATGTCGTTCTGGATCATCGCCACGCCTTCGGCATTGCACAGGAACTCGTGTTCCCGCACCAGCTTGGCCTTGCCCTCGCGCTCGGCGATGGTGGCCAGCTGGCCGCAGTCGAGCCGCTCGCCCAGACCGCAGCCCTTGCAGATATAGGCACCTACCTTGATTTCGTCAGCCACTGTTTAACCCTCCGCTCTGGCAACCCGGTTCACGACCTGGATTGCCCGTAATGCACTTGCCGTTGCGCTCTGTACCGCGCGGTTCACATCCAGCGCGTCGGATGAACATCCGGCTGCGAAGATGCCGCCATTCGCCTCGTCGGCCTCGATGAAGCCGTTGTCGTTGACGGTCACTGCGATCGGAAAATCCGCCTTCGCCACGCTCGGCTCCATGCCGACCGCCAGCACGCAAAGGTCGTGCGGGTTGCTGTAGCGGTGATAGCCCTCGGTGTCCACCCCGTGCAGGATCGGATTGCGGGTTTCCTTGTCCTCGGTGATGCTGGCGACCTTGGACTTGATGAAGCTGACGTTCGCGTCGGCCTGCACGTTCTGGTAGAAATCGTCGATGCGGTCGATGGCGCGGATATCGATGTAGTAGACGCTGGCCTTGAAGTCGTCCGCGTACTTTTCGCGCAGGTAGGTCGTCTGCTTCAGGGTGGCCATGCAGCAGATGCGCGAGCAGTGCTTCAGGTGGTTGCGGTCGCGCGAGCCGGCGCACTGGATGAAGGCGACGTCCTTCGCTTCCTTGCCGTCGACTGGGGCGCAGGATCCTGCCGCCGGTCGGGCCGAAGGGGTCGAGCATGCGCTCGAACTCGACGCTGCTGACGACGTTGTCAAAGCGGTCGTGGCCGTAGGGCTGGATCCTGTCGGCGTCGTACGGCTGCCAGCCGGTGGCCCAGATGATGGCGCCGACGGTCAGCGTGGTCTCGGATTCCTGCATGTCGAGGTCGACGGCGTCGTACTTGCACGCGGCCTTCGCCTTGTCGGCGTCCGGTGTGCCGATCATGCGCGGATCGATCACGTAGCGCTGCGGGTAGGCCATGTTGAACGGCAGGTAGGCGCCCTTGCGGGTCTTCATGCCGTAGTCGTATTCGCTGGCGAACTCGGACTCCACGGCCTTCCCGCACTCGCCGCAGGCGGTGCAGTTCTCGTTGACGTAGCGGGGCGCGGTCTTCAGCGTGACGCTGTAGTTGCCGGATTCGCCGCTCACGGCGGAGACCTGGGTCATGGTCAGGACGGTCAGGTTGCGGTTCGCCTTGGTGCGGCGCAGGTTGATTTCCATGCCGCAGGACGGAAAGCACAGCTTCGGGAAGTACTTGTAGAGCTGGCTGACGCGCCCGCCGAGGGACGGGTTCTTCTCGACGAGTATGACCTGCTTGCCACACTCGGCGGCCTCGATGGCGGCCGTGACGCCGCTGATGCCGCCTCCCACCACCAGAATCGTCTGGTTGGTTGCGATAACATCCGACATTGATATCCCTCCAATTTGGCGCCCTTGAGCGTCTAACACTATGAAATCTTGACGGTTACGTGGAATTTCCAGGCTGTATACGCCTCGCCGGGGTCACCGGTCTGAGAGGTGCCGCTGGGTGGGGGTAACCGGACTTTTCAACAGACCGCGTACCTTACCTTTTCTCTGCAACCAGTGCCATATGGACAATGGGAAAGCACCATTGAAATTTAGAATGATCGAATAGAATCAATATATAAGGTGAGGGGTGGGGCTTTTGGGGACGCCGCCGCTTAGCCGGACCTTTCCGTCACCTCGTGCCATCAAATCATCGTGTAGGAGCGCTCTCTTTATGCCCGTTCTTTGGGTACCGAGCGCGATCTCTTCCCGTCATCCCCGCGCAGGCCGGGATCCAGCCCGTAGGTTGAACTGAACACCGTGAAGCCCAACATGGCGGGAATCGGTTTTTTCCATCTGTGGGGCATCTCACGGCGGGTTTCGCCCTTTCGGCGAGATACTTTTCTTTGCTCCGCCAAAGAAAAGTATCCAAAAGAAAGGCGGACCCGAAGGCTTGCCCGCTGACGCGGGTTCCCTGCGCTTCTCGCCAGTTTGGGCGCTCGCCGAACTCGCAGGATTTGCCGCGCCTGCGGCTTGCAAATCCAGCTCAAACAGGGCGGCTCGCTCAATCCCAAACCGGCTGCGATGCTCGGCAGCGCCTACGGGTTTCCGGGATGGTGCCCCAGGTCCCGTTGCCCTCGCCGAGTACCGCAGCCAAACCGGGCAACAGGAGCGCGCCCTGTTCGAGGCAAGACTGGACGGGATCTTTGATCCCGTTCAGGCTCCGAGTTGCGCGCGACGCCCGGTTTGGCGAGGAACGCAGGGAATCGGCGCCAGCCGACGAGGGGTGCGGGTGCCTTTCTCTTTGGGTACTTTCTCTTGGGCAAGCAAGAGAAAGTACCTCGCCCGGGTGGGGCGAAACCCAAGGCGGGATGCTTCCCTGACAGAAAAAACAACAACCTCTATAACTGTGTACCTACCCCCCAAATATGGCACCATTCCCCCATCCACCCCCAACCCGGATATATAGTATATAAGGAAGCCGCGTGACCGTCCGTACCCTCAAACCCGAAGAATATTTCATCGAGCAGGAGCCCTACTACGAACCGGTCGGCGACGAGATCACCGTCTTCCTGGCCGCCTACAAAAACCAGCTCCCCGTCCTGCTCAAGGGCCCGACCGGCTGCGGCAAGACCCGCTTCATGGAACACATGGCCTGGCGCCTCAAGCTGCCGCTGATCACCGTCTCCTGCCACGACGACCTGACCGCCTCCGACCTGGTCGGGCGCTACCTGGTCACCGGCGGCGAGACCGTCTGGGTCGACGGGCCGCTGGCGCGCGCCGTGCGCAGCGGCGCGATCTGCTACCTCGACGAGATCGTCGAGGCGCGCAAGGACACCACCGTGGTCATCCACCCGCTCGCCGACGACCGCCGCGTGCTGCCGATGGAAAAGCTCGGCGAGGTCATCGAGGCCGGCCCCGAGTTCTGCATGGCCATCTCCTACAACCCCGGCTACCAGAGCGTGCTCAAGGACCTCAAGCAGTCCACCCGCCAGCGCTTCGTGGCGCTGGAGTTCGACTACCCGTCCGCGCAACTGGAGGCGAAGATCCTCGTCAACGAGACCGGCATCGACCAGGCCACCGCCGAGCAGCTCATCAAGTTCGCGCAGATGACCCGCAACCTGAAAGGCAGCGGGCTGGAGGAGGGCGCGAGCACGCGCCTGCTGGTGCATGCGGCGAAGCTGATCCACTCCGGGATCAAGCCGGTGGTGGCGTGCCGGAGTTGTATCGCGGAGGCGTTAACGGATGATGCGGAGATGCTGACGGCGGTGCATGAGTTGGGGGCGTCGGTGTTTTAGTAAGAGGGTTCGGATTTAAATCCCTCAAGAAATGTATCTGACACCATTAATTAGCTTGTATTCGGATCCACCCTGTTGTTAAGGAACGTAATACTACAGATATGCAAAGATTGCTTATAAATCGGGTTTCGCTTTCCTTTAAGCATGACGCCCCAATATTTCTGGTCGTGCGCGTTGTTGCTGATCCTGTCCTGTGCAAAAACAAAGCTCGATGGGTCAGGGATAATCTGTCAGATGCGGACAGAAGTGAATTCTTTAAATGGATGAACAGACATAACGTCGATGATGGAGATTTTCTGATAACTGAATTTAAAGGTCAGTTGTTGCCAGAAGAAGCGGCGCAAGATGCTTTTATTGCAGAACTCGCAGACGGCAATCACAAGCCGTTTGAAAAAGAAATATTCAAGCAGGAACTTGGAAGCCACCTGCAAAGTAAAGGAATGTTGATCGAACCATTCAAGCTGCCTCTCAGTTTTGCTGCGTATCAACGAACAAACTCATTTGATGAGGAATATGACCAGTACCGAAGGATAGACCTTCGCTGGAACCCGAAAAGAGAGGAGCTATCTTTTAATATCGGCAGTGAAAGAACATTAGTTGCGAAGTCTTCTGACGCCATTGAAGGCGGAGCCTTGGTTTTTGATGCAGGAAAATCGCTTGTATACAGAGCGCAGGAAAATGTGCGCGGTAAATCCACCTGCCCGAGAGATATCAGTATTCAGAGAACAGGCGCGCCGAAAAGATTTAGCTATAGGGAACGATATGAACAATTAAAGGTAATAGCTTCCGATTACCTATACGATTTCAATTCGCCGTACTTCTTCGTTGATAAGACGGGGTTGATTAATGTAGGCCCGGAAGAATTCCACAGCGTCTTCACGCAGCAAAACCAGATGATATTCGGTAATGATAAGACCGCAATCAATGCTGTTACAGGAATGCGAGAATACGGTCCTTTCAGGAAAGCGGCTGAGCCAGAAAAGAAGCGGCTCCTGTTTATCTACCAGAACAAGAATGATGCAAATACCCTTTACCGTTATTTGAAGAACGGGATTAAGCATTTTCCTGGGCTCTTAAGCTATGTCGGTATCCCCGTAGCGTTGGCTGAGCCTGATAAGGGTTTGCCTTACAAAGATGCAGTGACATTAGTTGGTGTTCTCTCGGAACTGCTGGAGACGCATTATTCAGACAGGCCGCTCTATCCTGATGTGCTTGCAGTCGTAATCGGTCCGTTTAAACGATATGAATCTGACGAGGAGGAAAGTGAGAGTTATTACAAAATAAAGAAATTATTACTGGATAAGGGCATAGCATCACAATTTGTAAGTGCGGATACGCTCAATAGTTCTGGGGTTCACTACTCTTTGCCGAATATAGCAATTGCTATCCTGGCCAAGCTTGGTGGAATACCTTGGAAGCTCGCAAATAAGAAGACGAGTGAGCTTATCGTTGGCTTTAATACTAAGCGTGCAAAAGGGGATAGGCGTAACTATCTCGGAAGCGCTGTATTTTTCGATAACGAAGGCCGCCTAGGTGGTGTGAAAGGACTACCCTCCGGGGATGAGGCAGCGATTATTGAGCATTTAAGAGTTGCCATAACAGACTATGTGCGCCAGGTCGGCGAGCCCGACAGGCTGGTCATACATTATTACAAGCCGCATCGTAAAGATGAGATTCAAAATATTGAAAAATTGCTGGAGGAAATGGCCTTGGCCATTCCCATCGCAGTTGTTGAAGTGAATGACTCAAAATCAAAACTAGATATTTGTTTCGATGCAGACTTTAAGATGGGAATGCCAGAAAGCGGCATTTTTGTAAAGATTGGATTTAACGAATATCTTTTATTTAATAACAATAGGTATATAAAGAATCCGCCACGAAAAATAGATGATGAACTGCCGATCAAACTCAAACTCGGATACGTCAATACAGGTGGATTCAGTACGCATGAGTTGATAGCTCAGGTTTATGAATTCTCCCGTCTCAATTGGAAGGGCTTGCGGCAGCGCAGTGTTCCTGTGACGACAACATACTCAAAAGCCATTGCAGATTTTGCGCTGCATCTGGATGGACAAATTCCGCAAAACGACGTCGCAACCAAAACACCTTGGTTTATTTGAGCATGAGCGACGTGAGCGAAATAGCAGACTTAATCGAAAAATCTTTGTTTTTTCTAGGAGCGGGATTTTCAAGGGGTGCTGGATGTCTGACTTCAATACAGATGTTCGAGGACCTTCAGAAGAGAATATTTCATGATGCAAGCGGAATTCTGACGCCGGTACAGAAAGAGGCGCTGAAATTCCTTATTTCATGTTTAAAATATCACTCTGAGTGGCGCACGATGGAAACGGCAAACAAATATCGGTTTGCCCCTAATATCGAGGAGTTGGCGCTGCTAATTCGAAGAGTGCGGAATAGGGAGAACTTTCTGCCATATCCTATCACCGGGAACTGGGCAGATAAGCTGGTGCAGCTTGAAGCAGATTACGCCTCTGAATCAGACGGAAGCGGTAATTTATTCGATAGTTTGGAAATGGTGTTAAAGAAGCTGCTTAAAGATGAGTGGCTTTCTGTTTCTGATGAAACCAGGCTGGCATATCTCAAGCCATTAACAGAATTCTTAAAAGCATATCCAGAAGAGAAATTCAGGCTAAACATTTTTACGTTGAATAATGATACCGTTATTGAGCAATTCTTCGGGAATGAAGGTGAAGTCCCTTGGAGAGGATTTTCGAATGGGCGTTGGTCGGATATAACGCCTGACGAACAAAATGATCCCAATGCCAGAGTTAATCTGTATAAGCTCCACGGTTCAGTAGACTGGGTAAGGCTTGAAGATATGGATACTTGGGAAACCTCCAAGCTTGAAGAAACCCGGCAAGAAAATATTGAGGAGAAACATAATCCATACATCATATTTGGCCAGGGAACCAAATCATTCTCGGTTGAACCGTTTTTCTCCATCATTCACCATTTCAATAAGAGTCTTGCGGCGGATGACAGACACTATGTTTTTGTGATTGGTTACAGCTTCTTCGATCCCTATATAAATAATTTGCTCTTCAACGCTGTCAAAGGCTTTAAAAAGCTCATCATAATCAATCCGTCCTTCGCGCCCCCTGAGCTCTTTGAGCAAAAAGCCGAAGGTAGGCGGGAAGTGCCAAAATCCGATGCCGATAATTTCTATCGTGCCGTTTACCATGGCGGGTGTAATGAAAGCGACTTAACAGATTTCCTAAGAGAAATCCAAAAAAACAGCTTTTACTCGGAATTGCCTGAGTTTAACTATCTCAGTCTGAGCGCAGAGAACGTTGAATATATTCCTCTCACTGCTGAAGCGTTTATCGAAAAATTCTTCTCAGACAAAGGTGCTTTGCTTAAGAAGTATATGGAAACCTTTGAAAGCCAGCGGCAGGCGCAAGCACCATTTTAAGGCTGGTGCCACACGGTATCGGTATTGCTCAGGGGCTCATCTATAGTTTTTCTTTCGGTATCCAGAACATATTAAAACGAGGATCACAATGATTAAATTATGTAATTCTGTCGTTTATCGAAATGGTAGTAGATCTTGCTCTTCCTCTTTCATTGCTGCAAGAGATATTGAGGCATTTACCATTAGAAAATATGATGATGCGAAATCAGACCCATCTGACTTAAGTCTTAATTACACGATCAGCCATGGTGGCGGATTATCGAGTATAAGGATGCTGATTAGCATGCATGATGTCGCAAATATACTCGACGTTATGGCGTCATCATCGCACAAACTAGCGCCTTCATTTTCAGTAGAATAAAAGGGGTCAGTACCCTTTTATCCTGAGCACATGGGTCTTAAAGGCAGTCTTAAAGGGGCCGGATACATTTTTCGTTATTAGAAAATTGGGGACAGACCACGTTTTCTGGTTCATATTAGTCCCGGGTTCTTTTGGTCCTGCCGTCTCTATTTCGTAGTAAGGATCGTCTGGTGAAGATCATTTATAAGGCAAGCGACACCATCGAAGCGCATATTGTTGCCGGTATGCTTAATGCAAACGGGGTCAGGGCGTATGTTGGTGGGCATTACCTCCAGGGCGGGATCGGGGAACTTGCATCGATGGATTTTGCCAACGTCTCTGTGGTTGATGAGGATGTCGAGCCGGCCCTGCGGGTTGTCCGTGACTATGAATCGAATAATCAGCCCCAGGCTGAGCATGCAAGCGATCTTGCAGGCCCAGCCATAATTCCGCAGACCGATTGAAAATAGGGGGCAGACCACGATTTCGGACATTAAAGGGGTCAGTACCGTTTTTGAATAATAGGGGACAGACCACGTTTTAGTTCGAGTAATTAACCGTGGTCCGTCCCCATTTTACCCCGCAATAATTACCCATGTCTGCATTGGTTTCCGCTAGAATCAGTGACTAATCGGTACGTTTCACCGGTGTGAACCTGGAGGAAGACCATGCTGGATTTCTACAAGAACGATGCGGCAGGCAAACTGGTCGTGCGCCTGGTCGTCGGAGTCCTGATCCTGTTTCACGGGGTGGCCAAGTTGTTACACACGGAGATACTGGATTCCATCGGCGGAGCACTCAGTGCACATGGCCTGCCCGGTTTTATTGCCTACGGAGTACTGGTGGGTGAGGTCGTCGCCCCACTGCTGCTGATAACCGGTGTGTACGCGCGCATCGGCGGTCTGCTGATCGTGATCAATATGCTGTTTGCTATCGGGCTGATGCACATGGGCGGCCTGTTTGCAATCAGTGAGCATGGTGGTTACCAGCTGGAACTGCAGGCATTCTTCCTGTTTGGTGGGCTGGCCGTATTGTTGCTGGGATCCGGCAAGTTCGCCCTCAGGCCCGACTGAGCACAAATACAAAAAATAATAGAAAAAAATAATAGGGGACAGACCACGTTTTCTGGTTCATATTAGTCCCGAGTTCTTTTGGTCCTGCCGTCCCTATTTCGTAGTAAGGATCGTCTGGTGAAGATCATTTATAAGGCAAGCAACACCATCGAAGCGCATATTGTCGCCGGTATGCTTAATGCAAACGGGGTCAGAGCGTATGTTGGTGGGCATTACCTCCAGGGCGGGATCGGGGAACTTGCACCAATGGATTTTGCCAACGTCTCTGTGGCTGATGAGGATGTCGAGCCGGCCCTGCGGGTTGTCCGTGACTATGAATCGAATAATCAGCCCCAGGCTGAGCATGCAAGCGATCTCGCAGGCCCAGCCATAATTCCGCAGACCGATTAACAATTACAGGGGTCGGGCAGGCAATAAGGGACAAATTATAAAGGGCGTACCCAAAAATAAAAGGGGTCAGTACCCTTTTATCCTGAGCCCATTGATTCAGTTATTCAGGCAGTCTGATCTCAGGATTTTGTTCCATATAAGAGGTCAGTACCCTTTATCTGACCACGAGGGGTAAAAGGGGACGGAGGATATAAATGTCATGTCAGAAATGAATAATAGGGGACAGACCACGATTTCCGGTGTTTTAAGTTATGGTACTGTACAGAATAAATAATCAAAGGAGTCTGACCCCATTGATTCAGACCCCATATTCACAAAGGTCAGCGAACGACGGGTTAATACGGTAAGGGGCCAGCCAAAGACATCAATTACTCCATAACAATACAGATCCAAAAGCTAATGGCAGAAATAGGCCATTTTGCGGTAACGCACTACCCGCAATTCGCACCGAAGGGTTTGTAGTCTTCCAGCTCACCGGTTCTGTAATTTACGCGTTGCGTGTCCTTGATTGATTGTAACACTGTCCAGCCTTTCTGTTCATGTCCAAGCAGCCAGTTACTCGTCTTGCAAGCCGTTGTATCAGTTATCTTGATACTGTAGGTTGCACGACAGCTTGCCCTACCAGCCTCGCCTCCGAGTCGACATTTCATGTCCGTATAACGTACCGCCGGCATGGTACCCGATGTATTCAGTTCACGCTCCAGTTCCAATGAAGCGACAAGTTCGGCTGCAGCTTGCTCAGTATCCTGCCTTGACACGCCTGCAACTACCGGGTGTGCGGGACTAATCTCGTCTGCTTTTAAGGCATTAAAGACGCGCCAGCCATTTTCGTCCTTCAGTAGTTGCAGTTTGACAGGGACTGCAGTGCCACCGGTGTTTGCCACCTCATAACCGATAAAGCCGGTCTTGAGATACTCAGGGTTACCAAATGCGCGGATCGACACACCGAAATCCTCACCCAGATACGGTACCACTTCAGCACGATTCTGCTTTATCCAATTTGTCGCGACAAAACGTAAGGTGTCAAAGGTATCAAGCAACAAGTCCACATCGCCATCGATCACGCGCACATCGGAATAGGCTGCAAAAAATCGTCCACTTGCCTTTGTTTGAGGAGAATGCGGGATAAGCAGATCAATTCCAAAGGGAACCCCGAGCTCTGAAGGTGAGCCAAATTCTAGCCGCATTCGGTATGCATCAGAGACAAATTCCGACGTCGGCAGGTCACTTCCCGCGGCCTTGTAGCTGATCGATATCTTCGGTGCCTCAAATCCATCGCCTTCGCTAACCGAGACAGCTTGATCCTCATAAGACTCCTTCTGTGGGAGCCAGATGGTAATAGCACGGTCGGCAAAGAAATCATCCCCTTGCCGCATCACCAGTCTGCCATCCGTCAGGATAGCCCTGCCAATTAGAAAAGGTTCGCCGTGGATTATGCCACTGACTGGCTGATCCGGAATTGTCTTCTCTTTAGTCTGTACCGACGATGGATGCAGGGGTGGGTTAGCCACCAGTCCGCTGTCAGCCGACTCCTGTTCCGAACAGGCGGCAAGATGAATTGACACAATGGCTAGGCAGGTAATTGCCTTGATGATTTTCATGAACAGCCCCCTATACTATATCTAGTTTCTAACCTTACATCGTGCGCTTGCGCTATTATTTGATCTCTTTCCGGTCAATATCGTAGTACGTCAATTCCATAGGACGGATCTGTGACCATAAGTAGAGTGAAAGCGCGGCAAACACCCAGAACATCAGTACCAGAAGACCTGAAAACAGCACGACCAGCGGATAGGAGACCAGAACGAACTTCCCGATTGGAATCTGCTCAACCGTTCTGGCGTTATCGGTCATCTTGATAATCTCTACATAATAATCGCCATTCAGTACGTGAAACAAAATGATCCCTGTATCAATGAGCAGCCATGGGAACATGAAGGTAATCACCATAACCTTCAGGAGGCTAAGTGACGACAGGCGTTTTACGAGTATTTTCTTCCTTGACATTATGTGTCCTTCCTTTCGCCCAAGCGTTAACGGAAATTACGGTCTACCCGTCAATATGACAACGATTACCTTCTCGTAGGAGATAGACGTACACAGAGTCACTGCGCATGAACGAATCGCAGCGTATTCCGGCGTTACTTGCTTCCGATAATTTAATGTCGACCAAGTTGAATAAGAGGGGACAGACCACGTTTTATATAGGAAATATAGGGGCCGGATACAATTTTAACCTATAGAAAATGTATCCGTCCCATTTTGTTGATGAAGGGATAACAATAGGTGTCAGAGCACATTTATCTCTGTCCCCTATTTCCTCCGATTTCCCGATTTCACCATTCAATAAGGATACTGTCCGCCCATACTGCCAGTTGGTACCCACATGCTCTTGTGGGTAAAGTACCAGCTGGACGAGAGATCGCTCATGGCACTACCCAGTGAGTTATCGCTGCCGCCATAGCTGAATGTCATATTGCTGCCAGTCGGGAAACCCATACGCATCGGGTTGGGGGATGCCTCGCCGCGAGCGCGTGCCTCGCGCGGGTTATAGGGTTTCGCCTGGTTTTTCTCCAGCGCGCTGATGCGGGCGTTCTGGTAGGCGTTGTAGGCGCGCTGCCGCTCGGCTTCCTGCTGTGCCTGGTAATTGGCTATGCCGTCTTTCACTGCTTGCTGGAAGGCATGTGATATGTAGCTGAAGTCCTTGTAATCCGCCTGTTCCCAGGGGGTCATGTAATAGTCTACCTCGGCGCCCGGGTAGCCATCCCCGTTGTTGGACACTTTCCCCAACTGTACGTCCGTAGTACGCAAGCCATTGGGTCCCCAGACTTGCATGTTGATGGTCTGGTTGCTGTTGTCTATCAGGCGCTGGTCCATGTCTTCCGCGCCTTTCAGCGGTTGGCCGTCGATACCGGCAATCAACTCGCCCTGGTTGATGCCGGCGTGTGCTGCCGGGCTGTTGTTGACGACCGCTTCAATCATGACGGGCATGCCGCCATCGAGGAATTCACGTAATGAATCGGGGAAGAAGATGCGGGTGTCTTCCGGCATGTCATTATAATAGCCGCCGAACGGGTAGTTGCGTCCGCGCGCCCAGAACGTAACGGTATAGGCATAGACATCATTGTTGACCTTTTTGGGCGGTTCCTGCATCAGGCACTCCGCACCGAGCTGCTCGCCGTACATCAGGGCGTACTTGTCGCTGAAGTTCGGGATCACGGTGTGCGTGAATTTCGAATAGCCGAGCAGCAGGTAACCCTTGGAATACAGCCGGTCGGCGTTCAGTTTCATGTCCGCCACTTCGTAGAAGTCCTTGATCTTCCCTTTATGTGGTTGCACCTCGGGATCGTTGGCGTCGAGCACCGGGACATAGCTCTTGTCGTGCCACATCGACAGCGTGCTGGCACAGCCGCCGAACCACGGCAGGCACAGGCAGAGCAGAAGCAGGCGATGGAGTGACTGCATGGTGGTTCCCCCTTGTTCTTGATTATGATGCAGGGAATTGAAACCCAGCGGACAGTTAATGTCAAAACTCCTGCGATAAACAGGGGACAGACCACGTTTATTCTAATAATAGGGGACAGACCACGATTTCCGGTGTTTTAAGTTATGGTACTGTATAGAATAAACGTGGTCTGTCCCCTATTGTCCTTCCTTTTATCCTGAGCCCATTGATTCCGGCTATTCAGGCAGAAAAAGAGGGCGGAGGCGTTATTTTTATTAACCACTTGGCAAGGCATGGGATATACAGGCTTGTCGTAGCCTTGTTCCTGGGGCTGGCAACTGCCTGCGCACTGGCAGTGGAACCTGTCGAACGCTGCGCCGTACCCGCTCCCGGCGCCGACCTCAGTGATTGCGACCTGTCCGGTCGTTCGCTGGCCGGACAGGATCTCGCGAATAGTGTGCTCAGGAATGCAAAGCTGGAAAATGCGGATCTCAGGCGTGCACGCCTTGATGGTGCAGACCTGCGCGGTGCTAACCTGAAGTGGGCCAAGCTTAATGGCGCCAGTTTGCGGAATGCTGACCTGCGCGGTGCTGACCTGTTTCACGCGGATTGTGATGAGTCGGACCTGTCGAATGCCAGACTCAACAAGGCCAATCTGTTTGGCACGAACCTGAACGCTGCACGGGCGGTCGGGGCCGACTTCTCCGGTGCTTATCTCAAGGATGTGCTCATGGAGGGAATCGACCTCTCGGATGGCTCAATTGCAGGGACCTACATGCTGCGCGGCGTGATTGCCGGTGGCCGTTTCGTGCGCACCGACATGAGCGGCATAGACCTGACGGGTGCCGCAGCAGAGGAAGCCGATTTTTCGGAAGCGAATCTCAGCAACGCACGCCTCGCAGGCGCGAGCTTCGATGCTGCGGTGTTCCGGTCCGCCAACCTGCAGGATGCGGACTTTACGAACGCACGCATCGAAGGTGCCGTATTCGATGGTGCGCAGAACATGCCGCCGTCACTGCTCGAACTGGTAGGTAGAAAATTCGGTTTCAAATAGTAGGGGGCAGACCACGAATTCTTGACACGTAAAGTGGTCTGTCCCCCCATTTTACCTTTTCTTTCTTTCAAACGTGGTCTGTCCCCCATTCCCTTTCAGTTTGAATTCAGCTCGATGGCTAAAAATCAGGCCCATGCTTTATCGTTGCGAGGAGTGCATACATGGATACACGTCAATTGCTTGATCAACTGCTGGGCGCCGGCAAGTCGCTGCTCAATGAAACCGGGGTCACGACACCGGAAGGGGGTACAACGGACTACGGCAAGGGGGCGGCAGCCGGCGGGTTGATCGGCCTGTTGCTGAGCAGCAAGACCGGTCGCAAGTTGGCGACATACGGCGGACTTGCAACCCTCGGGGCGGTGGCATGGCATGCTTACAGCCAAAGTCGTTCCCGGGTCAATGGTGACGAAGCGCGTGAATTGGTCGAACCGTTACCGTCGGAAAGCAGGGTGGTGTTGCGCGCCATATTGAATGCAGCCCGGGTCGACGGCCACATTGACGAACGCGAGCGCGATCTGATCGACAAGGAGATTGCTCGCCTTGGCGGTGATGCATCCTTGCGCGCCTGGGTCGAGGCTGAACTGCGGCAGCCGCTTGACCCGCATGCAATTGCAGCCGACGTTGCAGGCAATCCTCTGCTAGCCAGCGAAGTCTACCTGGCCAGTTCGCTGGTGATCGGCGAGGCAGACTTCCTTGAGCGAGCCTACCTCGATCGTCTCGCTGAGACTCTCGCGATTGATGCTGATCTCAAGCAGCGCCTCGAGCACGATGCGTTGAAGAAATAAAATCAATGGGGTCAGACTCGATTGATTCGTCAAAAAGACAGTGTCTGTCTGTGCCTCCATCCCTGTTGCGCTAGCGTAATTGCTACAGCCCGTCGGTTTGTGGGTACAGGAGGTGTGTCATGGCGTAAGCTGCGTTTTGCTCTGCCGGGACATGCCTGACACGGTAGAAAGGGGTGTCAGAGTAATTTCTATCTAAGTACAAGTAGAAAGTGTGCTCTGACGCCTTATTTTCTATGTTTCTCCCCGCCGCTTCGCGCGACTGGTGGCCTGCGCCGCCAGCGGATCTTCCGGCCAGTGGTGTTTCTTGTAGCGGCCGCGGAGTTCTTTCCTTACCTCGAAGTACGTCGTTTTCCAGAAGCTTGCCAGGTCCTGCGTGACCTGCATCGGCTTGTAGCCCGGCGACAGCAGGTGCAGCAGCAGCCTGAACCGGCCGTTGATGATGGCGGGTGTCTGTTGCAGGCCGAACAGTTCCTGCAGGCGCACCGCGAGCACGGGGTTGTCCGCGTCGCTGTAATCGATGGCGATGCGGGAACCGCTCGGCACGGGGACGTGGGTCGGTGCCAGCCTGTCCAGTGCCTGTTGCTGCGCATGGTCAGGGTGCCGAGCAGGATGGCGTGCAGGTCGAGCGATTGCAGCTTCCTGATGCTGTTGTGCACGTCGAGATACGGCAGCAGCCAGTCTTCGAGGTGGTCTGACAGCGCTGCGTCGGACAGGTCGGGCAGGGTGAGCGCAGCGAGTTCCGGATCGTTGATCTCGCCGCGTTGCTGTTGCAGGGCAGGAACTGGATACGCTGGCGCAGCGTCTGCGCACGCCTGTCCCACGGCAGGCAGTCGAGGCCGCATTGCCGGATGCCCGCGAGGAGGGCGGCATGCACGGCATCGGGTGCGATGTCCCCGGCCGGGTGCTGTTCCAGCACGATGGCGCCGAGCGAGGTCCGGGTGACGGCATCAACGCTTTGCGTCCGTGCATTCCAGCTGACACCGGTGTCCCGGGTGATATCGCCGGCGAAGCGCGCTTCGATCTGTTGCAGCGGGATTTCCGCCGCGAGCCAGATGCGGGCCTCGCGCTGGCGGCCGTCCAGGTCGGCGGCGACGATGAACTCGGCTTTTGCCAGGGCCTCGCCCTCGTCCAGAAAGGCACCCTTGCCACTGCGCAACAGGTAGCGGTTGCCGGTAGTGTGGCGGGAACGGGCGATACGGTCGGGGTAGGCCCAGGCCAGCAGCACGCCGGGCAGGTCGCGGTCGTCGATCGTGTCCGCGTCGGACTGCCGTTCATGGCGCCGGGTGCGGCGGTGGAACTCCGCGGCCGAGCGCAGTACCAGCCGGCACTGTTGACGGTTTACGCCGTAAGCACCTGCCGTGCTTTCATCCTGCCTGAACGCGCGCAACACGGCGAGCCGTGACGCGACATCGGCCGTACGCTCGCCGCTGGCGGCAAAGATATCACGCTCGGTCAGCAGCGCGGCCAGCAGGCAGGCATCGAAACCATGACCGGCTTCCGCGCCGCGGATCATCATGTGCGCAAGCCTGGGATGTGCGCCGGTATCCAGCAGTTGCCTGCCGTGTGCGGTGATGCCGGGCTTGTCGTCGATGGCGCCGAGTTCGCACAACAGTTCGCGCGCCTGCGCGACCGCACCTGCATTGGGCAGATCCAGCCAGCGCAGTTCACCGGTCTCGCGCACGCCCCAGTTGGCCAGTTCCAGTGCCAGTGGTGCGAGATCGCTGCGCAGGATTTCGGGTGTACCGTGGCGTGCCATACGCTGTTGCTGTCCCGGTGTCCACAAGCGGTAGCATTTGCCCGGTCCCAGCCTGCCGGCGCGTCCGCTGCGCTGGTCTGCCGAATCCCGGGAGATGAACACGGTGTCGAGCCGGTTCATCCCCGAGCCGGGGTCGAAGCGGGCCTGCCGCTCGAGGCCGCTGTCGATTACGGTGGAAATGCCCTCGATGGTCAGACTGGTCTCGGCGATGTTGGTTGCCAGCACGATCTTGCGCCTGCCGGCCGCGCAGGGTTGTATCGCCAGGTCCTGCTGCTCGCGCGACAGGTCGCCGTAGAGCGGTGCCACGATCGGCATATCCTGCCTCTGCCCGGGCAGCAATGCGCCGAGCGCGTTCTCGACCTGCCTGATCTCACGCACCCCCGGCAGGAACACGAGCACGCTGCCGGGTTCCTCCGCCAGTACCCGTTCGAGCCGGCGCATCACCGCGTCAACGATCCGGCCGGGTTCGGGCAGGGGTGCCTTGTCCGGCAGGTAAGTCGTCTCGACCGGAAAGGTCTGCCCCTCGCTGGTAAGCACCGGTGCGTCGTCGAGCAAGCGCGACACGCCCGCCGCGTCGAGTGTCGCGGACATCACCAGCAGCCTGAGATCGGGACGCAACAGTTCCTGCGACTGCAGGCAGAAGGCCAGCGACAGGTCGGCATGCAGGTTGCGCTCGTGGAACTCGTCGAAGATCACCAGTGCGGCCATGGCGAGTTCGGGATCGGCCTGCAGCATCCGGGTCAGGATGCCTTCGGTCACCACCAGGATGCGTGTGCGTTCACTGGTGCAGCGCTCGGCGCGTATCCGGTAACCCACGGTGTCGCCGGTCTTCTCGCCGAGCAGGGCAGCCATGCGCGCAGCCGCATTGCGGGCGGCGAGGCGGCGCGGTTCGAGCAGGATGATCAACCTCCCGGCCAGCCACGGCTCACTCAGCAGCGCCAGCGGTACCAGCGTGGTCTTGCCGGCGCCGGGCGGTGCCACCAGCACCAGACGGTTACCGCGCAGGAGCGCCTGCCGGATTTCGGGGAGGGTTTGTTCGATCGGGAGACGGGTCATGTTGCAGTGCATCCGTGCCGTCTGGTTTGGACTGACTTGTCAGTCAGATAATTGGGGTCAGAGAACAATTTCTCTAAAATGAACATGGATTGCTCTCTGACTTCCTGTGTTTGCTGCGACGACCTGCCCCTATTTTACTCAATCAACCGGTTATCCCTATTAATAGTTGGGTGCCTAGATGGGCTGGCACACGCGGTACAATAGGGGACAGACCACGATTTTCTGGTCTCTCTGTCTATGGGAAAAGGTGGGAAAAGGGGTCAGTACCCTTTTTCATATCAATCAAAGGAGTCTGACCCCATTGATTGGGGAATTGGTTATACAATCGACACCTGGTTTGTAACCCGGCTTTTAGTACGTGGAGATTGTCAGAATGAATAAGGGAACTGGATTCGCGTTTGTGCTGCTGCTCCCGGTTTTGTCGGCGTGCACCTGGGTTCCGCTCACCGACGAGGGTGCGCGCGTGCAGTTGCGGACCCTGGATCAGGCGCGCGCGTGTGAACAGAAGTCCCGGGTCACGGTTTCGGTCAAGGACAAGGTCGCCGGCATGGCTCGAAACGAGGACAAGATGCGCGGTGAACTCGAGACGCTGGCGCGCAACGAAGCCGCGCGGGTCGGGGGCAATGCGGTCGCGGCGGAATCGGAGCCGACCGACGGACGCCAGGTTTTCCTGATCTATCGCTGCCCCTGAAAGTAATTGGGGACAGAGTAAAAACTCTTCCCGCGACCTGAGTTAACCTGACCCGCCACCACGGCAATAAAACATATAAGGGGTCCATATAAGGGGTCAGTACCCTTTATCTGACCACGAGGGGTAAAAGGGGACGGAGGATATAAATGTCATGTCAGAAATAATTCCTCCGTCCCCTTTTCCGACCAACAAGATTCAGGTCAGAAAATGTTCCGTCCCCGTTAACCGGTTAATACGGCACGAGGCCACCCAGATTACCGAAGGGTGAGGCCGTCACGCACAGTGGTCTGATCGGGCCCATTTTGCAACCATGGTCGATAACCTCACAGTGCGTGTAGCCGGCGCAGGATTTCGCACAGTAGGATATTCCGATGATGACGTGGATGTAGCCACAGGTGTAGCAGGCGGGAGCTGGCGCCTCCGGCCCTCCACAGCCGCCGCCACCGCCGGGATTGGTTGACATTCTCAGGGCGACTGCCTGGATATCCGATGGCCATGGTACGGGCAGGCTCCAGTGCACAGCAAAAGTGTCAGCCTCCTCGTCGTCTTTCTCCGTAGCGAACGAGGTGCCGTATACCGCTGATTGAAAGCAGCGCAGTGCACGCTCGCCTTGGTCACTGGCGAGGTTTGCATCATCGAGGGTGGTTTCAGCCGCGACCCACAGTCCGCCGGCACGGGTAAAGTTCTGCCGAACCGTGATCGTGCCTTCTCCCTCGATGTCGCCCCAGCATCCCACAAGTCTCGGGACGACCTCACGGTGCAGGTAACGGTTGACCCGGTCCTGCGCCGTGATGACCTGAGTTACCGCCTGTACGTTCGGGTCATTTGTACCCGAAGCCTTCTGCAACGCACAGGCGGGTAGTACGATAGAAACGAGCAGGATGAGCAGCCGCGTAATCGCCGGTAGAATCAAAGGGGTCAGACTCGATTGATTCGACAAAACAATATCGTCATTCGTGATTTCAACCACCAGAGGTTTCAGCCAGGCGGGTCTCGCGCACCGCAGTAATGTTCTTGCGCCAGTTCACCACATTCTTGAAACCATCAATCAGGTCGCTCGGAATACCGTCGAGAATACCCATCGTCAGCCAGTCGATGATCCAGTACAGCTTGAGATCGGCAATGGTCAGATTATTGCCCACAATAAAACCCGTACTGCCGTTTGCGACCAGTAACCGTTCGAAGCAACCCATCCAGAATGGCAAGGTCTCTTCCGCCAGTTCCTTGCGCATTGCCATTTTCCTTTCCGTGTCCTGCTCGTGAAGACTGGGCCCCAGTAAGCAATTGATGTCCTCGCCCACACCCAGCGCCTCATCAACTTTCAGCGCTTGCAGCGGATCATCCACCGGGTACAGACCGGTCAGCCGCCCGGCAAAACGCAATATCGCATTGCTTTGCGCCACACATTGCGTGCCAGCGCTTGTCTCGATAACCAGGACGGGTATGCCACCAAAAGGGAGCTCGCCGGCTGCGCGGCAATCGTGGAACTGGTCACCCGTCAGGTGTTCATCGACGAAGTCAATGCGACCGATTCGCAGCGTGTCGCGGATAGCCTGAGCCCGACCGGGGAATTCCATGTAACGCAGGCGAAGGGAAGTGAATGTGTTCATACCTGTTTCCTCAACGGGAAGGGTTGGTGAGGCAAAAGTCTAGATGAAAAACTGGTTGTCTGCCCAAATAAAAGGGGTCAGTACCCTTTTTCTGAGCTCAATTCATTTCGGGGAATAAAGGCGCCAGAGCACATTTTTCTCGAATTCAAGCCGGAAATGTGCTCTGACGCCCTTTTATCCTTAAAACCCCAGTACCGTGAAGAGGGCATACAGCATCCGTATAACTATCGCCGCATGCGGGTCGACATTGATAACCCGCCCGTTGGCACGAACCTCCACGCCCTGTCTCTCCTTCAGACGTCTGGCCTGCTCCAGTCCGGACGTGCTCAGCCTGACTGTAACCAGGACGTTGGGTGGTAACTCCCTGATGCGGTATTCACCCGGCAGGTCCGTGGTTTGCACCTCGATCTTCGGTATCTTTTCGTTGCTGGCGACGAGGTGAAGTATGTGCACGTCTGAATGCATCGCTGTTCCGGCCGGGACGCTGAATTCCACCAACGGCTGGGGATTATCACCGGTATTCGCCAGCTTGAAATCAAACCACGTGGCACAGTTGTTCAGGGTCACGCCCTTTAGCGGTTTACCGAAGCTGTTGCACATGGAGAAAAAGGTATTGACCGAGTAGCTTACCTCGTCGCCTGAGTTGGCGATTACAGCTAATATGGGCAACCCCAGGACGATGACCGGCAATCCAATCCTGATCAGCAGGGCGAACCCCAGGTGTTGCCGTATCCAGTCAATGACCTGTATCAGTGTCTCTAGCAGCTTCCGCATGGGGAAAAGGGGTCAGTACCCTTTTATCCTGAGCCCATTGATTCAGATTATTCAGGCAGCCTGGTCTCGGGATTTTGTTCCGTCGTTTCCGGCTGTGGCTGTATCACGATCACTCGAGGATACTGGCTATAGGGGCCGCCCCAGTAGGGACTGTAACGATACTGCTGGTAGTACCACCAGTCATCGTCGTCATCATCGTCATCGAATATCTCGTCGGCCCACCAGGAGGGATCCATCAGATCCCAGATATCATCATCATTATCCCTTGCCTGGGCGGTTTGGGTCGGCAATGCTCCCCCAATGAACGCCGCGGCAGCAAATACAACCACGGTTCTCTTCGGCATTTTGATATCTCACGATGTCAATTAGTGAGGTAATGATATTTTAATATACAACAGTAATAGTGCAATAAAAGGGGTCAGTACCGAATGGCACTTACTTAACGGATAAGTCCATATAATCCATTCAGTTACCAATTATGACAATAGGGGGCAGACCACGATTTTCTGAAAACCGTGGTCTGTCCCCTATTTCCAGCCTGCGAGGAACTCAAGCCGTGGATGTACAGGAAAGTCTTAAAATCACATTGGCCATTCTGATTCTGGTTTCCCGCCTCGCCGATCTCGGGTCAACCTACCTGGCTTCGCCCAACCTGGAACTGGAATCCAACACCGTGATCCGCCGGCTGCGCTGGCCGTTTGCGGTGCTGACGACAATGGTATTCATCATCCCCTGGTGGGATGTCGGTTCGGGCATCGTGATCATGGTTGCCTCGTTGCTGGTGGCAGCTTCCAATAGCAGCAAGCTCTGGCTGATTCGGGCCATGGGTGAATCGGAATATCGTGCACTGCTGGTACGCATGGCGGCCTGTGCCAGACCACTCCATAGTGTGATTTACAGTCTGATGCCGGCCCTGTTCATGGGTATCCTGGGCGGCTCTGTCATGTGGATCTATCCGAGTGAAAGCGCAGACCCCGGCTATCATGTGGGCCTGGGGATCGTGGGTTATGCGCTGGTAGTTGCCATATACGGCCCGCTGACCTTCCTGCGTTACCGGAAGGCAGGTCTGGCTCGATAACTGCAAAAACAGGGGGCAGAGAACAATTTCCACTTATGTTGGAAACAATTGCGTTCTGACCCCTTTTAATTTGACATCCCTGGACTCGGGTGGATGCGACGTCTATGCTCTTTAATACTCACAATTCGAAAAAAGTGGGCTATCCATGAGCTTGTTATTTCTTTATTTCGTAGGCATTGCCGCTCCCGATTTCGGAGTTGGCGATCACTGTGAGGCAGCACTGCATTACCTGCTGACGCAGGAGAATATGGCGATCCTGGCATCGGATGTGGTGGAGCGCGATGCCCTGGTCTATACGATGGGGGACGGCGTTTCCAAGACGGCTACACTCGGCTGCCGCATCGAAAGGAGAGGGCGGTAGCGTCAACCTCTGCTGCTGGATCGAAAAAAACAGGGGGCAGAGAACAAATTTCTCTAATATCAGGAAAAAACACTCTCTGATCCCTGTTTTCAGTAAAGGACGATGCCATGACATCCTGCAGTCATATCGATACCATCCAGAGCGTGAAGCACGCGAAAGACCGGGTATGCGAGGAGTGTGTCAAGCTTGGCGCAAGCTGGGTCCACCTGCGCACGTGCCAGCAGTGCGGCGTGACGCTGTGTTGCGACAGCTCACCCAATCGTCACGCCAGCGCGCACGCGCACGCGACTGGCCATCCCGTGATAGCCTCCGCGGAGCCAGGCGAGCGCTGGCTGTACTGCTATCCGGACAATGTCCTCGTCGAATACTGAGTCCAGAAATAACAGGGGACAGACCACGTTTACCTGGTCATTTGCGCGCTGTAGTCTGTCCGGTCTTCCTGTCTTTAAGAAGTGAAATAACCAGGGCAGTCCCGGGCTCACTCGGCAATACCCGACTCGCGGTCGCCCGGTATCACTGCAGGCTTTGCAGGAACCCGAGACCGTCGTCACCGTTCAGCGAGATGCTGACCGGGGAGACCTTCCAGATGTCATCGCAGTATTCCTGTACGGCGCGGTCCGAGGAAAACCAGCCCATGCGGGCCGTGTTGAGTATGGACATGCGCGACCAGGCATCCGCATCCTTGAACAACGTAGACACCCGTTGCTGACACGCCTGGTAGGCGGCAAAATCGGCGAGCACGAAGAACGGGTCGTGGTTCAGCAGGGTATCGAGCAGGGGGCGGAAGAGGCTGTCGTCCCCGTCCGAGAACATGCCGCTCCCGATCTGCCGGAGCACTTCCTGCAACGCCGGGTCCTGTTTGACGAATGCTGATCCGCTGACGCCGGCGTGGACCAGTTCCTCGATTTCCTCCGCTGTGCGACCAAACAGGAAAAAGTTATCCGCGCCAACCGAGTCCCGGATCTCGATATTGGCGCCGTCGAGCGTGCCGATGGTCAATGCGCCGTTCATCGAAAACTTCATGTTGCCGGTTCCCGAAGCCTCCTTGCCGGCCGTGGAGATCTGCTCCGACAGGTCGGCTGCCGGGTAGATGCGCTGCCCGTTGCTGACATTGAAATTCGGCAGGAAGATCACCCTCAGGCGGCCGCGCACCAGCGGATCGTGGTTGACGACATTTGCGACGCCGTTCACGAGGCGGATGATCAGTTTCGCCAGGCGGTAGCCCGGCGCCGCCTTGCCGGCAAACAGGAAGGTGCGCGGGGTGATGTCGGCCGAGGGATTTTGCCGGATATGGTTGTAGAGCGCGATGATGTGCAGCACGTTCAGATGCTGGCGCTTGTATTCGTGAATGCGTTTCACCTGCACGTCGAACAGCGAAGCCGGGTCGACCGCGGTAGCGCAGACCCTGCGCAGGTGATCCGACAGCCTGAGCTTGTTGTAGTGCTTGATGTCCCGCCACCTGGCGCGGAAATCCGCATCTTCTGCCAGCGGTTCCAGGCCGCGCAGCAGATCGAGGTTACGGGCCCAATCCTTGCCCAGCGTTTCATCCAGCAGGGCGGCCAGGCGCGGGTTGGAGAGCACGATCCAGCGCCGCGGGGTCACGCCGTTGGTCTTGTTGCTGAACTTCTTCGGGGCAAGGGCATGGAAGTCCTTCAGCACGCTGGTTCTCAGCAATTGCGTATGCAGTTCGGCGACACCATTTATGGCGTGACTGCCCACACAGGCAAGGTTTGCCATGCGCACGGCGCGTTCGCCGCGCTCGTCGATGATCGACATGCGTGCCATCACTGCGGAATCGCCCTGCGCCCAGGCGTACACGGTTTTGAGGAAGCGGGCATTGATCTCGTAGATGATTTCCAGGTGGCGCGGCAGCAGTTGTGCGAACAGCGGCAACGGCCAGCACTCGAGCGCCTCGGGCAGCAGGGTGTGATTGGTATAGGCAAGCGCGCTTTCGGTAATCTCCCAGGCGGGCGCCCATTCCATGCCGTGCTCGTCCACCAGCAGGCGCATCAGTTCCGCCACGGCGATGGCGGGGTGGGTGTCATTGAGCTGAATGGCGAACTTGCGGTGGAATTCCTCCAGCGGCAGCCGCTGCCGGAACAGGATATGGATCATGTCCTGCAGGGCGCAGGATACGAAGAAATACTGCTGTTCTAGCCGCAGTCGCTTGCCCTGTGCCGGTTCGTCATTGGGATACAGGACCTTGGTCAGGTTTTCGGAAGTGACCTTGCTCTCCACCGCCCGGTAATAGTCTCCGTCGTTGAACGCGGCGAAGTCGAGGGATTCGGGCGCTTCCGCACTCCACAGCCGGAGGGTATTGGCGGTATTGCAGCGATAGCCGGGTATCGGCGTGTCGTAGGGTACGCCCATGACAATGCGCTCCGGATGCCAGCGCACACGCGGTCGGCCCTGCTCATCGGTAAAGATCTCGGTATGGCCGCCCAGGCGGACCCTGACCTTCCATTCGGGCCGCGCGATCTCCCACGGGTTGCCTTGCCGCAGCCACTTGTCCGTCAGCTCGATCTGCCAGCCATCACGCAGTTCCTGGTGAAAGATGCCGAACTCGTAGCGGATACCGTATCCCAGCGTGGGGATCTCCAGGGTCGCCATGGAATCCAGGTAGCAGGCGGCGAGTCGCCCCAGTCCCCCGTTGCCGAGACCGGGTTCGACCTCCTGCGCCAGCAGGCGGTCGAGATCCAGGCCGATCTCCTTCATCGCATCCCGTGTTTCATGGCAGATGCCGAGGTTCATCAGGTTGTTTGCGAGATGCGGTCCCATGAGAAATTCGGCGGAGAGGTAGGCCACGGTGCGCGAGCCCTTGAGCGTATAGGTCGCTGCCGTACTGACCCAGCGCTGCAGCAGGCGATCGCGCACCACGTAGGCCAGCGCCAGGTAGTAATCGTTCAGGGTGGCGATGGCGGGAAACTTGCCCTGCAGGAAAAACAGGTGATCGAGGAACGCGCGCTTGATGGACTCCTTGTCGAGGCCGGTGCGATTTCCCTCGTCATGCGGTAGCGATAGCGGGGGGATCTGCTTTACCTGTGCGTGCATGGTAGGACCTCCCGGGCCTGCTGGTACACCGTGAACCGGTAAACCGCGGGATACTGATGGACCCTGTTGATGATTTATGACCCGCGTAACGGGTGTGTTTACTGCTGTAGTCTTGCAGGATATGTGCCGCAGTCGCCGCTCTCTCCCGTTTCCGGGGGGCAGCCGTTTCCAGTACGCTCAAACTCCCTGAAATGATTCATGAATCACAGGTGGCCCCGACCGGCTTCAGCGCTTGTCCGTGCTCGTGCGGGTGAGCGCAGGGTCATGGTATGCACTGCCGGTGTGCAGATTCACCGGCGCATGCACAGTCCGGGCGCAAATTGGGGAATAATAGGGGGCAGAGAAGAATGGCACTTGCCTAAAGCCTGATCCTGGTAAATGGCCACGGAAGAAATATCATATCGAGTTTTCCGTGGATTCCCTGGTCAATGCTTTATTTACAAGGGAGATTTATTCCTTAAGTAAGTGCCATTCGAGTCTGATCCCATTGTCTCGCGGGGGGAGTAACAACATGCCGGATGAACTTGTGATTCGCAACATGACACGGCCCGAAGTGGATGAACTCGTCGAGTGGGCTTCACGCGAGGGCTGGAATCCCGGCCTGCACGACGCCGACGTGTTCTGGGCGACGGATCCCGATGCCTTTATCGCCGCCGAACTCGGCGGCGAGTTGATTGGCGGCGGCGCCATTACTTCCTATAACGGTAAATTCGGCTTCATGGGCTTTTTCATCGTAAGACCCGAATACCGCGGTCATGGCTTCGGCAACACTCTGTGGCACGCCCGCCGTGACCGCCTGCTTGCCCGCCTGCGCCCGGGTGCAAGCATCGGACTGGACGGCGTATTCGAAATGCAGCATTACTATGCAAAGGGTGGTTTTGCCTTCTCTCATTGTGACTTGCGTTTTCGCACCGAAGTCCCGGGGTGTTACGCAAGCACGCAGGATGTCGAGGAGATCATTCCGCTCTCACTCGTTCCTTTCGAACAGGTTCAGGATTACGACCGTGCCTGTTTCCCGGCACTGCGCCCGGCATTCCTGAGCGCATGGACCGGCTTGCCCGATGCGCTTGCGCTCGGCTGCCGGCGCGATGGCAAGCTCGGGGGGTACGGCGTGGTGCGGCGTTGCCGGGAAGGCTGCAAGATAGGCCCGCTGTTTGCAGATGATGCGCAGGCAGCCAATGCCCTGTATACGCGCCTCGCTGAATTCGCTGCAGGCGGTCCACTCTTTCTCGATGCCCCGGAGAACAACCCTGCTGCAATCGAGCTGGTGCACCGGCACGGCATGACCGAGGTCTTCGGCTGCGCGCGGATGTACCTGGGGGCTCCCCCCGCGCTCGCGCATGAGCGTGTCTTCGGCGTCACGACCTTCGAGCTGGGATGATGTCCGAACGGGACCTGATCGGTTACGGCGGCCAGCCCCCGCATGCGCGGTGGCCGAATGAAGCACGGGTCGCAGTCCAGTTCGTGCTCAACATCGAGGAAGGTGCTGAATCATGCATCCTCAACGGTGATGCCTGCTCGGAGGCCTATCTGCATGAACTGCATGGCCGTCCGCCCCGGGAGGGGGAACGTGATCTGAGCGTCGAGGGCATGTATGAGTACGGATCGCGTGCCGGGGTGTGGCGCATCCTGCGCTTGTTCGGCGAGCGCAATCTGCCGCTGACGGCCTTCGCTGTCGGGCGGGCACTGGAACTCAACCCGACAATCGGCCATGCACTCGCCGCCAACGGACACGAAGTTGCCGGGCATGGCTATCGCTGGCTGGACTATCGCGGCATTCCCGCAGACGAAGAACGGCGCCACATTCACCTTACCCTTGAAATCATCGAGCGAATCTGCGGCAAGCGCCCGGCAGGCTGGTACACAGGACGGGTCAGCCAGAATACCCGGCAGCTGCTGCGCGAGGAAGCCGGATTGCTCTACAGCTCGGACGCCTACAATGACGACCTGCCCTACTGGCTGGACGGGTCACCACCGCACCTTGTGATCCCGTATACCCTGGTCAACAACGACGTGCGATACCTGCTTCCGAACGGTTTCGCTTCCGGGGAAGACTTCTTTCTGCTGCTCAGGGACGCGTTCGATCTGCTGTGGCAGGAGGGTGTGCAAAGCCCGAAGATGATGAGTGTCGGCATGCATGGCCGTATCAGCGGGCATCCCGCACGTGCGATGGCAATTGCACGTTTTCTTGATTACGTGCTGGACCACGACGCGGTGTGGGTCTGCCGGCGCGAAGACATCGCCAGGCACTGGATGTCTGAACATCCATACGGGTAAGCGATAAAGGCGATAAAGGGGTCAGTACCCTTTAACGCCTTAACGGAGAAAGCGGCGGACCAGCAAATGATCGACGCCCAGCTCTCTTACCTGGCTGACTATCAGCAGGGAAAGCAGCAGCCCCCATTCGAGGTGGTCCTGCAGTGCGGCAGGCGAGTCCTTCAGGGCGTCATAGTAGGAGAGGGCCGCCACGACATTGAGCACCAGCAGGCCGCAGGCGGAGAACCGTGTCCACAGGCCGATGGCCAGCAGCACCGACAGCACCAGTTCGCCACCGGCTCCCATGGCAGCCGCGACTTCCGGCGGCAGCAGGGGCACGTGATATTCCTCCCGGAACAGGTACAGCGTCGAATCCCAGTCCTGGACCTTGTTCCAGCCGGAGACGAAAAACGCATTGGCGACATACAGCCGCGCCGCGAGATCCGCAAGCGGTGCCAGACGATCCAGCACCTGGCGTTCCAGCAGTTTCCAGGCGGCATGAATTTTCAGTACCAGTGTCTTCATCGGGATGGGTGTCCGTTAATCCGTCATTGACTCGTGGAAGGGTGAATGCCGGGCAATCAAAATCCCCTGTTCTATCCACAATCGCAGCAATCCGGCCGCCCGCGTCGCCGCATCGCCGGGGTCATGCAGGGCGATGCATGCACAGAGATCGGCGAATGTTGCGCCCTGTTGCAAACGTTCCAGCACCACCTGTTCCATGTCGGTCAGGCTGCGCCAGCCGCTGGCCAGGTCCGGTTCGCGGTAAACCAGCCAGTGCAGCGGTTGTCTGGCCGGTTCGATCGCCCCTCCGGACGGGTCCGTAGCCGCGTCGGTCAGTTCGCGCCAGAGTTGCGGTGCATTCCACTGCAGGGACAGCAGGGTCACGGAGGGGTGCAGGTCGAACCGCAGTTCACCCCAGTCTTGTAGCGGTACGGACAGCAGGGTTTCGGTGGTCAGCCGGTCCGCATCCGCCGCATCAATGGTATGGCGCACTGCCCATTCAAAGGCTGCCAGTTCACTCAATACCGGCACCTGGCGCCAGGGGTCCCGTTCCTGCAGGAACAGCGCCATTGAGTCACCGAACCAGCGGATCGAGGCGCGGGTGGACGGATAGCGCTCGAGATAGCGTCGCGCCATGACATCGAAATCTGCATCGCCCAGCGCGTGGTGCAGCGCCGGATAGTTATCGCGCAGTGCCTCGACCAGGCGCAGGACATAGGCATTGGCGTAGATCTCCAGCTGGCTGTCGACGTCAACCGAACCGGCCTGCAAGCGCGGACGAAGCCGTTCCCGGTCCTGTTGCGGATCGACAATGCAGGCCTGCAACGCGGACTGCCATTCCTGCAGTCGCCACTCACGACTGCTGTACTCAGGCGTGTGCATGGCGCTTCCCGGGACTGCTGTGATCCAGGCCGGCATCCGCCGCGACGTTCCGGGCGTGATCGAGTTCAGCCACCAGTTCGGCCAGGGGTGGAATGTGGTCGTCGCGTTCGATCATCACCGGCACATCGGGGAACAAGCGCACGGCATCCCGATACAACTGCCACACCGCGTCACAGACCGGATGATCATGGGTGTCGATACAATAGTCGCCACAGTCCGTATGTCCGGCGAGATGGAACTGGCGGACGCGCCCCGGTGGCAAAGCACGCAGGTAGCGGACCGGGTCGAAGCGGTGATTACGAGCGGACACATAGATGTTGTTGATATCCACCAGCAGATCGCAGTCGGCTTCCCCGGCGATGGCACTGACGAACTCCCATTCCCTCAGCGGCGCCTGCGCCTCGACATAAGTGGAGACGTTCTCGATCGTCAGCCGGCGGCCGAGAATGTCCTGTGCCTGGCGGATGCGGCCCGACACATGCCGGATCGCTTCTTCGGTATAGGGAAGCGGCAGCAGATCGTGCAACCGCATCCCCGCCACACCGGTCCAGCATAAATGATCGGATATGATGTCTGGCTCGACGCGATCAGCCAGTCGCCTGATGTCCTGCAGGTAATCCAGGTCCAGCCGGTCGCAGGAGCCCAGGTTCATCGCCACACCGTGCATGGCCAGCGGGTAATCCCGGCGTATCCTTTCCAGGTAGTGGAGCGGTTTTCCTCCCGGCACGAGATAATTGTCGGAGAGGATTTCCAGCCAGTCCACCGCCTGGGGCGCGGCTGTGAAATCACCGTAATGTTCCGGGCGCAGTCCGAGCCCGAATCCCGTCAAATCCGCCATGTCGTCTTGTCCTTTTGTATCCCGGGTTAACAGGTGTTGTTGCGAGGGCACGGCATGCCGTGCCCTCGCAATGACAGCCCTATTCGATAACCTTGCCGCCCTGCTTTTCGCAATCTTCCCTGGAGGGTGACAGCAGCCAGCCCATGCCTTTGCAGGAATTATGGCCGGCGCAGGCATTGTTGGCAGTCTTGCACTTGGTCTGGCCCTTGCAGGCGTTGATGCCCATGCATTTGACCTGCGTACTTTCCTGACCTTCGGCGGCAAAGACCGGGGCTGCCGCGGTAGTGGCAAACAGCGCGGCCGCGGATGCCGCCAGGGCCAGGCGGGCCGCCTTGTTCGTAAGGGAGCAGTTCTTTAGGGATTTGTTCATGTTGCATCTCCTGTCATTCTGATAAACGAGGTTTGTGATGTTGTGGGTTTCAGCCCCCACATACCTCTGATGCAACAGGCCTGGAAATGTTACAGCGGCGGGGCAAATTTATTCGTGCGGGTGGCCGGACAGGTGCCGGTGTTCGCGATACAGGCGCCCGGCAAGCGACCTGACCTCTGCCTCCCCGGGCGCCGGCTCCGGCCAGGCTGCCAGCAGGCCGCGCACCTGCGCCAGCTGGTGCATGAAACGGCGGCAATGATTGCAGATCAGCAGATGAAAGCGCACGCCTGCACGCGCCCGCCAGTTCAACTGGCTGTCGAGATAGTCACTGGCCCGGGACTGCACCAGTTCGCGGCAGGTCAGCATGTGCCGGTCTCCTCAAATTGATCCACCATGGCGTACACTCTGGTACGGGCACGATGCAGAAGTACCCGGATATTGGATGCGCTGATGGAGAGAATGTTACAGATCTGCTCCAGTCCCAGACCCTGGTATTCACGCAGGGTCAGCACACTGCGCTGGGTTTCCGGCAACATAGCGAGCACTTTCTCCAGGCAGCGCAGGAAATCTTCATGACTCAGCAAGGCTTCCGGCGACTGATCGTGCCAGAGCAGCGGTTCCTGCGCCCAGTGACCATCGCCGGCAAAGCGGCCCGGATCCAGCAGGCCTTCCTTGTCGCTGCCAGGATCTTCCATCCGGACCTCGCGTTTTGCCTTGCGCAGGCGGCCACGGGCCTCGTTTAACAGGATGCTGAAGAGCCAGGTCTTCAGGGAGGAACGTCCCTCGAATTCAGGCAGGTGACGGATTGCCGCAAGCCAGGCCTCCTGTACCGCTTCCTCGGCCTGCGCCTCACCGATAAGCGCCGCCGCTGCCCGCTTCATGGCACCGTGATACTGTCGCACCAGTTCTTCAAATGCAGCCTGCTCGCCGGCTCGCAAGCGGACAAGCAAATTGGCTTCGTCAAGCGGCTTGCGGTGTGTCATTCATTGTTCCCGTTGTCGGCATCATATGGTTACCCGGGGGGGATCACGCCCGGGTGTGATCTGCTCCGCAGCATGGACAGCCCGGCAAACCAGCGATCCTCGGTAATAATGGGGTCAGTATCCTTTCCTGGCCTGGCCGGTTAAAACAGTTAAAACAGAATAAGGGTACTGACCCCTTTTAAATGCCGTCGGCTAGTGCGCCGGTGTCGGCGTTTCGCGCGGGAGGCGCCAACCGAGCAGCAGGCTCAGCACCAGCATGAGTATCGTGAAGAGCCCCGCGGCGCGTATCCCCTTGTCGATATCCCCGCGCACCTTCCCCAGTTCCTGATCGAAACGCTCGCCCTCCTTGGGTTGCGCAGCACCTTCCGTAGCGGCGACAGGACGCGAAGCCGCCGGACGGCTGAGCCGCTCGACGGCATCAATCGTAATCCGGTCGGAGGGCGTCAGGCCGATGATACTGATCTTCTGCGTCTGAAAGGCCGTGACGGAGATCATCAGCGTCGTCATGACGACCATCGAGAAGCCGCAGATCAGGTAGCGCGCCGCGGTCTGCACGCCGACCGCTCCGCCGGCAAGCTGCGCGGGAACCGCTGCCAGGATCACGCTCGTCAGGGACGACAGGCTGAGGACCCACGCGACACCCAGCACGAACATCGCGACAGCCAGCACGACCGGGTGTCCCGCGGGTGTGGAAGCCGCAACGAGGACAATCACGGCGGCGAGCTGGACCGCTAACCCGAGCAGCCCGGTGGTTCGCCCGGGAAATCGCGCCATGCGCTCGCCGAGGGGGCCGGTCACCAGCACGGCAAATCCGAGCGGCATCACGATCAGGCCAGCGAGCAGCGGGTCCGCATTGATGACGTACTCCGCGTACAGCGACACCATCAGCAGGGCGCCAATCGAGGCCGATGACGACAGCGCCACGGCGAGCGAGCCCCAGACGTAGCTGCCGACATGGAACAGCCGGAAGTCGATGACCACGTCGAGCTGGCGGCGTGCGCGCCACCGCTCAAGCAGCAGGAACGCCCCGAGCAGGAGCACTGAGACCGCGAACAGAATGGGTGTCGGCGAGAGTGCCAGGTGCCATGGCCTGTCGAGCAAAGAGATCCCCTGTGCGGCCGACCACCAGCCGTAGCGGCTGCCCTGCTGGATGGCGAAGAGGAACAGCCCGACCGCGAGAAAGAGGAGCACCGCGCCGGGCGCATCGAACGACCGCGTCTTCGTTGTCCCTCCGGACGCTGCCGGCACCACTCTCAGGATTCCAATGGCCACCACAGTCGCCGCGGGTGGCGCGACCAGGAACGCCCAGCGCCAGGACGCATAGTCGGCCAGCACGGCCCCGAGCACGGGCGCGATGCCGAGACTGCAGACTGCGGCCGAGATGTACAGGGTGAAGGCCCGGCGGCGTATCGGCGTCAGCTGCGGATACTCGTGATTCAGGGTCGCAAGCCCCATCGTCAGGATCATTGCGAAAGCGGTGCCCTGTGCAATGCGTCCCGCCATCAGCAACCCGAAGCCGTTCGCCAGCCCCGTCAACAGACCGCCGATAATCGCCATGACGATGCCTGCCAGCAGCACACGTTTGGTGCCGAACAGATCGCCGAGCTTTCCAGCGGGAACCATGAGCGCCCCGGCAACCGTGACCGTGATGGCGTCGACGAGGCTCGCATCGGTGACGGAGATGCCGAGTTGCTTGATGATGTCCGGCAGTAGCGAGTCCATGACGCTGACGTCGATCGCGACGAGCGGGCAGCTGGCAGCCACGAACCAGAATTGCGCTCCCAATGAGTTGCGTGTCGTTTGTGTGACGTCCATGTTTCCCCCTGACTTCGCTCCGGCGGCGGCCCCTCCGATCCATTGCGGGGGCGGACGATTGGCGCCGGGTGTATAAACCACAGGGACGCCCGTTCGTCCGCAGCGCGGACCGTGGTGTTGCTCTGGTGTTTGTGCAGTGCCTCGTTCCAGGCCACGGTGCGCACGCAGGTATGAGTGAGCACCGCCGGGAACATGTTCCCCGTTATCATCGGCAGGTTCATCGGCGCCATGGTCTTGTCCAGAGTATAAGTAACACAAACACCCTTTTCAGAAAACATCAATAGGGTCAGACTCGATTGATTCGTCAATAGGGAGGCTTCTGGCCATTAGTAATAACAGGCCGGATACATTTTTTAATCTGCTGATTTAATCGGTCTGACGCGTTTGCTGTTGCCCGGCCGGATTGACTATGGAATAGGGGTTCAGAGAACAATTATCCCTGATATTCATAAAGCTTGTTCTCTGGCCCAATTTGCGCTAAGTAACGGAGTCGATATGTCCGAAATCCACCAGTTCACGTTACACCTCGAACAAGTCGAGGACTTCGAGTTCAGGGTCCGTTTTGACTGGCCCGATGTTCCAGACCTGCTGCTCGACGAACCTGCCCCGCTCGGTAACCAGGTCGGCCCCAACGCCGCGCGCCTGATCGCCGCCGGCGTCGCTAATTGCCTGAGCGCGAGCCTGCTGTTCTGCCTGCAGAAAAGCCGCAACACCCCGGACGGCGTCAGCGCTATGGTTACCGGCAGTATCGGTCGCAACGACAAGGGCCGGCTCCGCCTGGTTGGTGTCGACGTGGACCTTACACTCTCCGGCATCCCGGAAGATCGATCGCGACTGGAGCGTTGTTTCAGCCTGTTCGAGGACTTCTGCGTTGTGACCCAGGCCATGCGCGACGGCATACCCATCGGCGTGCGCGTGCTTGACAAGGAAGGCACGGTACTGCACGAGGAAAGGAATCAAAATCAATAGGGTCAGACTCCATTGATTCGTCAAAAGGGTAACGTCTGACTGCATTGTCGTTGCTGTTACGCTAGATTCCTGTGTGGAATGTCATGGGCATTCAAACACAGGGAGGTGGCGATGGCGCGCCAGCCGCGTTTTATTCTGCCCGGTTATCCGCAGCATGTGATCCAGCGGGGTAATAACCGCCATGTCATTTTTGCCGACGAGGCGGATTATCAATGTTACCTGGACACGCTGGCGGAGGCTTGTGACCGGTTTGACTGTCGTGTCCACGCCTATGTTCTGATGACCAATCACGTCCATATGCTGATGACGCCTGATCGGGCGGCCGGAATTGGCAAGGTCATGCAATCGCTGGGCCGCAGGTATGTCCAGTATTTTAATCGTCGCTATCGTCGCACCGGCACGTTATGGGAAGGCCGGTACAAGGCGGCCTTACTGGATACTGAATCGTACCTGATGGCCTGTTACCGTTATATCGAGCTGAATCCGGTGCGGGCCGGTTTGGCCGCACGCCCGGATGACTATCCCTGGTCGAGCTATCGCTGCAATGCATTGGGTGAGACTGACGCACTGGTTAAGTCGCATGAACTTTACCTGCTGCTGGCTGAAACGGCGGTGCGACGTTACAGCGCCTATCGGGCACTGTTCACGACGGCGCTGGAGGGGAGTGCTGTTGCCGCCATCCGGGAAGCGACCAACAAGGCATGGGTGCTGGGTGATGATCGGTTCAGGCTGGAAATCGGGGACCTGTTGCAGCGACAGGCGGCGCCCAAACCCAGGGGAGGGGACAGAAAGTCAGCGGCGTTCAGGAAATACCGCTAAATCAATCGAGTCTGACCCCATTGATTCATTGATTCTTGACGAAATCCAGCAGCTTGCGCGCATGGCCCTTCGGTGTGACGCCGTATTCGACATAGGCCAGCCTGCCGTCCGGCGCGACCACGAAGGTTGAGCGCACGATCCCCATTTTTTTGATGCCGTTCTTTTCCTTTTCCTGATACACGCCGTAGTCATTGCAGGCGCTCATTTCCACATCCGCCAGCAGGATGATCTTCAGCCCGAATTTCTGCCGGAAGGCCTGGTGACTGAAGCAGTCGTCCGCGCTGATGCCGAGCACCGTAATGCCGGCCTCTGCGTACTCCTCGCTCAGGTCGGTGAATTCGTTCGCCTGGATGGTGCAGCCGGGTGTGTCGTCTTTCGGGTAGAAGTACACCACCACCCACGAGCCGGCGAACTCGGCCAGGCTGCGCAGGTTCATGTCGGAATCCGGCAGTTCGATGGCCGGTGCCACGTCCTCTGTATTCAGTATCATTGTCCCCCCGGGTTGATTTTTGTCCGGCTACGGTACCGGGATAATGTGTTTCCGGCAACCGTTTGCCTTTCAATGTAATGTGTCAGACCGCATCTCCCGCGGTAGTCGCGAGTATCCAGTAACCGGTTGCGTTGCTTGCCGATGAGTGGGCCGCAAAACAACAGGGTCAGACTCGATTGATTCATCAATAATGATGTCGAGTTGATGGAGTCCGACTCCATTAGCTGTGTGTTCAATGCTTCAGATTCTTCAATCGCTTGTTGCCAGGCTTATCGGGGTGATCTTCAAGCAACCAGTTCTCCAGCGCCTCCTGCTTGTCAGCTTCGTGCTGTTGTTGTGCGGATGCTTCGGTGCCGCGGCACAGGTCCAGGGTGATGGCGAGCGCGCGCTGCCTGTCAGTTTCGGACTGGACCAGCAGTCCTTCTGCATCGAGGCGGTCAACCATCTGCCTGGATAAAGTCTCACAGTCCAGGTCGATGCCCCCGGCAAAGGCGCCATGACTGATGGCAGCAAGCACCATGGCCAGATATCCGGGTGCCCGTATTTTACGCATCATTTCTCCACCCCTGGCCGCCTGAACGTCGTGGAATTCACCGGTTGGTTACCCTGGTATCTCACCCGGGCCTTTTCGATGGCATCCCTGTCGATAAAGCGTACTGTCAGTGTATTCATGAGACAATAGGTGCCAGCGCACATTTTCTCTACTATTCGCCGGTGCTGCTGCTTTCCGTGGTTTTCCCCCGGTACTTTCCGGTGTTTTCCGGTTGAGTATGATCCCAACCCGTCGTTTGCATGCACCCGGGCCGGAAATTATTCCAGAATAGAGAAAAGGATGTGCGAACGCATTTATTCTCATTTGTCACCGACCCCCTTTTCTCTTCACCGGTAGTTCGGTCCTGGACCCCGCTCCTGCAGCAGGATTTATGCAATGACCGGGTTATCGGACCGGAAAATCGAAATACTTGTCCGGGAACGGCTCGTCCCGGAGTGTGAAATGCCACCATTCCTGCTGCAGAGGCTCGAACCCGTGTTTCTCCATCAGTAACCGCAGCAGCATGCGGTGGGCACGCTGAGCCGGCATCACTGTCCTGCTGTCGGGCCAGGATTCCGGGCCGAAGCATCCCATCCGGTTCCCATGTTCAGTTCCTGCGTGCCTTCCCTTACGGTCCCGGGGAAACCAGGGTCAGGTCAACCGTGCTGCCCCGGGAGTGGCCGGACCGCTCGGCAATGTAGCCGTCCTCGATCAGGCTTGCCTTGTCGACATGCGGGTAGTACCGCGATTTCATGCGCTGCTCGCCGGAGCCCATTACCCGAGTGCCACAGACATCGCCACCCGTTGCAGCAGCAGGGTGGCGAATATCACCACGGTGGCAGCGGTGAGGATGCGGCGCGGGGACGGTCGGGATAACATTACGAACAACCCGGAGACAAGCGCGCCCAGGAGACAGGCGAGCATGCCGGCAATCGTCAGGTCGGCCTGCCAGGCGGCTGCCCCGAACGCCAGCAGAAAGATGAAATACAGCAGCTGTGCCGTTTGCTGTGTCCGGTGCACACCATAGCGGACGGCAAACGACTGCTTGCCGGCCTGCCGGTCCGTCTCGATCTGGGGAGGCTGGTGAGACAGCAACAGGGCCACCGACAGTGCAAAAAACGCCAGGCTGCCGGGGACCACCGCGAGAGAAGGCCGGTCGGCCGCCAGCAGCCAGAGCGAGCCGTACACCCCGGGCCCGTAGCACAGGCCGGTAACCCATTCACCCAGGTGACTGTAGGAGAGCGGCCGGGGCCCGGAGTTGTAGAGATATCCGAGCAGCACCAGTGGAACAGCGACCGCCAGGATCCAGAGCTTGTCCGCCTGCAGCAGCACCGCCAGCCCCAGCAGGCAGCCCGCCAGGAGACTGGCATTCCCGTGGGCCGTTGCGATACCCAGGTTCAGATGATGGAAGCGTGCCCAGGAGTGATGTTTCTCGGCGTCTGCCCCGAGCCGCCAGTCACTGACATCATTGAGGACATTGATGGCGTGTTGCAGCAGGATGACAGCGAGGGTCGCAAGGACGACGAAGACAAGCGGCTGACCGGTACTGCCCGTCAGCAGCCAGACGGCTGCACCGGGGAGCACCGAAATCAGGTAGATCGGCGGGTCAAGCGCCTGCCACCAGCGGACAGCAACAGCCTGCGTCTGCTGCATGGCGGCAGGTTCCGACAGGTATCGGCTCAGGCGGTAGCGGTTGCCGCTTGCGGGAAATACGCCTGCAGCGCATGCCGGAACCAGTCATGGTGCTGGCGCTCGGAATCAATCACCTTCTGGTAGACGGCGGCCTCGTCCGGGCTGCCGGCCTGCTGTGCCTGGTCACGGAAATGGGGGTAGATTTCCGCATACTCGCGCTCTTCCACACGCATTGCGACCCGCAGTGCGTTCTCAACGACGCCGTCCGGGTTCAGGCCAATCAGTCTGTCACAGTTTTCGCGGATGGTCGTGAGGGCATCGATTGCGCGCCGGGTATCTTCCCCGCGTGCCGGGACCCCCATGGTGTCATAGAGCTTGCGCAGCCACACGGCGTGCAGCTTTTCCTCACCGGCAACTTTCATGAACAGCGTGGCAAGCCCGGGGTAGCCGGCCTGTCTGGCCCAGCGGGCAAATTCAGGATACATCACCTGGTTTTCGTATTCCTCGACATCCACGAATGATTCGGCGGTATCACCCGGATTCACCCCCTGGCGTGCTGCGGCAAAACACGAATAAATCATATCCTCTGTTATCTGGGTCATCGACACGGCTCCTGGCAAGTGGGAAGAAGGCTATCGCGGCACTAGGCTATATGCCCCGAACCCTCCATGCAAGATCGAATGCAGTGCACTCTCAGGGAAGCACCACCCGGTACCTGCCAGCGATGAGCGGTAACATTCATGTAACAATTGCACACCCTGGCACCCGCTGAATGCGCTGGCAGAATACACTTTCACTGCCGACAGACGGCCGTGACTGAAAGGGGATTGCTGCCTGTAATTCGAGGAGAGCGGACCGATTCCGGCCTTTCTTTGTAGATCTATAGTCAATGCCCTGAAATTGTGCCAACATGTGGCGCGCGTCCTGTACGAAGACCCAAGAGGGCTCATCACCCGCCCATGCAATTCAAACTGAAGCAAGGTCTGGACATCCCCATCGAGGGAGCACCCGAGCAGGTGGTGGAGGCAGGTGCGGATGTATCCCGGGTGTCCCTGCTCGGGACTGACTATCAGGGCCTGAAACCGGTACTGGCAGTCGAGGAAGGTAACCGGGTAGCACTCGGCCAGACCCTGTTCACCGACAAGGACCAGCCGGATATCTCCTACACCTCTCCGGCGAGCGGTGTCGTCACCCGGGTCGTGCGTGGTTACCGTAGGGTCCTCGAAGGCATTGAGATTCACATCGGCGGCGACGACGAGCTACGCTTTGACAGCTACTTGCCCGAGGAGCTGAACAGCATTACCGCCGCCCAGGTTCGCGACCTCCTGCAGCGCAGCGGCCTGTGGACCGCTCTGCGCACCCGACCGTTCAGCCGGGTACCACCGGCGGACGGGATGCCGCAGGCCATCTTCGTTACTGCAATGGACAGCAATCCCCTGGCAGCCGACCCCGGTGTCGTCATCTCCGCCTATCGACAGGATTTTCTGCACGGCCTGCAAATCATCCAGCAACTCACCGAGGGCAGCGTGTGGATCTGCACAGGAGCCGCTGCGGATATCCCGGTGCCGAACGGAACACGCTTTAAAACGGCGGTTTTCGAGGGCCCGCACCCTGCCGGTCTGCCCGGCACCCATATTCATTATCTGCACCCGGTGGGAGCGGAGCGAACAGTCTGGTACCTGAATTACCAGGATGTCATTGCCATCGGGCGCCTGTTCACAAGCGGCCGGCTCTGGGTTGAACGAGTGGTGGCCCTGGCCGGGCCTGCAGTCAAGCGACCCAGGCTGATCCGTACACGGCTCGGGGCCAGCCTGGGGGAATTGTTGCGGGACGAACTCATTGAAGCCGAGGTCCGGGTGATCTCCGGCTCGATCCTTTCCGGCCGCCGGGCAGCCAATGCCAGCGCCTTTCTTGGCCGGTATCACCTGCAGGTATCGGTGTTGCGCGAAGGTCGCGAAAGGGAATTCCTCGGCTGGCTGGGACCGGGGCTGAGCAAGTTCTCTGCCTCCAATGCCTTTGCGTCCGCCCTGTTTCCCAATCGCAAATTGCCACTGACGACTTCGCAAAACGGCAGCCCCCGGGCGTTGATTCCCGTGGAAGCCTATCAGCGTGTGATGCCCCTGCGCCTGCTGCCTACCCTGTTGCTGCGAGCGATCCTGGTCGGCGATACGCTCACGGCCCGGGAGCTTGGCTGCCTTGAGCTTGATGAAGAAGACCTGTCCCTGTGTTCCTTCGTTTGCCCGAGCAAGTATGACTACGGTCCCGCCCTTCGGGAAACGCTCAACCGCATAGAGAAAGAAGGCTGATGCGCGCTTTACGCCGTTACCTCGATCGACTGCAGCCGCTGTTCCAGCGTGGCGGCCGTTTCGAGCAATTCAGTGCCGTGTTCGAAATGGTGGACACGCTGCTCTACACACCTGCAGATGTCACCCGCGACGCCCCCCATGTGCGCGACGCCATGGACCTCAAACGCCTGATGATCTTCGTGGTGCTGGCGGTTACCCCCGCTGCCCTGGTCGGCATGTACAACACCGGCTACCAGGCAAACCTGGCCATGGGACAGCTTGGTCTGGCCATAGCACCGGGCTGGCGCGGTGACCTGCTCGACCTGTTTGGCATCGGCTTCACGGCCGGCAGCGTCTGGGCCTGCTTTCTGCACGGCCTGCTTTACTTCCTGCCTGTCTACCTGGTCACCCTGATTGCCGGGGGCGTGTGGGAGGTGCTGTTCGCGGCGGTGCGCAACCACGAGGTCAATGAGGGTTTCCTGGTTACCTCCATGCTGTTTTCCCTGACTCTGCCACCGACCATACCGCTATGGCAGGTGGCCATCGGTATTTCCTTCGGTGTGGTAATCGGCAAGGAGGTGTTCGGCGGCACGGGCAAGAATTTCCTGAACCCTGCACTCACCGCCCGGGCCTTTCTGTTTTTCGCCTATCCGGGGAACATGAGCGGCGATGCGGTGTGGACGGCGCTGGATGGCTATACCGGCGCCACGCCACTTGCAATTGCGGCCGCCGGGGGCCTGCCGGAACTGCACACCCAGGGCATCACCTGGGCACAGGCCTTCCTGGGCCAGATTTCCGGTTCACTGGGCGAGACCTCGACCCTGGCCTGCCTGCTGGGCGCGGCTTTCCTGGTGTTTACCCGCATTGCCTCCTGGCGGATCATGGCAGGCGTCATCTTCGGCATGGTTGGAACAGTGTTGCTGTTCAACACCTTCGGGAGCGACTCGAATCCCATGAACTCTCTGCCCTGGTACTGGCACTTTGTGCTCGGGGGATATGCCTTCGGCATGGTATTCATGGCCACCGACCCGGTAACCGCCGCCATGACCGACGCCGGGCGCTGGGTTTACGGCCTGCTCATCGGCGTCATGGTGACACTGATCCGGGTTGCCAATCCTGCCTTCCCCGAAGGCATGATGCTCGCCATCCTGTTTGCCAACGTCTTCGCCCCACTCATTGACTACGCGGTGGTACGGATCCATGTCAGAACCAGAGCACGACAAGCCGGCTGAGGCGGACGCCGCTGCCGCCAGCGACGGGGTGGGCTACACCCTGATGGTGGCGCTGGTGCTCTGCATCGTCTGCTCGCTTGTGGTGTCGGCGGCGGCGGTGGCTCTGCGCCCGCTCCAGGAGGCCAATCGCGCACTGGACCGGCAGCGCAATATCCTGCTCGCTGCTGGTTTGTATACCCCGGAGCGCAAGGTGGCCGATCTTTTCGGCCGGGTCGAGTCACGCTGGGTGGATCTGTCGAGCGGGCGTTTCGTGGAGACCCCGGACCGGGATGCGCGGGAGGAGCAGATCAGCATTCCCCGTTCACAGGACATTGCCGGAATCAAGACCCGCCCGCGCTACGTCGAGGTATACGTGGTGCATGAGGGCGATGAGCTGCACACGATCATCCTGCCGATCCAGGGGCTCGGCCTGTATTCGACGCTGCACGGCTTCGTCGCACTGGCGGGCGACGGCAACACCGTGCAGGGAATCCGCTTTTACGAACACGGCGAGACACCCGGTCTGGGTGGTGAAGTGGATAACCCCCGCTGGCTGAATCTCTGGCCGGGAAAACGCATTTACGATGGCGGCAGTGAACCGCGCCTGCGGGTGGTGAAGGGTGGTGTCGATCCGGACTCCAGCGATGCCGCCTATGAGGTCGATGCCCTGAGCGGTGCCACGCTCACCAGCCGGGGGGTCAGCCGGATGTTGCAATACTGGTTCGGGGAAGACGGTTACGGCCCGTTCCTCGCGGGCCTGCGCAAGGGAGAGGTTTGATGCAAGCAGAAGCAAAAAAGGCACTGTTCGACCCGCTGGTGGACAACAACCCCGTTGCCCTGCAGATCCTCGGCATCTGCCCCACGCTGGCGGTAACAACCTCGCTGGCCACGGCGATGACCATGGCCATCGCGCTGACGACGGTGCTGGCGTTTTCCAACCTGTCCATCAGCCTGATCCGGCGGCTCATCCCCAACCGCATTCGCATCATCGTCTACATGGTCGTGATCGCCTCGCTGGTGATCGTGGTTGACCAGTTCATCAAGGCCTTCGCCTTTTCGATCAGCAAGCAGCTCTCGGTGTTCGTCGGCCTGATTATCACCAATTGTATCGTGCTCGGCCGCGCCGAGGCCTTTGCCTCGAAGCAGCCGCCCGTCCTGAGTTTTCTCGACGGCATCGGCCACGGTCTCGGTTTCAGTCTGGTATTGATGATCGTGGGGACGGCCAGGGAGCTGCTGGGATCGGGCAAACTGTTCGGCCAGACCATTCTGCCCCTGACGCGGGATGGCGGCTGGTACCAGGCCAATGGCATGATGCTGCTCGCACCCACCGCGTTCTTCCTGATCGGGCTGCTGGTCTGGGCCGTGCGCACCTGGAAACCGGCACAGGTGGAGAAACACGAGTTCCAGATCCGCCAGGTACACCGCACCGAGGCCCTGTGATGAGCGAGTATCTGAATCTCTTCATTCGGGCGACCTTCATCGAAAACCTGGCCCTGAGCTTTTTTCTGGGCATGTGCACCTTTCTGGCCATCTCCAAGAAGATCAGCACGGCCATCGGCCTCGGCCTGGCGGTGACGCTGGTGCAGACCATCACCGTGCCCGTGAACAATCTCATCTACCATTACCTGCTAAAACCCGGCGCCCTCGAGTGGCTGGGTTTTGCGGACGTGGATCTGCGTTTTCTCGGACTGATCAGCTACATCGGCGTTATCGCCGCGATGGTGCAGATCCTGGAGATGGCCCTGGACCGTTTCTTTCCGTGGCTCTACAGCGCACTCGGGATCTTTCTCCCTCTGATCACCGTGAACTGCGCCATTCTGGGCGGTTCCCTGTTCATGGTGGAGCGGGAATACGCCTTCGGCGAGTCCCTGGTATTCGGTTTCGGCAGCGGCCTGGGCTGGGCCCTGGCCATTACCGCGCTGGCGGGGATTCGCGAGAAGCTGAAGTACAGCGATGTGCCGGACGGCCTGCAGGGACTGGGCATCACTTTCATTACAGCGGGGCTGATGTCCCTGGGCTTCATGGCCTTCTCGGGTATGCAGCTATGATACCGCAACGTTCACCGCAGGCAGCAGCAGCCAAGAGACGGGCGGCGGGGAAGGCGGCATGATCGTGATCGGTCTCGGTGTGGGAATGTTCACGACCGTCGTGCTGGCGCTGGTCGCCATCATCCTGCTTGCCCGCGCCTGGCTCGAGCCGGCTGGAGAGGCGGCCATCACGGTGAACGAAGAGAAGACCTTCCGGACACCGTTGGGTATCAAACTCGCCGATGCCCTGGCGCGTGCCGGTCTGTTCGTTCCCACCGCCTGCGGTGGCGGTGGTACCTGCGGACAGTGCAAGGTCAAGGTGCTGGAGGGAAACGACAACATCCTGCCCACTGAAGCGACACATATCAACCGCCGCCAGGCCGCCGCCGGGGAACGGCTTTCCTGCCAGGTGACCGTTCGCCACGACCTGTCGGTGCAGGTAGCCAGCGAGGTCTTCGGCGTAAAGCGCTGGGATTGCACGGTGCGTTCCAACCGCAACGTGGCGACCTTCATCAGGGAACTGATCCTGGAACTACCTCAGGGCGAACGCATGGACTTCCGGGCCGGCGGCTATGTGCAGGCGGAGTGCCCACCCTATACCCTGAAATATGCGGATATCGACGTGGAAGAGGAATTCCGGGACGAGTGGGAGCGCTATGGTCTGTGGAAATACGTCGCCGGAACCAAAGAGCCAGCGACCCGTGCCTATTCCATGGCCAGTTATCCGGAAGAAAACGATATCATCATGCTGAACGTGCGTATCGCCACGCCACCGCCGGGTGCCCCTCCGTCGGTGCCGCCGGGCGTAATGTCCTCTTACCTGTTCGGACTGAAACCGGGTGACAGGATCCGGGTATCGGGGCCCTTCGGGGAATTCTTTGCCAGGGATACCGACCAGGAGATGGTATTTGTGGGCGGCGGTGCGGGCATGGCGCCCATGCGCTCGCACATCTTCGACCAGCTGCAGCGGCTCGGCAGCGCCCGTCCGATGAGTTTCTGGTACGGTGCCCGCAGCAGCCGGGAAATGTTCTATGTCGAGGAGTTCGACCGCCTGCAGAATGAACATGCAAACTTTCGCTGGTCTGTCACCCTCTCGGACCCGAAACCGGAGGATAACTGGACCGGTTATCGCGGATTTATTCACCAGTCCCTGTATGATCACTACCTGAAGGACCACCCGGCCCCGGAGGCATGCGAGTATTACCTCTGCGGGCCGCCCATGATGAATACCGCGGTGATTCACATGCTCAACGAACTTGGTGTCGAAGCGGAGAACATCATGCTGGATGATTTCGGGGTAGGTGGACGATGATCGAATTCCTCTGCACCGCTATCGTCGTGCTGCTTGCCTTCGGCGGTATGGCCATTGGCGTGCTGGCCGGTCGCGGCCCGATCAAGGGCGGCTGCGGCCGCAGCGAAGGTACCTGCGACGGCCACTGCGCAAGGCGCTGCGAGCGTAATGGAGAGGGTGGCCAAGCCTGAGGATGCGAAGATGGCCAAGGTCAAGGATTATATGTCGGCAAGCCTGGTAACACTGTCACCGTCCACCTCCATCCTGGATGCAGCCCGCCAGCTGGTGGAGCATCGCATCTCCGGGGCACCGGTGGTGGACAAAACGGGTAATCTCGTAGGCCTGCTGTCCGAAAAGGACTGCATGCGCATCGCCCTGCACGCGGGCTACCATAGTGAAGCGGCGGGTACGGTGGCGGAATACATGCATTCCGAGGTCAAGACGGTGGACGCGGATACGAATATCGTGGACGTGGCTATGATGTTCATCGAGGACGATTATCGCCGTTACCCGGTGATCAAGGACGGCAGGCTGATCGGACAGATCAGTCGCAGGGATGTTCTGAAGGCGCTGGCAGCTATTTCCTGACGGCGCCCGCGTTCGGCGTGCCGGTTCTGCCGGTACAGGGTGCGGCAATCGCGGAGGTACAAGCTGATGGGCGAGTTACTGCAGCCACCAACAGTGGCGGATTTGATGATCCGGGACGTGCATACGGTAAGGCCGGACATGAGTCTGGACGAGGCAATTACCTTTCTGGTGAAAAAGAAAATACCCTTCGCGCCGGTGGTGGAAAGGCACAAGGATGGTGACGAACTGATCGGTCTGATCTCCGAGATGGACTGTCTGGGGTATCTTTCCAATGAACTCTTTTACAACAATCCTGACATCAACGTCCGCTCGATGATGCACAAGTTCCCGCTGTGCGCCTCACCGGAAAGCGACATCTTCATAATGGCCACCATCTTTACCCAGCATGTCTACCGGCATCTGCCGGTCGTCGAGGACAAACACCTGCTGGGAGTCATCAGCCGCCATGACGTGCTGAAGGCGATGCATGAATTCTGCCAGGCGGTATGCCAGGACAAATCAGCGCACAAGACACACCTGGATTTCCATGAACTCGTCAATCTGCGGTTCATTATCAAGTAGACGGGGCCGGGATCGACGCAGTTGTTATATAGCGCAGTGTAGTCTGGCGCAAAACCGGAAAATGCGATTTCCCGGTTCCGCGTTGCGAGTCGCTGAGAAATTCGGGCCAGGCCACCTCCTCAGCAGGCTTCGGGTCGCCACGAACCACGACGGTATCGGCCACCCGGAGATTTCATGGGCGGGCGTAACGACCCGCCTGGCATGCTCGCCTGTGTCCGCTTCGCTGGCGGCCTGATAGATGCCACGGTACCCGGCGTGCCATCATCTTCATCCACCACACACGAGCGGATTCAGCGGATCCGGTCGGGCATCTCTTCATTGCCGAGGTGCAGGAAACTGCGCCAGTCGCTTCCGGTTCCTGTGCACTCTTCCAGGCATCATGGCGTCTTGTCACAAACCGCGTGGACATATCAGGCATACCTGTTGATGACACTCAGATCTTTTCCCCGGGTGCTCATCCTTGAACCAACAAAAGGTATCGGTAATCCCCTGAGTAACATCTGGTACACATACTTGAACATGAGTTTTCCTGCATGGTTGAGGCGTGTTTCCTTCAGCAGCGACATTGGCCCTACTACTGGCAGAGGAAACATGCCCGGTGTTGGTTGTATATCGTAGTTAAAGTCGATGAGTATTGCTTTCCCAAACCCTGTCTCGATAAAGCAGTTGGCATGGCCATCACTTTCCAGCCCGGGTTCATGTCCATGGCAACTTGCGATAATACTTTCGGCAACGACTTCTGCCTGAAAGTGCGCGACACTGCCTGCTTTCGAAGTTGGCACATCAGCAACATCACCAAGGAAATATATATTGTCGTAATCCAGCGACTGGAGCGTGTGCTTGTTACACCTGCCAAACCCCAGACCGTTACCCAGTCCGGCATCCTCGACAATATCGGAGCCATTGTGTGGTGGAACGATAACCGCCATATCATAGTGCACGGTCGTATGATCCGGACAAATGAGTGTTTGTGTGGTTGCGTCTACCTCCAGGAGTTCAAAGTTTGGCACAATTGAAATTCCCTTTTCCACAAGCAGATCGGTCAGCATATCGTTGCATACGGGTTTTGTGAAAGCACCGCTAAGCGGTGTCACAACTGTGATATTCACCCTCTTTCGTATACCTTTTTTCGTAAAGTACTCGTCAGCCAGACAGGCAAATTCAAGGGGTGCAACAGGACACTTGTAGGGAAGAGATGCAACGTCTATGACAAAGTCTCCACCTTCAAACCGGTCTAACGCACCTCGCATGGCGAACGCCTCATCCGGGCTATAAAACCCGAACACATGCTTGCCGCGCGCAAATTCTGTTTCAATCCCGGGGATCTCATTGTCATCTGTAACAAGCGTTGCGCCGAGAGCGACAACGAGATTATCGTACTCCCAGCGCTGCAGGTTTTTTGTGGTAACGACATTGTGTTCCGGGTCGACCTCAACCACCGAATCGTGAATATACTGAATATCACGATGCAGAAAACGTTTAACCGGCCACTGCAATTGTGATAAATCCCGATACCCGGGCTTATTGAATGGCACAAACAGCAGACCAGGCTGGTACATGACGGTATCAGAATCACCAATCACCGAAATCTTGATTGATACGTCACTGTGTGCACTCGCTCGCCGCAACTGGTTAGCAAGTGTGATGCTCCCGAATCCACCACCGATGATGACTACTTTACGCATTGACCTGGATTTCATTGATATCACCTTCTGTTATGAAAAACATAATTTCCACTACCTGACCACGTCAATCTTCCCTGCCTGTCTGTCAATCTCCGGTTACCAGACGGGTCAGACACCGTTTTTCCGGACACCATATGAACAGGCTCATTGTGGCCGTGGGAGGTGTCAGATGGCAAGACGGAGGTATTCCGGCGAGTACAGGCAATCCGTGCATTACCACAATGCAAGTGGTGTAAGGGCCATCTGCCCGGACTGCCACGTGCCGAAACCATGCGGTTCGGCAAGCTGGACAAAGGCGCACGGGAAAAGCACGCCCTCGAACGCAAGCACGAGAAGGGTAGACCTGCGTCGATTGTCACAAGGGCGTCGCGCACAAGCTGCCTGAGGGCTACCAGGAGTGAGTCCGCGGGTTACGGACGTTGGCCTGCGGGCATTCCATCCCGTAGCGGGTGCGAGCTGGGTTCTCCCGGGGGTGAAACCCGCTCAGGCGCAGTCCGCGGCGATCAGCCCGGCAGGAGTATAACTTTTGGTCTGATTATCCGTCCCACCCAGTGATGTGCGGTACCCGGTGATTATTATGTCCAGGTTCCGGAATTCACCGCAGGTGGGTTTCCGGTACAGTCTTGCGGCACTTCCTGGCGTCGAGAATTACGGCCACAAACCGATGCTGCAGAAGATTTTGTTCTATGGTCGGACAAGCCGAGCAGCACCAGTGGAACAGCGACCGCCAGGATCCAGAGCTTGTCCGCCTGCAGCAGCACCGCCAGCCCCGGCAGGCAGCCCGCCAGGAGACTGGCATTCCCGTGGGCCGTTGCGATACCCAGGTTCAGATGATGGAAGCGTGCCCAGGAGTGATGTTTCCCGGCGTCTGCCCCGAGCCGCCAGTCACTGACATCATTGAGGACATTGATGGCGTGTTGCAGCAGGATGACAGCGAGGGTCGCAAGGACGACGAAGACAAGCGGCTGACCGGTACTGCCCGTCAGCAGCCAGACGGCTGCACCGGGGAGCACCGAAATCAGGTAGATCGGCGGGTCAAGCGCCTGCCACCAGCGGACAGCAACAGCCTGCGTCTGCTGCATGGCGGCAGGTTCCGACAGGTATCGGCTCAGGCGGTAGCGGTTGCCGCTTGCGGGAAATACGCCTGCAGCGCATGCCGGAACCAGTCATGGTGCTGGCGCTCGGAATCAATCACCTTCTGGTAGACGGCGGCCTCGTCCGGGCTGCCGGCCTGCTGTGCCTGGTCACGGAAATGGGGGTAGATTTCCGCATACTCGCGCTCTTCCACACGCATTGCGACCCGCAGTGCGTTCTCAACGACGCCGTCCGGGTTCAGGCCAATCAGTCTGTCACAGTTTTCGCGGATGGTCGTGAGGGCATCGATTGCGCGCCGGGTATCTTCCCCGCGTGCCGGGACCCCCATGGTGTCATAGAGCTTGCGCAGCCACACGGCGTGCAGCTTTTCCTCACCGGCAACTTTCATGAACAGCGTGGCAAGCCCGGGGTAGCCGGCCTGTCTGGCCCAGCGGGCAAATTCAGGATACATCACCTGGTTTTCGTATTCCTCGACATCCACGAATGATTCGGCGGTATCACCCGGATTCACCCCCTGGCGTGCTGCGGCAAAACACGAATAAATCATATCCTCTGTTATCTGGGTCATCGACACGGCTCCTGATGGTTGTGAATAAGGCCAGCTCTATGACACTGGTGCGCATAGGCTATATCCCTCACAGCCAGCGCGCAACCGGGGCCGCGCGTAGCGGTCTCCATGACGCGGCGGTTCCGGTAAACAGGGGGATGAGCAGACCAATAACGGGGCCGGATACATTTCCGGACAGAAAAAAGGGTGTGCGCGCGCATTTATCTCTAAAATAAGCAGGAAATGCGCTCTGACACCATATTCGCCGAGAGGAATGGATCATGAATCACGGCATTTTTCATCTTGCGTTTCCGGCACGTGATCTGGCGCAGGCGCGCCGCTTCTATATCGAAGGACTGGGCTTCGCTGCCGGGCGCGAGTCGCCCGCCGCGCTGATCATGAACATGGGCGGCCACCAGGTCGTCGCCCAACTCACTGGTGAGGAGCCTCGCGAACAGGGCGGCATCTATCCGCGCCACTTCGGCCTGATCTTCGACGATCGCGACGACTGGCAACGCCTCGACGACAGGGCCCGGCGGCAGGGCCTGGAATTCTACCGCGAACCGATGGTGCGTTACCCGGGCCAGGTGCTCGAGCACGACACGTTCTTCCTGCGCGACCCGTCGGGCAACCTGCTGGAGTTCAAGTACTATCACCATCGGTCGGCGATTTTCGGCAAGACGGATATCGCCTCGGTCGGCGACTGAACAAATGGGTGTCAGCGCGCATGATTGGCTTATATTTACGGTAATTGTGTGTTCTGGCGTGTTGTCTTCCGGATCTGGATGCCCGGCGGGAGGGATGGACCATGATGCAGCTTGAGCAAAGATTCATTCAGGCACTGCATGTCCTGCGACATCACCGCCTGCATGCCCCGCATACGCCCATCCACGAGGTTTATCAGTCTTCGACGATCAACGCTCTGCTGGAGGGGGTCTATGACGGCGACATGAGCTACGGCCAGCTCAGGCGGCACGGGGACTTCGGTATCGGGACCTTCAATGCACTCGATGGCGAGATGATAGGTTTTGACGGTCGTTTCTGGCAGATCACGGGGGACGGGCGCGTCCATCCCGTGCCGGACGAATATCAAACGCCGTTCGCCACCGTCCTGTTCTTCAATCCGCACATTCAACAAACGCTTGCTGGCCCGCTCGATTACGCCGGGCTGTGTGCCTTGCTGGACGGCGAACTCGCAAGCGCCAACCTGTTCTACGCAATACGCGTTGATGGTCGATTCCGCCATGTTCGCACCCGCAGTGTGCCCCGGCAATCGAAACCGTATCCGCCACTCACCGCCGTCACGGAAGACCAGCCGTGCTTCGACCTGCATGAGGTATCCGGGACGCTGGCGGGTTTCCGGTTCCCGGAGTTCGCGGAGGGCATGAACGTGCCCGGTTACCACCTGCATTTCCTGAGCGAGGACCGCCGGGCCGGCGGGCATGTGCTGGGGCTCGAACTCGAACGCGGCCGCCTCGCCATTGACGATACCTCGAATTTTCACATCGAACTGCCGACCGACGGGACTTTTCTTGCGGCCGAACTTGGCGGGAAGCGGGCCGCAGATGTCAGGAAGGTCGAGAAATAACAACGAGGAGCATCAACAGGAGCATCAACAGGAGCATCAACAGGGTCAGACTCGACTGACTGGATACACTATTGACGACTCAGTGGAGCCTGGCTCTTGCGTTTGAGGGATCAGCGCCTGCACAGCGGACCGCTGTCCGGATTTTCCACGGCATCGACCACGGATTGCACAAAAGCCTGCAACTCGATCATGTCCAGGCATCGATGCAACCGGTTCGCCAGTTCGGGCGTGATGCGCACCATGCCGACCCTGCCATCGCTGCGCTGGAACTGGATGCCGACCAGGTGCACGGCATCCGGCGAGTCGTCCTCCTCGTCAGCGATTCTGGCACTTTCTTCCAGCAGCAGGTCGTACTGCTCGTCTATCCTGCCCTGCATGTCCTCATCGATGTCCTCGTCAACGAGCACGAGCAACTCGTCACCGTCCCCGTCAGTCCGGTAGAAGATGCCGTTGTCGTCCAGCCATTCCGTGAAGCGGTCTCTGAGCTGTTCTGCAAACAGGACATATTCAAGCATGGTGCATTCACCCGAAACGGTAGCAAGGTCTGCTGTTCATGAATACTAGCGAAAATCCTGCGCCGTCACCGATCTACCGGTGTTCCTCCTCCAGCCGGAGCATGGCGCCAGACGGCATTTTCCAGCGGTTCAGCTTGCAAACAACCCGGTGTCGACATCAGCGAAGGCCTTGAATTCAATCGCGTTGCCGCTCGGGTCGAGGAAAAACATCGTGGCCTGTTCCCCCGTGAGTCCGCGAAAGCGGACGTGAGGCTCGATCAGGAACTCGATGCCGGCAGCCTGCAGCCGTTCGGCCAGCGCATCCCAGCTTGTCCGGTCGAGCACCACGCCGAAGTGCGGCACCGGTACATCGTGGCCATCCACCGGGTTGTGATGCCCGGCGCCGGCGCGGCCGGACATCGGGGGAGCGCAGTGACAGACCAGCTGGTGCCCATAGAAATTGAAATCGACCCAATGCTCTGCGCTGCGCCCTTCCGGACAGCCCAGCAGGCCGCCGTAGAAGGCACGCGCCCCGGCAAGATCGTGCACGGGGATGGCGAGGTGAAAGGGTGCAAGTGTCCGGGCCATCAGGCCCCTCCCGGTTGTTCGAGCAGCCGGTCGAGAAATCCGGCCTGTCCGCGGTTGATCTTCTCACGGGCCTCCGCGAGCGAAAACCAGCCACCGGCGTCGATCTCGGGGTACTCCCGGATTGTGCCGGAATGGCGAGGCCACTCCAGGGTGAAGGTGTTGCTGTGGATCCGGTTCACGTCGAGATTGCCTTCCAGCGCCCAGACGTGAACGGTCTTGCCGCTCGGCTGCCGCAGTGCGCCGAGTTCGAGGTATTCCCCGTCGACCTCGAATCCGGTTTCTTCCCGGAATTCCCGCCGGGCGGTTCCCAGCCCCGGTTCATCGCCCTCCGGCAGCCCCTTGGGTATTGACCATGCCCCGGCGTCCTTTCCCTCCCAGAACGGTCCCCCGGGATGCACCAGCATCACCTGCCAGCGACCGGCGGTGCGCCGGAACAGCAGGATTCCGTAGCTGTGCACGTTCATGCACGGTCCCGGCAAGGTTGGGCCAAGGTCAGTTGAATCAAGGGGCCAGACCGCCTGATGTTCTATATTGCGCCTGATCAGTTGAGAAAATGTGGCCGGATGCATTTTCTGAAGGGGCGACATCCATGGATTTGTCAGCGTCCGGGTCGCCTGAATTTCTTGCGCGCGCGCTCGACCCTGGCTCTGGTCACGCAGCCCTCGACATGATCGTTGATCAGCCCCATTGCCTGCATGAAGGCATACACGGTCGTGGGTCCGACGAATTTCCAGCCTTGCTTTTTCAGGTCCTTCGACAGGGCAATCGATTCCGCTGAGGTCGATACAGTCTGCGGTTCTGCAAGTTGCTCCCTGCCGGGTTCGTAACGCCAGATAAAGGCCGCGAGCGAGCCTTCCCGTTCGACGAGTTCCCGGGCCCGCTGCGCATTGTTGATGACCGCCTCGATCTTGCCGCGGTGGCGGACGATGCCTGCATCCTTGAGCAGGCGATTGAGATCGCGCGGGGTAAAGCGCGCTACCCTGTCGAAATCGAAATCATGGAACGCTGCGCGGAAGTTCTCGCGCTTGGCGAGGATGGTGCGCCAGCTCAGTCCGGATTGAAAACCCTCCAGACTCAATTTCTCGAACAGGCGGTGATCATCGCTGACCGGGAAACCCCATTCACGATCATGATAGTCGAGAAACTCCGGTGCGGCACCGCACCAGCGGCAGCGTGATTTACCATCGGAACCCGCTATCGTCGCGCTCATAGGCCTGCTTCTTCAGTAAAAGGGTATCAGGGCAAAATTGTCCCTTATATAAGCAGAAAACGTTCTCTGACACCAATCCTCCGTCGCGACCGGTTAGCGATTGGCCAGCTGGAAGGTCAGTCCGCCGTTGAATTGCGCGGACGCGAACCCGGCATTCTCCATCCCCGTCCAGCGAACCGGTATCGAGAACGGTCCGTTGAAGGACTGCAGTTCACGTGCTGCATAGCGCGCAAATTCATTCGAGAGTACCTGGTTTCTGTCAATAAAAAAGCGAATGATGAAGTTCAGGAACGGCTTGATCAATGCCGAGACGTCAGTATCGTAGCGGACCCTCGGCGAGAGATCGGTATGAAATGCACACTTGCCGGTGGCTTTGTCAAAGACGAACGGCAGCGTAACATCGGCGTCGCTGTTAATGGTAATGGTCCAGATGAACTTTGTGGTGATATCCATCTGGATATGCCCGTTGATTACATTGGTGCCCGGAGAAAACACCATTGACCGGATTGCAGGGCGGAAATCCATTCCCCCCTGCTGCTGGACCGGCAGGGCAACCGGTTTCGCAAGCTTCACCTTTGCGGTCCTGGCATCGTAGGTGAAGGTGGATTTCGGCCTGAACTCGCTTGTCAACCCGACGGCAAGACCGTCACCGAGCATGGCCTGTTGACCGATGGCCAGCACCGCCCTGTTCAGTCCCAGCAGTCCGGGCGGAACACTGGGCTGGTAAGCGCTGTTCCTGCGCCCGTTGGTCAAACAGAATATTGCCAGACAGGCGGTCTTTTCCTGCGTTTCCGCGTAGCACCAGGTTTTCTGCGAGATCGCGAGCCAGTTCCCTGCGCTTCCGCTCAAGTCAACGGTTGCCAGAATCCGGGTCAGCTGTTCCACGTCTTCGCAAAGCGCTTCCGCAATCGTCTGGCCCAGGATCGTCAGTTTGATCTGGTCAAATCCGGCCGGGCCGGTGGCGTCCAGAAAGGTGACCGTTTCACCGTATTTCGAGAAATCGAAACACAGCAGCGCCTCCTGGTTCCGGGTCAGGAATTTAAGCGCGATTTCGAGATTGAGCACAATGCCGTCGATTGACTGCGTCTGACCGGTGTCCGGGTTCCAGCGCACGCTGCCGGATGCCAGGGGAACACGCAGCCGCAGACGCTGCATCGATCCGCCGGACTCGATCGCCCAGGCTCCGAGCGTACCGCTCACGGCAAGATCCGGCAGCGTCTTCGCAAAACTTATGCGGGCGCCGGGTGTCCTGGCAAGCGCCGCATTGACCTGCTCCACGGGCATCACCGCAACGATGTCCCACGGTGCGAGTTCATCCACAAGCGTACGACGTCGACCTGGCGAACCCGCTGATTCTCACGCCACCCACGATATCGATGGCCCTGGCGACAAATCCGTCGACCGAAGGCCAGCTTACTGCTGCTGCAGCGTCGGCGATCAGAAGATCCAGGGGAGGGGCATCGTTTTTGTGCACGTCTTCAATCATCTTCACGGTTACCGAGGCTACCGGCCCGCCCAGGATCAGGCAGATAACAATGATTGCGACAACAGCACCCACACCCTCGGTCAAGAACGCCAGCACCGCGATACCGACAAGCGACAGCAGCCAGAGAAAATCCTCGAGGTTATCAACCCATTCCGCATGACTGGACCAGTGTCGGGGCTCCGTGATGGGGGCAAGCTGCCTGATGCCCAGCGTCTGCCTTCCGTCCGGCCGGTCAACCAGGGCAACCGTATAACGGCCGGATGTCCGGCAGTTGCTGTATATGCCGGGCGACACCTCGGATTGTGTGGTCGCGGTGAGTTCGAACCCGTCATCCAGCAACTCGATGTCCATTTGCTGAAGTACCACGCTGTAGGTCTTGTTTTTGACATCGACGCCCTTGACCGCCCTGGGCGCGACCAGTGTGATGCGTGTTTCATTGTTTTCGAGCCGGAGGTCCTGCGACCTCAGACCGGGGAACGAATGCAGGAGCGCGGGAAGCAGCATGTCCCGCGCAAAGCGCTGGTGCGAGATCATGATGCTGCGCTCGTAGGGTTGCACCAGGGTATCGGGAGACACCTGGTATATGAGCGTCTTGTCGGAACGCTGCTGCGTTTGTGCAAGCACTGCGAGAAAGGAGCGTGCCGGATCATCGAGTGAACAGAAGGCGTAGCCCTTGGACGTGGGTTTCAGCCAGGGGTGTTCTTTCTCGCTGGCCTCCGACCAGACCTGGATGGTTGCAAATACATGGCCGAACGCGTCTGGATTGCGCATCAGCCAGTCGGTCAGGCAGAGCTTGATGATCGCGCGTGTCGTTGCATCGTCCCTGCCTTCCTCGACAGTGACGGGAAGCACCTCAACGCCGCTCGCACCCGCAGGATCAACGCAAAGATCAAAAAGCTGGATACCCTCCGCGAGCCCGACAACATCCTTCGGGACAAAGCGCAGATTGAGCTCGACATGCGCGGTGGCACCGGCCACAGTCCAGTCATTGCCTTCGTAGCCGATCGTCACATCGCGCATGGGCAGGGTGAGATGGACAAGCTCGCCCGAGCCTTCGTTACCCACCTGCCAGTCGGCGAAGCGTCCTTTCGCCGTGGCGCCCGAGTCGCTGCCCTCGAAGCCCGGCGGAGTCGAGTGTTGCCCGGCAATCGCGGTATTCAGGTCTGGTACCACCGCACACGACACCATGTCCCAGCCTTGCGTACCCAGACGCAACATCTGGCTGTCCGTGTTCATGTGCTAGGAATCCGTCGTAAATCCGGCGTTACCGGACACCTGGAACGAGGCGTTGAACTTCACATCCTCGACCGTGTACTCGGCTTCCACACCGGGCCAGGTCAATGGCGCCATCAGTTCGCGGGCGAATTCCTTGAAGTCGGGCAGATATTTCCCGCTCCTGGCGTCATCTTTCGCGTACATCTTTGCCAGGTTCTCCCAGCCCCAGGCGAAACCGCCGATCAGAACGCCGCCGGTCAGTGTCAGCGTCTGCTCACCCAGCAGATTCGCCAGCCGGTAGCGCGTGCTACCCTGCAGCGCCTGCTTTGCGGCGAACTGCCGGGCCGCGGCGTTGATTTCCTCGTTCGTTGCTTCCCTGACCAGTTGCTGGCTGGCCCGCGCCACGCCCCTGTCGACCCAACTCACCCATTTGGTGGCGGCGAGAGAGCCAACATCGATCACGGTCAACACCAGTGCCAGCCAGTTCAGCACTTCCTCGATAATCTCGGTGGTTCTGGTTGGTACCGCATCCACGAAATGCTGAAAGGTTTCAATGTCACCGAAGGCCAGATCAAACTTTTCGTCCCTGAACTGCGGAACGAAGTTGGACTGGATGATATGGGTGACATCGAAATTGAACACCCACGCGCTGGTGATCTGGTGGGCCAGGCCGTTGTATTCGATCTCCACCCGGTCTTCGAGCATGCGGATCGATACGCCCCTGGCCGGGAGTGTGGCGGGACTGAATTTACCATCCTCGACTTCCAGTTCGTTGATCTTCAGGGGGTACTTATTGCTTAAAATGGTTGCACCCTCTGACAGCTCGAAATAGTCCTTCGGCCAGGTCTTGCCCTTGATTTCATCAACGGGGCCGCTGAACTGATGCCCCGCGCCCGGCAGTATCATCTGTGTCAGGAAACGTTCATAGGAGATCAGAAACCCGGATCGCTTGCCGGCAGGTATCGCGTACGGCGATACCTGGTGTGTCCCGGGAGGAGGGTTGCCGGCCATGCACAGCACCGCGAAGATCGAGGTATCCAGGCTTCCCATATCGATGACGGCATAACTGACGTGGGTGGGTTTCAGCCATTGAAAGTCCGCTTTTGCGGCTTTCTCGCCGAGATTCACGGTTGCAAATACATGATTGAACTGCTGCAGATTCTCCGGGATGTTCAGCCAGTCCGACAGCAACGCGGTCGTAATCGCGTTTTCTATACTGGTTAACTGGCCACCGGTATCGACAGGGAAAACCTCGACGGTCCGGTTGGCTTCCACAGGGCTGCTGCGCAGCTTGAGCTGATGCGGCGTGCCTCCGTTTGCGGCGGCCTGGGGTTGTGGCAGGAAATCCAGTTCCACCTCGATCGTGGCGGCAAAATTGTACGCAGTTTTCGGTGTGCCGGGATCGTTGAGATCGGTATAGGTCAGCGTACTGATCGGAAGGCGCATATGCACCAGCTGTCCAGCGCCGCCCTGTGCGACTTCCCAGTTTCCGAAGTCGCCCTCGATGGTGATCGCTGCATCGGTCTGGCTGAAATGGATCGGCGGCAGCCCGGCCTTTGCAATTGCCGAATTGACATCCGCGTAGCGGATTGCGAAGACGAAATCCCATCCGAAAGTGGACGCTGTCGAATCATTCGGCGCCTGGTAGATGTATTGCCTTGCCCGCATAATTTCCCTTCCTTCGGTTGTGTTGAGTCTTGATTGCGCTGATCTGGATTTTTCTTCGTCCTGCGCCCAGCAACATCAGCAGACCAAGAGGGAACAGCAGGCCCGCCGCAGGTACGGGCACTGCCAATGGAGTACCCGTGAGCTGGTAATGAAAACTTCCTGCCGTGAATACAGTGAAATCGGACCCCGGCGGATAGGACAGGTTTCCACTTTGCGCAAAATAATCCAGGCCGTCACTTGCCCACGCACTCTCAGTGATGACCGGACTCGAGGAAGCAATCCAGAGAAAGTTGGGGTCCAGCACGAATGCCGTCACAAAGTACAGGCCTGCAGTCAGGTCCAGACCGGTGAATACCGGCGCAGAGGCAGAGGTTATCGAGGGTGCAACGGCGACCAGGTCGCTGAGTGAGGACCCTGGTCCAATACTGTTTCTGGTCAGGTAGAAGTTGACCTCGCAGGTCAGGCAGACGAACTCCGGGAAGAAGTCGACCCCGGTGAGATCCCCGTAGAGCGTAAACGAGATGGCGGCACTTGATTGATACGGGAACTGGGGCGTGGCGTCCCCGGCAGTGCTGCCACTGGCTGTCACATTAATGAGCGTTGACGCGATCGCGGTGCCTGCAGCAAGAAGGTTTGCCGCAAGGCCCAGGGCGACAGCTGCAATAATGTACTGGAACCGTTTCATAGTGGCGTCCATGTCTTAACACGCCCGGGTCCGGATAAGTATTGCATGGCCCGGCCGGGGGAATTCCTGATTACTGGAAGACAGCGAACACACAGTTCGCTGCCTTTTTTATTTTAGACATCCCGCGGTGAAAAACCAGCAATAATTACGCTCTGCTTCGGGAAAACAGGGAGCGGATCCCGGTTTTCGCTTGTGGAAGTTGTCGCTGTCGAATCAGTCAGGGTCTGACTCGTTTGATTTTTTCGCTACACTTGCAGCAGGCATATTCGCGCGGGGGGCATGATCAATGCAATATCGTAAACTCGGCAACACCGATATCGAGGTCAGCGTTATCTGCCTGGGCACCATGACCTGGGGAGAGCAGAACAGCCGCGCCGAGGCCTTCGAGCAGATGGACCATGCCTTCGCCCAGGGCGTGAACTTCTTCGATACCGCGGAGCTGTACCCGATACCGCCGCGCCCGGATACCTGCGGACAGACCGAGGAGATCATCGGCGACTGGCTGAAAAGGACCGGCAATCGCGAACGGGTCGTACTTGCCAGCAAGATCGCAGGACCCGGGGTGGGATGGATCGACCACATTCGCAAGGGCCGGACGCGTTTCAACCGGGATCACCTGCAGGCGGCCCTGGATGGCAGCCTGCGGCGCCTGCAGGTCGACTGCATCGACCTGTATCAGCTGCACTGGCCGGAGCGCAACACGAATTTCTTCGGCAAGCTGGGATTCGACCCCGGGGAGGAGGGTGAATTGACCCCCGTTGCCGAGACGCTGGCGGTGCTGCAGGAATTCGTGCAGGCCGGCAAGGTCCGCCACGTCGGCCTTTCCAACGAGACCCCCTGGGGCATCATGCGCTTTCTGCAGGTCGCCGAACAACCGGACCTGCCGCGCGTGGTCACGGTGCAGAATCCCTACAGCCTGCTGAACCGCTCCTATGAAGTCGGCTCCGCCGAGGTGTCGTGGCGCGAACACTGCGGCCTGCTGGCCTATTCTCCGCTGGGCTTCGGCGTTCTGTCCGGCAAATACCTGAACGGCGCCCGCCCGCCGGGGGCGCGACTGACCCTGTACCCGGACTATATGCGCTACAGCAGCCCGGCCGCTGAAAAAGCCACTGCGGATTACGCCGAACTGGCTCGCACCCACGGCCTGGACTGCGCGCAGATGGCGCTTGCCTTTGCGAACAGCCGGCCGTTTCTCACCAGTACCATCATCGGGGCAACAACCATGGAACAGCTGCGCAGCAACATCGCCAGCATCGATCTGGAACTGACTGCCGAGGTGCTGGAAGGGATACAGGCCATCCACGAGGCGTACCCCAATCCCTGTCCATAAGAAACAACAGGGTCAGACCCGGTTGATTTTTATTTCATTTCTTTGCCGGCTGCAGGTAACGATGTGTTGCTAAGGTACTCGGGCAACTTGTGATCCCCGGCGTAAACAATCTCGAGATGGATGTTGCCCAACCTCCGGTCCGGGATACTGCGACGATCTTTTTCTACCAGACAACCCCCATTTGTTTTTAGAGGAAATGACGTCTTGCCGCCAAAACTGCGCCTGTCCTTCTTTCTTTGTGCATACATTACACACCCCCCGGTGTTTTGTAAGCGGAGCAAAATACATTGCTTCTCGTATGAATGGAATAGGGAACCCGCCTAATAACTTTTTCTGTTCATCAAATCACTCCAGTGCGAGGCTATTCTCCCCCGGCATCCCCGGAGGGCTTTCCGTTCGCGGTTCTTGCCTCGGGAGCAGGGGATACCCGGTTAACCCGTGTGTATGTCCCAGGGACATTTTCAGTGGTTTGGGCCATAACAGCAGGCCATGAACACCCGCACAAATTCTCCTTGACCTCAAGAGTTGGGCCACGACATATGAAAAAATTCCGTTATGACTGTGTGCCGGCAATCTAGACCGGGCCAACCAGCCTTGCGGTTACCTTTTGTGATTCGATGCTGGCCAATACGTCCTGAGAGGAATAGCGATTCCTGTCATATTTGACCAGCATGAGATGGCACCGCGTTGGGCAGAAATTTACTGAAAAGATACGATCGTCATTTTCGAGTGCAGCAACGAAATTCAGACGCTGCTTTTCTTCCAGGGTTTCTGTGACATGCACAACAATTTCGACAATATGTTCAGGTTCGAGCTCTATGATGGGGATTGCTTGTTCCATTTGACGACTTCTCCTATATGCAAGATATCAAGGCGGTTTTCATTGAGTACCCGCATAATTGCACCAGTAACTGATATCCAGTCATGTACCTGCCCCGAAACTTTCATCATTCGGTCCCGCTTATAACCTCCTGTGGCAGACTTCAGGAAATATTCACGAAAACAACTGGCAAACACCGTGCCATGTCATGCGTCAGCCTTTAACTGACTGTATTTTCATAAAATTGGAATTGGCTTCCAATAGCAACGCGGCAAACAATCGCACATGCATGGTGCAACAAGTGAAAGAGCGCACATTTAAGTGGCATTCAGTCGACAGGGTCAGACTCGATTGATTCGCCAGGGTAATGTGGTTCAAACCCCGGTTTCGCAGTAATTTACGGCAAGCGTTACCAGAGATTCAGGCTTCACCTCACGTCCCGCAAAACGTCTGCCGAACGACTTCATCCGGGTCGGGGGGTGACATATACGCATCCTTCCCTGGCTGTCGCTGCCAGGGTTTTTGCAGCACCGCGTGCAGCTCATGGAACACGGAAAAATCACCACGATCCTCTGCCGCCCGGATGGCGGCCTCTATCCGGTGGTTCCGGGGGATATACACGGGATTGACCGCCTGCATCCGCGCCTGGCGGGTGGCATCAATGCTGTCTTCCTGACGCAGGCGGTCGCGCCATTGCCTTGCCCAGTGGTCGAAGGCTTCCGGGTCACTGAACAGGGCCCGCGCGTTCTCGTCCTGCCCGGGTGAGTCAAGCTGCAGCGTCGATAAATAATAGAACGTGAGGGTGAAGTCTGCCCGGTTGGCAGCCATGATCTCGAACAGCTCATCGATCAAAGCCCTGTCATGGTTGCCGCAGCTTGCCAGACCAAGTTTCCCGCGCATTCCCGCCAGCCAGTCAAGCTCGTAGTGCCCGGCATATTTTTTCAATGCCGCCTGCGCGGTCTCGACGGCGGCCTCGGGATTGTCCGCCAGCAGGGGCAGCAGGGTTTCCGCCAGGCGCGACAGGTTCCACAGCCCGATGGACGGCTGCTTGTTGTAGGCATAGCGCCCAAACTCGTCGATCGAACTGTACACCTGGCCATGGGCATAGTGGTCCATGAAGGCACAGGGGCCATAGTCGATGGTTTCGCCGGCAATCGACATGTTGTCGGTATTCATCACGCCATGGATAAAGCCGACCCGCATCCACTGCGCGATCAGCGCGGCCTGCCGCTGGATGATTGCCTCAAACAGGGCAAGGTAGGGATTGGATGCATCGCGGCAGCCGGGAAAATGCTGTTCGATGATGTAATCGGCCAGCCTCGTTACCGCAGCCTGGTTATTTCTCGACGCAAAAAACTCGAAGGTGCCGACGCGCACAAAACTGCTGGCGGTGCGGGTAATGACGCCGCCGGGCAGAAATTCCTGCCTGGCGACCTGTTCGCCCGTCGTCACGGCGGCCAGCGCACGCGTGGTCGGCACGCCGAGTTTTGCCATGGCCTCGCTGACCAGGTATTCACGCAGTACCGGCCCCAGCGCGGCGCGCCCGTCACCGCCACGCGAGAAGATCGTGCGCCCGGTCCCTTTCAGGTGTATATCGTGGTGAGCGCCATCCGGGGCCATAACCTGGCCCAGCAGGAGGGCGCGGCCATCCCCCAGTTGTGGTACGAAGTTTCCGAATTGATGACCGGCATAGGCCATGGCCAGGGGGTCTGCCCCCTCGGGGACGCGATTGCCGGCGAAGATGGCGGCGCCCTCCGATGAGCCCAGACAGGTGTCCGACAGCCCGAGTGCATCGCTCAGCGCGTGATTGAAAACAACCAGTGCCGGATTCGCAACGGGCGAGGGCGCGGTCCTGACGTAAAAGTCCGTGCCCAGGTTAACGTATGTGTTGTTGAAGGGAATCGGTTTCACTGCTTGCTGCCGGCTGGCTTGAATAAATCGGGATCAAATGAATATGACCCGGTTGCATCGTCAAACGTTCAGTTTTTCACAATCGATGAGAATGACTAAAGCAATGGGTTCGGACATCGATTGATGTATAAAATGGCCTGGGGAAAAACCGGGGACGGACCACGATTAAATATTGCCGGTCATCGGGAAACGCGGCCTGTCCCCTGTGCTGTTTTGTTCTGTGAGCAGTTACACCGCAAGGTTTTCAGTTTCCTGATCTGCGAACGATCTCGAAATCCATGAAGTCCGAGTAGTAGGTGCCACCTTTTTCCCTGTCATTGGGATCGTTGCAGTAAACGCCCACCTTGTACATGCCGGGATCAAGCCGCTCGGGTATTCTTGCCCTGATCGTTGAGTCAGACCAGTCGAGCACTTCCAGCCTGATTTGCCCGCCCCGGTTGATCACGGGGAGTTTCTCTTCCTGTTTCTTACCCCACTTCCCGTATAGCCGTATGACATCGCCGGGCGAGCCCTGCTTTTGGCTGATGGATTTCAGGACCATACCACACGGTTTGAATTTACTCTCGTCTGCATTTACACCGGAAGAAGCGCAAATAAGAATAATGACCAATCCGGCAATCAAGGGTATTTGCACAAGCAGCCCGGCGCTTGTTAAAGACGATGTCCCCTTGCGAATCACACACGCTGAATCAACAGGGTAGAATCGACTGGTTTATAAAGACCGGGCGGGTTCAATTTCAGTCCGGTGATTCCCGTGTCTGCCATGCCGGCAATTACCTGGCCTGATAGCCAGGGCCTGTTCAATCTCAAGCTGAAATCTTTCATTTCCGGTGGGCAGGCCCTTGTCGATGCTGTGTCGTTCCTTAACATCAATCGAGTCTGACCCCATTGATTTTCTTATGTCATTTCTTTACCTGACAGGGATAACGATGCGTTGCCAAGGTACTCGGGCAACTTGTGATCCCCGGCGTAAACAATCTCGAGATGGATATTGCCCAGCCTCCGGTCCGGGATGCTGCGGCGATCCTGTTCAACCAGACAGTCCCCTTTTATCTTTAGAGGAAATGACGTCTTGCCTCCAAAGCTGCGCCTGTCCTTCTTTCTTTGTGCATACATTACACACCCCCCCGGTGTTTTGTAAGCGGAGCAAAATACATTGCTTTTCGTATGAATGGAATAGGGAATCCGTCTAAAAGCTTTTTCTGATGATCAAATTCACCAGTGAGAGGCCATACTCTCTGCTGGCATCCCCGGTGCGCTTGCGATTTCCGGTTCTTGTCTCGGGCGCAGGGAGCTATAAAAAGGGGCGCAGGATTAACCGGCAATCCCTCCGGCACCATTTACCTTGATGGCAGCGCCGTATGCACCGATTAAGCGCTGCCAGTACTGCAACTAGTGAGTGTCAGGGTGGGGGGGGTTACAGACATCGCAAATGGCGCGGCTTTTTTGAGGGCGCTGAGTCCGAGGATGTTTGGGCCGGGCCCCGGCATAACCGCTGCTTCAATATCCTGGATGGTGCAGTTGTTGCCGAGTTTCAGTTTGGCGATCCGGTAGACAGGTACGACGGTTTCCGATCCATCTGCCATGACGGCAGAAATTTTCTTCACGAATTCGACGTTTCTTGAGCCCTCCAGTTCTTTCAGCGTCTCCCTGTTGATCGTCATGTAACCTGATCCTGTGTCGACGAGGAAATCACTTGTCACCATGTCGTTGATGGATCCGGACACATAGTAGGTGGCATACCCCTTATTGTGCATCGGGATTTGCGCATTGAAGTCGGTTGTCTGTCCGTTGTTCATGCCCACCAGGACGGTTACGGCAACAACCGGCAGAAGAATACTGAACGCTTTCATTGACAGTTCCAGTTTTAAAGGGCCTTGACTATCAACCAGCAAGAATAGCGCCATTTTATAACTACCAGATAAACAACAATTATTTATCAAGAGTGCGGTGATTTTGCCCAAATATCGCACTATGATAGGGCGGGCCTCTTTTTAATGCACCATTAGTGTGCAATTGGCTGCAGGAAATATCAGTACACAGGATTCTGCCTCTTTTCGGGCTTCAAAATTAAAACAATCAATCAAGCACGCAAAGGGGAATCTCTTCGAGATCGCGACTTGCCTGCCGGAGGGTAGACTAAACTTGAATTGAGGAGAGGTGTTGCGGGCGCAACCACTTTAAAACCTCGGTCAGTATGAAGGAGAATCGCCATGAAGAAATCATGGACCAGTGTAACCAAAGTATTACTTGCAAGCGCCCTGGCCACAGGCGTCGGTATGTTCGCTGGGCCGGTTTCGGCACAGCCAGCAGACCTGACGGCTGATAACACCAACGCTTCAGATGCCCTGCTCCTTGCCTGGACGAAAGTCGGGGCCAAACCCCCCTACAAAAGCGACATGGCAAAACAGCAGCAAATGGAAAAAGGTCAGTTTGCGCGGTTCGAAGAGCAACCCGCTGATGCAAAGGACAGGGACAAGTCGATGTCTAACGGGGTACAGGGCAACCATCCTCCGTTCAAAAGGAACTGATAGATGATGCCCCTAACCGGAGATTGGGATGACATAATGGGGTCGGATACATTTCCAGCCCGGTGATTCCCCGGGTCTGCTGCGCCGCCGCTGCCCTGTATGACTGTCAGGGCCTGCTCGGTCTCAAGCCGGAATCGTTCATCACTGGAAGGGGACGGATACAGGTCAGAAAATGTATCCGGCCCCTTTTTCACTGCTGCGATTGATCACAATCCTTTCAGGTTTGGCGTAAACTCAATCGGGTTTGACCCACTCATTATCAGGGTGCAGGCCGCAGCCATGTTAAGTCACGAATTCATCGATTTGCTGAAAGCAATCATCCGGCAGCCCAGTGTCGCAGGTGCGGAGCATTCATTTTTCAGGGTGCTGCAGCGCGAACTCGAGGAGCGCGGCGCTAAGGTTACCTGGTACGAGGGACTGCTGGTTGCCCAGGGCAGTAAACCGTTCAGTACGATGTTTTCTGCGCACATTGACCGTCATGGCCTGATTTGCACCGGTCCGGATGAATTTCAGTACGCCGCCTTTATCTCTGCCAACAGAACCGACCTGTTGAACAATTCTGTTTCTGAAGAGCTGATGACGAAGGTGACGGAACGCTTCAGGAGCGAACAGGTTTTTGCCTATGAGCCATGGTCCGGTGTTTACCGGGGAAACGGCGTAATCAGGAATTCCTATGTGTGTGAATTCAGAAATAACCTGATTTTCGAGATTGAAGGGCTCGATGATGTGGTTGCAGGAACACCTATTGCGTTCAAGGACAAGCTGAAAATCAATAATGGCCGGCTGCAGGGCCAGCTGGACAATGTACTGAGCGCCGCTGTGCTGGTGCATTTATTCAGTCTCGGTTTCAAGGGCACTGCATTCTTTACGGCCCAGGAAGAAGCGGGGAAAAGCTGGCGCTATTTGCTGGAGTGGTTTCGCAGATTCGGCGGATCAACCAATCGACTGTTTGTAGTGGATACCAGCCCTTTCCCGGACGTCGAGGCGGCGAATCAGCAGCTGCTTGTGCTGCGGGAAAAGGACGCCAATGCCGCCTTCAATAACAAGGCCACGCAGCTCATCGAGGATTTGTGCCGGAACATCAGATCAGCTATCTGTACAAGGACAGATACGTGGAGGCGGATAATAAGCGCTTGCTAAGCCTGGGTGAAAGGCCCCATTCATTGGGCAGCACGGAAATGGGCAGAATAATTGCGGCCTCCAGCGGGCTGGTTGACGGCACGACCATCCAGATACCAACCACCGGCTATCACACCATGGAGGAATCTGCCTCCCGGGAATCCGTGGATGCCTTTATACGGCTGTTGAAAACGTTATCGGAGGAGACCGGTTAGTCAGGCTGGATAAAGGCTGTCGGAGAATAGTGTTGTGGACAAACCACGATAAAACAACCCTGATCATCGGGAAGCGTGGACTGTCCCGGGTTTTGTATCCTTACCTTTATGTTGATGGAGCAGAAGCTGGAACGACGCATTTACTTTATTGCGGGTGACTTCCTGTACCTTCTGCCCGGTGCCGGATCCCGTCGCCGGACTCATCTCGGTGCGCCGTGTGCTGAAGCCTGGCGGCGGGCTGTACATGTTCGAGCATACCGGCAGCCATATATTCCCGTTCAATCTGATGCTGGATGTCATGACGCCGCTCTGGAAGCCGATCGGCCCGGAGATGAATCGCGATACGGTGGTGAACGTGGAAAAGGCCGGCTTCATTATCCGGCGGGTCAGCAATGTCTATCTTGATGTCGTCAAGACCATCTTCGCCACCGCACCGGAATAATTGCAGTAGCGGAAGAGGCGGGACTATCCTTATCCTTTATCCGGACACTGTGAATCCTTTCCTGCAGGAGACGGTTGTGACGATCAGCATCGTAAGACTCGGCAGTCCAAGAGCGGGAGGTGAAGGTTTGCGGATCGGGACCGTACGGCGGCCCCCGCGCGGGGTGCGCAGGGAAGACTATGCGGCGAAGGATATCTACGATGTGTGGTTCCCGAACCTCTCGCCCAGCGAGGCGCTGCTGAAGACGGTCTCACCCCCGCTGGACGAACCCGCGTGGCGGGCCTTCAGTCGTAAATTCATGGCAGAGATGAAGCAGCCCGAAGCACGCCGGGATCTGGACCTGCTGGCGGCACTGTCGCACCAGGCTGACTTTGCCATTGGCTGCTACTGCGAGGACGAATCCCGTTGTCACCGCTCGGTCCTCCGGGCACTGCTCGAAGCCAGGGGCGCAAGACTGAGGTAATCCACAGCAGGCAGGAAGTGAAGGTTGACACATTAAGGGAGATGCCGATGAGCAATCTGTTCTCGAAGGTTGAACTGGAATGCGCGACCACCCGGCCATGCGGTGCGATCGAGCAACTGATCGTGCCGCAGGTGACCGACCTCGGCGGTTTTTCGGTGCGGCGTGCCTTGCCGAATGCGCAGCGCCGCATGGTCGGGCCATGGATCTTCTTCGATCACATGGGGCCTGCGGATTTTCCGGCCGGGCAGGGCATCGACGTGCGCCCGCATCCGCACGTGAACCTGGCGACGGTGACCTACCTGTTCGAGGGCGAGATCCTGCACCGTGATTCACTCGGCAGCCTGCAGGCGATCCGCCCCGGCGACATCAACCTGATGGTGGCGGGGCGCGGCATCGTGCATTCGGAGCGCGAACACGAAGCGCTGCGCGCCGTGTCGCACCGCCAGCACGGCCTGCAGCTGTGGCTGGCCTTGCCGGACGCGGACGAGGAAACCGATCCGGCGTTCTATCACTATCCCTCCGGGGACATACCGGCAGCGAAGATTGAAGAGGTCGCCGTGCGCGTGCTGATCGGGACGGCGTATGGCGTCACCTCGCCGGTGAAGACCTTCGCCGACACCCTGTACGTCGAGGCGCAGCTGCAGGCCGGCCAGTCTATCGTGCTGCCGGACGCCGGGGAGCGTGCGGTGTATGTGGTGCAGGGCGGAGCCGCAGCGGCGGGCACGGCCATCCCGGAGCATGCCATGGCGGTGTTCGCTGCAGGCGAGGGCATTGCGCTCAAGGCCGTTTCCGATACGCGCATCGCGATCATTGGCGGGGCTCACCTGGGTGAGCGTCATATCGACTGGAACTTTGTCTCCAGCCGCAAGGCGCGCATCGAGCAGGCGCGCCGGGACTGGCGGGACGGACGCTTTCCGAAAGTGCCCGGGGATACGGAGGAATTTATTCCGCTGCCCTGAAAAAGGCAGTAAGGAGGTCAGTCCGGTTTTTCCTGTCGTGACTCGCTCCGAATCCGGCAAATACTGCCCGGCATGGACTGCAGGAAGCGGGCCGTCCATATCTCCGGTTTTTCAGGATTGTGCCTTTCTCGCCGTTATTCCGGTGAATCGGTGGCGGATTTCCAGTACCGCCACACAACACCGGATGACAGGCAGGCAAAGCTATGCACTCCCGTAGTCACAATGATTCCCCGATCGTATGGTCCCCGTTGCGCGCCGTTGCCATGGCCTTGCTGCTGCTGGTCCAGGGCTGCGCCAGCCTCAACAGGGAAGAGTGTATGGTCGCCGACTGGCGCCTGATCGGCTACCAGGACGGGGTGGCCGGCAAGTCGTCCTCGGCGGTGGGAACCTACCGGAAGGACTGTGCAGAATATGCCGTGATACCTGACCTGGATGCCTACCAGGCAGGGCGTGCCGAGGGCTTGCTGGAATACTGCAAGGCAGATAATGGCTACCGTCTGGGAAAGTCCGGCCACGGTTTCCCCGCGGTGTGTCCGTCGCATCTCGAGGCGGAATTGCGGGCGGCCTACAACCAGGGCAGGGAAATCTACCTGGCGCGTTCGGCCGTGAAACAGACACACGCAAGGATTCATGAGTCCCGGGAAACCCTGCAGCAACTCGATGAGGACAAGACTTACAAGTTGTCCGAACTGGTTTCCGACGGACTGGTGAGCGAGGAACGCATCCTGATACTCTACGAAATCAGCGAAATCGACCAGCAAAGGGCGGATATCGAAGATGAGATCGCCGCGCTGGAGTACGAACTCGCTGAAAGACAGGCGCAGCTTGACCGGTTGACCCGGGACCCGGTTCACTAGGAGCCTGTCGGACTTAGGGGTTCGTAGCGAGGCGGAGGGGAGAGTGAGAACAAATTGTCACGATTTCGAGGCGCATAGTGGATCCTACGCAACGAGAAATCGGGGCGATTTGGGCCGCTCTCCCACCGCCGCAGTAGAATCATCCTAAGTCCGACAGGCTCCTAGCCATGGTTAAGGGGGGTCGCCCCCGCTTTGTTCCAGCCGCCATTCACCCCGAATCCGACAGGCACCGGCCGGAGGTGCGTACAGTAGAACCGGAAAAGGGTTCTGAACCTTTCCTCGAACCTTTCTCCCCTGATCGCTATCTCCTTTTGGACTAAGCTAACGCAATGACTGTCGGATGGGGGAGTTACATGATCGCGCTGGACAGGTCCGTGGTCTGCATCGACGCCAGGCTATCGAAACGGGGCACGACGGTGCCGCTCGCCGCGAACAGGGGATCGCCTTGAAGCAGTACCTGCTTGCGTTCGCCTTGCTGGCGGAGATGGCTTCGAGTCGTATGGTGACGGCCGGGACGGACTGGCAGGATGGAGACCAGGTCTTCAGTGGCGAACGCCGCTCCGAGCTTGCCTCCAGGGGTTACACGTTTTTCGCCTCTTACAACGCCATCGTGGCGAACAACGTCTCGGGCGGGATCCATCAGGACAGCGACTATGCGCAGGATATCTACTTCGGGACCGAACTCGATCTGGAGCGCCTGCTTGGCTGGAGCGGGACGACGTTCAGGTTGACCGGTATCGATCGCGCCGGCAACAGCATCGACGGCGATGTCGGCAGCATCTACAGTGTCATGCAGCTGGTCGGTGGCCAGACGTATTTTCTCTACGGTGTCAGTCTCGAGAAGCAGTGGTGGAACGAGCAGCTTTCCTTCAAGTTTGGCAGGATCACGGCGACGGACGACTTTGCCGGATCACCCTTGTACGGCTTCTATCTCAATAACAGCATCGATGGCCAGATCCGCGCCGTCCTCCTGGACGGCGTCATGACTTCCTATCCATTTCCCGTCTGGGGCGCCCGCGTCGCCTTCAGTCCGACGCCCGGGTTCGAGGCCAGGGTTGGCGTCTACCAGCTGACTGAGAACATGTTCGTTCCGAACAAGCACGGCATGGACTTCGCCTTTCGCGGCAGCGATGGTGTCTCGGTTTTCACCGAACTGGACTGGCTGCAAGACCGGAATGACAAGCCGGGCCACTTCGCAGTCGGGGTGAACAGCGTCTCCTTCAACATGCCGGAGTTCACATCGGACGAAACGACCGATGCCTTCTTCCGCTACTACCTGCAGGCGGATCAACAGGTGTACCAGGAATCGCCCGGTTCGGATCAGGGCCTGGTGCTTTTCCTGACCCTTGCCTACAGCACGCAGCAACAGGCGGCCCTGGTACCCTTCCAGACCAGCGTGGGGGCAATTTACAAGGGTCTGCTTCCGGGCCGCAACGAGGACCGGCTCATCTTCGGCGCGACGTATGGTTGCCTGAGCAACGATTACGGCGACCGGCAGCAGGCCCTCGGGCAGGGGAACCCGACCTACGAGATGCCCCTCGAGCTGGGGTACCGGATGCAACTGACCCGGTTTGCCTACATACAGCCGGATATCCAGTATGTGATCCGCCCCGGTGGCAGCGGCGACATTCCAGACGCCACTGTGCTCGGCGTCCAGTTTGGTGCCTCGTTCTAGAACCGGGAAGTGGTGGTGTGCGAGAAGTCATCTCCGGCGGAGCGGCTACCCCTGGCCTGGATCAGGATGAAAGACGGGGCATCCGGCCGTTTCAGGAGGGCATGGACTTGCACGAAGAGGGTGCCTATTCTTCCTGTATAACCCTTCCCTGGCGACGCGACAGCGCGTGGAAAAAATTCCGGGAATGCGCAAGCGCTTGCAGAGCATCTGATGCCTGTCTTCAATGCGTCTTTAATGCAGCTATCGAGGGAGTGAAAAAAAACATGAGCCCAAAAACACCACTCGTTCATCGCAACATGGTGGTTCCCTTCGTGTTGCTGATCACGTGCTTTGCGGCCTGGGGTGTTGCGGCCAACATGACGGATCCCCTGGTCAAGGTGTTCAGCAAGATTTTTACAATGAGTACGCTGCAGTCAGCGCTTGTCCAGTTCTGCTATTACGGCGCTTATTTCTGTCTGGCCCTGCCGGCGGCGTTCATCAACCGGCGCTATTCCTACAAGACCGGCGTGTTGACCGGACTCGGTCTTGCGGCAGCGGGCGCGTTCCTGTTCTACCCGGCGAGTCTCGCCATGACCTACGGCTTCTTTCTGCTGGCCCTGTTCGTGCTCGCGGCCGGCCTGTCGATACTGGAGACGTCGGCAAACCCGTTCGTCATCGCCATGGGGCCGGAGAGCAACGCGACCCGGCGGCTGAACCTGGCGCAGGCTTTTAATCCGGTCGGCACCAACATCGGGGTGCTGCTGGCCGCGACGCTGATCCTGCCGAATCTGCACGTGGCAACGGGCGCCGAGCGCGCGGCGATGACGGTCGAGGCGCTGCACGCCATTCAGTCTGCGGAGCTAAACGCGGTCATGACCCCGTATGTCAGCATGGCCTTCGTCCTGGTTCTGATCTGGGTCGGCATTGCGCTGACCCGGATGCCCACCACGCGTGAAGTTGCGGAGCACGGCCACGTTGAGGTCCACTTCGGCGCAACGCTCGGGCGCTTGCTGCAAAACCGGCACTACAGGTTCGGCGTAATCGCGCAGTTCTTCAACGTCGCGGCGCAGACCTGCACCTGGACGTTCACGATCCAGTATGTGCAGGACGCCATCGGCGGTGACGAAGCCAATGCCGGGCAGTACCTGCAATACAGCCTGCTCGTTTTCCTGGTCTCGCGCTTCGTCATGACCTGGGCCCTGGGATACGTGCGCCCCGCCCGTTTGCTCATGATCATGGCGTTTGCCGGCATCGCCCTGTGCAGCTATGCGGTCTTTAACTCCGGTATCTCCGGCGTTTGGGCGATCGTCATGATATCGGCGTGCCTGTCGCTCATGTTCCCGACCATCTACGGGGTCGCGCTCCACGGTCTGGGTGAAGACACGAAGTTCGGAGCTGCCGGCCTGGTGATGGCGATTCTCGGCGGTGCGCTGATGCCGCTGGTTCAGGGCGCGCTGATCGACCGCTTCGGCGCCGCAACCTCCTATATTACGCCCGCGGCCTGCTTCCTGATCGTCGCCGCCTATGGCTGGTTCGACCTGGCATCAGAGACACGGAAAGGTATCGTGCATCCATAGCACCGAATACAATGAGCCCTGACAAACACTCCCATCACAGGTATTGATATGTTTCCGGTTAGCCTGACCTACACCAGTGAAATGACCGTGAGTACGGATTTCCTGGATATCCTTGAGGTGTCGCGCATCAGGAATGAAAGAGACGGCATCACCGGCGTATTGTTGTTCTGCAACAATAGCGTTGTTCAATGCCTGGAAGGATCGCGTGAAGCTGTCAATCAAACCTACGCGAGGATTGTCAGGGACAAGCGGCATCAGAACCCCCTGCTTCTTGATTATCGTGTTATTTCCACGCGGTTATTTTCGACATGGTCAATGGGGTACATGCCGGAATCATCAGTCACCCGACCGACGCTGTTGAAGTATTCCGTCTCGCAGAACTTTGAGCCGCGGTTATTAAGCGGAGAAAGTTGCCTGGGAATGCTGACTGAATTGACCCGGAAAGTTCGCACGGTCTGAGTCATGGATGGTACCGGGGAGCAGACCACGTTTCCCGATAACCTGCGCTGTTTAATCGTGGCTGCTCCCTGCTTTGCTATTTTGTTTTGCTTCCGGTTTATCTCCGGCCTTCTGGATTGCGTGTGGAAATGGCAGGCCGGGTGTTATATTCCGAACCCGAATTAGCAATCCTGATGCGGGAAAAACCCTCATGCCGGACGCGCAGACCGCGGAAACGCACACCAGTCACGCGCCGGCAGTAGCCGGCGTCGCAAAACTCCTGTTGTTGCTGCTCTGCATGGTGGCCTGCCTGCCGGCAGCGGCCGTGCAGTCCAATTACTGTCCCGGTTCCAGGAATATCTGGCCGGCCTCGATCAGCCAGACTTTCTTTACCCGGACGGTCAACCCGACGGGAGAGACGGGCGGGAATATCACGGTCACAGGCAAGTGCACGACCAGCAATTGCAGCACAACCCTTTGTGCCACCAACACCATGACCTGCGGCGCCTATGCCAACTGCGGCGGCGACAAGCAGCTGCAGTGTGCCGGCTCCCCGAACTATTGCACGACGGGTCATGCCGCCTTCAGCGGGTATTCCCATACCTTCGACTGTGACAGTTAACAGGCAACGATTAACAATTCAATCAGCCCGCTGAGTGTCAACCTGGGCGCGAACAAGACGCTGCAGTCCTGCCTCGCCTGCGGTGGCAATACCTCGCCGCTGTCCTGCCCCGGTACTGTCTGCGATGCGGGCTACAACCGCCATGACACAGCGGCACTGTCCGGCTCGATCGGGAACTGCGGCTACAGCGGCATGGAACTCTTGCTGGTCAATACCTATGGCCTGTGTTCGCCCGCAAGTCCCGTCGATTTCACGCGCCCCGCGCATGACGCCTGAGCGGTCAACCAGACACCCTCGCTGGAGCGCGGCACGGTATTCGTCATTCACGGACGCGGCTCGGATTGCGCCGGCATGAACGCGTTGCCGGATACCGGCGGGCTGCTGGCGACCAACAACCTGGCGTACTGTGCCGAGTATGCCCAGGGTGTTGCCGGCCAGCCGGGCGCCAGCGATGTCAGAATCCAGCGTGTCCCCGGCGGCGAGGATGGTGCCGACTCGTCCTGTCTCGTGTCCGGCACCTGTCTATTCGATACGACCAACCCGGTACTGGTGGAGACGGCCACGGAGTATTCGCTGCCCGGGGCCGGCGCGGCACTTTACCGGGCGTTGCTGAAGATGCCGGTGGTCGGCGAGATCACGGTGCTTGCTCACAGCGGCGGCGGGTTCCTTGCACGCGAACTGCTGCACAGCCACTACGATGAGCTGCGCTTCCGCGGTCACAACATCAGCCGTGTCATCACCCTCGCACACCCGTATTTCGGCCGCGAGTTCGATCCCCGCCTGTATGGACCGTTCCGGTGTATCGATCAGCCGAACAGCTTCGATTGCCGTATGGCCAACTGGCTGTGGGGCTGGCAGTTGCACCTGGGTACCCCCACCCCGTTTACCATGGACAACACCGGGTTTCCGCAGGTGGAATGGAGTGCGCTGGTCACCCAGGGTACGGTCGGCGGCGTGTCCGCGGAGTCACAACCCGAGGACTGCACCAGTATTTTCGGTGGCGTGCTGTCCAGCACCGTGACAGGCGATAGCCGCGTGCCCGTGCAGAGCGCACTGGGCCGCGATGAATTCGGTTTCTTCCCCGGTCCCGATGAACTCAACTTCGGCCTGCGGCTCGAGGCGAATATCGCCACGAGCCATAATGCGGGCAATCTGCTGGTCTACCTGCGCAGCAACTATCCACAGCGCCTGCCGGTTGCCTACCTCAACAATACCCGGGCGTGGTTCAATTCCCTGTCGTTCGAGAACGCCGGTGCGGTTGCCCTGCCCGACGGGGATGTGCTGAACATCACCGGTGACCTGACCCTGGAACTGTGGGCCCGCCCCACCCGGGGCGGTTAAAGCTTCACTGTGCTGGCGGGCGTCAGCCCGGACAGTGCCGGGCCGGTGGGTGACTGGCAATTCAACGAGAACAACAAGGGTGTGGCCTTCGACTCATCGACCTATATCTCCGCCACGGTCGGCGGTCATGCCTCGCTGGGCGCGGGCGGCACCGATACCGCCACCTGGCCGGAACAGACCGTCGTCAGCGCCCTGCCGCAGGCACTGTACCTGGACACGGATGGCGACGGCCTCACGGATGCCTGCGAGACCCATACCGGCAGCTATGTCGATGCCGGCAACACCGGTACGGATCCCTACGACGCCGATACCGACGGCCTCACGGATGGTGCAGAAGTCCAGACGCACAACACCGATCCCACGCCGGCCGACTCTGATGACGATGGCTTCGATGACGCCGCTGAAATCGCCGCCGGCACCGATCCCCTGGACGGTCTGGACTACCCGATCCTGTCGGACGGCGACCTCTCCGATGACGGACAGCTCGACATCAGCGATCTGCTGGTTGGTTATCAGTTGCTGTTCAAGCAGCTTCCCCTGACACCGTTGCGGCTGTCGCACGGCGATGTCGCACCGCCCCCGAATTCCGATGGCATGTTTACGCTCGGCGACGTGCAGGTGATTCAGCGCATGCTGCTGGTGCAATAACGTTTCAGGGGCCGGATACCTGTTCCGGTCATGCGGCTGCCGGGTCTGCCCGCTGCCACAACCGAATTTTCCGTCCGTCGTCTATGCCTGTTCCGGATGCGTTCAATCACGCGCCGACCGGGGGCATGGTTTAACGGGACGGGATTGCCGACGTGTCAGGAAATGTATCCAGCCTTGTTATTCTGGTAGTGTGGTAACGCTTTCCAAACGGAATTCCACGGAGGTATCCATGGCCAGTCAAGTGCAGTCGCGGCACGGCCCCGTCCTGGCCATGGCGGCCTGGCTGGTGCTGTTGTGGCTGATCACCGCGATCGAACCGTTCGACCGCCGTGACTGGTTCCTGGAAAACCTGCTGGTGTTTTTCTACGGCGGATTGCTGCTGCTTACCTATCGCCGCTTCAGGTTCTCGGTGCTGTCGTACCTGCTGTTCACCGTATTCATTAGCCTGCATCTGGTCGGTGCGCACTATACGTATTCCGAGGTGCCATTCGGGTTCTGGCTGCAGGACGCGCTGGGTCTGGTGCGCAATCACTACGACCGCATCGTGCATTTCTCATTCGGTCTGCTGATTGCGTACCCGCTGCGCGAGTGGCTGCTGCGCGTAACCGGTGTCAGGCGGGGCTGGTCATATTTCATGACCATCGCGCTGGTGCTGGCGTTCAGCGGCTTTTATGAACTCATGGAGGGCATGGTCGCAATGATCGTCAGTCCCGAACTCGGTATGGCCTATCTGGGTACACAGGGCGACGAGTGGGACTCGCAGGAAGACATGTTCCTGGCATTCAGCGGCGTGGTTCTCGCGATGCTCGTCACCGCGGCAGCCTTGCGTGCCATAAAACCCGGGGAATCATAGCGGCAGCAATACAGGCAGTACCGAATGGCACGCCGGAATTCAGGGCGGTAATGCAGGCAGACCCTGATTGAACATCGCCGGTCATTGCGCAGCGTGTTCTGTCTTCTGTTTTACCGGCATTGCCAGGGTGACGACTATGATGCCTGTTGCGATGAGGGGCAATCCCCCCTGCATGGTAGATGTGCAGCTGCTCACCCAGGAGAAAATAAGCCGGAATGACCGTAAACAGGGTCTGGAAACAGTCGGTGGCGCTTGCCTTCGCGGCGCCCGGCATCGCAACACCGATATTAAAGATCAGGTACATAATGCCGCCAGCCGGGATGGCAACGCAGGTAATGGCGCGATATCGTGCCAGTCAGCGGTTATGCGCGGATCATAAATAATTTCCCGGATAAAAAGCGTTGCCTGCGCAAGGGTTGCCGACCCGGGGATGAGAACAAGTAACGGTAATGCGGCGAGGTTGATGGTGACTTCCTGATCATCACGGTATAAAAGGAAAAGCACACTACGGCGGCAAACACCAGAAGGTCCCCGGTATTAACACCCATGTGGATGACGGTGTCCGGGTTCCCCTGCGCGATGACCACCAGCACACCCGCAAAGCAGAGGATGATGCCGAAGATCTGCAGCGGTGTCAGTCGATCCCCCGGAAATACTGCGGCAAGAATGACCGCTGTGATTGGCCATACCGAAAACACGATGCCGACATTGATTGCCGCTGAATAGTGGAGTGCGGTGAACACCGCCCCCTGGGGGAGCGCAAGGCCGAGTGCGCCGATGGGAAAATGACCTTGTAATGCTCTTTTATTTTTAGCGATTCTGCAGCCATTTACCTGCCAGGCCGTAACTCGAAGTCAGCAATGGCGCGACAGAGAAAATAAATCCCCTTTATTCCCTTATCCGGCCGAAATGTCGTCGATTGCAAACGGGCATTCCTGGGTAATCTGTAACCTGTTGAATTCAATTGAATCATCACTGTATCCGATTAACGACAAAAAAGGGCGTGCAGGAAAAGTGATCCCTTCAGCGTGCCCGCAGAAATCAAAAAGTTAAACAGATTCAGTGAGTAACGATTGATTCGCCGGTGCTTCCCGGGCAGCGACTGCAGCGGCTGATTCCGGCTCACCCCGTCTGACTGGTTAACCGGTACGCAGGAACGGTTCCACCGCGACAGGTCGGTGCGCAGCTTTTGAAAATATTTCTCCAGTTGCTGTCACTCAGCAAAACCCTTGTGTAACTGCATTTGCTGTCATTTGCCGCTGCAACCGAACCGGGATTAATTGACCTGTCCAGCGTGAGGTTTTTCGGCTGGCATGGATCTTGCCTTTTGGCTTGCCCAAGAAAAAAACATAACTCGTGAACCTGCCCGTCAGCATGGCTGCGGGCTCACCAGAGACAGGATAACCGGTCATATGTTGAGACAATTGACACGTTCACCGATCAGCAAAGTGCTGTTGTTTATGGTCATCGCTGTGCAACTGGCGGCTTGTGGCGGCGGGAGCGGCAGTACCGCGTCTGTCAGCCCTGCCGCGGACGACATCGTACTGGGCGGCAGTGTCGGTGACGGACCCGTTACCGGTGCCACCGTTGAAATCTGGAGTTCGAGTGGTAGCCTGATCCGTGCCGTGAAGACTGACAACACGGCGTCATTCAACGCAAGGATCAGGGTATGGCGCTCGAGCTATCCGCTGCTGCTGAAGGTCCGGGGCGGGGTTGACCTGGTGACAGGCGGTGCGCCGGACTTCCAGATGATCTCGGTGGTGCTTGACCGGTACACGCGGACGGTCAACATTAACCCGTTCTCCACCCTGATTGTCAGGATCGCGCAGTCACTGCCGGGCGGGATCACTGCGGCCAATATTGGAATCGCGAAGGGGACAGTGATGAACCGGCTGGGCTTCGGTCTGGATCCGGGCCTGATTGCTGACCCGATCAGTTCCCCCATTACCGACGCGAATGTTGCCAGCCTGATAAAGTCGAGCGAGACCATGGGCGAGATGGTACGTCGCACCCGCGACCAGATTGCAGCGGCAGGCAGGGAGACCAGCGGCAATGCGGTACTGGCTGCGCTTGCCGCGGACCTGCAGGATGGCAACCTGGACGGGCGGGGTGCTGCCGGTGCGGACCCGCAGTTCACAGCCGTGGCGCAGGTGATTTCCGGGCAGGTGCTGGTGGAAGCGCTGGCCAATACCCTGAAAGTCGGCGGTATAATCGCAACGGCTGTTATCGATCAGGCCATCATAACAACCCGATCAGGGGGCGATGGTGCTGCCCTGACGCAGAGTGTGCAGGTTACCGATGGCATGCTGCAGCAAACGCAGACAGCACTGGCGGCAGCCAGCGTGCTGGATTCCAGCGCCGAAGTCATCGGTCTCGAGACCATCGTCAGCGGCATTGCCGCCGGCGACTTGCCGGCTGATGTGGCGAATATCCTGCCCGCCGATTCCTCGCGATCGCTGGATAACGCCGTGCTGCTTGCTGCAACGGCGGATGTAACACAGCTTGACGCAGTCATTGCGGCTGGACAGACAGGCACAACCGACCCCGGTACGACGGTTCCGGCTGGTAGCTCCACGGTTAACAATGCCCCGGTTATCGGTGGAATGCCTGTTCTCTCGGTGGAAGCCGGCACCACCTACAGTTTCCGACCGATCGCCAGTGATGCCGATGGCGATGCCCTGACATTCAGCATCACCGGCAAACCGGCCTGGGCAGGCTTCAATGCGGCAACCGGACGCCTCAGCGGCACGCCGGGCTACAGTGACACGGGTACCTACAGTCGTATTGCCATCTCGGTGACTGATGGTACGGACATCGCAACACTACCGGCCTTCAGTATTACTGTCGATCCGGCGCCGGTTGCGGCGGGCGGCAGCTTCTCCCTGGCATGGACGGCGCCCGTTGCACGTGCCGACGGCTCGCCGCTGCCCCTGGCGGAGATCGGGGGCTTCCGCATCTATTACGGTACCTCGGCTGGCAACTATCCGAATACTGTCGAGGTGGCTGACGGCAGCGCGCAGGCGGCGACGGTGAACAACCTTGCGGCAGGTACCTATCACGTGGTGATGACCAGCTATGATACCAGCGGACTGGAGAGCGGCCACTCCGCGGAACTCGTGAAGCTTGCCAACTAGCCCGCAGACCGGGAGGAGATGGGAACAGATTGATTTTTCCTGCCCCGGTTACTTCATCGGGGCATTACCCTTTCCCGGCATCGGCCTGTTGCAGAAAGTGCAGCTGCTTGCCTGCCGTGCTCATGGGGAGCCCACAGCGGCCGCCACGGCAGCAGCAGCTTCCAGTAGAGGTGCTTGAAGGCCAGCTTGCCCGGGTGATCCATGCGGGTTTCCTTCAGCAGGGACATCGGTCCGGTGACCGGCAGCGGGAACATGCCGGGCACGGGCTCGATTTCATAATTGAAGTCGATCAGCACCGCCTTGCCGTGGCCGTCCGCGCGGTTCGGCCTCCTTGCCGGTGATTTCCTGCAGGATGTTGTGCACCACGACATCGGCCTGGAAGTGCGCCACTGATCCCTCCGATCCCGTCACCCGGGACAAGTACATTGATATCCATACTGCCTCTCGTGAACGGAGTAAAAAAGCTGGCGGCAGCCTTGTCCTCGCTGGTGTATCAAGTCGCAGCCGGCGGGTCGGTTACAAGGCCCGCCGGCTGCTTTAACCGGCGAAAGTGGCATTCTTCTGCGATCCGGGTGCCCCGGGATGGTTCTGGTTTATCATTCCCGGATGCCGGATGCTGCGGGCATCAGCATGAATATCACAGGGTGGATGAACTGCTATGAGACATATTGAGAAACACAGAACGCATCGTATCGGCTGGCTGCGTGCAGCCGTGCTGGGTGCCAACGACGGCATTGTCTCCACGGCCAGCCTCATCCTGGGCGTGGCGGCGGCAGGTGCGAACTCGGAGAGTATTCTGGTTGCGGGAGTTGCCGGCCTGGTGGCGGGTGCCATGTCCATGGCTGCCGGCGAGTATGTTTCGGTGAGTTCGCAAGCCGACACCGAACGCGCCGATCTGGACCGGGAACGCAGGGAACTGGCCGCCTCTCCCGGGCATGAGCACGCGGAACTGGCCGCCATCTATGCCGGGCGTGGTCTCGGGCCGGAACTGGCCTCCGAGGTCGCTACCCGGTTGATGGCGCATGATGCGCTCGGGGCGCATGCACGCGACGAACTGGGCATCTCCGACATGTCTACCGCGCGACCGGTACAGGCCGCACTGGCGTCGGCCGCGACTTTTGCTGTTGGCGCTTTCCTCCCGCTCCTGATTGTCCTGCTGTTCCCGGTCTCCATGCTCCCCTGGGCTGTTGCGGGCAGTTCGCTGCTGTTCCTGGCACTGCTGGGTGCGATTTCCGCGCGCGCCGGTGGTGCGTCGGTTTCTGTTGCGATGGCAAGGGTGACGTTCTGGGGCGTGCTCGCGATGGCCCTGACGGCGGGTGCCGGGGCTCTGTTCGGGGCATCCGCCGGATAAATTTAATGCCGTGCATGCCGTGTCGCACCGCGAACACGGCCGGCCGGTACCAGGACGACCCGTAGCAAGCCGCAGCCGGTCGTTACCTGTCGATGCTTTCCGCTGCCGGCGGTTCCGGCTTGTCAGGCAGCGGGCCCGGCCGGCAGTCCCTGCAGGATATTGCCGCTGACCGGGGCCGAGAAGAAGGTACGCTTTACCAGGGCCATGGACCAGGGATCGCGCCTGTTCCAGGGCAGCAGCGACAGGCAGCGGGCCAGGAAGCAGTACTGGAACAGCACCATCGCGGCGGTGCCGATCAGTTGCCACCAGAAGATCCAGAACAGGTACGGTGCCTGGGCGAGCAACAGCAGGCCGAGGTAGCTGATGCGTACCTGTACCGGAAAGGCTGTCAGGCTCTTTTCACGATAGATGAAGTGAATGACCTGGATGATGTTCAGGCCGATGACAGCCGGCAGGCAGTCGCTGCAGCCGGAGACGACACCGGCCAGCAGGAGGGTGGTCGCGGCCCAGTAGCGGCTGACGATGTTGTTTTCGATCTTCATGCGAGACTCCCGTTTTTTGTATGTACTTGCCTGCAAGGACGCCTGCAGGTGGAAACGGTTCCCGTTTTGTCGCCGCTGATTGCGTGAATATTTGACTTTTTTTCGCGGGGGGGCTTCTGTCGGTGCTGCCGTCTCGTTGCAAATCTCAGCGTGCCGGCGAACGCAGGATGAAGCCATTGAATTACCGGCTTTCGCTATCCGCTAGACGGGATCGCCGGCGCTGCCCCTGCTGCGAATGCTCCGCGACCATGATAAAGCGGCGAATCCGGACCGGCTGGCTCATGTCGCCGTATGGAGACAAATTATTTAATTCAAATCAGATAGATAACCTCAAGCGTCGATAAATCGTCGGGCGGTAGCGACAGAATATGCCCTCGCGCAGCCGTTGGCGCCCGGCTCATATCCCGTGACCCCGGCAAACATCAGGACCAAACTCGTCCTTGCGCAGAATGGCACAGGATATGCATTTGAATATCAACGCGACGCCAGGACAACAATGAGCGATGAATACAGGCTTTTCCCGGAAAAAATCTTTCAACATCCGGCGCGGCGGTATCGGTGGAACCGGCAGTCGCAATGCTGCAGGAAGATGGAAAATTGGCGGGGGGCTGGCTACCGGATAGCGGTGATTATTTCACCCGGGCATCAGGAACAAATGCAAACAACACAAGCCAAACTGAATGGAGGATACCTGAATGTTCAACACCCTGATTGTTGAGGATAACGTCAGCTACAGGCAAACACTCGCGGACGTTTTGCTTTTGCACTTCCCGTTGATTGGTGTCGATGAAGCGGGCGACGGGAGGGAAGCGCTGAGCAAGGTGGAATACCAGCGTCCGGATCTGATCTTTATGGACATCCAGTTACCCGGAGAAAACGGACTGGACCTCACAAAAGAGATAAAGCGGGTATATGGCGAAATTATGATCGTTATCCTCACCAGCAATGACCTGCCGGAGTACCGACAGCAGGCCTTTCGCAACGGTGCGGACTACTTTCTTTCAAAGGGTGATGACTGCTGTCTGGAAAACATACTGGCACGGGTCGATGTGGCCCTGGCCAGGCTGTCACGCCACTGATTCAGGGCTGTGCCTGGCCGGATGAAACACCCTGAACTGCGCCAGGGGGCATCCATGATGCGAACAGTCTTCGCTTCCATCTGCGGCGCCCTGATACTTGTCGCCGCCTTGATACCGCCGGCTATTCTCATTTTTGATAAAGCGGGGTTTTAGTCCGCATCAAGAGGTGCTGCCAGGCTGACAGGAATATCCGGACGCAGGCAGACCAGCAGCTATACATTCCTCACGCGGCAGCCTTCGGGCGCCCCTTTTTTATGATGTTTTGCCGTGTCTTTGTCGGTCGGAATGCGATTTCAGGCGGCGGGTTTGCGGCTTCTCAGCAGGATGCCGTGGGCCTGGAAGCTGGCCGCGATTTCACGTGTTTCCTGCACCCGGCTTTTCGAGAAATAGTCGAAAGTTTGCAGGGTCTCCGGGCGGTCAAACCCGGCGGCTGTAAACATGTCGAAATAAGCCGGCTCCGTTACCGCGCCGACAATGCACTCGGCCCAGAGCCGGGGGTTGTCGCGAACCTCGGCCAGGGTGTCCTCGTTTGTCCCGATGACGATGTCGCTGATCTGCAGGCGTCCGCCCGGGCGCAGTACGCGGAACATCTCGCGAATTGCCCCTGCTTTGTCGGGCACCAGGTTGATGACGCCGTTGCTGGTGATGACATCGACGCTGGCATCGGGCAGCGGGATCTCCTCTGCATTGCCGTCCAGCACCCCGGCGTGTGCAATGCCCGCCGCCTCGATGCTGCGTGCCAGCTTCTCGCGCATGGCACGGGTCATGTCCAGGCCGTAGACCTTGCCTGCGCTGCCGACCAGGCTGGCGGCGATCAGGGTGTCGGTGCCGGATCCGCTGCCGATGTCGAGCACGGTATCGCCGGGGTGGATGACGTCGGCCGCAAACGGGTAACCGACACCGGCGAAGGATTCAGCCGCCGATGCCGGCACCGTGTCCAGCAGCGCCGCCGGGTAGCCCAGGAACAGGCAGGTTTCCCGCCCGGTCGGGAAGTGAAACGCCTTTCCCGGGTTGTTGGCGACATCCGCGTACATGAGCTGTACGGCTTCCAGGATGTGTTCCCTCACTGTGCTGGTAATGGCGACCATGTGTGTACCCTCTAGCTTTTCTTTTCGAATTCATTGAGCAGGCGTCCGACCCGGTCATGCAGCGAATCCGGTGCGTGCTCGGTGCTGCTGTTACGAATGTGCTGTTTCAGGGTCTGTTCAAACTCCAGTCGCGAGAAGCAGCTGCGGCAATGCTCCATGTGTTGCGCCATCTGCACCTGCAGGTCCTGGTCCAGTTCCCGGTCAAGATACTCGAACAGGTGCCGGAGCGCCTTCTCACAGTTGATGATTTTCGGGTCGCTCATGGTGAGTCACTCCGTAAATGTTCGGCAGGGTCGCTGACGAAACCGGTGTCGATAGCCTGTTGCCATAGTGCTTTTTGCAGTCTTGAACGGGCGCGCGCCAGTCGGGAACGGACCGTACCCACAGGGATATCGAGGATCGCGGCGATTTCCGGGTAGGTGAATCCCTCCACGTCGGACAGCAGTACTACGATCCGGTAATCCTCCGTGAGCCCGTCCAGCGCCCTGGCGAGGTCCTCGCGCAGGATATTGTTAAGGAATTCCTGTTCCGGGTTAGCGCCCCAGAACATCAGCAGCGGCTGGTGCAGGCGGTCGAACAGCCAGAAATCCTCCTCGCTCTCGCCGCCCGTATCACCGGGGCGGATTTCCGGGCTGTTGCGGTTTTTGCGGCAGCTGGAGATAAACGTATTGGTGAGGATGCGGAACATCCAGCCACGGAAACCTGCCGGGTCCCTGAGACTGTCGCGGTGTTTCAATGCCCTGGTGACGGCCTCGGAAACCAGGTCTTCCGCGTCTGCCCGGTTCTTTGTCATGCGCAGCGCGGCCGCGTACAGGCGGTCGAGCACGCCGGTTAATTGTTCTTCAAATTCGTCACTGTGCTGCATGCGCTGGATTGCCGGTTTGCCCCCCCTGCTGCAAGGACGCAGCAGGGGGGATAACGGTTCCCGGTTCCTTCACCCGGGCGCAGGCCAGGTATAACCGTACTTTTCCGCCATCTCCTGCTGCATTTTCAGCATGCCGCCCATGTCCGTGAAATTCACCAACTCTTAATGATCCATTGGGCATATAGCGGTTCCGGTCACTGCATTGGACGCCTGCGAATACGGGGGTTCCGCAAAGTTGTTGCATGCTGCTGCAGGCAGCGCAAATGCCGGGGTGATTGCGTTGGCAGGTCTCATGGCCGGCTTCTTCTCGATGGAGGTACGCGAAGTTTAGCATGAAGTAAATGTTGTAGATGCGTACCCCTGGCAGCGCGCGCTGCAAGGCGGCACCTTCACGTCTTTCGCTCTGACCGGGTCTTCATGCCTGTTCGATGATGCGGCCGGGATCCGTGATATTGCGGCTCGTTCGTGGTGAGTTCGGAACCATGGTTGCCGGAATACGCGCCTGGGAGACGTTACTTCGTAACAATTGTTGACCCTGGTGTTCCGGCCCTGCTGTCGATAGCGGCCGAAAATTACAGGATTACCCGGCCGGTATGCACAATACTCACGTTTTGCTGCTCAGGCGATGAGTTTGCGGCTATTTATGAAAAGTTGCTCGAAATCAGAGGCTGGCATCGGTCTGGCAATATGATAGCCCTGCAAAATATCGCACTTCATCTTTCGCAGCAGCCGGATGTGTGACTCGAGTTCCACTCCTTCCGCTACCACTTCCAGGTTCAGGTTATGGGCCATTGCAATAATGGCGGAAACGATGGCAACACTGCGGCTGTCCTTCTCCAGATTCTGTATGAAGCTGCGGTCTATCTTCAGCTTGTTGAGCGGCAATCTCATCAGGTAGTTCAGTGAGGAATAACCGGTACCGAAATCATCCAGCGAGGTTTGCAGGCCCATACCCTGTATATTTATCAGGGTGCTGATGGCCTGGTCCGGATCACTGAGGATGCTGGATTCGGTCAGCTCCATTTCAAGATATTGAGGATCATAGCTGCTGCTCTCGAGAGCGTTGGCGATTAATTCCTCCAGGCCGTGTCCGTTCAGATGCACTGCAGAAATGTTGATCGCCATGGTGATGGGCTGATTGTACTTGTCCAGCCATTGCTTCCCCTGGCGGCAGGTTTCGTGGACCAGCCACTCACTGATCGGAATGATAAGGCCGTATTCCTCGGCAATCGGGATAAATACTTCGGGCGAAACCTGCCCCAGTTCGGGGTCACTCCAGCGCAACAGCGATTCTGCACCGGATATCCGGCCGGTTGCCATGTCCACTTGTGGCTGGTAGTGCAATATCAGTTCGCCGTTCTCGACCGCATGTCGCAGTTTGCCTTCTATTTTCAGCTTGAAAAGAGAGGCTTCGTTCATCTTGCTTGAAAAGTACTGGAAATTGTTCCGACCGGATTTCTTTGCATGGTACATCGCAATGTCCACGTTTTTCATCAAATCATCTACGGTTTGACCATCGTCAGGAAACAGTGCGATACCGATACTTGTACTGATAAACAGCTCCTGCTTGTCAACGATGAACTGTTCGGACAGGGCGTCGAGTATCCGTTTCGCAATCTTGTTTGTTTGTGTGACGCCGGTTGTCCTGGGCAGCAGGATGATGAATTCATCTCCGGCGAGTCGCGCAATTATGCTTGAAGAACTGCCTCTGGTTATATGGGAAACAACGTCGGTCTCGCGCAGGCAGCCATTAATACGGTCTGCAAAGTTTTGCAGCAACTTGTCGCCGGACTGGTGGCCAAGTGTGTCGTTGATGCGCTTGAAGTTGTCAAGGTCAAGAAAGAGCAAGGCCAGTTCCTGACGAGACCGCTTTGCTTCCGCTATTGCACGCTTCAGGTAGTCCCTGAACATCAGCCGGTTCGGGAGTCCGGTCAGGCTGTCGTGATAGGCAATATAATGTACCTGCTCGTTGTAGTGGGCCAGGTTCATTCCCATTTGCCTGAAGGTCTTGGCGAGGTCACCGATTTCATCATCCGAGCGGACGTTGATCGGTACCAGCACCTGTCCACGCCCCATTTCACTCGCAGCCAGACTCAACTGCCGTATGGGGTTGATCAGCAGGCGCCTGAGCATGCCCATCAGAAATACGATCAGCGCAAGAATTGCAGTACAGGTGATGAGTGTTACCGAACGTCCCAGATCGACCCGATGGTTATGAAATTCGTCTTCTCCGTAAACCGCGAATGCATAGAGCTGGTCATGCAGCTTTGTTGCCTGGTAGTGAACCTGATTATCTCCCTGCATGGCATCAATTGTTATGTTGCTGTTGGCGGCATTGCCGAGCTGGTCAAACAGGTGGGAAGGAAGTTGCCTGCCGATACTGGAGCCGGATCGATGATACAGGATGACGCCGGAGGCGTCGGTGAAGAATACCTCGCCACTTTCGCCGATTTTCTCGGTACTCGCGATTTCGTCAAGAAAGTCCGGATTAATGGTCATCATCAGATAGCCGTACAGATTGCTGCCGTCGGCTGTCCCCATCCGGTTTTCGTCATAGAATAGCAACGGTTTGCTTGCAAGCAGTGCCGGCTTGCCGTTGTCCGGGTTCATGAAGAAGGTGGTATAGATAACTCCCGGGCTGTTGCGGATGCCCTGGAAATAGAGGCTTGATGATTCATCTTCCGTCAGGTTGCCAACCTCGCCGATGACGGACCGTACCAGTTCCTTGCCGTCGGGGGATATTATGCGAATTTCGTAATATTCCGGATAAGCGAGCTGGTAGTTGAACAGCAGCTCCATCACTTCGGCCTTAAGTTCGGCTTTTTCGTCCGCCGGCAGGTCCTCCGTGACATACCGTTTTATCAGCTTGTTGCTGGCAAACAGGCTTGCGTTGGCGCGCGCGGTCTGCAGGCGTGTTTCTGTGTGGTGCTCGACCTGCTCCAGCAGGGTCGTGGCCTGGTTCTGTGTGCGGCTGCGAGCGTCCTCCATCAGCAGGGTATAGGCTGACCAGCCAAGCACCAGCAGCGGCAGCATGGTCAGCGGGACAAGGAAAAACAGAATCTTGCTTTGCAGGCGCAAACCCGGTCCTTATTTATTGCCGAATATAATCGTGGTTATCCTCCCTTGAAACGACTGAAATTCATGATACTTGAGACATTGCTGCCACAGCAGGGCCACATCTGTCTTACATCCCGGGGTGGCGGCCGACCGCCCGGATAACGGTATCGAACCCGGCAAGCGCCTCGTTACCGGCGGACGTGTTACTAATCTCACCGCGCCGATCGGTCAGCGCCGTCACCGTGAAGCCGGTCTGCACGCGTATACCCTGGCGGCGCATTTCGGCTTCCAGTCTGGCGCTGATCATGGGATCGAAGCGCATCAGGAGCCGCTCCTCGAGCGCAATCAGCGTCACATCCGAGTCCAGCGCCTGCAGCTTGCCGCACAACTCCACGCCAATGTAGCCGCCGCCGATGACGACTACGCGCTGCGGCTGTGTCTGCAGCGCAAAGAACCCGTCCGAAGTGATGCCCAGTTCCGCGCCGGGAACCGGCGGCACGACGGGGTGGCTGCCGGTGGCCAGGACAATGTGGTCAGCCGATTATCGCGCACCGTTGACCACGACAATGCCGGGAGCTGCAAGCCTGGCATGTCCCTCGACACGGGTAATGCTGCTGTCATCCACGTAACTGTCCCGGTAGCTTTTGATGTTGCTGATGTAGCGCTGGCGCCCGGCCACCAGCGCCGGTCAGTCGGTCCTGCCGCGGCGGGCGGGTATGCCGAAGTCCGCGGCGTTATCCACGGCATGGGCCAGGCTGGCGGCCATCCCGGCGACGGCCAGGCCGCCGCTGCCGCCGCCGATGGCAATCAGGTCGAAATGTTGCCTGCTCATGTCATTCTCCGGATGGATGTGAACGGTGGTTTCACGCCAGGCAGTACGCGGGCTCTGCTTATGCCGCGTTCCGCGCCTGCCTTGCGAGCCAGACATCCAGATCCTCCGCGCCGCCAATATGGTCACCGTTGATGAATACCTGCGGGACGGTAGACCTGCCCGATACCGCGCGAATCGTGGATTCGCTGAAGTCGCGGTTAAGGACCAGTTCCTCGAACTGGATGCCGGCATCGTGCAGCAGGCCCCTGGCACGGGTGCAGTACGAACAGCCTGCGCGGCTGAATACCGTGACATCCAGCGGCCTGGGGGCATGCGGAGCGATGGAGGCCAGCATGGTGTCCGCGTCGGAGACCTCGAAGGGGTCGCCCGGGACGTCCGGTTCGATGAACATCCTTTCGATGACGCCGTCCCTCACCAGCATGGAATAGCGCCAGGAGCGATCACCGAATCCCAGTTCGTTCCTGGCGACCAGCATGCCCATGCCGCGGCTGAAGTCGCCGTTGCCGTCGGGCAGGAAGGTGAGGTTGTGTGCCTTCTGTTCGCGGCGCCACTCGTTCATGACGAACGGGTCGTTGACCGAGATGCAGACCACCTCGTCAACCCCGTGCCGCCTCAACAGCGGCGCCAGCTGGTTGTAGCGCGGCACGTGCGTGAATGAACACGTCGGCGTAAAGGCGCCGGGCAGGGCAAACACGACGACCGTCCTGCCCTTGAAGATTTCATTGGTGGTGACGTCGACCCACTCGTGGTTGCGGCGGGTATGGAAAGTCACCTGCGGGACCTGCTGGCCTGTGCGATTCTCAAACATGCTGGATCTCCTTGCGGTTGTTCGGTGTGAAGTTGTGTTACCCGGTACGGTCAGCATTATCGGGCCTGCAGGATGATAGATATAATCGTATATAAAAATAACGATGATAGATAATGGCTATGATGAAAAGGGGCGGATCCATTATCGGTCCGGCTGGCCGGGTGTCTTGTCTGCACCTGAAGCAGGTATCGCGGGATCGGCCTTTACGGCTGCACCCCCCGGTGGCGTATTTCATACGATCTGCCAGGCCGGTCATTGTCTATAATGAGCTGGCAGACCTTTTCAACTGACGGGCTCAGCGAGGTGAACATGACAACCCTGGGACATGTCGTATTTTATGTTCGCGATCTGGAGCGTTCTGTACGGTTTTACACCACGGCTGTCGGCCTCGGCCTCAGCGGCACCATCTTTGATGGTCGTGCCGCCCTGCTGAGTGGCGGGAGCACGCACCACGAGTTGCTGCTTATCCAGGTGGGCGAAGCCACAGGGCCATTGCAGGGCAAGCGAATCGGGCTGTATCACGTCGGCTGGAATATCGGCGATTCCATCGAGGCATTAAAGGCGCTTTACAACAGGCTCGGTGAACTCGGGTATCCGGTTGACGGCATGTCAGACCATACCGTCAGCCAGAGTCTTTATTTGCGGGATCCCGATGGCAATGAAGTCGAACTGTACGTCGACAATCCTGATTATGACTGGAGAAACGACGATGGCTGGAAGGAGGCGCCGGTCAGACCATTGAACCTCGGCAACTGAACCCGCGGCTGACAGGGGGTGAATGACGACATGAGCGAAGTAACCCCATACATCAGCATGCACAAAATAGCGGCTCGCCTCGACGAGCTGAATACCCGTGAGTCAATCACGGAGGCGCTGGATGAAGTCGAATACCTGTTTGAAGTCATTCCACCCGAGTTGCAGGAACCTGCCGAAACCCTGATTGGCCTGCTCAGGGACAAGCTGAAGGCACTGAAGTAACAGGGGACAGCAGTGATCTGTCCCCTGTCTCTGTCAGTCGATGCACACTGCGTGGATGATCGCGGCATACAGGTGCGCCGCGTTGCGGGTCTCCTGCAGCGAAACGTGTTCATGGCGCGTATGCGCCACTTCCAGCCGGCCGGGGCCGCAGATCAGCGGGATGGATCCTTTCTGATGAAACAGGCTGCCGTCCGAGTGCGAGCGAAATGCCGTCGGTGACCAGTCCAGCCCTGTTGCCCGGAACGCATTTTGTACCGCGCCCAGCAGCGGGGCGTCAGCCGGGTTGGTATACCCGGTCGCCCAGTAGAGTTTTTCGAATTGCAGTTCGCAACGCGGGTGGGTGGCCTGAGCCGCATCACGGGCCTGTTCGATCAACGCCTCTATGACGCTGTGCTCCACGCCCGGTGGTGCGTGGATGTCGATGGCCGCTTCACATTCCTGCGCCACCATGAACAGGCCGGCGCCGCCGCTTATCTGGCGCGGACTGATGGTCAACCCGTGGGTCGCTTCAGCGCCCGACTCCAGGATCAGCTGCATCCAGGCCAGCATCGCATGGATCGCGCTGGCGCCCATTTCCGGCAGTGCGGCATGAGCGCGCGCGCCCAGCACAGTCATGCGGCATTCGTAGTAGCCGTAGTGGTCGATGCAGGCTAGCAGTCCGGTGGGTTCGCCGATCACGGTAAGCGGCGCGGTCCGCCATTCCAGCAGTGCCTCGGAACCATCACCGTATTCCTCCTCGCCGACCACCAGCGCAACTGTCAGGCCGCGCGCAAGTTCCACGCCGGACTTGACTACGGCGATGACCGCTTCCACGATGGCCGCGCAGCCCGATTTCATGTCGGCGGTGCCGAGACCATGCAGGATGTCGCCGTCCCGGTGCAGGCGCTGATCCTCCTCGTCGATAAGCGGCACGGTGTCGACGTGGCCGACCCACATCAATGCTGAAGGCTGCGGACCGAGTTCGATGATCAGGTTGGCGCGGGTATCCGTGGCCGGACCGCTGCCCGGCGGCAGTGGCTGGCGTATGTAGCGCACGCCGCACTCGTTGAGACGCTCGGCAAAAACCTGCATGGCCGGTTCCTCGGCATAGGACGGGCTGTACTGTTCGACGGCGTCGGTCAGCAGTGCTACAAGCTGCTCCTCGTCGATCAGTTCGAGGATGCTGTTCAGTTGGTTACTCACTATCTTTCCTTTTGCGGCTGGCAGCCTGTTTCTTGCTGCGCAGGCGCCGGTAGTCAGGGTGGCTGGTCAGGTTCTTGCTGAGGTAGACATGCAGGTCCTCGCGCAGGAAATTATGCTTGCGGAACAGCTTGATGGCGGGCTTGTTCCTGGCGTCGGTGTCCACGATCATCATGCGAGCACCGGCGCGGATAAAGGCTTCGGTGATGGCGCTGATCAACTTGCTGGCAATCCCGCCGCGTTTCAATTCCGGGTCTACCGCCAGCCAGGTAAGGTAGCCATAACTCCAGGAGCTGTTGCGCTTGTCGATGAGCGAACCCAGCGCAAAGCCGGCCAGCCTGTCGCCGCGTTCAGCGACCAGGCAGAAGTCACCATCCGAGTTGAACAGGCCGACGGGTTCGTACTCATCCCAGGTCCGGTACAGGCTGGGCCACTTGTCGGCCGTGAAGACGGCCTCGCCCAGCGCATAGACGCCAGGCAGGTCCTCCAGCTCCATTTCGCGCACCTCAATGTTCATTTTGGGAGCTTCCATAGTCGCTTTACCCGCTCAGCTTCAAAACGAAAAATTATATCCGCACGGAAAAACGGGGACAGATTTATTTTTGCATCCAGATGGCAGACATTCCGAATCTGTCGACAGGTATCACTATTGCTTCAGGTTACACCTCTCACCTCTCACCGCGAGCAAGTGAAGAATATGTTAGGCTGCTGTGTCAGAGGGAATGACAGCAACGGAAGGTGGCGTATGCGTAAACGGGTAATTCACCAGGAAACACAAGGGACGCCTGCCGACGATCAGGACTGGCTGGACCTGGAGCAGCGGGTACAGGCCGAACTGACATCGGAGGATGCGGCGCATCCGATCGAGGCGGCACTCGGCATGCAGACCGGTTCCGGCTGGCGCGCGCAGCATCCCGGGAAGCAGACAATTCGCCTGCTGTTTGACGAGCCGCACAGGATCAGCCGTATCCGGCTGGTGTTTGAGGAGAATGACCGGGCGCGGACGCAGGAATTTGTGCTGCGCTGGTCGCCGGACGGCGGGTCTTCCTGGGAGGAGATCGTGCGCCAGCAGTATAATTTCAGCCCGCCGGATAGCTGCAGTGAGGTCGAGGACTACCTTGTCGATATCGACGGGTTGACGTTGCTGGAACTGGATATTATCCCCGACATCAGTGGAGGAGATACCCGCGCATCGCTTGCGCGCTTGCGTCTCGCCTGATCGCGCCAGGCGATGCCGCAGTATGATTGGGGCGGCGCGCCTGCAGCAGGATTTGCGCGATAACCGCGCTGCGGCCCGATACCCACCCGATGGGTTCAGGGCACTCACCTCCTCGGGGCAGATGCTGCCAGGACAATCTCATGTGGATCCGAACGACGTGCAACCTCGAGTTTCAAATGGGCGACTCGACCCCGCTGATTCTCATGCTGCGCCCCCGCAGCGGAATCCAGCAGTGGGTGGCGCGGGAATCCTATTCTTTAACGCCCAGCGTGCCGGTGGTCGAGTACACGGATATCTTCGGGAATCTCTGCCAGCGTCTGGTGGCCCCGGCGGGATATTTCGCGGTCAGCACCTCGGCCGAGGTGCTGACCGCGGACGTGGTGGACAAGGGTCCCGGCGCCTGCTTCGTGGAGATTCAGAATCTGCCGGACGTGGTCCTGTCCTATATCCTACCCAGCCGCTACTGCGAATCGGACAGGTTCGGTGACCTTGCACGGGATATCACGGGTGGAGTGCAGCTCGGCTACGACCAGGTGAACAGGATCAGCGACTGGATCCGCAACACGATACGCTATACGCCCGGATCCAGCGCCTATCCACTCTCGGCGGTTGAGGTGAACCTGCAGTGTGAAGGTGTGTGTCGCGATCTTGCCCACCTTGGCATCGCCCTGTGCCGCAGTATCAGTATTCCCGCACGCATGGTGGTCGGGTTTCTTTACGGGCTGGAGCCGATGGATCTGCACGCATGGTTCGAGGCATACGTCGGCGGCCGCTGGTACACCTTCGACCCTACGGATTACGCGCTGCGTGGCGGGCGGCTGGCCGTGGCCTCCGGGCGGGATGCGGCCGATGTCGCGGTGTACCATCAGTTCGGTCCGCCGGCCATCTACAGCAGCATGAATGTGCAGGTGGATATGCTGGACGGCCCCCCCCGCTGAATGGATGCTGCCGGGTCACGTTTACCTGCAACAAAAGAACGGGCTGAACAAAACAGCGATTTTCTCCCGAGCCTGCAAGTAGGCAGTGCGCTGCAGCCGGCTTACCGCCATTGTAAGCCGCTTTAAATGCAGGGTTTTCCCGGGCTCCCGGGCGCCCCGGTGAGTGACCGGTTTTGCTACCATCATGACTTTGCGCGAGACTCGCTCAATGGTCCAGCTCCCCATCGTTTCCGAAACCGATACCCGCGATGCCTTCGTGGAGACGCCCCTGGGTGACTACGAACTGCTCGATTTCGGTGGCAGACGCAAGCTGGAGCGCTGGGGTGAATACCTGGTGGAGTCACCGGCCCGGCTGGCGACCGGGGCGCCGCTCGACAGAAACTGGAACGCCGACTGGATCTACGTCGACGATGTAGGCGTGCAGGGCCACTGGGAGCCGACCCGCAGCGATCTGCCCGCCGAGTGGCCGGTGAACGTCGCCGGCCAGCGGGTGCTGTGCCGGCTCGACCCGGCCGGGCGAGTGGGGCTGCACGGGCGCGACATCCCCTGCGCGCAGTGGGTGCGCCAGCGCATCGAGGGTTGCTACGATCTGGATGATATCCGCGTGCTCAATCTGTTTGGCGGCAATGGCTTCGTCTCGGCACAGGCGTTGCAGGCCGGCGCGAGTGTCATCCATGTGGATTCCAGCGAATTCATGCTGGCGCTGGCGCGCGCCAGGGCGGGCTCCGGCAGCATTGAATACGTGCACGAAGACGTCATGGATTACGTCGAGCACCTGCTGCGCAGCAAGGCGCGCTTCGACATGATCATCCTGCCGGTACCCGCCATCGGGCACGGCCCGCGCGGGCAGATGTGGGACCGCGAGGTCGACATGGCCCGGCTTGTCAAGTATCTGCCGAAACTGATCTCGAAGAATTGCCTCGGCGTGTGGCTGTCGACCGACGGCGGCGCGAATACCTGGAAGGCAGAGGGCCTGGGGCAGTTGCTGCGCGAGGCCCTGCCGGGTTGCACCATCGAGCCCCTGCACCTCGGCGTGCGGACGCGTGACGGCCGCGTGCTGTCTGCCGGCGTCGCCGCGCGCTGGTACGACGAGACCGAATTCCTGCAGACCAGCGGCCTGCCCCTGACCGCGGCGCAGCTGGAGGAGCGGCTCGACATTCACATGATCTCTCTGGGCGCGGCCGAGGAACCCTCGCAGGTGCTGGCCGGATTCAGCCGCGAGCAGCAGGACTTCGTGCTGCACTGGGCCGGTATCGTGGCGCGCACCAGCTCCGGTATGGCGCTGAATTTCGTGTCCCACGCGGCGCCTGCCCTGCGGTTGATGGATGCCGCCGGCGTCGAGGCCTGGCTGCTGGCCTGCATGGATATCTACGACACACGGGGGTTGCACCCGGCGGTCACGGCTTTCCGGGACGTGGAGAGTTTCGCGCGCGACTACCGGGCGCGGGCAACCGGCATTGCCTTCGATGAGGTGGTCAATATACTGGAGATGTACGTGCATGGCCTCAGCGGGCGGCGGCTGAAGATCGCATGTGGCGAACAGGCCTATACCGACACCGAGACCCTGTACCTGCCGGGCTCGGTGGGGCGTTTTGCGGAGCGCGCGGACAACTTCCAGCTCTACAAGGTCATGGTGGTGCACCAGTGGGCGCAGACCTGGTACGGGACCTGGCGCATCGATGTGCACGAGTCGCTGGCTCGCTACCCGGATTTCGCTGCGGCGTTGCAGTGCTTTCATGCGCTGGAGACCCTGCGCCTGGATGCCCGCATCCGCATCACGCTGCCCGGTGTGTACCGCTTTATCGAGCGCCTGCGCGGCGACAGCGCAGCGGTGCTCGATGCCGCCTGGCGGCAGGCCGCCACACGGCTGGCACGCGCGGATGCTCGCGTCGAGGACAGCCTGGTGCTGCTGCAGGATCTGGTCGATGCGCCGCCGCCGCCCGCGCCATACCAGGGCGTGCTGCGGCCGGAGGCCGTCGACAGGGTCCGCAAGGCGCGCCTCGACGCCGACAGGCAGTCCTTCCGCCTGCACCTGCTGCGCCTGGAAAAGGATCTGGCGGATGCTCAGGAGGAGATCGGGGATGCTGCGGAGGAGGCGCAGGAAGAGGCAGCCGGGCGGCGTCTGCCGTTCGAGTTGCGCAAGGTCGTATCCGATGAGAACCCGGATGGCTTCGTCTATGAAATGCAACTGGACGGCAAGCCGATCGCACCGCCGGACGACGTGAAGGGTACGATGGCATCCATTTTCCAGGACCTTGGCGAGATTCCGGAGGACTACCTGTATGCCGCCGGCGATGGCGCCTATCTCGCGGAGGCCATCGGTGAGCAGAATGCTGCGGATGTCTGGAAGGGGACCTATCACGAGGAGGGGGCGTTTCTTTATAACGAGTGGGACTACGAACGCCAGAACTATCGCAAGAACTGGGCGGTGCTGCGCGAGCTGGAGGTGAGCCCGGCCGACGACGGCTTCGTGCGCGACACGCTGCAGAAATACCGTGGCCTGACGGCGCACCTGCGGCGCACCTTCGAGGCGCTGCGCGGAGAGGACAAGCTGCTGAAGAAGCAGCCCTACGGAGACAACGTCGACATCGATGCGCTGGTGGAGGCCTGGGCCGACACCACCATGGGCATGGAAATGACGGAGCGGCTGTTCACCAAGATGCACAAGCTGGAGCGCGACATTGCGGTGATGTTCATGGTGGATATGAGCGGTTCCACCAAGGGCTGGATCAACGATGCCGAGCGTGAATCGCTGGTGCTGTTGTGTGAATCGCTGGAGATCCTGGGCGACCGCTATGCCATCTACGGCTTCTCCGGCATGACGCGCAAGCGCTGCGAGGTCTACCGGGTGAAGCGCTTTGACGAGGCCTACACCGATGAGGTGCGCGGGCGCATCGGCGGCATCCGCCCCAGGGACTACACCCGCATGGGCGTCACCATCCGCCATCTCTGCCACCTGCTGAACGAGGTCGAGGCGCGCACCAAGCTGCTCATCACCCTGTCCGACGGCAAGCCCGACGACTACGATACCTACCGCGGCGCCTACGGCATCGAGGACACCCGCCAGGCACTGATCGAGGCGAAGCGCAACGGCATCCATTCCTTCTGCATCACCATCGACACCGAGGCGCGCGATTACCTGCCGCACATGTACGGGGCGGCGAACTACACGGTTATTGACGAGGTACGCAAGCTGCCGCTGAAAGTCTCCGATATCTACCGGCGGCTTACGACCTGAGCCGCTACCTGCGGTTTACTGGCTGTCTGCATGGCAGCGGGGGCCTGTCTTTTCGCAGTGTTTTGGCTTTGCCTGATACCGTGCAATGCCTGTGGTCCGAAGAATACTATTAAAATTAATAAGATATAAATTTGACAAAAAATAAGAAATCTCTAATATAAGCAATGTCTGTATTTCTGCCACTGGACCGGAGGTGTGTGATGGGTAGCGGAGGCTGGACGCTGGTTGCATGGATCGGGGTTGCCGTGGCAATGCTGGTTTTCCTCAAGATCTGCCTGGCACGCATTTGCAGTCTGTCCTGCGAGGACCTGTCCTGTGTCAGGGACAAGGTTTGCGAGACGAGGGATGCGTGATGCGCGCCCTGCAACCAGAACTGCAGGCCGCCGACTGCAGCCTCGATGGTCCGCACTTTCATGAACTGCTGGCCCGCGGTGGACAGCTGGTCGATGTGCGGTCACCGGAAGATTTCCGGCGCACTGCCATGCCGGGTGCCCTGAACCTGCCGCTGGATGCGCTCGCGTGGGATTACGACTATCTCGACAAGTTCGACCCGGTTATTCTCTGCGGCAACAGCCCGGTCATGTGCGAGCGGGCGGCATTCCTGCTGGCGGGGCGGGGCTTTACGCGGATCTACTATATATGTGAAAAGTGAAAAGTAAAAAAGTGAGAAGTAATGGTTGACAGGAAGGTGGTCGGCAAACAATCCTACTTTTCACTTTTCACTTTTCACTTTTCACTTTTCACTTTTCACTTTTCACTTTTCACCTTCTCACTTTCCCCTTCTTTTCCCGTGAGTTTCGGCGAATCGTCATCCATCAGGATGCGGTATGCCGGCCCTTCGAGGTCGTCGAACTGGCCGGAGCGGATTGCCCACAGAAAAACCCAGATGATGACGCCGACCAGGATGACCGACAGGGGGATGAGCAGGTAGATGATTTCCATGGTGGCGACCTCGCGGCTTAACGATCCCGCGTCAGCCGCAGGGCATTGATCACGACCAGCAGCGAGCTCGCCGACATGCCGATGGCCGCCATCCAGGGCGCCACGAATCCGAGTGCCGCCGCCGGCAGCGCGACGAGATTATAGGATACCGCCCACACCAGGTTCTGGCGAATGATGCGCAGCGTCCGGTTCGCCAGCCGCAACCCCGCGGCAAGCGCTCCGAGTTCATCGGACATAAGGATCATGTCGGCGCTGGCCTGGCTGATGTCGGCGGCGCTGCGCATGGCAACCGAGACGTCGGCGGCGGCGAGCACCGGGGCGTCGTTGATGCCGTCGCCCACCATCACCACGACCGCACCCTGGCGCTGCAGCAACTGTACCTGCCGCAGCTTGTCATCGGGCCGCATGTCGCTGTGCACGACCGTGATTCCGACCTCCGCGGCAACCTGCCGGGCCGCCGCCGCATTGTCGCCGCTCAGCAGGACAATCTGCTTGCCGGCGCGCTGCAACGCCGCGACGACGCCGGGCGCCTCACCCCGCACCTTGTCCTGCAGGACGAACACGGCATGCAGCTGCTGCACGTCCGCCAGCAGCACCCGGGTGCCGTCGACCGGGCCAGGGGGTATATCTGCGAGCCTGGCCCCGGTCCGTTCCGCGATGAAATTCGCGTTGCCGATGTACCAGTCGACGCCGGCGATGCTGCCGCTCACGCCCGCGCCGGGGAAGTTGGCAATCCGGGTCGCACGGTATGCATGGTTGCCGGGTGCCGCCCTGACCAGGGCCTTGCCGGCAGGATGTTCCGAGTGCGCCTCCAGTGCCGCTGCGATGTCCAGCAAGGCGTCCCGGTCCCGATCCGACAGGCACCCGGGTGGCGCGTGACTTCCGGGGTGCCATGGGTCAGGGTGCCGGTCTTGTCGAATACCACATGGGTGCTGCGTGCCAGCGTTTCGAGGCCGTGGCTGCGAACCGTCAGCAGGCCATTGGCCAGCATGGCACCGGTGGCAGCGCTGATGGCTGTCGGGGTTGCCAGCGACAGGGCGCAGGGACAGGTCACCACAAGCACCGATATCAGGACGGGCAGCCAGGCATCCGGCTCCACCCGCCACCAGTACCAGCCCACACCGGCGGCGATGAGGATGACGGCGCTGACGAACCAGGCGGCGGCACGGTCGGCCAGCCGGGTAATGGCGGGCTTCTCCATCTGTGCCTCGTCCAGCAGCCTCACGATCTCCGCCAGTACGGTGTCCAGCCCGGTCCTGTCGACGATCATGCGCAAGGGGCTTTCGATATTGATGCTGCCGCCGATGAGCGTATCCCCGGGGAGCTTGCGCAGCGGGGTGCTTTCGCCGGTGAGCAGGGCCTCGTTGACGCTGGATTCGCCTGTCTCGATGTGACCGTCCGCCGGGACGGTTTCACCCGGTCTGATCAGTACCCGGTCCCCGGGTTGCAGTTCGGCTGCCGGAATGATCTCCTGTGTTCCCCGCCATCCGCGGGCAGGCGGGTGGCCATCGCGGGCAGGGAATGGCTCAGCTGCTCCGCCTTTTCCGCGCTGCGCTTGCGTGCCATCAGCTCGAAATGACGGCTGGCTAGCAGAAAGAATATGAACATGACCACGGAGTCGAAATAGACCTGGCCCTGGCCGGTCCAGCTGGCATGCAGACTGCCGCCGAATGCGACCAGGATGCCCAGCGATACCGGGACATCCATGCCGATGCTGCGGTTGCGCAGGTCGCGCCAGGCGCCGCGCAGGAAGGGTGCGCCCGAATAGACCAGCACCGGGGTAGTCAGCAGCAGGGCGAGCCAGCGGAAGAAGGTCCTGAAGTCGCTCTCCATGCCGGACCAGTCTCCCACGTACAGCGCGATCGACAGCACCATGACCTGCATGCCCAGAACGCCGGCCACCCCGATGCGCTTGAGCTGGTTGCGGCGTTCACGCTCAAAGGCCAGTTGTTGCTGCTGCGGGTCGTAGGGATGCGCGGTGTAGCCGATATTGTGAATCGCCTGCAGGATTTCACTGAGTTTGATGCGGCGTGTCGTCCCAGCGAATGCGGGCGCGGTGGGTGGCATAGTTGACCTGCACGTCGAGCACGCCGGGCAGTCGTGCCACGTGCCGCTCGTTCAGCCAGATACAGGCGGCACAGGTGATGCCTTCCAGGATCAGCGCCGCCTCGCGCAGCTGTTCACCGGTAGTCGCGGACAAAGGTTTTCTGGATTTCCGGGTGGTCGTAGACGCGGGTCTGCTGAATGAAGTCCGGCAGCAGTTCAACCCCGGTGGACGCGAGGGGCGGTGCGGTGCCGGTAGAAATCGGCATGCCCGGCCGCGACGATGGCGTTGGCCACGGCCTGGCAGCCATAGCAGCACATGGGCTGATCGCGGCCGTCTATCCTGGCGGTGAGGTCCAGGTCCCGGGGCACCGGCAGCCCGCAATGGAAGCAGTCGGGCCGGTCAGGGCTGCCTGTCGGCGGCGGGATATCGGCTGCGGTGATTTTGCTGGCGGGCACTGCGGGTTACCGGTAAGGCTGTCAGAATGGCAGCTAGCATACTCCAATAGATAATGCGTCGTCGTTGCGGCGCTGGACATCCATTTACTTGATCTGGATCAAGTGGGGGGTGTTTCCATCGAGAATAATACCCCGCGCCAAATGTGTGATGTTCGCTTTCGGACGCAGTGGCAGCACCCGCCGAACGGGTGCAGGCACGCGGTCAAATCAGCGCTTGTTTGCCTTGTGACAGATCCATTACGGGTCATTAAGACATTGACTCGATGGCAAATTATCGTGAAACTATCGACCGGCCAGAGAATCTGCAAGGGGAGAATTTGCCAATGGTGCTACAACATGTCTGGGGACTGTTTACCAACCCGAAACGCGAATGGGTCGCTATTCGCGATGATGAGTGCACCATCGGCAAGTGCTATGCAGTGCATGTTCTTGTCCTTGCGGCAATTCCTGCCATCTCCGGGTTTATCGGCACCACCCAGTTCGGCTGGCAGATCGGTGCCGGCGATCCGGTCAAGCTGACCCTGGAAAGCGCCGGCCTGATCGCCGTCCTCTATTACACTGGCAATGCTGGTCGGGGTCTTCTCTCTGGGCTGGATGATTCACTGGATGGGCGGAACCTACGGCGCCGAAGTGCAATTGTCCCAGTGCGTCGTACTGGCGGCCTATACCGCTACCCCGTTGTTCCTGATTGGTCTTATGGAACTCTATCCGGTGCTGTGGCTCAACATGGTGCTGGGAATTCCCGCGCTGGCCTATACCGTCTATCTGCTTTACAGCGGTGTGCCCGTCATGATGGGGATATCCGAAGATCGCGGCTTTCTGTTTTCCAGCGCGGTGCTCGCGGTCGGACTGGTGGCCTTCGTGGCCCTGCTGGCGGCGACTGCCATTCTCTGGGGAATGGGTCTGGAACCGCAGTTTACCCGCTAGTCAAACGCTGAATTTTTCATCATTTGTCAATTATCTGAGTCAGGGAGGTCGGCATGACCGATCAGCAAACCTACAACTACACGGTGGTCCGGCAGTTTGCGATCATGACCATTATCTGGGGCATTGTCGGGATGCTCGTGGGTGTTTTTATCGCAGCGCAACTGGCCTGGCCGGTGCTCAACTTCGATATACCGTGGCTGACTTTCGGCCGACTGCGGCCACTGCACACCAATGCAGTGATTTTCGCCTTTGGCGGCTCGGCGCTGTTTGCAACCTCCTATTACGTCGTACAGCGTACCTGTCACGTGCGCCTGATCAGCGACAAACTGGCGGCGTTTACCTTCTGGGGCTGGCAGCTGATCATTCTGTCGGCGGCAATAACCCTGCCGCTGGGTATTACTACCAGCAAGGAATACGCCGAGCTGGAATGGCCGATTGATATCCTGATCACCGTGGTCTGGGTGTCCTATGCCGTCGTGTTCTTCGGCACCATCGCCAAGCGCAAGGTGGAGCACATCTACGTGGCCAACTGGTTCTACGGGGCCATGATTCTCACCATCGCGCTGCTGCACGTGTTCAACAGTGCGGAGATCCCGGTGTCCCTGTTCAAGTCCTACTCCGTTTATGCCGGGGTGCAGGACGCCATGGTGCAGTGGTGGTACGGTCACAACGCGGTGGGCTTCTTCCTGACCGCCGGCTTCCTCGGCATGATGTACTATTTCGTGCCGAAGCAGGCCGGTCGCCCGGTCTATTCCTACAGGCTATCGGTGGTGCACTTCTGGGCGCTGATCTTCACCTACATCTGGGCCGGACCGCATCACCTGCACTACACGGCACTGCCCGACTGGGCGCAATCGCTGGGTATGGTCATGTCCCTGATCCTGCTGGCACCCGAGCTGGGGCGGCATGATCAACGGCATCATGACCCTCTCGGGTGCCTGGGAGAAGCTGCGCACCGACCCGGTCCTGCGTCTGCTGATCGTATCGATCTCGTTCTACGGCATGTCCACGTTTGAGGGACCGATGATGTCCATCAAGACCGTGAACGCCCTGTCGCATTACACCGACTGGACCATCGGCCACGTCCATTCAGGAGCGCTGGGCTGGGTCGCGCTGATCTCCATGGGCAGCCTGTACTACCTGATCCCGCGGTTGTTTGACCGGCAGTTATACAGCCTGAAGCTGGTGGAGGTGCATTTCTGGACAGCGACAATCGGTATTGTGCTGTATATCTCATCCATGTGGGTGGCCGGCATCATGCAGGGCCTGATGTGGCGCGCTACCAATGCGGACGGCACGCTGACCTACAGTTTTGTTGAGTCGGTACAGGCCATGCACCCCTATTTCATTGTGCGCTTCCTGGGCGGTGCTTTCTTCCTGCTGGGCGCCCTGGTGATGGCCTGGAATATCTGGAAGACCATCGCGGGAGCCAAACCGGCGGTTGCAACCATTCCGGCACCGGCCGCGGCTCACTAAGGAGAGAAGTTATGGCGACTGGACATGACAAGGTTGAAAAAAATATCGGGCTGATGATCGTGCTGATCCTGCTCGTCGTTTCCATCGGCGGCCTGGTGCAGATCGTGCCCCTGTTCTTCCAGACATCGACCACGGAAGCGGTGGCCGGCCTGGAGCCTTACACCCCGCTGCGACTGGCCGGGCGTGACGTTTACGTTCGGGAAGGCTGCTACCTGTGTCACTCGCAGATGATCCGGCCGTTCCGTGCCGAGACCGAGCGCTACGGGCACTACTCGGTGGCCGGGGAATATGTCTACGACCATCCCTTCCAGTGGGGCTCCAAGCGTACCGGTCCGGATCTTGCCCGGGTGGGCGGCCGCTACAGCGACGACTGGCACCGCGTGCATATGCACAACCCGCGCGACGTGGTCCCCGAATCGATCATGCCGGGCTACCCCTGGCTTGAGGAAACACCGGCCGATGCCAGCCATATCCGGAAAAAGATGGAAGTGCTGCGCCTGCTGGGTTCGCCCTACAGCGACGAGGAAATTGCAAACGCACCCCAGGCGCTTGAGGGCAAGACCGAACTGGATGCCGTCATCGCCTACCTGCAGGGTATGGGAACGGCAATCAAGACCCGGAGATAATGGCGATGGATCTCCCGATGATTACATGCGATCTGGACCGTTGTGCTGCTGGTGCTGTTCATCGGTATCGTCGTCTGGGCCTGGAGTGGCAAGAACAAGGCGCGTTTCGATGCAGCGGCACGGCTCCCGTTTGACGAGGATCCGCAAGTGCCAACAAACAAAACTTCCAAGGAGAATTCCCATGGCTGATTTCACCAGCAGCTTCTGGAACTGGTACATCATTATCCCGACTGTCGCCGGCATCATCGGTTGTTTTCTCCTGATCCGCTGGCTGTCCAAGGACATCAAGCCGGATGACCAGGGCAAGAGCATGGGGCACGTCTGGGACGAGGATCTGCAGGAACTGAACAACCCGCTGCCGCGCTGGTGGCTGAACATGTTCTACCTGACACTGTTCTTCGGTATCGGCTACCTGATACTGTACCCGGGCCTGGGTAGCTTCGCCGGCATGCTGGGCTGGACCTCGATCGGGCAGTACGAACAGGAAATCGACCTGGCTGACGCCAAGTACGGACCGCTGTTCTCCCGCTACGAGAGCATGGATATCATAGCGGTCGCGGATGATCCGGATGCGCGCCGCATGGGCGAGCGCCTGTTCGTGAATTACTGTGCATCCTGCCACGGCTCGGATGCCCGCGGTGCCCGCGGTTTTCCGAACCTGCGTGACAACGACTGGCTCTACGGTGGCGCGCCGGAAACCATCGAGCAGACCATCATGAATGGCCGTGGCGGCGTCATGCCTGCCTGGGAGAGCGCCCTGGGCGGCGAGGCGGGTGTAGCTGACGTGGCCGAGTACGTCATCGGTCTCAGTGGCCGCAATGTCGATACCGCGGCAGCCGCCCGTGGGGGTGAAAAATTCGCAATGCTGTGTGCCGCCTGCCATGGAGCGGACGGTACCGGCAACCAGGCGCTGGGCGCCCCCAACCTGACTGACAACGTCTGGCTCTACGGCGGCTCCAAGGCGCGCATATCCGAGACCATTGCCAAGGGCCGCAACGGCATGATGCCGGCGCATGCAGCTTTCCTCGGCAAGGACAAGGTTCACCTGCTGGCCGCCTATGTGTATAGTCTCTCGACAGGACAGGAGAGTATTGAAGATTAGCAGGCCGCCTTGTCCTGCAAACAACCGGGTAGGGTAGTTAGCGTGGCAGAGAAGAAAATACCGCGTGTGCAGAAGTGCATCGCAGTCCTGTGGCCATCGTTCATGGTGGCGATTGTTGCCACGGGCCTGTTTTTCTCGGCCTTTGATCCTGTCGACCTGTTTCCGTTCGGTCATGAAACAGGGATCAGCCGACTCGGCGTGTATACGCTGGGTTTCTTCACTTTCTGGCTCATCACCGCCGTTTCCGGCATCGGAACCCTGTATTTCGCTGTTACCAACTGCCTGCGCGCCAACGCCGACAATCAACCCTAGGGGGTGATATGAATGCCCCGGAATCCAAAGGGACTGCAGCTACCCTGCAATCCGACGAGCAGGTAGCCCGCTCACTCTACGCCAAGCAGGAAAAGATCTACCCGCGTGAAGTCCACGGCTTGTATGCCCGCCTCAGGGCCCTGGGCGTGTTTGGCCTGCTGGGCATCTACTACGTCACCCCCTGGCTGCAGTGGGATGGCCAGCAGGCGATCCTGCTGGACCTGCCGGCACGCAAGTTCCACATACTCTGGTTCACTTTCTGGCCGCAGGATTTTATCTACCTGGCCGCCCTGCTGATTCTGGCCGGCCTGACCCTGTTCTTCGTGACGGCCATTGCGGGCCGCATCTGGTGCGGCTATGCCTGTCCGCAGACCGTCTGGACCGAGGCATTTCTCTGGATCGAGCGCAAGATCGAGGGTGATCGCATGAAGCAGAAGAAGCTTGATGCGATGCCGATGAATGCCCGCAAATTCCGCATCAAGGCGACCAAGCATGCGGCGTGGCTGCTGTTTTCCGTCTGGACCGGATTCACCTTTGTTGGTTATTTCTCCCCGATCATTGAGCTGGGAAAGAACCTCATGGCGTTCAACCTCGGTCCGTGGGAAACCTTCTGGATCTTCTTTTACGGCTTCGCAACCTACGGCAATGCCGGCTGGATGCGCGAGCAGGTGTGCAAGTACATGTGCCCCTATGCGCGCTTCCAGAGCGCCATGTTCGACAAGGACACCCTCATCATTTCCTATGATGAGTTGCGCGGCGAGCCGCGTGGCTCGCGCAAGCGCAGCACCGACCGCAATGCAGCGGGACTCGGCGACTGCATCGATTGCACCCTGTGCGTGCAGGTGTGCCCGACAGGCATCGATATCCGCAAGGGCCTCCAGTATGAATGTATTGCATGCTCCGCCTGCATCGACGCCTGCGATGACGTCATGGTGAAGATGGATTACCCCAAGGGGCTGATCCGTTACACCACGGAAAATGCCCTGGAAGGGCTGAAGACGCATATCGTCCGTCCGCGCATTGTGATTTATGCGCTGTTCCTGGCCGTTATCACGACGATGTTTGTATTCTCCGTGAGCCAGCGGGTGTCACTGGGACTGGACGTGATACGTGACCGCAACCGCCTGTACCGGGAAACGGATGAAGGCTTGATCGAGAATGTCTATATCCTGAAAGTTCTGAATATGGATGCGGCTGACCACGATTACGAACTGCGGGTCACCGGCATCGACGGGCTGCGGCTGTTCAAGGATATGCGGGTAATCCATGTCCCCGGCGGCGAGGTGCTGGAGCTCCCCGTACGCCTGCGCGCCGACGAGGCGGTACTGAAGGAGCGCAGCAGCGAGGTGGTCTTTGAGATGGTAGCGACTGATAATCCTGATTTGTCCGTGACGGAGACCGCCCGCTTTCTGGGGCCGCGCTAGCGCCACGTCTTGCAAGTAAACCGGAATAATGGCGATCACCATGGCTGAGACAAAACGCTGGTTTGCCGAACCCTGGGTGTGGCTGCTGATTGCCTTGCCGATGAGCGCCGTCATTGGCGGCATGATCACCCTCTACCTGGCGGTCACGACCAGTGACGGGCTGGTCGTCGATGATTACTACAATCGTGGCAAGACAATCAACATGGACCTGGCGCGCGATGTGGCCGCGGCCAGCCATGGCCTGCGGGCACGGCTTGATTTCGACCTCGCAAACCGGCGTATCCTGTTGTCGCTTGACTCGCGCGATAACCAGCATCCACCACAGGTGAGGTTCTCCCTGTTGCATCCCACGCGCCCCGGCAATGACCAGGTCGTGCTGCTGCAACCTGCAGACGGGGATGGTTATGCCGGCACGCTGCAGGCGGTGCGGGACGGCAACTGGTATGTACAGCTGGAGGCCGACGACTGGCGTCTGTCGGGTGCCTTGCGGACGCCGCGTGACAGCGTGGTCGTCCTGTCGCCAGCCGCAGTTGCCGGCCCCCCGTGATGCGGCATTTCGCCGCAGTATGGCTGGTTGCCGGCATGCTATTGTTGCCTCTCCTGGATGTTGCTGACTGATACGGGGCCCGGCGCCGCGCAGCGGCACCGGTAGCGGGTAGCCGATCCCTTCAGGCACCTGCGAAAGCCGTTAATTCCGGATATTGTTTTATTGTTCTGCAGCCCTGCAGCGGATGTAATCGACGTTGACCGATCCCAGCCATGAATATTGAGTTCCTGACGACCGCGTTTCTGGCTGGCCTGCTGGGCGGCACCCATTGCATCGGTATGTGCAGTGGTATTGTCGGCGCGCTCTCAACCGGTCTGTCCGGCCAGGTGGTCGATTCCCGCTGGCGCTATCTTGCGGCGCAGCTTGCCTATAATGCAGGACGCATAAGCAGTTACGCAGTCGCCGGTTTGCTGGTGGGTGCGTTTGCCGGACAGGTGGGGGAATCGGGCATACTGGAAGGAATGCCGGTTGGTCGCTACCTGGCCGGCGTCATCATGATTCTGTTCGGGATCTACCTCGCCGGCTGGTGGCATACCCTGCTTTACCTGGAAAAGGCCGGTGCCCGTCTCTGGATATACCTGGAACCCCTGGGGCGGCGCTGGCTGCCTGTGCGGCATGCCGGCCAGGCATTCCTGCTGGGGCTGGTGTGGGGCTGGCTGCCCTGCGGGATGGTCTATGCCGCGCTGGCCATGGCATTGGGCACGGGTTCGGCCGCCGGCGGTGCGACTACCATGCTGGCGTTCGGCCTGGGCACCCTGCCGACCCTGCTGACGGTGGGACTGGCATATAATGCCCTGCGGCGCTTCCTCCAGGACTCGCGCGTCCGGACATGGCGCCGGTATTCTTGTGATCCTGCTTGGACTCGTGCTGCTGTTTGCCAGTACTGGCGGCCACATGGGGCATGCGCACCACTAGGTGCCCGGGCTGGCAATATTAGAAACACAATATATAGTGTTTCACTGTTATGGACTGCGGGTCCGTATTTCCCCTTATTGACTTTTATTTTAATATCATAACTTCATGTTATTAAATAATATTTATACCTGAATAAAATAGACTTGACAGTCTGGGTTGAGCTGCCTAATCTTTCTACCCCGGACACAACATGTTGTGTTCCTACCGAAACCGGATTACCTGCAGGGGTGTGTTATTTCGGATGCAGATGTCCAGCATTATTTCTAATAAATAGTAAAGAACAAGGGAGGCACAGGCCGCATGACAACTACCGCGTATCTCAAAGCAGTACCAACCAGTGTTGCAGACATTCCGCTGCAACCGGCCTCGCAGGATATCTGGGAGAAGAAGTACCGTCTGGTATCCAAGGACGGGGCGGTGATCGATGACACCATCGATTTCACCTATCAGCGGGTCGCCCGGGCACTGGCGGATGTCGAGCAGACACCGGAGTTGCGTGAGACGTGGTATCAGCAGTTCCTGTGGGCATTGCGCCATGGCGCCATACCGGCCGGGCGGATTACCTCCAATGCCGGCGCACGGGAACACAAGCCGGCGACTTCCACCATCAACTGCACCGTGTCGGGCACCGTGCAGGATTCCATGAACAATATCCTCGAGAAGGTGCACGAGGCCGGCCTGACGCTGAAGGCCGGCTGCGGTATCGGTTACGAATTTTCCACGCTGCGTCCGAGGGGCGCCTATGTCTCCGGAGCGGGAGCCTACACCTCCGGTCCCCTGTCATTCATGGATATCTATGACAAGATGTGTTTCACCGTGTCCTCGGCCGGTGGCCGCCGCGGTGCGCAGATGGCGACCTTCGACGTCGGCCATCCCGACGTCATGGATTTCATTCGCGCCAAGCGCGAGGACGGGCGCCTGCGCCAGTTTAACCTGTCGCTACTTATTACCACCGAATTCATGGATGCCGTCAGCAACGACAGCGACTGGAAGCTGGCATTCCCGATCAGCCGCCAGGAACAGAATGGTTCCATCGACCTGAACGATGCGGAGCGCGTGGTCTGGCGCGAATGGCCATACAAGGGCGACTACATCGCCAACAATGCCGGGCTGGTGGCCTGCAAGGTCTACAAGACGGTTCCCGCGCGGCGCCTGTGGGACATGATCATGGCTTCCACCTACGATTTCGCGGAACCGGGATTCATCCTGATCGACAAGGTCAACGAGATGAACAACAACTGGTTCTGCGAGAACATCCGTGCCACCAATCCCTGCGGCGAACAGCCGCTGCCGGCGTACGGTTCCTGCCTGCTGGGCTCGATCAACCTGACCAAGTTCGTGTGCAATCCGTTTACCGACAAGGCTGAATTCGACTGGGAGGAATTCCGCAAGGTCGTTGCCGTGTTCACGCGCATGCTGGATAACGTGGTCGAGATCAACGGTCTGCCGCTGGAAGGACAGCGGGAAGAGATCATGCGCAAGCGCCGCCACGGCATGGGTTTCCTGGGGCTGGGCTCGACGGCCACCATGCTGTGCATGCGTTACGGGGAGCAGGAATCGGTGGAATTCACCGAACGCGTCAGCCGCGAGCTGGCGCTGACCGGCTGGCGCATGGCACTGGATCTGGCGAAGGAAAAGGGTCCCGCCCCGATCATGGAGGAAGACTTCGAGGTCACCGAGGAGATGCTGCGCAAGCGTCCCGAAATGCGCCGCGACGGTTACCTGCCGGGCGACAAGGTGAAGGGCAAGGTGCTGCACGCGAAGTACAGTCGCTACATGCAGCAGCTGGCCGTGGAGGCCCCGGAACTGGCCCGGGACCTGGCCGAGCATGGCGCCCGCTTCACGCATCACAGCTCCATCGCCCCGACCGGCACGATCTCCCTGTCGCTGGCCAACAATGCCAGCAACGGCATCGAGCCCAGTTTCGCGCATCACTATTTCCGCAACGTGATTCGGGAAGGCCGCAAGACCAAGGAAAAAGTGGATGTGTTTTCGTTCGAGCTGCTGGCATACCGCGAACTGGTGAATCCGAAGGCAATCGCCACGATGGATGACAGCAGCAACGGGCTGCCGGACTACTTCATTGCTGCAGACAATGTCACGCCCGGGCAGCACGTGGATATCCAGGCGGCTGCGCAGAAGTGGGTGGATTCCTCCATCTCCAAGACAGCCAATGTGCCGACGGATTACCCCTTCGAGGATTTCAAGGACATCTACCGGTACGCCTACGAGAAGGGCCTGAAGGGCTGCACCACGTTCCGCTTCAATCCGGAAGCTTTCCAGGGCGTGCTGGTGAAGGAACAGGACCTGGAGAATACCGTTTACGAGTTCACCCTGGATGATGGCTCCAGGCTCAGCCTGAAGGGCAACGAGGAAGTCGAGTACGACGGCGAGATCCACAGCGCGGCGAACCTTTACGATGCCCTCAAGGAAGGGTATTACGGCAAATTCTGAGCAGTCAGAGGCTGCCGGGTATGTTGGTGAGCCGGCATTCCGGAGTACGTCGCCGTCTCCTTTGCCGGGGGCGGGACAGCGCAGGGGTAGTGGAATAAAACTTTTTTACCGGGATGAACCAGGGCAAACAGACATCGCCTGTTTTGGTTCACCCTGGTAACAACGAACACGCAGGAGCAGAACATGGCAATTCGCATCGACAAGAAGATTGTGGACTACCGGGTGGGCGGCAAGGACGAGCCGCAGCAGGCCGAGCCGGCTGTCGAGCCGGAAGACAATGTGGTGCAGCTGCATGAAAAGCTGGAGCGCCCGGACATGCTCATCGGCTCGACCTACAAGGTCAAGACGCCGCTGTCCGAGCATGCCCTGTATGTCACCATCAATGACATTATTCTCAACCACGGTACGCCGAACGAGCTGCGTCGGCCTTTCGAGATATTCATCAACTCCAAGAACATGGACCACTTCCAGTGGATCGTGGCGCTGACAAGGATTGTTTCGGCGGTATTCCGGAAGGGCGGGGATGTGACCTTCCTGGTGGAGGAATTGCGCTCGGTGTTCGATCCGCGCGGCGGCTATTTCAAGAAAGGGGGCAAGTACATGCCGTCGCTGGTTGCGGAGATCGGTGATGCCATCGAGTGCCACATGCGGATGATCGGGCTGTTGAAGGATGACGGCCTCGATGAGCACCAGAAGAAACTCGTCCAGGAAAAGCGCGCCCAGTTCGAGGCGGCCTCGGGCAGCGTCGATAACAGTGGCTGTGGTGACTTCCCCGAGGGGTCGCAATTGTGCGTCAAATGCCACACCAAAGCAGTGATCCAGATGGATGGTTGCCTGACGTGCCTGAATTGCGGCGACTCCAAGTGCGGCTAGCTTCGGCCCGCTCGCTGCCAGGGTAGTACCTTTGACCCATTGAAACACTGCTTCCGCTTGACTATAAAGTATACAGGGCATCAGCCAAAAGGGCGCCCTGTGTCAAATAACAAAAACACCAGGCCCGGGTATGCAGGCTCGGCGAAGGAGGCAGCATGTTTCTGCAACAGAAGCCGATACCGGGTTACTGGTACAGCAATTTTTCCGGGCAGCTGATCCAGGTCAGGGCGCTGGTCTTCGCACAAGGCAGGCGCAACCGCATCATTATCGAGGATATCAACGGCAAGCGCGAGTCCATCGATTTCACGCTCTGGCGTGGTATGGATCTGGTGCTGCACTCGCCCGTGGTCGATTCCGGCGCTGACGGGGCGGTACGCGACCTCTGACTGGCCGGCACGACCGGAGCTTCCTCGCCGGAACGCCGCTTGCGCGTGCCTGGATATCCAGCCAGTCGGTCATCACCGTGCCGAGCCCGGCAACGTGGCCGTTCAAGTCACGGCCGGCGGAGCCCGTTTGCGGATGAACGGGAACGGCTGCGCATGGGCTGCCGGAAGTCTGTTGCACCCATGCCGATGCTGGCGTTGATGCCTGCCTCTCCCTGTTCCTGAATCCAGGCGCGTGCTCATGTGCACACGCAGCAGTGTCAGACCGGTATGATGCAACCCGCACCCGGGTCTCGCAGGGAGGCGAACGCTGTTTCGATCCGGGGGGGCACGGCGTGTTTTCTGTGTAGCAGGAGTGCTGGCATCTCTGCACAGGGCATCTGCAGGGGCAGCATGCACGGCAGTGCAACAGGCTGCTGGCAGTTAAGATACCGTAAAACTCATCACCGGCCGCGTTCGCGCTCGAGGTAGAAGACTTTTGAGTCCGTGGCAGGGGCAGTGACACACACCGCGTTTTATTTAGTGTCGCGTCCGGCAGTCCAGAAAGGATATGATTCTGCTTCATGACTTGAACTGCCTGTTGCGTTTGTGTTGCGTGCAGAGGATGCGAATCTGATGGGTACCGCCAGGAAGACAATATCTTGACACAATATGTATCTGAAGCATTTTAACCTCACGGACCGCCCGTTTGCGATAACGCCCGACCCGCGTTTCCTGTATCTGAGTACACGCCATCGGGAAGCGTTGGCGCACCTGCTCTATGGCCTGGGGGAAGGCGGTGGTTTCGTGCAGCTCACGGGGGAAGTGGGTACCGGCAAGACGACCATCTGCCGCTGCCTGCTGGAGCATATCCCGGACAATGTCGACCTCGCGCTGGTGCTCAATCCCAAGGTAACGGCGCACGAGTTGATCGCCACCGTGTGCGATGAACTCGGTATTGACTATCCGCAGGAAAACTCCAGCATCAAGAAGCTGACCGATGTGCTGAATCACTACCTGCTGGATGCCTATGCGCAGGGGCGGCGCACGGTCCTGATTATCGACGAGGCGCAGAACCTGAGTGCCGATGTGCTGGAGCAGGTGCGCCTGCTGACCAACCTGGAGACGGCGACACAGAAGCTGCTGCAGATCATCCTGATCGGGCAGCCCGAGTTGCGCACACTGCTGGCGCGAGATGATATGCGCCAGCTTGCCCAGCGCGTCACGGCGCGCTACCATCTGGAACCCATCAGTCTCGAGGAAACCGGTGCCTACATCCGGCACCGTCTGCAGATCTGCGGTAACTCACAGCCGCTGTTCAACCGTGGTGCAATCGACAAAATACAACGGCTCAGTGGCGGTATCCCGCGCCTGATCAATGTGCTGTGTGATCGTGCCATGCTGGGCGCCTATGTCGAGGGCAAGTCGCAGGTCGATACCAAGGTGATTCGCAAGGCGGCACGCGAGGTGCTCGCGGAAGAGCAGCCGGCGATCCGGAGACTCCGCTGGCTGCCTGCTGCGGGCCTCGGTGCCGGGTTGCTCGCGGCGCTCCTGCTGGGGGTCTACCAGCCCTGGAAACGACACGAGCCGGCAGCTGCCGCGTCTTCACGGCTGGGCGAAGCTCCCGCTGCCTCACCCGCACAGGTTGTGCCGCCGGGAGCGCCTGGCAAGTCCACTCCGGTACAGCCGGCGCTGCCGGAAAGTGGGGCAGGCGCAGCCCGGGGTGCGCCCGACGTGGCCAGCGAGGCCGAAACTCGCCCCCTGGGGGAGTTGCTGCTGGCATCGGACAGTTCCTTTTACCGCGCTGCCTGGACGGAACTGCTGGCCTTGTGGTCGGTAGTCCTGCCGCAAAGTGTAAAGCCCGACTTCTGCGACTTTACCCGGCAGTACGGCCTGCTATGCAAGCAGGGCCAGGGGAACTGGAATACCTTGCGCCAGATTGATCGTCCGGCGATTCTGAGCTTGCTTGACGCGAACGGGCGGCGTGTCCCGGTCGTCCTGCAGCATCTGGACGACTCGGTTGCCGAGCTGATGATCGGAACCGAGTTATATCGGCTGTCCGTCGAGCAGGTGGACCGCTACTGGTACGGCGAATATCTGTTGCTACTGCAGGTGCCGCCGGACGGAGGACTGAACCTCAGGGTTGGTGACCGGGGGGCGGATATCGACTGGCTGCGCCGGCAGCTCGAACAGGTGCTGGGAGTCGATATCCCTGCGGCTGATCCACAACTGTTTGACTACCCACTGCAACAGCATGTGCTGGATTTCCAGCGCAGTCGGGGGCTGGTTGCTGACGGCATTGTTGGCGAGAACACCCTGATCCAGCTGAATACGCGGTCGGGACGCAAAGATGTGCCACGGTTGTCATTCGAGCCATCATGAGACGCGCATATGTCCTATATTCTTGAAGCACTCAAAAAGGCGGATCAGGAGCGGACGCTGGGCAGTATCCCGGACCTCGAGACCCCGCACTGGGGAGCAAGGCGCCCGGCGCGCAACTATCGCTGGATCTGGATTGTTGCCGCGCTACTGCTGGTAAACGGGGCACTGCTTGTCGTGATCCTCGGGCGCGGAACGGATGATGCCACGCCGCCGGCGATTGCACCATCCGTCCATTCGGCCATCCCGGGCCCTGTCGGTCACGTTGCACCGGTACCCGGGGCAGGCGCCACCGTGGTCACCCGGCCGCGCAACATGATACAGCCACCGCCGCGAGCAACCCCGGCACGGCCACCGGTCGTGACGCGGTCTGCCGTTCCCCTTGCCGCGCCGGAAACCGCTGCGGCACGGGCACCTATTGGCGCGCCGCAGCCTGTACCGGCACGTCCCCCTCAGCCAGGGGTGCAGCTGTGGAGTGACCTGCCGTTAGAGTTTCGCAGCACCTTTCCGCTGCCGCATATCGATGTGCATGTCTATGCCGAGCAGCCCGCGCGGCGCTTCATCCTTGTGGACCTGCAGAAATACCGGGAAGGCGACACCCTGGAGAACGGTGCGGTCATCGAAAAAATCCTGCCGCAAGGCCTGCAGTTGTACTATCAGGGAACCCGGTTCGAAATCGAGAAATAGTCGTCTCTACGTTCTGTCGAGCGCCTTTCCCCGGCGAATTTCCTCGTCTGTGGCTTCTCGAATGCCCTGGATCTCCACCTCGAACACAAGTGACTGTCCGGCCAGCGGGTGATTGCCATCGAGACAGGCCATGCCGTCCCTGATGTCCGTGACCGAGAAGGTAACCTCGGTTCCGTCTTCAGTGGCGCCCACCACCTGGCCGCCGACCTCGATGTTTTCGCCGGGCGGAAAGGCATCCAGGGGGACCTCATGTATCAGGTCAAGGTTGCGTTTCCCGAACGCGTCATCCGGCAGCAGTCGCGCGGTAACGATGTCCCCGATGCTGTGACTTTCCAGCTCACGCTCCAGTTTAGGAAACAGGTTTCCGGTTCCATGCAAATAGCTTACCGGCGCGCCGGTAGCCTCGCGGACCACGACACCGGTGGCACTGGTGAGCGAGTATTGCATCGTGACAACCTTGTTGCGCCCCACAGTTCGGGAATCTTTCATGGTATTTATCGATGATGATGGAGGATGTACTGCAATTATACGTGTCCCGGCAATCGGGGCGAACTTGTCGCCGGCCGGTGTGTCATAAATGATACAGTCCGGCTATTCCGGCCAGGGGTTTTTTGTCATGAAACAGGCTAGATTCACCATAGGTCAGTGCGTTTGTCACCGGATGTTCGACTACCGCGGCGTGATCGTGGACATTGATCCGTTCTTTATGGGAAGCGATACCTGGTACGACCAGGTTGCGCGGAGTCGTCCGCCAAAAGATCAGCCCTGGTATCACATCCTCGTGCACGACGAGGATCACGAAACCTATGTTGCCGAACGCAACCTGGTTGAGGACGATAGCAACGAACCGGTGAATCATCCCATGCTGGGAGAATTTTTTGTTGGTTTTGACCGCGGCCTTTACCATACGGGTAAACAGATAAACTAGCTACAGGTTGCATACCATGCTTGCTGCTATCAGGACTTTCCTGCGTGAATATCCACTCTCCCCGGCGGACGACGGGCCCGTTGAAGAACACAGCCTCCGGATGGCGGTTGCCCTGTTACTGCTGGATGTGGCACGTGCGGATCTGGAGGTCACTACGGAAGAGCGGCAGGTCGCCCGGCAGCTGCTGGAGAGATTTTTTCCCGTCTCCCCGGATCAGGCGCAGGCGCTGGTTGATGCCGCACAGCGTGAGGCAGAGCAGGCTACGTCCCTGTATCCCTTTACCAGCCTGATTAACCGGGAGTGCAATCTGGAGGAGCGCATCAGGATCGTGGGAATGTTATGGAAAGTCAGCAGTGCTGACGGGAAAATTGATGCACACGAGGAGCATCTTGTCAGGAAAGTGGCTGATCTCCTGTACGTCCCGCATGCCCGGTTTATTCAGGCCAAACTTGTGCACACAGCCGAATAAGCGGATTGGGAGGCAGGGGTAATGTCAAATAACGGGGCCGCATGGCGGCCCCGTTTCAGGCTTCAGACCATATCCTTCAGGCCCTTGAGCGGCAACACCTTCACGATATTGCGTGCCGGTTTGGCCTTGAACATCATCTCTTCACCGGTAAACGGATTGACACCCTTACGAGCCCTGGTGGCAGGCTTGCGAACGACCTTGACCTTCATCAGTCCCGGCACCGTGTAAACGCCCGGTCCCCTCTTCAGGTCGCGCTTCATCAGCATCGCGAGTTGTTCGAAAACCGCACCAACATCTCTCTTGGTCAGCGCGGTTTTTTCGGCAATAAAAGTCAGCGTTTCTGACTTGGTGGTTGGTTTCTTCACTGCCTTCGCGGTTGCCTTCTTTTTCACTGTAGCTTTCTTCTTTACAGCCATTCGACATTGCTCCTCTCTGGATGGTGGATAAATCAGCACGCGTAAGATAGCACAATATATAAATTGTTAAAGTGTTTTTGACGGCATGAAATGCCTTTTTTTGTAGTATTTCGTGCAGATATCATTTGCCGTCATCCCTGCATTCCGGGGCGTTCTGCCATACATGGAATTGGCTCTGATACTGCTATTTCAGTGTTTCATCCCTGAATTCACCTCGCGTCCGTTTTTTCAGGGCGACGATATACTTTAATTACAGGTGTTTTTTTAAAAATATCGCATATGCTTCCGGCAGGAGGCGGGGTGCAAAATTTACGTAGCGGGTGCTCGCGGGCGGGGCAGAATCTGTCCCGGCAACAACGTCAGGCGCTCCCCGCCGCAGATAGAATTAAGGCCACCGGCCGGGTATGCCAGGTGATGGTCGTGGCAGAGTGACCCGGGGCACGTCCCGGTGCGGTCGTATCGCTGGCATCACCCGCACCCTGACGCTCTCCTGCACCAGGGTGCATTAATCATGCGGGCGCATAACAGGACTTTCTTTCAGTGGTGAACGGGGTGAGCACGGCGGCACCCTGGCTGTTAGCCGGTGGCGCGCCCGCGCGGCACTGCAACATGGCTGGTTCCGGGCAGGGAATGCTGCCAAACGCTGTGCTCCGGCTCACGCGGCAGTCGCGCCGGGCCTGTTTTTCCCATGTCCAAATGACCTAAATATCAACTATTTCCAGCCGATAAGCTGTCTGCGGCACTGAGTCGCAGCGAATCCTTGTTGTAGTTACCGATACCAGCGGAAAGTTTCAGGCCAAAAGGGTGGATATGCGCGCTGCAAAGAAAGCCAGGATCGATAGAAGAATACTCCACGAACTCGTGCCGCTGAATGCACTGTCCGAGTCGCGTTTCGGCAAAATAGCAGAGAAAATCCTTGTAGAGGAAGTCAAGGCGGGCAATTACCTGTTTCGCAAGGGAGACAGGGATGGCAAGGCCGTCTACCTGCTGGAAGGCAAGATCAATCTTATCGATGGTTTCCGCAGGATCACTGGTGAGGTCGAGGCAGGCACCGACATGGCCCGCTACCCCATTTCAAATCTCCAGCCCAGGGCCCTTTCGGCAAGGGCAGCCAAAAAGAGTGTAATCGCACATGTCGATTCAAACTTGCTGGATGTCTTTCTCAGCTGTGACCAGACACAGACGGCGGAAGTCGTTGAGATCAGCGGGGCGGACACCGGTGACTGGATGACCCGTGTATTGCAGTCGGAAGTCTTTTCGAAGCTTCCACCTGCAAAGATTCAGAGCCTGTTGATGAAAATGAGGCCATTTTCACTCGAGGCCGGCGAAACCGTCATCAGCCAGGGTGACGAGGGTGATTATTTCTACACGATACATGAGGGTCGCTGCGCGGTGACGCGCAGGGAAACGCCGGATGGAGAGAATGTGCTGCTCGCTGAACTGGGTGAGGGTGACTCATTTGGCGAAGATGCCCTGGTATCCAACACGCGACGCAATGCGACGGTAACCATGCTGACTGATGGAACCCTGATGCGTCTGGCAAAGCAGGATTTCGTCGAGCTGCTGAAGAAGCAGCTGGTCAGGCATATTGACAGAAAGACCGCATATGCAATGGTGGAGGAAGGTGCGGTCTGGCTGGATGTCAGAACGCCGGATGAGTATGAACGTGGCTGCTTTGAGGACAGCGTTAATATTCCTCTCGCCGGCCTGCGCGAAGAGCTGTCCGAGCTGGTATTTAATGCGACATACATCCTGTGCTGCGATACAGGTGGTCGAAGCGGGTCAGCCGCGTTCATGCTGGGCCACAAGGGGTTCGATGTGTATGTGCTCAAGGGGGGGATAGCCTCACTGACGCCCGATGAGCTCAGGGGGGCAGGAATGCCGCTGCAGCATGCACCAGTCGACGATGGACCTGAAGACGGCACCGAGCAGGCGGAAGCGGATGTCATAGATTTCAGTGCCGGCAGGCGCGACCCTGTACCGGCTGATGATGCTGAAATCATCTCTGATACGGATAATGACCAGAGTTACACGTCGTCCGGTCAGGATCAGCTGCTGGTGGAGTTGCAGCAGGAAAAATCATCGCTTGCCGCAGAGGTAGAGAATTACCGCAATACAGAGCAACGCCTGACAGAGCAACTGGATTTGTTGCGCGCCGAGCTCGGTGAGACCGGGGAAAAGCTGGGTGAATACTATTCACAGGCCAAGGCGGATACTGAAGAAAAGCAATTACTCAGGGATCAGTACGCCGCATTGCAGGAAGAGTTTAATGAACAGCAGCGTGCCTATGACTCGAAACGGGAAGAAACCGTCAGGCGAATTGATGAACTGCAGTCGCAGTTGGCTGGCGCCAGACTGGATGCGCAGGCGGGAGCCGATGCAGTTAGTGACGAGCTTGGCGATGCGCTGGCGAATAACGACCTTCTCCGGGAGGAACTCACCGCAGCAATGGAGAGGGCCGGGTTGCTTGAGGCGCAATTCACTGCCACCCTGGAAGCGGAATCCCGGCGAGCAAGCGAGGCCGGTGTTGCACTGCAGGAGCAGCAAGACTACGTGCAGCAGCTGCAAAGTGAGCTTCAGCGGCTCGGCGACATAAACCAGCAGTTGCAGCAGAGTCTGGCTGCCAGCAGTGAACAGGAGCAATCAACCAGCAATGAATTGCGGGATCGGCTGCAGGAGATGGAAGGCCGGTTTGAAGGCTTGTCCGGTGAGATTGATGTAGTCAGGGGGGAGCTGGCTAGGAAGGAGGCCGAACTGTCAGTCGAGTCCGCGCGAATCCGTGAACTCGAGCAGGCAAATCAGGATATGCACGCCTCGCTGGAGTCAGCAAGACACTCGGTCACTCAACTGCAGGCGGAATCCGGCGGCACACTACAGGAACAACAGCATTTTGTGGATGAGCTGCGCACTGAACTTGCCGGTGCATTTGCTACTAATGAACAACTCCGGCAGGAGCTGGAGGAAGCAGTAGCATCGAGAGACAAGGTCCGTGAGGAACTTCAGGCCAGGCTGGATGAAGCGGGTGGCAACACTGCCCAGGCAGGCGAAGAACTTGCTGATTTGCAGCGCCGGTTAAGCGAGTCCGCAGACCGGATGACAGCTGAACAGGAGCGCGGGGAGAATCTGCAGCAGCAGAATAATGAACAGGCCCGGATGCTTGAATCCCTGCAGTCAGAAATCGAAGCCGCCAGGGACGAAAGTGAGTCCGCTGCGGCGGCAGCACGGGAGAGGCAGCAGGCACTTGAAAATGAGCTGAACGAACTCAGGGGCGAACTCGCCTGCGTTACAGAACATTCAAGGGAAGTAGAATCCGGTCTGGAATCCGCTGCTGAAACCATTCAATCACTGGAGCATGACAGGGAAGACCTGAATGCCAATCTGCAGGATACGGTAGCGCGGCTGGCCGAGCAAATCGAACAGGCGGCGATTCTGGAGAACGAGAAACTGGAAGCCGTTGCTGCCCTGTCCCGAACGGGGGAGGCAGGTGACGCAGAACTCCGTACGTTGGCTGAACAGCTGGCAGCGGCACAGCAGGCGAGCGCGCAGCTGCAGGCAGAACTTGAATCCCTGCAGGAGGAGTTCAACGCGGAACGAAAGCGGCTGGAGGATGAACTCGAACAGCAGCTGGCGAGAAATAACAGTTTGCTCGATGAGCATGAGGCCAGTATTACCGGGTTACGGGAAGCAAATGCAGCAAGCGAGGGCTCACTGGCAGCGTTGCAGACGGAGCAGGAGGAACTGCAACAGCTGTATGCTGCGGAACATGAAGAAAAGGCTGCTCTGCTGGCCAGAGCAGAAGCGCTTGATAGCAAATATACGGAAGAATTGGCTGATAAAGACCGGCAAATCGAGGAGATGCAGGCGTCATACCTGGCCAGCCGGGAAGAGATTGACAGTCTGCAGTTGATTGTCGAGGAGAATAATACCCAGCTTGATGCATTGCAGCAGGAAATCAATGAGCGCGAGGAAAACCGGCACCTGATTGAGGAACAGCTGGAATCAAGTCGCGAGCAGAACAAGCAACTCAGGCAGGAGATGGAACAGTACGAGCAGCATGCCAGGGAGGCGGATGAGGAATACCGGGAATCATTCCGCAAGGCCCATGAGGATCTGACTCGCAAAAATGATAATGAAAAGGAACTTCAGGGCCAGATTGACCGCCTGCGCAAGCAGCTTGAACAGGCAACTCTGGATCAGCACAAGCAGCGGGAGAGTGCTCAGGACGACCTTGACAATCTGAGGGAGCAACTGCACGCGGAACGCCGGGCGCGTGCCGAGGAACGCGCGGAAATGGCGGCAAGGCAGCGCGAGCTGAAGGAACAGCTTGCGAGTATTGCCACCGAGCACGAGGCAAATCTTGGCAGGCGTTCGGGTGCACTGGAAGAGGCCCGGGATGCAATTCGTGCGGAAGAGCAGGAGCGGGTGCGTGAGGTGCTGGAGGCGCAGGCCCAGACGGAAGATCAGATACTGAAGCTTCAGCAGGAGCTAGCCAGGGCACATGAAGAAATATCCGAGCTGACCCTGCAGCAGAAGAGTGTGCGACAGGTCAATGTAGACCTGTTGCAGGAGCAGAACCAGCAGGCCGTCAGTACGATTGCGCAGCTGGAGTCACAGCTCAGGCAACTGTCAGAGGAGCGCGACTCTGCGCTTGAAGAGCAGACGGGGTTGCGTGAGCGGGTGAATGCGCTGCGTGGTGAGGTCGAGGTTGCGCGAGGCCTGATGAATATGCACGGCCAGGTTCAGGCAGAGAATCCGGCAAGACTCCGGTCAGAGCTGGAGGAGGCCAGGAAGAACGTGGAGATTGCGGTTCGCCTGCGTGCCGAAGCGGAAGCCGCGCGTGACAGGGTGCTCAGGGAGAGAGACCAGCTGCGTTCACGGATGGCATCGGGTGACAGGAAGAGCGTGCAATTGCATGTGCCTGCTATCGACAAACAGCATGCAGGAGCGCTGGAGAAGGTACGGCCAGGTGTGGCCGGGAACAGGAATGTATCGGCGGTCGTACCCACGTGGCAGAAAGTGACCGGCGGACTCCCTGCATCGGCACGCAATCACTGGCTTGGCCCGGTCATTGGTCTGGGTGTTGCTGGCGTTATTGCGCTGGTGATCTGGCTGATGCTGGGTACAGAAAATCCGCTGCCAGGTGTCAGGCCGGTGCCACTGCAGCCGGATGAGGTTGCGTCAGAGAATGATGCAGCACCGGCCGTCGTTGATGCGCCCCTTGCGTCAGCCGGTGAGCCGGTTCCGCTGGCGGATACCGCCCGGCGCGAAGCCATCAAACAGCCGGTGACAGCGGTGGTTGCAGCAACACCTGTTCAGCAGGAGACAATTGCAGCAGACAGGGAGTCGGTCAGGGCCGTCCGCAATTTCCGCGATGCGCTTCAGGGTGGCATCAACGGGCCTGCAATGATGGAATTGCCGGCCGGAACCTACAAGATGGGCAGCCTGGGGAATTCGCTGAATTATGATGAAAGTCCGCGTCACAAGGTTACTCTGCCCGGTTTCTCCATCAGCAAATATGAAGTTACGTTTGCAGAATACGACAGATTCGCCCGCGCCACCGGCCGGAGATTACCCTATGACGAAAGCTGGGGTCGTGCCAACCGTCCAGTGATCAATGTCTCCTGGAAAGATGCGGTTGCCTATACAGAATGGCTGTCCATGCAGTCAGGCAAGTCATATCGCCTGCCGTCCGAGGCCGAATGGGAGTATGCAATCCGTGCGGGAGAGGGATCCCGCTACTGGTGGGATGATGCGGCAGCGGGTGTCTATGCCAATTGTTTTAACTGCGGGAGTGAATGGGATAACAGGCAAACATCACCGGTAGGCAGCTTTCCGGCGAACCGGTTTGGATTGCACGATATGGCAGGCAATGTGCAGGAGTGGACGCAGGATTGCTACCAGACAGGTTATGCAGACGTTCCGGCGGACGGTAGTGCATGGGTGACACCAGAATGCACGCAGCGTTCCGTGCGGGGTGGCGGGTATACCAGTCCGCTGGATACGTTGCGAAGTGCCAAGCGTGGGCAATATGACCAGGATACCCGGCTCGACAATATCGGATTCAGGGTCGTCAGGGACAACTGAAAAGGCCTCCCGGGGCGCCTGTTGATGCCAGCGCGCCGACCGGTTGGCACGCCGAGGTTGACAAATGCCGGCGTGCCCGTAGTCTGCCGCAATGGCGAAGGTACTGGGCGTTGGCAATGCGACCCTCGATATCATTCACGTGGTGGATCACTACCCGAATGAAAACGAGGAGATTCATTGCCGGCAACGATTTATCCGGCGTGGCGGTAATGCCGCAAATACCCTGGTTGTTCTCAGTCAGATGGGTATTGAATGCAGCTGGGCAGGGGTGCTGGTCAATAACCCCGATGGTGAAATTATTCTTGATGATTTGCACCGGCACGGTATTGACACCGGTTCTTGCCGTCTCATCGACTCGGGCAGTGTCCCGGTATCCTCTGTTCTGATCAGCACGGCTACGGGATCACGCACCATAACCCACTGCCGGGGCCTGCCTGAGTATACGTTCGGGGATTTTGAGTCCATCGCGCTGCACCCGTTCAACTGGCTGCATTTTGAAGGCCGCAATGTGACCGAAACCCGGCGTATGCTTGAAAGTCTGCATGCAGGACCGGCTTCCATGCCCTGTTCACTTGAAATTGAAAAGCCGCGCGACGGAATCGAGTCGCTCTTTCCCTATCCCGACATCCTGCTGTTTTCACGGGAGTACGGGCTTGCCAGGGGATTCACAGAGCCGGTTTCGCTGCTTGGAACTGTCAGGAAGCGCTGTCCGCATGCAGATCTGTTCTGCGCCTGGGGTGATGCCGGCGCCGCAGCGATCGACAGCCGGGGTCATGTCTACGAAAATGCCGCGTTTGCCCCTGCCACTGTTATCGACACCCTGGGTGCCGGCGATACCTTCAATGCAGCTGTCATCAGTGGTTACCTTGAGAGACTGGATATCAGGGCAACGCTGGTTCGGGCCTGCAGGCTTGCCGGTGAAAAATGCGGTCAGTACGGTTTTGACGGACTGGGCAGTATACGAGTACCGTGATATGACGTATGCCGGAACCCAGCGTGCCGTCCTCTGCAGGCTTGTCGATTTGCAGGATCCCGGCTCTCGGGGAGTCACGCTGCAGCAAGGAGATCGACTGCTGGATGTATTTGTTGTGCGCAAGGGGCGAGGCGTGTATGCCTATATTAACAGTTGTCCCCATACCGGTAGCCCGCTTGACTGGAAGGTGCATGAATTTCTCAGCCTTGACAGACGCCACATCCAGTGCGCCATGCATGCGGCGCTGTTTCAACTGACAGATGGTATGTGTGTGGCAGGGCCGTGCACCGGTGCCAGCCTCACCGCCATTGCTGTTGAGGTCGAATCCGGCCTTGTTATCATGTCGTCAGCTACACCGTCAAAAGGCACTACCTGAGGTCGCCATGGCAGTGCACATTACCGCGTTGTTTCCCTTGTGGGCGCTGCTAGGGGTGTTGCTCGCCTGGTTCGCGCCGGCGCCGTTTGCGGCTTGCCGGCCGGCTATCCTGCCCTTGCTCGGCCTTGTCATGTTCGGTATGGGGGCGGGACTGCGGGCGGATAATTTTCTTGCCGTCCTGCGGCGGCCCACTCCCGTTCTTCTGGGGTTGACCTTGCAGTTTCTGTTGATGCCCCTTGCCGGCTGGTTGCTGGCGCTGCTGGCCGGGTTGGCGCCACAACCGGCTGCCGGCATGATTCTAGTTGGTTGCTGTCCCGGCGGAACGGCGTCGAATGTGATCTGCTACCTGGCGCGCGGCGACGTTGCACTGTCGATCACACTGACTGCGTGTTCCACCCTGCTGGCAATCCTTGCGACTCCCTTGCTGATGCTGCTTTATGCCGGCGCAACGGTGAGCGTGCCTACCCTGGATATGTTGCAGACAATATTCTGGATAATCTTTCTGCCGGTGACGCTGGGGACGGGACTCAATCACCTGTTCCATGGCCCCATGACAATTGTCCGCAATCTTTTCCCGGTGGTGTCGGTCTTCGCAATTGTTTTCATTATCGCTATTATCGTTGCGCTCAACCGGCAGCAGCTTGGTGATGTCGCGGTGGTTCTGTTTGTGCTCGTCGTATTGCATAATCTCGCCGGTCTTGCGGGTGGCTACTGGGTCTCGCACTGGCTGGGGCAGGACAGACGTATCTGTCGTACGCTCGCAATCGAGGTTGGCATGCAGAACTCCGGGCTTGCGGTGGCGCTTGCCGTGAAATATTTCAGCGTGGCAGCGGCATTGCCCGGTGCGCTGTTCAGTATCTGGCACAACCTTTCCGGGGCCACCCTGGCCGGATACTGGAACCGCAGTGTGCTGCATGATGAATAGCTCCGCCATTGAGCTGGAAAACGTCAGCAGGCGCTTTGACGATGTCCTGGCTGTGGATGGCGTGATTTTCTCTGTCAGATGCGGTTCTATCTTTGCGGTGCTGGGTGGCAACGGCGCCAGCAAAACAACCCTGCTGTCGATGCTCCTCGGATTGCTGCTGCCCACGGCGGGTCGCCTGTCGGTGCTGGGCTGCGATCTGCAGCGGCATCGTTACCGGGTACTGCATCGTATCAGCTTTTCCTCGCCCTATGTCGACCTCCCGCAGCGCCTGACAGTACGCGAGAATCTGTGCGTCTATGCCCGTCTCTACACATCCGGCATTTTCGGCAGCGTCTGGTGATGCTGGCGGAGGAACTTGAGACCGGGTGCTATCTCGATCGGGTATACGGCACCCTGCCTGCAGGCCAGGAAACACGGGTTGCACTCGCCAAGGCACTGCTGAACCGGCCTGATGTTCTGTTGCTGGACGAACCGACAGCATCACTCGATCCGGAAACTGCGGGCACCATCCGCAGTTTGCTGCGACGTTACCAGCAGGAAAGTGGTGCCACATTGCTGATGGCTTCACACAATATGCTTGAGGTTGAGCGCCTGTGTGATGATGTCATCATATTGCGTACCGGACGCATCGTTGACCGTGGGTCGTCCTCAGGTCTCCTGAAACGCTAGAGTCGCAGCACGCTGGAAGACGTGTTTATAGATGTTACCCGGGTCGCTGACATTCTTCGAGGAGATGTATTCGCGCAACCTGGGCTACCTGTTCGTCAGCCCGCTGCGCGTGACCGAATTGACCGGCGCGCTACTGACGATAGGTTTCCTGCGCACCCTGATCGGGTCTGTGGTTCCGCCATGCTGGCAATCCCGTTATACAACTTCACAATTTTCGGGCTGGGCCTGCAGCTGCTCGGGTTTTTTGCTAGCCTGCTGGTAATGGGCTGGTCTGTCGGGCTGCTGGTGGCCGGAATGGTGCTGCGCTACGGCCTGGGGGCGGAGAGTTTTGCGTGGGTTTCAATTTTTGCAATCGCCCCGCTGAGCGGGATCTCCTATCCCGTGTCTACCCTGCCTGAATGGCTGCAGCCTGTTTCGTGGATGCTGCCGTCCAGTTTATATTCGTGGGTATGCGGCAGCTGATGTTCTGACAGGAGGTGCGCAGCGACTTGATGTAGCAGGCTGCCGGCCTCAATCTGGTTTATCTGGCAGCCGGTTCTGGTTTTTTCTGCTGGCACTTTCACAGTGCACGCCGCAACGGGTTGCTGCTGCGTGTGGGTGAGTGAGCATCAGAGTTTCTTCAGCAGTTCCTGTATCAGACACATGTATTCATCGACCGGCGGGCGCTTTGTCGGGGTGCAGGCCTGCTGTACGGGTTGCAGTGCAACAGCGTACTCGGGAAGATCCGTGTAATCCGCGATGGTGGTGACGCCGGAGTTCTCGGATATTATCCTGCCGGTCGCCAAGTCATAGATTGTTGCCATTTGCTGTCTCCTGCGATTACCTGTTACAGGCATATCGGCAAAAGACGTTGGCGGTTAAGACCTGATTGGTGGCTGCGGCTATGCTGTGCGCCCGGAAGCGGCGCGAGCCGTTCAGCTATTCCAGTTCGTCGATCGGATTGATGTGGTCATTCGGCGATGTCAACTCCAGATCAACGCCATAGTCCTCACGTTCGATGTCCAGCGAACCTGACCAGTCTTCCGGTGGTTCGCTCGGTATGATATCCATATCACTCCAGGAGTCAAAGTCGATTTCTTCTATTGCGCCGTCATAGTACTGGATTTCCATTGTGGCCTCATCTTCGTCAAGAGCCACAATCTCGAAGGTGTCCCCGTTGATGTTCTGGTACCAGTCACCTAAACGTGGATGAAATTCATTTGCCATTTCAGTTATCCCCGCGCTTGCTGTTTGACTGTCAGGCAGGCTGGAAAGCGGTGGCCTGTTTGTTGTTACGATCTACTTTATAAGACTTGCCGGGGCGAATGGCAAGCACCTCGCATCGGGGTCCACTGAACTTCATTGCGGCATCTGCCGGTGTTCCGCCTGCCGGTGTGTGCGGTGCCTTGCAGAGAACGTGATCGAAACGGGGGTTGGCTGTCTGATGCCGGTTTTCATGAAGTTCACATAACTGACTGCAATTAATAAAAAAGCACCTGGTCCGGAGTTTCTGCCCGCCAGCAGGTCGGGAGCGGCACTCCTTACGGTTGCATCGCTGCTCTGCGGTCAGGGCCAAGGCTGGCCAATTGCGCATTTTCGGTTCACGGGTACTATTGGCTTGCCGGTTGGCGTACGGGCAATACGTCCTGGAAATTACTTCCTGGATGCGGGCGGGTGCAGCGGGGTGGCGGATATGTTCACTGTGCTGAAAAATCGGCGCCGTTAGGGTAAAGTGCGCCTTCCCTGAATATTGTTAATACACCTGGTATTTTTTTGAACGAGGACATCGATATGGCCGATTACAAGATCGCACCTTCTATTCTCTCAGCCGATTTCGCGCGACTGGGTGAAGAAGTCACCAACGTACTGAATGCCGGCGCGGATATCGTGCACTTCGATGTCATGGACAACCATTATGTGCCAAACCTGACGATCGGGCCGCTGGTGTGCGAAGCCTTGCGCAGCCACGGCGTCACCGCCGATATCGACGTACATCTGATGGTCAAGCCGGTCGACCGGATCATCCCTGACTTTGCCAAGGCCGGGGCGACCTATATCACCTTCCACCCCGAGGGCAGTGAACACGTCGACCGTTCGTTGTCTCTGGTCCGCGATAACGGCTGCAAGGCGGGTCTGGTTTTCAACCCCGCGACCCCGCTGGATCATCTCAAGTATGTCATCGAGAAGGTTGACATGATCCTGTTGATGTCAGTCAACCCGGGTTTTGGCGGGCAAAGTTTCATCCCGACGGCGCTCGACAAATTGCGTGAGGCGCGCAGGATCATTGATGAAAGCGGGCGCGATATCCGGCTGGAAATCGATGGTGGTGTGAAGGTCGACAATATCGGCGAGATCGCTGCAGCCGGTGCAGACACTTTCGTCGCCGGTTCCGCCATCTTCGGTGCTGCAGACTACAAGGCAACAATTGACGCCATGCGAGCCGAGATTGCCAAAGCGGTCAGCTGAACAAGTGTTAACAGGCCCGGGTATGCGCAAGCCGGAGATGATCCTGATAGACGTGGACGGTACGCTTGTTGACAGTGTCCCGGACCTTGCCTTTTGCGTAGATGAGATGATGCAAAAGCTGGGCAGGCAACCCTGGGGTGAGGCATATGTACGTGACTGGGTGGGGAACGGTGTCGAGCGCCTGGTACGCCGTGCCCTGACAGGGGCCCTGGACAGCGAGCCGGATGAAGTCGAATTCCGGCGCGCCTATCCGGTGTTTCTCGAGCTGTATGCGGCAAACACTTCGCTGCGCTCCCACCTGTATCCCGGTGTCCGCGAAGGGCTGGATCTGCTCAAATCGGCCGGCTACAAACTTGGCTGTGTAACCAACAAGGCAGCGCAGTTTACCGAGCCGTTGTTGCGGGACCTGGGTGTACATGATGATTTTTCCATTGTAATAAGTGGCGATACCCTAAGCAAAAAGAAGCCCGACCCAGCGCCACTGCTGTATGGTGCGGAATTTTTCGGCTGCAGGCCGGAGCAGTGCATGATGATTGGTGATTCTGTCAGTGATGTGCGTGCCGCGCGTGCGGCCGGATTCCAGATTGTCTGCATGAGTTACGGCTATAATCACGGCGTCGACATCCGCGGTTCGCATCCCGATGCGGTCATCGACTCCCTGACGGAAATCTACCCTTTACTGGAAGAGGCAGCCTGAAGCATATGGCATGCCTCACTCGAGAGACGTACCTGGCAAGGTGCACGGTCTGCTGGCGATGGCGGCAGAAATTCGCTGTCTGACCGACCTGCTCCAATATATTGCCCGTATGCTCAAAGGTGAGTGCAATGAAACCTGAACAGTTCAAGGCCCTGGGTGACCAGGGATATAACCGGATTCCGTTGACGTGCGAAGTCCTGGCGGATATGGACACTCCTCTCAGTACCTACATCAAACTGGCCAAGGGGCCGTATTCCTACCTTTTCGAATCGGTACATGGCGGCGAGAAGTGGGGGCGTTATTCGATTATCGGTCTGCCATGCAGCCAGGTACTGTTCGTACGCGGACATGAAATCATCCTGCAGGAAAACGGCGAGACTGTCGAGTTGGCGAGCGTGGCCGATCCGCTCGCCTGGATCCAGGACTTCCAGACTGGCTTCAGGGCTCCGGAAATGCCCGGTTTGCCAAGGTTTAATGGTGGTCTGGTCGGATATTTCGGCTATGATACGGTGCGCTATATCGAGCCACGCCTGGCGGAGTTCACCAAGCCGGACCTGCTGGATTGCCCGGACATCCTGCTGATGGTTTCCGATGAACTGCTGGTATTTGACAACCTGGCTGGCACACTGCAGTTAATTGTCCATGCCGACCCGGCGCAGCAGGATGCACTTGAGCGCGGCCAGGCCCGGCTTGAAGAACTGGCCACGACCTTGCAGGTAACGGCGTCGGTCTATGATGTGCGGCGCGGCCAGACCGACAAAATCGAGGAAGCCGATTTTGTCTCGGGCTTTACCCGTCAAGGCTTCGAGGCAGCTGTCGATCGCATAAAGGAATATATCGTCGAGGGTGACGCCATGCAGGTGGTGTTGTCGCAGCGGATGTCGATCCCGTTTAATGCGCCGCCGCTTAACCTGTATCGGTCGCTGCGCAACCTGAATCCCTCACCTTATATGTACTACCTGGATCTCGGTGATTTCCACGTGGTGGGATCTTCGCCCGAGATCCTGGTGCGTCTGGACGAGGGGATGGTAACTGTGCGCCCCATAGCAGGGACCCGGCCGCGGGGTCGGGATGAAACAGAAGACCAGGTGCTGGAAGCGGATTTGCTGGCGGACCCCAAGGAACTGGCGGAGCATCTTATGCTGATCGACCTGGGGAGAAATGATGCCGGTCGTGTCAGTGAGATTGGCAGCGTCAGACTGACCGAAAAGATGGTGATTGAGCGCTATTCACATGTCATGCACATCGTCTCGAATGTAACCGGAAGAATCCGTCCCGGAATGAGTGCAATCGATGTCTTGCGTGCGACATTCCCGGCTGGCACAGTAAGTGGTGCGCCGAAGATACGTGCCATGGAGATTATTGATGAACTGGAACCGGTCAAGCGGGGTGTTTATGCCGGCGCGGTTGGCTACATCGGGTGGTCTGGAAATATGGATACCGCAATAGCGATACGTACCGCTGTCATCAGGGATGGAATCCTGCACATCCAGGCGGGTGCCGGTATTGTCGCGGACTCCCTGCCTGCAAATGAGTGGGAAGAAACCATGAACAAGGGGCGGGCAATTTTCAGAGCCGTCGCAAAAGCCTGTCGCGGTCTGTAGAATGATTGCGGCACGACAACCTGACTATAAACTGTATGTATAGAGTTACACATTGAATATTCTAGGAATATCAGCATATTACCATGACAGTGCCGCAGCCCTGGTGCAGGACGGGGAGATTGTGGCGGCGGCACAGGAAGAGCGTTTCAGCCGCAAGAAGCACGATGCCCGGTTTCCGGGGCACGCAATCGCAAGCTGTCTGTCGCAGGCGGGCATCAAGCTGGCTGATGTTGATGAAGTGGTCTTCTACGACAAGCCGCTGGTCAAGTTCGAGCGCTTGCTGGAGACCTACCTGACCTACGCGCCCGAGGGTTTTCGCTCCTTTGTGGCCGCGATGCCGGTGTGGCTGAAGGAAAAGCTCTATCTGAAGGCCACGCTGAAGAAGGAACTCGCCGCGCTTGGCGGTATCAAGGAAAAGGCGTTGCCGGCATTGCTGTTTGCCGAGCACCATCAGTCGCATGCCGCTTCGGCGTTTTACCCGAGCCCCTTCGAGGATGCCGCCGTTCTATGCCTGGACGGTGTCGGAGAATGGGCAACGACATCGGTGTGGCAGGGGCAGGGCAATGTCCTGACGCCCCATTGGGAACTCGATTTCCCGCATTCCCTGGGGATGCTGTATTCGGCCTTCACCTATTACACCGGATTCCGGGTAAATTCGGGGGAATACAAATTGATGGGTCTGGCGCCCTATGGCGAGCCGAAATATGTCGAGCTGATCATGGACAAGTTGATTGATCTGAAGGCGGACGGAACCTTTCGCCTGAATATGGACTATTTCAACTATGCGACCGGTCTCACCATGACCAACCAGCGGTTTGCGAGCCTGTTTGGCGGGCCGGCAAGAAAGCCGGAGACGGCCATCGCACAGAAAGAAATGGATATCGCTCGATCCATTCAGGAAGTGACCGAAGAAGTGGTCCTGCGGCTGGCGCGCACGGTGCACAGGGAACTGGGTAACGAGAATCTTTGCCTAGCCGGTGGCGTGGCGCTGAACTGTGTCGCCAACGGCCGGATCCTGCGCGAGGGTCCCTTCAGGGATATCTGGATCCAGCCGGCGGCTGGCGATGCCGGAGGTGCGTTGGGTGCGGCCCTTGTGGCATGGTACGAATACCATGACAAACCGCGTACTGTGAACGGGCACGACCGCATGCAGGGATCCTACCTGGGTCCGCGCTACGGGGATGACGAGATTCAGTCGCAACTGGACAAGCTGGGTGCGGTTTATGAACGTCTCGATGAGACGGCGCTGCTGGAGCGGTTGAGCGAGATTCTCGCGGGAGAGAACGTGGTGGGCTGGTTTCAGGGGCGTATGGAGTTTGGCCCGCGGGCACTCGGCGGGCGTTCGATTATCGGGGATCCGCGCAGCGAGAAGATGCAGTCGGTGATGAATCTGAAGATCAAGTACCGCGAGTCATTCCGGCCATTTGCCCCGGCGGTGCTGGCTGAGGACGTTGAAGAGTACTTTGAGCTCGACCGCTCGAGCCCGTATATGCTGATTGTCGCACCGGTGCATGAATCCTTGCGGATACCGATGAGTGCCGAGCAGCAGCAGTTGTTCGGCGTACAGAAGCTGCATTTGAAGCGCTCGCAAATACCGGCAATCACGCATGTGGACTATTCGGCCCGGGTGCAGACTGTGCATGAGAAGAGCAATCCGCGATTTCATGCCCTGCTGCAGCAATTCAAGGCACGTACCGGCTGTGCGGTGCTGGTGAATACTTCTTTCAATGTCCGTGGCGAGCCGATCGTGTGCACGCCTGAAGATGCATATCGTTGTTTCATGCGCACGGAGATGGATTACCTTGTGGTGGAAAATTATCTGATGGCGAAACCCGAACAGCCGGAATGGGAGAAGGACGACACCTGGATGGCGGAGTTTGAACTGGACTGACGATGGTGGAATCACAAGCATATTCGGCGCCTGACCGGCGGGAGCTGCGCAATTTCGGGCTGGTGTTTGCCGGAGGTCTGGTTGTATTTTTCGGTTTGCTGCTGCCCTGGCTCTTTGAAAGGCCGTGGCCATTGTGGCCCTGGATCGGCGCCGGGTTGTTTGCCGGCACCGGGCTGCTGCTGCCGGAGTTGCTGCGTCCGGTATTCTACGTCTGGATGAAGCTGGGTCATGTGCTGGGCTGGATCAATACACGCATTATTCTGGGGGTGGTATTCTTTGTCCTGTTTGCCCCGGTTGCGCTGTTTTTGCGAATTTTAGGCAAGGATCCGCTGCATCGTGCGCTGGATGGTGAGGCGCAGACTTACCGGGTAATCAGCGAGAAGCTGTCTCGCGAAAGAATGGAGAAACCTTTCTGATGATGGATTTACTCAGGGACCTGTGGGAGTTTCTCAAGGTCCGCAAGAAGTTCTGGATGGCGCCAATCATTCTCGTGTTGCTGCTGCTCGGCGCACTCATTGTGCTCTCTCAGGGCTCCGCCGTCGCACCCTTCATTTACACATTGTTCTAGTCGACATTCCCTGATTTGCGGCTCGCCGGGTCACTGCCCGGCGGGCCGCTTTGGGTAACCAATACGGGGCAGCTTTCACCAGCCTGCATTTTCGGGGAAAATGCAGGCTGGTGAGTCCGTGTATGCGCTGGTGCGGGGTTACAGGGTGGATCGCAGATATGCTGCTGATGATCGATAATTACGATTCGTTTACGTACAACCTCGTCCAGTACCTGGGTGAACTGGGAGCGGATGTGTGCGTGTACCGTAATGACCGGATCACCGTGCAGGAAATCGAGGGGCTGGCGCCTGAAAAGATCGTCATTTCCCCCGGGCCGTGCACACCTAACGAGGCCGGGGTGTCGCTGGAGACGATCCGGCATTTTGCGGGACGCACTCCCATCCTCGGAGTGTGTCTGGGCCACCAGAGCATCGGCCAGGCATTCGGTGGCCGTATCGTGCACGCCCGTGCGATCATGCATGGCAAAACATCGAAGATTCACCACGGCGATGCCGGGGTGTTTCATGGTCTGCCCAATCCCTTTGAGGCTACGCGTTACCACTCTCTGGTAATTGAAAAGGATTCATTGCCGGATTGTCTCGAGATTACCGCGTGGACCGCAACATCGGCCGGAGAAATCGATGAGATCATGGGGGTGCGCCACAGGACCTTGCCGGTCGAGGGCGTACAGTTCCATCCCGAGTCGATCCTGACCGGGTGCGGGCATGACCTGTTAAAAAATTTTCTGCAGCAGTAGGCCGCTGTCGATACAAGAGATGCCAGCCATGGATCTGCCAACAGCTCTCGCCAACGTTGTGGAGTTCCGCGATCTGAATGCCGCCGACATGGAGGCAGTCATGCGCTTGATCATGACCGGTCAGGCGACTCCTGCACAAATCGGCGGCTTTCTCGTGGGCTTGCGGATGAAGGGAGAGACAGTGGATGAGATCGTGGCGGCAGCCAGGGTCATGCGGGAGATTGCAGCCCGTGTGGAAGTCAGTGGTCCTCATCTGGTGGATACCTGTGGCACGGGTGGCGATGGTGCAAGCACATTCAACATATCCACAGCCAGTGCCCTGGTGGCGGCGGCTGCCGGTGCGCGCGTAGCCAAGCATGGGAATCGTTCGGTTTCCAGCAGTTCAGGCAGTGCAGACGTCCTCGAGGCGGCAGGTGTGAAGCTCGATCTCACAGCGCAACAGGTTGCAGCCTGTATTGACCAGGCGGGTGTCGGATTCCTGTTTGCGCCGCAGCACCACAGTGCCATGAAGCACGCGATCGGGCCACGGCGCGAAATGCGGATACGTACCCTGTTCAACCTGCTCGGACCCCTGACGAATCCGGCCGGCGCGCCGAACCAGGTACTCGGTGTATTCAGTGCAGTCTGGCTTGAGCCGATGGCCAGGGTGCTGAAGCGGCTCGGGAGCGATCATGTACTGGTCGTTCATGCAGAGGACGGGCTTGATGAGATCAGTATCTCGGCACCGACCCGGGTTGCAGAACTCAAGGACGGCGGTATTACAGTCTATACAGTCTCCCCGGAGGATTTCGGGTTGCAGCGTGCAGATATGAGTGCCATTACAGTGGATAGCGCCGCGCAGAGTCTTGCAGTTATCAATTCGGTATTTGAGAATCACGCCGGCACTGCGCTGGACATCGTAAAACTGAATGCCGGTGCGGCGATCTATGCAGCGGGCTTGACGACCTCTTTGGCTGAGGGTGTTGAGTCTGCAGCTGAAGTCATCAGTAGTGGCAAGGCAAAGCAGACATTTGAGTCTCTGGTCAGGATTTCAAACAGCCTCTGAGAATATGAAGGATACCCCGGACATTCTGCACAGGATCCTCGCGCGCAAGCTGCAGGAGATTGACGAACGCATTCGTAATACCAGCATGCAGGAGCTGGAACAGCGTGCAGGTAATGCAGATGCCCCGCGCGGTTTTGTCAGCAGCCTGGAGAACAATATCAACTCGGGCCGGTCGGCTGTTATTGCCGAAATCAAAAAGGCTTCCCCCAGTCGTGGTGTTTTGCGCAAGGACTTCAGGCCTGCGGAAATTGCCAGCAGCTATGAAAAGGGTGGAGCTGCATGCCTGTCGGTCCTGACTGATATGGAATTTTTCAGGGGATCGGATGCCTATCTGCAGCAGGCGCGTGCTGCCTGTTCATTGCCGGTTATTCGCAAGGATTTCATTATTGATCCCTACCAGGTATATGAAGCCCGGGTCATGGGCGCGGACTGCATCCTGCTGATCGTGGCTGCATTGGGGGATGCCATGCTGGCAGAGTTGTCGAAACTTGCCGTGCAGCTTGGGATGGACGTGCTGGTCGAGGTGCATGATTCCGGAGAGCTGGAGCGGGCGCTCGCGGTGCCGGGACGCCTCATCGGTATCAATAATCGCAACCTGCGCTCTTTCGAGACGCGTCTTGATGTAACGCTGGGAATGCTCAAAGAGGTACCGGTTGATCGCATTGTGGTTACCGAGAGCGGCATACACACGCGTGCAGACGTGGCATTGATGCGTTCCAGTGGCGTCAATGCATTTCTGGTTGGAGAGGCATTTATGAGGGCCGACGACCCCGGGGAAAAGCTGGCCGAACTTTTTGGCCCGGCAGACTAGCTTGTGCCGCTGTTGGGGTGAAATGCAGACAGGGTTTGCAGGTACTACTGTTTAACGGGTGCCAAAAACAACAATTGTCTTGCCCTTGACAGAAATATGCCCCTGCTCATTGAGCGCTTTCAGGACGCGGCCGGCCATCTCTCTCGAACAGCCGACAATGCGGCCTATTTCCTGGCGGGTGATTCTGATTTGCATGCCGTCGGGATGTGTCATGGCATCCGGCTCCTTGCAAAGTTCGAGGAGCGTGTGTGCAATCCTGCCGGTAACATCCAGAAATGCCAGGTTGCTGACCTTGCGGCTGGTCTTGCGCAACCGCGTGGCAAGCTGCGCTGTTAATTCCAGCAGGATGTCCGGATCTTCGCGGGCGAGGGCGCGGAACCTGGTATAGCTGATCTCCGCGACTTCGCATTCACTGCGTGTGCGTATCCAGGCACTGCGGTTGGGGTGTTCACCGAACAGGCCCATTTCACCGAAAAAACCGCCGGAGTTGATATAGGCAAGGACGATTTCATGGCCATCCTCGTCCTCTATCAGGACGCTGACCGACCCCTTGACGATGTAGTAAAGTACGTCTGGCTGGTCGCCGGCGTAGATTATGACGCTCTTGTTGGGGTATTTCCGGCGGTGACACTGTTCCAGAAAGCGTGTCACGCAGGGGTTTACTGTACCAGTGGCTGGTATATTGCCGGCCGGGAATGTGAGCGGGAGTCCTTGCATGCCCCTGTATCGGAGAATCTGCTGCAGTCTTTAGTTTTCGCTGCTGTTCTTCTTGCCGGCCGTTGATTCTGTGATGGCCTCTACATAAACGGAGTGTAACGCCGAACCATGAAAGCGCGAGTCAAGTGGGTTGAAGATGTAACCTTTGTGGGAGAGTCGGGAAGCGGCCATGCCGTGATCATGGACGGTCCCCCGGAAAGCGGTGGTCGCAACCTTGGGGTGAGGCCAATGGAAATGCTGCTGATTGGCATGGGTGGATGTACGGCGTTCGATGTTGTACTGATATTGAAAAAAGCGCGCCAGCAGGTCACGGACTGCGTTGTCGAGATCGAGGCGGCGCGGGCGGACGCGGTGCCCAGGGTTTTTACCCGTATACATGTGCGTTTTATCGTTACCGGCTTCGGTCTTGCAGACAAGCAGGTCGCGCGAGCTGTCGAACTGTCAGCCGAAAAATATTGCTCGGCCTCCATCATGCTGGGCAAGTCGGCAAACATCACCCATGACTACGAGCTTGTCGAGGCGTCAGCCGGTGAATCACGCTAGCGTGTATCACGCCGGGCGCGGGCTTTTTTGGTGAGTACTGGTGGGTATGGAATGATGGTTGTTTTGCTGTGCCGGGCCTGCAATCCCGGCTGGCTGGTGTATTGGGTCCGGAGTTCACAGATAGCGATGTTCGGGATCTGCAAGGTGGGTCGGACGCTGCCAGACGGATCATTGCAGCGCCGGGGCTAACAGGATCTATCTATATGCGGTAAGCGGTGTATGTCATGACCCTGGATGCCAGAGTCATGAGTTTCTTGACGGCATTTGGCAGTTCGGCACCACCGGCTGCGAGCGCCGTGGCCTTGTGCCGGGTTTCATCTTCTTTCATCTGTACCAGAATTGCCCGCGATTTGTTGTCCTTCGATGGAAGACGTTCCAGGTGTCCGGCCAGATGCTTGACGACCTGGTGTTCGGTTTCCGCCAGAAAGCCAAGGCTCCATTTGTCACCGATCACGCCTGATACCGCGCCGAGGGCAAGTGAACCGGTGTACCAGACAGGATTCAACAGGCTGGTATGGCCACCCAGCTCCCTGATGCGTTGCCGGCACCAGACCAGATGATCGTTCTCCTCGGTTGCGGCCTGTTTCATTTGCGTACGGGTTGCTTCCTGCTTTGCCGTCAGTGCCTGTCCCTGGTACAGGGCCTGGGCACAGACCTCGCCGGCATGATTCACCCGCATAAGGCACAGGCTCTTCGCCTTGTCGGTGGAGGACAGATCGCCGTCACGTTGCTGCTGTGCCGGGTTTTCCCGGTCTGATCCGACGGGTTCGCCGAACACGGTACGCAGTGCCTGATCGGCCTGGGCAATGAGCTTGTCGAAGGCGGTGAGTTTGCGTGCTCTCATAGAGCAGCAAGATAGCACGATTCTGCGTAATCGTCCCGTAGCAGCTGTAGCAGGCTTTGCACGGCCCGGCACAGCCTGTATCTTTCGGCCTGTGGACTATTACCGTTATCATGTTTTCTTCTGCGTCAACGAGCGCGCGGCTGGCAGTGCCTGTTGCCAGCGATTCGATGCGCAGGCCATGCGTGATTACGCCAAGCAACGCAGCAAGTCCCTGGGACTGGCAGGCAAGGGTGGCGTAAGGATTAACACCGCGGGATGCCTTGACCGCTGTGACGAAGGTCCTGTAATCGTCGTCTACCCGGAAGGCGTCTGGTACAGCTATGTTGACCGGGAAGATATCGACGAAATCCTCGAAGAGCACCTGGTGCATGGCAGGGTTGTGAAGCGCTTGCAGATTTAGGGCCGCCTCAGTCCATCAGTCTTTGCTGACCCGTTTCCGGAGCCCCGATAAATCCCGGACTTTTTGTTGGTGCCAGCATGACAGGGCATTCTGTTCCCGGCAAAGAGGGTCCCGGACCGAATAGCCACCGTTTTTTCTTTTCCACTGCAAGCCGGATTTGCCGGCTTTAGCCCGGGCACGATGCCCTCGCGCGCGCGAAGGGGTCCTCATAAATGCCATAAAAAACAGTTGGTAACACCAATTCGTGGTTGCATAACGCAGGGGTGCGGTAATGTGGAGGTCGATGTGCAGGTTCTGATGCAACAGGGCTTGACATGTAATCCAGTATATTAGAAAATACTTACACGCTGATTGGCCTGCCCCCCTATTTGGCCGGTCAGCGCTCCTCCACCTCCCCCCAAGGAGGTACATTTTAGCGCGGCTACCCAAGCCGCGCTTTTTTTTAATCCTGTGTCCGGCGTGTATCTGCTGTCTATATAAGTGGTTAATCCATGAATCAGGGCGTCTTTTTTGTGTCGAGCCTTGTAACTCGGTTAGGACTTTTGTAACATCCCCGCTCTTTGATTTCGCATGACCCAGAGTCAGGACCCATGAAAACATTCTCCGCAAAATCCCATGAAGTGAATCGCGACTGGTATGTTGTTGACGCGACAGGTAAAACGCTGGGTCGTCTGGCCTCTGAAATCGCGCGTCGCTTGCGGGGCAAACACAAGCCCATCTACACGCCGCATGTTGACACCGGTGATTACATCATCGTAGTGAATGCTGACAAGGTGCATGTGACCGGCCGCAAGGCAACAGACAAGTTGTATCACCATCACACCGGTTACATCGGCAATCTGAAGTCTGCCAGCTTTGAAAAGATGCAGGCGAAGGCGCCGGGTCGCGTTATCGAACTGGCCGTCAAGGGCATGCTGCCCAAGAATCCGCTCGGACGTGCCATGTATCGCAAGCTCAAGGTTTACGGCGGCCCGGATCACCAGCACGCTGCGCAGCAGCCGAAGGCGCTGGAAATATAATACGGAGAATTGCACAGGCTGCGGCCTGCCAAGACAGGAATACCAGAATGAGTGACACCTACTACAGTACCGGACGACGCAAAACTTCCACTGCACGTGTTTTCCTGCGCAGGGGTTCAGGGGCCATTACCGTCAACAAGCGTCCGCTGGACGAGTATTTTGGCCGGGAGACGTCCCGCATGATCGTGCGTCAGCCGCTGGAAAAAACCGACATGTCGGACAGCTTCGATATCTCGGTTACTGTCAAGGGCGGTGGCATGAGCGGCCAGGCAGGCGCTATCCGTCACGGCATCACGCGCGCGCTGATCGAGTACGACGGCGAGCTGCGCTCCCCGCTGCGCCGCGCTGGTTTCGTGACACGCGATGCCCGCCAGGTGGAGCGCAAGAAAGTCGGCCTGCACAAGGCCCGGCGCGCACCCCAGTTCTCCAAACGTTAATCCCGCTTTTGGCGGATCGTCTAACGGCAGGACAGTGGACTCTGACTCCACTAATCTAGGTTCGAATCCTAGTCCGCCAGCCAATAAAAAACCCTGCCCCCTGTGGCAGGGTTTTTTGTTGGCTGGGTGTCGAGGGGTAAGAAGCTGCCTGGTTCGACAAAATCGCCGGGAGCGATTTCGAACAGCGGAACGTAGTGACGCTGGCCCGCAGGGCGGAGGGCAGGATACCCGGAGTAATCCTGGTCCGCCAGCCATAAAAGAAAGCCCGCCATCAGGCGGGTATTCTTTTTGGTGGACAGTGATGAGAACCCCGGGTTCGCCCAGCGAGCGGAGCGAGCTGGAACGCCGGAGCGGGTCGCTCTCGTGCATCCCTGTACTCTGCGACATTTGTACTTCCATGTACTTCAGCGACGGCGGCCCGCGGGGTGAGCGTGTCTGCATGGGTATGGTGTAATGCAGGAAACAATTGCGTGTGGCGCCCGGAAAATACCGGACACTGCTGGTTGCCAGCGAACGCGCGCTACTGCGGGCCGCTACTCTGTCGTATATCCGAATGTCGCGATCGTGGATTCCAGGATTGGAAGGAGCGGCTTGACTGCCTCGTGATAATTCCGGTAGCGGTAAAGTGACGATGTGTAGATCTTCCGGGTGACCTGTTCATAGCTTGCAGTCTTCACCACGCGGCTGCTCTTGTAGTGCTGCAGGCAGGCATCATCCCAGGGTGCGCCGATATACTCGAGCATTTGCCGGGTTACGTTTTCCTGATCGTGCACCAGGTCCTCGTAGTGAATCTCAAGCAGGTTAATCCCGATCGCGCGGTAATGCCGCAACATCTCCATGACCTGCTTGTAATGCAGCGCCGTGCTCTCCAGGCTGGAGGTGTAACGGTGTCCGGAACCGAAGTTCGAGAAGTATGCCGACAGGCAGGAATTAAAGGGGTGGCGGGAAATATGGATGATGGGGGAGCCTGGAAACAGCAGGGCGATCAGCCCGACGTGCAGCGCGTTGTGCGGCATCTTGTCTGTCACCCAGCGGGTGCCGGCGTCCGTGACGCCCAGTGAGCTGACGCCATCCAGGTAGTAATCCTGCATTGCCCCGAGTTTTTCTGCCGTCAACGGGGCGGCGCTGTCCAGCAGCAACTCGGGGTAGGGCAGGTCGCTGCCGATGATTTCGGCTGCCTTGCCGTCGCTGATGTCGCCGATAAACAGCAGTTCACCGCAAGGTGCAATTTGCGGGTGTGAGCCGAGGATCTGTTCCAGCAGGCTGGTGCCGGAGCGCGGGAAGCCGACGATAAATATCGGGGCTGGTCCTTCCTTCTGTGCTACGGCGGCAGTGCGCAACCGTTGCCAGTTGTCTGCTGTGAAGAACTGCTTCCAGTGGTCGAACCGCTGCCTGTCCGTGTCCGCATCGTAAACCCTGCCAACGTACTCGTTCTTGGTCTGGTTGGCGGCGTCATAGACGGCAAACGCTTCCGCGTAGCGCCCCAGCTTGTCCAGATTGTCTCCCAGTTCGAACAGGTAACCGGCCTTGATGAGGTTGCTCTCGATGTTTTCTCTGTCGATCTGCTGCAGCAGCGTCACTGCGCCTGCATAATCCTTGCGCCGGCGCGCGAGCTTGGCCTTGAGAATAATCAGGCCGGGGTAGTTTGCGTCGATCTCGACGGCCTTGCCCGCGAGGCGCTCGGCCGCGTCGAGGTTGTTGATCTTTTCCTCCTGCTGGCTCCACGAGTGATACAGGCGCAGGCAGGCTGCGCCGTTTTCCTCTGCCGCAAGATAGGTTTTGCGGGCATATTCCATGAGTCCGAGGCCGGCGTAATGTTCTGCAAGCCCGATATAGCCGTCGCTCATGCCGGGCTGTTTATCGATGACATGCCGCCATTCGGATTCGGCGGCGTCGTATTTGCGTTGCCGCGTATCCAGATCTGCCCTGGCAATATGGGCATGGACATCCCAGGGCGCGAGTGCGAGCGCACGTTCAATGTTTTCCGCGGCTCCGACATCGTCGTCCTGTCGCAGCAGTGCCTTGCCGAGTCCGGCCAGGGCCTTTGCCGAGTGCGGGTTGCTTTGCAGGGCACGCGTAAAATGCTCCACGGCTTCTTGCTGGTGCCCTGTTTCGTACAGGCGGTAGCCGAGGTTGCAGAGCACGGTGCTGTTGTTCGGATCCAGCAGCAGTGCCTTGTCGAAATATTTTCTGGTGCCGTCCCGGTCATGCAGGCGGTCGCAGAGATTGCCCATGCTGATGTAGGCGCCGACATAATCGGGGTGTGTCCGGATGGCCTTTTTGAAGCAGTCGCGCGCGGCCTCGGTGTCGCCGCGGTCCTGCAGGAAGGTGCCGTAGTTGGTCAATGCCTCGGGGTTGTCCGGCTGCAGCGCCAGGGCTCGCCGGTATGCCTGGTCGGCTTCCTCGTGGTGTTCCTGTCGCTGCAGCGCCGTAGCCAGGTTGTTCCAGGCAGAGGCGAACCCCGGGTAAATTTCGATCGCGCTGCGGTAACGTTTTTCGGCGGTCTCGAGGTCACCAAGCAGCTGGCTTACGCTGCCGGCATTGATGTGCACACGCGGGTCCCGGTCATCCAGCGCCAGGGCTTTTTCATAGTGTTGCAGGGCTTTATCCAGTTTGTTTCCCGACTTGTAGATATTGCCCAGGTTGTTCCAGGCGTCCCCGAGGCCGGGGTCCAGGTTGACCGCCTGTTTTCCATGCAGGAAGGCCTCCTCGTCCTGACCCTGTGAATGCAGTGCCATGCAGATATTGCTGTGGGCGATGGCGTTGCCGGGCTGCAGTGCGAGTTGCTGCCGGAACAGGCCAATCGCCCGCTCCGTCTCGCCCAGTTGCAGCGCAATGACCGCGCTGATTTCGATCAGGGCGGGGTCCTTCGGTTGAGTGCGCAGCAGTTGCTCTGCGAGATGGCGCGCCGCCTGCAGTTTTCCCTGCTGGTAGAGGTGAATGACCTGTTGCTGTTTGCCGGAAGTGTTCGAGTCGCCGTGTTGACTGCTTTCGTGCATGCCGCAACAGCGTTTGTACTTCTTCCCGCTGCCGCAGGGGCAGGGGGCGTTTTTCGAAGGGGGCTGTTGCATTTGAGTCGACATGCCATTCTGTGCAGTCAGTTGGGGTGAGCGGCATTGTACTCAAGTTAAGCGGATGCTTGCGAGCGGCCTGCGAATAAGCGCTCCCCTGTATAATTTGTGAACTGCCGGAATGACCGTGGAGGCCGGACTGCCGGGCGCCTCGCCGGTGCGGCGGGATCATGTTTTGCCGGATCGGGTGTCGTACAAACTCGGGTTCAAGCGTAGCCCGGGTGTCGATTGATAGCAGTCACGCGTTGATACCTGCATTGTGTCTGGAGCGGTCCTGTCAGCCTGGTTTACAGTCTGAGTTCTGTAACAAATTGAAAGTCATGGATAATTATTTCATTGATCGGGGGCTGGGCTGATCAATGATGGTGATGTCTGTTGCGCCTAAGCAACGCTTTGCGCCGATCTGTGGTTTTTTTGAAAATAGTTGTTGCATTCGTGCACTGAGAGTTGTAAAGTGCGCAACGTGCAATGACAACCGTATTTTTAATCACCTAAACTGTGTTAAGGGGAATATCATGACGAAGAAAATTTTACCGATGATGATCGGCGTCGCCCTGGCCGGTGGCATGGCAGCAGCTCAGGCTGACGTCACGGTCTTCGGTCACATCGACGAGAGTGTTGTCAACTCGAAAGACTATGTTAACGATGGCTACAACACCCAATTTGTTTGTACGACCTGCTCCATCGGCTTCAAGGGCAGCGAGGATCTGGGCAACGGCCTGAAGGCGATCTTCAGCCTGGACTTCCAGTACGATACCAACAATCGTAATCCACAGACAACCAAGGTTTATGGCCCCACCAAGACCACGACTGCTAATGGTGCCGTTAACACGTTTACGACTACCAAGACAGCAACCACCAACAACTCAATCACCGACCGTGACCAGTGGCTGGGTCTTGCCGGCAACTTCGGCCAGGTCCGCGTGGGCACCATCTCCACCAGCTACAAGTCGCACGGCGCCCTGCTCGATCCGGGTTACCGTACTTCCGCCCAGATGCGTGACTGGGGCCTGCAGTCCCTCCTGCACAGCGGCGCCGGTGAAGAAGGCCAGGGTCGCGCCACCAATACCGCGCGTTACGACAGCCCGGACTGGAACGGCCTGCAGGTCACCGCACAATACACCCTGGACAGCAACAACAATGATGGTAATGACGACAACCCCTACGGCGGTGGTGTCCAGTACAGCAATGGCGGCCTCCTGGTGTTTGCTGACTACATCACGACCGATACGGGCAGCGACGACGACGCCTACAAGGTGGGTGCCAAGTTCACCCTGGACAACTTCTCCGTGTTCGGCCAGTACGAGTGGGACGGTGGCCTGATTTCTACCAATACCTTTGGTACGCCTGGGTTTAATCCGAATGGGGTTTCGGGTGCCGATGTCTGGATGGCCGGCGGCAGCTACACCATGGGTAACAACACCCTGTATGCGGCCTATGGCCAGGGCGCTAATGCTGAAAATACAGCTATCAACACCAGCTACGATTCCTGGGAAGTCGTTGGCGTGCACAGCATGAGCAAGCAGACGCTGGTCTATCTGGGTTACGCCACGCTGGATCCTGAGGATAACAGCGTGGACGACCCCGAAGCCTGGACCCTGGGTATGAAGCACAAGTTCTAAGTGCTGGTTTGACGGGAACAGGGAAACGGGGCCGTATGGCCCCGTTTTCTTTTCGAGCCCGGCAGGCTGTCTGACGTCACGGTTGTCAGGGAAAGGGTGTATGTTGCATTGTGCCAACAATCCCGGCAGAAGTGTTGCGTTTTTGCATTAACTTGCGCTAAATTACCGGCCTGTAAGTGATAAGCGCTGCAGGGCTGGTCCAGAAAGTGAATCCGGAGGAGACTGGAATGAACAGAAAATTACTGCCGGCCATGATCGGCGTCATCCTGGTGGGCGGGGCGGCAGCGGCACAGGCCGATGTCTCGCTGTTTGGGCATATCGACACCAGTTACAATGCGACCGACCAGGACGGCGGCAGCAATGACAACACTTTTGCATGCACCACCTGCTCGATCGGTTTCAAGGGTAGCGAGGATCTGGGCAACGGCCTGAAGGCGATTTTCAGCCTGGACTTCCAGTACGACACCAACAACCGTAATCCACAGACAACCAAGGTTTATGGCCCCACCAAGACCACGACGGCTAATGGTGCCACTAACACGATTACGACTACCAAGACAGTAACCACCAACAACGCCATCACCGACCGTGACCAGTGGCTGGGTCTTGCCGGCAACTTCGGCCAGGTCCGCGTGGGCACCATCTCCACGGTTTACAAGTCGCATGGCGCACTTATTGATCCCCTCTACCGCACCGCCTTACAAGGCCGTGACCGCGGCCTGCAATCCCGGTTCCACAGTGGCGCCGGTGAGGATCTGCAGGGTCGTGCCACGAACACTGCCCGCTACGACAGCCCGGACTGGAACGGCCTGAATGTCGGCGCCTTCTACACGCTGGATAGTGACGCGGATGATGGCTATGGCGGAACGGAAGACAACGATCCCTATGGTGTTGGCACGAGTTATATCAATGGCGGCATCCTGGTCTTCGCGGATTACATGGACAACAATGGCAGCAGTTCCGACGTCGGCGGGGAGATATCGGTCTGGAAGGTCGGCGGCAAATACAGTCTTGGCATGTTTGACTTCATGGGGCAGTATGAATCCGCCGACAGCAAGGAAAATTCCCCGGCCGCCATGGTCGACGTGGATACGACGGTATGGTTCCTGGGCGCGTCAGCGACCCTGGGCAACACCATGGCCTATTTTGCCTATGGCCAGGGCGAGTTTGATTTCGCCAACAGTCCCTCGGAGGACTATACCTCCTGGACGCTGGCTCTGGTGCACAATCTGAGCAAACAGACGCTGGTATACACCGGTTTCAACGAGGTTGATTGCGACAGCTATGTGGCCGGATCGGTGTGTGACCAGGTCGGGGGTTCCGGCGGCGAGGACGACAAGTTCTCGCTGGGTATGAAGCACAGGTTCTAGCCTGGCGGCGGGTCGCAAATCCGAAACGGGGCCGCATGGCCCCGTTTCCATTTTGATGGTGGGCAACGGCGCCGTGCAACATGGGCAGCATGGGTGTTCCTGTTTGTTGCTGATTAGTGAACGCTGATTAATCTGTCACTGTGTTCCCCGGCAACGGCGCGCTGCGTCGCTTTAACTCCTGCAGTCATCGCAATGACGAGGACATAGTCATTAAAGAAAACTTCACTAAATGAAAAGCACCGTGAAAACACTGCAGGCTTCATGCAAATCCGCCCTGTGTGGCGCTTTGCTGCTTTGCGCGGCCCTGCTCGTCGCCGCCTGCGCCGGCGGGACGGTTGCCGAACCGCCGGCGGTAATCCACGAGAATGTGCACAGTGGCGGCAGCGTTGTCAGTTTCAGTGGGAGTGGTGAACTGCTTGCCTCGGGCGGTTGGGAGGGAACCGTGCGCTTGTGGCACATGCCCGATGGGTCGCAACTGCGCCACTGGCATGATCACAACGATTCGGTCAACGGCATAGCCTTTGTCGACAATGACGGCCAGGTGATTACGGCAGGCTATGATGGCCTGCTTGTCCGTCATGCTGTCAATGGCGCGCTGCTGGCAAGCGTCGATACCGGTTCCCCCGTTACCCATATGGTGGCGGACAGTAGCGCAGATCGGGTGCTGACCGGGCATGCCGACGGTATGGTGCGCATCTGGCGGGTGTCGGACTTCACGTTGCTGCAGGAACGTCGCTTGCACCGGGCTGCTGTCAGGGCGGTCGCCATTGATGGCCGGACAGGGCGCTTTGCATCCAGCGGTGCTGACGGCGAGGTTTTCGTCTGGAGTGACGCTGAAACGGTGCTGCAAATGCAGTCGCCACCGGTGGATGCGTGGACGCTGGCGTTCTCACCGGACGGGCGCTGGTTGTCCGGCGGCGGCTGGTTCCGCCTGTTCCGCTGGGATCTGCAGGATGCCTCGCTGGCGGTGTTGTCGACGCCGCATCATGGCATTATCAAGTCGGTGGAATACCTTGCGGCGGGCAATGTCCTTGCCACTATCAGCAGGCAGACCGACAGTTCGGTGTATTTCCTTGATCCTGCCAGCGGTGCTCTTTTGCGCCGCTTTCAGCGGCACGACCTGTGCGGCGCTGATATTTCGGTATCTCCGGATGGCCGTTACCTGGCAACGACCAGCGACGATGCGAGTGTGCGTATCTGGGTGCTCGATCCTGTCAAGTAGGCGTCCTGGTTCATCGTCGGCGCGGTCTTTTCATGCCCGATCTTTGGGTACTGACCGCGATGCTGACTCGCTGAAACCGCCAATCGCGCCGAAGGGCGGCGCTTGTGCCCATTGGGGTGCTCCTACAGGTGCCAGTAGTGGGTGCAGGAGTGGTCTCTTTATGCCCGTTCTTTGGGTACTGACCGCGATGCGATCATAAACAATCGCGCCGAAGGGCGGTGCTCCTACAGGCGATACTAATAGGGTAGGAGCGGTCACCTGACCGCGATGCAGGTTCCAAATAATCGCGCCGCAAGCCAGTCGGCTACGTGAGCGTCCTGACTCCGTCCCCGGTTCCGAGCAGCAGGACGTCCGCGGGGCGCCTCGCAAACAGGCCCACCGTTACAATGCCCGGAATGTTGTTCAGGTCTTCTTCCAGCGTGACCGGCTCCATGATTTCCAGATTGTGGATGTCCAGGATGACGTTGCCGTTGTCCGTAACGAAACCTTCCCGGTAAACCGGCTGGCCGCCGCGTTTAACCAGTTCGCGTGCCACCATGCTGCGTGCCATCGGGATTACCTCGACAGGCAGCGGGTAGGCGCCCAGGATATCGACCAGCTTGCTGCTGTCGGCAATGCAGACGAACTTGCGGCTGGCAGCCGCCACGATTTTTTCACGTGTCAGTGCGCCGCCGCCGCCCTTGATGAGGTGCAGGTAGTGATTGGATTCGTCAGCGCCATCGATGTAGACGGACAGTTCACCGGCGGAATTCAGATCCAGCACCTGGATGCCATGCGACTTCAGGCGTGCGGCGCTGGCTTCCGAACTGGCCACGGTTCCCTCGATCCTGTGCTTTATGCCGGCCAGGCAGTCGATGAAGTGGTTCGCCGTCGAACCCGTACCGATGCCGATGACGGTGCCGGACTCGACATATTCCAGCGCGGCCTCGGCAACCATTTTTTTCATTTCATCCTGTGTCATGCGGGTGCTCCGTTTTATTGGTTGCAGTGATAATACCCGCGCCCCGGCCGCTTGTCATGGACGTGTCGTGATGCCGGCTCGTGGTGTCTGTGCAAGTGATAAACGACCTGCTACTGTACGCCCTATGCTGACACGTTATCTCAAGATGATCGAGAACTCGCGCGTTTATGATGTTGCGCGGGAAACACCACTGGATGAGGCCACGCGCCTTTCACGACGGCTTGGCAACCGGGTGTTGATGAAGCGCGAGGATCTGCAGCCGGTTCACTCCTTCAAGCTGCGTGGCGCCTACAACAAGATTGCAGGTCTCTCTGCAGCGGACTGCGCACGGGGTGTCATCGCGGCGTCGGCGGGAAACCATGCGCAGGGTGTGGCACTGGCGGCACGCAGGCTGGACGTGAAGGCGCTGATCGTCATGCCGCGGACAACACCCTCCATCAAGATCGAGTCCGTGAAGGATTATGGCGCGCGTATCAAACTGGTCGGGGATGCCTATGATGATGCCTACCGTTTTGCTGCGGCGCATGCAAAAGAAACCGGTATGGTGTTCATACATCCCTACGATGATCCGGAAGTAATCGCCGGGCAGGGCACGGTGGGGCTGGAAATTCTGCGTGACCATTCCGAGAACCTGCACGCCATATTCGTGCCGGTGGGCGGTGGCGGGCTGATTGCCGGCATTGCCGTTGCGGTAAAAGCGCTGCGTCCGGAAATTCGCGTCATCGGTGTCGAACCTGACGAGGCGCCGTGCATGTACGAGGCACTGCGGCGGGGGCGGCGGGTTACGCTCAAGCAGGTCGGCATATTCGCTGACGGTGTGGCCGTGCGGCAGGCCGGCAAGGAGCCGTTTCGCATTGCGCGCAATTATGTCGATGACGTCATCACGGTCGGTAATGACGCGATATGCGCCGCCATCAAGGATATTTTCGATGACTGCCGGGCCGTTGTTGAACCTGCCGGGGCGCTTGCCATAGCCGGGATCAAGCAATATGTGCAGCAGAGCGGTGTACGCGGTGAAAACCTCGTCGCCATCAACAGCGGCGCCAATATCAACTTCGACCGCTTGCGGCATGTTGCCGAGCGTGCCCAGCTCGGTGAGCAGCGCGAGGCCCTGCTTGCGGTGACGATCCCGGAAGAGCCCGGAAGTTTCCGGCGGTTTTGCCGGGCGATTGGCAGCCGCGGGATTACCGAGTTCAATTACCGTTATTCTGGCCCGCAGCAGGCCCATGTTTTTGCCGGTGTGCAATTGCAGCAGGGCGACAGTGAGCGCCATGCACTGGTGGAGGATTTGCGTGGCCGCGGTTACCCGGTCGAGGACCTGACCGACAGTGAGCTGGCCAAGCTGCATATCCGGCACATGGTAGGCGGGCACATGCCGGGACTTAAGGACGAGATGCTGTTTCGTTTCCAGTTCCCGGAGCGCCCCGGTGCCTTGCTTGCATTCCTGTCGTCGATGGGCAGGCGCTGGAATATCAGCCTGTTTCACTATCGTAATCATGGTGCGGACTACGGTCGTGTGCTGGTTGGAATACAGGTGCCCAGGTCAAGCCGCAGGGAATTCAGGGCGTCGCTCGACAGGCTGGGTTATGTGTACCGCGAGGAGACGGATTGCGTGGCCTACAATCTGTTTCTGGGTGGCTGACCCGGCTATCATCCAGTATTGTTGCTGCAATAAAAAAAGCCCGGGAAGTATCCCGGGCTTTTTTGTCGTTGCTTAACGACTAGTGCCAGCTCGTCTATCGTGCAATAGTCTTGCGCTTCGGAGCTACCTTCTTCTTGGTTGCTGCCTTGCGCTTCGGAGCTGCCTTCTTTGTTGCTACCTTGCGCTTCGGAGCTACCTTCTTCTTGGTTGCCGCCTTGCGTTTTGGAGCTACCTTCTTCTTGGTTGCTGCCTTGCGCTTCGGTGCTACCTTCTTCTTGGTTGCCGCCTTGCGTTTCGGAGCTACCTTCTTCGTTGTTGCTGCCTTACGCTTCGGTGCTACCTTCTTCTTGGTTGCCGCCTTGCGTTTCGGAGCTACCTTCTTCGTTGTTGCTGCCTTCTTTTTTACAGCCATACCAAACCTCCATTGCATACAAATTGCCCAAGGTGAGTATAAACAAGTAATTACAAATTACCAGTTTTTTTTCGAGGTAATGTTTGCGTGTGTTGCATGCATTGTTGCTGCATACAAAACACTTTTTGTTGCCTGTGCAATGTGTGCTGAAAAGGTTATGCATGGCAGCGATGCAAACGTTACTCGGTAATGTTTCGACATTCTGAAGAAATACTTTTGCATGCATGCAATGAAATGTGTTTGTCGAAACCTGTTCTGCTGTGTGTTGTGACCGGCATTGATGCGGCTGACGGGTGCACACACAGGCGGGATGGTGTGTACGGTGTTACGGAATAATTAACACTTTTGTCCTTTGTATTGCGTATGACAAGAGCAGGCCGGTCATTGCTGAAACTGCTTTATTTACAGTTCAAAGATGCATTTAAACAGTAAGCCGTGGATGCGCATGCAAGGCTTCCTGTGAAGAAAATCGACGCGTCTCCAGAGCGGTTGTCACTGTAAGGATCGCGCCTTGCTGTGACCGTTCCTTGTCCAGTCATTCCAGGGACAGAATGAAATTCCATTGCTTCCCGGTGACCGGCATGACGGACAAACGGTTTCCGCGTTTTACCAGCGGCAGGTCCTGTAATGCCTCGCAGTTTTTCATTTCGGTCAGCGTGATGACGCGTTTCAGTTCGCGCACAAAACGCACGTCGACCATGTACCAGCTCGGCTTGTCCGGATCACTTTTCGGATCGTAGTATTTTTGTCCGGGATCAAATGCAGTGTGGTCGGGGTATCCTGCGCGAACAATTTTCATGATGCCTGCAATGCCGGGTTCCTTGCAGTTCGAGTGGTAAAAAAAGGCGAGGTCCCCTGTTTGCATCGCGTCACGCATCATGTTGCGTGCCTGGTAGTTTCGTACTCCTTCCCAGCTGTCGGTTTTGTTCGGGCATCGTTTCAGGTGTTGTATGCCAAAGACATCGGGTTCCGATTTCATCAGCCAGTAATTCATGGCGGGGTTCCTGTTGTTTGTTGCTAAAAAGAAACAAGAGATGCGCTGGTTTGTCGCTGACACCCCCGGCACGCGGTCTGCCTGTTAGCTGCCTGCTGTGTAGATGCACGCTTCGGTTGCGATGCCGTCCAGGGGTATGTCCCACGGGTTTGGCCTGATCATCGCCTGTTTCTGAAATTCATAGGCGAGTCCCAGTCGGCGGGGTTTTTGCCAGTGTTGCCTGCTGTGCAAAAAGGCGAGGCTGCGATCGTAGTAGCCTCCGCCCATGCCGATGCGGTTTCCCGTCATGTCAAACGCCACCAGCGGTGTGAGTATCAGGTCCAGTGCCCAGGGTTTTATCAGGTCGCGCACAACCGGTTCGGGGATACCGTAACGATTGGCTACCAGTCGGTCACCGGGCAAATACCTGGCGAACCAGAGTCGCTGACGGGAAAACGGCGCAAGCACAGGTAAATACAGCGTCTTGCCGGATGACCACAGCTTCTGCGTCAACGGCCAGGGATCAATTTCCCCGTCTGCCGCGAGATAGGTGGCGATATGAATGCTGTTTGCAACCAGCCGGTGACTGCCGGTGTTGCGCGCCAGTTGTTCCGCGCAAGCAGCAGCCACCTCTTCCGTTACAGCCCTGCGTTTCTGTCTGATGGACTGACGCAACTCGCGAAGCGTTGACATGAATATGTCCTGCTGGCGGAGCCCTGCCTTTACCGGGCTCCGGGTAATGGGAGGGCATCCTCCGCTCGTTTCGTTGCAGCTGCTGCCCCTGAACCACAGGTTCAAGAGGGGGACGTCGACACTGCCTCAGGCTTTCCGCGCGTGGCGGACATGCACAACGGCAGCAAATTTCAGTCCCCTGGATTGGAGATTAGGCTCTAGGAGATCCTAGCCACTATCGAGAACAGCAGGGGATGCCCAAATTTAACCTGTCCTGGTTCGGAACTCAGTTCAGCCCCGGTTGCCGGTTATCGGCCAATGCCGCTTCAATGCGTTCATTGAGTTTACTGAGCCGGGCGCCGACGGATCTTGCGCGGTTGCCGCCGACGACGCCGGACTCGATGGCCTCGTGTGCAATATTGAGACCGGCCATTACCGCTATCCTGTCGATACCGACGACCTTGCCGCCGGCGCGAATGGTGGCCATCTTGTCATTCAGGTGTTTTGCCGAGGCCAGCAGGAGTTCCTGCTCGTCCTCGGGACATGACACCAGGTATTCCTTGTCAAGAATCTTTATCCTGACGGCATTGGTTTCACTACTCATGCGCCGTTCTCCAGTGACTTCAGGCGCGTGACGATGGCATCGACGCGGTTGCGGACCTGATCGTGTTTCTCCAGCAACCCGGCACGCTCGATTGCCAGGGAGTCCTGCTGGGTGCGCAAGGAGCGGTTCTCCCGGGTCAGGCGCTCGATTATCGCCAGCAGGCTGCCGACCTGTTCCTCGAGCTTTACAAGCTCCTGCTCGACTGAATACGTTTCTTTTGTGTTTGTTGTCATGTCGCAAATATAGTTCGGTTGCCGGGTACGGTCAATGCCGTTGCCGCTAGTGTACACGCGCGCTGCTGTACAGTGTGCGATAATGCAAGCAGGTTATCCATTGCGGCACACTGCAGTGCATCGCCGGGTCATTCTGAAGAGGACGCAACATGCAGGAAACGCTGCCATGCAGCCATGCGGAACTGGATGGAATGCTGCACGTGGCAGGCGCCGACAGCGGTGCCGCCGAGGCGCATGGACTGTTGTGCGGCATTATCTGTACCGGCGGCAGGGTTGACGGCAGTGTCTGGCTGGAGCACCTGCTGGGCGAAAACAATATCCTGAGTGCTGCGGCACAGGACTGTAGTGAGGTGCTGGCAGCCCTGCAGAAGGAGACCCTGCGCCAGTTGAACGATGATGCCCTGGGTTTTGTACCGTTACTGCCGCATGATGACGAACCGCTGGCGCTGCGTGCCCGCGCGCTGAGTCACTGGTGCGAGGGGTTTCTGTATGGCATGGCGCTGGGCGGCATCCGCGATGATGTCCCGCTGCCGAATGACAGTGCCGAGATCATCAGGGATTTTTACGATATTTCACATGCCGGCTTCACTTCCGGGGGAACGGAGGATGCCGACGAGGCGGCGTATCTGGAAATCGTCGAGTATGTGCGCATGTGCGTGCTGCTGGTGCACGAGGAACTGCGCCCGCTGCCGGCGAGCCCGAGACTGCAATAAGCGGCGAGCAAAGGAGAGTATCGCAACGATGTACAGCAACAGGCTGACACCAGCCGCAGGCAGCCGCTTCCCCCGCAGCGGTATGCCGGCAACCATTGAAATCACCGGGCACACCGCAAGCGGGTGTGTGCGGAACGGGGATTATGCATGATCGGATCGCGCGAATTCGGGCGGCGCCGCAAACAGCTGATGCGCATGATGGGCAAGGGTGCGATTGCCATTGTGCCCACAGCTGTGGAACAGGTGCGCAACCGGGATGTCGAGTTCCCGTTTCGTGCTGACAGCGACTTTTATTACCTGACGGGATTTCACGAACCGGAAGCGGTCGCCGTTCTCATCCCCCAGCGCAGGCATGGCGAATACCTGCTGTTCTGCCGCGAACGCGATCCGGCCATGGAGACCTGGACCGGGCGTCGCGCCGGCACACAGGGCGCCGTCGATGCGTATGCCGCGGATGACGCGTTTCCGATTGGCGATATCGACGACATCCTCCCGGGACTGCTGGAAAGCTGTGAGCGGGTGTACTACACAATGGGATCAAGGCCCGAGTTCGACAAGCGTGTCATGGAATGGGTCAACCGCATTCGCCAGGGTTCGCGTACCGGCGCGCGCACGCCGGACGAGTTTATTGCGCTGGACCACCTGCTGCATGACATGCGTCTCTACAAAAGCCGTTCCGAGGTCCGGGTCATGCGCGCGGCCGCGAAGGTTGCCTGCCAGGCGCACCGTCGCGCCATGCTGGCATGCCGGCCGGGCATGCGTGAATATGAAATAGAAGCCGGGTTCCTGCACGAGTTCCGCCGTGCCGGCATGGTGCCCGCCTACCCGAGCATCGTCGGTGGCGGCAGGAATGGCTGTGTGCTGCACTACACCGGCAACAGCGATCCCCTGCAGGATGGCGACCTGCTGCTGATCGATGCCGGCGCCGAGTATGACTGCTACGCCTCGGATGTGACGCGCACCTTCCCCGTGAACGGGCGCTTCAGTCCGGCGCAGAAGGCGTTATACGAAGTCGTGCTGGCGGCGCAGCTGGCCGCCATTGAACAGGTCCGCGCGGGTAATCACTGGAATGCACCCCATGTTGCGGCTGTCAGGGTATTGACACGCGGGCTGGTGAAGCTGGGTATCCTGAAGGGTAAACCTGCCGCGCTCATCAAGTCAGAGGCATACCGGCGTTTTTACATGCACCGTACCGGCCACTGGCTGGGTATGGATGTGCATGATGTCGGGGACTACAAGGTAGGCGGTGCGTGGCGCGAACTGGAGCCCGGCATGGTGCTGACGGTGGAGCCCGGCCTGTATATTCCCGAAGGCAGTCGCGGTGTGGCGAAGAAATGGTGGAATATCGGTATCCGGATCGAGGATGACGTGCTGGTGACGCGCGGCGATCCCGAGGTGCTGAGCTGTGCGGCGCCGAAAACCGTTGCCGACATCGAGGCGTTGATGGCGGGCAACACCGGGGAGTGGCGAGTTGATCGAACCGCATGACGTAATCATTGTCGGTGGCGGCATGGTCGGTGCCAGCCTGGCCTGTGCCTTGTCCGGCCAGGGACTGCGCATTGCCGTAATCGAGGACGTTGCGCCGGCGACGCGCGCCGGGCCCGGTTACGATGACCGCGCGATTGCACTGGCGTACGGGACAAGCCGGATTCTCGATGGGCTGGGCCTGTGGCAGCCTTTGCTCGGGGATGCCACTCCCATCCACCGGATCCATGTGTCCGACCGCGGTCATTTCGGCACGGCGCACATGGACCGTGCAGACGAGGGGTTGCCGGCGATCGGCTACGTGGTGCCAGCCCGCGCCATCGGCCAGGTGCTGGAGGCCGCGCTCGCCGAAGCGGCAGACGTCGAGCGGTTCTGCCCGGCGCAGGTGACCGGCGTGGAACTTTCCACATCCGATATCCGCGTGCAGCTCAGGGAGGACAAGGCACACTTCACCCTGCATGGCCGCCTGCTGGTCGCGGCGGATGGTGCCGATTCCTCTGTGCGGGAACATTTTGGCATCACCACCCTGGAACGTGATTACGGGCAGTCCGCCATTGTCACCAACATCACCCCGCAGTTGCCGCATCGCAATATCGCCTATGAACGCTTCACCAGCAGCGGGCCGCTTGCGCTGTTGCCGATGACGGAACAGCGTTGCGCGGTCGTCTGTACCGTGGATTCGAGCCAGGTCGATGCCGTGATGCAGTTGCCGGACGAGGACTTCCTGGTGCAGCTGCAGGAACGCTTTGGACAGCGCCTCGGGCGACTGCAACGTGTCGGCAGGCGGCAGGCCTGGCCGCTGCGGCTGCTGCAGGCGAATGAGTCGGTAAGGGAACGGGTGGCGCTGGTCGGCAATGCCGTGCATACCCTGCACCCGATTGCCGGGCAGGGATTCAATCTCGGCGCCAGGGATGTTGCAGTGCTGGCGGAGGTGCTGGTCGATGCCGTGCGCGGCGGTGAGGATCCCGGCGCGCTTGCGGTTCTGGACCGATACGCCCGGTGGCGCCGGCATGATCACCGCAATGTCACGCTCTTCACCGATGGTCTCGCCCGGCTGTTTTCCCTGTCGCTGCCGGCGCTGGGCATGGTCCGCGGCGCCGGCTTGCTGGCCTTTGATCTGCTGCCCCCGGCCAAACGTCTGCTGACACGCATGACCATGGGACGCGCCACCCGCCAGCCGCGGCTGGCGCGGGGTCTGCCACTGTGACGGAATGCTTCGATGTCATCGTCATCGGTGGCGGCATCGTGGGAGCCGCGGCAGCCTGTGCACTGGGCGAGGCAGGTCTCGATGTTGCCCTGGTCGAGGCGCGCAGCGCCGACTCCAGCGAAGCGAAGCCCGGTCGCGACCCGCGGGTGTTCGCAGTTACCCGCGCCTCGGAACGCATCCTGGGATCACTGCAGGCGTGGGATGCCATGCCGCCGGAAGATGTGTTCGCCTTTACCGACATGGAGGTATGGGATGCCGGCGGTGGCAGTGCGCTGCACTTCGACTGTGCCGAGCTGGGTGAACCGTATCTCGGGCACATCATCGAGCCGCGCATCATTCTGGCGGCACTGATGAACCGACTGTGTGCAGTCAACCGCGTCACCCTGCTGCGTCCGGCGCGCTTCCGGGAAATTTATATTGCAGCGGACGAGGTCCTTGTCGAACTGGTGGACGGGCGGGTATTGCAAGCGCGCCTGCTGGTCGGGGCTGACGGGGTGCGTTCACCGGTGCGCGACGCGCTGGGTATCCGGACGCGGGAGCATGATTACCGGCAAAGCAGTCTGGTGGCGCTGGTGCGCACCACCGAACCGCACCGGCATACGGCATGGCAGCGGTTCCTCCCGGGCGGGCCGCTGGCATTTCTGCCGCTGGAGGCGAACTGGTGCTCCATTGTCTGGACCCGGCCGACGGCCGAGGTCGAGCGATTGCTAACGCTGGACAGGGAAACCTTTCATGCCGAGCTCGGTGCCGCATTTGATTTCCGGCTCGGGGCAATCACCGACTCGGGAGAGCGCGAGGCATGGCCCCTGCAGCGCAGGCACGCCGAACATTACGTGACAAATCGCGCCGCACTGATCGGCGATGCCGCACATGCCATTCACCCGCTTGCGGGGCAGGGCGTTAACCTCGGTCTGCTGGATGCGGCGACCCTGGCGCAGGTCGTGCTGGAAGCCCGCGCGCATGACCGGGACTACGGAGCGTTGCGCAGTCTGCGCCGGTACGAGCGCTGGCGCCGCGGCGAAAACTCGCTGATGATGTCGGCCATGGACGGCATCAATGCCCTGTTCAGTAACGCCAGTACCCCGTTGCAGGCCGCGCGCGTTATGGGGCTGGGCATGGTCAATCGCGCCGGTGTGCTGCGACACACGCTGATGCGTCATGCCATGGGCCTGAGCGGGGACCTGCCGGAACTTGCGAGAGCGCCGGCGACATCCCTGTCTGCGGACTGAGCCCCGGCCGTTTTTCTGTAGATTGGGAGTTTTTGCCGCTGCTGCCCCTGCGTGTAAATAGACGACCAGCTATATAATAGTAAGCGCTACAGTTGTACTTTCCCGTACACCGCACCTGCGCTCGCTGGCAGCACCTGCGTAGGAGCACCCTAAAGGGCATAAATACCCCACTGGGCACAAGCGCCGTCCTCCGGCGCGATTGATTGAAATCCGCATCGCGGTCAGGTGACCGCTCCTACACTAACTGGCAGCACCTGTAGGAGCACCCTAAAGGGCATAAACGCCGCCCTTCGGCGCGATTGTTTGAACACCGCATCGCAGTCAGGTGACCGCGCCCGGGGACGCAGCCGGAGCGGCACTCACGCTCAAGACCGGAATTCTGCCGTTGCCGGCCCTGAAATCTGGAACTTGGCAGCGCTCAGGAGTATATTTGCGCCTCAACCTGCTTCTGCTGCGGGAGAGGGCTCAAGGTCGACACCGGCCGGGGCCGCCGAAGGCGCAACATGCCCGGAAACGCTCAGGCAAAAGGACCGCAGCAGACGTTGACTCTGGAGAGCGGCCGCATTGCGGTCCACCGAAGGGGATAGGCCGGTCCCCGCGCACAGGGGCGACGGACCAACTCTCTCAGGTTACCGGACAGAGGGGCGGCGGTCAGTCACACGACCGCCGCCCTATTTTTTTGCCTGCAGGGATGCAGGTATGTCGAGAGAGGCAGGGAGAAGGTGAGACCGGGACTGCTCCGGCCCATGTGCGCGAGATGCGCTGGCGACGATGACACTGATGCGGGCTGTTGCAGGCCTCGATACACACACAGACAAGCGGGTAATTATGGGTAACAAGACACCTCTCTATGACGAACACGTCGCTGCCGGCGGCAAGCTGGTGGATTTCGCCGGCTGGGACATGCCGATCAATTACGGTTCCCAGATCGAGGAACACAACCAGGTGCGCAATGACGCCGGCATGTTCGATGTGTCCCACATGACGGTGGTCGACCTGACCGGAGAGCGCACGCGCGAATTCCTGCGCTACCTGCTGGCGAACAATGTCGACCGGCTCAGGGAAGCCGGCAAGGCACTGTACAGCTGCATGCTGAATGAAAAGGGTGGCGTCATTGACGACCTGATCGTGTATTTCCTGCGGGATGACTATTTTCGCATGGTGGTGAATGCCGGTACGCATGACAAGGACATGGCGTGGCTGCAGCAGCAGGCTGCTGCCTTTGCTGTGACGGTTACCGAGCGTCCGGAAATGGCCATGATCGCGGTACAGGGTCCGAACGCGCGCGCGAAGACGCTGGCACTGCTGGAAGCCCCGGCGCGCGAGGCGGCTGCGGCACTGAAGCCATTCGTGGGCGTATTCGCCGGGGACTGGTTTATCGCCCGTACCGGCTATACCGGCGAAGACGGTTTCGAGATCGTGCTGCCTGCCGCGGATGCGCCCGGGTTCTGGCGGCAGCTGCAGTGCCGCAGGCGTGCAGCCCACGGGGCTGGGCGCGCGTGATACCCTGCGCCTGGAAGCCGGCATGAACCTGTACGGCTCGGACATGGACGAAACGGTAAGTCCGCTGGAAGCGGCGCTGGGCTGGACGGTTGCCTGGGAACCCGCCGAACGCGATTTTATCGGGCGTGCGGCGCTGGAGCGGCAGCGCAGCGCCGGTGTTGCACACAAGCTGGTCGGCCTGCTGCTGGAAGACCGGGGCGTTCTGCGCAATCACCAGAAGGTGATCGCAAACGGTGCCGGTGAAGGCGAAATCACCAGCGGCAGTTTTTCGCCGACCCTGCAGCGTGCGATTGCCTTTGCACGAGTGCCGCAGGCCACCGGCGAGACCTGCCAGGTGGAGGTGCGCGGCAAGTTGCTGCAGGCCCGTGTGGTCAAGCCGCCGTTTGCCCGCAACGGCAAGGCACAGATTGAACTTTGAACGATGGTTGCCAAGGCAGCCCCGACGACTGAACCTGTGAGGAAATCATGAGCAATATTCCCGTTGACCTGAAATATTCCAAATCCCATGAATGGGTGCGCGTCAATGAAGACGGCTCCGTGACGGTCGGTATTTCCGACAGCGCACAGGACCAGCTTGGTGACATGGTGTTCATCGAAGTGCCGGAAGTCGGCCAGACGGTCGTCGCCGAGGAGGCCTGCGCGGTGGTCGAGTCGGTCAAGGCCGCCTCGGATGTGTATGCGCCCGTTTCCGGCGAAATCGTCGAAGTGAACACAAGCCTGTCCGATGCACCGGAAACGGTAAACCAGGATGCCTACGGTGAAGGCTGGCTGTTCCGGATGCAGCCGGGCGATGCCGCCGAACTCGACGCCCTGCTGGACGCCGACGCCTACCAGACATTCCTGGACTCCGAGTCACACTGACCACACGTCACCAGCCTGAACAGCCTCTCGAAGCCGGAATCGCCATGCCTTTTATCCCTCACTCCAAATCCGATGTCAGCGAAATGCTGGCGACCATCGGCGTACCGAATATAGAAACCCTGTTTGATGAAATCCCCGCCGGCCTGCGGATGGGCAAATTGTCCGGTGTGCCGGAAGGGTTGAACGAACAGGAAATCACCCGTCTGATGCTGGAGCGTGCCGAGCAGGATGGCCGCCCGCTGTGTTTCATGGGGGCCGGTGCCTACGACCATCATGTGCCGGCGGCCGTGTGGGAGATTACCACGCCGCGGCGAATTCTACAGCGCCTACACGCCCTACCAGGCGGAAGCGAGCCAGGGCACGCTGCAGCTGATCTATGAATTCCAGACCATGATGACCGGTCTCACCGGGCTGGATGCCTCCAATGCCTCGCTTTACGACGGCGCATCCGGGCTGGCGGAGGCCGTCCTGATGGCGGTGCGCGCCAACCGCAAGTCGAAGTCGCGGCGTATCCTGATGCCGAAAACGGTGCATCCGCATTACCGCAAGACAACCCGCTGCATCGTCGACAACCAGGGTATCGAACTGGTAGAACTGCCGTACTCAGCCGCAGGCGGCAACACGCTGGAGGAGGCGCTGCAGGTCCATGCCGGCGAGGACATCGCCGCCGTGGTCATCCAGCAGCCGAACTTTTTCGGAATTCTGGAGGACGTCGACGTCCTGACCGACTGGGCGCACAGCCAGGGAGCACTGGTGATTGCCGTGGTGAACCCGGTCAGCCTGGCCTTGCTCAAGCCCCCCGGGCAGTGGGGCGGCGCAGGTGCGGACATCGCCTGCGGTGAAGGCCAGCCGCTGGGTGTCCCGCTGATGGCGGGAGGCCCGTATTTCGGCTTCATGTGCTGCAAGCAGGAATTCGTGCGCCAGATGCCGGGCCGCATTGTCGGCCGCACGCTGGATCGTGACGGCCTGGAAGGTTTTACCCTGACCCTGCAGGCGCGCGAGCAGCATATCCGGCGCTCCAAGGCGACCTCGAACATCTGCACCAACCAGGGCCTGCTGGTCACGGCGGCCACGATCCACATGTCGCTGCTGGGCGCAACGGGGCTGCTGCGCGTGGCGCAGGCCTGCCACGACAACACCCGCAAGCTGGTGGCCGCGCTGACGGCCAGCGAACATGTCGAGCCGGTGTTCAACCGGCCGTATTTCCACGAGGCGCCGCTGCGTCTGGCGTTGCCGGTGGACGATATCGTGCGGCCGCTGCAGGCACACAATATCCTGCCCGGATATGACCTGCGTCTGGAATACCCGGAGCTGGGCGAGGCGCTGCTGGTCTGTGCCACCGAGACCCGGACCGACGCCGATATCGCGACCTATGCTGACCACCTGAACCGGATATTCGCAACCCGGACAACGGCCGGCTGTCCGGTCAAGCCCAAAATGGCCTGAGGCTTTTGCCTGCCAGGCTGACACTTACCAGGGGAGACAAACATGGCTACCATTACGCTGCAGGGCAATGAATGCAATACCAACGGCGACCTGCCCGGGGTTGGAAGCATGGCGCCTGATTTCACGCTGGTCGACGCCAAGCTCAACAATGTGCACCTGGCCGACTACGCCGGCAAAAGGAAACTGCTGAACATCGTGCCAAGCCTGGATACGCCCACCTGTGCAACCTCGACGAAGAAATTCAATGAACTCATTGCAAGCCGCGACGATGCGGTGGCGTTGATCGTGTCCGCGGACCTGCCGTTTGCCTCCGGGCGTTTCTGCGGCATGGAAGGTCTGGACAATGTAGTGCCGCTGTCACTGATGCGTGGCAGGGGCTTTGCCAAGGACTACGGTGTCCTGATCACGGACGGACCACTGGCGGGTATCACGGCACGCGCGGTAGTGGTGCTGGATGCCGACAACCGTGTGGTCTACACCCAGCTGGTGCCCGAGATTGGCGATGAACCCGATTACGACGCGGCGCTTGCCGCGCTCTGAGCGTCCTGGCGGGAGACGGCGTAAAGCCGTGTCGCGTGCAGGCTGCGGAATGCAATTACCCGGAACCAGACAATGCTGATATTTGAACTATCCCGTCATGGCCGCCGTGCCCTGGCGCAGTCACCGCGACATGCCGCCGACACCGCCGATATCCCGGCCGCGCTGCTGCGCGAGGTCCCGCCGCTGCTGCCGGAGGTATCCGAGATGCAGGTGGTGCGCCACTACACGCGGCTGTCGCAGAAAAACTTCTCCATCGACACCCAGTTCTACCCGCTCGGTTCCTGCACCATGAAGTACAACCCGCGTGCGTGCAACACCCTGGCCAAGCTGCCCGGTTTTCTGGCCCGCCATCCGCTGGCCCCGGAATCCATGGGGCAGGGTTTCCTGGCCTGCATGTACGAGTTGCAGGAGATGCTCAAGGACGTCACCGGCATGCCGGCGGTGTCGCTGACACCGGCGGCGGGTGCGCAGGGCGAGTTCGCGGGCGTGGCCATGATTCGTGCCTACCACGATGCCCGCGGCGACACGGAACGCAGCGAGATCCTGGTTCCGGATGCGGCGCACGGCACCAACCCCGCCACGGCGACCATGTGTGGCTACAAGGTGCATGAGATCCCGACCGACCGCAACGGCGATGTCGATATCGATGCCCTGCGCAAGGCGGTGGGGCCGAAGACCGCCGGTATCATGCTCACCAACCCGTCCACGCTGGGCGTATTCGAGCGCCGCATCGAGGAAATCGCGCGTATCGTTCACGAGGTCGGCGGCCTGCTGTACTACGACGGCGCCAACCTGAATGCCATTCTCGGCAAGGTCAGGCCGGGTGACATGGGTTTCGATGTCATTCACATGAACCTGCACAAGACCTTCTCCACGCCGCACGGAGGCGGCGGGCCGGGCGCAGGACCGGTGGGTGTGAGCAAGCGCCTGGAGCCGTTCCTGCCGGTGCCGATCGTCGGCCATGACGGTGACGAGTATTACTGGATCACCGAGGCCGTCAGGCCGCAGTCCATCGGCCGGCTGTCCGCCTTCATGGGGAATGCCGGCGTCCTGATGCGCGCCTATGTCTATGCCCGCATGCTGGGCAGGGAGGGCATGCACCGGGTGGCCGATTATGCCACGCTGAACGCCAATTACCTGATGGCGCGGCTGACCGCGGCCGGCTTCGATGTCGCCTTTCCCGGGCGGCGCGCCACCCACGAGTTCATCGTCACCCTGAAGCGCCAGCAGAAGGAACTCGGCATCACGGCGATGGATTTCGCCAAGCGCCTGCTGGACTACAACATGCATGCGCCGACGACCTATTTCCCGCTGCTGGTGCCGGAGTGTCTGCTGATCGAGCCGACCGAGACGGAGACCCGGGAAGAACTGGACGCCTTCGTCGAGGCCATGATCAAAATCCAGCAGGAAGCCGAAAACAGTCCCGACCTGCTGAAGGAGGCACCGCATACCCAGCCGGTGCGCCGCCTCGACGAAGTTCGTGCCGCCAAGCAGCTGGACCTGGCCTGGCGCCCGGGCGATGTGGCCTGAGGTCCTCTGCCAGTAACCAGGGTCTGGAGTGAACAGACCCCAAGACAATTACGGATAGCGCCCATGCCTGCACTGATTTGCGGTTCCTTTGCCTACGACACCATCATGGTCTTCCAGGACCGGTTCAGGAATCACATCCTGCCCGACAAGGTACACATCCTGAATGTGGCCTTTTATGTCCCCGAAATGCGGCGTGAATTCGGCGGCTGCGCAGGGAACATCGCCTATAACCTCAAGCTCTTGGGCGGTGACCCGGTGCCGATGGGCACGGTGGGCACCGACTTCGGACCCTACGCCGAATGGATGGATTACCAGGGCATAACACGCAGCCATGTGCTGGCGGTGGAAAACAGCTATACAGCGCAGGCCTTTATCACGACGGACATGGATGACAACCAGATCACCGCGTTTCATCCGGGCGCCATGGATGCGGCGCACCTCAACCGTGTCACGGATGCCCCGGGCATCGTCCTGGGAATTGTCTCGCCGGATGGACGCCAGGGTATGCTGGAGCATGCGGCGCAGTTTGCCGAGGCCGGTATTCCTTTCATTTTCGATCCCGGTCAGGGACTGCCCATGTTTGGCGGAGAGGACCTGAAGCGCTTTATCGACCAGGCCACCTGGATTTGCGTCAATGACTACGAGTCGCAGATGCTGCAGGAGCGCACCGGCATGTCTCCCCACGAAATCGCCGAGCAGGTAGAGGCGCTTATCGTCACCCTTGCCGGTGAGGGCGCCCACATCTACACCGACCGGCAGCGCATCGATATTCCGGCTGCCCCGGTCAGTGCGATGAACGATCCCACCGGCTGCGGTGATGCCTTTCGGGCCGGCTTGCTGTACGGCCTGATGAACGACCTCGACTGGAATACCATCGGGCGTATTGCGTCGCTGATGGGCGCAATCAAGATCGAGCATCATGGCACCCAGAACCACAGTTTCAGCGCTGAGGAATTCAGGGAGCGCTACCTGCTGAGCTTTGCAGACGAGCTGCTTTAGTGCCGGATTTTGCCGGCATCCGGCAGCGGCTGTCATACTGGTCCCGGGGGCAGGCGCGGCGCCTGCACGGTGGACTGTAAGAAATCCTGTAATCCTGTCAGGGTTTCCTTACAAAGTTACCGCGCCATAAATTACCTGGAAATAGTTAACAGTATCAATTGGCTGTAATTTTCGTTGCGGGGTACGATTCTTGCAGAAATACCAGGCAGGCCAACAAGAGCCGCGGTGTTCAGTGGGGACACCGATATAAATGCCTGGAGAGAACACCATGTTAAAAGAAAGAAGAAGCAATTCATCAGACCGGAGAAAGCACAGCAGGAAGATCGGTGTGCCGTTCAAGGACAGCAGCGGGGCAACCGTCAGGGGCGAACGCCGCCTTACCCCGGACCGTCGTGTCAACCATAACGAAGCAACGACACGGGCCGGCGAGTTGTATCAAACGGCCTGATTCCGGCGTGCAGTTTTTGTCCCCGGTCCGCGGCAGCGGCGTGCGGCGGCGCAATTGCCTGCAGACGGCCATGCTGCTGCTTGCAATCCTGTGCTCCGGGGTACACGCCGACGAGGACGTACCCAAGACCATCTTCCTGGTTGCCGAGCCCGGTCGCGTGATCGCCGCAAACGCGGATACCGGGCAGTTCTTCGAACTCGAGATGCATGCCAAGGAAATGGTGGAGCACAGCGAAGTCGCCGGCGCTGTTGCCGTACTGATCACCAACCAGCGGTTTGCGGCAATCGGGGCGTTCCCCGGTGGCTGGCGCAGTATTCGCAGGCAGGCCGGTGAAGACCTGGTCAGTGCCGAGGCGGCGGGCTACTCGGCGCTGGTTGTGACATCCGACCGCATCCTGTCATTCAGCGGCCGGAACGGCAGCTGGTCTTACAGGGGTCACTAAAGCAACAGCTGCAAATCCTCGCGCAGGAGCGGTCTCTTTATGCCCGTTCTTCGGGTACTGACCGCGATGCGGTCCTCAAATCATTTCTTGATATGCCGGAGATAGCGCGGCGTCTCGAGCTGCTCCAGCTGCATGGTATTGCCGCTGATGCTGAATACCGCATCGCTGCCGGCAATCTTCAGGGTGCAGCGGACATCGCCGCGCCAGTTGATCGGCAGCGGGGCGTGGTCGCGGTAGGTGTAGATATTGTTGACGATATCGCCGCCGCTGATCTCGCAGGGACAGGCGGGCAGTTCGCCGTCGAGGCTGTAGTCCCCCCCGATGGTGAGGTTGACCGCCTGTGTCCAGAGGGAGTCATCGAAGGCGTTTTCCATCTCCTGCACCAGCTGGACCTCCGAGAAGTGCAGGGTGATTGCGTCTGCATCGCGGTCTATGGATTCCAGCAGGGCGTCCGGTAGTTGCAGGGTGTAGCTTACGTCGCTCATGGGTTTTCCTGTGGTTCGGTTAAGGACAGTTGCCGGGTGAATTCCGCAAGCTCCCGCAACGGTGTGCCGCAGCTCAGGCCGCTGCAGATATAGGCGACGGCGTCGCCGTCGGGCTTGCGCTGCTGCAATTGTGCGGGAAGCTCGCCAGCGTCATTCGGTATGGCGAGGGTCAGGCGCCGCGGCGCATAGGCGCGTGCAGCCAGGGCGTGCCACTGGCGCAGGCTGCTGTCCATGCCGCGAATGATGACGGTCTGCAGCGGAAACAGTGATTCCTCCAGGGCAAGCAGCAGGCTGGCGTGGCCGTGCGGCATTTGCACCAGGCCGCCCCAGAGACGCTTCAGGGTGTCATCCGCGGCCCGCAGGTAGCGCGGTTCGCCCAGCAGGTGGCCGAGTCGGCCGAACACCTTTGCCGCGATCCCGTTGCCCGAGGGTGTGGCGTCGTCGTGCAGGGGCAGGGGGCGCTGGATGAGGGTCTCGTGATCGTCTGAAGTGAAGTAGAACCCGCCATCACCGGCCGCGAAGTGAGCCAGTACCACCTCCGCCAGTTCCACGGCAAAGGCAAGGTCGCCGTCGCGCCAGCGCGCCTGCAGCAGTTCCAGGATGGCGTCGATCAGGTAGACGTAGTCGTCCAGGTAGGCATTCAGGTGGGCGCGGTCATCCTTGCAGGTGGCCAGCAGGCGGCCGTTGACCCAGAGGCGATCGTGGATGAAATCCAGCGCCCGTTCGGCGGATTCGAGCCAGGCCGGCTCCCCGAGATGGCGTCCCGCGATCGCCATGCCGCGAATCATCAGGCCGTTCCAGGCAGTAAGGATCTTGTCGTCCCGGCCCGGGTGTACGCGCTGTTCACGTAGTTCCAGCAGGGAGGCGGCGGCAGCGGCAAGCCGTTGCCTTGTCTCCGCCTCGGACAGCGAGAATTCCGCGGCCAGCTGTGCCGTGGTCCGGTAAACATTCAGGTGCCACGCGCCCTCGAAATTCGGGGTCTGGTCGAGTCCGTAGCGGCGGGCGAACAGCGGATAGTCCGCCTCGCCGAGCCGGGCGCGCACCGCGTCCCGGTGCCAGACGTAGTAGCGGCCTTCCTCGCCCTCGGAGTCGGCATCGAGGCTGGAATAGTAGCCGCCTGCCGGGGACTGCATCTCGCGCAGGATCCAGGCCGCCGTCTCCCGGGTGATGCGTTCGAATAAGGGATTGCCGGTCGCGGCCCCGGCCTCGGCGTACAGGGCCAGCAGCGCCCCGTTGTCGTAGAGCATCTTCTCGAAATGCGGAATCTCCCAGCGGTCATCCACCGAGTAGCGGCAGAAGCCGCCGCCGAGCTGGTCGTAGATGCCGCCGCGGGCCATGCGTTCCAGCGTGAACACCGCCATGTGCAGGGCGCGCCGGTCGGGTTCGATGCCTTCCGTGCGGCTGCCGGACCAGTGCCGCAGCAGCCGCTCGATATTCGTCGGATGGGGGAACTTCGGCGCAGCGCCGAAGCCGCCGTCGCGTTCGTCGAAGCTGTGCTGCAGCTGCTGGCGTGCGCTGTCCAGGGGCAGCGCAGTAAGCGTGTCCGCGGTGGCCGTTTCCAGGGTGCCTTGCAGGGCACGCAGCAGCGTGGTGTTCTGGGCGCGGATCTCCCCGGCATGTGCCGGCAGGTAGTCGCTGATGCGCTGCAGGATTTCCCGGAATGCGGGCATGCCATGGCGCGGTGTGTCCGGAAAATAGGTGCCCGCGAAGAAGGGCACATGGTCGTGCGGGGTGAGGAACACCGTCAGCGGCCAGCCGCCGTGGCGCTGCGTCAGCAGGGAATGCGCGGTCTGGTAGATCTTGTCGAGGTCCGGGCGTTCTTCCCGGTCGACCTTGATGTTGACGAACAGCCGGTTCATCAGGGCGGCGGTTTCCGGGTCCTCGAAGGATTCATGCGCCATGACATGGCACCAGTGGCAGGCGGAGTAGCCGATCGACAGCAGGATGGGCTTGTCTTCGCGGGCCGCCTTATCCAGCGCTTCCGGACCCCAGGGATACCAGTCCACCGGGTTGGCGGCATGTTGCAGCAGGTAGGGACTGGTCTCTTTGCGGAGGTGATTGCTGTAGTCGTTCAGGTTGCTCATCGCGGTGCGCCGGGCGTGAAAATCACAGGGCAATGTACTATAGTCGATGCCCTTGCACGTGTCTCCCGGCAAGGCCTTTACCATTCAATACTATACGACAGGGTAATCCCGTGGATCTGAGCGTTGTCATACCCGCCTACAATGAGGCCGAGAACATCCCGTTGCTCGTGGCGGAGGTGTGCGACTGCCTGGGTACGGCGCTCGATTACGAGGTGATCGTGGTGGATGACTGCAGTGACGACGACACCCGGGAGGTGCTGCAGGCGAGCCGCGGGCAGCATCCGCGGCTGCGGGTGCTGCACCACGGTAGCCGCAGCGGACAGAGTGCCGCCATTTGCAGCGGTGTGCAGGCGGCGCGGGCGCGTCTGATAGCAACCCTGGATGGCGATGGCCAGAATGACCCCGTCGATATCCTGAATCTTTACCGTGCGATGGAGCAGTCCCGTGATGACCTGCTGCTGGTGGCCGGCTACCGCAGGCAGCGCCGTGATACCTGGCTGAAACGGGTTTCCTCGCGCATTGCCAACAGGGTGCGTGCTGCGATACTGGGGGACGCCACCCCCGATACCGGCTGCGGCCTGAAGGTGTTCGCGCGCGCGACCTTTCTGGCACTGCCGCAGTTTGATCATATGCACCGCTTTCTGCCGGCGCTGGTGCGCAGACTGGGCGGAACGGTGCAGTCCGTTGATGTGCTGCATCGGCCGCGGCAGCGGGGCAAGTCGAAGTACGGCCTGCATAATCGCCTGTGGGTCGGCATTGTCGATCTGCTGGGTGTCTGGTGGCTGCAGCGGCGCGGCTTCCGGACGGATGTGACCGAGCTTGGCTAGGCCCATGCTGGCACAGTTTATCTTCCGCGGGCTGATCGTCATCGGCGTGCTGGCGGCGGCCAGTTACCTGCTCGGAGACATGCTTGACCAGACCTGGGTCGATGCCCATGTGCGTGGCCACGGGGTGTCGGGTGAACTGCTGTTCCTGGTGACCGGCGGGCTGCTCTCGAGTATCGGCCTGTCGCGCCAGCTGATTGCCTTCCTCGGCGGTTATGCCTTCGGTTTCCTGCCGGGTGTGTTGCTGGCGTCGCTGGCCGTGGTTGCCGGCTGCATGCTGAGCTTTTACGTTGCGCGCTATCTGCTGCGCGCGTTCCTGCTGCAACGCTACGCCGGCCGAATCGACAGGATGGGGCGGTTCGTCCATGACAACACCTTCGTCATGACCGTGCTGATTCGCCTGCTGCCGCTGGGCAGCAACCTGATGGTGAACGTTGCGGCCGGTGTTTCCGGGGTACGCAGCGTGCCGTTTTTCCTGGGCTCGGCGCTCGGCTATCTTCCGCAGACGCTGATTTTTGCCCTGGTCGGCAGCGGCACCGGCGTGGACCAGTTCTGGCAGGTGGCGGTGGCCATGGCCCTGTTTGTGGTGGCGACGGTGCTGGGGATCTGGTTGTACCGTAAATACCGGCACGGCAAGAGTCTCGATCCGCAGCTCGACGAGGATCTGGGTGTCGATGAGCCCCTGCTGTCTGCTGACCGGACAACGGTCCCGCCTGAATGAATACTCGTGGCAGTTCATGGCCGGCCCTGGGCGTTCTGTGGCTGGTGGTGGTCGTAACGGCCCTGTACACGCGCCCGCTGCTGCCCGTCGACGAGACCCGCTATGCCACGGTCGCCTGGGAGATGTGGGCGCGCGGCGATTTCCTGGTCCCCTACCTGAACGGGGAGCCCTACAGCCACAAGCCGCCGCTGCTGTTCTGGCTGATCCATGCAGGCTGGTGGCTGTTCGGTGTCAGTGAGTGGGTGCTGCGCGCCGTGTCGCCGTTGCTTGCAGCAGGAATCCTGCTGGCAGCCGCCCAGTTGTCGCGGCGCCTGTGGCCGGAGGATTCAGATGCGGCACGGATGGCGCCGTGGGTATTGTTCAGCTGCGTGTCCCTGACCGCGTTTTGCAGCTGGGTGCAGTTTGACCTGCTGCTGACCTTGTGCGCCCTGCTGGCGCTGAGCGGCGTGGTCAGCGCGGCGCGGGGCTTCGGCCGCGGCTGGCTGCTCACCGGTATCGCGCTGGGTTGCGGCATCCTCGCCAAGGGGCCGGTCATCCTGCTGCATGTGCTGCCGGCTGCCCTGCTTGCCCCGCTCTGGAAACTCTCCGCCCCGACGGGTTTCTGGTGGCGCTGGTATGCCGGGCTGGCCCTGAGTGTACTGCTGGCGGCGGGCATCGCCCTGGGCTGGGCGCTGCCGGCGGCCGCGGCCGGTGGCGATGCCTACCGCGAGGCGCTGCTCTGGGGACAGACCGCGAACCGCATGGTGCAGTCCTTTGCACATGCCCACCCGGTGTGGTGGTATCTCCCCTGGCTGCTGGTGCTGTTTGCGCCCTGGACTCTGCTGCCCTGGGTCTGGTCGGCTGTACGGCGTTCGCATCCGTTGCAGGACGAGGGCATGCGTTTTTGTCTTGCGTGGCTGCTCGGCGCATTCATCCTGTTGAGCCTGATCAGCGGCAAGCAGCTCAAGTACCTGCTGCCCCGTGCTGCCTGCCGCTACCCTGCTGCTGGGGAGGGTGCTGAGCCGCATGCAAGATGCCCCCGTTCGCCAGCGTCCCTGGCTGCTGGTTGCGGCATTGCTGCTGGCAGGAAGCGCTTGCATGGTCCTGCCCCTGGTGCTGCACAAGCCCGCCTGGATCAGTACGGTTAACCCGGCCTGGGGTGGATTGCTGGTTGTCATGGCTGTTGCGGCTGCCTGGGTGCGACCGGTCCCGCCTGCCCGTTACCCGCTGCTGCTGACCGTGTTGTCGGTGTACGTGATCACGGTGCTGCAACTGGGCATGTTCACGGCGGCGGCGCCGGCCTATGACCTGCGCCCCATCAGCCGCTTCATCGCGCAGGCGCAGGCCGAAGGACGCGAGGTCGCCCTGGCGGACCCGTATCATGGCCAGTTCGGGTTTTACGGGCGCCTGCTGCGGCCGCTGGAACAGCTGGATGCCACCACGCTGGAGCCCTGGGCGAAACGCCATCCGCGGGGTTACCTGGTCATGGTCGTCCGCAGGCCGGACGAGTTTGCGGATGCGGTCTACACCCAGCCCTACCGGAGCAAGTATCTTGCTATTCGGGAAGGCCGGGCGGTCGGCGGCGATACCGCGCCGTAGTGCTGGCGAGCGGGCCGGCGATTACCGAAAGCAGTCACAGCATGTCATCCGATAACCTGCCGGTACTGGCCCTGAAGCGGAATGAAGACCGGCGCCTGCGTGCCGGCCATCTGTGGGTCTACAGCAACGAAGTCGATAATCGCAAGACGCCGTTGTCCGCCTTTGTGCCGGGGTCCGTGGTCGTCATCCAGTCGGCAAGCGGCAAGGCGCTGGGCGCAGGCTATGTAAACCCGCACTCGCTGATCTGTGCGCGCATCCTCAGTCGCAGGCCGCGCGTAACGTTCGACACTGCCTTCTTCCTGCGGCGACTGGAAAGCGCACTGGCCTTGCGCGAGGCCTTGTACGCCGCGCCCTGTTATCGCCTGGTGTTCGGGGAAAGCGATGCCTTGCCCGGGCTGGTGATCGACCGCTACGGCGATGTCTGTGTCGTGCAGATCACCACGGCGGGTATGGAGGCATTGCGGGAAGTCATCCTGGAGGCCCTGCAGCAACTGCTTGCGCCGGCCGGCATCCTGCTGCTCAATGACAGCGCGGTGCGGGCGCTGGAAGGCCTCCCGCAGGAAAATGCCAGGCATCGGCAACGTACCCGGGAGCATCGAGCTGGAAGAGGGCGGGGCGCGCTTCAGCGTACCGCTGGGCAGCGGCCAGAAGACCGGCTGGTTCTATGACCAGCGCAGCAACCGGCTGGCCATGCACAAGTACGTCCGCGGCAGGCGGGTGCTGGATGTCTTCAGCTATATCGGTGCCTGGGGTGTCCAGGCCGCCGTCGCCGGCGCGGCGGAGGTGCTTTGTGTCGATGCCTCTGCTGCCGCCCTGGATGGCCTGCAGCGAAATGCTGCGGCCAACGCTGTATCCGACCGGGTGCATGCCGCAGGCGGGGATGCCTTCGAGGTGTTGCGCGGCCTGCGCGAGGACGGGCAGGACTGGGATGTCGTCGTGGTCGACCCGCCCGCCTTCATCAAGCGCCGCAAGGATATCAAGAGCGGCGAGCAGGGATACCTCCGGCTGAACCGGCTGGCCCTGCAGCTTTTGGCGCCGGGCGGGATACTGATATCATGCTCCTGCTCAATGCACCTGGCCGAGACACGCCTGCAGTCGATCGTGCACCAGGCGGCGAACCAGCAGGGACGCCGCCTGCAGATACTGGAGCGCGGTTTCCAGGCGCCGGACCACCCGGTGCATCCTGCGATTCCCGAGACGGCCTACTTGAAGGCGCTGTTTTGCCGGTCGCCCGCGGCATGATGGCAAGCCAGCTCGATATTGAGGTCCTGGCTCCTGCATGAGGAATTTTGAAGCGATGCGATCAACCCTGGGAGAACTATGCTGACATATCCGGATATCGACCCGGTCGCCGTTGCGCTCGGGCCCCTCGAGGTTCACTGGTACGGGCTGATGTACCTGGTGGCCTTTGGTGCCGGCTGGTGGCTGGGGATTGCGCGCACCCGCCGCCCCGGCACCACATGGCGGGCTGCGGAAATCAGCGATCTGGTCTTCTATTTTGCGCTGGGTGCCGTGCTGGGCGGGCGCATTGGCTACACGCTGATGTACAACTTCAGCGGCTTCCTCGCGGAGCCGCTGGTGATCTTCAGAATCTGGCAGGGCGGCATGTCCTATCACGGCGGCATGCTGGGCGTGTTCGTGGCCATGTGGCTGTACGGCCGGCATACCGGGCGCAGCTTCTTCCAGGTGACGGACTTTCTGGCGCCGCTGGTCCCGCTGGGGCTGGGTGCGGGCCGCCTCGGAAATTTCATCAACGGTGAACTGTGGGGGCGGCCGACCGACCTGCCGTGGGGCATGGTGTTTCCGTTCGTCGACGGTCAGCCGCGCCACCCCTCGATGCTTTACGAAATGCTGCTGGAAGGACTGGTGTTCTTCGCCATCCTGTGGATCTACTCGCGCAAGCCGCGGCCCACCATGGCGGTGTCCGGACTCTATCTGCTGTGCTACGGTGTGTTCCGTTTCGCCGTCGAGTTCGTGCGCATGCCGGATGCGCATATCGGTTTCCTGGCCTTTGGCTGGCTGACCATGGGGCACCTGTTGTCCTTCCCGATGATCATCATCGGCGTGCTGTTCATGGGGTATGCCTATCGGCGCACGGACGGCAAGGTGAGCTGGTGAGCGCGCCATCTATAAAGCCGGAAACGGGGAAACAATGAAACAATACCTGGACCTGATGCGCCACGTGCGCGAGCACGGCATTCGCAAGGAAGACCGTACCGGGACCGGTACCGTCAGCGTGTTCGGCTACCAGATGCGCTTCGACCTGGCCGCGGGTTTCCCGCTGGTCACCACCAAGAAGATGCACCTGCGCTCGATCCTGCACGAGTTGCTGTGGTTCCTGCAGGGTGACACCAATATCCGCTACCTGCACGAGAACAAGGTGACGATCTGGGACGAATGGGCCGACGAGAACGGCGATCTCGGTCCCGTCTACGGTCACCAGTGGCGCTCCTGGCCGACGGCAGACGGCGGCAGCATCGACCAGATCAGCCAGGTGATCGAGCAGATCCGGCAACAACCCGGATTCACGGCGCATCATCGTCAGCGCCTGGAATGTCGGCGAGATCGACCAGATGGCGCTGCCGCCCTGCCATGCCTTCTTCCAGTTCTATGTGGCCAACGGCAGGCTCTCCTGCCAGTTGTACCAGCGCAGCGCGGATATCTTTCTGGGCGTGCCGTTCAACATCGCTTCCTATGCCCTGTTGACCCTGATGATGGCGCAGGTCACGGGACTCGAGCCGGGTGACTTCGTGCATACCTTCGGTGATGCGCACCTGTATCTCAATCATCTGGAGCAGGCGGACCTGCAGCTGTCACGCACGCCGCACCCGCTGCCGCGCATGCAGATCAATCCCGCGGTGGACGACCTGTTTGCCTTCCGCTTCGAGGATTTCGAGCTGCAGGACTACGATCCGCATCCGCATATCAAGGCGCCGGTCGCGGTATGAGAATTTCCCTGGTCGTTGCCATGGCGGCCAACCGCGTCATCGGCAGGGACAACAGCCTGCCCTGGCACCTGCCGGCGGATCTGCAGCACTTCAAGCAGACCACCATGGGCAAACCGATCCTGATGGGACGCAGGACCTGGGAATCCATCGGCCGGCCGCTGCCGGGGCGCACCAGCATCGTGATCACCCGGGATGCCACCTATGCCGCACCGGGCTGTATCGTGGTGCATTCGGTCGAAGCCGCACTGCAGGCCGCCGCGGATTGCGCTGACGAGGCGATGGTGATCGGCGGGGCCGAATTCTTTCGCCAGGTATTGCCGCGCGCGGATACGCTCTACCTGACGCGGATACACGCCGACTTCGAGGGTGATACGTTTTTTCCCGAACTGGATGAATCCGGATGGCGCGAGGTCGAGCGCAGCGATTGCGAACCCGACGGGAAAAACCCCTACCGCTACAGCTTCATTCGTCTCGACCGGGTCGGCTCCCCGCAGCAGGCCTGAGACGCCTCAACCCGGCTTCTGCAATTCCGGACAGGGCAGGCTGATGCGCGTCGGCCCGGCATCAATGCGCAGCGCCGTCAACTGCCCGCCCCAGAGGCAGCCTGAATCGATCGGGTAGATGCCCGTCACATCGGGCACCCCGAGGGTCGACCAGTGACCGAAGATGATATTCAGGTTGCGGTTGGCTCTTCCGGGCAGCTCGTACCAGGGCAGCAGTCCTGCAGGCTGGCTGCCCGGCGGTCCCTTGGGTTTCATTTGTATCCGGCCATCAGCGTCGCAGTAGCGCATCCGGGTCATGCCGTTCACGATGAACCGCAGACGGTCCCAGCCGCTCAGCTTTACTGACCAGCGTCTGGGCTTGTTGCCGTAGAGATGCCGCACGAATTTCGTGATCTGCTCACTGCGGAGGACGGCCTCGACTTCCCGTGCACAGCGTTGCGCAGTGACCAGGTCCCATTGCGGCGGCAGGCCGGCATGGACCAGGGTATAGCCCAGCGCGGCGTCATGGTGCAGCAGCGGCCGGAATCTCAGCCAGTCGATCAGTTCCTCGCGGTCGGGGGCGGTGAGAATGGCGTCCAGGGTGTGGTCTTCGTGGTCCAGCGGCTTGCCGAAGGCGGCCGCGATCAGGTGCAGGTCATGGTTGCCAAGCACGGTCGTCGCGACATCACCCAGGTCGCGGACGAAGCGCAGGGTTTGCAGTGACTTCGGGCCGCGATTAACCAGGTCGCCAACAAACCACAGCCGGTCATGTTGCGGGTCGAACTGAATGAGTGCCAGCAGGCCCTGCAGTTCCTCGTAACAGCCCTGGATGTCGCCGATGGCGTAGACAGCCATGCCGGATGGCTAGTGCAGGGTGCGGGGGATGGCCAGCGTGAAGGCGGGAATTTCCGCGTCGAATTGCTCGCCGCTGTCAGCGAGCATCTGGTAGCTGCCGCGCATGCTGCCGACCGGTGTGGTGATCATGGCGCCGCTGGTGTACTGGAAGCCCTCGCCGGGGTTGAGGTGCGGCTGCTCCCCGACAACCCCTTCACCCTTCACTTCCTGGATGTTGCCGTTGGCGTCCGTGATTATCCAGTGCCGCGACAGCAGCTGCGCCGGTTCTCCGCCTTCGTTGCGAATGGTGATGGTGTAGGAAAAAACATAGCGCTCGTTGTCGGGCTCTGACTGCCCCTCGACATAGCTGGTTTCCACTTCGACCGTGATGTTGTGCGGGTTTTCTGCTGTCATCTCTGTGTACGCTGAATAATCAGGCTTAAGGATAACCGTTCCTGATAGCGCTGACAAAATACCGACCTGATTTTCAGCAATATACCCGGCGCAGGACACGGCACGGCTTTCACGGTCTGCCCGGCGCAGGTCGACGGCCGGCGGAAATCGGCTGAATTATCTGCTAACCATATGTATTAGCAGGGATACAGGCAGTCGGCCGGAGGGGGTGAGGGTGTATCCGGGCAGCCGGTCGCGGGAGACCCTGGCGAGTGCTTAAAACAGGAAAACGTGACCCGATTCCCGGAAATCCCTGGCGGATTGCCGCACCATAATGTCAACCCCCTTAAAAGAGCTGGCCCTTGCAGGCCATCTCCGGTCCACAAGAGGCTGTCATTATGAAAAGCGAAAACACAAAGCGAAGGCTCGACCCGCTTATGCTGCTGGCAGTAATGGTAATAACGGGCGTGATGATGACTTCCCCGGTCAGTGCTGCCGAGTCGTTCCTCAGCAAACCGAATTTCACAGATCTGCAGGATGGCGATATCATCCTGGCCGGGACGAAGCATGGCAGCCCCGGCATCCACATGTCATTCCTGTCACCGTCCGAACTTTACGCCAACAGCCATTCGGGTCATGTGGTGATGGGCTTCACCGGGACCATGCCGGACGTTTACCTCTCCCTGCGACTGCCCTGGTAAAACCGGTCCCCGCTGCCAGTACAAACACCCCGCTAATGCGGGGTGTTTTGCTTACGGGGCTGATGCGCTGTCGCTGTCCTGCTGATGCAGCCTGACCGCTACCGCATTCCAGGCACCGCCAATGCGGTTATTGATGGGATCCATGAGAGGAAAATTGCAGGACATGGTCATACCCACCATGGCGATATCGTTTCCCGCGACGGCGATGCTGCGTGCCTCGTCTTTGCTGGTGCCACCCAGAAAGGTGCTGTAACGGAGTTCTTCAAGGTCGGGATCGAAACGCGCGAAAAAGAAATCTCCCCTGCCCCCGTACTGCGACTGAATTGCCGTGCCGGTGACCGGGAAATCCTCCGACCCCGTTCCTCCCGAGATCAGGATGTCCCCGTTATCGGCAACCGTGATTCCTTCGGCGCTATCCCCCCCGCTGCCGCCAATATAGGTGGCGGCCAGCAAGCGGGTGCCGTCGGAGGACAGCTTCGCGACAAAACCGTTACCCCTGGCAATGCCTGCCCCGGGCTCGGTCTGGAAGGCACCCGGCGTGACCGGGAAGTCGGCTGACTGCGTCATGCCGATGACGATGACGTTGTCATCGGCGTCGACAGCGATATCGTGGGTCTCCATGCTCTCGTTGCCGCTGCCACCGAGGTAGGTCCCGACCAGCAGTTTTCCTTCGCGGGAGAATTTCATCACCAGCAGGTCCCGCCCGCCGGCGGGTTTTTTCTGGAAGGCGTTTTCCGTGACCTGGATATCCGTTGCCTGGGTGGTGCTGACCAGCCACGCCTCATCACGCCTGTTTACACGCACTGAGGGCACGCCGCCGTCTCCCTTGCTGTCATCCACGCCACCGTAGTAGGTGCCATAGAGCACCTTGCGCCCGTCGGCAGACAGTTTCAGGTAGACCGTGTCTCCCTTCCCGTACCGCTCTGGCTGGTGGGCATTGGCGGTGATCAGTGGCAGGTCTGCACGACCGGTGACGGCAGCGATATGTACGTTATGCTCCGAGTCGACTGCGATATCCCGGACGGCGACGCCAGCATAGGTTGCCCAGACCAGTTTGCTGCCGTCGGGTGCGAGTTTTGCGATAAAGGAGTCCTGATCGCCGTAACCTGCACGCACCGCCGGTGGCAGACTTTCCGGATCACTGGTGGGCTTGGGCATGAGACTGTCCGGGGTTGTGGGAAAGCCGGGACCCGCGGTGCCGGCGACGTAGACATAGCCCTCGTCGTCGACCTCGACGGCGTAGGCGCGGTCGTAGTTCGGGCCGCCGAGGTAGGTAGACCATACCAGGCGGCCGTGCACATCCAGCTTGGTAACGAAGACGTCCATGTATCCGAACGAACCAACGTGTTTACCGCCGACGTTGAACGTCGTGTCAAATGCACCCTTCGTTACCGGGAAATCGGCAGCCGAGGTACCGCCGACGATGTACAGATTGCCTGCCGCGTCGATTGCCACATCACGTGCCTGCTGCCACTTGTTGGGAGAATGCCCCGCATTACCGCCCAGGTAGGTAGAAAGATCGAGACGATAGGGGCCGTCCGTGCGTATCCGCGGGTGAACTGTTACCGTGTCATTCCCGAGCCGGCCTGGTGGCAGATACAGTCTGCCGCGCACATCCTGCGCGGCAATTTCGTCAATGGCCTGATAGCCGGTGTCCAGCGCCTCTACCATGCCCTTGTCCGGTTCCTTTTTGCCCGCGAGCACGATCCAGAGCCTCGCGTCCGGGTACTGTTTTACCTTCGCCCGGAAATTCGTATCGACGAGCCGGGTGCTCGCAAGCCAGGAAAAGGCGCGCCAGGTTTCCGTGTCCAGCTTCGCCACGAACACCAGGTCGCCCTCTTCCTGTCGTTCATGGATGGCATCGGCAATGGCGGCAAGCCCCTGCGGATTTGTCGCGGAAGCGTCTTCCTGCTGCGTGGCCGCCAGGATTGAGATAGCGGCAAGCAGGGTGAGCAGGGTAAGCAGGGTGAAATATTTACCGGCGTGTTGTTTCATGTTCGGGGTCCGTGTTCCCGGTCACTTGCACGGGTTGCAGCTGGCATCTCGCGTGGGGCGGTTATGCCAGTGCGGTGAGTGTCCGGTGGGGTGGGTTGTCGTTGTTATTATACCCGATAGTTGCATAAACCCGGGGTGTAATCCGGTTTCGACAGCTGATTGACAGGACGGGATTCATCCCGGTGTAGTGATTCCGGAATTCACCGGCAGTGCGGCCCTGGTTTTTTACTGTAGGAGCGGCCTCTTTATGCCCGTTTTCCGGGTACTGGCCGCGATCGCGCCGAAGGACGGCGCTCCTGCAGCAGGACTGCGTTTCTGTGCAGGGCCGGCAGTTTGCCGCTTGACCGGTGCGGTGTTCCGGGATCCGCTGGTTGCGGTAGCCAGAGTCGTGAAAGTTGCGGGATGCGAGACTCCCGGCAGGCGTGCAGTCAGGTGAGGCAGGAATACCGGGCAGAGCCGGCAGATGCAGAATCATAGGATTCGATGTCATTCGGCGACATCAGGCTGCGCCATTCCCGGCAGGCCTGTCGTGCTGATTCGCTGCTGGAAAAGGTCCAGATAACCTGGCCTTCCGCCGTGATGATGGAGGCCGTCCTGTTCGGCCACTCCTTGATATAGATTCGCATGCTCACCTCCTGGGTAGGGATAATTGCGTAGCAGCATGATATTCGGGCACGACTGTGAGCCGGTGATTAGTCGGTGATGAGGTTTCCACGGTTTGAGGGCGATGGCGTCGTAGAGTGACCCAATCATTGCAATAAGCCTCCTGTAGGAGCGGCCACCTGGCCGCGATGCGGTATTCAAACAATCGCGCCGGAGGACGGCGCTTGTGCCCACCGGGGTATTTATGCCCGTTGGGGTGCTTGTGCCCACCGGGGTGCACCTGCAGGAGGCACCGAAAGGAGCCTCTCTGTCGGTGGAATCAGGAAACAATATCCCACGACACATCTCATTCTGTAAATCACCCGTCGAAACCAGACTTCGCGCATGGGTTCATGCAGCTATCGGGTAACTGTCATCCCATGGACACGCATTTGTCATAACTGCCTGCCAGACTGCTGTTGTGCAAACCCGGAGGTCTGCGGCATGCAATCCCTGGTTCGACTGAGAGTCTTTCTGCTGTGTTGTCTGCTCATGATCGGAATGAATGTGATACTGATCATGGGGAGTCTTGCCGACGCCGGTTCCACGGCGGGTAAAACGGGCAGCCAGTCAGGCTGTGAGGCGCGGTACGTAGCGCAGACTGGCTGCGGCTACGGGTTCTGTGCCGAGAAGCGGTAGCCCGCGCCGCGCACGGTCTGTATCAGGTCCGACTTGTGATAAGGCTCCAGCGCCTTGCGCAGTCGCCGGATATGCACGTCGACGGTGCGTTCCTCGATGTAGACATTGGTACCCCAGACACGGTCCAGCAACTGGGAGCGCGTGAATACCCTTTCCGTGTGGTTCATGAAATGCCGCAACAGCCTGAATTCCGTTGGTCCGAGTTCAATCGGGTTGCCGTTGACGCTGGTCCGGTAGCTGGCCTGGTCCAGCACCAGGCCGCTGATGCTCAGGGTGTCGGTGTTGCTGTTGCCGGTGATGCGCAGGCGGTTGTTGATGCGGGCGCAGAGCTCGCGTGGCGAAAATGGCTTGACGATGTAATCGTCCGCGCCGGATTCCAGGCCGCGCACGCGGTCGGGTTCCTCGCTGCGTGCCGTGAGCATGATGACCGGTACGTTTTCCAGCGCCGGTTCCCGGCGGATCCGCTGCAGCAACTCGATGCCGCTCATATCCGGCAGCATCCAGTCCAGCAGCAGCAGATCCGGCGGCTTCTCGGTCAGTATTTCCCACGCGGTCTTGCAGTCAGGCGCGGCCACGGTGTCGAACCGGGCATTGTCCAGCGTGTACAGCAGCAGGCTGGAGATATCGAGGTCATCCTCGACGACCAGCACGCGCGCCCTGTGACTGCCGTTCCCCGCCTGCCTGGTTTTTTCCGGGGCCGCACTGCGGACACAGGATTCCCTTGGATTCACAGTATTCATGATGCGCTGGATAGTCACCCTGGTTGGATTTCCGTAGCGTCATGATGAGAGGCTTCTGTGTCAGAAAGATTACTGTTTTGTTACGTGATTATTAGCAAGCACGGATACGGCTGGGGTGAAGCACAATAACCCGGGTATGTAATCCGGTCTCGAAAGATGATTTACAGGGGTAAATGTGTGGTGCTGTAGTTTCCTGATTCCACCGCAGGCGCATCCTGTAGGGCATAAATACCCTCGGCGGCGCGCACTTGTTTGAATACCGCGATCGCGGCCAGTGCCGTCCTGACGCGATTGTCGAACCGCATCGCGAAGCGGCCGCTCCTGCAGGATGAATTATTGCAATGATGTAGTTTATTCAGTCCCGGGTGGAGGCACACTGTTGGCGAGTGCGGCGAAGTCGCTGACAGACAGGGTCTCCGCGCGTGCCGCGGGGTCGATGCCGAGGGCGCTGATAGCATCGGCTTCAAGCATGCCGCGCAACGCATTGCGCAGGGTCTTGCGTCGCTGGGCAAAGGCCTGGCGCACGAGCTGTTCGAAAATGACAGCATCGTTTACCTGTACCGGCGGGGCTGCGTACGGCAGCAGGCGGACAAAGGCGGACTCGACCTTGGGCGGCGGGCTGAAGGCGCCCGACCCGATATTGAACAGGTGGATTACCTCGCAGCGGTACTGCAGCATCACCGACAGGCGTCCGTACTGCCGGCTACCCGGAACTGCCGCCATGCGCTCCACCACTTCTTTCTGCAGCATGAAATGCATGTCGCGGATACAGCGATGCTGCACCAGCAGGTGAAACAGCAGCGGCGTGGAGATGTTGTAGGGCAGGTTGCCAACGATGCGAAGGGGGCCGTTGCCGGCCAGTGCGCAGAAATCGAACCTGAGGGCGTCTGCGTTGTAGATCGAGAGTTCCCCCAGACCAGTACAGCGTTCCCGCAACGGCCCGACAAGGTCGCGATCAAGTTCCACCACGGCCAGGTGGCCGGCCTGCTGCAACAGCGGGACAGTGATCGCGCCCTGACCGGGACCGATCTCGACCAGTTGCTCGCTGCCAGCCGGATTGATGGCTGCAACAATCCGTCCGATGACGGCGGGGTCATGCAGGAAGTTCTGGCCGAACCTTTTCCTTGGACGGTGATTCAAGGGGTTATCCTGGTATTAGTCATTATTAACAGTCAGTTATAAATCGTCAGAGATGGATTTACCCACGCAAACCACCCAGTTAGAACCATAGTGGGTGCGATTACAACTCGCATCGATATTCGCATCGGTAAAATGTGATGCGGAATTGTATGCTGGCTGAATGATATCATCTGCTGCAATTCAGACTTGACTGGATATTAGATATTGGAAGTTGAGTGTTTATCGACTTCATCGTCTGAAGCGATTGTTAGATTGTGGATTTTCGTGTAAATGATTTTATACTCCCTGGCGCTACTTTTGCGGGCAGACAATAACCATAGCGACTATAATGAAGTAGTTGTCAGGCAACACCTATAACAACGATGGCTACAAGGGATGCTGAACGTGACGTATGGATAGTTCGGGAACAACGTCAACGCCTGTCAAGATAACGTTCCCACGTCTGGGACGAGTGTTACCACGTAACCGATTATTCACTCAACTTGATGATGCCCGACAACGGCGCATAATCTGGATTTCCGCCCCACCCGGCGCTGGCAAAACCACCCTTGCTGCAAGTTATCTGGTGGAACGAAGTCT
>CAWGNW010000016.1:0-214619 GCA_963824045.1 uncultured Gammaproteobacteria bacterium | reverse complement strand
TGGCCAGGGACAAGACCGCCTGATACTTCGGGTTACCGGCAGCGTCTATCAGCCGCGCAAACTCTTCGCGACTTAACAGCACCGGCAGTTTGCGTGGTTCACGCAACGAGCTCATCCTGGCCATTACCTCCGCGTGATCCAGTGTCACGCCAAAGAAGAAGCACAATGCCATGATCGTGCCGTTCAGCGAGATACTGGAGATGCCGGTCTCGACCAGATGCAACTGGTAACGGCGCAGATCTCCCCGGCGATGCTGTATCGGGTGATCGGCCCGGAAAGCAGGTTAAGTTGATTACTGTACGGAGATAGTTGCTCTGGGTGACCTGAGTAGACTTTGCGCAACGCCATATCTTCGATCATGCGTTGGCGCTTAACGGTCTGACGGGCCAGGTATTGTGGGTCATGAGTCTGATCCTGTTGTGATAGAGGCGGAATGCCTCATCTCTCAACATAGGAAACAGACAGCTACTGCACTGATATCCTTAAAATCTGCCACCCCATACCGCGCGAGCGGTTTAGTCCATCGGGATGTACGGGAAGTTTCCGTTTACAGGCGAGGCGGATCGGCAATCTACTAGCCAAGCAAGACCTTCGCAAAATGCACCATTTCAGTGTGGCGCATGTAGATTCCTGCACTTAATCTGTGTTTAGTTGCTTTTAGTGATGGTCGTTGATCAGCTGCAAAGAATGGAATAGCATTCTGGCTGCAATAACCAATAAATGGATTTACGGAGGATACATCATGAAGAAATCAAATAATTCCATCAGCCATTTCGCTTTATTCCTGACGTTTCTGGTTGCCGGGAGTATTTTTGACCGCTTTCGTCGCAGGCTTCCAGGCATCGGTAGGCTACCAGTACGATATGCGCGGGCAGGTTTTCGCAACGCCAACGGCGAATGTCTCAGGACGTCGAAGTGGAGTCCGACAGTGGCGATCAAGGAGTGCGATCCGGGGATCGTTGCAGACCGTTCAGACATGGTGCCCGTCAGGGAAGAAAAGGCGATGGTATCCGGTGTGCCACCCAGGTTAACCTGCTGGTGATGCAGGCCGGTGATGCGTTTGCCTTTGACAGTGCGAGCTGAGCGCAGCAGGAAAGCAGCAGCTGGCAGGGGCCATGAGCGTAACAAGGATGTCTACATTTTTCGTGTGTATATTGATGGTTACACCGATAAAATCGGTGATGATAGTTACGATCTGAATCTTTCCCGGCGTCGTGCCGATGCTGTGCAGGCGGAACTGGTCGCACTGGGTCTGCCGAAGGAACGCACCAGAGTCTCCGCGTATGGTTCGGAAGACCCGCTCGTAACTTGCCCTGGCATGGCCGGTGAATCTCTGATCAGGTGCCTCGCGCCCAATAGACGCACGGAAGTCAAGTTTGTAGTTCCCGTAGTCAGTACCGCCGCCGCTGCCGAATTCGTGGAAAGACGCCGTAGTGAGGAAATCAAGGAAAATAATATCGCCGCAGAGGCACTGGTTGTCGACGCCCCGATAATCACCCGCGGAGTAAACACAGCGGTTAAGATCGTTGGTGATGGATGCAGCAAGGAAATAAACATGTTTTGCAGGGATGTACCGGTCGGCGGCAACAGTATAATGAACTGCCTTCAGGACCACGAAAACCAGTTGTCAGACGGTTGTGATGCGGCGATTGTCAAGGGCTATTCAACTATCGATGCAGCACTTGGCGATTCCAATTTCTTTGGAGCAAAATGCGGCCCGGATATCAAATTCCTGTGTTCCGATGTTACGCCGGGCGATGGACGCACACTTGCATGTCTCGTAGAACACAATACCAATATAACGAAGCGCTGTTATGAAGCATTGATTGAGCTGAACCTGATTCATGGCGTTGTTATAGAGCACTGATATATCTGAACCTGACTCGTAAATAGTGCCAGGGTAGTCAGCCTGTAATCAGCGCAAGCTGATAGCAGCATCCTTGATTGCGGCTCCTTAGGGGGCCGCTTTCCTTTGCAGTGAATGACCGAAAGTGGCCGAAAGTGTGGGTGCAGATTGCAAGACGGGAACGTCCATTGCCGCATTCACGACATCCTTTTGCGGCAAGGGGACGGCAAATTCAGGCCGGTTTTCGGGCATTCCGAGAGTAATGCCTGAAAAATATTGCCCGGATGACCGGGTCCGCTCCAAGCAAGTATTCAGAAATTCTTCTTGTATATCTGGAAGGTACTGTAAGCTGACCTTTAAGACCGGGGGGGCGGGACTGCAACTTCGACCAAAAGCAGTTGTTCGCCGAAACTCACTGAATGTCTTAAATTGACTTGCATTGTGGCAGTTCGCTGGTCGACCGGGATCGGCAACACATGGTCTTTCGTTATCTCGTGATGCGCAATGAGGTAGTATTGATATCTCATATGTAACCTAGTAGCAACCACCATTATGTCGCAGGCCACACATAATATCCGATGGGTTTTCGCGCTCTTTCTCTTGTGTCTCGCTGGAATTGCACTCGCAACAAGGGCAGACACAGCACCACACCGAAATTCCTTTATTTCCACGATCGTATCGTTACTTCTATCCGAGACAAGGATTGTTACGCTGAATACGACGCTAACCAAGCCTTGGGGATTTGCCTTTCTTCCTGATGGCCGGATTCTGGTAACCCAGAAGCTTGGTTCGTTATTGATTCTGAGCGCTAACGGCGCGACCGTAGAGGCAACTGTTAGCGGTCTACCCTCTGTGCTAGCTGAAGGTCAGGGTGGACTTCTGGACGTTGCACTGGACCCGGATTTCGCTTCTGATCCCTGGGTCTATTGGACCTATGCAGAAGCGGGTACGGGAAAAGAAACAGGCCTTTCGGGTACAGCAGTTGCCCGGGGTCGACTGATTGGCAGCACACTTCAAGACGTCAGCGTAATCTACCGCCAAGTCCCCAAAGTCAGTGGTACCGGGCATTATGGTTCCCGTCTGGCTTTTGGTAATGATAAAACCCTATTTGTAACCCTCGGTGAGCGTCAGAAGGGAAACCCTGCCCAAGACCTTGCGACAACGCTTGGCAAAGTCATTCGCATCAATCGTGATGGCACAATCCCGTCTGACAACCCAGCAATTAGCGGGGCGCTTTCAGAGATTTGGAGCTATGGCCATCGCAACCCGCAAGGTGCGGCTGTCAGACCAAACAGCAATACGTTATGGATACACGAACACGGGCCACAGGGCGGGGATGAAATCAATTTGGTCGAAGCGGGTGGTAATTATGGTTGGCCATTGGTCAGCTATGGCTGCAACTATGGAGATCCGGTTGGCGAAGAATGCCAGATAGGGGGTGGTACTCACGCCCCGACCTACATCGAGCCAATCAGCTACTGGGTACCCGTATCGATCGCCCCAGCCGGAATGGTTTTCTACACGGGTACAGTCTTCCCACAATGGAAGGGTGACATCTTCATGGGTTCGCTTGCAGGAACAGCGTTATGGCGGGTAAAGCTCAAAGGTAATACGGAGGTTGAGCGAGAACAATTGTTCTCGGAATTAGGTGAACGTATCAGGGATGTCGAGCAAGGACCAGAGGGTTTTCTCTATCTATTGACAGACAGCGGAAAACTTATTCAAGTGCGTAACTAACAAATGTCGGGTGTTGCTGCATCTAAGACCTCCACAGAAGTCCACGGAATGCCCTATCCAACCTGTTTCGGAAGTACTGATTGCATAGCGGGAATAACTATATTGCGGTATTGTCGTCCTCCAGATCACGACAGGGAACGGTTAGTTACGGGCGCTTTCCTGCCCATCACCGGAAATTCCTGAGTAAATTACTCGGACGACCGGTGTCGCCAACTTGCCGGACATACAGAGATTTCACTTGTTGGTCAGGAACGTACTGTAAACGGACCTTTATGGCCGTGAGGTGTGACGGTGATTTTCGACCCAACCCGGTCACTCTGCCTAAGTTATTGAACGGCAAAAAAGTACTAATTGTGATGAAAAACCCGGGATTCAGGAGGGCCAGTTTTTTCAGTTGGCAGTCCTTCATAGCGCGAACCAAAACTAGACTGCTGGTGTGAGGCCGCATGGCGCCTTATGCTGAGCGCGTCTGCATTCGACGCTGGGATACAAGACACCGATGAATTACGAAAAGGACCTTAACAAAGTGTCCGGAATCACTTGACCACCACAACCCGGTTCAATTCGTGCTTTCTAGACAAGGTATTTTTGGTTGTGACCATGACATGTCCTGGCCAACCCGCACCTACACCAGTCGCTTATATAAGACCTCGCTAAAAGGCTGGAGTCGACCCGTAGACGTCATTCAGGCCGAATATCTGAACGGCTGAAAGTAGCAGAAATGGGTAGGCTATACTCCCGCCACTCGTGGTATGAGAGCCGGCTTTGGGATGCAGTTGGCTAGTGTTGCACAATCGGCAACACTAGCTTCCGGCCATGTATTACTTTTTCTTGCCCTTCTTGCCCTTCTTGCCCTTCTTGCCCTTCTTGCCCTTCTTGCCCTTCTTGCCCTTCTTGCCCTTCTTGCCCCTCTTGCCCTTCTTGCCTTTCTTGCCCATTTCTTCTTTGACCTCTTCCTCCGTCTTGGGCGCTGTCGCTGAGGCCTTTGCGGCTACCCCTTCCAGTTTCGCAGTATCGTCGGCGGTGGCCACGGCAAGAGGTTTGGTCTTGGCAGCCCCCGAGGTCTTGGTCTTCTTTTTGGTTACCATTGCTTTCTTGGCTCCTTCAAGTTGGTTGTGGCACTGAGTTATAAAATACAAAGTACAGCGCAGGACATTTTTACGCCTAACGCCGTCATTGACTCGGACAGCTTCATCTTACATTATCCATTCTAAATGAATTTTCCCACTTCGCTACATGTGTATCGTCTAAATGACCGGGATGAGTTGAAGTTGCCGTTTGTTATCTACACATGAAGGACAGGAGCTGGCCGTTCTCGGTAGTCCCGAGTACCTGACAGGAACGTCAACTTTTGCGGCTACAAAGCTCCCCACAGTTATCTGGGGAATGGCAAATACTGAAAATTATGGGCCTTCCGTGAGCAGCTTAGCAAACATGAGATGCAATAGAAAACCCCAACAGCTTTGCTATACTACCTGGAAAAGTAAGTGGAGGGGTCAGGAAAATGGGTGAAAAAAGAAAAGCCCACCGCCGACACTACCAGGCGCGCACAGATTTTCCGCTATTTAACTATCAGCGCGAAGTCATAGAATCAGATCGCCGCCGGAGTCCAACCAGGCGCATCAACGATATTACAGTCGAGGAACTCGATTGTTCTGAGTTCATCTCTGAAATCGTCAAACAACACTAAATAACCCGATATTTGAAGTCTGATTAAGTAAGGTCCATTTGCTACCCAAAAGGGAGCCGCTTTCAATTATGGGAACGGCAGGTAACAACTAATCGGACATTCGGTGTCCTGCAGTCTACTTCCGGGATGTACTGTTGGATAGGGGTATGGAACGGCGATCGCCGTCCCCTCTCTCCGAACCCGGTGTGCAGTTTTCCCGCTACGGGCTCCAGTCGGTTGTTTCCTCATCGGGGTTGGCGCGCTAATCGATGGGTTTCGGACATCGTGAACAACCCAAGATCGGCGAAGAAAGCATTCGGCCATTGTTTGTGATCGCGTAGGCATCGTCCTTGACCCGGTCGGTGCTTCTGCCGGCGCAGCATTGCCCTCAAGCGACGGCGAACAAATCCGTCGATTGACGGAAAAGTGAACCGGTGTACATATTGGAAGCAGCCGTACCAGCCTCGCAGAGTCGGGTTAAGAGACGCAATCACGTACTCGATGGAGTTCCCCTCGTTACATTTAGTCTTGGCGCGTGTTCTCACCGTGAGCAGGGAAACGAGTGCCATTGGAAGAAAAACGACACGACAAAAAACAATCCTGCCCTGATGATGAGCGACTTCTCCGGCCCCTACCGAAATGCCATAACTCAAATCCCCATAGCACTACCGCAATGCTTGCCCCCGTGCCTTCATCCCGCGGTTTCCTCCCTCAAGGCTTGTCAGACGCCTGCCCGCTGAGTTCCTGTGCAGACTGACAGACCTACGGCTGGAGGCAGGCATCTTATAACCCTAAATGGAAACGGACGTTCCCAACCTATGCTGTGGTCGGCAATTTTTGACCCGAAGTTGTCGTTTCGTCTGTGGTTAAACAAACAACGGCTTAATGAGAAATGCCGCCGCGGATCAGCAATGGATTCAGGCCATCCTTGGAAATAATTGATTTGCGCATGGAGCCAAAGGGGTCAGACACCAATGTAATTCCAGATCATCGTCAGGTTAATCGGGTCTGACCCCATTGATTTTAATTACGTTAGTCTTGGACGCACCAGACATGGGTAGTTAAATCGGAACAAAGCTGTGAGTCCGTGTCCCACCAGGGGGCAACCGAATAAATGATATCTCCTCCCTGAAAAAACTCCCAGTTGGATTTGAGTCTGACCCGAGTGCCGCTATTATTGGATGACCCATCGGTGTAACCATTACAGTTCGCCTGACCGGGAGTTGATGTGATGACAGATGACGCGGTGTAGCCCGTGTGAACCCAGCCATGAACCTGTGAGGGTGGCCCGGATCCCAAATCGGCTGGCGCCGGTGGCTGGTAAGCGAGCAGGTTTGAACCTGCATATGACAAAGGCGTGGGATCCAGAATCTCGTAGAGACTGGCCATATGAAAGCCGGTTCCGCACGAGCTTGGCGCATCACTTGCTACCACAACCGCGTCGGTAAGAAAGTACTGCCCAGGGCCAAGCGTATTCTCTTTTTTTTGTCGAGCTGCGTCAGATCTGCTCCAGCAAAGCCGCCCATCGATAGCAATGTTGCTGCAGTAACAGCCAAAATTAATGTTATTCGATTCATGGCTATATCCTCATTTGTCCCAACAATTTGGGAACCCAAAGGGAGTATAGATCAGGATTTTTTGGATCAAGCAACTAATTATTTGTTTGAGCAGCCGCATTGTAGTTTGTGCTGATAATCAGTAGTTTGTTATACGCGTGTTAGTAGTGTTTGCAGGACTGGTAATGCAAATATTGACCGTTCTCGGAAGCACTGGTTTAAAAGTTTGAACGTATGGTTCTGCGGAATTACCGCAGTTTCCTAGTGATCCGGGAATGTCGTGTTTTGCGGCATAACCGTCATCCAGGCCACGCCAGGGAACGGTAAGTTACGTGCGCTTTCCTGCCCTTCACCGGAAATTCCCGAGTAATTTAGTCGGATGGCCGGAATCGCCCTCATACCGGGCATACAGAATTTCTGCTTGTAGGTCAGGAAGGAAATGTAAGCGGACCTTTAGGGCTGGAGGCGGATCGGTAGCCAACGCCCCATTTCTGACCCTCAGGCCGAATATCTGAACGTTCGAAAAGCAGCGGATAACCGGTGTTTATCGATTGCTGCGCAGCGTAGAGATATCACTTTGACAACTAGCGTCGTCACAGAGAGGATTGCCTGCGCAAAACTTGGCTTCGAATTCTTGTGTTCAGCTGACGGTGCTGGTGTGTTTCCCGGGGCAGCTCAGCCCCTTGGTGGGGCCTTGACCGATCTTCCAGCCCCAGCTAACCTCAAGCCTCAGGCGGCCCTAATGGCGTGCAAGGGCGCTTGGATTTCCGATCCGTTTATCCGTCCATCACAATGCGGACTTGATCACAGCAGGTCGCTTGCCTACAGTCAGCGACCGTGTTATTTGGCAATGTTGGGGGGCGACAATGAGCACTGCTGACCGCGACCAGACGGCGAAAGGGCGCAAGGATACTACTGCCGGAGCGCCGGATTCACCGAGCGCTGATATTGGGCACATGCATTTCCGCAGTATGGACGACATGACGCGCGCGGACTACGACATCTTGCAGAAGGTCCATCAGACCAATCTCGAGCGGCTCCCAGATCTGCTGCTCGGTCTACTTGATAGCCTCGGCGGCGACGCGGCCTATCCGGTGGATCGGCGGACCCATTCGTTGCAGGCGGCCACCCGTGCATTGCGCGACGGGCGGGACGAGGAGTACGTTGTGGTCGCGCTGCTGCATGACATCGGCGAAGCGCTCGGACCGTTGAATCACGGCGAGGTAATTGCGGCAATCCTGCGTCCCTTTATCAGCGACGCGAACTATTGGACCCTCTTCCACCATCCCCTGTTTCAGACCTATTATTACGGTGCCAGGGTTGGGATTGACCCAAACGGCCGCGACGCCTATCGGGAGCATCCTCACTTCGCACGCACGGCTGAATTCTGCGCGCTGTACGATGAGGTCTCTTTCGATCCTGACTATCCGAACGAGCCCATCGCAACCTTCATCCCCATGATACACCGGATCCTGGCGCAGCAGTGGGTACCACCCTCGCCGACCACCTCTTAGGCGATCGCAGCGCACCCCTGCCGCTGCGAGAACTGATGTTCTCAATCGCGCGCCGCACGAAATGAACGGCATGTTGCCCCAGAATCCTGTGTCCAAAAGCAGTTTGCAGAAACCGCCTCGGACCCGAAGAACAGGTCGTGGGGTAGCCTGGCGTTGCGGTCGGTTTTGTCTCCAAGAGTATTTCGTCACGAACTTTTAATATTCGCCTGCCTCGCCGCCAGCCAACGCCTCCCGTTGCATCACTGCCAAAGATGCGATGGAAAGGTCCGGTCTCGACCTGCAACAGACATGGGCGCTGCGAACAACGACGACGGCAATGCAACCCATAGCCGAAAGTGTGAGTACTGATTGCAGGGCGCGAATGGGAACTTATGCGGCATTTTCATCATTCCCAATTCGCCCGGGAAGGGCACGTTGTGGCCGGCTTTCCCCTTTGCCGGTATCAAGAGCGATTGGTATTCAGCGTGAAACGAAAGGCAAGGAATCGCGCAAAACAGGACATTCCAGGGATAGCCTTCAGAATTACAAGCTGAACGGTGAAAATGACCCAATGCGGCATATGCAAAAGTTATCAGCACAGCGTACAGGTTCTTGCCGATGATCAACCTCTCTTGCTGGAAAGCACTTTCAAATTATCTGGTTGATGTCCAGCGTCCCTTGTTAACATGGTTATCGCCTGGTGCTCGATACTTTTGAAAATGTCCAAGGCATCTTCTTTAATATGTTTTGTTATGATTATATCGCCAATTACAGGCGGAATGAAAAACGCCGGCTTCAGACCTGACTCATAAAACACGCACGTGTGTTTTCCTTGAGGGCGTATGCGCCAGATGGCAGTGCCCGATACAAAGTTGCTCAATTCCGGAATGGTTTTTTTACCCGTATGTCAGCATCCTTAGTCTCCACAATATCTCCGGCCCAGGCGATATCAAAACAGAATGGCCCTACGCACTGCTCGGAAAGATTCCGTACCCTGACCACTCATCGCGACCCGTGGGCAGAACCTCAACTTTGGTAATCGTCGGGTCTATTTGGTCGGCATGCCTGTAATCAGGCAGCATAGCCTGACCACAGATGGACATAGGATTACAAACCACCCCCCAGCCTGGTTAAGAAACAATGCCATTAACCTGTTTCTTCATAAGTGAGCATTAGACTCACAGATAACAGGAGATCGGGAAAGGCAAGCTATTGTGGAATCTACGTAGATAAATATTATTTTTCGGCTAAAGCGAATGGCTCATATGGAAATCACGAAAGCTCTGAATGACTTGTTTCTATCTGGTCATCGATGCCTTGCCCTTCCAGCCCTGCCAGACCATCCATGACTTCCTCGAAACGCTGGCGAAACCTTGGCAGTTGTTCCATCACGGCATCCATATCACCGGTCTTGCAGGCCTCCTCCATCGCCCGTGCTTCCTGGTAAAGCTTCAATGCGCCCAGGTAACCACTGCTACCGGCCACGCCATGCACAATCTCCCTGGCTTCCTCGATATCACCCTGTGTTAACAAGGTGGCAATCTCTTCGCAGTTGCTCCGGCGCTGCGTATAAAAGGTCAACAGTATTTTCCTGAAGGTTGGCAAATCACATTGCAGATTTTCAAGCGCGCCATCGACAGCAAAACCAGGCAACAAGTCCTGCCGGGACTTTTCACTGTCCAGAGCAGGCTGCGTCATTGCCGGTATTGCATGTTTCTCATACTTGTCTGATGCCGGCAGTTGCTGCAGCAGAATATCCACCAGAGCATTGACATCTATGGGTTTGGTAACATGAACCGCCATCCCGGCAGCCAGGCAGCGCTCGCGCTCTTCATCCATCGCGTGCGCAGTCAGACCGACCACAGGAAGGTCGGGTGCAATTGAATGAATGCAGCGGGTCGCGTTATAGCCATCCATCTCAGGCATTTGCACATCCATGATCACGATGTCGAACGGGACAGAATCGGCCTTTTCCAGGCAATCCAGGGCTTGCTGACCGTTTTCAGCGAGAACCAGGGTCGCACCCTCACATTCCAGCATCTCCCTGAGCACCATCCGGTTGAGTTCATCATCCTCAACGACCAGCACGTTCAACCCTGCCAGTCGAGCGCCTGCGGGTCGGTGTTCGTTCTCTGCATAATGTTCGCGCTGTCGCGTCTTTTTCAGGGGCAGATACAGGGTAAAAGTACTACCTTTGCCCGGTGCACCCTCGGCCGTGATCGTGCCACCCATCAACTCGGCGAGATGCAGGCTTATGGCGAGCCCGAGCCCGGCACCACCAAACCGGCGCGTGGTCGTCCCGTCTGCCTGTTCAAAGGCATTGAACAGTCGCGGGATCTGCGCATTGTCTATACCGATTCCGGTATCAATCACCGAGAAGCTGACTTGACCATTGACGGGATGGACAACCAGTCTGACAGCACCCTCCCGGGTGAATTTCACAGCATTATCGAGCAGGTTTGCCAGTATCTGCCGCAAACGCAGGGAATCACCCATGACCCAGCCAGGGAGTTCCGGTTCGTACTCGACAGTCAGGTCAAGGCCCTTTGCCCTGGCCGACTCGCGCACAAGGTCCAGTGCTTCATTGACATTGGCGATCAGCGCAAAGGGGATTGAATTAACATAAAGCTTTCCTGCATCCAGTTTCGACAGATCAAGGATCTCGTTGATGATGCTCAGCAAGTGCTGACCGGATGCCAGAATATGGCTGAATCTGTTCCTGGCGTCAGGGTCCTGGCTGCTGCGTCTGCCAACCTGCGCGAAACCCAGTACCGCATTCAGAGGGGTGCGGATCTCATGACTGATATTGGCAAGGAACTGGCTCTTGGCACGATTGGCTACCTCGGCCTTGTCCCGGGCTTCCTGCAACATCACAACCTGCTCCTCGAGCAGATGTGAATTCCGCAACGCGGCCCAGTAACGCGAATTCAACTGGCGGCTGAAAACCATCAGAAACAGGAAATAAACCAGTAACAATATTCCGAATACCTGGCTGTTCTCCACGTCGATCAGCAGCAATGTAATCACACCGGGTACTACCGCAAACGTGAGAAACCCTCTCAACAGGCGCAGGTGCGTGTTTATCGAGTTCGTGCCACCGGATGCAAAGCCGGCTGTACAGAACAGGGCCAGATAGGCAGGCCATGCGGGGAAATAATGCCAGACCACTATTGCACACAGGGAACCCCAGGTGAGTCCGTTGACAAGGACAACTGCTCCAAAGGCATGTTGCCAGCGGCGCGGGGTCATGCGCGCATAAAGTCTGTCAAATCCCAGCCCCAGAACAAGGCGCGTGGCAACCAGCAGCACGAACAGCAATATACCCGCCATGCTTGTGCGGGGGAGGTCCTCGGGCACGCTGGTGGTGTAGACAATGACAAGCCATCCAACCAGAAACAGGATGCTGCTCAGAGTCGCCTCTTTCGCCAGGTCCTTATCAGCGACTTTCAGCAGAGACGGGTCAGTATGAGGCATGACGGCAAGTTGATATCAACGGTTACAAACCTGATGCTTTTTCTCTAGGGTACATGAAACGGATTCAACAATGTCTGATTAAGACAATCCCTCCAGTCCTGAACCATCCAGGCGGGTGACAGAGCGGTTGATCAGGAAATGCTGCGTCGCGATTACCGGGTTAACAGCAAGGACTGCCTGACCAGATAGCGAGGCGCCTGAACTTCTTTTCCCAGGGCTGCTTCCGGAAGGAATCCTGCATCAGTGAGGCTTTCCGGTTCCGGGGAGCAGTAATTTCATGCGGTCTCCGGTCTCGCGTGCACGTGAGCGTGGCCTGCAGCCCTCAGGCCATGTCTGCCGGATCGACTACCGCCCTTATACATCAGGGGATCGCTACCGCACTCACCAGCGCCCCCGCAGTACCCGAATGGGCACAGGCGCCATCATGCCGGACCGGATTGCTTCCCCGGCCCCGCCGCGACCAGCAGCACCCCGCACAGGCTGGTGATGACGTAGAGTACGCTGGCCAGTCCGTGCAGCTGTCCGAACCGGGGCGAACCGGACAGACCCTGCTCCCGCAGCCCGGCAATCATCGGCGTCAGCACGAACTGGCCGATGACGACGAGCAGCAGCATGCCGGCAAACAGCAGGCCGCGCCAGTTGAGCGCACGGTAATTCACGGCGTTCAGCGTCAGCAGCAGGCCGCCGCAGGCCAGGCCGAAATAGCCGGTGATGCTGAATAGCTCGCCGGCCAGTGTGCCCGCCAGGGCGCGATCCTCCAGCATGCTGAACAGGACCGGCGCGACCATGAAGCCGGTCACCCACAGACTGCCAACCCAGAGGGTCAGCAGGATGCGCTCCAGCGCGGTAACCGTTGCCGACAGATTCATTTGCGTGATTTGTGTAGTGCGCAGCGCACGGCGGCGCAGTCACCGGCCTCAGATATAACGAACTTCGATGATTTCCAGGCTGCGTTCCCCGCCCGGCACCGTGACACTGACCACGTCGCCTTCCATCTTGGCAATCAATGCGCGTGCAATGGGTGAATTCACGGAAATCATGCCGACCTTGATGTCAGCCTCATCCTCGCCAACGATCTGGTAGACGATGGTCTCTTCCGTAGTCCTCATCCATCAATTCCACCGTGCAGCCGAACACGACCTTGCCGTTGGCGTCCAGCATGGTGATATCGACGATATGGGCATGGCTCAGCTTGCCCTCGATTTCCTTGATACGGCCCTCGGCGAAACTCTGCTGTTCGCGCGCGGCGTGATATTCAGCATTTTCCTTCAGGTCGCCATGGGCACGCGCCTCGGCAATTGCCGCAATGATACGGGGACGGTCGACTGTCTTCAGACGCGACAGTTCCTCGCGCAATTTTTCGGCGCCGCGCGCGGTGATCGGGACTTTCTTGCGTCATGTTGTGTACTCCTGGTGCAGGTCCTGCAGACTGGTGACGTTGCCGGTACCCAGGTATTCCAGTGCCATGCAGGTGGCGCGTGCACCGGCCATGGTGGTGCTGTAGTACACCTTGTGCTGCAGGGCCGACCTGCGAATGGTGTAGGAATCGGCAATCGCCTGCTTGCCCTCGGTGGTATTCACGATCAGGGCGATCTGGCCATTCTTGATCATGTCCACGATATGCGGCCGGCCCTCCATCACCTTGTTGACGATATCACAGGGTATCCCGGCAGCGCAGATGGCAGCCGCGGTGCCCCGGGTTGCGACCAGCCGGAAACCCTTGCCGTACCAAATCCGCCGCCAGTTCCACGACCGCCGGCCGGTCCGCCTTGCGTACGCTGAGAAACGCCGTGCCGCTGAGCGGCACGGCATTGCCGGCGCCCAGCTGTGCCTTGGCAAAGGCCTCGCCAAAGGTGGCACCGATCCCCATCACTTCGCCGGTGGATTTCATTTCCGGCCCGAGCAACGGATCGACCCCCTGGAACTTGATAAACGGGAACACGGCTTCCTTGACGGAAAAGAACCCAGGCTTGCGGGCTTCGGTTACCCCCTGCTCCACCAGGCTCCTGCCGGTCATGACGCTGGCCGCGATCTTCGCCAGCGGGCGCGCCGTCGCCTTGGAGACGAACGGCACGGTGCGCGAGGCGCGCGGATTGACCTCGATCAGGTAGATATCCTCGCCCTTGACCGCGAACTGGGTATTCATCAGTCCGCGCACCTTCAGTTCCATCGCCATGCTCGCGACCTGATCGCACATGCGCGCCTGCACTTTCTCACTGAGCATGTAGGGCGGCAGCGAGCAGGCGGAATCGCCGGAATGCACGCCGGCCTGCTCGATATGTTCCATGATGCCGCCGATCAGCACCGTCTTCACCGTCGCAGATGGCATCGATATCGACCTCCACGGCATCATCGAGGAAACGGTCGAGCAATACCGGCGAATCGTTGGATACCTGCACCGCCTCGCGCATGTAGCGCGCCAGGTCGTCCTGCGAATAGACGATTTCCATCGCCCGCCCGCCCAGCACGTAGGAAGGCCGCACCACCAGCGGGTAGCCCACTTCGTTCGCCAGCGCCAGCGCGGCTTCCGCGGTCGACGCGACCCGGTTCGGCGGCTGCAGCAGCCCCAGCTTTTCCACCATCTTCTGGAAGCGCTCGCGGTCCTCGGCGTAGTCGATGGCATCGGCGGAGGTGCCGATAATCGGCGCACCGTTGGCTTCCAGGCCGCGCGACAGCTTCAGCGGAGTCTGCCCGCCGTACTGCACGATTACGCCCTTCGGCTGCTCGACGTGAATGATCTCCAGCACGTCTTCCAGTGTGACCGGTTCGAAATACAGCCGGTCAGAGGTGTCGTAGTCGGTGGAGACCGTTTCCGGGTTGCAGTTGACCATGATGGTCTCGTAACCGTCATCCCGGCAGGCCATGGCGGCGTGCACGCAGCAGTAGTCGAACTCGATGCCCTGCCCGATCCGGTTCGGTCCGCCGCCCAGCACCATGATCTTTTCGCCGGGACGTGGGCGCCGCCTCGCATTCCTCCTCATAGGTGGAGTACAGATAGGCGGTGGCGGTGGAAAATTCGGCAGCACAGGTATCGACGCGCTTGTAGACCGGACGGATGTTCAGTTCATGCCGGCGCTGCGCGCATCGCGGTTTCCGTGCTGTCCAGCAGGCTGGCCAGGCGGCGGTCCGAAAAACCCTTGCGTTTCAGCCCGCGCAGCCTGTCCGCGTCGAGAGCAGTCGCTGCCCTGGGCGCGCACGGCGCTTTCCTCGGCGACCAGATCGCCGATCTGGGCCAGGAACCAGGGATCGATCGCCGTCAATTCATACAGTTCCTCCAGCGACAGGCCGGCACGAAAACCGTCTGCCACAAGCCACAGCCGCTCCGGCCGCGCAATGCGCAGCTCCTGCCGGAGGTCGGACGGCGCCGCGTTCAGCTTCAGTCCGTACACCTCGTTGAGCCCGTCCACCCCGGTTTCCAGACCGCGCAGCGCCTTTTGCAGCGATTCCTGGAAGGTGCGGCCGATAGCCATGACTTCGCCGACCGATTTCATCTGGGTGCCAAGCACCGCTTCCGCCTGCGGAAATTTTTCAAAGGTAAACCGCGGCACCTTGGTGACCACGTAGTCTATCGTCGGTTCGAACGAGGCCGGGGTCGCCCCGCCGGTGATCTCGTTCTGCAACTCGTCCAGGGTGAAACCGACCGCCAGCTTGGCCGCCACCTTGGCGATCGGAAAGCCGGTCGCCTTGGATGCCAGCGCCGAGGAGCGCGATACCCGCGGATTCATCTCGATGATGATCATGCGCCCGTCCCGCGGGTTGATGGCGAACTGCACATTGGATCCACCGGTCTCGACGCCGATCTTGCGCAGCACCGCGATCGAGGCGTCGCGCATGATCTGGTATTCCTTGTCGGTCAGCGTCTGCGCCGGGGCCACGGTAATGGAGTCGCCCGTATGCACGCCCATGGGATCGAGGTTCTCGATCGAGCAGATAATGATGCAGTTGTCGTTCCGGTCGCGCACCACCTCCATCTCGAACTCTTTCCAGCCGAGGATGGATTCCTCCAGCAGCACCTCGTTGGTCGGCGACATATCCAGGCCGTGCTCGACAGATCTCGCCGAACTCTTCCCGGTTGTAGGCAATACCGCCGCCGCTGCCGCCAAGCGTGAAGGAAGGGCGGATGATTATGGGGAAGCCGATCGAGGCCGGCACCTGGAGCGCCTCTTCCATGCTGTGCACCACCGAGGCCTTCGGTGTTGCCAGGCCGATCTCCGTCATGGCGTGCGGAACAGGCCACGGTCCTCGGCCATGTCGATGGCTTCCCGACTGGCGCCGATCAGCTCCACGCCGAACCTCGCCAGCACGCCTTCGCGCACCAGGTCCAGGGCGCAGTTCAGCCCGGTCTGGCCGCCCATGGTCGGCAGCAGCGCATCGGGCCGTTCCTTTTCGATGATGTTCGCCACCGTCTGCCAGTGGACCGGTTCGATATACACCGCGTCGGCCAGTATCCGGATCGGTCATGATGGTCGCCGGATTGGAATTCACCAGGACGACGCGGAAGCCTTCCTCGCGCAGCGCCTTGCAGGCCTGGGCACCGGAATAGTCGAACTCGCAGGCCTGGCCGATCACGATCGGGCCGGCGCCGATGATCAGGATGCTGTGTATGTCGGTTCTTTTGGGCATTGTATTGTCATCACAGAAATCACGTGTTTGCGGGGAGAAAATTCCTGTCGCATGGCCTGCTCCCGGAACCCCCGCCCTGTGTCGCTAGTGGCGTTGCTGCATTAATTCAATAAAGCGGTCGAACAATGGCGCGACATCGTGCGGTCCCGGACTGGCCTCGGGATGCCCCTGGAAGCTGAACGCCGGGCAGTCATTCCGGGCGATACCCTGCAGGGATCCGTCGAACAGCGAACGATGGGTCGCGCGCAGGTTTTCCGGCAGGCTGTCGGGTGCGACCGCAAAACCGTGGTTCTGGCTGGTGATCATGACGCGCTTGCTGTCCAGGTCCTGCACGGGGTGGTTGGCGCCGTGATGCCCGAATTTCATTTTCATGGTCCGGGCGCCGCTGGCCAGCGCCAGCAGCTGGTGTCCCAGGCAGATGCCGAATACCGGGATGCCGGTTTCCAGCAGTGTCCGGATCGCGCTGATGGCATAGTCGCAGGGCTCCGGATCACCCGGCCCGTTGGACAGGAATACACCGTCAGGCTCGAGGGCAAGCACTTCACTGGCCGGTGTCCGCGCCGGCACCACGGTGATGCGGCAACCGCGATCGGCCAGCATCCGCAGGATATTGCGCTTTACGCCAAAATCGTAGGCAACCACGTGCCGCGGCAGGCCGGCCGGATCCTGCCCGGCGGGCATCCCGCCTGCAAGCGACCAGCTGCCCTGACGCCACTCGTAGCGCTCCGTTGTCGTCACGACCTGCGCCAGGTCCATCCCCTTGAGTCCGGGGAACCCCCGCGCCATGGTAACAGCTGCCGCTTCATCGAGCTGTTCTCCGGCCATCAGGCAGCCATTCTGGGCGCCCTGCTCGCGCAACACCCGGGTCAGCCGGCGGGTATCGATATCGGCAATGCCGATGACGCCCCTGGTGACAAGGTAGTCCTGCAGCGAACCCTGGCTGCGCCAGTTGCTGAGCAGCAGCGGCAGGTCACGTATCACCAGTCCCGCGCAGTGGATGTCCGCCGCTTCCTCGTCGTCCGGATTGGTACCCGTGTTACCGATGTGCGGGTAGGTCAGGGTAACGATCTGCCTTGCATAGGACGGGTCGGTCAGGATCTCCTGGTAGCCCGTCATGGCGGTATTGAATACCACTTCCCCGGCGATCTGCCCCGTCGCGCCAATAGCCACGCCCCGGAACAGGGTTCCGTCCTCGAGGGCCAACAGGGCCGGTTTCCTCAATGGGACCTCCGTTTCTGACGTAGAAAACGGGAGGGTCCCCGGTGGAACCATCCCGTTTATGGATAACTGATATGGGTACCGATTTGCGGGGCTGGATTGTACTGGATAACCGCCCGGGCTGTCTAATTAGAGGTCGGGAAAAGGTGTCAGGAACCTTTTCGATACTACTGGGGCTGATTTTCTGCCCTGTGCCTGAAAAGGTTCCTGACACCTTGATTTTATAAGCTGCAGGGGAAAGGGATGTTTCCTAGCGCAGCCCCAGCACGTCCTGCATGTCGAACAGTCCGGCCTCGTGCGCCATCAGCCAGTCGGCTGCGCGGACTGCGCCGTTGGCGAAGGTCATGCGGCTGGAAGCCTTGTGTGTAATTTCCACTCGCTCCCCGGTTCCGGCAAACAGCACGGTGTGGTCACCGACAATGTCCCCGGCACGGATGGTCTCGAAACCGATGGTCCGGCGGTCGCGCTCGCCGGTGTTGCCTTCCCGCCCGTAGACGGCACAACTGGCAAGGTCCCGCCCCAGCGCGGCCGCGACCACCTCGCCCATGCGCAGCGCGGTACCCGACGGGGCATCGACCTTGTGGCGATGGTGCGCCTCGATGACCTCGATATCCACCTCGTCACCCAGCACCCGGGCCGCCATGTCCAGCAGCTTCAGGCAGAGGTTGACGCCGACGCTCATGTTGGGCGCGAACACGATGCCGATGTCGTTTGCCGCCGCGGCGATTTCCAATTTCTGGTCTTCGCTGAAGCCGGTGGTACCGATCACCATGCGACGCCCGGCATCGCGGCAGATCGCCAGGTTTGCCAGGGTGGGTTCAGGCCGGGTGAAATCAATCAGCACATCGAACTCGCCGCTGGTGGCGGCCAGGTCCGCGCCGAGCACCACGCCCAGCCTGCCGAGGCCGGCCAGGTCCCCCGCATCACTGCCCAGCAGCGTGCTCTGCGGATGTTCCAGCGCAACCGTCAGCTCCAGCCCATTCGTGTTGTGTACCGCCTCGATCAGGCTGCGACCCATGCGTCCGGCCGCGCCGGTAATTGCGATTCGTGTCATGGCAGATTTTCTTCAACAGAATGTATGCGGGGAAGGGTGAGAGTTACGGGGGCTTATGTCAACCGCATTTCCAGTGCGTGCAACCGGGTTTGTGCTGTTCCGTGCAGATTTCACAATGAGTGTGATTTGAATTCGGGTTTCGCCCCTCACGGGCGAGGTACTTTCTCTTGCTTGCCCAAGAGAAAGTACCCAAAGAGAAAGGCACCCGGTGGCTTGTCCGGGCATAAATCTGCGATTTATGCCCGGATTCCCTGTGCTTCTCGGGAAACCCGGCGCTCGCGCAACTCGCGATCTCGCTATGCTCGATTACGCTCAGACAGGCGCGAGCTTTCCCCGGTTTTCCCTGCGATGCTCGGCTGCGCCAGACGGGCATCCAACCCCGCTGATTCATTTGCAGGAGTGATCTGTGAACGGTCAGACTTGTCATCCCGGTGAGCGCAACGGATTCATGGGGTAAACCCACCCGTCTGGCGCAGCCGAGCATCGCAGCCATATTGGGATTGAGCGAGCCGCCCTGTTTGAGCTGGATTTGCTAGCCGCAGGCGCGGCAAATCCTGCGAGTTCGGCGAGCGCCCAAAATGGCGAGAAGCGCAGGGAACCCGCGTAGCGGGCAAGCCTCCGGGACCGCCTTTCTTTTGGGTACTTTTCTTTGGCGGAGCAAAGAAAAGTACCTCGCCCGTGAGGGGCGAAACCCGACTTCAACTCACCCTCAGAAGTAAAAACCAGCAGAGAAAATACTACACAGGGCAGTTCAAAAAACCGGCTATCCCGCCAGCCCGTCAAAAAACTTCTTCACCCCATCCATCCAGGAACTCGCCTGCGGGCTGTGGCGACTGCCACCCTCCTCCATCTCACCGGTAAATTCCCGCAGCAGGTCTTTCTGCTTGCGAGTGAGATTCACCGGCGTCTCGACCTTGACCTTGCAGATCAGGTCGCCGACGCGGGCCGCCGCGAACCGGCTTCACACCCTTGCCGCGCATGCGGAACATGCGGCCGGTCTGGGTCTCCGCGGGTATCTTCAGGTTGACGCGGCCATTCAGTGTCGGCACTTCGAGTTCGCCGCCGAGCGCGGCCGTGGTGAAGCTGATGGGGACCTCGCAGAACAGGTTGTTTTCCTCGCGCACGAAGATCGCGTGTTCCTTGACCTGGATCTGGACATACAGGTCGCCCGGCGGACCACCGCTCTCTCCCGCTTCGCCCTCGCCGGCAAGCCGAATCCGGTCGCCCGTGTCCACGCCTGCCGGCACCTTCACCGACAGGGTCTTGTGCTCGCTGACGCGCCCCTTGCCATGGCATTTGTGGCAGGGATCCGTGATGATGCTGCCGGCTACCCCGGCAGTGCGGACAGGTCTGCTGCACCGAGAAAAAACCCTGCTGCATGCGCACCTGGCCGCGACCGCCGCAGGTCGTGCAGGTGCGTCGGCGAACTGCCTTTTTTGGCGCCGCTGCCACCGCACTCCGTGCAATTCACCTGGGTCGGAATACGTATCTTGACCTCGGTGCCGGCGACGGCATCTTCCAGCGACAGATCCAGGTTGTAGCGCAGGTCGGAACCGCGGTAGACGCGCTGCCCGACCGCCGCGCCCGGCACCGAAAATATCGCCGAAGACATCGCCGAAAATATCGTTGAAACCACCACCGAAGCCGGCGCCGCCCGGACCGGCGCCGCCGCCCATGGACGAATCGACGCCGGCATGCCCGAACTGGTCATAGGCCGCACGTTTCTGGGAATCGCTGAGGACTTCCCAGGCCTCCTTGCACTCCTTGAAGCTATCTTCAGACTGCTTGTCGTCGGGGTTGCGGTCGGGGTGATGTTTCTGGGCCGCACGTCGGTACGCCTTTTTCAGTTCGGCCTCGCTGGCGTTTTTGGAAACACCCAGCACTTCGTAGTAGTCACGCTTCGACATAACGGTTCTGTTTCTCTTGACTTAACACGGACAGGCCCCGTTTCCCTGCGGAAACCGGGACCTGCCCACGGACTGTTACGGCGCTTACTTGTTGTCGGAATCCTTCACTTCCTCGAACTCGGCATCCACGACATCGCTGCCGGCACGCCGCCACCCGCTGTCCGGCCTGCGTGTCCGCACCACTCGGCAGCACCCTGCCCGGCCTGTTCCTTGTAGACGCGCTCCGCCAGTTTGCCGGACTTCTCACCCAGGTCGGCGGTCTTCGCCTCGATGGCTGCCTTGTCGTCACCCTTCATGGCTTCCTGCAATGCCGCGATTGCAGCCTCGATCTCCTGCTTCTCGTTCGCTTCCACCTTGTCAGCCAGGTCCTTCAGCGACTTGTTGGTGGCGTGGATCAGGCCATCCGCCTGGTTGCGCACGTCGATCAGCTCGTGGAACTTGCGATCCTCCTCGGCATGCGCCTCGGCGTCCTTGACCATCTGGTCGATCTCATCATCCGACAGACCGCTGGAGGCCTTGATCTGGATCGACTGTTCCTTGCCGGTTGCCTTGTCCTTCGCGGACACATGCAGGATACCGTTGGCATCGATATCGAACGTCACCTCGATCTGCGGAATGCCGCGCGGCGCCGGCGGAATATCCGACAGGTCGAAGCGACCCAGCGACTTGTTCGCCGAAGCCATGTCGCGCTCGCCCTGCAGGACGTGCACGGTCACGGCGGACTGGTTGTCATCCGCGGTGGAGAACACCTGGTTCGCCTTGGTCGGGATGGTGGTGTTCTTCTCGATCAGCTTGGTCATCACGCCGCCCAGGGTCTCGATACCCAGCGACAGCGGGGTAACGTCGAGCAGCAGCACATCCTTGACCTGGCCACCGAGAACGCCGCCCTGGATGGCGGCACCGACGGCCACCGCCTCATCCGGATTCAGGTCCTTGCGCGGTTCCTTGCCGAAGATGTTCTTGACCGCTTCCTGCACCTTGGGCATGCGCGTCTGGCCGCCCACCAGGATGATGTCGTCGATCTGGCTGGCGGACAGGCCGGCATCCTTGAGCGCCTGCTTGCAGGGCCCGATGGTGCGATCGATCAGGTCCTCGACCAGCGATTCCAGCTTGGCACGCGTCAGCTTCATGTTGAGGTGCTTGGGCCCGCTGGCATCGGCCGTGATATACGGCAGGTTGACGTCGGTCTGCTGGCTGGAAGACAGCTCGATCTTGGCCTTTTCCGCACCCTCCTTGAGGCGCTGCATGGCCAGCGGATCACCGCGCAGGTCCATACCCTGGTCCTTCTTGAACTGGTCGGCCAGGTAATCGATCAGGCGCTTGTCGAAATCCTCGCCACCGAGGAAGGTGTCGCCGTTGGTGGACAACACCTCGAACTGGTGCTCGCCGTCCACGTCGGCAATCTCGATGATGGATACGTCAAAGGTGCCGCCGCCGAGGTCATACACGGCGATCTTGGAGTCGCCGCGCTTCTTGTCCATGCCGTAGGCCAGTGCCGCCGCGGTCGGCTCGTTGATGATGCGCTTCACGTCCAGCCCGGCGATGCGGCCGGCATCCTTGGTTGCCTGGCGCTGCGAATCGTTGAAGTAGGCCGGCACGGTGATCACCGCCTCGGTCACCTTCTCGCCGAGATAATCCTCCGCGGTGCTCTTCATCTTCTGCAGCACGCGGGCGGACACTTCCGGCGGCGCCATGCGCTTGCCCCGGGCCTCCACCCAGGCATCACCGTTGTCCGCCTTGACGATCTTGTACGGTACCAGGTCGATGTCACGCTGCACCACGTCTTCCTCGAAGCGGCGTCCGATCAGCCGCTTGACCGCATACAGGGTATTTGTCGGGTTGGTGACGGCCTGGCGCTTGGCTGCCTGGCCGACCAGCACCTCGTTGTCATCGACAAAACCGACGATCGACGGGGTGGTGCGATCGCCCTCGCTGTTCTCGATAACCCGGGCCTCTTCCCCTCCATGACCGCCACACAGGAGTTTGTGGTGCCCAGGTCAATTCCAATAATCTTGCCCATTTTCTATGATCTCCACGTAAGTATATGTTCTATATAACCTTGAAACGTAACTGCCATTAGCCTTTAAATGGGGACGGTATTTCGGTAAATCAAGCCTGCCGCTGCCAGTTCAGCCTGGCATCGGGTGCCTTTGAGACGATGACCATGGCCGGACGCAGCAGGCGGTCGTTCAGCAGGTAGCCCTTCTGCACCACCGTGACCACCGTATTGGGCTCCACATCATCCCGCTCCTGCAGGGACATGGCCTGGTGAAAATCCGGATCAAAGCGCTCATCCCGGGGATTCACTTCCCGGATCTCGAATTTGCCCATCGCATTGGTCAGCATCTGCAGGGTCAGTTCAACCCCTTCCCTGAGCTTTTCCGGATCGGCGCCTTCCGCGGCGAACGCGGCCAGCCCCATTTCCAGGCTGTCCCGCACCGGCAGCAGCTCCGCCGCAAAGCGCTCCAGTGCGAACTTGTGAGCGTTGGCCACATCACGCTCGGCGCGCTTGCGCAGGTTCTCCATGTCCGCCTGCAGCCTCAGGCACTGGTCCCAGTGTTCATCAGCCTTGCCGCGGGCGTCTTCCAGCAAGGCGTGCAACTCGGCATGATCCGCTGGTCGCGGCAGGATCCATACTCCCGGCCGGATCATTCCCTGTCTCGGGAACCGCCGCTTCCTCCGCACTCACTTCAATCGTGTTTTCCTTTTCAGACATATAGTTACCCCACACACTTCAAGTCATAAATACAAAAATAGAATACCGCGCACCCGGCACGCAAGCGAACAATAACCGCAGATATGGGGGCCTATTCCTTCTGGTTCAAGGCCGCGCCGAGCAGGCGCGCCGTGGCGTCCACAATCGGGATTACCCGGTCGTAGGCCATGCGCGTCGGACCGATCACCCCCAGCACCCCGAGGATCTCGCCGTTCACGGAGTATGGCGCGGTCACCATGCTGCATTCATCCAGCATGCGATAGCCGGATTCCTCACCGATGAAGATCTGGATGCCCCTGGCATGGATGCACTGGTCGAGCAGGTGCAGGATATCGCGCTTCCTCGAAAAGGCGTCAAACAGGTTGCGCAACTTCTCGATATTGCAGAGTTCGTGAAACTCCATCAGGTTGGTTTGACCGGCCATGACGAAATCCTCGTCCCGGGTCTTTTCCAGCACCTGGTCGGCCATCTGCATGGCAGTCATCATCATGCTGTTCATGCTGGAACGGGTCTCCTGCATTTCGTGCAGCAGGGTCGCACGCACATCCGTCAGATCCTTTCCCGCCAGCAGCCTGTTGAGGTAGTTGGAGGCCTGCTGCAATTCCGCCGGGCTGCATTTTTTCTCGACGTTGAGGATACGGTTCTGCACTTCGTCCTCGCCGGTCACCAGCACCGCAAGCACCCGATTGTCGGACAGCGGCAGGAACTCCACCCGTTTGAAATACACGTGCTCATGCTTGGGTAGCGTCACCACCCCGGCCAGATGCGTGATCCCGGAGAGCAGTCCGGACGCGGATTCAAGCAGGTTTTTGGGTACACCGTCCCAGTCGAGCGCCAGCAGGCGGGTGCGCATTTTATCCACCGACTGCAGGTCCAGTGGCTGCACAGTCAGCAGGGTATCCACAAAAAAGCGGTAGCCCTGCACTGTGGGCACACGCCCTGACGAGGTGTGCGGCGAGCAGACGAACCCCAGGTCTTCCAGGTCAGCCATGACATTGCGCACGGTGGCCGGACTGAGTTCCAGCCCCGCCTCGCGCGCCAGTGTCCGGGAACCCACCGGCTGTCCGTCGCGGATGTATCGATCAATCAGCGCCCGCAGCATCAGCTGGGCGCGTTCCGACAGTTCTGTGGATGGTTTCGTCATGTTGACAGGGTAAGGCCGTTTCGAGATGTCTGAATGATAAAACATTTAGCACTCCCTGTAACAGAGTGCCAGAAGATTCTGCAGCGGCCGCGCGGCATCGAGGCAAACAGTTGGCGGCTGCCACGCGTCGTGCTAATTTGCGGGCAACATGTGGCTATATCAATGAAACCCCACTTCAGGCGCATCGGACTCATCGGCAAGAGCGCGGACGACAATGTCTCCATGACGCTGCGCGCCCTGACCAGCTATCTCGAGGCAATGCAGATCGAGATCATGGTCGATGAGGGCATCGCCGATGTCTTTGCAGGCTGCCCGCACCCGATTGTTGACCGCGCCACCCTCGCTGCCGCCTGTGAACTCGCGATTGTCGTGGGTGGTGACGGTACCCTGCTGAATGCGGCCCGCAGCCTGGCCGAACCCGGCGTTGCAGTCCTTGGTGTCAACCTGGGCCGGCTGGGCTTTCTGGTGGATGTCTCCCCCGAAGAGATGGCGGAACAATTGACGCGCATCTTCGCGGGTGAATTCATCGAGGAGCAGCGCACCCTGCTGTATGCCAGGGTCACCCGCAACGGCGAAATGCTCAGCGAAGGTGCCGCCCTGAATGATGTCGTCGTGCACAAACGCGACATCGCCCGCATGATCGAACTCGATACCTATATCGAAGGGACGTTTCTCAGCACCAACCGTTCCGACGGCCTGATCGTCACCACCCCCACCGGCTCGACTGCCTATGCCCTGTCAGGTGGCGGCCCCATCCTGCATCCGCGCCTGAGCGCAATTGCCGTGGTACCGATCTGCCCGCACACCCTCAGCAGTCGCCCGATCGTGGTTCACGACGATTCCAGCATCGACATCGTCGTCAGGGCCGGCACCGTGGAGGCGCAGGTTTCCTGCGACGGCCAGGTTAGCTACCTGCTCGATGCCGGTGACCGTGTCACGATACGCAGGCACCAGCACACGCTGCGCCTGCTGCATCCACCCGGCCACGACTACTACGCCATGCTGCGTGAGAAGCTGCGCTGGAGCGAGCAGCCCTGAGCCGCTGACCGGATCCGCATGCTGACTCACATCCACGTCCGCAACCTGGCCATCGTCGACGAGATCGAGGTGGAACTCGCTGCCGGCATGACCACGCTGACCGGGGAAACCGGCGCCGGCAAATCCATCCTGGTCGATGCGCTGGGGCTGGTGCTGGGCGATCGCGCCGACAGCAGCGTCATCAGGCATGGCTGCGAACGCGCCGAAATCTCGGCCAGCTTCGATACCGGTGACACTGCCGCCGCCGGCCGCTGGCTGCACGCGCAGGACCTGGACATGGAGGGTGAATGCCAGCTGCGTCGCGTCATCAGCCGCGAAGGCCGCTCCCGCGGTTACATCAATGGCCGGCCGGTACCGGTGCAGTCCCTGCGCGAGATCGGCGACCTGCTGGTCGACATCCACGGCCAGCATGAGCACCAGTCGCTGCTGCGCAGCGCAGTCCAGCGACAGCTGCTGGACGACTTCGGCGGTCACCGGGAACGGCTTGCGGAAATCCGCACCCTGTACGAGGACTGGAAGACCACGCGGCAACAGCTGGACGCAGCCCTCCTGGAGGATGCGGACCGCGACGCCCGCCTCGACCTGCTGCGTTATCAGTCACAGGAACTGGCCGCACTGGGCTTGACGGTCGAGGAAATCGAAACGCTTGATGAGGAACACGCCCGCCAGGCGAATGCCGGGCGCTTGCTGGGTGCCTGCCAGCAGGGGCTGACCCGACTGGACGCCGATGACGGCAGCTCGGTTTATGTCCTGCTCAACGAGACGCTGGAGGAACTGTCCGAACTGGCACGCCTGGACAGCGGCCTCACCGAGACCACCACCCTGCTGAGCGAAGCCGCCCTCCTGGTACAGGAGGGCATCAGTTCCCTGCGGCATTACAGCGAACGGCTGGAAATCGACCCGCGGAGACTGCAATGGCTGGAGGAACGCATCGGCATCCTGCACGACCTTGCCCGCAAACACCGCTGCAAGCCGGTGGAACTGCCGGCAGTAGAGGCCGACATCAACCACTCCCTGGATGCGCTGGAACACAGCGACCGGCGGCGCGCGGACCTCGACACCCGGCTCCGGTATCTGGAAACGGCATATCAGCGCGCGGCGGAACAGCTGACACGCATGCGGCAACAGGCCGCAGCGGCCTTCGGCAAGCAAATCACCACTGCCATGCAGACCCTGGGCATGGCGGGTGGCGTATTCGAGGTCAGCGTGCAATCGCGTACCGACGCATCTCCCGGGCCACAGGGACTCGACGCGATCGAGTTTCTGGTCAGCGCCAATCCGGGACAGCCCGTGCAACCATTAAGCAAGGTCGCCTCGGGCGGGGAACTGTCACGCATCAGCCTGTCGATCCAGGTCATCTCCGCCGACAGTGAAACGATCCCCACCCTGATCTTTGACGAGGTTGACAGTGGCATCGGCGGTGGCGTGGCCGAAATCGTCGGCCAGAAACTGCGCGCACTTGCCGCAAACCGCCAGGTACTTTGCGTAACCCACCTGCCCCAGGTGGCGGCACAGGCACACCGGCAGATGCAGGTCAGCAAGCTGGCGGGCGAGAACACCACCCGCACCAGCATCCGCGAACTGGACACCGGGGAGCGCATTGACGAACTGGCGCGGATGCTGGGCGGCATGAAGATCACCCGGCAAACCCGCGAGCATGCCCGGGAGATGCTGGAACTGGGTCAGCAGAAGGCACCGCGCGCCAGGACGGACAAACGCAAGGCTGGTGCCTGAGCGTGCCGGCTGCCGGCATCGGTCCGGCGGCACATTTCACCCATCGCTACACACCATCCGGCCACTTCCGGCGCTCACACAAACGCATGAATGCCCAGGCAAGCACAAGGCAAGCAAGTAGCAGGATGGGCACAACCGCGATACAGGATTTATTGCCAATATTTTTCGCGCGCTTAAGTGCAAACTGCGTAATACGGACGTTCAGGAATTACCGCGATCAGTATTATGACGAATCCCTGTAGTGCCGGGTTCTTGTATCAGAAATCCCTGCAGGACAGAGTACGGCCACGATATGATATTCGCTATAACAATGAAGCGTCCCATAGACCGCAATTAAAATGATGGCCAGCTGCCATCATACGAAGTAGTTAAGCTGAACCTCGGTCAGAAGGGACTTTTCTTTTAGATCTCCCGGGCGGAATATTGGTCATGTATTCCCCGCTAAACGAGGAGAAAACCATGACACGCCTGCTTCGGATCGGCTTCCTGGGTGCGATGATTTCGGTTATCGCCATCATTAACCCCGGCACGGCAACCGCGATCGAGGTGACGAACCTCGCCGGACTTGAAGATATTTTTGGCCGTTATGCGCCTGGCGGCGACTGCAAGCGACAGCCGCAGATTCTCGTTGAGCTCAGCGGACTGACATTCGAACTCCCTGGTACCACCGAGAAAGTGACCAACCCCGAGTACGCCGTCAGCTACGGTGCTAACGATTACAACGGGATCAGCAAGTGGATTTTTCCATTCCGCATCGCAGACGGCTACGCCATCCTGATGACGTTCAACGCCAACGAGCAGAAAGGCGCGCTGCTGATTGACCCTCAAGATGAGGGCTGGGCAGGTGGGCCGCCGCTAAGCCCGAGGAACAAGGCACTCGTAGCCGGCTCGCCGTACGCCCGGTGCCGGTGAATTATCAGCATGCCGCGCGTTGTGCGGCGGCGCAGGCTCTGGTGCCTCCTCGATGTGCCACACGAGGTTGTATTCGCAGTTCTTGTAAGTCTTGTTTCCGCCGGTTCGGGTTGTTCAGGCCCGGCCGGTTTGTCCCGTGGGTGATAACGAGCGAGATTTGCCGTTGCCGGGTTTCCGGTGGTCTTCCGGGATGCAGCAACTCCGGACGTATCGACGTCAAGGGGCATAGATGACTCAGGACCGCTGCGCGGCAGGTCTATGAACAACTCCCCCGCTTTCGTTATTCATTTTATAAAGGCCAGTCTATTAACCCTGCTTCGGACACATGGTGGCCTTTCACCAGGATATAAAGACGACCCGAAGACAGCCGTGCATGAAGGCACAGGCAATCCCGCAGCGCAGGTAAAGAAGCATGATGATCAGAGGGTGTAACGTCCTGATCAGACCTGCATAATGCACCTGCATCCCGAATGCTGATGCAATATACGGGTCTACGACTTGTCGCGACAGGCTGAACAGACCCCGTATATGTACAGGGAATGATCGGTCATTTCATAGCCAAGCTCGGCAGCGATAGCCTTCTGGTGCTTCTCGATCACCTCGTCGACGAATTCATCCACACGACCGCATTTCACGCACAGGATGTGGTCGTGGTGGCTGCCCTCGTCGAGTTCGAACACGGACTGCCCGCCTTCGAAGTGGTGCCGCTTCACCAGGCCTGCAGCCTCGAACTGGGTAAGCACGCGGTACACCGTGGCGAGGCCGATATCCTCGCCGGTCTCAAGCAACGCCTTGTAGACATCTTCCGCGCTGTGGTGGCGGCTGTCGCTGGTCTCCAGGATATCCAGGATCTTGACCCTGGGCAGGGTGACCTTCAGACCGGCCTTGCGTAACTCACTGGATTCCAATGTGTAGTCTCCTGTTTAGATGCCAATGCAGGCAAACTTGGGGTATCATGCGCCCGATTGATTACTGATGTTGCCGGACAGGCCTGCGGATGAAAAAGCTTCTCATTATTATTACCTGTATTGCAAGTCTGTGGCTAACCGGCTGCTCGAATTCCCGCTTTCACCTCGTGCACAAAATCGATGTCCAGCAGGGGAATGTGGTTACCCAGGAAGAAATCAACCAGCTGGAGCCCGGGATGACCCGCCGCCAGGTTCAGTACATCATGGGTTCCCCCATGGTTGCCGACGTTTTCCACCAGGACCGCTGGGATTACATCTACCTGATGGAACCCGGCTATGGCAAAACCACCAGTGAACATGTCACGCTGTATTTCGAGGCGGACGCCCTGCAGCGCGTCGAGGGCAGCATGCATCCGCAGGATGTCAACACGGCCGAGCCCGCCCCTTCGCATCAGGTCACGGTGGTAGTCCCGCCACAGGAACGCGTACCGCCGGGCCTGCTTACCCGGCTATGGTACTGGATTACCTTCCGCAAACCCGGCGAGGTCTGAGGTTGTTCAACTCCCGGGCCCTGACAGGCCGGCAGCCCCCTTCTTCATGACCTTGCCCGCCGCGGCCCGCTTTTTCCTGACCTCCTTGGGATCGGCAATCAGCGGCCGGTAGATCTCCACCCGGTCTCCCGGATGCAGGGTATCCGTGAGCTTTCCCAGCTTGCCAAATACCCCGACCTTGCTGCTGGCAAGGTCGATCTCGGGAAACTGCGCCAGGATACCGGAAGCCCGGATGACCGCCCCGATGCTGGCATTCGCGGCAACATCCAGTGCCAGGATGACCTGCCTGTCCGGCAGCGCATACGCCACTTCGACGGGTATTTTCTCAGCGTTTTCCATAGACCTCTGCCGCGCGTTGCTGGAATGCATCCACCAGGGTATTGGCGATCTGGCCAAAAACCGGCCCCACGACCATCCTGACCATGCGACTGGAAAAGTCGTATTTGAGTGACAGTGAAATCTTGCAACCGGCATCGCCCAGGGGATCGAACTGCCAGTAACCCCGCAAGTCACTGAACGGCCCTTCGACCAGCCGCATCTCGATACGGCGGCCGGGCGTATGGTGATTACGGGTCGTGAACGACTTGCTCACACCGCTGACGGCAAAGTCAATGCGCGCCGTGACCTCATCGCCGTCCTGCGGCAGTGACCTGCGCATCGCTGCACCAGGGCAGAAACTGCGGATAGGCATCGACGTCGCTGACCAGGGCGAACATTTCCTGCGGCGAATACGGCAGCAGCGCAGAGCGATCTATGGATTCCAAGCTGGACCTGCCTGAGGTGCTAAGCGCCGGACTTGCCGATGATACCGATGGCATGCAGGAACACGATGATCACGGCAACCGGCGTGATATAGCGGACCAGGAAACGCCACAGCGGATAGAAGAACAGGTCGCCCATACCCAGCTCTTCCATGCTGGATTCACGCGACATTTTCCAGGCCGCAAAGATGGCGATCAGCAGTCCGCCCAGCGGCAGCATGATGTTCGCGGTGAGATAGTCCAGCAGGTCAAAAATGGTACTGTCTCTGAATATCCCGACACCGGCAAGCAGCTTGACCTCGGACCAGTAGTTGAATGACAGCACCGTGAGCAGGCCGAATGCCCAGGTCACGATACCGGCTGCCATCGAGGCATACACCCGGGTCATGCCCTGGTTCTCGACCAGCCAGGCCACCGCGGGCTCGATCAGTGAAATGGAGGAAGTCCAGGCGGCAAACACCAGCAGGATAAAAAACAGCATGCCGAAAAAGGCCCCGCCCTCCATGTGCCCGAACGCAATCGGCAGGGTCTGGAAAATCAGCCCCGGTCCGGCAGCCGGCTCCAGGCCATTGGCAAACACGATGGGGAAAATCGCCAGACCGGCCAGCAGCGCCACCAGCGTATCCATGACGGATACCGCGATCGAGGTCTTTGCGATCGACGCCCCGTCCGGCAGGTAGGAGCCGTAGACCATGATGGCGCCCATGCCGAGGCTCAGGGTAAAGAAGGCATGCCCCATGGCGATCAGCATGCCATTGCCCGTAATACGGTTGAAGTCCGGCCTGAACAGGAATTCCACGGCCTGGTGAAAGCCGCCGCTGTTCCAGGCGTAGCCCACCAGGACCAGCAGCAGGACGAACAGCGCCGGCATCAGCAGGCGCACGGCCTTTTCCAGACCGTTGCTGACGCCGCGAGCCACCACGACCATGGTCATCACCATGAAGATGGTATGCCATGCCAGCAGGCGCTCGGGCTCGCCCACCAGATTGCTGAAAATACTTTGCACACCGTCCGGGGTCAGCCCGGTAAACAGCCCGCTGCCGGCGCGGAACACATAGGCCAGCGCCCAGCCGGCGATCACGCTGTAATAGGAAAGGATGAGAAAACCGCCCAGCATGCCGGCCCAGCCCAGCCACTTCCAGTGCCGGCTGGCATGTTCCTCGCGGGCCAGCGTCCGCATGGTGTTGATCGGGCTCTGGCGCCCGCGCCGGCCGATCATGACTTCGGCCATCATGATCGGTATGCCGATCACGCGCAATGCACACCAGGTAAACCAGCACAAAGGCGCCGCCGCCGTTTTCGCCGGTGATATAGGGAAACTTCCAGATATTGCCCAGACCGACGGCGGAACCCGTCGCGGCCAGGATGAATGCGAGCCGGCTGGACCACTGGCCATGGATCGATTCGCGTTCGGTTGCCATCAACAATCTCCTCGTTTCGCCCGGCGCATGTCCGCAGCGGGTACAGGCACCGGCATTGTCCGTGAAATAATGCCCCATCTCAACCGCGCAATTCCGGCAGGGCGTATCACAGTCGGGATTGATATACTGCGCCCATGGTAAAAAAGAAATCCGCGGCGGGAGCCGGCAGCAGCACCATCGCGCTGAATAAAAAGGCACGCCACGACTATTTCATCGAGGACCGCGTCGAGGCCGGGCTCGCCCTGCAGGGCTGGGAGGTAAAAAGCCTGCGGGAAGGCCGGGCGCAGCTGACCGAGAGCTATATCCTGCTGCGGGACAGCGAGGCCTGGCTGTTCGGCATGCACATCTCACCGCTGCTCAGCGCCTCCACCCATGTCACGCCGGATGCCACGCGCACCCGCAAGCTGCTGCTGCACCGGCGCGAACTCGACAAGCTGACCGGTGCGGTGGAGCGCAAGGGCTATACCCTGGTGCCCCTGGCACTGTACTGGAAGCGGGGCCGCGCCAAGCTGGAAATCGCCCTCGCCCGCGGCAAACAGAGCCACGACAAGCGCGCCGCCGACAAGGAACGTGACTGGAACCGCGAAAAACAGCGCCTGCTGCGCAGCCACTAGGACCTGTCGGACTCAGGATGATTCTACTGCGGCGGTGGGAGAACGGCCCAAATCGCCCCGATTTCTCGTTGCGCAGGATCCACTATGCGCCTCGAAATCGTGACAATTTGTTCTCACTCTCCCATCGCCTCGCTACGAACCCCTAAGTCCGACAGGCTCCTAGTGCTTTTCGATTTGATGATAAGGATATTCCGTGGCTATAGAGAGTTACGGACACTCGGCACGACTTGTCAGCAACCTGCGCATTCCTCGCCAGCCGCGTCAGTCCCGTGATTCATATTCAGTCAGCCGGGCTATCAGGCCGTCGAGCCCGTTGCGGCTGATCTCCTGCGCAAAACCGGAGCGATGCGTCGCCACCAGGCTGATGCCTTCCACGGCGACATCGTAGATCAGCCAGCCGCCGTCAACCCGGTGCATGCGGAACAGGACATTCACGACGGGCGCGCCTTCCGGTTCGACCTCGGCCTGTACCTGGACCCGGCCATCCTGCGGCGCACCGCGCAGCGGCAGGAACCGGACCGCGGTTTCCCGGTAGGAGGTGACGTTGCGCAGGTAGTTGAGGAACAGCATTTCCCGGAACTGGGCCATGAAGTCCTCTCGCTGCGCAGGCGTCGCCGTACGCCAGTACTTGCCAAGCACCCAGCGTGACAGCGCGACAAAATCGACATGCGGCAGAATGGCTTCGTTGGCGAGCGCCCGCAGTCGTACCGGATCCTTGAGTATGCTGGAGTCCCGGTGCACCACGTCGGTCACCTGCTCCGTCATTTGCTGAAGGATGGCCACCGGCTCCGACTCTGCAAACACGGGCGCCACGACACCAATGAACATGCCGGCTGTCAGCAGCCATGCCCGCGTGACACTGACGATTGTGGTTCCTGCACGGTTCATGTCGATCAGCAACTCCTGTGGCGCGGGCGCTGCCCGTTTCCTGTTCGTAGTATGCAATATTGTTTGGACACATCAATCGCCGCGAAGTGCACTGCCCTTTCGCGCCAGGGTAGCCTGTACGCCATGGCAACCTCCGGCCTGTAAGTGAATATACTGATGTGTTGCCAGAATAAACCAGTCTATACTGTTACCCCGTTGCGCCATTTAATTGCCATTCTGCATAAAATCTACTAACATATTGACTTTAAAAGAGAACAAAAGTTTGCCCGGTATGCGCCTGATCCTCTCATCCCTGCTGTTGTTGATGCTCGCCGCCAGTGCGATCGCCGCGGAAATTCCGGAGATTGTCAAAACCTGCGCCGAGAAAAACATGCCGAAATCAACGGCGGTCCAGGCCATCGAGCTGACCGCCCGCGACCGCAGCGGCTATGAACAGGTGCTGCAGGCCGATGTCTACTGGAAGCGCGGATGCCGACAACCGGTCGCGCCTGCTGATGCATTTCGAGGAGCCCGCGGATGTTCGCAATGCCCGTTTCCTGGTTATCGAGAACGAGCCGCAGAACGACATGTACATCTACATGCCCGGCCTGTTCAAGGTACGCAAAATCACCTCCAAGCGCATCTCCAGTTCCATTCTCGGAACCGATTTCTCCTACGAGGACTACGAACGCCTGCACGGTATCCTGACGGATCTGAAGGCCGAGCAATACCCGGATGAAGTTCTGGATGGCCGCCCTGTCTATGTAGTCAACAGTTATCCCGGCGAGGCTTCCGGCTACGACAAGATCGCCACCTACATCGACAAGCAGACCTGCGTCACCCTGAAGGCCGAACTCTTCGAGCGCGGCCACCAGCTGCGCAAGACCCTGACCATCGATCCCGCAGACATCCAGCCGGTCGGTGGCATCCAGGTACCGCGCGCACTGGTGATGCGCGACGTCAGGGACAAGACGGAAACCCGGCTGGTGATCCGGGAGATCAAGACCGATGTTCCGCTCGATGACGCCCTGTTTGATCCCGAGCAACTGAAGCAACAGAACTCCCGCCCATACTGGACGAGTAATGGGCATCACTGAAAAATTATCCGACCTGGTCTCGCGTTATACCTGGACTCACTATCCTCGCTGTTCACCTTGCTGACGCTGCTGGCACTGACAGCCATCGTCAACCCGCTGACCGGACAGCTGCGCCTGGAGATCGACCCGTCTGCCAACCGGCTGATCGCCGATGACCAGCCGTCCAAGGTGTTCTATGACCAGACGCGGCGCATTTTCGGCAGTGACGAGACCCTGATCATCACGATTGCCGCAGCGGACGTGTTCACACCGGAAGTCTTTGACACCGTGGCCCGCATGACGCAGCGGATCGCGGAAATCGGGGCCGTGCGCGACGTGCTCTCGCTGGCAAATGCCGTGGACATCCGCAGCGTCGACGAGGGTCTCGACATCTCGCCATTTGCCAGCGGTCTTGAAGACGGCAGCACCACCCTGGCCGGGATCCGGGAGCGCATCCTGGGCAACCCGGTGTATGCCGGCAATCTGGTATCGATCAACGGCGACGCCACTGCGCTGGTGGTCTATTTCAATGACATTTCCGATTTCGAATATATGCGCGGCGGCATCCATGAGCAAATCATGCGCATTATCGAGGAGGAACGCGGCAGCAGCGATATCTACATCACCGGCTCACCCTTCTTCAAGGTCGCCATGTCGGAAGCGCTCATCAAGGACCTGTTGTGGACTCCCCCGCTGATCACCGTCATTCTGGTGATCGTGCTGGTGCTGGCATACCGCAGCATGATCGGCGTCGTCGCACCGCTGCTTACCGTCGGCTCGGGCGTCATCCTGACACTGGGCACGATTGCCGCCCTGGGCCATTCACTCAGCATGATCTCGGTGCTGGTGCCGCCCCTGCTGATGATCCTGGGGTTTTCCTACGCGGTCCATGTCACCTCGGAATATCACCAGCTGCGCAATCAACCGGAAACCGGCGTTCCCATTGTCAAACAGGTGCTGCAGGACATGACACTGCCCGTGGCCCTGACCGGTCTGACCACGATAGCCGGTTTTATCGCCATGATGGCCAACCCGATAGAAGCGGTGCAGGAATTCGGCATCTTCGCCGCCATCGGCGTTGTGTATGTCTCGGTGCTGTCCATCACCTTTACGCCTGCCCTGCTGAAGGTCCTCGACCGCAAGCCCCGCGTTGCCGAAAATGCCATCAGCAAGGACCAGCCCGTCACCCGGGGATTCGACCGTTTCGTGGAACGCATCGCCCTGTATGACCTGAAATACCGCAACGTGATTTTTGTCGTATGCCGCAATCCTGTTCATGCTGGCCCTGGCGGGAATAACGCGCATCCACGTCAGCACCGAATCCATTACCAATTTTGCCAGCGACTCCGAGGTGCGCAAGGGCTTTGACATCGTCAACGACAAGCTTGGCGGCGCCAACAACTTCTACATCGTGCTGGAAGGCAGCCATCGCGACGCCTTCAAGGAACCGGTAAACCTGCAGCGTGCTGCAGGACCTGCAGGCCTGGCTGCTGGAGCAGCCGGAAATCGGCGGAACCCTGTCCCTTGCCGATTACCTGATGCTGATCAACCAGGCCTTCAATGACAATGACCCCGCATTTCACACGATTCCCGACAACAAGCGGCTGATCACCCAGTTGCTGTTCCTCAGCTCCAGCGAGGATCTCGACCGGATTGTCGACTCGCGCTACCAGACCACCAACCTCGTGGTGCGCTCCCGGGTCATCAATTCCGACCTCATGACGGGCCTGATAGAGCGCATCCAGGCGCGGCTGGCACAGCTACCGGAGCAGCTCAAGGCAACGGTCACGGGCAATCCGGTACTGATCAGCGAAACCCTCACCAACATCATTGTCGGCCAGGCACGCAGTGTCGGCCTGGCGCTGGTCTTCGTCTACCTGATCCTGGCCGTGATGTTCATGTCCCAGCGCATCGGGTTTGTGGCCCTGCTGCCGAATATCCTGCCGGTGGCCCTCTATTTCGGCTCGCTGGGTTTTTTCGGCATCAGCCTGAACCCGAGCACCAGCCTGATCGCCCCCATGGTGCTGGGCATCGCCATCGATGACACGATCCATTATTTTTCACGCTTCAACCGCGAGGTACGCCTCAATGCCAACGACCGCAAGGCCACGCTGCTTGCCATGAAGGCGGTAGGCCGGCCGGTGACCCTCACGTCGGTTGGCCTGTGTCTGGGTTTCCTGGTATTGATGAACAGTGAACTGCGCATGCAGGCCCAGGTCGGCATCATGGCCTCCTACGCACTGGCCATCGCCTGGCTGTGCGACTTCATGATGACACCGGCGCTGTGCGCCACGATCCGCTTCACCACCCTGTGGGATGCGCTTACCCTGGACCTCGGCAAGAACCCGCAGGATTCGATCCCGCTGCTGAAGGGCCTGCGCGCCTCGCAGGCGCGTATCGTCGCGCTCATGGCAAGGGTCATCAACGTCCCGCAGGGGAAACGGCTCATCCGCGATGGTGATGACGGCAATGAAATGTACGTCGTTATCGATGGCAGTCTGCGCGCATCGATTGCCGGCAAGGAAGGTCCCGTCAACGTCGCCACCTACGGGCGCGGGGACGTGGTCGGCGAGGCAGGACTGTTCTATGAGAAACGTACCGCCGATGTCGACGTCATCGAGGACAGCCGCCTGCTGTGCCTGAGCCAGAGCAATCTCGACCGGCTCAGCCGGCGCTATCCCTACATCGCCAACAAGGTTTTCAGAAACCTCAACAAGGTACTTGCCACACGCCTGTTCACGACGACGCACCGGCTGACATAACAACGACAGGGCAGCACATGCCCGCGGAGAGAGCGCAATGGAAAACAATAACGGGCAGCAGGAAACCGCTGCGCGTGTAGCCAGGGCCCTGGAAGACATCCGCATGGATGCCAGCCTGGCGGGACTGAACACCGACCTGCACGCGATGGTCGGGCAGATCCGGTACATGAACGGCAACGTGGCCGGGATGGCCAACAGCATCCAGGTGATGAACAACCATATCAACAACATGAACCTGACCATAGGCTACATGGGCGAAAACATCCGTCAGCTTGCCAAACCGATGAAAGCCTTCCCCTCCGAGATCATGCATACCCGGGCACAGGCATAGGTTGACTGCGCGCATAGAAAATCTGCTGCTGATCCGCGAGGGAGAACGCGACAACGTCGTCTACTTCCTCTTGTTCTTCATGCTGGTCAGCGCCGGCATGGCCGTGGGGCGCGGCACCGCGGATGCCCTGTTCCTGAAGCGCCTAGGGATCGAGTACCTGCCCATTATGTACATGGTACAAAGCCTGTTGCTGGCGGCCGTCAGCATCACCTACGCGGCCTACGCGGACCGCATCCCGGCTGAAAAATTCTTCCGACTGCTGTTCGTAATCCTGGGTGTGTCGGTATTCGTCTGCTGGCTGCTGATAGCGACCACTGCCAGCGACCTGGTATACCCCGTCTACTACATGCTCTATGAAGTCACTTCCGAGGTGCTGCTGGTGCATGCCGCCCTCTACATGAGCCAGAACATGGATACCCTGCAGGCGAAGCGACTCTCACCGCTGTTCTATGCCGGCGCGCAGGCAGGCACCATTCTCGGCGGGCTGCTGCTGGTATTCGGCGCACCGCGCCTTGGCGCCCAGAACCTGCTGCTCGCCTGGTGCGCCCTGCTGCTTGCCGGGCTCGCCGTCATCAGCCTGCGGCACCGCAGGCATGGTGCCTCGCGGTATTTCCGGGCATCGAAAAAATCCCGCGAACCCATCCATGAATGCATGGAACAGATTCGTCAGGGCGTGCGCTTCACCTACAGGTCCAGCCTGCTGCGGGCCGCCTCGTTCTCGCTGTTTTTCATGGTGATCGCCTTCTATGTACTGTGCTACAGCGCGAACCGGGTCTATAGCCAGACATTCCAGTCGGAAGAGGAACTGACCCGGTTTTTCGGCCTGTTGAGCGCCATCACCAGCGGGATCGCCCTGTTCTCGCAGCTGTTCATCACCAACCGGGTCATCAGGCGCTTTGGCATTCGCAGCATCAACATGCTGTTCCCCGTCACGACAATTGCCAGCCTGGCAGCCCTTGTTTTCAGCTTTACCCTGCCGGCGGCGCTGCTCGGCAGCATCAACAAGGACGCCCTCATGCCGGCCTTCAGGAACCCGGTCAGGAACATGTTCTTCAATGTGCTGCCGGATTACATGCAGGGGCGAGCCCGGGCCCTGTCGATCGCGCTGGTGCTGCCGCTGGCCCTGATGCTGTGCGGCGGCATGCTGGTTTTCATGCAGCGCATGGACTATCCGCTCTACTTTCTGCTCCCGGGTGTCCTGGCCGCCCTGCTGTACCTGTTGTCCTGCATGCAGATGAACAAGGCCTATGTCAGCACCCTGCTGGCTACTCTGAAAGAACGCCTGTTCCTGCCTGACCGGCAGATGTATGCAGACCTGAACGGCTGCAGCGACGTGGTGTTCGGGGAAGTGATGCGCGGCGTAAGCCATACGGACCCCGAGGTATCGCTGGCCTTCTCCAGGGTACTGACCGGGTCCTTTCCCGAGCGGGCAGCCGGCATCATACTGGCGCGTGCAAAGGACAGCGACAATGCCGCGGCTGACCGCTTTCTGGCCCTGCTGGAGGAGCTGGACATCTCTCCGCACCGGGCCGCATTGCAGGATCTCGCCCGCCGCGGTGACAGTCACCTGCAGGCCAGCCTGCTGCGCCTGCGGCTCGACAAGGGTGATGCCGGGGCACTTGCAGAGGCCCTGCGGCAATTCGACAGCGACAATCCCCGCCTGCGCGCCACTGCCATCCACGCATCCCTGCTCGAAACGAATGCCGCCACCCGGCGTGACAGGGGACTTGCCGCGTGGCACGCCCTGCTGCAGCAGGGCACGGACTCGCAACTGGCCGCACTCGAACTCATTCCTGACCTGCAAGGCCTGGCTGCAGCCGAGCAGCAGCCGCTGGAAACCGCCTACGCGGCGACCTTCAGCCGGCTGCTGACCTGCGACACGGCGAGCATCACACTGCGCGCACTGCATGGCATGCGCGCGTGGCGCGGCGAACTGCCGGACGAGGCAAGGCAGGAACTGGCCGCTGCACTGGACAGCCGGCACGCCGGCCTGCGGGAGGCGGCGGCGGCCTGTCTGCATCTCGCACCCCCGGCAGATCGCGACCCCCTGCTGCTGCAAGCCCTCGGTGACGGCAACAACCGGGTCAGAAAGGCCGCCATAGAAGCACTGCATGCGGCCGCGCAGGATTACGCGGAGCTCGCCCTGAGCTGGATTGCTGCCGACCGCGGCAGCCTGCGGGCGCAAAAGGAACTGCTCGGGTCACTGCTGCAGACCCGGCTGCCCAGGGCGGTATTCGCGGACATCACCCGCAGCAAGTTGCATGCCGCCAGAAAACTGCAGGCGGCACTGCAGGTACTGGACAAGGATGCCGCCCTGCATACCGGGACGGCTTACTCGATTTTACGCTACGCTTTGCAGGAGCAGCTCGAACAGACCATCGAAATGGCACTGCTGGCGATGGAACCGCTGTACGAGGCAGGGTTGATCAGGATTATTCGTGTCGGTTTCAGCAGCGGGGATGTACGCCATATCGCCAATGCCTGCGAGGCCCTGGAAAACCTGCCAGGCGAGGAAGCCGTGGCTGGGCTTGCAGCACTCCTGCAGCAGGCGCCCGGCCACGCAACCGCCGGAGGGTCTGCAATCTTCAACCGCCGCGACGAAGTGCTTGCCTGGTGTGCGAGCCATACAAATGAATGGTTGAGCATGTGTGGCAGCCACGCCATGCAGGCCCTGCAGGCGGGCGGCTCCCGTGCCTGATCTTTTCGACCGCCTTTTACTGTTGAAAAAGTCATCCATGTTTTCCAGGGTGGCGACGGATGACCTGCGCCTCGTTGCCCGGGTCCTGGAGGAACAGAGCTTCTTCGCGGGCGATCATATTTTTGAAATCAATGAACAGGGCGACCACCTCTACCTGCTCGTCTCTGGCAAGGTGGGCATCACCCTGGACGTCGATGCCGCAAGCAGCAACTACATCTCCATCCTCGGCCCGGGCGGGTGTTTCGGCGAAATGAACCTGCTGGACGACCTGCCGCGGTCCGCATCAGCGCACGCACTGGAGGACACCAGCGTGCTGGCCCTGGGGAAAACCCGCCTGCGGAGTCTGCTGCAGAGCTACCCGGAGATCGGCATCGGCATGCTGCGCAGCCTGTCATTGCGGGTGCGCGAGGCGAACAACCGCTTGCTGGACGCCGGCAGCCATTAATCAGCACAAGGAACCCGGCCTGTGAACGCTACCCTGACTGCCCGTTTTTCCTTCCCTGCGCGACTGCCATGCGCCCGGCTGCTCGTCGCATCGCTCGTACTGCTGCTGATCTCATGTCTGCACCCGGCACGGGCCACCACACCCGACTCAACGGACCCGCACTACGGTCCAGCCGGATTCTTTGACATCCATGTGTGCAACTGGCCCGGACGACCGCTGTTTTTCATGCCGCTGTTTTCCACGGCCCGCTACACCGAAATACAGTCCGTCGAGGTGCTGACACCGGGCGGTGATTTACTGACCAGACTGGACCTGGAGCGCTACCGGGTCATCAAGCAGGACAAGAAGCCGGAGAAGCGGGTATTCATCCAGCAGCTCGACGTGCCACCTGATGCGGAAAACGGCTGGTATAGCGCGCGCACCACACTGACCAGCGGCGAGGTATTCATCACGCGGGACTATGTAATCGTGCACGAACTGCCACAGGCAGGTGGCCAGGTGCCGGCCCACGAGGAAGCGCTGGCCGGGATACCGGAAAAACTCGCCTGGGACCCGGTAACCGGTGCGAATTTCTACCAGGTATTTATCCGCGACCTCTGGAACGAGGACACGTTGATCTACACCTCGGAACTGCTGACGCGTCCGGAACTGGTTGTGCCGCCGGGCCTGCTGCACAAGGGTGGAATGTATTCATGGATAATCCATGCCCGCGACACGAACAGCCACATCCTGCTGGGTGACTTCAATCATGGTTCGCTGAATAAACCGGCGACGTTTTCGATCGACGATTGAAAAGTTAAAAGTGAGAAGTGAGAAGTGAAGAGTAAAAAAGTGAAGGGTCAGGGGTTGATCGGGCAGTGGAATCGGCCATCATCCTGATCACTTCTCACTTCTCACTTCTCACTTCTCACTTTCTCCTTAACTTCTCACTTTTAACTTTCCATTCATCATTTCGAAGTATGCTCAAACACGCCGTCCCAGCCGGCAGCAATGCCCTGTGACTGCAGTGCGTCTATCCTCTCCAGGTACAGGCTGTAGAACTTGCATTGCGGCATGGCAGCCCGCAGGGCCATGAAGGCGGCTCGCGCCTGGTCCCAGTTGCCTGCGAAATACTGCTCCAGCGCGGCGTCACTCTGCCTGACCTCCGCCACCACCTCGTCGGTGACAGCGCCTGACAGGCCGACCGGTTCGTAGATCGTGACCGGCTCGTTCTTGCCCTTGACCTTGACGCGGTCCAGACGCCGCAGCACGATGCCCTCCAGGCCCCCGGCCGTGGTCTCGCTGACAATCAGCCGCACACCGTAATACTTCGTCAGCCCCTCCAGGCGCGAACCCAGGTTCACCGCATCACCGATCACCGTGTAGGCACGCCGGTACTCCGAGCCCATGTCGCCGACGTTCATCATGCCGGTGTTGATGCCAATGCCGACATTGACTTCCGGCCAGTTGCGCGCACTGAAATCAGGCCGCATTTCCACCACCTGGTCCAGCATCGCCAGGGCCGCTTCAACCGCGTGCTGCCGGTGCAGGGGGTCCTGCACCGGGGCGCCCCAGAAGGCCATGATCATGTCGCCGACATACTTGTCGATGGTGCCACGCTTCTCGAAGATGATACGCGTCATGGGCGTGAAGAAATGATTCAGCAGCTGCTTCAGCTCATCGGCCGCAAGTGATTCCGAGATGGTGGTAAAGCTGCGGATATCGCAGAACAGCACCGACAGTTCCCGACTCTCCCCCTCGACGGAGAATTCCTCGTCCGGGTTGCGGCTCATCTCGTCGACGATCTCCGGCGGCACGTACTGCCCGAACACGGCCTTCAGCCGCCGCCGGCCGCGCGCTTCCGTCAGGTACTGGGCCAGCAGGCCGACGAACAGCGCAAACGGCAGCTGCAGCAGCATCGGGATCGCCAGCGGCAGCCACACGCCGCCCGCGTTGAAGGCATACTGCACACCGGCGACATAGAGTCCCGACAACAGCAGCGCCAGCGGGATGGCCAGGCTGGCCGACAGCAGGTAAATACCGCTGCCAAGCGCCAGGCCGACCAGCAGCAGGATGACGGCAGTCACCAGGGAACCGGCCTGCCGCAGGCTGCTGTCGGTCAGCAGGTTGGCAAAGGCCGTGGCCGAGATTTCCACGCCGCTCAGGTCCACGCCGTCTGCATTGGTGAAGACGGTGTAGAAGCGGTCCGGCTGTCCGGGGTCGTAGAGATCGGAGAAGCCGACAAACACCACCTTGCCGCTAAAGTCCGGCACCTTGTCCGGGTCTTCCTGCAGCACGGCATTGTAGGGAATATTCGGAATCGTGCCGGGTGGACCGTAGAAATTGAGATAACGATTGGCTTCGCCCTCATAGAGGCCGGTGAGGGCCGTGATCAGGCGGCGTTCGGCAGCCGACAACATCACCAGCGAGGTATCGCTGCCCAGCCTGTCCCGGACACGCGCGCCGAGCCCGGGATCGACCGCAAAGGCGTCATGCAGGGTCTGCATCAGGCGTCGCACACCGGCGGCACGCCCTACCCCCGCCTCCTGGCGCGGCAGGTCCTGAATGCCCCGGGCACCGGCCTGCTCCAGCAGCTTCATCCAGCTCTGCTGGACGGGCAGCGCATGCACCTGCAAGGCCGCCGCCGGCATGGTTGCGACGTATCCGGCACTGGGCTTGAAAGGCCAGTACTGGTAGACATTGACCTGCACCTTGGGAACCGGAAACGGCGCCAGCGCCTTGGCCGCATCCTCCAGTTCGGGAATCGGTGGCACCAGCTCCTCGACCCAGATAGTACCGGTCTGTTCACCACTGGTGTCATAGATGGGCTGGCGCTTGCCGTCCAGTCGCTCGAACAGCACCACCCGCTCCGACTCGGCCACACGGCGGGCGAACTCCGCGTCGTGCTCGGCTGATTTCGGGCGCTGGAAGTCCATGTCGAACACGATGACCGACGCGCCCTGTGCTACCAGCCGTTCGATCAGTCTGCCATGCACGGAACGCGGCCAGTCCCGCGGCAACTCCGGGAGCCCCAGACCCGCGATATCGCGCTCGTTGATGGCGATCACCGCGACTTCCGGCGGCGGCTCCACGGGTCCACGGACAAGGAACAGCCAGTCCAGCCCGATGTTCTTTTCGAAATCCATACCCAGCGGCGTCAGCGCCAGCACGGCGCCGGCAACACCGGTGGCAAGCCCGGCGAGCAGTCCCTTGGTATTACGCCGCATGTCGCTCACTCACGCCAGCTGATTCCTTCAGTGCAGTATGCCCCGGCAATCGCGTGTGCCAGGCACGCGCATGACCAGCATAAATAAAAAAGGGGCACCCCGGAAGGGGTGCCCCACCATCAGCGACTGCCCTGGAACTGCCAGGTTCTTCGTACAGAACCGGCTAGTCCCTAGAAACAGTAAAGCTTCGTTGTCGAGGTACCATCGATATTCACTGTCGTCGACTTGAAGCAGAAGGGATTCTGGTGGATCTCTTCAATGGTTAACAGGTGCGACTTAATCACCTGGACCGGCTTGTAGTAACAGTCCGGCAATCCTGTTGAAGAAACCACAGGATCCGCGGCCAGCTCCCAACAATAAGGCCTGCCCTTTCCGATACTGCTCGTGTCACAGCTTCCAACAGTACCGACAGACCAGTACCCTGACGGCTCGCACTGGTAGTTGGGCTCGATACACTCCGGATCCATCGGATCGATCTTGCAGATATCCTTGAGGATACACGCGTCATTACACTGGATACCCGTAGCGCCCGATGGTGCACACAGCGACACCCGCTCTGGTGACGTAGGATCGTAGAGTGCGGCAAAACCAAAAAAGTCCTCGCTGCCCGCAATCGTGCCATCAACGAGCTGCTGGTATTCCGGCGGACAGGTCTCCACCGCCAGGGTGGCAATTACCTTGGAGGTGTCGCTTGCCGACCCGGTGCTCTGGTTGGGATCTTCACTGTTGACCCAGGTCACGGTGGCCGTGTTGATGGTCTCACCGGTCGCGCTGATCGTGACGGGTGCTGATGTGATCATGGTAGCCGGCGCTCCCGAACTGATATTGCCCAGCTGCTGGTCAGCTGCAAACGCGTCCGGGTCGCTCAGGACCACACTGCTGGCATCGCCCGCACCGACATTTTCAACTGAAAAACAATACTCCACCTCGGCACCGGTATTGACATCCAGCACCTCGACGTCATCCACCCCGCAGGTTCCGCCGCTGCGCATGACCGTCTTGCTTAGAACGAAGCGGGCCAGTGCCGGTGGTGGCGCGGTAAAATCGGAACAGAAGTAGATGTCGTTGACCTTCTGGTAGCTGCCGTTGCTTTTCAAGAACGCCAGACCGGTATCGGTATTCTGGCCCGGCGTATAGCTCCAGCTGCAGGTGCCGCCGCCGGTTGCACCGACACTGATGACGACATCCACCAGCTTGCTGGCCAGTGTTGTCGGACCCGTTGCCGTCCAGTTAAACGGCGCGGAACCGCCGACCGCACTGGACGGGGTCACTGTCACGACGACGGGGGCGCCCCCGGGCACGGGATTGGGTATGGTGCAGACACCGGACGAGTTCGTCTGGCAGCCATGCATGTTGCTACTCAATGCCTCACAGGAGGAGGATGAATCGACCAGCAGTGTGTAATTGGAATTGGGCGTTGTCAGGCACTCGCCCAGCACGGTTGCCGGCGCAGCCAGCAGGGAAAGCAAGCCGCCGCAAAGCAGTAAGCCCGCGCTGACTCTCTTCCGGATATTTATTGTATTCATTTTTCTTACCTCTTCAGTTGACACAACACTTGTTTAACCTCAAAAGTCATTCCCTGGCCAGAATCTTCCCGATACTCTCCCGACTGGACTGAGGGTCGGTGTACTGCATACATTAAAACTGTCAAACCGGTCCAGGTCACCTTCACCAGACGCTAGAAATTGAGCGTAACCCGGGCCATCACGGAACGGTCCGGGATGTAGGGTCCAATCGTCGGTTCATTTTCGAAGGTCCGGTAGCTGTTGTCCTGGTAATCAAATTCCTGGTCGAATACATTCTGTACCGCAAGGCTCAGGATGCCCTGGCGTCGTGGCAAACGGTAGCCGACAGCGATGTCGGTAACCGTGAAGTTATCCTTCCCCTCCGCGTACGTGGAACCCGGCTGGCGGTTGACTTCCTGATCGACGTAGGTCACACCGGCCATACCGAAATAACCCGAGGGATGAAAGTAGTTCGCAACCACCGGGTAACTCCAGGTGCTGACCTTCTCGGGCAGGTTCACGTCAACCGCGTTGTCGCTGGTGAACTTGTCGAAGATCACTTCCGTACCGAAGCTCCAGCGGTCATAGGGCATCCAGTAGGCATACGCGCGGTTACGCGACTCGTCTCTATCTTCGAAGAGATACAGGGTTTGTGTACTGGTGGCGAGTGATGCCGGAGACTGCAGGTCACGCTTGACCATCTCACCCCCGAGGTAGAACCTGTCGCTCATATGCCAGTCGAGACCACCGGCATAGTTGGTCGCCTTGGTGCCTGATGCGTCGTCATAGAACTGGCTGAAACCCGCAACCTGCGTCGGCTCGAGCATGCGCTTGTTGGCAAGCACCGGCATCACGGTTTTGAAGTAGGCAGTCCGGAAATCCAGGGCATCGGTCAGTTGCCATTGCAGGCCAAGCTTCGGATTGAAACGGTCGGAGTTTTCATCTTCCCGCGTCGGATCGTCAAAGTTGATGGTCGCATCGGAGTAGCTCACGCCGGCGGTCCAGACCATGTTCTCCAGCATCGCCAGGTTGCTGTAGACATAGGCTCCGCTGACATAGGTGTTGTTATCCAAGTCCGTCGGGATACTCGACACCAGGGGCGGGGTAAAAAGCAGTGTTCCGGTTGAATTTATATCCCCGCTCGAGCGGTTATCCGCATACAGTGCACCAGCGGTAATGTTGTATTCGTCCGCCTGGTAGAGGTACTGGCCTTCGTACTGGAAGGTTTCCCTGTGTGCCGAGGCATCCTGCTCCTCTGTGAAGGGGACGAAGCCCGGTACTGGTGAATTTGGGCATGGTGGGTAAGGAGGTGAGGGGAAGAAGACGCAGGGAAAGGCTGCCTGGTTGGTCTGGCCATAATCCTGACCCTCATTGCGGTCACTGTAGACCATGGACAGCAATACCGTAGAGGCTGTGCTGGGTGTCAGGCGTGCTCCGAGCCGGGCAGTATTTTCCCGGTAGTTACGGTCGTATTGAGAGTTGAAATCATCAGGATTGAAATTCTGGGCCAGATCTCCGTTATTGGTATCACGGTAGGTGTATTCACCCTGCAGGTTCAAAACCGGGGTAATGTCTGCCTGTCCGAAGACATTGTAGATCTCGTGATTCTGGTCATTGTTATCACGATAGCCATCGGTCTTGAATTTCAGCGCACCAAGACTGACCGAATAGCGGTCGTGCAGCACCGTAACCACCGATTCACCGGCGTAGGTGTTGTTGCTGCCACCGGCAGCAGATACGTCAACCTGTGCCTCATTCTGCTGGAACAGGGGCGTGAACTCGCTGAAGCCCGGGGTTGCCGGACCACCCAGCGTGACGATGTTGAGGTTGCCGGTGCTGATACTGGGCTGCACAGGATTGATATTGATGTCCTGCAGCATCTGCGCCTGATAGAGTTCACTCAGGCGGGAAAGCTCGCGACGGCTTTGTCCCCTGTAAGTGTCCGACAGAAAGCGGTGAGCAGAGGCGTTGGACGGCGCCACGGTCAGGGACCGGGTTGACTCGTTGATCCCCAGTTGCTCGAAACCCAGGTCATTGTAGGCCCGTGCCAGGCTGGTGCCGCGTGCCGCCCGGTCCTTGTCCAGCAGCAGCCGGCCACGATAGGCGGCGCGGTTGTCGTTCAGTTCGAAGGATTTTCCCAGATCCTGTGCGGCTTCGACAGGCCGGTTCAGCGTCTGCTTGGCGATACCGTCATACAGGAAAGCGGTCGGATCAAGCGGGTCAAGTTGCTTTGCAATTTCAAACTGCTGACTGTCCAGCGGCGCGCGCTTCTCTTCAAAGTAGGCCTTGCCGAGATAGGCCCGCATCAGGGCATCGTTGGAGCCCAGTCCAACCGCCACCTCGATCTCGGCGCGCCCGGCTTCCAGGTCACCGGCACTGATTTTCGCCAGACCCAGGCCCAGGTGCGGCAGTGGATCGGCTGAATCCAGCGCGATTGCCCGTTCAAAGGCGGCGGCAGCATCGTCGTTGCGGAATTCGGCAAGGGCGGCAAAACCCAGTGTGATCTGGGTGCGTCCCAGGTCCGGTGCCAGTGCCACGGCTTGCTGCGCGGTTGCAGTGGCCTGTTCGCGATCACCCAGCATCAACTGCAGTTCCGCCAGGCGCGCCCGGGCAAGTGCGTCATCCGGGTGCTGCGCCACTGCCTGCTGCAGGACGTCACGCGCCTCGTTTATCTGGAAGTTCGCCTGCAGCGCATAGGACAAGCGCAATTTCAGCCGCCGCGCTGTCCGGGCTCAGCGTAACACCCTGACGGGCATCGACCAGGGCCTGTTCGCGCTGGTTCTGAGCCACCTCGATGACCGACCGCAGGGCATAGGCCAGCCCGGCATCGTTACCCTCGGCGATAGCCCGGTCGACAGCGCTGCGGGCCTCCGCCACCCGCCCTACCGAAAGGTCGTCTGCTGCCTGCCGCAAAGCCTCGCTTGCCCCGGAGTCACTTCCCCCGGCAGCAAGGATGGGTGGATAGTAAAGCGACCACTGCGCAACATCCCGCGGCCGGACCAGGGTGCGCGGCTGCGGCGCCTGCCCGGCGGCAGCGGACACGGCTTCACCACTGGATACCGAGGCCTTGCCCTGGTCGTTGGAGGCCACCACAAGGCCCTCGAGCACCGTCAGGGTCGAGGTATCGTCCTCTACCCTGAAGACGAACTCCGTACCTTCGATGGAACCGTTCAGGTAAGGGGTATTGATCTCGAAACCGCGCGGCTTGCGGCTGAATGACTGCAGCGCTCCCTTTAACAGGCTGAGCGTGGAGCGTTCTTCGGCAACCCCCGTAATATTATCCAGCCGCATGGCGGTATTCTGGTCAATGCGCAGGACAGCCTGATTCACCAGCACGACCGTCGCGCGGCTGCGCTCACCGGCACGTACCGTATCACCCTGGCAAAGCGCGTCATTGAGTTTCCCGGGCCGCCAGCTGGCCATCCCCGTTTGCTGCACTTCGACCTGGCCTTCCACCGTGGCCAGCCTGCCGACGGTGACCTCGCAGGAATCCGTGGCAAATGCCGGGGTAACCGTCAGTGCCAGTACCCAGACAAGGCCGGCAGCGAAGCGAGAAAAGCAGGGGATTGTCATCGGCACATCTCCAGGTTGTGCGAATTCATGTAGCCCGGTCGATAAACCGGGTTGAAGACAGGAAATGCCGGTCAAGCATGGTGGAGTCGTAATGTGAGGTATAGACGTGACAGCGGCGGCACAAGAGCCACTGCAGCCTGCCACTGCTGACATATCCCCGCGACATCGCCAAGCGCCGATTTCCTTATTAGTTATTCTTTACTGCTGCAATTAGTGCACCAACAAGCGGGAAATGTGCACCAAGTCACAATACAGCAATGATTCTATAGCAAGTTCGCCGGAAAATCTGTAGGTAAAACTCCTATTGTGGACTTGCAGAGCCTGGTGTTCCGTATCACGCTGGTGCAGTGCGCACCAAAACAATGCGCCCAACCCGCCCGCAATCGATCACCCTGACCGTTTTTTATGGTGAATTCAGGGGAGAACTTTACCAGTGTGAGGGCAGCTTCTGATGAATGGTGATGCACTTCTTGTCGACCGAGATATAGCCGCCGGCCTTCAGATCCTTCAGGATGCGGCTGACCATGGCGCGCGAAGCGCCCTACCATGTCGGCGATTTCCTGTTGGGTGATTTTCCCGGTTGCCAGCACCCCATCCTGCTCGCTGGCCTGCTGCAGCAGGACCCGTGCGACCCGTCCGTAGACATCCAGCAGCGCAAGGCTGCTGACGTTCTGGGCCAGCATGCGCATGCGCTCGGTCATGGGCTTGATAAGATTGATGGCAATCTCGGGGTTGCGCGACAGGCAGGTCAGGAAATCCTCGCGCGATATAATCATGAAGGTCGATGGCTCGGTGGTCATGACCGATGCCACCCGTGGCTGCTTGTCGATCAGTGCCAGGTCACCGAAATAATCACCGGCGCTCTGGAAGTTGAGCACCGCCTCACGGCCATCCTCGCCACTGATGAAGACCTTGACGTTGCCGGACAGAATGACATAGAGGGAATAGGTCTCGTCATCCTGATTGATAACGATGGCATTTTTTCTGAAGGATTTGACAGTGCCATGCTGTTCAACTTCCGCCAGCGCTTCCCTGGATAACCCGGCAAACAGTGGGACATTCTCGAGCATGCAGCTATCCTTGTTTATCAGACGGCAGGACCGGGACGGCAGGGGTGGGGTGGTCTAGACTACACCAGCAGCGCCGCCACCCCGGGCTGATACCCGTGCCGGAGACATTATCCCATGCCAGGAAAACTGAAAGAACCCCGCGTGATTACCGACCACCGGCGCGAGCCGGTGTGCATCCTGCCCGCAGGGTTTTATTTTGACGATGCCCGCTGGGAGAGGATCTGGGAACGTTTCGAGGAAAAGGGCGAAGCCCTGACACATGCCGACCTGCGGGAACTGTTCCCGGACGAACCCGCGCTGCGGGAACGCCCGGGAAGCAACGGACTGTTTGGCTCAGCGCGCCGCCTGCAGTGCGGCAATCCGCTCTTCCAGTGGCGGATGGCTCATGAACAGCCTCTTCATACCGTTGCCAAGGCCGCCGGAAATGCCGAATGCGGCAAACTCACCCGGCAGGTCATGCGGCTCGTGCGCCCGCTGCAGCGCCTGCAGTGCGCCAATCATCTTGCCGCGGCCCGCCAGCGAGGCGCCGCCCGCATCGGCGCGGAATTCGCGCCGGCGGGAGAACCACATCACGATCATCGAGGCCAGGATGGAAAGGAAGATCTGCGCAACGATGGAGGTAATGAAATAGGCCGGACCGTAACCGCGCTCGGTTTTGAACACCACCCGGTCCACCACGTGGCCGATCGACGCGGGACAGGAAAATCACGAAGGTATTCACCACGCCCTGGATCAGGCCCATGGTCACCATGTCGCCGTTGGCCGACGTGCGTGACTTCGTGGCCCAGCACGGCTTCTACCTCGTCGGAGCTCATGTTGTGCAACAGGCCGGTGCTGACCGCCACCAGCGCGTTGTTGCGGCTCATGCCGGTGGCAAAGGCGTTTGGTTCCGGGGAATTGAAGATGCCGACCTCCGGCATGCCGATGCCCGCCTCCCGGGCCTGGCGCTGGACGGTGTCAAGCAGCCACTGCTCGGTACGATTCGCCGGGTCGATCGATCATCTGCACGCCCATGGAGCGCTTCGCCATGAACTTGGACAGGGCCAGCGAGATGAAGGAGCCGCCAAAGCCGATGACCGCCGACATGACCAGCAGTGCCTGCAGGTTCAGGTCCACCCCGTTTTCGGCGAGGATGCCCTCGATACCCAGCAACTGGAAGACCACACTGATCAGCACCAGAACGGCTGCGTTGGTTGCCAGAAACAGTAAAATTCGCATCATGACCGGTTTTCCTTGAATTGACATTTCGCAGTCCTTGCAGGAGCTGCGGTTGGCAGAAAATGACTCAATGTATTAGTGGGGCTGGCGGCATAATAATTCAATATGCAGCTGAACTTTTCACTTTCTGTGCTATCTTACTAAGCGTTACTTGGGGGCGACCTGGCTTCGACGCGGGTGGCGAAACCTTAGGTGCATGCCGAGGTGCAATGACCTCGTAAAACACGCTGCAAAATTATAGTTGCCAACGACGACAACTACGCACTCGCCGCTTAAAACCCGGTAGGGTGCCGTCCGACTGAAGCCGTGCTTGTGCGTTCAGATTCCGGGCGTCGACTCTCACAAGATCGCGATGAAGCTCGTTCGGGGTGGATTCGTTAAAACCTTACCGGACTCGCTGGTTGTCTTCCCTGCCCGTCGGGTAGCGGCCAGTTAAACTAATAGACCGGGATAAGCATGTAGAGCCGAAGGCGGAGTGCTTGCGGACGCGGGTTCGATTCCCGCCGCCTCCACCAAATCAAGGGGTCACCCAGACCCATCCAGACCACCTAAGGCCAAGGAAATACAGTGCCTTAGGTGGTTTACCCTCTTCTCTCGATTAGTGGACCCAGGTGTCGCCGCGCATGACACACACCTCGCACTCCTGGCGCTGCGCCTGTTTGACAGTTTTGACCGCGCCGAAGTGAGCACAGAATGATTTCGCAATCATGGTTCTTCGTTCACTCGCGAAGTACCTGGTGTACGAAGGCGATTGCAATCGAACCCTCCCCGACCGCGGAGGCGACACGCTTGATACTGCCCGCCCGCACGTCACCGATGGCGAACACGCCCGGGAGGCTCGTTTCCAGCAGATGCGGCACCCGGCCGAGTGGCCACTGCATCGCACTCAGTTCCTCCTGGGACAGATCGGTACCGGTCTTGATGAATCCTTTCGCGTCGCGCGCGACACCGCCGTCGAGCCAGCGGGTGGCTGGAACGGCACCGGTCATCAGGAAGACATGCCGGATAGCGCGGGTCTCCCTGTTTCCGTTCTGATTGTCGCGCCAGCGCACGTGTTCCAGATGATTGTCGCCTTCCAGGGCCACTATTTCCGTCTGCGTTCGCAGGACGATCGCGGGATTATCTTCGATACGCCGGATGAGATAACGCGACATGCTTTCGGCGAGCCCGTGTGAGCGGACCAGTACGTGCACACGCCGCGCCGTCTGCGCCAGGAACACGGCGGCCTGTCCGGCCGAGTTTCCGCCGCCCACCACGATCACCTCCTCGCCAGCGCACAACTGTGCCTCCATGAAGGTCGCGCCGTAATACACGCCGATACCTTCGAAGTGTGACAGATGATCGATCTGCGGTTTACGGTACTCGGCGCCCGTGGCGATGATCACGGTGCGCGCCGGGACCTCTGCGCCCTCGCCGAACTCGACAATGTAGGGTTTGCGCGCGTATACCAGCCCTGTGGCGCTTTGCGCAATGACCACCTTGGCGCCGAACTTCTGTGCCTGCGTGTAGGCGCGGGCAGCGAGCGCCTGTCCCGAAATACCCGTCGGAAAGCCAAGGTAGTTTTCGATCTTCGAACTCGAACCGGCCTGCCCGCCGGGCGCACTGGTTTCGATTATCAGCACATCCAGCCCCTCCGAGGCGGCATAGACGGCCGCCGCCAGGCCCGCCGGCCCAGCGCCGACGATCACCAGGTCGCGCAGCTGCGTCGGGTCGATGGTGGCATTAAAGCCGAGGCACTCGGCAATCTGCTGGTTGGTCGGTCTGCGCAGCACCACCTCGCCGCGACAGATCACCACGGGCACGTCCGCCGCGGAGATCTGGAACTGGTCGAACAGGCGCTGCACATCAGCGTCGCGGTCGAGATCCACGTAGGAGTAAGGATGGCCGTTGCGCGTCAGGAATTCCTTGACGCGCAGCGTCCCCGCGCAGTGAGTCGAGCCGATGAGCACAACATCACCGAAGCCGTGCGCGATCAACTCCACCCGGCGCAGGATGAAGGCGCGCATGATGATCTCGCCCAGTTCGCTGTCGGTCTGCACCAGCGCCAGCAGGTGCTCGCGGTCGAGTTCGATCACCTCCCCCGGTTCGCGCACGCGCGCCAGAACCAGCGCGCGGCGACCGAAGAGCATCTGCACCTCGCCGGTGAACTGTCCCGATTTATGGATTGTAATCAGGGCCTCGTCGGTACCGGCGGGGCGGACGATCTCGATTTCGCCTGTAGCAACAACGAAGAACGGCATGACGGCATCGCCTGCCTGGAACAGAACCTCGCCGCGTCGAACCGCGCGCCGGCGGCCATGAACTGCGATGCGTTCAACCTGGGCCGGCGTCAGTGTCGGAAACATCTGGTCGATGCGTGCGGTCAGCGTCAACGGATCAGGCGTGGTCAGGGCTTCAGTCATTGCGTTACGCTCATCGTGTATCGGCTGCGTACGGATTCCTTGCGGCACTGTCCGATCCCGGCTCCAGGTAAGGTAAACGGCAACACCATGGTCAGCGCGGGGCGCCTGCTCGGGTGGCTCGCACAGTCACCCTGAAAGTTCCGGCCAGGCGGCGGCAGACCGACGCGTGGTTCCTTTATCGGTGTCGCCCGGGGTCACGACGCGTTCGGCAAGCAGGTCGCAACTCTCCTCCACGCGTCCCGCGATGCCATCGAAGAGCTCGTGAAGTTGCATGAACCGGGGTCCCTTCACATTCCAGTGCGCATGCATGGTCTGGTGAAGAGATCGATCATGCCCGCCAACCGCTGATTCAGTAGCCGGGCGCTTGACAGGCGGAGTTCCTGCTCGAGATAAATCTGTGGTTCGTAGATTGCTGCCGTGGTTGGCATGGCTCCGTCTCTATTGTTTATCGCATCGGGGAACGACGTATCGCACTTTCATGTATCAGCCTGGTAACACCGGGAAGTCGATCAGGTGTCTCTGACCATAGAGCTGTTCCTTAAGGTCCTGCATCCTGTCGAGGAAAGTATAGTTGACGTTTTAATTCACATCGCTGTGAAGCCGGCTGAAAATAGGGGACAAGGGCAAGGCATAAAGACGTTCTTCCCGTGAGATGTCGCAACGCCAAATACCATGCATATCCTCCGGGATAACACCTCTAAGTTGTCTCCACACTACATGACGTTGCGTCATCTCGACCGCCACACACCGCCGGCATTGCTCGTTAGGTCGCCGGAGTCATCATGATCTCTTCAACAAACGCAGCTGCTCAAAGGCATTTTGACGTCAACCCGTTGATACCACGTCGCACTGCAGTTCCCATCGTCGGCGGGATCTATCGGGACGCATCAGTTCTGAGTTTCGCGGTGTTGAACATGGCCACCCAGAATCTTCAAGGTTGTAGTTGCGGCACCGCCGCCATGACGCCCCGGATCGGGTTGCGAGCAAGGGGCGTGCTGATCGTGACGATACTCCCGCCGGTCTTCTGCGCCAGCATTTGCTTGATGGAGAGCTGGGTGAGGTACAGGAAGCCCTCGAGGTTCGTCGAGACGAGCGACTTGAAGTCGTCGGCCGTGTATCCGTGAACGGCTCGGTGAAGAAGATGCCGGCGTTATTGACCAATACGTCGATCGAATTGAAGCGAGACAGCACCGTCTCGACGATCCTGGCGGCAGTTGCCGGATTGCCGATGTCTCCGTCCACCAGAGCGACCTGGTTGAAATCCGCGACCTCGGTTGATTGGGTTATATTCAGGGAATTGGCAACGACGTTGAAACCCCGTTCGACAGACCTTTTCGCGATTCCCGCGCCGATCCCTTGCGAAGCGCCGGTCACGATGGCTGTCTTCCCTGGGCCGCTCATGGTTGTTTACCTCGAAAACGTCTTGCCCCCAGAAAAGCTTCGATGGTCAGGCGAATCAGAAATCCGCATCCAGCACGATGCGGTAACGGGCCTTGCCGGATTCAAGTCGGGCGAAGGCCTCGTTGATATGGCTCATCGGGAAGTGCTCGGTCTGCGGCGCGACATTGTGCCGTGAAGCGAAGTCGAGCATCGTCCTGATAGCATCCGGTGAGCCGGTCGGCGAACCCGAGACGCTGCGCTGCTGCGGGATAAGCGAGAACGCAGCGACCGGGATGGGCTCCAGCACGGCACCGACGACGTGCAAGCGGCCGTTGGGCGCAAGCGTGCCGATCAACGCGTCCCAATCGAGCGTCACGTTGACGGTGCTGATCAGGAGGTCGAGGCTGCCGCCCAGTTTCCCGATCGCCGCCGAATCCCTGCTCGATACGACATGATTCGCCCCGAAGCCTTTGGCTTCATCGAACTTGCTCTCGCTCGACGTGAACGCCGTCACCTCGCAGCCGTATGCCGCCGCGAACTTGACCGCCATGTGGCCCAGCCCGCCGATGCCGATGATGCCCACCCGGTCGGTCGCTGGCGTACATCATCAGTGGCGCAAAGACGGTAATCCCCCCGCACAGGAGGGGTCCGGCATCGGCGAAATCCAGCTTTTCCGGGAGCGGGATAATCCAGGCCCAGTGCGCGCGGATGTGGGTCGCGAACCCTCCGCGATGACCGACGATGGTCGGTTGCACTTGCGGGCAAAGGTGATGACTTCCCGACATGCACTGGTGACAGTGCATGCAGCTGCCCGAGTTCCAGCCGACACCAACGCGCTGTCCTACCTCGAGCCCCTTGGCATTCGGACCCACGGCCGTGATCCTGCCGATGACTTCGTGGCCGAGAATCGCGGGATACTGCGAAATGCCCCATTCATTATTCAGGACGGAGAGATCCGAGTGACACAAACCGCAGTACTCGACAGAGACCTCGACGTCCTCGGTCCCGAGTGGTCCGAAATCAACGGTTTCCAGCAACATCGGCTGTTTCGCCGCCTTGGCAACCCATGCCTTATATTCCATCGTGTCTCCTGTTCTCAACGTTGAGGCGGACTGGACGGGGCAGTAGACGTCGACTGATTGTCCTTCAATCCGCTAGCCGGTTCGTCGCGGGTTGGGGTTGAAGTGTACATTGGAACCGCTCCGGCATGGCGGCAGACGTTTCGATACCAGAATTTCAAGTATAGTTCGGCTGCTGCAATTACAACCTTGCAAATTCTGGGTATTCGGTCAGGTATGAATTACGGCTTTTGCAGAGCCGGTTTTTGAGAACACCAGAGGCGCGGATAGGCTCGTAAGTTCCCCCAAGTGAACTCCCGGCTTAGTCATTTTCTGGAAACATAAGGATTGTCTTTAATATAAAATCTCCATGGCAGATGGATTGATTTTTTAATTCCGATTCTTTGTGTAACAACTATTTTATTTACAGATATTTTTTTTTGGTTTAATAAAAATATTTCGTCGCCGGTTAAATCTATTGCATTACAGCTTCTATCTATATTGAATGCTTTACATAATTTTCCAGGGCCATTGGTCAAATTAATTTTTTCTTTTTCATTTAACATATTATGCCCGAATCTATTATTTGACATATCTTCAATGCCTAACAAAGGTTCAACAGCCCTTATTAATACTGCTGTTCCAACACCTTTAACTCCAGTAACAACGTTGCAGCAGAAATGTGCGCCGTAAGTAAAATAAACGTACAAAAACCCGCCTTCATCAAACATAATTTCGTTTCGCTTTGTTTTGCCGATAAATGTGTGTGCGGCTTCATCAATCGTTCCGTCATAAGCTTCCACCTCGACTATTTTCCCGGCTAAGATTTTATTTCTATAATTTTTTACTAGAATTTTTCCGAGGAGATTTTGGGCAACTACAATAACATCGCGAGTATAAAAGTCTCTGCCAAGTTTCGGGAGGCTTAGTAATGAATCCATGTTAAAAGAACAAGAAAATCATGAATGGTGATTTTTTGTATAAATAATATTTCAAGATTTGCTATTTAAGCCTGGCGTTTAATTCTTCTGTTTTTTGATTGTAACATTCCAGCTTCTCAGGGTTTTTTTGCTTTAACTGCCAATATATTTCAACTGCTTCTTTGTTTTCACCTTGAGCAGTATAAATTTTTGCCAAGGTATCCGGCTGTGAAGAACCGAGCGCGAATCCCGGCCAGCCTTCACAAATCGATTACAACGTCGCGAATCGGTTGTGAGCAGCAAACCAGAACGTTTCCGTCGGCGGGCTTTTCAAGTGGCTCAGGTCCGTAGACGACTTCCCCCGAAACCAGACCACTCTCACAACTGTGACAAACGCCGGTCCGGCACGCCCAACGGACCGGGACGTCGCAAGCCTCGGCCAGTTCCAGGATGCTCTGGTACCCCGAGGCCTTCCAGTGTGCGGCGACACCGCTGCGCGCGAACGATACCAGTGGACCGGTGCTGGCGTCGTCCTTGGGCGGATGCGGAGCTCGCGTCGCTACGCCGAGGATGCCAGGGGTCATCGGCTCGCTGCCGTTGAAGAGTTCAACGTGAATCCGTTCCGGCGCTACGCCCAACGTGGCGAGCGCCTGTTTCATGTCTGCCATGAAGCGAGTCGGGCCGCAGAGGTAGACATCCGCTTCTCGTGGTACGCCTATCTTGTTAAAGACCAATCGCGACAGATGACCGGTCAGATCGAAATCCTCGCCCATCTTGTCGCCCGAGCCCGGACTGCTGTAACAAACACAGCGTCGGCCGTGGGTGAGCGCGAGTATCAGGCGACGGACTTCAGCGGCGAATGGATGCTGCTGCCGATTACGAGCCGCGTGCAGCCACCAGACCTGCCGAGCCGAGCGGGCCTCCGCCAGCGCGTGCAGCATTGCCAGAACAGGCGTCGCCCCGATGCCCGCGCTGAGCAGGACCACCGGCCGCTCTCCGGACTGCAAAATGAAGCTTCCACGCGGCGAGCTGACGTCGAGCGCATCGCCCACCCGGACATGCTCCCGGAAGTAGGTTCCGGCCGCCCCATTCGGCTCGATCTTCACGCTGATTCGATAGCGCTCCGTCGAGCGGGGCCCCGAGAGCGAGTAGCTGCGAAAAAGCGGTGGGCCACCGGCGCTCGTTTGAAGACGCAAGACCACGTATTGGCCCGGCAGAGCCGTTGGCAACGGCTGACCATGCTGGTTCTGCATCGTCAGCGAGAGAACGTCCTGGGACTCCTGATCGATCGCCGTAACCGCGAGCGATCTAAATCCTGGCGCAACCGGATGCGCGCCTGCTTCCGGCACGAGCCCCGCATTGCCACTCGTTTGGCTATGCAATAATGCGTCAAACGACCAGCGCCATCCGGGCGAAAGCGCTTCAATCCGCAATGCGCGCTGCAGTCGATCACGTGGATGATCAGGCGAATAGAGGAGCGCGTTGATCTCTGCGACCGTCATTCGCTCCCTCACCTCTCCCACTTTCACGATTTCGTCGCCGGCGCCAACCTCGCCCTCCTGGAGAACACGGAAGTAGAATCCCGGTCGTCCGCTGGATGTAAGCAATGCCGGCATCCGGGGTTCGTTCATCCGAATGCCAACGCGATAGCAGGTAACGCGAGGCTGCGTGACCTCGAAGATCGCGCTGCCGATCTGGTAACGGTCGCCAATGCACACGGCGTCGTCGGGCAATCCTTCGATCGTGAAATTCTCGCCAAACTGGCCGTAGACGAAGTCGGACCTCTTCAGCTGCTCCTGCCAGTAGCTATAAGACTCGATCTGGTAGACGAACACAGCTCGCTGCTCACCCCCGTGCGCAGCCAGATCGCCTTGACCGTCTCCGTCGAGATTCAACCGCCGGACCCGGCAACGGCCGCGCACCGGATTCTTCCAGATCCCGGTATGCACGGTGCGACCCTTCCACTCAATGTTGCGCGGAAGACCGACGTTCACCGATAGCAGTAGGGCCATATCGCTTGCCTGGGCCTCTAGCCACTCGCAGGGCCTAGCGCTTCGGCGACGTCGAGGTCGCGATCGGGGCCGTGCGAAATCACTGTCTGGCCTGGGTCAAGACGCAGCTGGGCACCACCAAGCTGTACCGAGACCATGTCTGGCTCGAACGACACCAGGTCGGAGATGCGGCGGACTTGAGAATAGGCGTCAGGATACGAGCATGCCGCCAGATGTGCGTTACTGACGTCGTAGTAGCAGCACAGCCCTTTGTAAGGGCAAAAGGTCTGATGTTCGACGGGCGTCAGTGCGGACTCATCGATGTCGGCGCGTGTAACATACCAGCGCGGTGCGAAGCCGGAGTCATAGACGACCACCGGCTGCTCCGTATCGGCGATGATGCGATCACCGTGACGGACCGTGAGGCGACGTGATGCTTGGCGGATATCGATACGGTGATAGCTGTCGGCGATCCATTTCCCGCCGAATAACACGCGCATGCGCCGGTGTAACGGCTCCGCGTACAGGAGTCTCTTGGGCAGCAGTTCCGGCACGAGAAACCGGCCGATTGCTCCCGCTGAGAGTGGACCTTGTTGCCAGGTCAGTCCCACTGATCCCCTCTTGCACTGCTAACCAGCCGCGAAGGCGCGCCCCAAATCCGTCGAACCCGCAGCCCTCGGAAAAATGCTACGCTGGCGAAACAACGGCTGTCAATGCGTTCTTCGTTGGTCGTCCTCGCGGCTGTCGCCGACAGTGAGTAAGCGTACAGCGAATTCAGGGTTGGTCAAATAGGCCGCCGGCTGGTGGGTCGGCGTAGGCCAGGCGAGTAAGGAAAGGCGGTCACCAATGCCAACTGTTGATTTGCACCGAAATATGAGCCAAAAACGGCCGTTTCTTGCATCGAAAACTGATCCATCTGCTGCTCCCTAGATCGTGAAAAAGGTTGAACTACTTTGCTCGGGACGGGTCATTTCCGGGTTGCAAAGGCCGGGGCAATCCAACATGCAAATCAACACGCCACACTTTGCGCGGCGCGCTAACCAGACGCTGCACCTGACCCGGCCCGCCCGTTCGTTTCTGAGAGTTCGCAGCTACCTGAGCGGGCCGGGCAGGTGAGCTTGTGCGTTATGAATGACCTTCCTGCAACCCGGTCATAAGCACACTTGCCGGTAATGTCGTCTTTCCGGTTCATTCCGCACCTATCCTGACACCCCCACCACGGCTGGCAGGCTCAGATCCATTGTGTCGCCCCCTCCTGTTCTGTCCCCTATCCGTCCTACGTTAGCAAGTTAAATCCCTCCCGCTCCCGTTTGGCCAGCAGGCCGAGCACCACCCTGCTAAGGCCCGGAGCCACCCCCTCCGGGCCTTTTTGCTTCCAGACCAGCCCGAAAACCGATTTGCCCTCCATCATGAAACCCACAATGGGCTCACGTTTCCCTATTAGACCTCTTCGATTTCCTGCGGCAATTCCGGTTCAAACATCACCCAGGAGAGCTTGCTTCCCACACCGATGGGTTATCACTCCATGACTTCCCTATTGGGCGGCTGCGATGCGATGCAATATCGGTTGGCCGTTTCACTGCTTTTCCTCAGCCACAGGCACTCTTAGGGTCAACCTAGCCACCGGACCCGCCAGCGTCGGCTAACACCCCTCACGGCATTGCACTCCAAGGCGCGAGGAAACCATCCGTCTCCCGATGATTTTCCTCTGGCATTTAACGCGCGCCCGTCATATTGTGTCTACCGATTGGCCCACTACCCGGCCAGATCGGGAGAGCGTGAATGGAGGCTGCCGTCGACCATCCACCAGAACCGCCGCGCGCCGTGATTCACCCGCTGGCAGTACGCATCAGCCACTGGATCAACGCGTTTGCTATCCTAATTATGATCCTGAGTGGTTGGCGCATCCACGACGCCGACTTTTCAGGCTGCAGGATGGCAGTATTGCCTAACCGGAGGAAACAGTCTTCCTGATGCTGCCATTCGACTCCACTTGTGCAGCGTCGAAGCTTCCGCGTGCTCGATACGACTGGTTATGCCCTGTGCGGAAAATCAAATAACGCGTCCTGCCCACTGCCGGCAGGGCCGATCGGTTCTCCAAGTACAACGCGAGAACCAACTCCGCGATAGTCCACATTCCCTGGCACCAAACTGATTTTGAGCTAAATTTACAGCATTTCCCCCTTGCCCGACTCTGATGCCATGAAAGAACTGACAGCGCGGCTAACCGCTATCGTAAAAGGTGATCCGGATCGGCAAACGCAACCGAAAGAAACCTATTGGCTAACGCGATTCGTCCTTTTACGACTCCTCGGCTTCGTCTACCTGTTCGCCTATCTTTCCCTTGCCCTTCAGGTGCGCGCGCTCATCGGTCATCGCGGCATTCTTCCTGCGGATCTTTTTCTGCAAAAAGTGCAAGCTTATGGTGGCGGTTTCTGGCAATTGCCGTCGCTATTCTGGCTCGGTTTCAATGATACGGTTCTTGTCATCGGTGCATGGATCGGGGTCGCCCTTTCGATCGTTGTCCTCTTTGGCTACGCAAACGCGATCATGCTTATCGTCCTCTGGATCCTCTACATGTCGTATGTTCATATCGGCCAGCTCTTTTACGGTTACGGCTGGGAGATGCAAATGATCGAAACGGGGCTCCTTGCGGCGTTCCTCGTTCCCCTCCTCGACGGGAGACCCTTCCCGAAACGCCCGACACCGATACCGGTCATCTGGCTGTTTCGCTGGCTCTTGTTTCGCATAGAGCTGGGCACGGTGCTCATCAAGTTGCGGGCTGACGAGTGCTGGAAAACCCTTGCGTGCCTCTACTATCACTTCGAAACCAATCCGATTCCCAACCCCCTCTCTCCCTGGTTCCACTATCTGCCGAAGCCCGTTCTGCAGTTCGGCGGCCTGTACACATTGTTCGCCCAGTTCATTCCCCCGTGGTTCTTTTTCGGCCCGCGCACGCTTCGTATCCTCGCAGCACTTCTCACGCTCCTGATGCAGGCCCTTATCACCGCAAGCGGAAATTATTCGTTCTTTAACTGGCTGACCATCCTTCCGATCTTTTCCCTGTTCGATGATGCGTTTCTCGAGCGCTTTCTTCCGAAGCGACTGACTGAGAGGGCAAAACGCGCTGAAGCGGCGGGCGAGCGGCACAAGTGGCACGAGCGTCTCGCATGGGTGATCTTCGGCGTTACCCTGTTGTTGAGCATTCCGGTCGTGCGCAATCTCGCATCGGAGCATCAGGCAATGAATGTCGCCTACAACAGCTGGGACATCGTGAACAGCTATGGCGCATTCGGAGGTGTCACCAAGGAGCGCTACGAGCTCATCATCGAGGGCTTCGACGGGAATGAGTGGAAAGAGTACAACTTCATCGGGAAACCGGGGGCCGTGGACGGGCCTCTCCGGCAGATCGCTCCTTTCCAGCCCCGCATCGACTGGCAGATCTGGTTTGCCGCCATGTCCGATCCGGCAGGCCAGCCATGGCTGCTTCATTTTGTGTGGATGCTCTTGAAGAATGACCCCCTCGCCACCGGCTTGCTCGCAGAGAATCCATTTACCGGCGCGCCGCCGCAAGAAATCCGGATCCAGTACTACAGGTACAAGTTCAATAAGCCGTGGTCGGGGAAGCCGGTGTGGAGCCGGGAGCTCATCGGAACATGGCTCCCACCCCTGACGCTGAAGGATAAAGCATTCGCCGCTTACATCCACGAGAATGGCTGGGAGTAGGCGGTCCGGGGGTTTGGCCTCTTTTGAATTCCGGGTTGTGGTTCCCGAAAACACATATCACACTCATCATGCCGCCAACCGTTTGCAATGATGATGCAGGCCACCACCTTCCGGTAATGTTGCAACATTACCTCCTGCCTGTCAGCTCATTTCACCTTGATAAGCTGCACCTCGAATATCAACGTGCTGTTGGGTGATATCTTGCCGGCTCCGCGCTCACCGTAGGCCAGCCGGGCCGGTATGAACAACTCCCATTTCGCGCCTTCCTGCATCAACTGCAGGGCCTCACGCCAACCCTCGATTACCCGGTCCGCGCGAAAGGTCGCGGGTTTGTTGCGGCTGTAGGAACTGTCGAACTCGGTGCCGTCAATCAGGGTGCCGCGGTAGTTCACCGTGACGGTGTCCGTCGCAGCCGGCTTTTTTCCTGAACCCGGTTCCAGCACGCGATACTGCAGACCACTCGGCAGACTGACCACATCATCGCGCTTCGCATTCGCCGCCAGGAACTCCTCGCCGGCCTGCTGGTTCATCTGTTGCGCTGCGGCACGCTCCTGTGCCTGCAGGGCAAGTACCTTGCGCTTGAGTTCGATCAGGGTCTTGTTCATCTCGCCCTGGTCCAGCAAGGGTTCGGCATCGGTCATGGCATCCGCGATACCGCGCAGCAGGATATCGCCATTGACCTCAACCTGCTGGCGCTTCATGTCGCCGCCGATCTGGTAACCCAGGCTGTAATTGATGCGGTCGTTCTCGTCCGCGAGCTCCGGCTTTTCGCCCGCAGCGCAGACACTGCAAGCCGCGATGAGAGCGATAGTGGTGACGATTGAATATTTCATGTTGTGGTAATCCTTCTGTTGCGATTTACACCGGGAAACGTGCTGCGAATGACAAAAAGGGGGCCGCCGATGCGGGCGGCCCCCGCTGCAGAATACCGCCTAGTGCGCGGCTGACACCACGTACGGGCGCATCATCTCGTTGTCCTCGTGCTCAACGATATGGCAGTGCCAGACATACAGCCCCGGCAGGTCAAACAACGCCTTCACGCGGGTGATCTCGCCCGGATAGGAAATGACGGTATCCTTGTAACCGCTTTCCCAGGGCTCCGGTGACCTGGTCGCCCCGCCAATGACCTCACGGTCAACCACCTCGAAGCGGACCAGGTGGAGATGGATGGGGTGCGCATCCGCCGTGTAGTTGTAGATCTCCCAGACCTCGGTGTCGCCAGCTGTGGGGTTTTCGGTGACATTGACCATCTTCATCGTGACTCCGTCCGCCATCGTGACCGGTACCGCCGTACTCACACCCGAGGTATCCGTCCACTTCAGCGGGATGCCACTGCCATCGTTTGCCACGATACCCAGCAGGGCCTCCGTGGGCCCGAAAGGCACGACCACGGCACCTGCCGGCGGCACCGCTGTCAGGCAGTTCACTGCCTTGACCGGCAGCAGGAACTCCTCGGTCACCGCATCCGCCAGCACGCAGACCTGGTGAGACTCCTCTTCGTTGAGGCTGACCTTGCGGTTCAGGTTAACCACCGCGGTGGAGGCCGGCTCGGCATTCAGGGCAAGGTCGGCCGGATCGGTGGCCTGCATGGCCCCGCCCGGGTCCGTGGGGCTGTCGCCCAACAGGGCGGTCCTGACCACAAAGCGCATCACCTGGCCGGTCGTAGCGGGGTCGGCGGGGTCGAAATCCGCGCCCGGGATTCCGCCACTGAAGGGTTCGTCCGGACCGATATTGGTCAGGTTGACCACGGTCCCGTCGGCCAGACCGCGGAAGTCAACGATGACATCCGCGCGCTCGGCCAGCGCCATCAGAATCTGCGCCGTACCGTCCCCGCTGCCATCGAGGTCCAGGGCATTCATGGCCACCGGTGCCGGCAGGAAACCCTGCTCGGCGCCGATCTGGTAGACCTCGACGTCCGGATCATCGACCTTCAGCCACAGAAAGCGGGAGCCGCAGCCGTTCAGCAGGCGGAAGCGATACAGCGCCGGAGCCACTTCGAGTTGCGGCCAGCTGACGCCGTTCACTACCATGACATCGAAGAATGCCTCGGGATTCCAGATAGGCGCGACGTCGCTCTGCGGTGCGAAGGGAATCTGCATATCCTTGTTCGTCAGCCCCTCGAAGAAGGCGCGGCTCTTGGGATAAAACAGCTTCCCGTTCATGTCGAACGAACGGTCCTGGATGGCGATCGGAATCTCGCGAATCGAGTTGCGCACCGGGTCGCCCGGCACGTTCAGCTCCAGCACCTGCTGGCCCGCCACCGGTGCCGGCCCGGGCAGGACCCCATCCCAGGGTGTACCCGTCGAGGTATCGTCGACCTGGTCGTACTGCCCGCCACGCACCAGCCAGAAGCCGGCCGGCCCGACATAGACGTTGTTGCGGGTCATGCCGAGGCTGTGGTCGTGATACCAGAGCGTGGTCGCCGGCTGGTCCTGCAGGTAGTGGAAATCCGCGTAACCGCGGTTGCCCGGATTATTGCCGGTGGCATCGTCGAAGAGTGTCCCGCTGGTGGCATATCCGGCCGGGATATTTTTTGCCGCCGGCAGCCACCAGGCCTCGGGATAGCCGTCACTGTGACTCGCCACATGCGCTCCGTGTACGTGGGTCACGATGGGCACGGGCCCCATGTACGGCGTCGGGTCAGTCCCCGCGCAGTCTGTCCTGGCCGGGCCCATCCTGCATTGCTGCACCGGATTGGCCCAGTGCAGCGTCTGGTCGATGGGCAGCAGGTGCGGCAGGTAATTGCCCCTGGCGTCCACCAGGTCGTTGATCCAGCGGACATCCACCCCGACGTTCGAGGTGGTTTCCATGGTGTAGGCCGGGTAGTTGAACTGCGAGTTGGCCGCCGGAGCAACACCACCTTTCGGCCCGGGGTCGGCTGCCGGGCCGTAGCTCCACACCGTTGTTGGCTTGAAGCTGTCATTGCGGCCGTTCAGTGTATTCCAGATACCACCTGGCAGGATCTGCTGCTTGAACTGCCGCACGGCGATATTGTAACTGTTGGCGGCGCCATCGTTTTTCATCACCGGCGGGATCACCAGCGGGATGACATACTTGGGTATCGTTGCTGGATCCAGCGTTGGCTGCTGCATGGCGGCAGGGATGCTCGCCGAGCCGAGACTGGCCAGCACAGCCAGGACAAGCGCGGACTTCACCCCGGATACGGGTGTCATTTTCTTGCACATATACTCCCCCTTGCTCTTGGTTATTGGTTCACTTCCACTGTCTTCCGGTATGGCATTTACCCCGCTGCCACGCAGGAAGGGTTCATCAACTTGATGACTGTTCCATCAACATCCGACCCGTTTCCGCAGGTCGGAGGCAAACTCATATTGATTACCTCCTGTTAATCTCACATTACAGGGCTGAATCCCCGGCATCGACGATGGACCTGAGTTCCACCACGTAGAGCAGCGGCTCATAGCCATATTTTTTCCGCTTCCTCGCCCCCCCGCGGTAGGCATAATCCGGAGACACATAGACTTCCCAGCGAGCCCCCTCCTCCATGCGCGGCACGACCTCACGCAGGCCCGGCACGAGCTGATTGACACTGAACTGCACGGGTAGCGGCTCGTCATAGGAACTGAACAACTGCGTACCATCGAGCAGAAACGCGCTGTAGTCGAGTATCACGGTATCCGATGCCCCGGGCGACTTGCCCGCTCCCTGATCCACAACGCGGTATTGCAGACCCTCCGCTACGCTGACCACTCCCAGCTCTCTGGCATTCTCGTTGAAGAAGGCCAGCATCTCCTTCCGGTTTCGGTACGTGTTATCGGGGTGGTAGTGCCTGATAGCTGATGCAATATCAGGCTGCTGTCGCGCCGTATCATGGCGCTCCGTCGCGGTTGCCTCCGTGTCCCCCTGAATGCTGGCGGTCGGCGCGGCTGTATCCGGTTGCTGGCGTGCAACGCTCTGCCTTTCGATGGATGTCTTGATGTCCTTGATGTCGCGACTCAACTCGGCGAGCAGCCGTGCATATTGGCGGCCATCCCGAATCGTGGCAGTACCGGCGAGTGTACCCAGCAGGAGTGCGCAGCAGGCCAGCAACATAGACCAGCCAAGGCGCCGGCTTTGCCGGTGCTCCCGGGTCATGGATTCCTGAATGTAGGCCTGGTGCTCCCGACGTTCAGTTTCCTGCCGTTCCCGAAGCTGTCTGACCTGACTGTCGGTTTCTACCTGCCGGGCGGCCGCAGCCGCAAGGGCTGCCCTGAGTTCTGCTACCTCGCGAGTGGCTGCCGCTCCTGCGGCATCCATGGCAGCAATGCGTTCGTTGAGTACGGCCAGCAACTCCGCATCCCGGCTTTTGGCGTTGTCCGTTTCGTCACGGAAACGGCGCAGCTCTGCCAGTACCGACTGTTTTTCACAGCTTGCCGCAGACAAATCATGGTTGAGGTCGCGCAGACCTGATGCATCCTGCTCCGGAGTGCGCTGGAAGACCTTCCGCCAGGCTTCTTTCAAAGTGCGCAACATATCAATCCTTGACGCATTTCAAACGAACCGCCCTTGCAGGGCTCCCGGGTGGTTTGCAGCTTGCGCAGAATAAATCTTGTACGGGTCTCATGCATACGACCCGGGCTGGTCTGCTCCGGGCACCCGACAACATCAAACAAGCGACTTGTGTTAGCAAGCAAGATCCATGCACAAATCTATATTCTGCAGTGTACTCATAACGATCCGGGAATTTGTTAAGACAAGTGCTCACCCCAATCTGTAAACATTTTCATACACATAGTCATGATTTCTTACATATCATCTCTAAACCGCCAGGTTGACAGTCAGATGCGACGGGCTACCCGACCGGTTAGTACAGACCAGCTGTCCGGTATGCCGCCATTCATACCTGATTCCTGTGGGAATCGCGTGAGCTGTTCACTCAAACAACTTGTATCCAACTGTATTCACTGGAGTAATTATAAATTCGCGAATCTGTAAGTTATCCGTATAGGGCTTTGCGCTAGAGTTTATTTAACGAATAGTTCATTTATTCGTCTCCGTAAATTCATCCCCGACCGTTTTTCGATCGGGGTTTTTTTTGCCGTTCGTTTGTTCAGCACCCCTCTCGATCAGCCAGTCAGGCATTGACGTGCATGACATTGGATCCATGGCATTGGCGCACACCCGGCGAGTGGCTTCAATTCTTGCAGCATCACCTGAGACCCCTGCGTTTGCCACGGCCGGTCCTGAGACACGCACCTGATTCGAATACAACGTCGTTAAGGGAAACCCGTCATGACCGGCGCCGAGAATGCCGGCAGACATGGAGTAATACTGGAGAATATTTCACTCGAACTGCTGGACCATTCCGTAATCGCCATTTACTTCCTGCTAGGAGCCTGTCGGACTTAGGGGTTCGTAGCGAGGCGGATGGGAGAGTGAGAACAAATTGTCACGATTTCGAGGCGCATAGTGGATCCTGCGCAACGAGAAATCGGGGCGATTTGGGCCGCTCTCCCACCGCCACAGTAGAATCATCCTAAGTCCGACAGGCTCCTAGTACTCAGCATCGGCTTTTATGTAGCACAGCGAACGCACAATGGCGACGACCTGTTCCTTGCCGGTCGCAACCTGAACTGGATACCCATTGGGCTGTCCCTGTTCATCTCCAATATCTCCGGCACCACGCTGGACGCTCTGGCCGGTGCCGCCTGCACGCGGGTGATCGCGGTCGAGTACTACGAGTGGATGGCGACTCCCATCCTGGTGATCTTCGCGATCTTCCTTTTCCCGCTATAGCTCAATGCGCACATTGGTACGGTGCCTGATTTCCTGGAATACCGTTTTGACCGGCGGGTGCGCACCTACTTCTCGCTGCTGACGATCTTCGCCAACATCATCGTCGACACCGCCGGCGCCATCGTACCGGGCACGTTCATACCGGGGCTCGATATCGTGACCGCCGCATTCATCCTCGTGGCCATTGCAGGAATCTACACGGCTGCGGACGGACTTGCTGCAGTGGTCTACACGGATGTACTGCAGGCACTGAATCTGCTGACCGGTTCCGCCATCGTGGCTGTGCTCGCCTTCGCCCGGCTGGATTTTCCCCGGGTACGGCTGGTGGCGGAGGCACCGCAGCAATATCTCTCGCTGATGCAGCCGCTCGGCGGGCTGGGAGTCACTGGTGTGAGTGCCGGTGCCAATGCAGCGCTGGCAACGCTCCTGGCGGACATGCCGTTTCGGCAGCCCGTTTCGCCGCCACGCTGACAGGGATGCTGCACCTGCACCTCACCCTGATAGCGGGGCTGATCTTTGCCGTAAGCAGCATTGTCTTATTGCTGGCCGGACTGCTGACGGCAGCACCGCTCCCGGCAAAGGTGATGCAATACACATGGCTGCACGAAATCATGCGTGCAACCAGTGCGGATCCCTGGTGGCAAGACCACCGCTTCCAGCCAGTGACCCTGATTGCCCTGACGATCCGGCTGCTTGTCGCTTTCTGGTAAGGGGCTAATCCAGGAGACCGGCCCGCCGCACTGGCGTGCGCCACACTAGGCGTAATCCAGTTCCGGCCCCAGAATGAACTCAACCGTTTCAAAGCCGTGGTCATCCAGCACGGCTTCTATATCGCTCCAGTTATAGTCAGGTTTGTCTTCCTCGACGCGGGCAATCAGCCCGGTCGCATGCCGAAAGGCCTCGTGCGCCTCGATGTCATCGGGAACGCGCACCAGTCTAATTTCAGTGGCATTCACAGCTGGCAGGATCATGAAGGTCTCGCTCATCGCTGTCTCCGGAGAGTGAACCGGTCACTCCAAAGGGTTGTGATCATTCCGGGATACTGTCTGGCTCAGAAGCCCCCGCCCTGGCGATAGTACGGTGCAGCACCCGGACCACCACCATAACCCGGACCGCCCTGGTATTCATCCTGGCCATTCTGTTCATCCGCCGGAGCCCCTGGCCCATAAGCCGGGCCGCCACGACCGTAACCCTGACCACCGCGCGGGTAGCCCTGGTACTCCGCCGGTCCACCCTGTTCGCCCGCCGGAGCACCTGGCCCATAACCCGGGCCGCCACGACCGTAACCCTGACCACCGCGCGGGTAGCCCTGGTAATCCGCCGATCCACCCTGGCCATAACGATACTGCTGGCGCTCCGGACGGGAGCCGCTCTGTCCGCCGCCCATGTGCATACCCTGGCCGTAATCCTGACGATCATCGTCCCGGGTACAAGGCCCGTTACCCCTGCACGGCCGCCCGCTCCCACCGGCCCCATAGCCGGGGTAATACCCGGAATCCCGATCACCGCTGCGGCTGCCGCTGGATCCCATGCTCATCCCGGCTACCGCCGTACCGCCAACAGTCGCGAGGGCGACAGCAACCAGCAAATTTCCAGTCATACGTGAAATCATTACCACACTCCTTCTGGGAAAAACCGGACTATCCTGCGCTGTCGCCGGACCGGTCAATTTCATTGTGCCCGCGAGTATCCCATACGTGTCAGCAGTCCGCACCGAAAATCTGTCTGCGCAGGGACGCAGTAAAAATGGTTTGCTGTGCTTGCCGCGATAGCGAAAGAGACTGCCATTACGCACTCGCGATCAAGGGTTACATTGACATTCGTCAAAACGCTATCATGGGGCTGCAGCAACAGCCAGTGGAGACGCGGAGACCCAAATGACAAAATATACCGTTGCCCGGACACTGCCCTGGTCCTGCGAACAACTGTTCGATCTCGCGGCTGACGTCGCCAGTTACCCGCAGTTCCTTCCCGGCTGGCTTGATGTCCAGATCCTTGAGCAGGGATCGCAACAATTACGGGTACGCCAGCGACTGGGGATAGGTCCGGTGAACCATACCTTCACCAGCTGTGCGAAACTGCAACGCCCGTGGCAGGTCCTCATCAGCACGACGGATGCACCCTTTCAACACCTGCATATTCAGTGGCAATTCGCGGAAAACGGGCACACCGGCTGCCGGGTATCACTGGGAATTGAACTGGAAACAGGCGGCAGCATGTTCGAAACGGCGCTGGCGAAACTGTTTGATATCACGACACCGGAAGTTATCGAGCGTTTCGAAGCCCGTGCCAGGCAGCTCTACGGCCAGGCGAAAAGCACAGCCAGACAACTGTGATGCAACCACCCATGGAGCCAATGCGGATGGCACGCAGCTATGCGCTGGCCGCACGTCCTGTGTTCCTCACCGCTTCGTTGCTGGCGGTTATCACCGGTACCAGCCATGGCTGGCACTCCGCCGGCCGTCCTGATACAGCCGCCGTGTTGCTTGCATTGCTGATCATTGCGCTGCTGCATGCCGCTGCCAACGTTCTGAATGATGTCTATGACGAGCTGAACGGGGCCGACCGACTGAACACGCAGCGCATCTACCCTACGCCGGTGGATCACGCTTTATGCAGAAAGGTGTCCTGACCCCTGGTCAAATGAACAACCGGGGCTGTTGCTGCTGTCCCTGGCGACGCTGTTGGGACTCGGTCTTTGCACCCCCGGGGTACCGCTAAACCGGGGCTCGGCATGACCGGTATCGGTCCGGGTGTACTCTACTCAGCACTACCGGTACAGCTCTCGGCTCTCTGACTGGGGGAACTGGCAGTTGCCGCCGGGTTCGGCCTGCTGCCCGTCTGCGGAGCGGCATGGCTGCAAGCCGATCGATTCGAGTGGGCGGCACTGGCGCTTTCAGTATCGGGCTCGCGATCGTGAACGGAAGCCTGTCACTCTGGACGCTGCTGTTGCCTGGCATGCTGTTACCGATAGGATTGCTGAACAGACGCAGGTTCGCGACAGCAATCCACAGTACCGCTGCGCTGAAGCCGTCGATAGGAAAGACCCTGGCCATCCATACCGCAGACTGCACGTGGCTCGCCGGCAGACCCTGGTTCTGGTCCGAACCGGGATTCAGGTCGTTCGAGAGACCCGTTGCGGCTTGTATCCGACTGTACTGCCACGCTGCACCGCGAAACTGTAAAGCAGGCGTTACCCGGCAACAATTCCAGGAGCAAGGGCATTCCCTGCCCCGAACTCCATATTCCTTGTAACATTCTGTAATCATTATGAAATAATCAGAAAGGCGCTGATGCCCGTCATCCCGGAGCGAATACCCTGAGAAAAGTGACCTGGCTCGACAGCCCATGCCTGCGGGATAACACCTACTTTAATACTAACCATTTGTTAATAATTTATTTTTCTGGTTTTCGCGCGCCGCAAACGTAAAGTGAACTAAGCACATGACGATATGTCATAATAACATAATAATATTGTGATATGCTTATTCATGTGTCAGGGATGTAGTGGGAGAACCCAGATGAAAATGACCAGATCGTTACACCAGCTGGCCCTTTTAGGGTTGATGTTGTTGCTACCGGTACTTGGCAACGCCGAGGAGGGAGAGCTGTGCGCGCCTTTCATGGATGGCAAGGTGGACGCATCGCTGCTGGCAACGATGCTCTCGGCTGCCAAAACAGGTCATTTGTACCGTATCGACCAGGACACATCCAGTGTGGGGTTCTGCGTTGACAGCCAGCTGGCGCGAATCGAAGGTAATTTCAAGGATTTTCAAGGAGGTATGGCCCTGAACCCGGTCTCCAGGACGGACGGCCAGACACTGGTCGTCATCAAGACGGGAAGCGTCGAGACCAAGAGTGCTTTTATCAAGAGCATGGTCAAGGGCGAAAACTTTTTCGACGTGGAGCACAACCCTGAAATCCTGTTTGTGAGCAACAAGCTGGAGTGGACCAGCAAGGACACGGCCGAGTTGAAGGGCAATCTTACAATGCGAGGGGCCACCAAACCGGTAACTTTTCATGTCAGCCTGACACCGGTCTCCGGTGGTAAGGACAGCCAGGCGGAAAAGGTGCTGGTTAAGGCAACCGCGAATATCAGCCGCGCAGAGTTCGGCATGAAGTCACTGACCTCGCTGATCAGCGACAATGTCCAGCTGTGCATGACGGTGGAAGCCATGAAATACCAGGCAAACACCTTGCAGGCTGGAAACGGCAAACACTGAGGCCGGATCAGCCCTCACCTGTGCCGCAGACGGGGGCTGACGCCAGAGAATAGCGTTGCGAGTCAACACGGCTCCCGGTAACGTCGCAGGGAAGAACGCAACACCCTGCCCCGGCGCGTAGTCACCATGCCAGACACATGTCTGATTGCACACGGGACAGTTCGGGCTGCCCGGGCAGTAGAGGCCTTGACGACCATGCTGATGCAGGCGATAATGAGAACAATTCTCAATTGCAAGAGTGGCATGGATATGGAAGCACAACCGATTGATCAACTGAACCTCTCCTGCCTGCGTAAAGGCCAGACAGGCATGATTCTCGGTATCCACGCCCCGGACGGTACACGTCAGCGCATGCAGTCGATGGGGCTGCGCACAGGCCATGAGGCCGAGGTCATTCGTAGTTCGCGTTTTGGCCCGATGCATATCCGCATTGGCAGTGTGCATCTCATCATGCGACGCCGGGATGCAGCACGCGTCTCCATCTCCTCACATCGGTGAAACGACTTGCCATCGTCGGCATGCCCAATACGGGCAAATCGACTTTCTTCAATCGCCTGACCGGATCCTCCTCGCGCACAGGCAACTGGCCAGGGGTAACGGTTGAGCTGCTCAGCGCGCGCGTAGTACTCGGTAGCGAGAGTGTCGAAGTCGTTGACCTGCCCGGAATTTATGACCTGCACGGATTTTCGGATGACGAACAGATAGTTCGTGACTTCCTCGAAAACAACCCCGTAGATCTGATCGGGGTCATCGTCAACGCCACCCAGCTCGAGCATCAACTCCCGATGGCACTGCAATTCTGCAAGCTCGGGCTGCACCCGATCATCCTGATCAATATGATCGACGAGGCGGAAAAGCTGGGCATGCGAATCGACGTAAAGGCGCTGGCAGACGGTATCAATTGTCCGGTGCGACTGCTCAGTGCACGCAACGGAACGGGCTTTATTGAAGCACGCGAAGCGATCACAAAAATCATCAATGCATCCAGCCCGGTTCCACTCAGACAACTGCGGCAGAACCTGCATGCAGATGATGAACTGGTGAAGTACGCCGAGTCACTGACAAGCCGGTGCATTTCAGCACCAAGCAGGGTCGTGCGTGAAATGACGGAACGTATCGACCATTTCCTGCTGCACCCGGTGTTCGGCCTGCCCCTTTTTTTCCTGACGATGTTCCTGGTATTCCAGGCGGTTTATACATTCGGCGCACCGCTGCAGGATCTGGTTGCATTCCTGCTGGATGCCTTTCGCGGCTGGGCCCTGGCACCGCTTGCCACCGTGATACCTGCGGGACTCTACGGGTTTCTGGTCAACGGTCTATACGACGGTATCGGCACCGTCGCCTCGTTTGTACCCGTCATCATCCTGTTCTTCTTTTTCATGGCCGTTGTCGAGGACAGCGGATACCTGGCACGTGCTGCCTTCCTGACTGACTCGCTCATGGCACGCATGGGTCTGGATGGTCGCGGTTTCGTGATGCTGTTGATGGGGTTTGGCTGCAACGTACCTGCACTGATGGGGACTCGTGTCATGCGCAGCCGCGCCCTGCGGCTGTTGAGCATGCTGGTGATTCCGTTTTCCCTGTGCTCCGCACGACTGCAGGTCTTTATTTTCATCACCACCGCGCTGTTTTCCCCGCACGATGCACCGCTGGTGCTGTTCTTCCTTTACATGGCCAGCTTTGCCTCGGCCTTTCTGACAGCCGTGGTCTTCGGCAGGCGTTACCGTAGCGACGAACCTTTCGTCATGGAGCTCCCCCCCTACCGCCCGCCGGTACTCAAACAGGTCCTGTTGCGCGGCTGGCACGAGATCCACCACTTCCTGCGTCGTGCCAGCACTTTCATCATCACGGGCGTGGTGCTCGTATGGCTGCTGACCCATTTCCCCGCAGGCAGCACGCCCGGTGGCGCCGGCACCTATGCCAGCATGCTCGGCCAGTGGCTGACCCCGGTACTGGATCCAATCGGGATCAGTCCGGACATGTCCGTCATCCTGCTGTTCGGTTTCGTAGCCAAGGAAATCGTCATCGGCGCCATGGTGGCAATGACCGGTCTCGATGGCAGTGCACTGGCAAGCTACCTGGCGACCCAGATGGATACCGTACAGGCCGTCAGCTTCATGCTGTTCGTACTGCTGTATACACCCTGCCTGTCCACTCTGGCCACCCAGCTGAGCGAGTCGCGCAGCTGGAAATTCGCCACCTACAGCCTGGTCTGGTCGCTGTCCCTGGCCTGGGCGGCAAGTTTCAGTTTCTACCAGGCAGCGCGTCTCCTCGGCTACTGACAGTCCGCCATTTTCGGGTTACACCCTTGAAACCCGTCCAGCCGCCCCTATGTATGGCTTATATCAGCTGTGACAAACCGATTTCAGGAGGCAAGACCATGTCATTTATACGCTACCAGCCAATCAATCTGTTTGATAATTTCAACGATGAAATAAACCGTTATTCTGGAAATATACGCAGCAAGGCAGCTGCCAGCCAGGAGCGCAACTGGGCTCCGGCTGTAGACATCCGCGAGGAAGATAACCGCTATCTGCTGACAGCAGACATCCCCGGGGTCAACCGCGAGAATATCGAGATAGTCCTGGAAGCCGGGGTGCTGACCCTCAAGGGTGAACGCAGCGGAGAAGCCGGAACAAACGGGAAGGAATACCGCCGCAAGGAGCGTGTGCATGGCACCTTCATACGGCAATTCACCCTGCCCGAAACGGTCGATACACAAAATATCAGTGCAACGGTCAAGGACGGTGTTCTGGATGTCGTGATCCCGAAACAGGCAAAACCGCAACCGACCCGGATTACCATCAATTAGTATTCAGGACTGACAGGTCCACCTTCTGCAGGTGGACCTGTTTGCATTGCTTCAGTCAACAAACCGGTAGCTGAACATGAAGCAGTACTCTGAAGCCTGCGAGCAGAACCGGTCACCGATACTGGACATTCTGAGAAACGAATTCTCGGAAGCTCGCCTCGTCCTGGAAATCGGCAGTGGTACCGGACAGCATGCCGTTTATTTCAGCCGCCACATGCCTCACCTGCAATGGCAAACCAGCGACCTCGAAGAGCACCATCCCGGCATCCGCGCATGGCTGGCGGAGGCGGGACTCGCAAACGCCAGGCCACCACTATCGCTGGATGTCAGCCTTGATCAATGGCCAGCAACCCGATTCGACGGCGTATTCAGCGCCAACACAACACATATCATGAGCTGGTCCGCGGTTGAATGCATGTTTGCCGGTATCGGGAACCTGCTGAGTCCACAGGGACGTTTCTGTCTCTACGGACCCTTTAACTACAGCAACCGCTACACCAGCCCCAGCAACCAGCGCTTTGATCTCTGGCTGAAAAGTCGTGATGCCAATAGTGGCTTGCGTAATTTCGAGGACCTGGATGAACTGGCCGGCAAGCAAGGATTAATACTGCGGGCAGACCACCGGATGCCGGTCAACAACCGGCTGCTGGTCTGGGAGAAATACTGAAAAGATTGCAGTTACAGTGTTGGCGCATTCCTGCGCTCCGGGATGTACCTCGGCAATTGCTCCTGCATGCCCTACCTCCTGCATCCATGCAGTTGCACATCCCTGCAGGCAAAAAACAGCCGGCCCGGGGTTGCCCGGGGCCGGCTGGCGGGTAACTTCACAAGTGACGGTGTCGGGGCCGTCAACTGACGAGGTCAATTTTCGAGCTGTGAAACCACCCAGGGGACCATGATGATCGCAAACACTGCAGCAACGATGAGTTCCTTGGTATCGCTGAATACCTCGAGCATACTGAGGGTCGGGTCGCCCGCGAGGTAAATCACGAAAATTATTGCGAGTAGCTTGTTCATTTCCATCTCCTGCAAATCCGGTAACACTGTTGATTATGGTATCGGCAGCAGGGAGCAAACTTCCGTGATCTGTACCGGATTTCTGTGTGAGCGCTGTCGCAAAAAATGCAAATATCACCACCACAAGCCCGCTGGGGTGAACCGGGAAGGGATGTTTAACTCTGGCAGAGAAGCCTGGTCAGACAGACTCGGTGTCGGGCTTGCCTTGCGACAGGTTGACCTCGATTGCGACGCTGCCCCGGGTACTGCTGTCCTGACGGGCAGCAACCTTCTGAATACTCTGCTCATCCATCAGATCCTGCAGGCTGATGTCATTGAGGAACTCGAATATCTGGTGGCTGAGTTCGTCCCAGAGTTCATGTGTCAGACACTGCTGCCCGTCATGACAATTGATGGCACCGCTGCAACGCGTGGTGTCGACAGCCTCATCGACAGCGGCAACGACCTCGGAAACTGCAATCTCTCCAGCCGCTCGCGCCAGTGAATATCCGCCACCAGGTCCGCGGGTACTGCAAACCAGCTGGTGCTTGCGCAAGCGGGTAAACAATTGCTCCAGGTAGGACAGGGAAATGTCCTGGCGCCTGGAAATATGCGCAAGTGTTACCGGACCCGATTCTGAATGGAAGGCAAGGTCCAGCATTGCTGTGACGGCATAACGTCCTTTACTTGTCAGTTTCACAAATGCCTTCCGGGTTAGCTGGTCAAATCAAAACTCGCACAATGTACCTGTCACGTCAAGAATCGGAAGATGATTTTTCCTGTTCCGCCAGTGACTCGACAGCAGCATCAATTTCCTTGTTTTCTACGTGTTTTAACAGGCATGAATCGAGGTCCGGCAACTGGATATCGCCGATCTCGGCACCCAGTTCCTTAAGCCCGCGGCACATATCCTCAAGTCGCTCATCCATGGCGTGGATGTGGTCAAGAATACCATTCACCGCGGTGGCAACCGGGTCTGGCATGTCACTGGTCGCACCATAGGCGTCAAATCCCATTTTCTTTGCGATCGCCTGACGCTTGGCATCCGGTTCCTTGGTACGCCCGACCAGACGTCCCGGAACACCCACCACGGTAACACCGCTGGGTACACTTTTGAGCACAACGGCATTGGAGCCGATGCGCACCCCGTCTTCTATCACGATCGGACCGAGGACCTTTGCGCCGGCACCTATGACAACGTTATTCCGCAACGTGGGATGGCGCTTGCCCTTGTCCCAGCTGGTTCCACCCAGTGTAACACCATGATAGAGAGTGCAATCGTCACCGATCTCGGTGGTCTCACCGATAACCACACCCATGCCATGGTCAATAAAGAACCGCCGGCCTATCACCGCGCCCGGGTGAATCTCGATACCCGTATACCAGCGGGCAATATTGGAAAATACGCGTGCCAGCCACTTGAACCCGTGCAACCACAGCCAGTGGGTCAGGCGGTGCATCATCACTGCATGAATGCCGGGGTAGGTTGTCAGTACGTCAAAGGTATTCCGTGCCGCGGGATCGCGGTCAAATACACAACGGATGTCTTCACGAATTCTGTTAAACATGTTCCGGAAATTCAGCCAGGGAGACCTGCTGTTACCATAGCGGCAGCCGGACCAAACAACAAGCGATACCCTCCGGTCTGCAGGGCATACCCTGCAAACAACTGCTTGGCCGGTGCTGCCATATCAGGGCTGTTTCCCCTGCCGCTGCAGGGCTGCTGACAGAATGCCGCGCAGGATATTCATTTCATTGCTGTCCGGGCGGGCTCGATTGAACAAGCGTCGCAAGCGCCGCATCAAGTGGCGCGGGTTTTCGGGATCGAGAAAATCCAGCTCGACGAGGACATGTTCGAGATGCGCGTAGAAGCGTTCCATTTCATCGGCTGACACCACGGCATGCCCTGCCACCCTGCCTCCTCCTTCCTGCGCGAGATGCGCAACCCTGATCTCGTAACAAATGATCTGCACGGCAGCCGCCAGGTTGAGCGAACCGTAAACCGGGTTGGCCGGGATCTGCACCAGGAAATGACAGCGGTCTATCTCCGCGTTACTCAGGCCATTCTGTTCACATCCGAACAGAACAGCCACGTCCCCCTGCAGGCTGTCAGCATGCAGCTTGCGGGCACACTCACCGGGATCGATTACCGGGCAGGGAATACTGCGGAAACGTGCACTGGCGCCAATTACCAGCCGGCAACCGGCCAGAGCGGCATCGATACCGGTTTCCAGACGCGCCCTGGCCAGCACGTCGTCAGCTCCGGAAGCACGGGCAGTCGCCTCGGCATCCGGGAACTGTTTTGGTTCAACCAGAACAAGTTGCGTCAGGCCCATGGTCTTCATGGCGCGAGCGGCCGCACCGATGTTCCCGGGGTGGCTGGTATTGCTCAGAATGATGCGAATGCCTGCTAGCATGACAAATACGGCCCAACGCCTGCTGTTGTCACGGAAACGTGTCGACCTCCGCATGTCTTTGTCATGTTCTCATTCTCCCGGGCCCGGCATAACGACACCACTGCCAGTCATGCGTAACTGCGATTCTGTTCGGCCCCGAACTTGCTGCCACGTCTCGAAGGTATCACTGCCGGCTACAAGCTACCGACCGGAATTCAGGCCCTGTCGAAAGGAAACGCGATAACGTCGTGCAGGCCATCACTTCCGCTGGCAGCCAGCAACAACCTGTCGAACCCCAGCGCAACACCGGCACAGTCGGGCAGACCGGAATCCAGTGCCGCGAGCAGGCGCTCGTCAATGCAAACCGCACCATAGCCCGATTCACCGCGGCGTCTGCACTCCGCCGTGAAACGTTGCCGCTGTTCACCGGCATCGGCAAGCTCATGAAAGCCGTTCGCCAGTTCAATGCCATCGAGGTACACCTCGAAACGCGCCGCGACCGGCGGTTTTCCCGGACGCAAGCGGGCAAGTGCCGCCTGCTGACGCAGGATAGTCCCGCACGAACACCAGTCCGGACCCCAGCCGGGGCTCAATGACATGTGTCAGTAGCCAGGTCCAGCCAGGGATCGAGTTCATCGGCCGGCAGTCCCACCGCGGACGATATCATGCCGGGAACGCAGCAGGGCCTGCAGTTCCGGTGTCGTGATAAAGCAGGGATCCACCCCGGCAAACTCGAGAAACAGGTCACGGTAGGTCCAGTGCCGGACGCTGGGCAGCGGCTTGATATCCTCCAGTATTTCGTGCAGCAGGCGCTCCACCTCATCCATCAGATCTAGATGGTCATAAGCCGGTGCGATACCATTCCAGCAGGGTGAACTCGGGATTATGCAGGCTGCCGAATTCACCGTCACGAAAGACCTTGCAAACCTGGTAAATCGAACCGCTACCTGCGGCCAGCAGGCGTTTCATGGGAAACTCGGGCGAGGTTTGCAGGTAACAGCTTGTCCCGTCTCTTGGAACCGGGGCCGCGGTAGGTAGTTGCGAAACTGTGCAGGGCGGGATCCGTGGTCGCAGCCACGGAGAGCACCGGTGTATCGACCTCGAGGACGTCATGGCTGCGCAAAAAACGCACGGATACGGGCCAGCAGTGTGGCTCTCAGCCGCAGCATTTCCAGTGAGGCCGTCGGCCTCCAGTCAATAGCTGACTGCAAGTACAAGTCCCTGATCGCGAACGCTGCCGGCTACTCCCTGGCCCGGCCGACATATTCACCGGTGCGAGTGTCTATCCTGAGTGTCTCGCCGATATCGATAAACAGGGGTACGCGGACAACGGCACCGGTTTCCAGGGTGGCCGGCTTGCCGCCGCCGCCGGAGGTGTCGCCACGCACACCCGGGTCCGTCTCGGTCACGGTCAGCATGACAAAATTCGGCGGCGTCACCAGCAGCGGCTGTGCCGTTCCAGAGCGTCACCAGGCAGATATCCTGCTCCTTGAGCCACTTTGCCGCATCGCCCACAGCCGCTGCGCCGGCCGCCAGCTGTTCATAAGTCTGCGGATCCATGAAATGCCAGAATTCACCGTCATTGTAGAGGTACTGCAACTCCACATCCATGACGTCAGCGGACTCGACCGACTCACCTGACTTGAAGGTCCGCTCGATGACACGACCGGTCTTGAGATTGCGGATCTTGACCCGGTTGAACGCCTGCCCCTTGCCGGGCTTGACGAACTCGTTTTCAATAATGGCGCATGGATCGCCATCAATCATGATTTTCAGACCGCCCTTGAATTCATTGGTGCTGTAAGATGCCATGTCGCTTGTATTAACCCTGGTTACTGAATCAATGGAAAAAACGTCCGTAATGATACCCCGAATAGATGCGCCGGAACACCGGCCGCTCTGGCAGCAACTGCTGGCCAGTGCATCAGGTCAAGCGATGAACTGCTTGCATCTGCTGGAAATCGACCCGGTGGAACTGGAAATACTGCCCCCTGGCGGTAACTTCCCGTTACGGGTACCGCGGGGTTTTGCAGATCGCATGATCACGGGGCGACTGCCATGACCCGTTGCTACTGCAGGTACTGCCGACAGCCGCCGAGGCAGTACATTCTCCCGGCTATTACTTGCGACCCGCTGGGTGAACTGCAGGCCATGCCCGCACCGGGACTGCTGCACAAATACCGGGGTCGCGCCCTGCTGACCATCACCGGCGCCTGCGCCATCCATTGCCGCTACTGTTTCCGCCGGCATTTCCCCTACGGTGATGCCAACCCGGGCAACGGGAACCTGCAGGAGTGCCTTCGCTATCTCAGGCAGCAGGTGGATATCCACGAAATCATACTCAGCGGCGGTGACCCGCTAACGCTGAGCGATGCCCGGCTGCAGTCCCTGACAGATCAGCTGGCAGGCATTCCGCATCTGCAAACACTGCGCATCCATACACGCCTGCCTGTCGTTCTGCCGGAACGGGTCGACCAGGGACTGCTGGCATGGATCAGGCGACAACAGCCTGCAGGTCGTCATCGTCGTGCATTGCAACCACCCCAATGAAATCGATCCATCAGTCAGCGACAGCCCTGCAGCAACTGCGCAGCGCAGGTGTCACCCTGCTGAACCAGTCGGTACTGCTGCGTGGCATCAATGACGATGCCGCAACCCTGGCCAGGTTAAGTGAGGCGCCTGTTTGCAGCCGGCGTCCTTCCCTACTACCTGCACCTGCTGGACAAGGTGCAGGGCGCCGCACACTTTGCGATCGACCCGGGCACAGCAAGAAACATCCATGCAACAATGAGAGCGGCGTTGCCCGGCTACCTTGTGCCGCGACTCGTTCGGGATATTCCGGGCCAGCCCGGCAAGACCCCGCTGTAAGGCCCGGTTGCATGCACCACCCTGCGCAGACCGCCGCATGGTGCTGAAACCACAGTCGCAGCCGTTTATACTACTTGCAATAGACCCGCTTCTTCTGTAATCCTGAAACCATGACAGGAATGTGTGAAACGTAATGGATCTGGAATTGCCGCGCCGGGAAAAACCCGGTCGACTCACTTTTAATACCAGCACCCCAGCTATCCAGGCATGGGTTGACGACCTGCCCCTGCTGAATACAGACAAGACCCTGGTCCTGGTAAGCGGCGCGCTGGACCAGATCAATATGCTCGACATCCCGCCCCTGCAACGTCACGAAGCACTCGAACTCCTGTCTACGTCGGTCATGTGTATTTCCGACGCACTGAAAAAAGCCTTTCTTGGCAAGCAACTCCCCCTGCAGGCTGACAACATGAGACAGGCGACGCAGGCGATAGAGCTCTGCAATCGCATGGCAATCGGTTACCGAATCGTGGTCGATGACGCAGGCGTCAACGACACCCAGCGAACGCTGCTATGCACTGCCATTCACCGGGCGCTGCGCTATCTGAGTGAGGTCCTGTTGACCAACTACCAGGTGTACGTTCAGTATCCGGCCGGACTGTGGGGCATCATTCACGCGCTTTATGGACTTGCCGATGAACTCCGTTTGTCGACACATCTGGTCACCGACAACACCCTGCATGCCGCCACCAGCAGCAACATCGAAACCGTCTACAAGCAGAGCCTGCTGCTGTCGCTTGCCTGCCCCTACCGTCTGCGCCAGAACGAAATTCACTATATTTACAATGGCCTGCTGGAATGGGCAACGGCCAGCCGGCTGTATCAGCTGAACAAGACACAGAAACTTGGACTGTTTGCAGTCAACCTGCGCTCTGACCTGCCGCCCGCCTACCGGACACTGAGCGAGGACCTGCAGGAGGGCGGCAACTGGCGCATTCTCGATACGTCCGAGATGGCCCACAGAATGCAACAGGCAATCTCCGGGCAGGCCGGGAACAGCGGCAGGGCATCCGGACTGGGTGATGCCCAGACCATGCAACGGCTAATGCTCGCCTGGGGTGTGATGCCGAAACGCAAGTTCAGCCGCTACCGCCAGGACGCAAGCATCCGGCTGGTCATGGGACTGAATTCGATTCACCGACTTTCCGCGGCACCGACTGTCGAGGAAGAAGCCAAGCAAAACGGTATTACCGAAACCTTTCACGACCACCAGTACCTGCAGGACCCGACATTTGAAAGGAGAACCCGCATCAGTACCGTAGTGCCGTCGGGGAACAGGAGCGGCGCCAGCGCGCAGTCAAACGGAACCCCGGGGAAATTATTGCGTGGGGCCTACTCCGCCTCCGGCAGCGGCACCAACCCGGTCGAGTTATGGAAAATGGAAAATCTGAGTGCCGGCGGCTTCTGCCTGCTCTGGGACAGTGAAAGCGCTTCCTGCGCCCAGGTCGGTGAACTGGTTGCCCTCCTGCCACGGGAGGAAAACAACATGGATAACCGGCAACTGGGTGTGATCCGCTGGATGAAATTCACGCCGGAGCACGGACTCGAACTGGGAATCCAGCTGCTGTCACCAGGCGCTACAGCGGTATGGGCCTATATCTGCGAAACTGACCTCCAGCCCAGCAACAAACTGCAGGGTATCCTGCTGCCTGAGATCAAGGCTATTCATCAACCTGCCAGCCTGCTGCTACCCTCGCTGCCATTCCGTACCGGTTGTATCTCGACAGTGGAGAACCAGGGCAGAAAAGAAGCCATCATCCTGACACGGCAACTGGAAAATACGGGCGCCTTCGCGCAATACAACTTTACCCCCGCGACGGAAAGCGACGAATCAATGCCCTGAGGGCGGCCCCGCAAACAATCAGTACAACTCTAGAAACGGTTCCGGATACTCGACGTGTCCGCCCCCGGCAAGATTTCCCGGCACGATTTCCATGACCGTCAGCGCATACTCGGGCGCCGGGAGGTTGCAGGTCACATGCATATCCTTCGCCAGCACGAACCCGAAACGCTTGTAGTACTCGGGGTGGCCCAGCACGACAATCGCGCCGTAGCCCTTTTCCCTGGCCAGGGCAATACTGGCCTGTATGAGTTCCGATCCGATACCCCGGTGGCTCTGTGAGGGCACAACGGACATCGGCCCCAGCGCCAGTACATGCTTCTCCCCGCCATCCTTGCGGAAGGGCACACGTGTCAGCAGCACATGCCCGACGATGCGACCACCCAGTTCAGCCACCAGCGAAAGCTCACGGTTATAGGTAACCGATGCACGCAGCACGCTGACCAGGTTCGCCTCGGCCTCACCGCCGAAGGCGCTGATATGCACCACATCAATGGCGCGTATGTCTTCAGCGGTTTCGGGTCTGACGGTTATCGAATGCATGGTTGTCTCCGTATTTGTGGTCAGGCCAGTCCCCCGGCGTCTGTTTCCAACCTGAATAACACTTGTTTTCAGTTACTTGCATGCTATCAGGAAAGCCCTTCACAGGAAACACCGGGCTTGCTGCCATGTCGGAGATACCGGCACAGGCGTCCAGTATATAGGGAGTCCTTCAGACTTCCATGGCGGTGCCGAAAAAATTGTAGTCGGGGTCCGTAATGCAGGCAAATCTGTCTTCATTGCGTGGCGGGTTGCGTAACAGGTAGTGAGGTCAGCAGTGTCACACGGTGAAAATCTACGCATCCTCATTTTCGAGGAAAACGCCAGTGAGGCGGAATCACTCGCAAGCCTGCTTAGGGAATCAGGCCAGCCGCTGCAGATGGATCTGGTCAACGAGCCCGGCAAGCTGGAAACGGCCCTGGCAGCTGCTCAACCCGACATCCTGATCTGCGGCACACGAAATGCATCTCCCGGTTTCGTTTCCACACAATCCCTGCTTGCCGGGCGCAATCCCGAATTCCCGATTATTACCATCACCGACACCTGTCCTGAATCCGCAATGCCAGAGGCAAACCAGACTGGCTCTGCGACACTGGTTGCATACGATCGGCCTGACGATATCAAACGGACATTTTTAAGAGAAGTCGAGATCCTGAGACTACGCAAGGATCTGGACAAGCTTGACTGCAGGCTGCGCGCGGCGGAGCTGCGCTGCCATGCGTTTATTGAGCAATCAAGTGATGCTGTCGCCTACCTCCATGACGGCATGCATGTCTACGCCAACCGTTCCTACATGGACCTGTTCACCATCAGTACGCCTGAAGACATCGAGGGCACCCCGATACTCGACATGGTTGACAGCGGAGAACACGAACATTTCAGGACATTTCTGCGCAAGTACCAGCAGCAACAGGGAACCGCGGAAACACTGCGCATCCACTGTCTCAGGGCCGGCGGCGAACACTTTGAAAGTAACATGGAATTTAGTCCGGCAGTACTGGCTGGCGAAGCCTGCACACAGGTCATTATCCGTCCCCGGCACAGCACTGCCGAACTCGAGAAAAGACTGGACGCCCTGTCCCGACATGACATTCTTACCGGCCTTTACAATCGTCAGCATTTCATGCGCGTGCTGGATGATTGCGTCAGCAACCAGCACGCAGACAGCGGGGCCTGCGCCCTGATTTACATTCTGCTGGATAATTTCAAGTCTGTACGTGAAAGCGCAGGTGTCGCTGCGAGTGATTTTCTGCTGCAGGATGTCGCCAGACTGGTGGACAAGCATGCCGACCGGCAGGATTGTGCAGCCCGGTTTGGCGAATATGCATTTGCCCTTCTGCATCACGACAGCAGCGAGGAGAATATCCAGGCACTGGGGGAAAAATTGCTGCATGAGATTGCCGCCCATACATCGAATATTGACGGCCGCACAATCAATACTACCGGCAGTATTGGTATCTGCGCCATAACCGGTCAATCCAGCAATGCCCAGGATGCACTTTCACGTGCCGACCTGGCATGCGAGGTTGCCCGCTCGTCAGGAGGCAACCGGATACATATGCACAGCGTCGCCGTCGCTGAACACCTGTCAGGTGAAGATGACCGGCACTGGCGCGAGGTGATCCGGAATACCATAGATGAGAATCGTTTCTACCTTGTTTACCAGCCAATTGTCAGCCTCAAGGGTGATGGCGGGGAACGCTATGAAGTCCTGCTGAGGGTGGTAGACGAGGAAGGCCATGTAATCCTTCCGGGTCAGTTCCTCACGATCGCGGAACAGGCGGGGTTAAGCGGTGAAATCGACCGCTGGATCATCAGCCGGGCCTTCAAACAGCTGGCGAAAATGCGGGAAGACAACAGGGAAATTTCATTTTTCATCAAGTTATCAAACACCACGCTCACCGACTCAAGTCTGCCTGACTGGATCAACCTGCAACTGGAACACTACCGGCTGGTCAGTGACGGAATCATATTTGAAATACCCGAACTCACCGCAGCAGGCGATCTGAAGAATTGCATGGTGTTTGTCCATTCCATGGAAAAAATATATTGCAAGGTTGCGCTCGAGCACTATGGTCGCAGCGACCAGCCGCAGCTGCTGAATCATTTACCTGTCGACTTCCTGAAAATCGACAGCAGCCTGATCAGCAACCTCGCGTCAAAAAAGGAAAACCAGGTGCAGGTTAAAGGCATCGTCATGCTTGCCCGCAAACATGGAATAAAGTGTGTTGCCGAATGCGTCGAGGAAGCCGGAGACCTTGCACTGCTATGGCAATACGGCGTGGATTTTATCCAGGGAAATTTCGTGCAGGAGCCCAGCAAGCAACATGGCTACGACTTCGAAGGCGAGATCGCATAACACCGCGCAGTCATGACCCTGAATTCACGCACAACTATCGACATGTCGTTATTGAATGCAGCTGCGCAATACAGCGGCCTGCCTCTACCCGTCAATCACATGCGAGACAAGACCGTCAGCCAGTTTCGGTTCGAACCAGGTCGATTTCGGCGGCATGACTTCACCGGCATCCGCAACCGCCATCAGGTCCTCCATACGCGTGGGATACAGGGAAAACGCCACGCGCATATCGCCACTGTCGACCCGCTTTTCAAGCTCGGCAAGACCACGAATACCGCCGACAAAGTCTATCCGTCTGTCACGTCGCGGGTCCTCGATACCCAGCAGCGGCGCCAGCAGATTGTCGGCCAGCAGGCTGACATCGAGTCGCCCTACCGGGTCATTCGGGATTCGCTCCGGCTGCATGACAAGGCGGTACCACTGACCGGCAAGATACATGCCGAATGTCCCCGGCCTGTCAGGACGCACAGCAGCGGCCTCGGGCTGTACCCGGAAGTGTTCCGTGATCCTCGCCAGCAGCGTCTCGGGAGACATGCCGCCGAGATCCCTGACAACGCGATTGTAGTCAAAAATCTGCATCTGGGCGTGCGGGAAGATGACGCAAAGAAAATAGCCCGCCCGGGCATTGCTGCTGCGACTGGCGGCAACCCTGGAGGCTGCCGCAGACCGATGATGCCCGTCGGCGATATACAGCGCGTCCATTGCCTCGAACGCAGCAGTAATTCCCCTGATCCTTTCCTGATCACGTACAACCCAGAGACTGTGGGCAATTCCGTCATCCGCCACGAGGTCAACCTCGGGTTCAGCGCGAGTGGCGTCTGCCAGCATGGCATCTACATGTCCCTGCGACCTGTAGGCAAGCAATACGGGGCCGGTCTGCGCATTCAGTGCCTCGATCTGGCGTACCCGGTCGTCCTCCTTGTCAGGCCGGGTGAACTCATGGCGTCGAATCCGGTTGCTGTTGTAGTCAGCCACGGAGGCCACCGCGACGAGTCCGGTCTGGCTGTGTTCACCCATGACCAGGCGGTAGACGTAATAGCAGGGCTCAGGGTCTCTCTGCAGGACCCCTTCCTGCAGCATGCACTGCAGATTGGCAGCCGCCTGCGCATACACCTCCTCCGAGTACGGATCGGTGCCTTCCGGCAAGTCGATTTCGGGTTTGGAAATATGCAGGAAGCTCCAGGGGCGGCCGGCGGCGCGGACGCGCGCCTCGTCGCTGCTGAGTACATCATAGGGTGGCGCAACAACCTCTGCAGCACGAGCATCGACTGGGCGCAGTCCGGTAAACGGTCGAATAAGTGTCATGTGGCATCCGTGATGGCAAATCGAAAATTCCAGGGCGGATTGTACACGGTCACGCCCGCAGCCGCGATTGACGCGCTGTCAGGAGGGCACTGATGTCCATGCCAATTCCTGACGGGCACAACAATGCCGGCGCAACTGAAGGAGGCAGCATACTGCGGGGCATGTCAATGACTGTCATAGGTCAGCAGAACCACTGGCAGCGTGGCCGCGCAGCGGCATACCGCGTCCGGGACCGCCTGCGTGACCGTATCCAGCGCATGCCTCTAGCCTACAAGCTGTCGTTTTTTATCACCGTACTGGTCGTCAGCTGCATGTCACTGCTGGGTATCATCCTTATACAACAGCAGTCACAGCAAATGCAGGAGCAAATCATCGAACAGGGCACCACCCTGGCACGCCTGATGGCGCAGTCCGTCAAGGAACCGCTGCTTGCTGAAGATGGTCTGGCGCTGGACACCACCACCAGCAGCTTTGCAAAAGGCAGCAGTGTACTCGGTGCAGCGATCAGTTCACTCCAGGGTGACATCGTCAGCAAGGCAGGAATACTGCACGAGGAAAAGAACCCGGAAACCCGGAATCTCCTGAAGCAGTTCATCAAGTCCGGCGAGTCCTCGCATAACTGGGAATGGAGGTCACTGTTCGGCAACAACCGGCACGGTGTCATGACCTTCATCCAGCCGGTCACATACCAGGAAGTGACGGCGGGCTATGCCCAGATCAGTTTCAGCCAGTCCGGAATGCGGGAGTCCGCGACACGGGCGCTGCAGGCAATTATTGCCGCGACCATCCTAATCATCGTACTGGGCGTAGGCATGGCTTTTGCGCTCGGCCGGCGGATCACCCAGCCTATAGACAAGCTTGTCAACGCCAGCCGGGCAATCGGACAGGGCGACTACAGTTTCAGATTCAAGGAGCGACGCAAGGACGAACTTGGCCTGCTTATGGAGGCGTTCAACGATATGGCAGAGGGAATGCTGGAAAAAACCCAGGTCAAGAGTGCCCTCTCACGCTATGTTTCCGCCGGTGTGGCACGCGAGATCCTCTCGAATCTGGATGGTGTCGGGCTGAGCGGGAAACGGGTGGAAGGCTCCGTCCTGTTCGCTGACATCAAGGGATTTACCCGAATCGCCGAAACAATGCGGCCGGAAGAACTGGTCACCATCCTGAATCGCTACTTCACACTGATTACCTGCGCCTGCGAGATTAACCACGGTATGGTCGACAAGTACATGGGAGATGGTGTGATGCTGGTATTCGGCGCACCGGAACCAGATACCGACCATGCCTTTCATGCCATAACCTGCGCACTGCTGATCCAGGAACTGGTGGCATATGAGAATGCACTGCGCGAGGAACAGGGCAAGTTCCCGGTACAGTTCAGGATCGGGGTCAATACCGGCAGCATGCTGGCTGGCAATATGGGATCAAGGGAGCGCATGGAATATACGGTCGTTGGAGACACCGTCAACCTCGCATCACGGCTATGCGGCATCACCAATGGCAATGAAATCGTCATATCCCGTGAAATGTACCTGCGTGACGACATCAGGGAGCGCGTGGTTGCCGGCGAATACCAGTCGATTCGGCTGCGGGGTATAAGCCAGCCGGTAAGCACCTACCGGGTCGAGCAACTGACAGCTGCGGGACAGGAGATTATCGCCCAGCAGTTCGAGGATATCCTGAGCAGGGAGGCAGGTGATGTCTGTCATGCGTAGTCATATAAGGACAACACTGGCGGTTCTGCTGCTGGTACTGATCTCCGGATGTGCAGGCATGGACAACCTGAGAGTCCTGCAGGATTCGCCCGGGGACATCGAACAGCTGCTGGAACAGAATGAGTACGCACGTATCAGGCAGTTGACCAGCAGATATCCTGAAATCGATACACCGGTCCTGCAGGACCTGATAAATATGCGTGAAGCGGCCTATGTGGAAGCCGTGGTTACCGATGCCCGCAGGCAGGAGGCCGGGAATGATCTGCTGGGTGCCGTAGAAAATCTGTCCGTAGCACTGCAACGCGTCCCCCACAGTGATGAGCTGCGCGAAATGCGCCAAACACTGGAACGGGAACGCGTGCAGCAACTGAAACGCAATGAGCGTGATCGCCTGATAGCGCGCGCAAACTATATGCTGGACGAGCTGGCACTTTACCGGCAGCAGGCCAATCTCACGCCACCCAGTCTCGGGCAGCGCTGGGAAATCTCGCGTTACGACAGGGAAGCAGTCACACTCTCCGGACAGCTGCTGGAGCATGGTGAGTATGCCTTGCTGCAAAACGACCTGGCAAGCGCAGAAACCTGCCTGCAACTTTCCCTCAGGCTCAACCATACCACCACGGCACAGGAGACCTTGTCACGGCTGCAGTCACTGCGCGCATCCCATCAACAGGTTGAGCAGAAAAAAGCCAGCATCAAGCAGGCCAAAAAGGAACAGAACATACAGCGCAGCCAGCAGCAGCAAACGGAAGTTTTGCTGGCGGAAGCCCAGCAGGCCCTGAAGCAGAACAACCTGCAGGTGGCACGCGCGGCATTTGTGCAAATGCCCACACAAACCAAGAACAACAGTGAGGTCATCGCGACCAAGAACAACCTGCGTGAAGCCATCAACAGGCACGTTGCCGAGCTGGTCGCAAAAGGTGATTCATTGTACCGGGCGGACAACGTCCTCGAGGCGCTGCAACACTGGAATGAGGCCCTGTCTCTGGATCCTGAAAATCATGCATTAAAGGAACGCATTGATCGCGCCAACAAGGTACTGGCCCGCCTGGAAGAACTGAAGCGCCAGCAACCCTGAGCCAAACCCGGGGCACACCGGCAGAATCATGATCCTGCATCAACGGCGATCAGGGACACCCCGGCTACCATGAGCAAAGCAGCTGCCAGATTCCTGGCAAGGCCGGTCTCGCCAAACAGCCAGGCACCGTAAAGCACCCCGAACAAGAGACTGGTGCGCTTGACAGCAATCATGTAAGCCACCTCCACATGTTCAATGGCATAGTAATGAGCCAGTACCATGCCGGCCATTAAAATTCCGACCAGCAAGTGCGCCCGCAGGTTTCTGCCGGATGCAGACCAGCTCCGCAAGTCACGCGAAGCAAACAGTGTCGTTGCCACGAGTGCCAGTAATGCAAAATAGAAGGGGCCGAAAAACTGTGGGGTAACATGCTGCAGTGCTCCCTTGCCGAGCACCGAGGTAAGACTGTAAAGCGCCGCCGTGCCCAGCATCAGCCGCGAACCCTGCTCCCGGGCGATGGCATGGAACGGCGCCAGCATATCGAGCCTTCGTCCTGTGCGCGCCGCGTCCAGGTTCAGCAGCCAGGCTCCGCAAACCACCAGCAGGATGCCGGCAAATCCGGCCCAGCTGACAGTTTCGCCCAGGAAAATATAGCCGGTCACAATGTTGAATACGGGTGTAAAAGCCAGGTAGGGGAGCGTCAGCGAGAGCGGACATTCCCGGATAGCCCGCATGTACAGCCACATTGCAAGGATTTCCAGCGGCAGCAGGGCTGCGACCCATCCCCAAAACGGCAGTGTCAATTCCGGCCATGTCTGCAGAAACAGCAACGGCAGCAGTAGAATACCGGTAACGCCAAAACGAACCAGCACCATTTCAGCCGCCCGGTAGTTAGACAGGTAGCGTTTGGTAGCAGCATCCGCGCTTGCAAGACAGAAGGCGGACAACAGCGTCAGACCCAGCCAGTGCATTTACGTCGTCCGTGTCTCACGCGGGGCGGCTCTCGCCGCCCAACAGTGAAAAATCAGGAAAAGAGAACTTCGATTCGTTCTACTTTCTGGAAGCCACGCGGCAGTTTATGACCCCGGCGACCGCGCTCGCCGGCGAATTCGTCCACCTCTTCCGGCTTCATGGTCTTGTATTTTTTCCCGGCGTGCACAGTGAGTTTCTCGCCATCCTGGATGCAGACGATCGCGGCCACATACTCCTCCCTGCTCTTCAGCCTGGCGGACGGAATATTGATTATCTTGTTGCCCTTGCCGCGCGCCATTTGCGGCAGCTCCGCCAGCGGGAGCACCAGCATATAGCCCTCGTTGGTCGCCGCCACGATCCAGTCGTCCTTGAGACTTCGCACCGCAACCGGCGGCAGCACGTATGCACCATCCGGGAACGGACAGCGTCGCCTTGCCGGCCTTGTTGCGTGAATACATGTCACCCAGCCTTGCGACAAATCCGTATCCGGAATCACTGGCCAGCAGATACAGGCGATCCGGGTCACCGCTCATCACGCCGACGAAACGCGCGCCGTCTGCCGGCTTGAGCCGGCCGCTCAGGGGTTCGCCCTGCCCCCTGGCCGTAGGCAGGGAATGTGCCGGCAAGGCATAGGTCCTGCCGGTGGAGTCGATGAACACCACCAGCTCGTTGCTGCGGCAACGGGCAGCCGCGGCGAATCCGTCACCGGCCTTGTAGTTCATCTCGGCAGGATCGATTTCGTGACCCTTCGCAACCCGCACCCAGCCGTTTTTGGACAGCACGATGGTCACCGGCTCACTCGGCACCAGCGCGGTTTCATCCAGTGCCTGTGCCGGGGCCCGCTCCACCAGCCTTGAACGCCGCGCATCGCCGAACTTTTCGGCATCAGCCATGAGTTCTTTCTTGATCAGCGTCTTCAGACGCGCCGCCGAAGCCAGCGTCTTCTGCAGCATGTCACGCTCCGCTGCCAGCTCCTCCTGCTCGACCCTTGATTTTCATTTCCTCGAGACGGGCCAGCTGGCGCAGGCGGGTGTCGAGGATGTAGTCGGCCTGTTCCTCGCTGAGGTCGAAGCGCCTGATCAAGGCGGCCTTTGGCTTGTCCTCGGTACGGATGATATGGATGACTTCATCCAGATTGAGGAAGGCAATCAGCAGACCCTCCAGCAGGTGCAGGCGCCGGTTTACCTTGTCGAGGCGGTACTCAAGCCGGCGGCGCACCGTTGTCGTTCTGAACTCAAGCCACTCCTTCAGGATGCCCAGCAGGTTCTTGATCTGCGGCCGGCCATCCAGACCGATCATGTTCAGGTTGATGCGTACACTGCGCTCCAGATCCGTACTGGAAAACAGGTGCAGCATCAGGGCCGCGGTATCCACCCGGCTGGAGCGTGGCACGATCACCAGGCGCGTGGGATTCTCGTGGTCGGATTCGTCACGCAGATCCTCGACCATGGGAAGCTTCTTTGCCACCATCTGCGCGGCGATCTGTTCCAGAACCTTGCCGCCGGAAGTCTGGTAGGGCAGTGCGGTGATGACGATGTCGCCATTCTCGACTTCGTAGCAGGCACGCATGCGCACACTGCCGTAGCCGTTGCGGTAGGCCTCGACGATTTCGGCTCGCGGGGTGATGATCTCGCCGCCTGTCGGAAAATCCGGCCCCTGAATGATTTCGCACAGGTCTTCCAGCGTGCTCTTCGGCTTGTCCAGCAGCAGGATTGCGGCCTCGGGTCACCTCGCTGAGATTGTGGGGCGGAATATCGGTCGCCATACCCACGGCAATGCCGGTCGGCACCGTTCAGCAGCACATTCGGCAGGCGCGCCGGCAACAACAGCGGTTCCTCCAGGGTGCCGTCAAAATTGGGCGCCCAGTCAACCGTACCCTGCCCCAGCTCCGCGAGCAGCACCTCGGCATAGGGCGCCAGGCGGGCCTCGGTGTAGCGCATGGCCGCGAATGACTTCGGGTCATCCGGCGAGCCCCAGTTGCCCTGCCCGTCGATCAACGGATAGCGGCAGGTAAAGGACTGCGCCAGATGCACCATCGCCTCGTAACAGGCCGAGTCACCATGCGGATGAAACTTGCCCAGTACGTCACCGACGGTACGTGCCGATTTCTTGTGTTTCGCGGCAGCCAGCAGACCGAGTTCCGACATCGCATAGACGATGCGGCGCTGCACCGGTTTCAGGCCATCACCGATATGCGGCAGCGCGCGGTCGAGAATGACGTACATGGAATAATCCAGGTAGGCCTTCTCGGTAAAGGTCTTCAGCGGCAGCTCTCGATGCCTTCGTAGTCAAGTTCCAGTGTTTCCATTCCGGGTCCTGTCATTTATCAGGGTCTGCCCGAACACTTGCCCGGAAAGGCAGTGCCACATGTTTCGGCAAACCCTAAAACTGTTTTTCCGTGTCGCCAGGACTGCTGCGCGATACGGTCTGTAATTCCGCATGCCGGTCCATTGCAGGCAGGCCTGGCGCCTGGCCGGCCGCTTACTGGACTTCCGCGAGATCGCCCTTGTTTTCCAGCCAGGCCCTGCGATCCGACGGCACGTTTGCGCGCCAGCATCATATCCATCACCTTGTGGGTGTCATCGTCGGCATCGATGGTCAGTTGCACCAGACGCCGCGTCTCGGGGGCGATGGTGGTTTCACGCAATTGCATGGGGTTCATCTCGCCAAGTCCCTTGAAGCGCTGCACCATGACCTTGCCCTTGATCTTCTCCGCCGCGATGCGGTCCAGCACGCCCTGCTTTTCTCCGTCATCCAGCGCATAGAACACCTCCTTGCCGACATCGATGCGATACAGCGGCGGCATTGCGACATAGACATGTCCGGCCTCGACCAGCGCACGGAAATGGCGCAGGAACAGGGCGCACAGCAGTGTCGCGATATGGGCACCGTCGGAGTCGGCATCGGCCAGGATGCAGATCTTGCTGTAGCGCAGGTTCTTCAGGTCATTGGCACCCGGCTCGACACCGATGGCCACGGAAATATCATGCACCTCCTGGGAGGCCAGCACCTCGGAGGAATCCACTTCCCAGGTATTCAGGATCTTGCCACGCAGCGGCATGATGGCCTGGAAGACGCGGTCGCGCGCCTGCTTGGCAGAGCCGCCGGCCGAGTCGCCTTCCACCAGGAACAGCTCGGAACGTTCACTGTCGGTCGAGGTGCAGTCCGCCAGCTTGCCGGGCAGCGCCGGACCGGAAGTCAGCTTCTTGCGCACGACCTTCTTGCCGGCACGCTGGCGCTTCTGGGCATTCTCGATGGCCAGCCAGGCGATGCGTTCGCCCATCTCGGTATGATGGTTCAGCCACAGGCCGAAGGCATCACGCACCACGCCGGAAACGAATGCGGCGCATTCCCGCGATGACAGCCGCTCCTTGGTCTGGCCGCTGAACTGCGGGTCCAGCAGCTTGACGGACAGGATATAACTGCAGTTGTCCCAGACATCTTCGGGGCTGAGCTTGACGCCGCGCGGCAGCAGGTTGCGAAATTCGCAGAACTCGCGCACGGCTTCAGTCAGGCCCATGCGCAGACCATTGACATGGGTACCGCCCTGCGCTGTCGGAATCAGGTTGACGTAACTCTCGGCAACCGGCTCACCGCCCTCCGGCAACCAGGCCAGCGCCCACTCCGCGGCCTCGTCATTGCCCGCCATTTTCCCGGTAAAGGCGCTCTCCGGCAGGGTCGGTGAATCGCCAATCTCGCTGGCCAGGTAATCTTGCAGACCATCCTCGTAGTACCACTCCAGCTTCTCGTCGCTGGCTTCGTCATGCAACCGCACCTGCAGTCCCGGGCACAGCACGGCCTTGGCGCGCAGGATGTGTTTCAGGCGGGACAGGGAATACTTTGCCGAATCGAAATATTGCGGGTCCGGCCAGAAACGCAGCGTGGTACCGGTATTCTGCTTGCCGACCTTGCCGATGATCTTCCAGGTCCGAGGCCTTGTCTCCGCCGGCGAAAGCCATGTTGTATTCCTTGCCGCCACGGCGCACCCAGACCTCCAGGTGCCTTGACAGTGCATTCACCACGGATACGCCGACGCCGTGCAAGCCGCCGGAAAACTGGTAGTTCTTCGAGGAAAACTTGCCGCCGGCATGCAGCCGCGTCAGGATGACCTCGACACCGGAGATGCCCTGCTCCGGATGTATGTCCACCGGCATGCCGCGGCCATCGTCGCGCACCTGCAGCGAACCGTCCCTGAAGACGGTGACATCGATCTGGGAGGCATGCCCGGCGATTGCCTCGTCCACACTGTTGTCGATAACTTCCTGTGCCAGGTGATTTGGGCGTGTGGTATCGGTATACATGCCCGGGCGCTTGCGCACCGGATCGAGACCACTCAGTACCTCGATGGCGGCGGCATCATAGACAGCATTCATCGGGCAACTCCCGGGAAACAGCTTGCTTCGATCATCATTCGTCAATCACCATCCTGCGCGAGCGAAATTTTCTGATTATCTGTTCCGGCGGCGAGTACGGATCGGTGGGGTCGCACATGTAATCCATGTAGAAGTTCTTGCGATATGCATTTATGCCCTCACCCTCCAGAGGCAGCCAGGCGGAATCCCCCAGTTCCTGCCACCCGCCGTTCATACCATAGGCATAACGTCGATAAGCCTTCTTGCCGCAATGCAGTCCTTCATGGCTAACATTCCAGATGCCATCATCGGAAACAATGACAACGGTATAGCGCACCACCTGGTCTTCGGCGACCGACAGCGACTTGGTATCCAGGTAAATCCGGTAGTGGTGGCCCGAAGGGCTGATACCGGTATCGAGCAGGTTCTCTTCCAGCGGGTATGCCGGCAATTCACTGTCAAGCTCCCGCCAAGGTTCAGGCGCCTGGAAGGTGTGCGGCTGCCAGCCGGATTCAGCATCCTCGAAAGCAGCCGCCTGCCCGGCCATACCGGCCAGCAGGCATACGAGCAGCACTCCGGTATGGCGATTTCCTGGGAACAGGCCTGATTTCATGGGATGCGCAGTTTAGCGCGGCGATCGCCGCTTTGCGACCCCGAAATCAGTCCAGATCGGCGCGCAGGGCGTCGCGCACCGGCGTGGCGACAGGCTCTACCTGATAGTTATAGTTGCGGTGGTCAATCCCCATGCTGAGCGATGCGCCGGCCTTCAGATCCGCGACCATCCTGTCGTCCAGTTCAAAGCGCATGAAATGCACCGAGGAGGTTTTCTCCGCAGTATTCCGCTCAAGGTCCTCGTCGGCGATCGCGTATACCGGCTCATTGCCGTCAACCCGGACCCAGACGCTGTCCTCAATCCCTATCAGCCGGGCAAGCAATTCCCGCCGCCGCTCGACATCCGGCTCCTCGATCATGAAGGTCGCCTTCCAGTTCCTGCCATCAGGTATCAGCGGGTTATAGGCATCCAGTTCCTCCTGGATACCTGCCGCCTCAAAAATCCGTTCGACCCGCAGCATCTCCTGTATCTGGTACTGGATTGTCTGGCGGTCCTCGAAATACAGCGTCGCCACCGGACCGATATGGAGCTTGCGGTTTTTCTTGTGCTCCAGTACTCGTGCCCGAATGTCGGCACGGTTTCCTGCATAGTCTTCAAGTGTGTAAAGATCGTCGCGGGTAAGTTTTTTCATCAGGGTTCCCGGTTCTTTCCGGCTGCGGACATCCGGCAGCTAAATGCCGTATGCCATGCGCAGCAGCGTTAGTGGATGTTCGGGCCGCTTGCCATCGTCCAGCCCATTCTCGATCTGGTGCCCCGCCATGGGACAGTCACTGCTGTAGTGCGCGGCTTCCGCCTTCTGCACCCGGCTCACCACCGGACGGCAGATTTTCATGGATATCTCGTGGAACTCGCTCTTTACCGCATAGGTCCCGTCATGCCCGGAACAACGCTCAATCACTTCTACCGTGGTGTCTGGAACCAGTTGCAGCAAGTCGCGCGTCTTCAAGCCGATGTTCTGCACCCGCAGATGACAGGCGACCTGATAGGCTATCCTGCCCAGCGACCGGCTGAAATCCGTCCGCAGCAATTCATGCCGGTGTCGCAGCATCAGGTACTCAAACGGGTCGAACATGGCATCCCGGACTTTTGCGACATCGGGATCATCGGGAAACATCAGTGGCAGTTCCTGCTTGAACATCAGCACACAGGAGGGTACCGGCGCAACGATATCCCAGCCGTCATCCACCAGTCTGGCGAGTTCGGGAATATTGGCGTCACGTGCTGCCCGAACGGCATCCAGATCACCCAGTTCAAGCCTGGGCATGCCGCAGCACTGTTCCCTGCGCGCCAGAGTGACCGGAATGTCATTGTGCTGCAGCACTGCAATCAGGTCCTCGCCGATATCCGGCTCGTTGTAATTACAGTAACAGGTGGCGAATACGGCAACCTTGCCGGTTGTCGGACCGGCGGGCACGCCGTCCGTAGCAACAGCGCCTACCAGACCGCCCTGGCGCTTGCGCAGCGTCTTCGCCTGATACTCCGGCAATATGGCATCAGGATGTACACCCAGCACTGTTTGCAAGGCCTTGCGCCCTGCCTTGCTCCTGTTGCCGGCATTCACCATCCCGGCGACAACCGGAATGCCGGCGAGCCTGCCAATCCTGTCCGTCGAGCTCAGCAACCGGTCGCGTGTACGGGTCCGGCCCTGTTTATGCTTAACCGCCTTGGCGCGCAACATCAGGTGCGGAAAGTCCACGTTCCATTCGTGAGGCGGGACATAAGGGCACTTGGTCATGTAGCACATGTCGCACAGATAGCAGTGGTCGACGACGTCCCAGTAGACCTCGCGCGCCACGCCGTCGAGTTCCATGGTATCGGATTCATCGATGGCATCAAACAGGGTGGGAAAGGCATTACACAGGCTGAAACAGCGACGGCAGCCGTGGCAGATGTTAAAGACACGCTCCAGCTCCCTGAACAAGGACGCCTCGTCGTAGAACGCAGAACCGGTCCAGTCAAGCGCATGGCGTGTCGGCGCCTCAAGACTGCCTTCGCGGGTACCTTCTGAGTGAGAAGCCATCTATGTCTTCCTTAGTGCACACAGCGGAATGAGAAAGGGCCGGATATACCGGCCCTCGTGTTATAGACCGCAGCCGGACTTTAACTAGTCATCAAGGCTGTCCAGCGCCTTCTGAAATCGGTTGGCATGAGAGCGCTCTGCCTTGGCCAGGGTTTCGAACCAGTCTGCAATTTCATCGAAGCCTTCACCGCGGGCAGATTTGGCCATGCCGGGATACATGTCGGTGTATTCATGCGTTTCACCGGCTATCGCGGCCTTCAGGTTGTTAGAGGTACCGCCAATCGGCAGGCCGGTTGCCGGATCACCAACCGCTTCCAGGTACTCCAGATGGCCGTGCGCGTGGCCGGTTTCACCCTCGGCGGTGGAACGAAAAACTGCGGCGACGTCATTGTAACCCTCGACATCGGCCTTGGCCGCGAAATACAGGTAGCGGCGGTTTGCCTGCGATTCGCCTGCAAATGCGTCCTTCAGGTTCTTTTCTGTGGAACTGCCTTTCAAATCCATCGTATATCCCTCGTCATGTCGTTGATTTAAAATGGGCCTGGGCTTTTCCCAGGAACCTTAGACTCTGTCTAATATGACATACTGTAGTCCCGAGTTCCCTGACCGTCAAGCACCGCTACGGGCAACCTGACTCTGGTTTGACCGTCGTCATCGAGGTGGGTTAACGTAGGCCGATTAACGGGGATATTCAAGTAATGGCTAAAAAGACACCGCAGGAACCCGACTTCGAGACCGCGCTCCGGGAACTGGAAACACTGGTCGAAAAGATGGAACAGGGTGACCTGAGCCTGGAAGACTCGCTGAATCATTTTGAACGCGGCGTTACCCTGTCAAGAACCTGCCAGCACGCACTGCAGGCCGCGGAGCAGAAAGTCGAGATCCTGATGCAGAAAAACGCCGTGGAAGAAATCGCCCCGCTCGACAGTGAAGACGCCTGACGCCAATCTGGCTGCGTTCATGGCCACCTGTCAGGCGCGCCTGGAACAAGCGCTCAACCGGTCGCTTCCGGATGCGGCCACCCACCCTTCCGGTCTGCATCAAGCCATGCGCTACGCGGTACTCGAGGGCGGCAAGCGGATTCGCCCGATGCTCGTCTATGCCGGCGGTAAGGCCACGGGGGCGGCGCAAGCCAGGCTGGATACACCCGCCTGCGCGGTGGAACTGATCCATGCCTATTCTCTGGTCCACGATGACCTGCCCGCAATGGATGACGACGACCTGCGGCGCGGCAAGCCGAGTTGCCACCGGGCCTTTGGCGAAGCCAATGCCATTCTAGCCGGGGACGCCCTGCAATCACTGGCATTCCAGGTGCTCGTACAGGGCGACTCACAGGATTCCGACGCCGCAACTCGCCTGCAGATGATCAGGACGCTGGCGCTGGCATCCGGGTCGCGGGGCATGGCTGGCGGGCAGGCCATTGACCTGGTGGCAACCGGGCAGCAACTGAATATCGCCGAACTCGAGGACATGCATATTCACAAGACCGGCGCCCTGATTCGTGCCAGCGTGGTGCTCGGCGCCCTGTGCGGGCGTGACGTGGACAGTGGACAACTGGGTAGCCTCGACCACTACGCAAAGTGCATTGGCCTGGCCTTTCAGATTCGCGATGATATTCTCGATGTGGAAGGCGAGACGGAAACCCTGGGCAAGCACACCGGCATGGACCAGCACAGGGAAAAGTCGACCTACCCGGCACTCATCGGCCTGGACGCCGCGAGGGAACGTGCACAGGAACTGCATGCGGAGGCAATGGACAGTCTCACCGGATTCGACAAAAATGCTGACCCGCTGCGTTGGATATCCGCATATATCATTGAAAGAGAAAGATAATTTACACACCCCCCCAAATCTTCTGATTGCAGCGCGTTCACCAGTCGGGTAATATCCTACCCTGGCACTCAGGAATTAGTGGGTAACGACAAACCCCTCAATACCCCTTTGGGCAGGTAGGCAGACAGCCAGCCGACCGTTAGGCTTGCTCCCCCGCTTTCGTGAAGTACGACTGACCGGACGAATATCGATGAAATCCTCCAAACTGGCACACGAAAATACCCACGTCATCGCCGACGTTCAGAACAGTGCCGATACCCGACGAATCCCGATCGACAAGGTCGGTATCAAGGATATCCGTCATCCGGTCCGGGTAAAGGAACGCAATGGCGGCGAACAACATACCATCGCCACCTTCAATATGTACGTGAACCTGCCTCACAACTTCAAGGGCACGCACATGTCACGCTTCGTGGAAATACTGAACCTGCACGAACGCGAAATCACGGTCGAATCGTTCCGGGAAATGCTGAACGAGATGACCGAAAGGCTGGAAGCGGATTCGGGGCACATCGAGATGAACTTCCGCTATTTCGTCAACAAGGCGGCGCCGATATCCGGCGTCGAAAGCCTGCTTGACTACGATGTCAGCCTGATCGGGGAAATCATCCAGGGCAAGACAAAAATGAACATCAAGGTTGTGGTCCCGGTAACCAGCCTGTGCCCCTGCTCCAAGAAGATTTCAGACTACGGCGCACACAACCAGCGTTCCCACGTCACCGTCAAGGCCGAGACCCATGGCTTCGTCTGGATCGAGGATCTCATCGACCTGGTGGAAAGCGAGGCCTCCTGCGAACTCTACGGCCTGCTGAAGCGACCCGACGAAAAGTATGTAACCGAAAAGGCTTATAACAACCCCAAGTTCGTCGAGGACATGGTTCGCGACATCGCCACGCGGCTGAACCGGGATGAGCGCATTACGGCCTACACCGTGGAATCCGAGAATTTCGAATCCATCCACAACCACTCGGCATACGCCCTGATAGAGCACGTCAAGGATAACATCTGACGCATTACCTGGCCGGGGCGTCCGCCCGCTGTGCGGGCACACAACGCAATACCGTTATTGGGCTTCAGTACTTCTTGCGGAGAGTCATCAGGCGGCCGTCATTGTCAATCTCCAGACGGCCAAGGTAGGTCATCCCCAGCAGCGTATGCTGCAGGGTTTTGCCTTCCAGCACGACAGCGCCGACATTGCGCAATTCCAGACTGCCGACCTTTACCGTATCCAGCGTCACGGCCCAGGCGTTCGCCACACCCGATGCCGTCCCGACCGAGGTTGGCGTGCCAATGACGCGGAAGTCGATACCCAGCCTGCGCGCCTCATCAGCATTCAATGCGACTTGCGAGGCGCCGGTATCGACCAGAAATGAAACTGTCAAGCCATTGATGCTGCCAACCGTGGTATACATGCCGGCGCTATTGCGCCAGACCTGGACCTCCTGCACCTCGGCCGTACGCTTGCGCGCAGTGACGCGCCCATCCAGCCGCGCCTCGACCTCGTGGCCGTCGATTTCCAGCAGCGCAGTCTCGCTGTCAGCCGCCAGAAGTCTGACGCCTTCCGGGCCGCTCTGACCAGCCTTAAGCACAACCTGCTGACCATTGATGATTACCACGGCACGGTCGCTGAACAGACCAACCACGCGCACATCGGGCGCTGCCTGGGCTATATTCAGCAACCCTGCAACAAACAGTACTGGGAGGTGTCGTAAAACTCCGTGTAAAATCATCACTGTATTCACTGACTGCCAGGCCCCAGATTATGAAGCCGTTGACCATCTTCCGCCACATAGCCTGCGAGGGGCCGGGATATCTCGACGAGGTACTCGAACAGCATTCGATTCCGTATCGGCTGGTCAGGATCGACCTGAACGAGGCGGTCCCCCGGGACCTCGAAGAGACTTCCGGTCTTGTTTTCATGGGTGGCCCCATGAGTGTTAACGACCCCCTGCCCTGGATCGGGCAGGAACTGGAACTCATTCAGGCGGCACAGGCTCAAGGTTTGCCGGTCCTCGGGCACTGTCTTGGCGGGCAACTTATCAGCAAGGCGCTGGGCGGGACGGTATCCGCAAATGCTGTGAAGGAAATCGGCTGGCACCCGGTGCGCAAGAGCAACACCCCGGGTGCTGCCGACTGGCTGGCCGACCTGCCGCAGGAGTCTATTCTGTTTCACTGGCATGGTGAAACGTTTTCACTTCCGGAGGGAGCAGAACTCATACTTGAAAACGACAACTGCGCCCACCAGGGATTTGCCTACGGCAACACCCTTGCCCTGCAGTGCCACGTGGAGATGACGGCACCCATGGTCGGGGATTGGGCATCACTTTACCGTGAGGAACTTGTCAATCCCGCCGCCACAGTGCAGTCACGGGAGGAAATGACAGCCGACCTCGACGCCAGGATTGCAGCGGCGCAGCAGGTTGCAGACCGGATGTACCTGCGCTGGCTGCGTCCGTTGCTCGATACCGCCGTCTGGCCTTAAGCATCCGCACGGAATCGTGCCGGTGAACTACACTACGGGCCGGCCCGGAATGGAATCAGCTTATCTCATGACAAGAATGTTGCGCACACTGCTAGGCCACGGCCTGCTCGGCATACTGCTCACCGGCTGCGCCAGCCTGGAGCGTTACCCGGACAACCCGCCACTGGAACGCTTTGACAGCCAGACAAGCCTGATTGGTCTGCGCGAGCAGGGAAATGGCGACACCCTGTTGATCGTAACCTTTTCCGGCGGCGGTACACGCGCGGCAGCGCTTGCCTACGGTGTGCTCGAAGGACTGAAAGATACACCGCTGGCCAAAGGCGACGAGCCCCGGACCATGCTTGATGAAGTCGACATGATTTCATCGGTGTCCGGCGGCAGCATCACCGCCGCCTATTTCGGCCTGTTCGGCAAGCGGATCTTTACCGACTTCCGCGGCGCGTTCCTCGAACGTAACGTCACGGCGGAACTGACCAGCATCCTGCTGACGCCCACCACACTTTCGCGCATCAGTTCGGATACCTTTGGTTCCGGTGATGTCCTGGATGAATACTTCAGCCAGTCGCTGTTTGGTACAGCGCCAATCAGGCAACTGGTCGACGGTGACGGACCGTTCGTGCAAATCAACGCCACCGACCTGTTCAAGGGAGGACAGTTCGGTTTCACGCCCGAACAGTTCGCTCTTATCTGCTCTGACATTGACCAGTTCCAGATATCGCGTGCGGTCGCCGCCTCCAGCGCCGTACCCATGTTATTTGCCCCGGTGACCCTGACCAATCATGCCGGCAACTGCGACTACACACCGCCTGAATGGATGTTGCGCGCGACCGGTAGCAACAGTCGTCGCGACCGCATCGCGAGGACCATGAATTCCTACCTGGACCGGGATGTACACCCCTACATACACCTGGTTGACGGCGGACTCGCGGACAACCTGGGACTGCGTGCAGTGATGGACTACATTGTCATCGAAGGCGGACTCTGGAAAACACTGCAACGCTACGGTCTGGAGAGTGTCGAACACATTGTCCTGCTCTCGGTAAACGCGACTGCCCTGCTGCCGTCCCAGTGGGAGCAATCGGATAAAACACCGCCAACCGCCGTAATACTTGATGCGGCCACGACAACTCCCCTCGCAAACTATAATTTCGAGACGCTGGAATATCTGCGCAACAACCTGGCGGTCTGGCGCAGTGAAATAAAACAGCGTCGCTGCGAAGCAAAGTTGAAATGCAGCGCACCCGAGCTTTACCTGATCGAACTGCGCATCGACGACATTCCGGATCCGCTGTTGAGAAACCGCCTGATATCGGTACCGACGGACTTTTCCCTGCCGCTGGACGTGGTCAACGACCTGATTAATGCCGGCCACCTGTTATTGCAAAGCAACCCGGAGTACCAGAGGCTGCTGCAAGGCATCGGCGCAGTGCCTGCAACTGCCGGCCAGGAGTCCCCGCGACCTGATGCTCACCAATAAACTCTGGACCAGTCGTAATCGTTGCAGCCAGGGGGCGAGGTAAAGGCGTTACTGCACAGCACAAACAACAAGGTCATGCACACCAGGCTGTTTTGAAATCCCGGGCCGTTGTATTTACGCGGACCGGGAGCGAGTCGCCGCGCTTGTCGTTGTTCGGGGTGGTACCCGGGCTGTTACTGTCAGGGAAACTGAAGATCGTGAAGCGGCTGTTCATCACCAGAGGGGTGGCGTGTGTTGCGCAGCCGGATGCTGTACACCCGGTTGCAGCTTGCGCTCAGGAACTTAACAGAAGTTCGTTCACCCATTCGGCCTGGATATTGTTCAGCCGCCGGTCAGGTGTCTTTCTGCGGTCTTCATGAATGGTTGAACCGTTACTGTCCCTGAACGGAACCGCAGGCATGCTGGTACTCCTGCGCCGGTCATAAACCTGGAAGCTTGTGTTAGGCATTTCGCCCCCCGTTAGTATTTTATGCAAGTATTTTATGTACTTCTCGGCGATAGGTAATTGACGCAGATCAAGCAAACGGCACTCCGCCCGGGTACAGAAATCACACCTGACCGGCAGTGCCGCAACTCCCGCCCGGTCAGGTATTCGTTGTCAATGTGAACCCGTCCTGACAGGCTACACTGTTTATTTCCGCACAACAGCCACCATTTGATGACAGTAGCATGTATCGATTTTTTCCGGCACCGGCTGCGTGCAGTCGGGAAACGGATATAACCCATATCCCTGGCCCTGCACTTCCCGGAACCCCGGCATCCTGTTACAAGACAGCATCCAACCCGAAACCCGCATGAATTCCTTGTCCGGAGACGGAATCGCCTTATTTATGGAAGTTCTGAAGATACATCACCAGCAGTTGCAACAGCAGCGCAGAAAACACCCCGGCCAGCAGGTCATCCAGCATGATGCCGAGCCCGCCGCCGATCCGCCTGTCACACCATCTGATGGGCCAGGGTTTGACGATATCGAACAACCGGAACAGCACGAAACCCAGCGCAATCCACAACCAGCCGGGCGGGGCAAAGGTCATGGTCACCAGGTAACCGACGATCTCGTCCCAGACGATTCCGGGATGATCGTGCACACCCAGACGGCCCGCGGTCTGCCCGCAGATCGCGATTCCGGCCAGCGCCAGCAGTACCACGATCGCCGCGTAATACGGGAACGCAAGCGGCTGCATCATCAGGTAGACGGGAATCGCGGCGATGGTCCCGGCCGTACCGGGGGCCCGCGGCAGCAGGCCACTGCCGAAACCCAGCGCCAGGAAGTCCACGGGGTGCAGCAGCCGGCGGGCAGGTATGCGCTCAGCCATACCCGCCACCCGGAAAATGCAGATAGCCAGTCCCTCCCGGCTGGTAGCCGCCGCCATCCTGCAGGTAACAGCGGATACCCGGCTGCGCCTCGATGCGGCCGACGGCCGTGCAGCCGCAGGGCAACTCGCCAAGGCACCGCTCGACCTCGGCACAGAGGGGTTCGGGTACGGTAAAGCAGAGTTCGTAGTCATCACCGCTTGACAACGGTAACTCGTAATACGACCCTGCCGGCGCCAAATCCAGTCCTTGCAGCGCAGCGACGAAACTGCCGGAGCGAGGCAAATCATCAACTTGCAGGGACGCACCCAGGTCATCACCTTCCAGCAGGTGACCGAGATCGGCCAGCAGTCCGTCGGAGATATCGATGACCGCACTGGCAAGCCCGCGCAGCAGACTGCCTGCCTCGAGGCGCGGCTCGGGGTAATCCAGCCGCGCACGCAGCGCCGCTGCTGCGGTTTCCGGCAAGCGCAATGCCAGGCCGGCATCGCCCAGGGTGCCGGTCACGTAGATACGGTCGCCGGGCTGCGCCCCCACCCGCCGCAGCGCCTGCCCGGGCGGTGTAAAACCATGTGCCTGCACGGTAACCGACAACGGGCCGCACGTCGTATCTCCGCCAATCAGCTGCACGCCGTAACGGCCGGCAAGCGCAAAGAAACCGCTCGCAAACGCTTCCAGCCAGACCGGGTCGGATTCCGGCAGGGTAAGTGCCAGGGTGGCCCATGCCGGTTCCGCCCCCATGGCGGCGAGGTCACTCAGGTTCACCGCCAGGGCCTTGTGGCCGATGGCCGCGGCCGGCGTGGCCGCAGGGAAATGCACCCCCGCCACCAGGGTATCGATGCACACCAGCAGTTCCCGGTCGGACGGCAACTGCAGCACGGCGGCATCGTCACCGATCCCGACAAGCACCTCTTTACGACTGACAGGCTGCCGCATGAAATAGCGGCGAATGATGTCGAACTCGGTCCCGGGCATGCCGACTCAGTGCCCGGCGATCCGTTTCCCCGACTGCTTGCACTCGGCAGCGCGGATCTTGTGCGCCGCCTTGTCCAGCACGCCGTTGACGAAGGCGTGGCCCTGCTCGGCGCCGAACTTTCTGGTGAGCTGCACTGCCTCGTTGATGGTCACGCGGAACGGAATATCCACCCGGTAAAGCAGTTCGTAGATCCCGATCCGCAGGATGGCACGCTCTACCGGGTCCAGTTGCTGCAGCGGTCTGTCGATGAATTCAGATATATTTTCATCAACAATATCAACCTGTTTCGGAATCTTGCTCAGTAATTCCACGAAATAGGCCTGGTCGGTCCTGGAAAAGTCCTCGGCCTCCAGGAATTGCCGCCGGATAACGGGCAGATCGGTCCCGGACAGGTCCCACTGGTACAGGGCCTGCATGGCGTAGCGCCGGGCGCGGGCGCGCGCGTGTGCGGAGAAATTCATGGGATCTGCGCGCCGGATCAGCTTTCCAGATCACGCAACAGGTTGATCATCTCGATCGTGGACATGGCCGCCTCGGCGCCCTTGTTGCCTGCCTTCGTGCCGGCGCGCTCGATCGCCTGCTCGATGGTATCAACGGTCAGCACGCCGAAGGCGATCGGGATATCGTATTTCAGCGACACGGCGGACAGGCCCTTGGTGCACTCACCGGCGACATACTCGAAATGCGGTGTACCGCCGCGGATGACGGCTCCGAGCGCAATTATCGCGTCATACCGCTTGCCGGCCGCCAGCCGCTGCGCCGCTAATCGGCATCTCGTAGGCGCCTGGCACGCGCACCACCTGCAGGTCGCGCTCGTCCGCGCCGTGGCGCTTCAGGGTATCGATCGCACCTGCCAGCAGGCTCTCGACCACGAAACTGTTGAAGCGCGAAACCAGCAGCACGATGCGCGCATCCCGCACCACCAGCGCACCTTCCTTTACGTTAATGTCGCTCATGGGGATATCCTTAAACAATCAAATCAAAAACGGAGGCGGTGGCTCAGGATACGTACTCGACCACTTCCAGGCCGAAGCCGGCAATGCCGTGCACGATCTTCGGCGCACTCAGGACACGCATCTTCTGCACCCCCAGGTCGGCAATGATCTGCGCACCGACGCCATAGGTACGCAACTCATCAGGCTTGTTCGTGGCACGTGCCTTGCAGCCGCGTTCCCGGGTATATGATACGCCTTTATCTGTTCCACCAGTGCTATCGGCGGGCTCGTCCGGCCGCAGGATAACGACCACACCCTGCCCTCGCGGGCGACCCGCTGCAGCACATCGCGCAACGGCCAGTGCTGCCCTTCCCGCTTGACGTCGATCAGGTCACTGAGTGTATTCTGCAGCTGCACGCGCACCAGGGTCGGCTCACCCGGCTCGATCTCACCCATGACCAGCGCCAGGTGTATCGCACCGTCAATGGAATCATGGTAGGCATGCACCCTGAAAATGCCATGCTCGGTCGCCAGGTCGCTGCTCGCAACCCGCTCCACCGTCTTCTCGTTCTCGATGCGGTAGCGGATCAGGTCCTCGATGGTGCCGATTTTCAGTCCGTGCTGCCGGGCGTACGCCTCCAGGTCGGGGCGCCGCGCCATGCTGCCGTCCTCCTTGAGGATTTCCACAATCACCGCCGCAGGCTCCAGCCCGGCAAGCCGCGCCAGGTCACAGCCCGCCTCGGTATGCCCGGCGCGTGTCAGCACACCGCCCGGCTGCGCCATGAGCGGGAAGATATGACCGGGCTGCACGAGATCTCGCGGCTGCGCGTCTGCAGCCACCGCGGCCTGAATGGTGCGCGCCCGGTCCGCCGCCGAGATGCCGGTCGTCACCCCGCTGGCCGCCTCGATGGACAGGGTAAAATTGGTGGCATGCGAGGACAGGTTGCTCTGCACCATCAGCGGCAGCGCCAGCTGTTCACAGCGCTTGCGGGTGAGGGTCAGGCAGATCAGGCCCCGCCCGTGGCTCGCCATGAAGTTGATATCCTCGGGACGCACATGGGTCGCGGCCATAACCAGGTCACCCTCGTTCTCGCGGTCCTCGTCGTCCATCAGGATGACCATGCGGCCAGCACGGATGTCTCCGATTATTTCTTCAATATTATTCAGTGACATAATATACTTTTATCACAAAACACATGAATTTTACAGGGGTCTATTATCCATGAATACGGCGCCTGCTTCACTTAAATAAGAACACCAGGCGACTTATTTCCGCGGGGCGCCGAAACCGCAGGATTCCAGCAGTTCACGGCTCAGGCCGTTGCCTGCGCCCGGTCGCGCGGCAGCCTCGCCCAGCAGCAGTCGCTCCAGGTAACGCGCGATCAGGTCCACTTCAAGATTTACCCGCCGTCCCGTGCGGAAGCCCTGCAGGGTCGTCTCTTCCAGGGTATGGGGGACGATATTGAGTTCGAAGCTGGCGCCGCTGACCGCTGTTGACGGTCAGGCTCACCCCGTCGACGCAGATCGAGCCCTTGACGGCTATATAGCGCGCCAGCTCGTCCGGCGCCTGAATGGTGAACTGCACCGAGCGGTTGTCCTGGCGGCGCGCGATCACGCTGCCGATGCCGTCGACATGGCCGCTGACCAGATGGCCTCCGAGCCGGGTTGCCAGGGTCAGCGCCTTTTCCAGGTTGACCGGATCACCGACACCCAGGTTACCGATAATGGTCCGCCGCAGCGTCTCGCCGGAGACGTCGGCAAAAAACAGGCTCCCGGCAAGCTCCACCACGGTCAGGCAGACACCGCTGACCGCGATGCTGTCGCCGAGCGCCACATCCTCAAGCGGCAGCCTGCCGGTCTGGATGCCGAGACGCAGGTCGCCCCCGCGGCGCTCCAGCGAGGCGATCTTGCCGATGGCCTGTATGATCCCTGTAAACATGATCGATTAACCGTTCCCGAAATAATCCCCGGGGTTAGACATCAGCCAGCCGCGCCGTTATCCGCAGGTCCCTGCCCACGGCGCGAATATCCTGTATCGACAGGGCGATGCGCTGCTTCATGTACTGCAATCCCGGCAAGGTGAACAGGCCGTTCGCGGCATCCCCCATGAGGTGTGGTGCCAGGTAGATTACCAGTTCGTCGATCAGCCTGTCCGCCAGCAGTGCACCGCAGAGAATGGCACCGGCCTCAACATGCACCTCGTTGATCCCGGTGCCGCCGAGGTAGCGCAGCACAGCCTGCAGGTCCATTCGTCCTGTGGCTTTGAGCGGCAGCGTATCCACGGAAACGCCGGGCCTTGTCAGCAGCGCCCGCCGTCCGCCATCCACATTCCCTGTCAGTATCAGGGTCTCGCCGGGCTGCTCCAGCAGCCTCGCCGTCGGCGGGATGCGCAGCTGACTGTCGATAATAACCCGCAGCGGCTGCAGGCAAGGCGCAGCGTCATCCCCCTCCAGTCTCACGGTAAGAGAGGGATCATCCGCGAGGACCGTGCCGATGCCGGTCATGATTGCCGAACTGCGCGCCCGCAGGTGATGGACGTCGCGACGCGCCGCCGCACCCGTGATCCAGCGGCTTTCACCGTTCTGCATCGCCGTGCGTCCGTCGAGGCTCATCGCCAACTTGCAGCGAACCCAGGGACGTCCGTGGCGCATGCGCATCACGAAACCGGGATTCAGCTGCTCCGCCTCGTTAGCCAGCAGACCGGTGTCGGTGGCCACACCGGCTGCCTGCAACTCGGCCAGGCCGATGCCCGCCACGCGCGGATTCGGGTCCTGCATAGCCGCCACGACCCGTGTCACGCCCGCGGCAATCAGCGCCTGGCTGCATGGCGGTGTACGCCCATGGTGGCAGCAGGGCTCCAGCGTGACATAGGCGGTGGCACCGGCGGCCATTTCTCCGGCCTGGCGCAGGGCATTGATTTCCGCATGCGCTTCACCGGCGCGTTCGTGCCAGCCTTCACCGATAACCTGCCCCTCGCGGACCAGCACGCAACCTACCCGCGGGTTGGGATCGGTCGTGTACAGCCCGCGCGCCGCCAGCCGCAGGGCGCGGGCCATGTATAAATGGTCGTCTGCAGTAAACATTGTCAGGCGGGAACCTCAAGCGGTGTGTTGCAACATTGAGCCCGGCGGTTCCGGGAAACCAGGATTTGCGGCAGCCCGGTATAGCGACTCATTCCGATGCGACTATAACCAGAATGGCAGCCCAGGCAGCGATGTACACGGAAAGTATGCCGTGATTGCTGCCCGGCAGGGAGAACCTCCCGGACACCGGCTGTTATCTGCGGCTGACTGTCTTCACCCCGGGCAAGGCAGGATTCACTCGTCCGGCAACAGTGAGATCTGGTCCTTGCGCTCCTCGGCGGTCGGCTCGCTCTCCAGCTTTTCGATCTCCTCGCGAAAGGCATTCACGTCCTCGAAGCTGCGGTACACCGAGGCAAACCGGACATAGGCGACCTGGTCCAGTTGCCGCAACTCATTCATCACCCACTCACCCAGCTGGCGCGCGGGAACCTCGCGTTCTCCGCTGGCGCGCAGGCGATGCTGCAGGCGGGTCAGGGCAGCGTCCACCCGATCGGATTCCACCGGTCGCTTCTCCAGCGCGCGCATGATGCCGCTGGTCAGCTTGGCCTCGTCGTAGGGTTCCCGCGCACCATTGCTCTTGATGATTCGCGGCATCACCAGTTCCGGTGATTCGAAGGTGGTGAAGCGTTCACCGCAGTCGTTGCATTCCCGCCGGCGCCGCACCTGCGCACCCTCGCTGGCAAGGCGGGAGTCGATAACCTGGGTATCCTGCTTGCCGCAAAATGGACAGTACACCGTCAGCCGGTCCGTACGGGTTCAGACCTTCCCGTAGACCGGGAAGCGCCCGCACAGCTCGAGCACCTTGCCGCGCACGGCCTCGATCACGGCCACGTTATCAACGTCATCCAGTACATCGCACATCCAGCCGGCCAGTTCGCGCGCCTCGGCCTCGCCCAGTCCGCGCGTGGTAATGGCCGGTGTGCCGACACGAATACCGCTGGTCACGAACGGTGACTGCGGATCGTTCGGCACGGCATTCTTGTTGACGGTGATATAGGCCGCACCCAGCGCCGCATCTGCCTGCTTGCCGGTCAGCCCCTTGTCGATCAGGTCGACCAGGAACAGGTGATCATCGGTGCCGCCGGAGACCACCTTGTAGCCGCGCGCCATCATGACTCCGACCATGGCGCGGGCATTATCCAGCACCTGCTGCTGGTATTCCCTGAAGGCGGGTTCCATCGCCTCCTTGAGTGCAACCGCCTTGGCCGCGATCACGTGCATCAGCGGCCCGCCCTGGGTGCCCGGAAACACCATGGAATTGAGCTTCTTCTCGACAGCCTCGTTGGCGCGTGCCAGGATCAGGCCGCCGCGCGGACCGCGCAGCGTCTTGTGGGTCGTGGTGGTGGTCACGTCGGCAATGTTGACCGGGCTCGGGTAGATGCCCGCCGCGATCAGGCCGGCGACATGCGCCATATCGACAAACAGCCAGGCACCGACGCTGTCGGCGATGTCGCGAAACCGCTGCCAGTCGACCTGCAGCGAATAGGCGGAAAATCCCGCCACGACCATCTTCGGCCTGTGTTCCCGCGCCAGCGCCTCCACCTGGTCGTAATCGATGGCGCCGGTTTCCGGATTCAGGCCGTACTGCACGGCATTGAACAGCTTGCCGGAAAAATTCACCTTCGAGCCGTGCGTAAGATGCCCGCCGTCATCGAGGCTCATGCCGAGAATGGTGTCGCCGGGCTGCAACAGCGCCAGGTAAACGGCGGCGTTGGCCTGCGAGCCGGAATGCGGCTGGACATTGGCGTAATCGGCATTGAACAGCTGCTTCGCCCGATCGATGGCCAGTTGCTCGGCGACATCAACGAATTCACAGCCACCGTAATAACGCTTGCCCGGGTAGCCCTCGGCGTACTTGTTGGTCAACACAGAGCCCTGCGCCTCCAGCACCCGGGGGCTGGCATAGTTCTCAGAGGCGATCAGCTCGATGTGGTCTTCCTGACGCTGCCGCTCGCCCTGGAGCGCCGCCCAGAGTTCATCGTCGTAACCCTCGATTTTCATGTCTTTAGCGAACATTGAAACAAAATCCTGGTCTTGAAAAGGGAACCCGGCACGCCGGAAGTGCCAGATGATAGCCGATCTGCGGAGGGCTTGCTAACCAATCTGGCTGAATTTAACCCCACACATCAGGGTGTTGTCAGACCTCCAGCAAGGCCGCCACGACCGCGGTCCAGGCGGCCGCCAGATTGCCCCGGTTGTAACCGCCGCCCCCCAGCGCCAGCAGGCTGCCCCGGCAGTGTTTTTCCGCCAGCCGGCAGAGGCGCAACGTCGCGTGCCGGTGGGCAGCGGGGGTATAGCGAAGGTGGGTAATCGGGTCACCTGCGATACTGTCCGCACCGCATTGCAGCAGGATGAACTCCGGGCACGCGGCATCGATGAAAGCCTCCACCTGCTCCCAGGCCTTGATGAACAGGCCATCATCGGCGTCCGGCGGCATGGGAATATTGAGCTTCGTACCGCGCGCGGCCCCGCTGCCGGTCTCGGTGATGCTGCCGGTCCCCGGATAGAGAAAACGGCCATCCTCGTGGAGGTCGGCGAAGACCAGATCCGGATCATCCTCGAAACTGTAGAAGACGCCGTCGCCATGATGGGCATCGATGTCCACGTAAGCCACCCGCCGCACGCCATAGACCTGACGCAGGGTTTCAATCGCGATGCCGCAGTCATTGAAGACACAGAATCCCGCCGCTGCGTCACGGCGCGCATGGTGCAGCCCGGCGATCGGCACGAAGGCGCGCCGGCATGTGCCATTCTGCAGGCGCGCAACGGCATCCAGGACACTGCCGACCACGAAGCAGGCCGACTCGTATATCCCCTGCGGCGCCGGCGTGTCACCGCAATCCAGAAAGCCTGTGCCGCTGGCAGATTGCGCAATGACCCTTTCGACATAGGCCGGCGTATGGAAGCGTTCGATGGTTTCCCGCGCGGCCGCCACCGGACTGCACTGCAGGACCTGCCGGTCAAGCCCGTCCGCCTGCGCCTGGCGCCAGAAGGCATCGAGCCGGTCCGGGCCGAAAGGATGGCCTTGCCCGAAGCCATAGCGGGCCAGTTCGCTGCCGATGTAGACACAGACGGTTTGTTGCTTTGTGACTGGTTGCATGCGCTGCCTCACCTCACAGTCCGGCGCCACCGCCAGCCAGAGCGGTGGCATTCCCGCCTGCATTGTTCGCTGCCGTGATCACGCCTGCAAGCGGCAGCGGCAGCAGGCAGCCGGGCAAGCCCCTGCAGCCTCCCCCGAACACCCTGTCATACAGCGTGCCGGTCAGTTTGATTTTTGAGTCTTGCCCGCCGGTTTGCTGCGCCTATAATGTGGCCATTTATTTTACCCCGGACAGGCTGAGTGATGGCGCAGTACGTCTACACCATGAACCGCGTGGGCAAGATCGTCCCGCCCAAGCGCAAGATACTTGAAGACATCTCCCTGTCGTTCTTCCCGGGTGCAAAGATCGGCGTGCTCGGTCTGAATGGTTCCGGCAAATCCACCCTGCTGCGCATCATGGCCGGCCTGGATACCGACATCGAGGGCGAGGCGCGGCCACAACCGGGTATCAAGGTTGGCTTCCTGCCGCAGGAGCCGCAGCTCGACCCGGACAAGGACGTGCGCGGCAATATCGAGGAGGCGCTCGCGAGCATCACCGCCGCGCAGCAGCAGCTGGAGTCGGTCTACGCCGCCTATGCCGAGCCGGATGCCGATTTCGATGCGCTTGCCGCCGAGCAGGCACGGCTGGAAAACATCCTGCAGGCCAGCGACGGACACAACCTGGACCGCAAGCTGGAAGTCGCCGCAGAGGCCCTGCGACTGCCGCCGTGGGATGCCGCTGTCACTACGCTTTCCGGCGGGGAGCGCCGCCGTGTCGCACTTTGCAAGCTGCTGCTGTCCGGGCCGGACATGCTGCTGCTGGATGAACCCACCAACCACCTGGACGCCGAGAGTGTCGCCTGGCTGGAACGCTTTCTCGCCGAGTTCCCCGGCACGGTAGTCGCCGTCACCCACGACCGCTATTTCCTCGACAACGTCGCCGGCTGGATCCTGGAACTGGACCGCGGCCACGGCATTCCCTGGGAGGGCAACTATTCCTCCTGGCTGGAGCAGAAGGAGGCACGCCTGGAGATCGAGGAGAAACAGGAAACCGCCCGGCAGAAGGCCATGAAGGCGGAACTGGAATGGGTGCGCGCCGGCGCGAAGGGCCGGCATGCCAAGAGCAAGGCACGCCTGGCGCGCTTCGAGGAACTGTCCTCCACCGAGGCCCAGCAGCGCAACGAGACCAAGCAGCTGTTCATCCCGCCGGGACCGCGCCTTGGCGACCTGGTTATCGAGGCGAATAACCTCGGCAAGCGTTTCGGCGACCGCCTGCTATATGAAGATCTCAGCTTCAACCTGCCGCGCGGCGGCATCGTCGGCATCATCGGCCCGAACGGTGCCGGCAAGACCACCCTGTTCCGCATGCTCAACGGGACCGAACAGCCGGACAGTGGCGAACTGCGCATCGGGGAAACCGTCCAGATCGCCTACGTCGACCAGAGTCGCGACAGCCTCAATGCCGGCAAGACCGTGTGGGAAGAGATCTCCGACGGCCAGGACATCATCAGCGTCGGCAGGCACGAACTGAATTCCCGCACCTATGTTTCCCGTTTCAATTTTACCGGCAGCGACCAGCAGAAGCGCGTCGGCAGCCTCTCCGGCGGCGAGCGCAACCGGGTCCATCTCGCCAAACTGTTAAAGAGCGGCGGGAATGTGCTGCTGCTGGACGAACCAACCAACGACCTGGACGTGGAAACCCTTCGCGCCCTCGAGGAGGCCCTGCTGGATTTCCCGGGCTGCGCGGTGGTGATTTCACACGACCGCTGGTTCCTGGACCGGATTGCCACCCATATTCTGGCTTTTGAGGGGGATAGTCAGGTAGTCTGGTTCGAAGGCAATTACGCTGATTACGAGGCTGACCGCAAGCGCCGCCTGGGAACGGACGCTGATCAGCCTCACCGGATCAAGTACAAACGACTGGAAAACTAGACAGATGCAAGATATTGATAAAGAAAAACTGCGGGCATTCGAGCAGAAAATGCATGATGAGGGGGCCGACGGCTTTGCGGACGGACCCCGTCCCTGGGAGACCTGGGATGAATCCGGCGCACAGGCCGGCAGCGGCAAGCACGTCTGGGAGGGGAAGGCGCGGCGTATCTATAAAAACACACCGACCCGTCGCAGCATCGGCGACCGAATACTCTCCGGCCTCGCAACGATTGCCCTGGCGACCATGGTAGTAGGCATCGCCGGTGTCTATTTGACCGAGGAACAGCCGCAGACCGTTGCCTGGACCGCCATACAACCCACACCGATCCCCTTGCCGGAACAGTCCGGAACAGCAGCCGGCCAGCGGCTGCCCGCGCGCGTGCTGCGCCCCGCCCCGGTGCTTGCGGAAATTGAATCCCTGCCACCGCCGGCCGCAGGCAAGCCAGTGCAGGAATCCGGTAAAGCCACCGCAGAAATGCCGACTCTCGCCATGCCGCCTTTGGCCGAAACGGACAGTGATCGTGCAAGCGATACCACAGCATCCGTCGACACCTCCGCTGCAACCGCAACCGGCGACGGTCCCGCGCTGGAAACTGCCGCTGACAACACGGACATCGAAATCGTCACGTCGCCAGCCGCCCTGCTGCTGACAAGTACCACCGGGACCTCACCGGATGACAGCAATGAGGTTCCCGATATGGAAATGGACCCGGCACTTGCCATGGAGATTGCCACCGCACCCGCAGTAGACAGCGATATTGATGCTGTACCTGCCGCTGCCGGCATGACGATCGAGGAAGCCGGCGCCGGCACAACGCCCGCGTCAACCCTGGCCGACAGCAGCATGGATGCCGCGATGCTTCCCGCAACGGATTACATCAATCGCGGCACCACCGGTGCCAGTCACGCTACCGCAGACAGCACCTTGCCGGAAACCGCCAGCACGACCGCCGGGTTTGCGGATGCCGCAGACATGGATACCGCGCCGCAATCAACTGTCGACGACACCGAACCGGCCCGGGTTGCCGCAACCCTGACGGACACCACAGCAGCACCTGCTGCCGGCAGCCAGGCCATGACGGCAACGGATGATGTGGCGGTATTGGAAAACCTGGAACCCGCGGCTGCCGGCCCCGCAACGACAGCCGCTGATGACGCCGGCCTGGACGACATGTCCGGTGAGGCAACTGCCCCGGTGGCGGGAATCCCTGCCGGCAGCAACATGCCAGCCAGGGACATGCCACCGGCGAGCGCCCAGGACTCCCCGGCCATTGGCAATTCGGTCGTGGCCCTGGCAGAACCCGGGCCGGCCACAGCGGCGCCCGCCCCGGCCGCTGCAGTACCTGCCGGTAACTGGGTAGTCAACCTGGCGACCTACACTCACGAATCCATGGCACGGAAGAAGCTGGCCGAATTCCGGGCAAAGGGAGTGACCGGAGAGATCGAGAGTGCCGTGATCAATGACAAGACCATGTACCGCATCCGGGTTACCGGTTTCGCAAGCAGCCGCTCGGCGCGTGCAAGTATCAGTTCGCTGGAAGCAACCCTGGGTCTGAAGGGTGCCTGGATCGCGAGGCGCTAGCGGGGGTCAGCTGGCGACTGAAGAAATCAACCAGCCGCAGATAGGCCAGGCGCTGGTTCCCGAAGCGGGTGAAGCCATGACCTTCATCGGCGTAGACGAAATATTCCACCGTGCGGCCTGAACCGCGCAGACGCTGCACGACCCGGTCCGACTGTTCCCTGGGGACGCGGCTGTCGTTGGCACCCTGATGAATCTGCAGGGGTATGCTGACCCGGTCCAGATGATACAACGGCGAGACGGCCCGGTTGCGCTGCGGCTCGCGGCGTGGATCGAAGCCGAGTTCATCAGAAATATTCTGCTGCAGGTAGTGCGGCCAGCTGTCGACGAAGGTCGCCAGTTCGGTAAATCCGAAGAAGTCGGCACCGGCCCGCACCAGATCCGGGTATTGTGTCACCAGCGACATCACGCTGAAGCCCCCGAAACTCATGCCGGCCGCGAACACATTCCCGGCATCCACAAAATCCAGCTTGCGCACGGCCTCCACAACCGCAACCAGGTCGCGGATGTGGCCACCGCCCCAGTCGTTGTTATCCAGCGACTCGTACGCCTTGCCGAAGCCGGTGCTGCCGCGCACATTGGGTACCACGACGATAAAACCCCGGTTATTGAGAAACTGGATCTCGCTGATATAGCCCGGATCCACGTGCGCCTCCGGCCCACCATGGATGAACAGAATAACCGGCCGCGGCCGGCGTGCCGACGTGCCGTTGGGGATGAACAGGTGCACCGCTATCTTCAGGCCGTCGAAACCCGTGACCCAGCCGGAACGCGACTCGGAGAAATTGCGACTGTCGATACCCGAGCGATTGGCGTCATACAGTAGCCGTGGCGATCCCTTTCCGACGAGGTAGTAACGGAGCGGCTGGCCGGCGGTCTCGACAGCAATCACCCCAAGTTGCGGATTGCTGTCGCTGAACACGGCGTCCTGCACCTGTTCGGACGGAAACCCGAGCTGCAATGGCGCGCTCAGGTCCGCGGGGAAAACAGCCGTGTGCCCCGTCAGCCCGCTGCGGTAGCCCAGGACGACAACAGCACCGTTCCCGTAGATGACAATCGACTCCAGGTCATTGGCAAACGGCAAGCGCACCGGTTCGGGCGCCGCTGCACCAATGCGGTAGTGCCAAAGGTGGAAGCCGTCCGCATCCAGGGCGCTGCAATAGTAGATCCCGTCCCCGGCGAAGCTGCCGTCCAGGTTGTTGACCCCTTCCCCGGCTGCAATGACGCGGGTCTTGCCGGAGACAAGGTCCAGCAGGTCCAGGCGGCGCTCATCAAAACCCCGCTTCACTCCGTATAACAGGTAGCGCCCGTCCGGACTGACGGCATCGCAGTCGAGGGTGCGGCCGTTGCCGGCAAGCAGGCGGCGTTTTGTCCCTGTTGCCACCTCGACCTGCCAGAGGTCTGACTCGCTGCGGCGGTCACGTGTCTGTGCGTAGTACAGCAGTGTGTCGTCCGGCGACAGCCCGCAGGCCATGGTCGCATCACCGACGGTAGCAAATGTCAGCTGCCGGGTCTCGCCGGAGGACAGGTCGAATCGATACAGGTCATAACGCCCGTTTCCCCGGGTATCTCGCGTCAGGACCAGGAATTCCCCGCCCCGGGCAACCAGGTAGCCGGAAACGGATTCTGGCGAGCGGGTGATCTGGTGCAGACTGCGATCTGCCAGGTCAATGGCAAACACATTGTCAGCCTGGCCGCTGCTCCTGAGAAAATAGAGCTGGCGATCATTTGCGGAGAAGGCCGGCTGCTGCAGGGGGCGGGTCTCGAAGAATCGCGCAAATGCGTACTCCGGTGCCACGGGACGTGCCGCGATTTCGCGGATGTCGATGGTCTCCGGTAGATCCCCCGCACGGATCGCCCCCACGGGCAGGGTCAGTACAAGCAGTGGCAACAGTAGCAGACGACAGCGCATGCCCAACAGTCTAGTTCACCCTGCAGCTGTCGCGATGACGGCCTGCATTTCCCGGAGATGATGACAAGTCAGTCTGAAGGCCAGTATTTCTCTATGGCCACGGAAGGACGCGGAAATGCTTTTAAGGAATGTTATCTCTTTCCGTGTGTTTCCGTGGATTCCGTGGATTCCGTGGCCATCATATCCGTCAGCATCAGCCCGACAGGCGCTAGCCAACCCAGACCCGGGCGTTGCGGAACATGCGCATCCATGGCGCATCCTCGCCCCAGTCATCCGGATGCCACGAGTTCAGAATGCTGCGGAACACCCGCTCGGGATGCGGCATCATGATGGTCACGCGGCCATCAGGTGTGGTCAGACCGGTAATGCCCAGCGGCGAACCGTTCGGGTTGGCCGGATAGGTTTCCGCGACCCGCCCGTGACCGTCCAGGTAGCGCAGCGCCACCAGCCCCTGCGCCAGTGCCTGCTGTGCCGCCGCGGGGTCGCCGAAATCCGCGCGCCCCTCTCCATGGGCCACGGCAATCGGCAGCACCGCACCCTGCATGCCCTGCAGGAACAGTGATGGCGAATCGAGCACTTCCACCTGGGCAAAGCGTGCCTCGAACTGTTCCGAGGCATTGCGTACGAAACGCGGCCAGGCGCCCGCGCCCGGTATCAGTTCCCGCAGGCTGGACAGCATCTGGCAGCCGTTGCAGACACCCAGCGCGAAACTGTCCGGGCGTTCGAAAAAGACGCTGAACATGTCACGCAACTCGGCGTGAAACAGCACTGACTTGGCCCAGCCCTGTCCGGCGCCGAGCACGTCGCCATAGGAGAAGCCACCGCAGGCCACCAGTCCCCTGAAGTCCGCCAGCGAAACCCGCCCGGAGAGCAGGTCGCTCATGTGCACGTCGATGGCATCGAAACCGGCGCGATAGAAAGCCGCCGCCATTTCCACCTGGCCGTTGACGCCCTGCTCCCGCAGTATCGCGAGCCGCGGGCGCACACCGGTCGCGATCAGCGGCGCGGCAATATCCTCCGCCGGGTCAAAAGGCACACGTGGATTCAGTCCCGGGTCGGTTACATCCAGCAAGGCATCGTATTCCTCCCGCGCGCAGGCCGGGTTGTCACGCAGTGACTGCATGCGGAATGTCGTCTCCGCCCAGGCACGCTGCAGGTCGACACGTGACTCGGACAGCAGTGGCTGTCCGGCGAACAGGAAATCAACGCGATCGAGGCTGTTGGGCTCGCCCAGCCGGTGGACAAAGTCCCCGAGACCGTGTGCTGACAGCTGCGACATGACGACCGGCAGTTCGCCGTGCGGCACCTGGATCACGGCGCCGAGTTCTTCGGCAAACAGCGCCGCCACCGGGTCAGCCCCCAGAGTATCCAGCGCGATCGAGGCACCGCTGTGCCCCGCGAAACACATCTCGGCAATGCAGGCGAACAGCCCGCCGTCGGAACGATCGTGGTAGGCCAGCAGCAGCCCCGCACCGTTCAGCGTCTGGATCGCGGCAAAGAAACCCCGCAGCAATACCGGGTCATCGAGATCCGGCGGCATGTTGCCGACCTGCTTGTACACCTGCGCCAGCGCAGAGCCGCCGAGCCGGTTTCTGCCCTGTCCGAGATCGATCAGCAGCAGCTCGCGTCTCGCCCCTGTCGGTGCGCAATTGCGGCGTCAGCGTCAGGCGCACATCACTCACCGGCGCAAACGCGGAAATGATCAGCGACAGCGGCGCCGTAACCGCGCGGTCCTCACCCGCCTCCTTCCAGACCGACTTCATCGACATGGAATCCTTGCCGACCGGGATGGCGATACCGAGCGCCGGACACAGCTCCGCGCCCACCGCCCGCACGGTGTCATACAGGCTCGCGTCCTCGCCGGGATGACCGGCCGGCGCCATCCAGTTGGCCGACAGGCGAATCCGGCCGATGTCCTCGATGCCGGCGGCCGCGATATTGGTCACGGCCTCGCCCACGGCCATGCGGCCCGAGGCCGGACCGTGCAGCAGGGCCACCGGGGTGCGCTCGCCCATGGCCATGGCCTCGCCGGTATAGCTTTCGTAATCGGAGGCCGTCACCGCCACGTCGGCTACCGGCACCTGCCAGGGTCCCACCATCTGGTCACGCGTCACCATGCCGGTCACCGAACGGTCGCCGATGGTGATCAGGAATGTCTTGTCCGCCACAGCCGGCAGGCGCAGCACGCGATACGCGGCATCGCGGATATTCACGCCTGCAGTGCTGGAATTCCCTGTGTGTGCCCGGCAGCCGCCGCACCTCGCGCAGCATCTTCGGCGGCTTGCCCAGCAGCAGGCCCATGGGCAGGTCGATCGGGGTATTGTCGAAATAACCGTCGCCGAGCACCAGCTGCTGCTCCCGTGTCGCCTCGCCCAGCACGGCGTACGGACAGCGCTCGCGCTCGCACAGGGCCTCGAACTCCTCCATGCGGGCCTCGTCCACGGCCAGTACGTAACGTTCCTGCGACTCGTTGCACCAGACCTGCATCGGTGACATGCCGGGGTCGTCGTTGGGAATGGCGCGCAGTTCGAAGCGGCCGCCCCGGCCGCTGTCGTTCACCAGCTCCGGCACGGCATTGGACAGCCCCCCGGCACCGACATCGTGAATGGATATGATCGGGTTGGCCTCGCCCAGCGCCCAGCAGGCATCGATGACTTCCTGTACCCGCCGCTCCATCTCGGGATTGCCGCGCTGCACGGAGGCGAAATCGAGATCCTCCGCGCTGGCGCCGCTGGACATGGACGATGCCGCGCCACCACCCAGGCCGATCAGCATGGCCGGACCGCCCAGCACGACGATCGGCGCCCCGACCGGGATATCGCCCTTCTCGACATGCGCCTCGCGTATCATGCCGCAGCCACCGGCCAGCATGATTGGCTTGTGATAACCGCGCAGTTCATCTCCCGACGCGCCGGGCACCCGTTCCTCGAAGGTCCGGAAATAACCGCACAGGTTGGGACGGCCGAATTCGTTGTTGAAGGCGGCAGCGCCCAGCGGCCCCTCGACCATGATATCCAGTGCAGACACGATGCGTTCCGGCTTGCCATGATCAGTTTCCCAGGGCTGTTCGAAGCCGGGAATCCGCAGATTGGACACCGAGAATCCGCACAGGCCCGCCTTGGGCTTGGCGCCGCGGCCGGTCGCGCCCTCGTCGCGTATCTCGCCACCGGAACCGGTCGCGGCCCCCGGAAAGGGGGAAATGGCGGTCGGGTGATTATGGGTCTCCACCTTCATAACGAGGTGCGCGGCTTCCCGGTGCGGTGCATAGGCATGTGATCCCGGTGCGGGGAAAAACCGCCGCACCTCGAAGCCCTCAACCACCGCGGCATTGTCGCTGTAGGCGGACAGGATACCGTCCGGGTTCGCCCTGTAGGAGGCGCGAATCATCTCGAACAGGCTGTGCGCCTGCGGTTGCCCGTCGATGATCCAGCTGGCGTTGAATATCTTGTGGCGGCAGTGTTCGGAATTGGCCTGCGCGAACATCATCAGTTCGACATCGACCGGGTTGCGTCCCAGGGCGGCGAAATTCTCCACCAGGTAATCGATCTCGTCATCCGAAAGCGCCAGGCCGAGGTCACGGTTTGCGATCTCCAGCGCATCGCGGCCGCCACCGAGCACATCGACCAAAGCCATGGGTGCAGGCACCGCGTGCCGGAACAGCGCATCCGCTTCCGCGATATCGAACACTACCGCCTCCGTCATGCGATCGTGCAGCAGCGGCAATACCGCGGTCAGTTCCGCTTCGTCCAGGGGAACACCGCTCGCGGTGCCGAGGCTGTAGGCAATCCCGCGTTCCACGCGCGTGACTTTTTCCAGGCCGCAGTTGTGGACGATGTCGCTTGCCTTGCTGGACCAGGGAGAGATCGTCCCCGGGCGGGGTATCACGATAATTTCCGGAACCGGGACAGCCTCCGCGGACTGTTCCGGTCCGTAGGTCAGGAGCTTTTCGAGAATATCCTGCTCGGCCGTGGACAGCGCCTCATCCAGCTCGACAACGTGCAGGTAGTCGGCGCGCAAGTCGCACAGTACAGGCACCAGTTCCCGGCACTGCGCCAGCAGCTTTAGCCTGCGAAATTCGGAAAGGGAAGGACAACCACGCAGATATAGCATCAGGACTCCCGGGCAGACAGGCATTGCAAGCCGGGAATGATACTGGATGGGTTGACCGCTGTCAGTGGTACCTGCCCCGGCAGCAGCACCCCGGCCGGTCAGCCACCTGCAGTGAAAGACGGTCAGGCAGCCTGAGCATGCCTCGCGGATTCCCCGGGCAACGCCACTCCAGCCGTCAGCAGGCCTGCCACGCAGGAGCGGCAAGCCGCTTCAGGATCAGGCAATTGTTCGCCAGTCCATACCGGTTTCCTGGTCGGCGATGCCGATCCAGTCCGGCTCGCAGTCCATGGCCGCAGCAAGCGCCGTGCGCACCAGCGCCGGCTGGTTATTGTTGTCGCTGAGGTGGGCGGCGACCAGGTGCTGCAGCCGCGAGGCATCCAGACGCACCAGCAGGTCCGCCGCCTGGGCGTTGCTCAGGTGCCCGAGTGGACCGCCGACTCGCTGCTTCAGGGAAGGGGAATAAGGCCCGCCAGCCAGCATGGCGGCATCATGGTTGCACTCCAGCAGCAGGGCATCGCAGGCGCCCAGCGCGTCGACGATATGGGGCGTCATGTGACCGGTGTCGGTCAGTATGCCAAGACGCCGGTTGCCGGACTGCACCGTGAACTGGCATGGCTCGCGGGCATCATGCGGTACCGTATAGGGCTGTATCTGCAGGCCGCCGATATCGATGCGGGTGGCGGCGTCAAAGCTGTGTAGCTGCAGCATATCGACATCCCGCAGCATGTGCCGGGTACCGCGTGTCAGCCATACAGGGAACCCGTACTTGCGCGCCAGGGGCGCCACACCGCGCACATGGTCTCCATGTTCATGCGTGACCAGCAGCGCGGCAAGTTCCGAGGGATTGCGTCCCAGCCGCGCCATGCGGCGTTCCGTTTCACGACAGGAAAAGCCGCAGTCGACCATCACCAGAGTGTCCCGGCATTCTACCAGCGTGGCGTTCCCGCGGCTGCCGCTGCCCAGTGACGCGAACCGCATCTGTTTACCAGGCGTCGGCCGGTACGGTCATGCCAGGGAAGCAACTTCCGGCAAGTGTATCCCCGCCTTCACTTGTTTCCGGCGACAACACACCCGCGGTATGCACCGCGGTGGTGAAAAACCGCATTCGATATCACGCCTGCCATGCCCGGCGCCTAACGCAGCTGCTCCTGCAGCAAGGACAGTATTCGCTTCCCGGTCGCGGTGGTATCCCGCACTCCCTGCGCATCGTTCACGATAACGTGTGTGGACGCCCCCTTGGCCAGCAACTCGATATGGTACTGGGTCGCCTTGGCCTCGTCGTCCGAGGACCAGAACGCCAGCTTGCTAAGCACGCCTTCCTTCTCCTGGTCGGCAAGCGGATCACTGTAGCGCACGTAATAGGTGCCCTCGCTGCGGTTGCGGTCCTCGACTGCAAACCCGACCCGGTCCAGCGCGATCCCGGTGCGCCGCCAGGCGCGGGAGAAATCCTCGTAGACGATCAGCATGGCACCGCCGTCATCACTCACCAGTTGTGCCCGTTCCTTGCTCTCGGTCTGCTGCGCCAGCATGACCTGTGCCTTGTTCTCCTCAACGCCCATGTAGACCATCAGGCGCTTCAGCATTTCGGCTTCCAGTTCCGGGTCCGTGGCACGCGGTTCCCACACCGGGGTACCGTCCACCGCACCGCCCTTGATAACTTCCTGCATGCCGCGATGCGTCAGGTAGACCTCTGTCGTTCCCGGCTGCGTGCCGTTCTCCAGGCGCACCCGGTACTGATCACGGGTTGCAGAGGAATACACGGAATCAATGACCTTGCCAAGGAGATTGCGAATCGGCCCCTGCGGAATATCCGCCCGGTTTTCCGACCATCCGGTTTCGATAATGCCGACACGCGGGTCTTCCATCCTGATCAGGAAGCCTTCCTGCAGCCAGAATTCCTTCACCCTGGGCCACGCCTGCGCCGGCGTCCCGCGCATCACCAGCCACTGCTGGTCACCGTCACGCTCCACGCGCATATTGGACTGCGCCGGCAGCACAGCGGAATTCCGGACATCGGTGGTCTTGTCGCCGTACTCCGAGTAGGTGGCGGCATCGAGGCTTGCGGGCGCATCGTTGATGGTATTGGATGACAGGTCCGGCGGCACTTCCAGCGACTTTGTGACCTCGCTCTTCTTGTAGTCCACCTTCTCGCGTCCCGGCGTCATCTTCTCAACGGTACTGCACGCCGACACCAGCAGGGCAGCGGCAACCGGCAGCAGCACCGCCCTGGAGAAAATATTCAGTTTCATAGGTTTTCCTGTTCTGTTAACACGCCTGCCTGCCTCAGCGCCTGCAGCAGGGTTTCCCGGTGTTTTTCCGCCAGCGGGGTCAGCGGCAGCCGAATGCCCGGCGGGATCAGTCCCATCACGTGCAGCGCCCATTTTACCGGTATCGGATTGGACTCCAGAAACAGGGCCGAGTGCAACACATCCAGGCGGTCATTGATACGCTGCGCCGTTTCCCGGTCTCCTGCCATGGCCGCAGCACACATCGCGTGCATGGCGGCAGGCACCACATTGGCCGTTACCGAGACATTTCCACTGCCGCCCAGCAGCATCAGTTCCATGGCGGTGGCATCATCGCCGCTGTAGACGGCAAGGCTGTCACCGCAGCGGTCCATGATCTCCTGCGCCCGCTGCATACTGCCGGTCGCTTCCTTGATCCCGATGATATTTTCCAGCAGGGCCAGCCGCGCCACGGTCTCGGGCAGCATGTCGACAGCGGTGCGACCCGGCACATTGTAGAGAATTTGCGGGATCGGCACGGCCTCGGCAACCGCCCTGTGGTGCAGGTAGAGACCTTCCTGGGTGGGCTTGTTGTAGTACGGTGTCACCAGCAGGCAGGCATCGGCGCCGGCCTCCATGGCGCAACGGGTGAGATCGATGGCTTCCCGGGTGGAATTGGCACCGGTACCCGCGATGATCGGGATACGGCCTGCAGCCATTTCCACGGTACGGCGGATCACATGGCAATGCTCCTCCTCATTGAGCGTTGCTGATTCCCCCGTTGTACCGACGCTGACCAGGGCGTCTGAATGATGCTCGACGTGAAACTCGACCAGCCGCTGCAGACTGTCTTCATCGATCGCACCGTCATCCTGCATCGGAGTGACCAGCGCTACCATACTGCCCTGAAACATCACCGAAATCCCCGGTCCGAAATCAAGACCGACATGGTACTGGCGCCACAGCGCAGTGACAAGGCAATCCCGCTACACCTCCGGCAGGACAGCACGCAGCGGGTACAATAAGTGTTAGACTGCGGATATCTCAAAGCTGCGGCCACAGGAGACCGCCGGCAAGGCGACCATGAACGAACAGACAGGCACCAAGAACAATCACCTGGTACTTTCCGCCCTGGGCGAGGACAAGCCCGGGCTTATCAATGAATTATCACGCTGTGTACTGAACAGCGGCTGCAGTGTTCTCGACAGCCGCATGGCGGTGCTGGGTGGTGACTTTGCACTGCTGCTGCAGGTCGGCGGCAACTGGAACAATCTCGCGAAGCTCGAAACCCAGATACCCGGCCTGCAGGAACGACTCGGCCTGACCATCAGTTCACGACGCACCACCGGCAGGGAGTCACGCCATGATCTGCTCCCCTACGGGGTTGACGTGGTCGCCATGGACCAGCCAGGCATAGTCCACAACCTGGCGAAATTCTTTTCCCAGCGACAGATCAACATCCAGGAAATGCTGACCTCCAGCTACGCGGCCGCGCATTCGGGCACCCCGATGTTTTCGGTACACCTGACCGTCGAGGTCCCGGCAAGCATCCAGATCGCGGCATTGCGTGAGGAATTCATGGATTTTTGCGATCAACTGAATCTTGATGCGGTGATCGAGCCGATCAAGACCTGAAGCCCCGGGAACGGAGAGAGGTATCAATATGAGCATGGCGACCCTCGGCAAACCCGTACCGGATTTCACGCTCCCTGCCACCGGCGGCAAGGACATCAGCCTGTCCGGCCTGCGCGGCCAGAACGTCGTGATCTATTTCTATCCGAAGGACAGCACCCCGGGCTGTACCACGGAAGGTCAGGATTTCCGCGACAGCATCGACACCTTCAGGCGTCGCAATACCGTGGTTCTCGGCATCTCCCGTGACAGCATCAAGTCCCATGAAAATTTCAAGGCCAAACAGGAATTCCCGTTCGACCTGTTATCAGATGCCGAAGAGCACGCCTGCCAGCTGTTTGATGTCATCAGGGAAAAGAACATGTATGGCCGCAAGGTGCTGGGCGTCGAGCGCAGTACCTTCCTGATCGATACCGGGGGCGTCCTGCGCAGGGAATGGCGCAAGGTCACTGTCAACGGCCATGTCGAGGAAGTCCTGGAAGCCATCAAGGCGCTGTAGGGCAGCCCGCCACTCCCACCGGAGAACCGGCAATCCGCCGGCCATTGCGATCACCCACCCCTGCAGCAGAAACCGGCACCCTGCCGGTCGCAGTCAGCCCCCTGTTAACCAGAAAATTCTATCGATACGAAAAAAAGTTTTATTGTTAATTAGAATATTACCATGTACTATTTCACTCGCCACTTCGATTTAGTGGCAGTTTTCCTGCTGTGAGTGCCAGTACACCACAGCGATCATGAGCACCAGGGGGGCGAAAGCCGGGTCACGATCCTGATACTTATTTTTTCGCTGCTATGGACCAAGGGGTAACAACATGTCGATTTTTGAAAAAACCAGACACTGCACGAAACGCTTCCCGTGCCGCTTCAAGCTGGCGATGATGATATTCTCCGTAGCGGTGATCGTTTCGATCATTACGGTGCCGTTCATTCACGACATGGTATAACCCGGCAACAGGCAAACGTGCGGCCCATGCCTGTAGTGTCATCTGCAACAGCCGGCCGTCATGCGGACTCCGTTACATTCTCCGCCGGCTTTTCCTTCCGCGGCCAGGCATTCAGTACCGCCGATACCAGGGTCGCGAGGGGGATGGCGAAGAACACGCCCCAGAAGCCCCATAGGCCGCCGAATACCAGGATGGCAATGATAATCGCAATCGGGTGCAGGTTAACGACCTCGGAAAACAGCAGCGGCACCAGCAGGTAGCCGTCCAGCGCCTGCAGCACACCGTAGGCCAGCAGGATCCAGCCAAACTCGGGACTCCAGCCCCACTGGAACCAGGCGATGATGGCGATCGGCAAGGTCACAACCGCCGCGCCGACATAGGGAATCACAACCGACAGACCAACCATGGTCGCCAGCAGCAGCGCATACTGCAGCCCCATGATGGTAAAGGTGGCGAAACTGACCGACGCCGACGATAAAGATCTCCCAGACCTTGCCGCGCACATAATTGGATACCTGCAGGTTCACATCCCGCGCGACCTCGTCTACCAGGCGGCGCTGCCGGGGCAGGCGCTGGCTGAACCAGCCCAGAATACTCTCCTTGTCCTTGAGGAAGAAAAACGCCAGCACCGGCACCAGCACGATATACACCATTAAGGTAAGCAGGCCGAAAACGGATGCGACGGACCATGACAGCACCTGCTGGCTCATCGCGGTGATCTCGGCACGGATGGTGGCACCGAGGTCGCTCACCTGGGCGGCGGTAAACAGGCTGGGGTATTTTTCCGGCAGTTTCAGCAACAGCGCCTGCCCGAGCGCGATAATATCCGGCAGTTGCCTGACCAGCTGCGTCACCTGGTAGGAAAGACGCGGCACCATCCAGATCATGATGAAGACCAGCAGCGACATGAACAGCAGGAACACCAGCGCCACCGCGAGCAGACGCGGCACACCCAGTTCATGGCACTTCTCGACCAGCGCCGTCCAGCAGATAGGCAATCACCACACCGGCCATTACCGGCGCCAGCATCTGCCCGAGGGTCAGCATGACGACAAACCCGGTGACGAGAAGAACCGCCAGAATCACGACCTGGGGGTCGGAAACATGCCGGTCATACCACTCGCGCAGGATATTCATGCGCTCAACCACCTGCGGCTGACCTGAACTGCGCATAGTGCTCACGAAAGATTTCCTCCAGCTGATCGATCACGGCGGCGGGATCCGTACCCTGCATGATATGCGTCGCCACGAGATCGGAGGTTGCACTGAGCATCTCGCTCTTGTCGAGCATCGGGTAAGTCCTGGCCAGACGCTTCAGCCCCGCGACCACGCTCTCCACCGGCGGCCGCTCGACCGGTTCAGGTTCGGGTATTGCCTGCGGCCGTGGATTGCTCGCAGCCACGGCAGGTTGCCGGCTGCACAGGAATTCCGCAAATGCCAGCAGGCCCGCCTGGTCCGTGGCACCGAGTTGCCGCAACAACCCGAGCAGACGCTGTTCGGTTTCATTCATTGACAGGATTTCGCTCCGGAAAGGATGCATGCCAGTGTATTCGGTGTGGCAACCGGATAACAGCTTGTCCTTCTCAGTCGTCGTCCCGGTGAGACAGGCAATAGGCACGCGCGAATTCCAGCAGTTCGTCCATGGCACGCTGGCGGAACTTCTGTTTCTGGTGCACGAATGAAAACGGCCGCTCCATCAGTGGATCAAGCTGGAGTGCAACCAGCGTGCCCAGCTGCAGCTCCTTGTGAATTGTCACCTCGGAGGCGATGGACACCCCCATCCCCGCCTCCACCGCACCCTTGATGGCCTCGGGGCTGCCAAGTTCCATGGCAACATGCACATCCGAGGGTTTCAGCCCGGCATGTGCCAGGTAATCCTGAATCACCTCGCGTGTGCCGGAACCTTCCTCGCGCGCGATGTAGGCGTAGTCGAGCAGGTCCCTGAGCCTGACGGTGCCGCTATCGGCCAGGGGATGCTTCGGCGGCACGATCGCTACCAGCCGGTCATTGCGGCAGTTTTCCACCACCAGGTTCTTGTTCAGGACGGGGGCCTCAACCACACCGAGGTCGATGTCATTATTCTCGACCATGGACACGATCCCGTCAGAATTGGCCACCTTGAGATGAACATTCACATCCGGGTACTTTTTCTTGAAGTCCCCCAGCAGCGACGGCAGCATGTATTCCGCAATGGTGGTGCTGGCACCGATAATAAGGACGCCGCTGATCTCGCCGGTCATGTCGCGCACGGCGTTGTCCATCTTCGCATACAGTTCGAAGATCTCGTCCGCATATTCATAGACACGCTGCCCTGCCTCGGTGAGGCTGATGCGGTTGTGCGTCCTGTCGAACAGGCGGGTGTTGAAATATTCTTCCAGCTGGCGGACCTGGAAGGTCACCGCCGGCTGGGTCATGTGCAGACTCTCCGCCGCCTTGGTAAAACTCAACAAGCGTGCGACGGTATGAAATACCTGTAGTCTTCGATCAGCCATAATTTTCCGCGTCCAGATCCTGATGCCGGTGTCAGTTGCGTTGCTAAATCATTGAGACTATAAAATATTTTTGTGCAAGACTCCAACCATGCTATAGCCGATAGCGCATTATTTACTGAGAAACCTCATGAATCCGGGAACGCGTCCGCGCGCTTGTAACCAGACTTGCCGGATACCGGGCGACCGGCATGACGGGAAATACTTTACAAACATATGGTTACCATAATCATGGCAGTGAATCCCGTTTGCCGGGATGTTTCCCGTCCTGTCGCACACGTCATCCGGACTGCTGCCGGTACTTCCGCCGGAATCTGCCAGCGCACCCCGCGCAGCTAAGCGGATTCCCCGGATCATGGGCGTCGGCAGGCTGGCCGCAGATGACGGCTACAGGTACACTCGATTAAACGTTGATTTACAAGAACAATAACAATCGAGAGCCGGAATGCCGCAATTCCTTCATGCCAGACTGCTTTGCAGCTGCCTCGCAGGGTTCCTCTGCTGCTGCCTGCCCGGCCATGCCGGGGCAGTTGCCGTTTCAGACCGGCTGCAGCAATTGCTGGATGACCGCGCCCGGCAGTCGCCTGCCGGCCAATCCGCCCTGACATTCATCATCGAGAGCTCCGCATCACCCTCCATCATCCAGGCGGCGATACATTCGGCTGCCGGCAAGCTGCGATTCAGCCTTGGCCGGCGCTACGAGGTGAGCATGAATCCGGGCAAGGTACAGCAACTGCTGGCGCAGCTGCCAGTGGATGCAGTGGCCAGGCTATCCTACCCGCACGTCCCGACCTCCGTCACCAGTCTGGGTGTCAGCGTGTCCGGTGCCGCCGACATGCAGGCGCTGGGAGAGGCTGGCAACGGGGTAAAGATCGGCGTCATCGACCTCGGCTTCAGCAGCCTGGCCAGCTCCCAGGCCAGCGGCGAGTTGCCGGCAACCGGCGCAGGACTCACCGTTACCGATTACACCGGCAGCGGCACGGGCGGCACCAACCATGGCACCAACGTGGCGGAGATCGTGCATGACATGGCCCCCGGTGCAGACTTGTACCTCGCCAAAATCAACACGGATGTTGAACTTGAGCAGGCGCTCACTGACATGACCGCAGCAGGCGTGACCGTCATCAATCATTCCGTGGCCTGGTTCGGTGCCGCCTTCTACGACGGCACCGGGCCGCTGTGCGACATCACAGATACTGCCGAGAATAATGGCGTGCTATGGGTCAATGCGGCGGGCAACTACCGCAACCAGCATTACCTGGGGACATTCACGGATGCCGATGCCGATAACCGGCACGAGTTCGCAACAGGCCATAACAGCAACAGCGTATCGTTATTTTCCGGCAAGACCTATTCCTTCATCCTGAGCTGGGACGCCTATCCGACCACCACTGTTGATTATGACCTTTACCTCTACCACGGTGATCCGGATGCCGGGGGCACGGTAGTGGCATCTTCAACAAATGCCCAGTCCGGTAACGGGCCAAATCAATACCCCTTACCCTACGAGGATATCCAGTACACGGCAGCGGATACGTATACATACCACCTGGTCGTGAAGAAGGCAGGCGGAACCACGACCAACCTGCCGCTGACCCTGTTCTCCCCGTATGCCAGCCTCGGCACCAAAACGCAGGCCAGCAGCCTGTCACAACCGGCGGACTGCGCCTCCACGCTGGCGATAGCCGCAACCGATGCAGTCACGGATGCAATCGCGGGCTACTCTTCACAAGGCCCGACGGTGGACGGCCGCAACAAGCCGGACATCTCCGCACCCACGGCGGTGCAAACATCACTGTCGGGGAATTTTGCCGGCACCTCGGCCGCGTCACCGCATGCCGCGGGTGCCGCCGCTCTGCTGTTGGGGCAGAATCCTGGACTGACCCTCGCGGGACTGCGCAGTATGCTGGAAAACACGGCGAAAGATATCGTCCCCACCGGCTATGACCTGCGTTCCGGCTTCGGGCGCATCAGCCTGGACGCCGACGGTGACGGCATCAACCACGATGCCGACAACTGCGTGCTTGACGCCAACAGCAGCCAGCTGGACACGGATGCCGATGGTAACGGTGACGCCTGTGACAGCGACGATGACAATGACGGCCTGTCCGACAGCTTCGAACAGGCGATCGGCACCGACCCGCTGCTGGCAGATTCCGACGGCGATACCCTGAGCGACTATGACGAAGTCAACTGGGATAGCAACCCGAACGCCTACACTCCCGGCCTGGACCTGAATCCGCTGGTTGTCGATACCGATGGCGACGGCATAACGGATGACCTGGACCCGTATCCGCTTGTCGCCGCCGTCGCCGGCGACATTGCCCCGCTGGGATCCCCTGACGGGCTGGTGAACGCCGCCGACTACCTGGTCGGCCTGCGCGTGGTTCTGGGGATCATCAACCCGCCCTATTCCGAAATTCAAAATGCCGATCTCTACCCGCCCGGTTCACCGGACGACGTGATTGACCTGTCGGACCTGATTCTGTTGCAGGGACTGCTGCTGCAGCCGCCGTAGGGGCTGATCGCGGCCAGCCACGCCATCGCCGGACACGGACCAGTCTTGCAGCAAGCAGTGAACCCTTTATCGCAAACCTGAAGAATACGGCATGGCAGCCGCTGGGGAACAAGGGCGGGAGATTAAAAGCGGCGGTATATCAATCAGAGAGATCGAAGGGGGTAGTCGATATACCGCCGTAAAAAAGATTGCCTGACAGCGAGGGGTACCCCGGCTGCCACTGACAGGCACCCATGGGTGGAAGACTAGCGTCATCCGCATGTCCTGGGAATGCGACATAGTGTCGCAACCGGCACGCCTCAAAGCAGTAACTGCCAGCCGAGTGTTGCGGTCCAGTCGGTCTCCAGTTGTGGGCCATCCAGGTTCTGGTAGACGGGCCGGCCAACCTCCAGCGCCAGGCGGTGGCCATGCAGCAACCCGGCCTGCGGCGTGAATGCGGCCCCGATCAGCAGATCGACCCGGCGCCCGCCACGCAGGTCCGGGTCGGCCGTCGGCACGATTCCGACCATCATGGGCGGTATTTTACTGTCACTGCCATCGATATTCCCCCACCACTGTGTGTCCAGACGCAACGAAGTCTGCCAGGCCGGGGTCCACGCTCCGGTAATCCAGCCGGTCAGGTTGAAGCGGTCACCCAGGGTGTAGTCGTTGTCATTCTCTCCCAGCCGCACCACAGCCATGCCCTGCATGCCCCAGGACAGTTCCCCCGTCTGCCCCAGCCAGGTCACGCCCGGCAACAGGTCCCAGGTACCGGAACCCGGCTGCATGGGGTATGGTAAATGCTGGTTCGCACCCATTGGCGTATCATCCTTCTCGTCAATGGAACCGGTCGGCATGCCCAGGCCAGCGTTCAGGTAGAACTGCTGCGCACCCCATTGGCCCAGCCTGTACAGACCACCGAATGTAACGTCCCCGACGCCACTGGAATGCGTAGTGAACTTCGCGCCATTGGCACCCACATGGTCCATTTCGTTATCCATCCAGGGAAGCATCAGCATGACGGTCAGGTCATTGCTGACGCCGTACATCACGCTCAGCATCTGCATGTCCATGGTCATGCTTTCGGGCGCAATCATGTAGCCCTCAGCGAACACATCGGTGGTACTCATCCGGCTGGTACCGTCGCGATTGCCGTCCATATCCATACGCATGCTGCGCAGGGAGATCATCCAGTCTCCAGGGCCATGCGTGTGCGCACCCATGACCCCGATCGGCTCGGTGCCGAAATGGTCGTGATGCATCATGGCGTGATGGTCATGCACGTCCGCCGCAGGCACTGCCACCAGTGGCGCATACAGACATAACGCGGTCAGCAGCCGCAGTACAGGTAAAATCATCAGGAGCAGTCCCCGTTTGTAGTTGTTTGTCATGCCGGCACAGCCGACGCGGATTCCCCGGCGGGAAATATAGCGCTGACCGGGCCCGCAGGTAATGCGGCAAACTGTCGCACCCGCATGCATGGTTGCTGCGGCAGTCCGGCCATAGCATCATTGATCCATGCAAACAATGCTGGACAGAACAGCGGATGAAACGCCCCGCAGAATCCTGCGGCGCCTGTTTCTGCTGCGTAATATCACCATCCTCGGTGCCGGACTGGCTGTCGCCATCGCCCGTCCGGTCTACAGCCTGACACTGCCACTCCCGCCGCTGCTGCTGACGCTGGGATTGCTTGCTCTCCTCAACCTGATCACCTGGCTGCGGTTGCAAACGCGATTTACCGTCGGCAACAGCGAAATCTTCATCCAGCTGCTGCTGGACATCGCCGGCATTACCAGCCTGTTCTTCTTTACAGGCGGCGCCAGCAACCCGTTCGTCTGGTTCTACCTGCTGCCGCTGATCATCGCCGCCACCATCCTGCCGCGCGGCTATACCTGGTTCATGGCGGGGCTCAGCGTGGCCTGTTACTCGGCACTGTTCTTCTATCATGTGCCCCTGCCGCACGAGGGCATGCACCATGACGGCGGATTCCATATGCACGTCTTCGGCATGTGGCTGGGCTTCGTCATCAGCGCCGGCTTCGTTGCCGTCATCATCGTCGGCCTGGCGCAGAGCCTGCGGGAGCGCGACCGCAAGCTTGCCGAGGCGCGCGAGCAGTCCTTGCAGAACGAACGCCTTGTCGCACTGGGCACCCTGGCGGCCGGCGCGGCACACGAGCTCGGAACCCCGCTCGGAACCATGGCGATACTTGTCGCGGAACTTGAACAGGAATACACCGGCACCGGACAAGTCGACCTGCACAGAAAACTGGGCATCCTGCGCCAGCAGATCGATCGCTGCAAGGAGGCGCTGTCCGTCATCTCGGCATCAGCCGGTGCAGGACGCGCGGAATCCGGCCATCGCATGGCCGTAGGAAAGTACCTCGATGCCGTACTGGCGGAATGGCGCCGGCAATACCCGCATGCCGGCCTGACGGCACACATCAGCGGACAAGTGCCAGCAGCCATGATCGTCGCCGAGCGGACACTGACCCAGACGCTGCTCAATGTCCTGAACAATGCCGCGGATGCCTCACCGGAGGACGTGACGCTGGAGGCGGACTGGAACGATACCGAACTGACGCTGACCATTGCAGATAGCGGCCCGGGGCTGCGCGAGGATATCCACGAACAACTCGGCAAGCAGCCCGTCACGACCAAGCCGGAAGGCCTCGGTGTCGGGCTGTATCTGGCCCACGCAACCATCAGACGGCTCGGCGGTGATCTTGGTGTCAGCAACCGGGAACAGGGCGGTACGGCAGTGCGGATTACAATGCCCCTGCTGGACACTGCGACATGAAGGCATGGTCATGACACAAGACGAGAGCCAGCACGAAAACCCGTTGTTGCTGCTGGTGGATGACGACGAGATCTACTGCGAGGTTCTCGGCGACGCACTGCGCAAGCGCAACTATGCGGTATCGACCGCCCATAACCTGGCGGATGCAGTAGAACTTGCGAAGTCACTGGAGCCCGAGTATGCGGTGGTTGATCTGCGCATCGGCACCGAGTCCGGACTGGAACTGCTCAGGCAGCTGGCTGCACTTGATGAAAACACCCGCATCATCATGCTGACCGGCTACGCCAGCGTCGCAACCGCCGTGGAATCCATCAAGCTGGGCGCGGTACATTACCTGACAAAACCCGCCACCGCCGACGAGGTCGTCGCCGCCCTGCATCGCGACGAGGGTGACACCACGGTGATGCCGGCCGAGCAGCCGCTGTCGGTGCGCCGCCTGGAATGGGAACACCTGCAAAAGGTGCTCACGGAAAACGAAGGCAATATCTCCGCTGCGGCACGCGCCCTGAACATGCACCGCCGCACCCTGCAGCGCAAGCTCGCGAAGCGGCCGGTGAAAGAATAACCCGATCGTTGCGAATATCCTCCTTCAGGAGCACCCTGAAGGGCATAAACGCCGCCCTCCGGCGCGATCGCGGCCAGCTGGTTGCTCCCGCGGGACGTAGCGGAAATTGCACTACCGGGATAACCGCCATGCCGTGCTGGCTTGCTGATTATGCGAAAAAATGCGCTGACAACTCACCGCAACACACATAAAGAAGGCCGCGTTGCCGCGGCCTTCTTTACCGCTCGATAACAGCACGATCAGAACTTGTACGAGTAGCTCACGTCAAACGAGTCCTGATGCATCTTGATCGAACCCGGCACGCCGAATGCCGTCTGCGAACTTTTAACCTCTTCCTCGAAGCCGTGCATGCAGGCGAAGTTCCACTCGTTCTGCTTGTCCGGCACGAAATATCCACTGGCTGTTGAAGTGGATTGGAAATCACAGCACGTGCAAAACCCATCGCCTTGCCACCATAACCCGGCGCAAAATAGCCGTGGTTGTACATGCCATTGACGCTGCTGCCAGCCCCGAAACAGCAGCAGCCGTCCTGAAGAAAGCAGGTACTTCATTCATACGCTCCTTGCAGAATATCATAACGCTTGATAGCACCCGCCTCTAATTGTTGCCTAATTACAACATTAAACCCTCCGTGAGAATTAGCTGTTACAAGGGATTAGCGTATTGCCAACAAAAAGTGTTGTTTAATCACGTCAGCTGCAGTAGTTTATGCAACACAATCCGGGGGGATGTCAGAATATGGCCCATGCAAGGCTAAAGTTGTCCGGGCAGCAGGCGACTCCATCCCGGACACAGTCAACCCAGATGAGGAGATCAAGATGGCCAACACGCCCCCCGTTGCACGTCGATTCCTGACATGCACTGCCGCCGGTTTGTTATCACTGGTTTCAGCCGGCACCCTTGCAAGCGGCTTCGCACTGATTGAACAAAGCGTCAGCGGAATGGGTACGGCCTATGCCATCGGTTCCGCCGGCTTCAATGACGCCAGCACCGTCTTTTTTAATCCCGCCAGCATGTCGCGACTGTCAGGGACGCACCTTAATGGCGGCCTGCAAATCGTCCACTCCCAGGTCGATTTCGATGGCAGCGCCGAATACAATCCGAACAACCCGGCCTTTGGACCCGGAAGCCCACTACCAATTGCCGGGTTCCCAATCAGCGGCGAGACCAACCCCGATACCGATGTGACCGCAGGCGTGCCCAGTGGCTACATCTCGCATCAGTACAGTGACCGGGTCTGGTTCGGTTTTGGCATCAACGCACCCTTCGGACTGAAAACCGAATACGACGATGACTGGGTCGGCCGCTACAACGCCATCAAGTCCGAACTGCTGACCATCAATCTGAATCCATCGATGGCCTTCAAATTGACCGATCGCGTAACCCTGGGTGTTGGTGTCAGCGCGCTGTATGCCGATGGCGAGTTGACCAACGCCATCGATGGTGGCCTGGGCGCAACGAGTCGGGGAATACCTCTCAACCCGTCATGGGCCCCGGTACCCGGCGTAAGCCCGGGCCTGATAGGTACCGATGTCTGGGATAACAAGGTGAAAATGACCGCCGATGACTGGGGCTACGGGTACAATGTGGGCCTGCTGCTGGAACCCACGAAAAATACCCGGGTGGGCCTGCACTACCGCTCCAAGATTGACCTGACTCTTGAAGGCGACGCCAAGATAACCGGAGCTGTCACGGCATTCAACGGCAAGCAGGATGCCAAGCTGGACCTGACACTGCCGGACAGCGCCTCACTCAGCGCCTATCACGCACTGAATTCACAATGGGCAATCATGGCTGATGTCACCTGGACGCACTGGAGCGAGGTGGACACGCTCGACATCAAGCTTGCCGATGGCCGGCAAAGCGTAGCCGTGTGGGACTATGACGATTCGTACCGTTTCTCCCTGGGCGCGGAGTACAAATACAGCTCGGCCTGGGCCTTCCGCACCGGGGTCGCCTACGATCAGACGCCGATCCCCAGTGACAGCCTGCGCAGTCCCCGTGTGCCGGGTAATAATCGCACCTGGCTCGCGCTTGGCGCGACCTACCGCTACTCGCCGGATATGACATTCGACTTCGGTTATGCGCACCTGTTTGTGGACGACCCGAAACTGAACGGCGTGTCTGACAACTACGACCCCACGAACGGCGAGACGACCGGCACGCATTCGCTGTCCGGCGAATATGACGCCTCGGTGGATATCTTAGGCGTCGCGGTAAACTGGAAGTTTAAATAGTAGCGTCATTCTGCAAGCCCGGCCGCTTCCCGGCGCCCGGAGCACCCGCAACACCCTGCATCCTTGCTGACAATAAAAACCCCGGTGTAAAAACCGGGGTTTTTATTTGATGTCTGGCAGTTGCGTAACGGCGTATCAGCCCTTCCGCATCAGGAACATGAACTTGCCATCTTCCTCGGTGGAAGACAACAGCTCATTGCCGGTTTGTTTGGCAAACGCCTCGAAGTCCTTCACCGAACCCGGGTCTGTAGCAATGATACGCAGCACCTTGCCGGTCTCCAGCCCGTTCAGTGCCTTCTTGGCACGCAGAATCGGCAAGGGGCAATTCAGGCCTGTAGCATCAAGTTCATCATCATAATCCGCCATTGCGACACTCCTTTTAGTATAGTTAACGACTAATTCAGACCCGACGGGGCGGATCATGGATGTTCATATTAAAATAAGTTGGAAACGTTATGATAACACGCCCCGTAAGGCAAGCCCCCATTGGGGAAGTAGCCCTGAAATCAGGCGCAGAAACGAACTATAGCGACAAGAACCTGTCACATACCAACCGCAAGGCCATAAATCAGACCCTGAGCCATGAATAGACTGCCCGGACTACTCCTGAGCCTGCTGCTGGCCCTGCATACGACAACCGCCCTGTCCCAATCCAGTTTCGATGATCTCCCGGACCTCGGCGACGCATCCGGCCAGGCCATCTCCCCGCAGCAGGATATCGCACTGGGCAAGGCTTTCATGCGCGAGGTTCGCCAGTCAGGGTTGATCCTGGATGACCAGGAAGTCAGCAGCTACCTGCAAGCGCTGGGCAACAAACTTGCCATGCACAGCGAAAATCCGGGACACAGCTTTACCTTCTTTCTGGTTGATGACTCCGCCATTAATGCATTCGCCGGCCCCGGCGGTTATATCGGTGTCAATGTCGGCCTGTTTGTCACTGCGGAATCGGAAAGCGAACTGGCCGGCGTGATGGCACACGAAATCGCGCACGTTACCCAGCGCCACCTGGCGCGCCGCTTCGAAGCGAACAACAAGATGAGTCTGCCGACCACGGCAGCCGTTCTTGCGGCCATCCTGATAGGTGCAACGACAAACGGTTCTGCCGGCGCAGCCGCGCTGACAGCGGCATCCGCTGCAAACATGCAGTACCAGATCAACTTCACCCGCGCGAATGAATATGAAGCGGACCGCGTCGGCATCCAGACACTGGCCGATGCGGGTTTCGATCCCTACGGCATGCCGCAGTTTTTTGAAAAGCTGCAGAAGAACTCCAAGCTCTACGGCACCCGCCCGCCGGAATTCCTCAGCACCCACCCCGTTACAACCAATCGCATCGCCGAAGCCACTTCACGCGCAGAAACCTATCCGCGGAAACCGACCTATACCAGTCTGGATTTTCTGCTGCTGCGCGCCAAGCTCCGGGTCAGGAGCTACCAGGATCCCAAGCAGGTCCTCGCGGACTTCCAGCGCTACCAGGGTGCATCAGGTGGCGACACGCCGGTTGAAAAATACGAATTCGCACTGCTGCTGGCGGCAAACGACAGGTATGCGCAAGCCGAACCAGTCATGCAAAAACTGCAAAAGGCTGATCCCGACCGCATCACCTACCGGCTGGCGCTGGCGGACATCCTGCGCGGCGACAAACAGCCGGACAAGGCGCTTGCCGTCTACAAGGATGCCCTGGCCCTGTACCCTGACAACATTGCCGTTGCCCTGCCCTATGCCACTACCCTGATAGATGCCGGCCGCGAGGAAGATGCCTACGTCCTGCTTGCCGACACCACCTCCAACCACCAGGAAAACGCCGGGGCATTCAAATTGCTCGCGCAGGCGGCCGGGGCAACCGGGCACAAGGTGCAAACCCATACCGCGATGTCGCAGTATTACTTCCTCAATGGCTTCACGGAACAGGCGATCGAGCAACTCAAGCTCGCAGAAAAACAACCTGAAGTGAATGACTACCTGACGGCACGTATCCAGGCGCGCATCACCCAGCTGGAAACATTGCTTGCGGCTGAAAAATTAGAATAATCACAACTCCTAATGTACTAAAAACAATAACTTGACACACCAATATCACCGATGCTAGCTTGCCTGAAAACAAATATAAATAAATACTATTAGTAGTAATTTGCAGTAAATATACCCTTAAAAACACCAACGGGAGTTTAACCAAATGAAGATACGTCTTCCTGTCAAGCTACTGGCAACCGCGCTGCTTTCGTTGTGGTTGGTAAATGGCTGCGCTGATCAGGCCATGAAGAACCCTGACTCCAAGGCCAACCCGGCAGCCATGGCGGCAATCGCCAATGCCAGCGATGCCATCAAACTGGCCAAGGCCAACAACTGGATCTGGGTAAACACCGAGGATTTCCTCGCACAGGCCCAGGAAGCGGCAGACAAGGGTGACAATGACACGGCCATCGTGCTTGCCGGAAAAGCACAGTTCGAAGCCGAAGCCGCTGTGACCCAGTATAACTACGAAAAAACGCACCCCCGCGGGATCTGACAGACCGGCAAGCATCCGCATCTTTCAGAATCCATAACACCAAATTATCTAGGAGAACAGACAATGCGGCAGAGCGTGATGAAAATACTGACATCTGCATTTTCACTTGCTGCTGTAATCGGAGCACTGATCATGACATCGCTCCCGGCAACAGCAGCCGATGCAGCAAGCTCGGTAATAGAGAAAGGCAAGGAAGTGGCATTCGACCGCAAGCTGGGCAACTGCCTTGCCTGCCATGTTATTGAAGACGGCACGCTTCCCGGCAATATCGGGCCACCCCTGGTTGCCATGAAACTTCGCTACCCTGACAAGGCAACGCTGCGCGCCCAGATCTGGGACGCCACGGTAGCAAACCCGAATAGCATCATGATTCCGTTTGGTCGCCACCGGGTTCTGACTGAAGAGCAAATCGACCAGGTTGTTGAATACATTTACACGCTTTAACACGAAGCACGATATAAACCCACTTCCCAGGAGAAGCACTCGTGACAAGTATCAAACGAAGAATATTTCTGAAAGGCTCACTGGCAACCGGCGCCATCGGCATGGCTGTCAGCACCGGACTGCTAACCCCTCGCATGTCATTTGCAGCATGGTCAAAAGAGGCATTTGATGCCACCGACGTCAACGGCGCCCTGGCGGCCCTGTTTGGCACCTCCGAACTTGAAGGCAGCGACAAGATCAAGATCAAGGCCCCAGATATAGCCGAGAACGGCGCCGTGGTGCCGGTTTCCGTCAGTACGGACATCGGCGGCACCGAATCCATCAGTATCATCGCCGAGAAAAATGCCAACCCGCTGTCTGCAAACTTCGTGCTGGGTCCCGGAACAGAGGCCTATGTCTCGACCCGAATCAAGATGGGCAAGACAGCCAGCGTGATCGCCATTGTCAAGGCCGGCGGCAAGCTCTATAGCACCGGCAAGGAAGTCAAGGTCACGATCGGTGGCTGCGGCGGCTAACTGTCCTGTCCTGACAAGAACTTAATTCGATACCAAGCGTACCAAGAGGAATAACCATGGCAAGCATCAAAATGCGCGCAAACATTGACGGCGACGTTACCACCATCAAGGCACTGATCAGTCACCCGATGGAAACCGGCACCCGCAAGGATGAAAAGACCGGGGAAAAGATCCCTGCCCACTTCATCCAGGAAGTCGTGTGTGAACACAAGGGCGACACCATTCTGACCGCCAACTGGGGTCCGGCCATTTCCAAGAACCCCTACCTGTCGTTCCGTTTCACCGGGGGCGCAGCGGGTGACACGGTCAAGCTCAGCTGGGTCGACAACAAGGGCGAGAAGGACTCCGCTGAAACCACCATTAAATAAGACAAAACGGGAAAATACTGACCTGTTACTGTCTGCCATAATCGTAGGGGAGTCACTTCAATGAAAAAGATTCTGACAGCAACACTGGTGCTCGGCCTGCTCGGTTCCTTCGCGGTGCCGGTTCTTGCCACACCCCAGGAAGACCTGAAGCAATTCAGGGAGTACTTTGCAAAACGTTTCCCGAAAACACCATTCAATGACTTCATTAATGGCGTCTATTCCATCGATGCAGCCTCCCGCGAACAGTGGGAGGAAATCGAGGAATTCCCTCCTTATGAGCTGAACCTGGAAAAGGGCAAGGAATTGTTCACCACCCCGTTCAAGAACGGCAAGACCTATGCCAGCTGTTTCGACCAGGGTGGCGAGGGCATCGCCAACCGGTATCCGTTCTTCGATGCCGGCTCCGGCAAGATCATCACGCTGGAATCAGCGATCAATACCTGCCGTGAAGCCAATGGCGAGGAACCGCTGGGATACAAAAAGGGAGACATTGCCGATATTTCCGCGTACATGCACTACACCTCGCGCGGCAATATCATCAACATCGTGATCCCTGATGATCCCCGGGCGCTCGCAATCTACGAGCAGGGCAAGGCCTTTTTCTATGCCAAACGCGGACAGCTCAACATGTCCTGTGCGGACTGCCATGTCAATAACGCCGGCAACAAGATCCGCGCGGACATCCTCAGCCCGGCTCTCGGCCAGACGACCCATTTCCCGGTCTATCGTTCCAAGTGGGGCGGCCTGGGTACACTGCACCGCCGTTACGATGGCTGCAACGAGCAGGTACGTGCCAAGCCGTACAAGGCACAGGGCGATGAGTACAAGGCGCTGGAATATTTCCATACCTACATGAGTAACGGTCTGGAAATCAACGGTCCGGGCGCACGCAAGTAAAGCCAGCCAGTTGCAAGGCGACACCCAAAGCCCGGCTTGATGCAAGTCGGGCTTTTTTAATCAAGGCAAGAACATCGCGCAGGCAGCAGCAAGATTCTTTTATCTGTGTTCCGCCTGAATAAAACACGTAACGGGAGATATTTTATGAGCCTTTCACGACGCGAATTTCTGCAAATGCTGGCAGTTGCAAGCGCCGCCGGCTTCAAGCTGACGGGTTGTGATGCCAGCACCGACAGTGCAACAGGCACTGCGCCGGCCAGCGGACCGGCAGATCCCTATGAACTGCCGCCATTCGGCAATGTTTCGCTGCTGCACTACACGGATTGCCATGCCCAGCTTACACCAGTCTATTTTCGCGAACCCAGTATCAACCTTGGTGTCGGGAGCATGCGCGGGAATCCACCTCACCTTGTCGGCGAAAAATTCCTGGCATACTACGGGGTCACTGCGAACACCCCGAATGCGCACGCCTTTACCTACCTGAATTTTGCGGAAGCCGCAGAGAAGTACGGGAAAACCGGGGGGTTTGCGCATCTGCGCACACTGGTAAACAACATCCGGTCCCAGCGACCCGGCTCCCTGCTGCTGGATGGCGGCGACACCTGGCAGGGCTCCGGCACATCACTGTGGACCAACGCACAGGACATGGTCGATGCACAGATCCTGCTTGGCGTGGATATCATGACGCCGCACTGGGAAATGACGTTCGGTGCAGACCGTGTAAGGGAAATCGTCGACAATGACTTCGACGGTAAAATCGACTTCGTTGCCCAGAATATTATCGACAACGAGTGGGAGGAAAATGTCTTCAAGCCCTATGTAATCAGGGAAATCAACGGCGTCCCCACCGCCATTATCGGCCAGGCGTTTCCGTACACGCCCATCGCCAACCCGCGCTACCTGGTGCCGGACTGGAGTTTCGGCATACGCGAAGACAAGATGCAGAAGACGGTCACAGCAGCCCGCGGTGAAGGCGCGCAGGTGGTCGTGGTACTGTCGCACAATGGCATGGACGTCGACCTCAAGATGGCCACCAGGGTCAGCGGTATCGACGCCATCATGGGTGGTCATACGCATGATGGCGTGCCACAGCCCGTGGTCGTCGAGAACGCCGGCGGCAAGACCCTGGTGACGAATGCCGGATCCAACTCGAAATTCCTGGGCGTGCTGGATCTGGATGTGCAAAACGGCAAGATCCGCGATTTCCGCTACAAGCTGCTGCCGGTATTCTCGAACCTCCTCCCGGCAGACCCGGAAATGACTGCCTATATCAACAAGGTACGTGAACCCTATGCGGAAAAGCTCGGCGAGAAACTGGCGGTTGCCGATGAAGTCCTCTACCGGCGGGGTAACTTCAACGGCACCTTTGACCAGCTCATCTGCGATGCCCTGATTGAGGTGAAAAATGCCCAGATTTCCTTCTCGCCGGGTTTCCGCTGGGGTGTCAGCGTCCTGCCCGGTGAACCGATCACCTTTGAGCATGTGATGACGCAAACCGGCATTACCTACCCCATCACCACCCTCAACAACCTCACCGGGGAAGCAATCAAGAACATCCTGGAGGATGTCGCCGACAATCTGTTCAACGACGACCCCTATTACCAGCAGGGCGGCGACATGGTGCGGGTTGGCGGCCTGAAGTACGCAATCGATCCCACTGAAACCATCGGCAAAAGGATTACCAGCATGGAGCTGGACGGCGAGGCGATACAGCCGAACAAGGCCTATGCGGTTGCCGGCTGGGCCAGCGTGCAGGAACAGGAAGGCGGCGTGCCGATCTGGGATGTGGTTGCAGAGTACCTGCGGGACAAGAAGACTCTCGGACACATCGAGCTCAATGAGCCTACGCTCAAGAACGTCACCGACAACCCCGGGCTGGCCTGATCAGCGTTACCGGCACCCGGGCCGTGGCTTTACACGGCCCGGGTAAGCCTCCTGCAAGGCGTTGCACCGGAAATCTGCTGCACCGCTTACTGATCTTTGCAACACGCCGGGCCAAATCTGGCCGGGTTCACCTCTGACACAACACCCCGGTGCGGCAGATTCACGATATCCCGCAGTTCGATTGTCTGCAGTTCCTCGGGCGGCCAGCCGTTTGCCTCTATCAAGTCAAATGAGTTGAAATACCAGACCCCTTCCGGACTGACCAGCAGCACGTTGAAGGTGTCGCCATCCATAAGCGCATACAGACCGTCCGGTGGCGGTGGCAGCAGGTCATCGACCGCCAGGGCCAGTTCCCTGCCGATGATCTCGTAACCGGCAGCCACCGGATGTCCGTTGACGCTGTCAGGATACAGACTGATATCACCCAGTGCGGCCTTCTGCAGGGGTTCCAGCATGTCAACGTAGGTGGCACCGGGCAGCGACTCCAGCTGCCCGCGCAAATCTGCTATACGCCGTCGTTCACTGACCACCAGGCGATTGTAGTCAGCGGGTGAATCCATGAGTTCGGCCTTGATCTTGCCTGCATATACCAGTTCCTTCGTAGGAATAATGGTAAAAACAGGCTTGACCCCGCTTGCCTGAGCCATCTCCGCGATTCGTGCCGCCGAGTTCGCCATGATGCTATAGCCAGCCGAGACCGCGGGCTGCGTATCGTTGGAAGCCAGGCGAAGCTGCGGCGTAAATACTGTGTGCACACCATCCCGGAAAACCACGTCCCACTGACCCTCACCAGAAGCGTCCGACGCAACGACAGGCAAATCACTTCCGGAAAGCGCCGGGTCAGGGATCAGCTCCTGCCAGTGTTCGTTGCCATACGCCATCTGGAATGACTCCAGCGGGTCGTTGCCGGTATAGAAGGCGACAATGGCCACCCGGGGCCTGAATGTCAACGCATAGCCGAACATGTCCAGATACTGCGTGGCGGCCCAGCCGCCGGTAGACATGTTGTAGACATTGATGTGATCGTGCTGCAGGTTCGCGGCCAGGTATGACGGCCAGTTCTGCTCCAGCAGCGCATTATTGCCATACGTCATGCTGTCGCCAATCGTGACGATATCGGCCGCAACCGGTACCGCAGTGTTGCGAAAACCCAGAATATCATGCGGCCCCAACCACTTGTGCCGGAGATACAGCGGACGTGCCCGGACCCGGGTCAGGGGGTCTTTCAGGAGGAACTCGCCGTCGCTGGAAGCATCGTTCCGGAAGATCCCCCGGTAGTAGGCGGGAACCTTCTCATCCAGTTGTACCAGTTGCAGGTCAGCGGGCCCGCCAAGCAATCCCGGCGCCAGCCAGCGGATCAGTCCCAGCGCTGCCAGTAACGTGACGATGCCGCTGCCCAGCAATAGCAAGCCTTCCTTTTTCAAAAGCCGATTTCTCCGGATATTCCCTGTAATCGCAGGCAGCATGCACCATGATCTCCGCCGCGGCTCACTGACAGCGCAGGGTAACTGATATCGCTGCTGGCCTGGTAAAAAACTTCTGCTGCCCGGCCCCGGTATTCGTTGTATACCGCAAATCATTTCCACACAGGGATACGGGGTAGTCGTCGCTGATCCCGGGCATCCGCTGTTGCACGATGATCGCCAGCAAGGAACAGGCCGCTGACGCTAAATTTCCGGGGCAACTTGCCAATAAACAGGTTGTGCGGGCGGGAATTATCCAGCCGCAATAAACCTGAAGAATCCGGACATGTGCGTCTACAGAAACAACCTGAAAAGCTGCGCCTCCTGTGCCTACTGGGGTGGACCGAGGCGGGCCCTCAGAAGAAAAGCCGAAATCGACCTGGATAAATACACGACCGGCCCCTGTGTACACGTCAGGCGCCGCGGAGTGCAGTGCAGCGAGAATGCCGTCTGCCAGGACTACCGCAGGTGGTCCGTCATTAATGATGAATCAATCGAAATCATTACCGGCTAACCCGCATATTGCACCAGGCATTCTGCCGGCACCGGTACCGATCAGCGAAGTCACTCAGCGGGACCACAGCTGATCACTGCCATTCCGGCTGCCCCTTCGGCAACCGCACGGATGTTGCAAACAAGTTCTTGACGTCGCGAGCCTGGTTGAACTTGCCAACCAGTATATCCGCTGTCTGGCCTGCGTTGTCCATGAGTCCCCAATTGCTGCCCGCGGCCAGCAGCATGTTTACAAATGCCGCGTGACCTTTCATCAAGGCCCACATCAATGCAAACCTGCCCTGCTCCGTTTCCCGCACGTCAAGATCGGCACCATGTGCAAGCAGACATTCCGCAGATCCACACGGCCTGTCCAGATGCCTCTCATCAGTGGGGTGAAACCACGCGCATATCTCAGCCCGGCGCCGTAGTCCATCACGGTGGAGGTCGAACGAGGTCCAGTCGCACAGGGGTTTGCGCTGACTGTATTTGTATGACCGGCAACACGCCCCGACACCGCTTCGTGGTTGCCGGTCAGAGCGCGCGCGTTGCAGGCGCCCGGCCCCGGCGGGAGATTTCGGGCTATACTGGCATCGTGACAGTAAAACTGGCTTCCGTTTGCAGTAGGGTACCGGTTCGCCTCGCCATTCATGGCCGGCGAATACCTGCCCTTGGCACACAGACGATTACACCCGATGGCTGGCAAGCGATTCCGCGGGAATGCTGATGACAAAACTGCTGCGCACAACCCTGTTACTACTCATGCTTGTACCGCTGGCAGGCATAACAGCACCCGGCCCCCTGCAGACAACTCCGGGTGGAGCACGCTACCGGGATCTTCAGACCGGCAGCGGGGAAACCGCTGCGCCCGGTGATATTGCAACCATGCACTTCACCGGCTGGCTTGATAACGGTGGCAACAAGGGCCGGGAAATCTACAACTCCCGCAGACAGGGCACGCCGGTGTCCTTCGTGATCGGAACGAAAAGGGTAATGCCGGGATGGAATGACGGAATCGTCGGCATGCGGCCGGGTGGCAGGCGCCTGCTACTGCTACCACCTGCACTGGGATTTGGCGCCAAAGGCGTGGAGGATATCGTCCCGCCGGATGCCAGCCTGATCTTTATCATCGAACTGCTGGACCTGGAGAAACACGCGGCAAACTAGCAGATCTGCCTGCACCTGCCAGTGCAGCCAAAACCGCGGCTGCGAAACACACGACCCGGCTGGCCCTGCTATTCCGGCATCACCATCTCGTGCTGCGCGGGTGCCGGCGTAGGGGAATTCTGGTGCATTAGCAGGTGCCAGCCGCTGCTGTCCTTGCGGAAGACATTGGTGCCATAGAATGGCGGTGGCGGCGACCTGCCGGGCGGCACATTCTGGAGGACCTCCTCGACCTGGTGAATGGCGATATCACCCGCCTCTATCCAGTGCAGGTGATTGATGCTGAGCGAGACTCCGCTGCCCTGGGAAAACAGGTGTGAAAAGACCTCCTCGACATCAGTTCTCCCCCGGACCAGTGGATACATCGGCAGCAGGCAGCAGATATCATCGCTGTCCGCCCACACAGACAACAGCTGGTTCAGGTCGCCTTCTTCCAGGGCGTCATAGAAGCTGTCCTCGGCTTCCTGGGGGGTATTGAATATTTGAGACATTACGTGTTCCCGGGTTGGTGCAGTAAATGTACATACCCTTACATGGTGCCACAATCATAGCATCAGCACTCCACCCCGGATATCTTTCAGGCCAGCCGTGCCGGTAGTCCCAGGCCACCACAATCAGCCAGTATAAAAAATGGGCAGCCCCGGGTTATCGGGAACTGCCCCTGCAAAGCCTCTGTGAGGAGGAAGTTCTAATCATTAGCCGGCAACCCGGCGATGCGGCTTTGACGCTTGCAGTCTGCTGCGGATATGTCGGGTGCCATTACCCTGAATTCGCGCTTTCCACATTCCCTGTTGACCGCTTTACCCGCATATACCAGCATTCGGAATGCTTGCGCGCGTAGCAGTTGCCAGGGGCAGATGCGACCGGGCGACACTCTGGGGCGACTTGCCGCATTGGCCCCGCAGGGGTAGATGCAGGGATGTGCCGAAGAAACGGCCGCTAACGGCCCGGTCCTGGCCATTCCCGGTCTCACCTTTCCCCTCTACCTCGCAAGTAGAGATCTCGATCCATTCGGCCTCGATGTTCCCCGTGCGGCGGTCAGGTTGTATGCGTCGATTCTCCAGGACCAGCACACCTTTGGAATCACCGAGCGGAAGTCCTGTTACCTCCCTGCGGCGGCGCTTTTCCCCGCGCTGTGGCGCAACAGTGGACCACCTGTATACATGTTTTTATCCGGTCAGCCTCAGGGCCGGGTAGCCGGGATTGGTGCAGGGTCCGGAATAGTTGCTCCGGACCCTGCCCACCCCTCTCCGGGCAAGGGGTAATCATGTCCGGCAACGGCTGTTGTCGGAGCAGGAATTACTGTTTATTGCATATTCTGGCCGTCCTGCTGCACGAACTCGCGTTTCAGCCAGGCAGGACCCGAACCCTGGGTGGCTTGCACGATACCCGCGCCCCCGTATTCGGAGATCGGAGCACCCGCGTCCGTGCAACCGAACTCGCCTGCGCAATGGTCGCTGCTTACCCGGCCCAGGCCATGCGCCCCCGTGGTGATATCATTACTGGCCAGGTAGCGGCGCAGGGCGTCGATCGGGTGGACGAAATTGAACGGAGCCACCTGCCGGAACAGCGGACCGGTCGGATTGACACCATTGTTGAATCTCACCGGATCAAAGACAGGCAGCTGTGCTTCCGTCACCACGGGGGCAACGACGTTGAAAAGTGAGTTATCGCTGACATCCAGCTCACGGTTGCCGAAGATATCGGTTGGTCCGCTTGTCTCCTGGGTACCCTGAATAAAGCGCACATTGGTCGCGCCCGAGGTACGGCACACCTCGTCGACAGGATTGCCGTGCGGGTAGCAGGAGGCCAGCGTGTAGATCTTGCTGCGGTCGATATTCGCCCCGTTGATGGTCACACCATCGATCCGCTTGCCGTCGCTGATGCTGCGCGGGAAATCATCGTTCAACTCGATATCGAAGTGCATGTTGTGCGTGAAGCCCAGGAACCAGCCACCGCGCTGGCGATAGGGATTCGGATCGAAGACGTTGTTCAATATCCCCTCCCAGTGGTCTCGCAGACGACCACCGGTGAACTCCGCCAGCGCCACCGCCGCACCGATCGGGTAGTAGGTATAGAGATCGCCGATGGTGATATCGCCCGGGTAGTTATCATCCGAACCGAAGATGGTGACGTCGAAGCGGAAGCCGTTGGTGGTGGACAGGGAGTTGCTGTCAGTCAGCGGATTTCCTTTCGAATCGACAGCACCGATAGACTGTGCCAGATCCAGGAATGCGTCCGTCATGGCATTGTTGGAGATGTCTTCCAGCACATGGAAGCGCTCGATGGTCGGGTCGGTGTGGCCCACCACCTTGTCCAGCGATTCGCACAGGGTATGGCCCGTTCCGAACGGAAAGGCGTTGACACCGAAGGTATGGCACTGGAAGTCCGGGTTCGGAGCACCGTTCGGCAGTTTGTCCAGGAAGGTCAGGCGTTCCTGATCCACCAGGGCCTTCATTGCAGGATCTTCGGGCACCGAACTGTTGGCTTCCATCAGGTCCCACTTATAGCTGGTGATCCTGCCGCCACTGACCTTCACGTCAAGGCGACCGAGGAAGTCGTCTTCGCCGGCCTCGGTGACGATACCTGGGTTGTCGCCGTTTTCATCGGGCCGATTGATGACGATGGCCTCCGGGGTACGCTCATGGGTATGACCGCTGAACATGACGTTGATCTCGGGGAATTCCTTGACCAGCTGCGTGTTCTTGGCGAGGCCCAGCTCCGAGAGCACCACGATCAGTTCGGCGCCCTGCGCCTTCACAGCAGCAATCTCGACCGGCAGTTCCTTGTAGCCCATGGTGAAGCGGAAACCGGTGTTGAAGGCCTGCGCCTGCTGTGGCACGACATCCGAGGTGATGCCAATTATGGCCACCTTGACACCTGCCGCGTCCTTTATGATGAACGGTGCGTGGGTGCGGCCGGTGGGGTTTGCCGGTGTTGTGGTAATCGTGCCTGTCACCTCGTCGTAGTTGTACAGATTGATCGCCACGGTCGGGAAGAGGGCCTTGGTGACATGGCACTGGGCACCGGTTGTCGCAGTCAAGCCACCCGGGGTATTACAGATCTGTCCCACGTGGCCCGGCTTGCCGTCCATCCAGGCGATGGTGGTACGGTTGTTCGGCGCCAGCGGCGGCATGGCAGGAGTAAATCGTTGCCGGTAGACGCGCGGCCCCCAGCCGAAATCCCAGTTGCCCGGCAGGAAGGCGTCGATGTTCAGTGCGTTCAGCATGGGCATGATGGCATCACCCAGGGTAAACAGCATCTCGGCGCTACCGTGGGTGGTGTCACCGACTCCCAGCAGCAGGCTGTTGCCGGTTCCGACCTCGTTCCTGACCTGCTTGATGAGTGTTGTCAGCTTGGCCATACCGCCACTGCTGGCATCCTTGACCTCGTCTTTCAGGATCGCCGCATGCGGTGCGATATGGCCGTGCACATCCTGGAGTTGCATCAGGGTAACGACTTTTCCGCCTTTTGGTGGTTTTGCCATGGCGCCTGTGCTGGCAGCAGATAGCACCAGCGCACTTGCTGCCAGGCAGGAAACAAGCATGGTTTTGTGTTTGCACATATCAGGGAGCCTCTCTCGGATATAGTTGTTATCAGATATCGTTCCGGTACCGCCTGCAGCGGTCTGTTTGTCACCCGGCATGCCGGGTATTACGCCAAACAAGGGGATGCTGTCCGGTGGACTTGCAATCCAGGCTTTTATGTACTGCAACCTTCAAAGCCACTCTATACCCGCGTCAGAAACGGGTTATATAGGGAAACTCCTCAATCGCACTGAGTGAATGGCTGTATCAGTATTTCAGTTAAACCGCATATGCACGGCTGCTGAATATCACGGACCGGCGGTACCTGGCGGGACAGCAGCGTCTCGCCAGTCCGGAATGGTCAGGGGCTGATGATGCCGAGGCGAATCGCCAGGCGGGTCATGTCGGCGATACTGGAGATGCCGAGCTTGGTCTTGATGTGGGCGACGTGATGCCCCACCGTCTTCGGGCTGAGACTGAGGAGTTCGGCGATTTCGTTGACCGACTTGCTGTCCACCAGCAACTGGAAGACCTCGAACTCCCGGGTGCTCAGGCCGGCGACGCTGGCGCTGTCAGTGGATGCCTTGTGGCGTACCAGGTACGACATCATTTCCTGGCCGATGTATATCTCGCCGGCAGCCACCTGGCGCACCGCCTCGATCATTACCCGGGAGGCGCTGCGCTTGGAGATGTAACCCTTGATCCCCATATCCAGCGCCCTGCCGAGCATGACCTCGTTTTCGTGCACGCTGAATACCAGTATCCTGGCGGCAGGATCGCGGGCGAGGATTCGGCGGCTGGCTTCCAGCCCGCTGATTCCGGGCATGGTCAGATCCATCACGACGACGTCAGGACGATACTGCAGGTATTGCCGGCAGGCCTCGTCACCCGTTGTGGCCTGGGCGACTACGCTGATCCCGGGATGGCTCTCCAGCAGGCGATGGTAACCGGCACGCACCACCTCGTGATCGTCGACCAGCAAAACACCGAGGATGTTCATTGTCATGATGCGGTATACCCCCCGCCACCGTTCAGCGGCAATATTACCCTGATCCTCGTGCCGGTGCCCGGCGTTGTGGCCAGGATAAACTCTCCGTGCAAGGCCTCCACCCGCTCACGCATGCCGACGAGCCCGAACCCACCACCGGTTGCACGCGAGTCGAAGCCCGCGCCACTATCCTGCACCTCGACGCGCAGTTGCCTTGTCGAACCGGCCTGTGCGATACCAATGTCGATATGCACACTGGTCGCGCGCGCATACTTTGCAATATTGGTCAGACATTCCTGGATGATGCGGTAAATACAGATATTGAGTTCCTCACCCAGGGCATCCAGGTCGCCGCTGAAGTTCAGGGTGTACACCGTATCCGGCTGGCGTGCCTGCCAGGCACCGACTTCATCCCGAATGGTTTCGGCGAGACCCAGGTCGTCAAGCACGCCGGGGCGGTATCGCAGCATCAGCGAATGCACGACCTCGTAGATGCGTGAGGAAACGCCCTGTATGGCACCGGCGCTCGCCTTCAGCCGGCTGTCACAGGCACCCGAGAGTTCCTGAATAATCTCGGCATCTGCCTGGATTGCGGTGATGCACTGACCCAGTTCGTCGTGCAGCTCGCGCGCCAGGTAGCGACGCTCCTCTTCCTGTACCGCCATGCATTTCTGCGCCAGGTAGCGTTTTTCCTCCAGCAGGGTACGCGCATCCTCCTCCGCCTTTTTCCGTTCCGCAACCTCGGTCTCCAGTGCAAGATTGGTCTGCGAAAGCTCCAGCGTTCGCAGCTTGACCTGCCGCTTCACGAGTATGTTATGGATGATACTGAACAGCACCGCGACCACCAGCAGCACCAGCCAGTACCAGTAACGCGTCAGGAGTTCCCTGAATGCCGACATGCCGGAGCGTTGATAGGGACCGATCCCCAGCTCCATGAACAATTCATGTACCGGCTGGTAGTTCAGCGGCACCGTCCAGCCGGCATAGTCTCCCGCGATCATGGCAGGGTGACCGGCCGGCATTTTCATCAAGGCAATTGCGACGGACTTTGCCAGTGCACCGGGTGTCGTCTTCACCTTGGCAAAGGCCCACTCGGGGTACAGGCGGGTACTGTGCGGAAAAGGATAATCACCCGAACTGAGTGCATTCAGGATGCGGAAATCCGCACGTCCGACCAGGCCTTCGCTGATCATGCGCTCCAGTGTCTCGGCCCTGACGGTACCGGCATCGATGAGCCGGTCGCGCACGGCGAACACGATATCATCCTGGGGAAAATCGAAGAACTGCAGTCGCGACAGGTCCCTGTACGGATCAATACCAGCCTGCCTGAGTTCCCGCCAGGCCATCTGAAACCCCCCGAAGGCATCCGCGGATACCGCGGCGAATGACTTGTCATCCAGGTCGCGAAGCGCCCGGATATCCTCCCTGTCCGCACGGGTGAAGATGACAGCGCCGAACACGGTATAAGGTCTGCCAAAATGCAGGTTTTTGAGGGTCGTGATGCGGGAAACGCCGAACTTCCGCTCCAGGTCGACGTAATTGCCCGGATTCGTCAGAATGAAATCCAGCTTGCCTTCTGCCAGCGCAGCGGACATCTCATTCAGGTCCAGCGGCAGCAGGCGGAATTCGCTGCCGGGAATCTCCTCATTAAGATAGTCGATGGTAGGCGTCCACTTGCTGATGGCCGCCTGGTCCCCGCGGTGTGCAAGCACGCCAATCACCACCTCGCTGCCGGAAGCCAGCGCACAGGACGCCGGCAGCCATGTCGCGAGACTTAAGAATAGTAGATACAGATGAAGTCCCGGATTCATTGTGATGACAAACTAACATTCCTGAGGGCTGTTGTGTAAATAACCGGAACAGGCAAGCATTCGGCAGAACCGGTACGGCCCGGCTGGCGCCTGCGCATGCACTGGAGAATCCAGCACTCACCTGCGGGCAGATGGCCCCCTGGTTTAGTCCACGCTGCGGCAACCGATAACCTGCGGAATAACATTTTCCAGTCACCCGTAAGACTGCCGGGTTCATCCGGTCGGAGCGACCGGACAAGGACAGCTTGAATTACGGCTCTACACACAGGGATCGCATAATGTCCGTAAAGAAAATCAGCACCACGGATGTCGAAATCGGTATGTTTGTTTCCAGCCTGGACCGCCCCTGGAGCGAAACCCCGTTCCTGTTTCAGGGATTCCCGGTCAGGGACACGACTGAGATAGACGAACTGAAAAAGCTTTGCCGTCACGTCTATATCATGGCCCCGGACGAGGAAATCGAGATCAGCGCCATACCCTCTCGACCGAAGGCTGACCCGGTAACTCCCGAGATGATTGGCAGAAGGCAATACGAAATCACGCGCACGGCCCGCGATGAAGTACAGGCTGCAAGGGAATCGCACGATGACCTTATCAGTGTGCTGCAGGACGTTGAATATATTCTGCAGGAAGACAATGAACTGAAACTTCCGCTGATCGAAAAGTCGGTCGACGTCATGATTGAAAGCATCGAGCGCAACCCGGATGCCTACATCTGGCTCAACCGGATCAGGAAATTTGACTCCTTTATCTACCGGGATGCACTCAACGCATCGGTATGGGCAACCACCCTCGGCCGTGAACTGGGACTCGAACGGGACCAGCTGAACGCACTGGCGACCGGGGCACTGGTCATGGACATCGGCAAAACGGCGCTGCCCGCAGAACTGCTGAACAAGACAGAGCGGTTGACGGATGATGAATGGGCACTGATGAAATCCCACGTTGAGCAGGGTGTCCGCATTCTCTCGGAAACCCCGGACGTTCCCGCCGGTGTGCTCGAGATCGTGCGCACCCACCATGAACGTCTGGACGGCAGTGGCTATCCCCTGGCGCTAAAGGGCGGGAAAATTCCTCTGCTGGGGCAGATCGCGGGTATTGTCGATTTCTACGTATCGGTAATCACTCCGCGGCCCTATGCGCAGGCCGTCTCGCCGTCCAACGCCATCTATATGCTGTACCAGCAGCAGGGACGCTACTTTTCCGAGACGCTGGTCAAGGGTTTTATCCAGGCTGTCAGCACCTACCCGACCGGTTCGCTGGTCGAACTCAGCAATGGCGAGGTCGGCGTGGTGATCTCCCAGAATCCGGGACTGCGGCTGCGTCCCAATGTGGTGCTGCTGCTCGACCCCGACAAGCAGCCCTACGAATCCTATCCGCTGGTCAGCCTGATCGACTATACCCACGGCATCTCCGGCAAACCGGTAGATATCAGCAAGACGCTTGCCGATGGGACCTATGACATCAACATGGAGCAACTCACCCTGTGATTGCGGCCGGTGCGGCCTGTTCGTTGGCTTGCGCCCGTGACCTGTACTCGCCGGGCTGAGATAACCCGGCAATACAACCGGTCGCGCCGGGGAAGTATCACAAGGCCCACCGCCTCCCGGCATCCCGAACGAGTGCTGCCATTATCGACCGACCGAACCTGCAGGCGCGGGCCATCAATGCACACGCTTGCAGGGCATTTTATTAAGGAAGTCGGTAACAGCCTCAGCGGTGTTCCTCACTGCTCAGGGACATGCCGCAAGACCCCAGTGAGTCCGGGTCCATTCCGTTTCCGCGATCAGGGCGTGTCCCGTGGTGCTGGGATGAAAGCAGTCGCCACTGTTCACGTCGGCGGAATCGAAGCGGACGTCGAAGATGTCGGTGTAGCGGACATTGGGCAGTTTGCCGGATTCCCGGTATTCCTCCACCACCCTGCGCAGGATCGGGTTGTAGGTATCCCGGATCGCCGCATGGAACTGCTTCCTGCGCACGCAGTTCGAGCCATCATCCGGGTTGTAGTAGATCGTGTCCGGGTCTTCGCGTGAGGTGTCGCTGACGCAGTCATCGCCTGCTCCATCCAGCAGGTTCTCGCAGGGCACTTGCGGCCAGATGAACCACCTGCACAGAAAATTGTTACGTTTGGCGTTCCACAGCCAGTAGATCGCCGGCAGGCCCGAGACATGGATCTGTGCCGTGCGGGTAAGGTCACTGCCGGCCAGTTCGTCCAGCCCGGCGCGAAACTGTGCCTCGAACACACCCGGGTCGGTCATTTCACCCAGGCTGGGGGCGCAGACGTCGTTGCTGCCCAGGAACACGGTGACCATGCCCGCTTGGCCCGAGGGCGTCAGCGCGGCCGCGCTGATGACCCCCTGTGCCTGGCCCGCGAAGTCGGCCATCACCGCACCGCTGACGGCATGGTTGAACAGCGCATCGCGACTGGCGTTGTTCTCGTAGTAGACGTCCGGCGGGATGTTGTTGAAGCGTTCATTGAAGCTGTTGACGCTGTCACCCCCGTTGTAGCCGGTCGACCACACGGTCTCATGGTGCGCCTCGCCAATCGTATTATCGGCGGCTTCGCCTTCGCCGATGGAATCGCCGATGTTGAACTGGTTGGCAGGTATGCCGAAGCGGATGTCATTGAGGAGCATGCGCAGCAGCACGGCCACGTCACCCGCATTGAAGAGGCCGTCCGGCGCCGGCACCCCGGAAAGCAGCGGCGCGACATCGGCGCGGCATTTCTCATCCGGCAACAGCGCAGGACTGCCCTGCAGGCCCTGCAACCCCCGCAGCAGGTCGGCAGTGTTGACCGTCCCGTCGAGATTGATATCGCCGTCGTGACTGTTCACCGGTGCCATGTTCATGGTAAGGCACAAGGCCACAGGCAACAGAGCCGGTAACTGCCGTAGCTTTCTACTGGACGGCATGACTGTCATCAGCGACACCTCCGTCGTCTGGCCGGCTTGCAAAGCGGTGATTGCGCATCACAATTCCGACCCCGCTCACCTGGCCGGGTACCGTCCTCAGTTCAGACATCCCCGCCGGTCAGCTTCAGCGGGTCCAGCAGGGCCTCGAGTTCCGCGCGCCCGAGTTCCGTCATCTCCACGGCGACATCGATCACGGGGCGTCCTTCCGCATAGGCCCGTTTGGCAATCGCCGCCCCCTGTTCATAGCCGATGATCCGGTTCAGGGCGGTGACCAGGATCGGGTTGCGGCGCAGGGGCTCCTCCATGTTTCCGCGGTTCACCGTAAACCCGGCGATCGCCTTGTCCGCCAGCGCCGTAGCGGACGCGGCCAGCAATGCAATGCTTTGCAGTAGATTATAGGCGACGACCGGCAACATGACGTTGAGCTGGAAATTGCCGGACTGGCCGGCCACGGTGATGGTTGTGTCATTGCCGATCACCTGGGCGCAGGCCATGGCCACCGCCTCGGGTATCACGGGGTTCACCTTGCCCGGCATGATGCTGCTCCCCGGCTGCAATGCCGGCAGGGCAATCTCGCCATGACCCGCAAGCGGCCCGGAGTTCATCCAGCGCAGGTCGTTGCTGATCTTGAGCAAGCTGACGGCCAGGGTCTTCAGCGCGCCGCTCATCGACACGGCGGCGTCCTGGCCGGCAAGGGCCTCGAAGGTATCCGGATTGGCAACAAAGCCGATGCCCGTCACGGCGGCCAGCCGCGCGGCGACCCGGCTGCCGAATTCCGGATGGGTATTGACGCCGGTGCCGACCGCCGTGCCGCCCAGCGCCAGCTGCTGCAGGTGTCCCAGCGCGGCGCCGATGCGTTCCCCGCCCTTGCGCACCTGGGTCGCCCACGCCCCGAGTTCCTGGTCGAGACGCAGCGGCATGGCATCCATCAGGTGGGTGCGCCCGGTTTTCACGACACCGGACAGTTCCCCTGCCCGCTGCAGGATCCCGGACTGCAGGGCATTCAGTGCCGGCAGCAGGACGGCATGACACTGCACACAGGCACTGACATGCAGCGCCGTCGGTATCACATCGTTGGAACTCTGGCCGCAGTTCACATGATCATTGGGATGCACCACCAGGCCCGAGCGCTGGGAAGCCAGCCGCGCAATGACCTCGTTGGCGTTCATGTTGGTACTGGTGCCGGAACCGGTCTGGAAAACATCCACCGGAAACTGGTCGGCATGCCTGCCGGCTGCGATTTCATCCGCCACCTGCACAATGGCTGCAGCGATCCCGCCGTCCAGCAGGCCGAGGTCGGCATTGACCGCTGCGCAGGCCGACTTGATCCGCCCCAGTGCGCGAATAAAGGCAGCCGGCATGCGCAGCTCGCTGATGCCGAAGTTGCCGATAGCCCGCTGCGTCTGGGCGCCATACAGGGCATCAAAGGGCACCTGCACTTCACCCATGCTGTCTTTCTCTATGCGGTAGTCTTCTGTCATGCCGGTTTTCCTCAAGAACGCCGTAGCAGGGAACGGTACAGGTCGCGGTTCATGCGGGCAATGAGGTCGATGCGGATTTCCTTGGGACAGATGACCTCACATTCGCGGTGGTTGCTGCAGAAACCGAAGCCTTCCGCGTCCATTTGCGCCAGCATGGTCCGCGCGCGTGCAGCGCGCTCGGGCTGGCCCTGCGGCAACAGGCCCAGGTGAGCGATCTTGGCCGCGACGAACAGGCTGGCGGAGGCATTCGGACAGGCCGCCGCGCAGGCGCCGCAGCCGATACAGGTGGCGGCGGCGAACGCCCGCTCGCTGTCTTCCTTGGGTACCGGCAGGGTATTGCCGTCCGGTGCCGAGCCGGTGCGCACCGAGATATAGCCGCCGGCCTGCAGGATGCGATCCAGCGCACTGCGATCCACCACCAGATCGCGGATAACGGGAAAGGCCCCCGCCCGCCACGGCTCCACCGTGATTTCGTCGCCGTCGGCAAATTCCCGCAGGTACAACTGGCAGGTGGTGGTCGCCTGCAGCGGGCCGTGTGGCACACCGTTGATCACCAGGCCGCACGCACCGCAGATGCCCTCGCGGCAGTCGTGGTCAAACGCGACCGGGTCCTGCCCCGCGGCGATCAGTTCCTCGTTGAGTTCATCGAGCATCTCCAGGAATGACATGTCCGGCGTGACATCACCGGGATCGAAGGTTTCGAAGCGGCCCGGGGAAGTGCTGTCCGCCTGCTTCCAGATATGCAGCCGCAGCCTCATTTGTAGCTCCTGACGGAGGGGCGCACGAACTCGAAATGCAGCTGCTCCCTGTGCAGCTTCGGGGCACCCGGGTCGCCGCTGAATTCCCAGGCGGCCACGTAGCTGTAGTCAGCATCGTCGCGCTGCACCTCGCCGTCCGCCGTCAGGTGGTCGATGCGCGCGTGACTGCCGCAGGATTCGTTGCGGGCCAGCGCATCCAGGCACATCAGTTCGCCCAGTTCCAGGAAATCGGCAATGCGCCCGGCCCGTTCCAGCACCTGGTTGAATTCCGCGCCGCTGCCGCTGACCTTCACCTCGCGCCAGAACGATTCCCGCAGTCGCGGCAGCTCCCGCAGGGCCTGCTGCAGACCCGCCGGGTCGCGCGCCATGCCGCAGTGATCCCACAGCAGCTGGCCGAGACGGCGGTGGAACATCTCCGGCGGGTGCTGTGCCTCTGGCGCATTCAGCAGGCGCTCAATGCGGGCCTGCACCCCGGCGACCGCCCCGCGTACCGCTGCGTGGCCGGAGGCGAGCTGGCAGGGATCATGGCGAGCGAGGTAATTGCCGATGCTGCAGGGCAGGATGAAATAGCCGTCCGCCAGACCCTGCATCAGCGCGCTGGCGCCGAGGCGGTTGGCGCCGTGGTCCGAGAAATTGCATTCGCCGGCTGCGAACAGGCCATCAATCGTGGTCATCAGGTTGTAATCGACCCACAGCCCGCCCATGGTGTAGTGGCTCGCCGGGTAGATGCGCATCGGAGTGCGCCACGGGTCCTCGCCGGTGATGCGCAGGTACATCTCGAACAGGTTGCCGTAGCGCTCCCGGATAACGGGCTCGCCCAGCTCCGTGATGGCCCCGGAAAAGTCCAGGTAGACCCCGAGGCGCCGGCCGTTGACCTCCGGTCCCACGCCGCGGCCCGCGTCGCAGACCTCCTTGGCGGCGCGCGAGGCGATATCGCGCGGCACCAGGTTGCCGAATGCGGGGTAGCGCCGTTCCAGAAAATAATCGCGCCGTTCCTCCGGCAGTTCGGCCGGACTCCGCTGCACGTCGGCTGCATGCAGCGGCGCCCAGACACGCCCGTCGTTGCGCAGTGATTCGCTCATCAGGGTAAGCTTGGACTGGTAGTGGCCGCTCTGCGGGATGCAGGTGGGGTGAATCTGGGTGAAGCAGGGGTTGGCGAACAGCGCGCCATGGCGATGGGCGCGCCAGATGGCCGATGTGTTGCAGCCCGTGGCATTGGTGGACAGGTAGTAGGCGTTGCCGTAGCCACCGGTGCACAGCACCACGCAATCGGCGGTATGCGCCTCGATCCGCCCGTCGACCAGATTACGCGTCACGATCCCGCGTGCTCGTCCCTCGCTCACGATCAGTTCCAGCATCTCGGTACGCGGATGCATCTCCACCGTACCCGCGGCGATCTGCCGGTACAGCGCCTGACAGGCGCCCAGCAGCAGTTGCTGCCCGGTCTGGCCGCGCGCGTAGAAGGTGCGCGAGACCTGAGCCCCGCCGAAGGAGCGGTTGGCCAGCTGCCCGCCGTACTCGCGCGCGAACGGCACCCCCTGCGCAACAGCCTGGTCGATGATATTGGCGCTGATTTCCGCAAGCCGGTAGACATTCGATTCGCGGGAACGAAAGTCGCCGCCCTTGAGGGTGTCGTAGAACAGCCGCCAGACGCTGTCGCCATCGTTCTGGTAGTTCTTGGCCGCGTTGATACCGCCCTGCGCGGCGATGCTGTGCGCGCGCCGCGGGCTGTCCTGGAAGCAGAAGGCTCTGACCCGGTAGCCCAGCTCGCCCAGCGAGGCTGCGGCCGCGGCGCCCGCCAACCCGGCGCCGACCACGATGATCCGGTATTTTTTCCGGTTGGCCGGGTTCACCAGGCCCATGTCGAAACGCTGCCGCGTCCAGCGATTCTCCAGCGGGCCGGTGGGTTCGTTCGCGTGCAGTTCATCCATTAAGTGGCGCTCTCCCACAGGCCGCGCACCGCGGGCACATTCATCAGGACCAGGGCGATATTGAGCACTGCAATGGCCAGCCCGACGCCGACGGCGAACGGCCGGCGCCAGCGATCGTAGCGAGGATGGCTCAGGCCCAGCGTCTGGAACTGGCTCCACAGGCCGTGATAGAGGTGCAGCCCCAGCGCCAGCTGTCCCAACAGGTAAATGGCCACGATGGCCGCGCTGGCAAACCCGGCCTGCATGTTGCGGTACACGCCGCCGGCGTCGAAGGGCGGCCAGCCGCGGACCTGCAGCACATGCACCCCCAGGAACAGCAGCAGTACACCGCCGCTCAGCATCATGCTGCGCGAGGCGCGGGTGGCGGCCTGGTAGCGTTGCCGGCGATAGCGCACCGGCCGTGCCCGGCGGTTCTGCAGCCAGTGCCGGGGTCCTGCCGCGAGGTGCACGGAGAAGGCTACGATCAGCACCAGCCAGATGCCGTAATGCAGCACGGGATGCTCGCCCAGCCAGACCAGGTAGGCATTGAAAGCCGCCTCGCCCTCGAGCAGCACCAGGTTGCCGTGCCAGTGTCCGAACAGAAAGGCCACCAGCACCACGCCACTGATTGCCATGGCCGCCTTGCGGATGACGGAGTAGTGCCAGCCGGACAACGGCGCTGTGACGGTCGTGGTGAGCTCGGGCGGCATCGGTCAGCTTTCCATTTCCGTTTGCGCCTCGTCCCGGTCGGGCCGCGGCTGCAGGCGTTCCCGGCGCAGCGTGCGCAGGCAGGCATTCCAGCGCAGGATGGCATCGTCGTTGTGCGCGGGACGGATTTTTTCCGCCTGTTCGTACCAGCGCAGGGCCTCGCGGAAATAGCCGTAGCTGAAGGAACGCGACATACTTTCGTGCAGCAGCGCCCGTGCGCGGCGTTCACTGACCAGCCCCGTGTAGTACAGGCGCTCGTATTCGTCGGGCAGGTCGCCAATGAGTTCCAGCACATGCTTGACGTTCAGGGGCTTGCCGCTGTGGGAAAACTGGTCCGTCAGCACCAGGATCAGCAGGATGCGGGCCTCGTGATTGTCCGGCTGCACCTCAAGGATATCCAGGCAGATACTCTCCGCCTGCTCCGGCTCCAGCAAGGAGCGGTACTGCCGGGCCTTCTTCAGCGCGGCGGGAATGGCATCGATACCGATGTGATGCAGCTGCAGGTCATTCACGAGTCGGACTCCATGGAGGCTGTTCAGTAGACCGGGTCGTACATCATGCCGGCAATCATGGCTTCGAGGTCGTCGGGGCGTGCTTCCCGCGCCAGTCCCTGCGCCCAGGCCTGCTCAGCGACCGCGACCGCAATCGCCAGCGAGACCTTGCGGATATCCGTCAGCGGCGGATAAACCGAGCCGGCCGCCAGATCCTCCGGGCCCACCATGCCGGCAAGTGTATGCGCGGCCGTCAGGAAAATCCCGTCACTGATGGTTCGCATCCCGCAGGCGATGGCGCCCAGTCCGATGCCGGGGAACACGTATGCGTTGTTCCCCTGGCCCGGGCGGTGCTCCCTGCCCTGAATCGAAAACGCGGCAAACGGGCTGCCGCTGGCGAACACGGCGCGGCCTTCGCTCCAGAAGATTGCCTGTTCCGCGGTGCACTCGGCTCGCGAGGTGGGATTGGACAGCGCGAAGATGACCGGCCGCGGGTTGATCTCCGCCATCAGGCGCACCGTTTCTTCAGTGAAGGTACCGGGCGCACCGGTTGCCCCGATCAGCACCTGCGGCCTGAACCGCAGGATCGCCTCCGTGAAGGTGGCGCCCGGTACGGCATGCGCATAGGGCAGATTGTGCGGCGCAAGTCCTGCGCGTTCGTGCACCAGCAGGCCTGCCTCGTCCACGAACCAGAGCCGCTCACGCGCCGCCTGTTCGCTCAACCCCGCATTGACCAGGGCGGTCCTGACAAGGTCCGCGATACCGGTCGCGGCAGAACCCGCACCCAGGAACAGAATGCGCAGGTCGGAAAATTCGATCCCGGTAATGCGCCCCGCTGCCAGCACACCGGCAAGCGCCACGGCCGCCGTCCCCTGGATGTCGTCGTTGAAGCACAGCACCCGGTCGCGATAGCGGTTCAGCAGCGCATAGGCGTTGGGGGAGAGGAAATCCTCGAACTGGATCAGCGCCCGCGGGAAGGCCTCCTGCACGGCCATGACGAATTCGTCGACGAGTTCATGGTAGGCCGTGCCGCTGAGGCGCGGGCGGTTGACACCGAGATAGAGTGAATCTGTTCGCAGCATCTCGTTGTTGGTGCCGACATCCAGCATCACCGGCATGCACTGGTGCGGATGGATGCCGGCACAGGCCGTGTACAGCGACAGCTTGCCGATGGAAATACCCATGCCGTTGGCGCCGAGATCGCCAAGCCCCAGGATGCGCTCGCCGTCGGTGATGACGATCAGGCGCACGTCCTCCTCCGGCCAGTTGCGAAGAATCTGCCGGATCCGCCCGCGGTCGCCCGGTGTGACGTAGAAACCGCGCGGCTGCCTGAAGATGTGGGCATACTCCTGGCAGGCCTGACCCACGGTCGGGGTATAGATCAGCGGCAGCAGCGCCTCGATATGGTTGATGATCACGCGGTAGAACAGCCGCTCATTGCGGCCCTGCAGTGCCAGCAGGAAGACGTAGCGCTCGATGTCGGAAGTCTTGCGCCGCAGGTTGTTGAGGGCGCGCGCCTCCTGTTCCCGCAGGGTGGAGATCCGGGCCGGCAGCAGGCCACGCAGCCGGTAGCGGTCGCGTTCTTCTTCCGTAAACGCGGTCCCCTTGTTGAGCTCGGCGTCCTTGAGCCGCTCGTAGCCCAGGGGCTCCACGTTCCTGGTACGCACATCCGTCGGCATCAGCGAGTCCACTCCCCGGCAGCATCATGATTCAGTCTGGCAAGACTGGTACTGTTGCAACTTTATGAAGGCGATATTATGGCCACGGAATCCACGGAAAAACACGGAAAGAAATAATTGCCGTTTGAAACTTTTCCGTGGATTCCGTGGCTATAGTGAAATACTGACGCCAGCCTCGACTTTTCAACAACCGTTAGTTTCAGATTGAAAAACCACCAGCACAGTATGCCGTCAGCACCGGCCTCCCGAGACGGGTATTCCCGGTGAGACTGGCCTGTAACCGCTACGGCACCCGCTCCCGGGTGGTCTTGATGCCACGCTTGTCGAGCAGCGCCTGCACCCTGTCCAGCTCGTTCAGGTCAGTGTAGGGTCCGACACGGATCAGGTAGCCGGTCTGCGTACCGTCGCCTTTCTGGATGCGGGCATCCAGACGCATGAACGCCAGCTTGTCCTGCATGGCCTCTGCCTGCACAAGATCGCCGAATCCACCGATTTCCAGAAAATAACCGGCAGCCGGGACGGCCCGCTCCGGCGCAGGGACGGCAGTGGATGGCTGGACGCGTTCTCCGGCAGTAACTTCCCGCTCCGCCTCCGGCATGACCGAGTAGAAGTCGAAGTGCTGCCGGCCGGTATCGCGCTGCTCAAGACCGCCACCGGCGTTACCTTGCATCCGGTCGGCAATTTCATCTTCGTCTGGCGCCGGGTAGCGCATTTTCGCTGATTGTTCCGCTTGCGGCGCATCCGCATCCCGGAGTGATTGCGGCAGGTCCGGTACCCCGGCCTGCTTAGGCAGCAGCACAACCAGCAGGACGCTCACCAGGCAGATTCCCGCCAGTGCGCCGGCAGCGACCCAGTGGTTCCCGAACGGAGCCAGGGTGCGCCGCCTTACCGATTTGCCGGCAAGTTCCATGACAGCCCGGTCCAGGCGGGCCGGTGGCTCTTCCCGCGAGGATTGCCGGTAGAGACCGGACAGGCGTGCGTCGTTATCGTCAACCATGCTCTTGACCCTCCAGGCACTCCTCGGGCAGTCCCGCGCGCAGCCGTTCCATGGCATAGCGCAGGCGGCTCTTGGCCGTCTCGGCTCCCGTATCCAGAGCTGCGGCAATTTCCGCCAGCGTCATGCCGCCATCATGCCGCAGCAGGAAGGCCTCGCGCTGCAGCACCGGCAGTGCCTCCACCAGCCGCAGCAACTGTTCCAGGCAATCACGCAGATCGGCCAGGCGCCGGGGATTACCGGCAAGGCGATCCCCGGCATCATCCGCGACTTCCCCGGCATACCCGGGAAAGCCCAGCGGGTCACGGCCCTGGCGCCGCCAGTAATCGATCAGGCGGTTGTGCGCCAGGGTATACAGCCAGGTTCGGAACGTCGCCTCGGGGCGATAGCGGCGACGCGCCTGGATCACGCGCGTCCAGACATCCTGGAACAATTCCTCGGCGACATCACGCGGCGACTGCCGCAGGAAGTAGCGGTAGAGGCCGCCGCGGTGACGTTCATACAATGTCTGGAAGGCCGCCAGTTCCCCGCCAGCATAGCGCAGCATGCAATCCTCATCGCTGTCCTGCGTCACTTCAAACGCTCCCATCCGCTTGCCCTCTGACCGACGACAGTATGTCACAGACCGACTCAGTGGCGGCACGCTACAGGCTCGCCGCCAGGCCGGCAAGCTGCAGGAACTCACCCCGATAACCGAACGGGTCAGCGCCACGCGCGTCACGCGCCAGTGCCAGCACACCGGCATAGTCGAAGTCACCGGTATAGCGGCCATCCCGCAACAACTGGCCAAAGGCCGCAACCACGGCGGCAAAGCGGTAACGCTCCGATGTCTGCTGCAGCCCGGCATGCATCGCGGACTGCAGCACCGGCTCCTCGAGCAATTCACTGCGGTCCCCGCCCGGCTCCTTGTAACGCACCCGCACCAGCGCCAGTTCGTTATCCTTGACTGCAGCCGGCTTTTCAGCAGGCTGGTAGCGGCTGTCATCCCGGCGAATCCCGGCGCTGCCCTGCAGTGCGATTTCATAAATGGCTGTTACCGAGTGGCCGGCGCCGATCTCCCCGGCATCCACCTTGTCGTTGGCGAAGTCCTTGCGCTCCAGCACCCGGTTCTCGTAGCCGATGAGGCGATACTCCGCGACCGTGGCCGGGTTGAATTCCACCTGGATCTTCACATCCTTCGCGATGGTCAACAGGGTCGACGACACGCTGTCAACCAGTGCCTTGCGCGCCTCGCTGAGGGTGTCGATATAGGCATAGTTGCCATTGCCGGCATCAGCCAGCTGCTCCATCAGGTGGTCATTGTAGTTGCCGCTGCCGAACCCCAGGGTGGTCAACCCGATGCCACTGCTGCGCCGCTCCGCCACCAGCTGCTTCAGCATCTCGAAGTCGACGGTCCCGACGTTGAAATCCCCGTCGGTCGCCAGCAGCACGCGGTTGATGCCGCCATCTATATAGGCCTGCTGCGCCAGTGTGTAGGCAAGGCGAATCCCGGCGCCGCCATTGGTCGAACCGCCGGCGGTGAGGCCATCGAGTGCCGCGATAATCTTCGCCGACTCGTCACCCGGTGTCGGCTCCAGCACGACACCCGAGGCGCCGGCATATACCACGATGGAAATCCTGTCCTGCGCATCCAGGCGGCGCAGCAGCAGCTTCAGGGACGACTTCAGCAGTTCCAGCTTGTTGGCCGCCTGCATGGAGCCCGAGACATCGACGAGAAACACCAGGTTGGCCGCCGGCAGGTCCGCGGCCGGCACCTCGTAGCCCTGAATCCCGATTTGCAGCAGCCGGGTGGCGGCGTTCCACGGCGTCGGTCCGACCTCGGTGGTAATGGTAAACGGCACTGCCCGGTCTCGCGGGCGGGGGTAATCGTAGCTGAAATAGTTGATCAGTTCCTCGGTGCGAACGGCATCCCGGGCCGGCCTGCTGCCGGCGTTCAACATCCGCCGCAGGTTGCTGTAGGCGGCGGTATCGACATCGATGCTGAAGGTTGAAAACGGGGCTTCGGCGACGCGCTGCAGGGGGCTGTCGCTGAAGTGCGCGTAGTTCTCCCGGTTCAACGCTGCGGACGGCGCGCGCATATCCCGCACTGCGATTGCCGGCGAGAGTGCAAGATAATCCAGTCTTGCCTTTGCCGGGGCTGCCTCGTCAGTGGCAGCGGGGATGATGACTTGCCCGGCACCCGGGCCCTCCTCGTGCAAGCCGGTGCCGGCCGCGTCGGGCTCGACTCGCCCGATTGTTAGCTGCCGGCCGGTGATCTCCGGCTGTGCCCGCTCCGCAGGCACTTCCACATTACAGGCTGCCATGACCAGCAAGGTGAGGACCGCGGCAATAATCGATTGCATGCAGTTGTTACTCATGGCGCCTCTCCAGGTTGTCTGATTCACAATCCTGTAAACGCAGCCGCAGCCGCAACGGGGTTAAAACCCACAAATTTCCTGCGGCGGTAGTGGCGGATAAAACCTGCAAGGGCCGCGTTGTCGATAGCGAGCGCGAGGTCGAGATGGGCGGGCCGATTCATTCCAGGGGAGTGCTCATCCTTCCCCATTATCCCGGCGCACGCTTTGCACTCGACTACCCACTGTCACTGTCCGCCAGCCTGGTGTTCGAGCAGTCCTGTGCTGGCGTGGAGGGCGACAGTGCCACATCCGCGGAACTCTACACACTGCTGTCTGCGCTGGCCGGCGTGCCGCTGAGCCAGTCCCTGGCGGTAACCGTTTCCGTCAACCAGCACGACGAGATCCAGGCCATTGGAGGTGTCAACGAGAAGAACGATGGCTTCTACGATGTCTGCAGCCACCGCGGCCTGACCGGTGCACAGGGCGCACTGATACCGGCCTCAAATGTAAAACACCTGATGCTGCGCCACGATGTTGTGGCGGCCGTCGAGGCCGGTACATTTGCGGTCTACCCGGTCAGCCACGTTGACGAAGGCATCGAGTTGCTGACCGGCATGACCGCCGGCTGCCGGGACACACAGGGTCGGTTTTCCGAGGTCATCATCAACAGGCTGGTCGAGGACAGTCTGGTGCACCTCTCCACCCGGCTGCTTCAGCTCGGCAGGGAGCAGAATAACGGCCATGCCGGCGACCCGGAGGATCGGCAGTGATCGACTCGCGCAGAGAACCTGCCATCAGGCACATCGCAGTTACCCTGAATGCCTGGCAACAGGCCAGTCTCAACAATGCTGCCCGTTGCACAGGGAATGGACACCGCGGTTCTGCGGCAGGAACTTGCCCTGCGACTGGATACGCAGGCTGGAGACCCACAGTTCATCCAGATGCCTGATGCCACCCTGCCGTCCCTGCTGGAAGCCCTGGCAGGCACCGGCAGTGCAGCGCTGATACTTCAACGGGATATGAACTCCTGCATACCCATACTCAGGCAATGCCTAGACAGCCTCGACTGCCTGTTGCTGGTAGTGCAATGATTATCGAGTCTTGCTGGACTGGCCGAGACATCCGGAATTGCCCGGGTGCAGGATCATCTTTGCAACGATGGAGTTAACGTTGAGGCAACAACAGGATAACGATAAAAACCGAACCAAAGAAACGGCGACGCCAGCGCCGCCGTTTCTTCAGTCACCTGGTCCCGCAGAAGGCCTGGTCTAGTTTCCCAGCACCAGCTCGCCGTTCTCTACCGGGATGCGGTCGCCTGGCCGCTGATCCATGCGCACGGTTGCTTCCTTATCTCCAAGACGATAGGTCACGTCGTAGCCAATCACCCGCTGGTTGCTATCAGTCACGGTATGACAGCGGCGCTCGGTGGTCGTGTAGGTGTCCTTTTCCTGCATGCTTCCCTGCACCTTGTTACCGGCATAGCCACCGGCCGCGGCACCGGCCACGGTGGCGAGCTTCTTGCCGGTGCCACCACCAACCTGATTACCCAGCACCCCGCCGAGCAGCGCACCGGTCACAGTACCCAGTATCTTGTTTTCGTCTTTTACCGGCGCCTGTCGGGTCACCGGCACATCCTCACAAACTTCCCGGGGCGTCTTCACGGTCTCCGTGGCCTCAACCACATTGAGTACCTCGGCATAAGCGGGTTTATCGTCACCGAGCATATTCAAACCGGCAATGACACCACCCGCGGTTGCCACCACAGCACCGACCACGAGACCGGTAAGCATTGACTTGTTCATTCTAATCTCCTTGATTTGAGGGGAATCCCACACCACCTGCTGCAGCGGGACCCTGAGAGAAGTATAGCAACCCGGCTTCATCCTGCGTGAGACTGACATCAATATTTATGAGCCCGGATCACATGCAAACGGGCGCAGAAATTCACGCTATCAACCTGAACCGAATCTTAATTACGATCCCGAAAACGTCCTGTCAAGCGGTGGTTTTCCCATGGGAGACGGGCGCTGCGCCAGCATATTCCTGCAGCTGGCGCAGCAATAAATTCCTGTCGGCAGCCCGCACCAGGGGTAGTTTCCTGGAAATGCCCTATTCCTTTGAAACCCGTCACAGTTCATCATATAGGCACTCTATAGACTCCAGGGTACTGTCGACAAAAACGGACACGTTCAAACGCCAGATAGCAGGAACGGGGCCCGGACCTGCGGCTGGGATCGGTACACACCTGCAATACCAGGGTACCCACGGGAATCTACAAAAAGGTGAAATCATGAAGCAGACAAAATCCTTACTGGCAAGAAATTCATTACTCATTGTTTTATTAGGACTTTCTGCTGGCTCACTATCCCGGACTGCAGTTGCCGGAAGCCAGTTTTTCGGAACAGGCGCACCAAAGAGCAGCACTGAACTACCGACCGGAGAATTGCGGAAATCGATAGAGTCCCTGCCGGCAGCAATGCAGGGACGTGCCCTGCAATGGCTGCAGAGTGTCGAGTTTTCGGCGCAGGACCTGCCCTACATGAAGGTCGACCCGCAGGGCAGCATCTACTATGCCGACACCTTCATGACAGAAAAGACAGCCGGGCAGGATAGCGCTGCCGCATCCGGTCAGCAGGGGATAACTTCCAGAAACGTGTTCAAGCTGCATAGTCTTCCGGGTGCCGCCAATACCATCTTCGTGGATTTCGACGGTGCCAGAATCAGCGGCAAGGCCTGGAACAAGACGGCTGGCATTCCCTCATGGGAGGCAAAACCCTACGACACCGACGGGAAACCCCGATCCTTCAGCGATTCCGAGGTCAGCAGCATGGCAGAAATATGGGAGCGGATTGCTGAGGACTTTGCACCCTTCGATGTCGATGTCACCACCGAAGATCCCGACAAGTATGGAGGAAATGTGGTCTGGATCCTGGTTACTGACAGCGAACCACGCGGCAGGCAGCCGCTTCCGTCAGCCGCGGCCGCCAGCGTAGCCTACATGAACTGCTTCGGTTTCGCACAATCTGCATATTACTCTCCCGCCCTCATTTACCAGAACAACCTGGGGTCAACCGGCTCCATCGCCGAGGCATCATCGCATAGCATCGGCCATATCATGGGACTCAGCCATGACACGAGTGTGGGCACCGGCAAGGGTAATGTGTCCTGGGCACCAATCATGGGGGTCAACCACTCGAACCAGGTTACCCAGTGGAGCAAGGGGGACTACCTGGGAGCGGTGAACAAGCAGGACGACATCGGCATACTTGTCGGCGCCCTGGGCCTGCGACGAGATGATCACGATGACAGTCGCTTCGATTCGGGAACCCCCCTTGTCACCGACGCCAAGGGCAACATCACGGCTGTGAACCCCGGCATCGATCCGGACAACCATGATTCTGTAAACAAGGGGCTGATCGAGGATCAGGACGACATCGACGTCTTCGTCTTCAATGCCGGCAAGGGCATGGTGGACATCACGGTGACCCCGGCATGGCAGGCATACCAGCAGGACCCGAATCGCGGTGCCAATCTGGACGTCCATGTCGCATTGTTTGACTCCAAAGGGAAAAAGATCGCCGAAAGTGATCCGAGTGACGACACCAGCTCACGGCTGAAGAAACAGGTTGCACCCGGGCGCTACAAGCTGGAAGTCACGGGTGTCGGAAATACCGCCAGCGCCTATCCCGACTACGGCAGCCTCGGCCAGTACTACATCGCCGGCAGTGTGCCCCCGGCACGCGGCAAAGCGACGACGCTGGCCAAAACCGGCAACTGAAGGGCTGCCGGGTATCCCGGCGCCTGTCCAGCAGAGCAACAACGGCGACCCTCGGGTCGCCGTTGTCCTTTGTGAATACCTGGCGGCCAGCAACAGGGTTCGCCTGCCAGGCCAGCCAGCCTACAACAGCACCCGTTCTATCGCGCCCCTGTTTACGCGACTCAGAAACCGTTCTTCCCAGTCCTTGCCCAGCATCCGGCTGGCCATTTCCACCACGATGTAGTCAGTTTCCAGGCCGGTATCCGGACCATATCGGGCCAGACCTTGCTGGCACGCCGGACACGCGGTCAGCAGCTTGACATTCCCTTCTCTGGCCCGCCTCTCGCCGGTCAGCGCCTCGATACCCGCGGCCAGTTCCTCCTGTTTGCGAAACCTTACCTGGGTGGCGATATCCGGGCGTGATACCGCAAAGGTACCGGCTTCGCCGCAACAGCGCTCCGACAAAGAGACCGGCTGGCCCAGCAGGGCCGCAGCGACCTGAAGCGGATTATAGGTCTTCATCGGGGTATGGCAGGGATCGTGGTAAAGGTACTGTACGCCGTCGTTCGCTCCGGCATGCACGCCCTTCTCCAGCAGGTACTCGTGTATATCCAGCAGGCGGCATCCCGGAAAGATGCGTTCGAACTGGTATTCCAGCAACTGGTCCATGCAGGTCCCGCAGGAGACGATCACCGTCTGGATATCGAGGTAATTGAGGGTATTGGCAACCCGGTGAAACAGCACCCGGTTGTCAGTGGTTATCTGTTTGCCGCGAGCGGCATCACCACCTGATTTCTGCGGATACCCGCAGCATAGGTATCCTGGCGGCAGTACCGTCCGGGCGCCCGACTCATACAGCATTGCCAGCGTCGCCATCCCGATCTGGCTGAACAGGCGTTCCGATCCACAGCCCGGAAAGTAGAACACGGCGTCAGCGTCATCCGTCAGCTTCTCCGGATCGCGCAGAATCGGGACCATGCGGCTGTCCTCAAGCCCCAGCACCGCGCGCAACGTCTGGCGCGGCACCCGCGACGGCAACGGTTTTTGCACGAAATGGACCACCTGGGAACGGATGCTCATGGGGGTATTCGTTGCCTCGGGCAGGCTGTCGCGCCTGCCGCGCAGCAGGCGTCGTGACAGGCGCACCGCCAGCCGCTGCCCCTTGTAGCCCCAGTCGATCATCAACTTGCGCATCAGCTTGATGCTCGCCGGGTCGGTAATATTCAGGAAGGTCATTGCCGCCCAGGTAGCGGGGCTGTAGCTACGGTGTCCGCCGTCCCGCAGCAGCTTGCGCATGCGCATGGTAACGTCGCCGAAATCGATATTCACCGGACAGGGATTGAGGCATTTGTGGCATACCGTGCAATGGTCCGCCACATTGTTCAGTTCCTTGAAATGCCGCAGTGAAACGCCGCGCCGCGTCTGCTCCTCGTAGAGGAAGGCCTCGATGATCAGGCCGCTTGCAAGTATCTTGTTGCGCGGCGAGTACAGCAGGTTGGCGCGCGGAATATGCGTAGTGCACACCGGCTTGCACTTGCCGCAGCGCAGGCAATTGCGAATATCGTCGTTCAGTGCACCGAGTTCGCTGGCTTCCAGCAGCAGTGCCTCCTGCTGCACCAGGCGCAGCGAGGGGGTATAGGCATTGCCCAGCCCGGAACCCGGCAGCAGCTTGCCACGGTTGAATACACCGTCCGGGTCTATCCTGCGCTTGTAGTCGGCAAAGGCGGCAACCGTCTCCGCTGCGAGATACTGAAACTTGGTCAGACCGATGCCGTGTTCGCCGGAAATCACCCCGCCCAGCGAGGTGGCCAGCCGCATGACCCGGTCGACGATCCGGTCGGTCTCCTGCAGCATGGCGTAGTCAGAGGAATTCACCGGGATATTGGTGTGCACGTTGCCGTCCCCGGCATGCATGTGGGTGGCAACGAACAGGCGGCTGGTGCGCACCCGGGTATGAATATCCGCAAGCTTCTCCAGCAGTCCGCTCCACTCGTGACCACTGAAAATTTCTTTCAGGGGCTGCTCCACCTCCCGGCGATAGGAAATACGCAATTCGCGCCGCAGCAGCAGGTCCAGGATGCGGTCTCCCGGCCTCAGCTGCTCCTGCACCGTCGCATCCAGCAAGGCCAGACGCCCTGCTGCCGGCGCATCCAGGTCCGCCAGCAGGGCCGACCAGTTGGCGTGACGCGTCTGCAGCAAATCCCGGGCGGCATCCTGCTTTGCCCGCACGATTGCCCGGTTCTCCTCGCTGTCTGCAAACTCGCTGTCGCGGTGCAGTGGCACCAGGTCGCCGGATAAAAAGTCCAGAACCGCTTCGACAATAGCCAGCTTGTTACGGGTCGAGTACTCGATATTGATACGCTCTATCCCGGCGCTGTATTCATCGAGACGATCCAGCGGAATAACGACATCCTCGTTGACCTTGAAGGCATTGGTATGGGCAGCGATCGCCGCGGTGCGGGCGCGGTCAGCCCAGAACTGCCGGCGCGCCTCGGGGCTGACGGCCACGAAGCCTTCCGCCCCGCGACGGTTCGCCATACGCACAACAACAGAGGCGGCATCGGCTACAGCCGTTTCATCCTCGCCGGCAACATCGACCAGCAGCACCATTTTCGGCAGTTCGCGGCGCGCCGCCTTGCTGCTGTACCTGACCGCGCGCACATAGCGCTCGTCGAGGTGCTCCATGCCCGCCAGCAGGACGTCCGGGCGTGCATCCAGGTAGCCCTTGGTCTCCACGATGGATGGAACCGAGGTATGCATATCACTGCCGTAGAATTCCAGGCAGATGGTGCGAATATGTTCCGGCATGCGATGGAGAATGAACTCGGCCGAGGTTATCAGGCCGTCGCAGCCCTCCTTCTGGATACCCGGCAGCCCCGCAAGGAACTTGTCCGTTACATCCTTGCCAAGTCCTGCCTTGCGCAACGATGCCCCCGGGACGCTAATGGTCTCGACAGCCGGTGCATCTCCCCGCATCGGGTCCCGGTAGCGACTCACCCGGAACTCGACTTGCGCCTGGTCATGGATTCTGCCGAGATTGTGATTCAGCCGTTCCACCTCCAGCCAGTCCCCGCCAGGCGTCACCATGCGCCAGCTGATCAGATTGTCCAGCGTCGTGCCCCAGAGCACGGCTTTCTTGCCGCCGGCATTCATGGACACGTTGCCGCCGATGGTCGAGGCGTCCTGGGATGTTGGATCCACCGCGAAAACGTAGCCTTCGCTTTCGGCGCGTTCTCCAACCCGCCGGGTTACGACACCGGCTGCGGCACGAATGGTCGGTACCGGCGCCGGCACACCCGGCAACTGCTTCAAGGTGATCCTGCCCAGGGATTCCAGCTTTTCCGTATTGATCACGGCCGTATCGCCGTACAGCGGTACGGCGCCACCGTTGTATCCGGTTCCTCCCCCGCGCGGAATAATTGTCAGGCCAAGCCTGATACAGGCCTGCACCAGTGCCCTGCATTCCTGCTCCGTGTCCGGGCTGATAACCACGCATGGCATTTCCACGCGCCAGTCTGTGGCATCAGTCGCATGGGATACCCGTGCCAGACCGCTGAAATCAATATTGTCACGGCGGGTAATACCACCCAGCGTCTGCCGAATGCGCTTGCGCAGCGTCCGTGTCTGCGGGAACCAGGCGGCAAATCTGGCGACGGCCGTACGCGCTGCGGCTGCCAGCCGCAAGGCATCGGCATTGCCTGCAGCGCGTTCAACCACCTGGTCAAGACGGTGCTGCATGGCATTGATCAATGCCTCCAGGCGTTTGCCGCTAGCCAGGAGATCGTCCTGGTTGTAGGGATTGCGATCCACTACCCACAGATCTCCCAGCACCTCGAACAGCATCCGCGCAGACCGCCCGGTGACCCTTGAGGCACGCAGGCTGTCAAGCAGCGTCCACATATCCTCCCCGAGATAACGAATCACGATCTCCCGGTCGGAAAAGGAAGTGTAATTGTAGGGGATTTCGCGAATACGCTCGGGCATGGAATAAATCCGGCAGGATCTGCCTGTGGCTGACAAACGACACCGCTATGTTACCAGTACCACCGCCCTGCACTACCCCCCAGCCGGAATACCGGGAGACAGCACGGCATGTCCGCACACCGGAATGGTGCAGCAGATGTGAGTGTAAGGGGATCGGACATGACAACGCCCCGGTTAGCCCGCGGCATGGCTGGTGACACCGCCCCACCACACAGATGGCTGTCAGGCCTTCCTGACTCCTCTTGCCCGCCCGATGCGAACCGGGGTATCCGGGGTGTGAATGGTCATTTGCCCGCCCTTACCGGCTGCCATTTGACCTTCGTCACTCTCCTGAAGGCAATATAGTCAACGAGCCGGTGGCTGGCGGGTTAATGCGGGCTATCTTGACCTGCGTCAATCCGCTATGGTGGACGGTGAGACAGCAAGGCCGTAGTCTGTACTACGGTTTGCAGGTGGCAAGCCCGGCGCCAGTCCGACAGGCGCAGCAATGGCCGGATTGCAGCAGAATCAATGTATTTCATGTTCTGTCGATATCCTGAGCGTTATCCGATTTGTCCCTGCTTGTGAGGAGCAGCACCATGAAAATAAAGAATTTTGTAACTGTCGCCGGACTCCTGCTGGCCTGCCTGACATGGCCCACGGTGACACCAGCCTGCGACGAAATCGAGGACGGATGCCTTGGATGCCGCGACAATGAACTGCCGGCATGTCTGGACAAATTCGCGGCAGTGATCTGCAGAGAAGTCCGGGAAGGCGAATTCTGCGACCAGGGGCGCGCAACTGACGACCTCGAAAGGCTCATTATCATGAATACGGGAAGGCACATGTCCGACATGCGGGCACTGGTACGCGGCGAAAGAAAATACTACCTCAGGCACCCGCCCCGGCCCTGACCCTCATCATCCGGCCGGTCGTACCGACCGGCCTGCCTTGCCCTTCGCGCCGGTGATCACCGGCGGGCACAGACTCACCAGCAGTTACCGCTACGTCGAATCGACCCCGGCCTTTATTTCAAGAAATACCCGGCATTGCCGAAGGCATTCAGTGTCTGGTCTGAAATTGCAGCCTACCCCTGTCACGCGGCAAGCGATATAACCCGGAGGTCGCCATGAACAAACCCGTTATCCTGTCTCTCGGAGCCATGGCCTGCGCACTTCTGGTGTTCGCAGTGCCTTCATTCAATTACATGCAGCGGGAGACGTTCGCACAGGTCAGTCCCGGAGATAACCACACGGTTACCGGAAAGCGCTGGCAATGCATAACACAGAAAGGCCCTGATGCACCGAATCTGATCGTGCTGCGGGAAAACGGCAGCTTTCTGAAGCTGATCGACTACAGCAAGGTGACCGACAATGGAACCAACTATGACCTGCAGGGTCGCTTCGATGTCAAGCAGGACCGGTTGCTTGCGCGCATCAACAATCCTTCCGGCGAGGAGTATACGGACGCGTATACCGTAAAGCTCATGGATGGTGGAAAAATGCAAATGACCCGCAGCGTGAATAACACCGACAATTCGGATGCCGGCAATACCCGTTACAACTGCAGTCTGCAGGCCAGCAGCTCCTAGCGGGCACTCATTCCCCCTGCGTCGTAACCAGTTCTGGAATTTCACACAAGCGCTGCAGGCACTGCTAGCAGTGCACCCGTCATACAAAAAGCAAGGCAGGCCGGCAGTTCCGTAACGCCTGCTGCATTCCCGTCTTGGGATCCGGCGCGATGTCACGTATTATCGCGACAACAGACAACCGACTCACTCCAGGGTCGCGTCAAAAAACCAACCCGGAAGCCAAAGTGCACGCACTGGAACTGCAGCTCCCCAAGCACCTTTATACTGAAACCAGGGCTCCCGACGGAACCCTCACCGAAATCATCTACGCGCCGGAAAAACTGATCGCCTGGTATGAGTACAGTCGCGGCGATGCGATTCACAGGTGGTATCAGGACATCTGCGACAGGGAGATCGAGGCAATCGATGTCTGGGAAGACAATCAGTTCCTGCAGCAGGAAGAACGGTGGCTGGAACAGGAAAACGGTCTTGACGACGACGCAGCCGAGTCACAATATGACCTTGCCTGCCAGGCCATCGCCAGGAAAGCCGAAAGCAGGCGTGCTGCAGTCATGACGCGCATAGACGAAACCAAGGCCGCCATTGAGCTGCTGGTCACGCAATCACGGGAACATATTGCCGCACACCAACCGGAAGAACCCGTCGATTATACCTTCATGGTCCTGCTTGCCCTGGGAGGAGCAATCGCACTCGGCTATATGCTGATTTCCTGAGACGGTCATCCACGGCGCGGCGCGGGAAAATGCCCCAGGCTTAAGGAAAATGGCCTGCCCGCATCACCGGTCTGATGCACGGCCGTTTGTGGCACATCATGCAGCAGACGTCCATCCGGCAAGACCCGAAACAACACAGACTTTCCCGCAACAGCGCACCCGCCACCCTGTTCTCGCGATCCCGGAAAAAAGACTGGACCGTTACCCGCGCCCCTCCGGACTCCTGAATAATTCGGGAAATCAGGGGTCTCAGGCAGATTTGTGTATCTCGTCATTGCGCGCATAGCGAGGCAATGACGAATCAGTGAGGTGGCCCCTGGATATACTCGACCGGCCACACACCATGGCGCCGCGATGGCAGGGAATCAGGCGCGTGAACCGCCAATGCGCGTGAGTATGTCCTGGCGCGCCCTGGCCAGCATCGAATCACGGTCGATGCTGTTGAGAATATTGCGTATCACCTGCTTGGGACCACCCTCGCCCCAGGAGCAGCCGGCAGCCAGGTACTGTTCGGCTGCGCGCCCCACCACGTAGGTCGAGTAGTAGGCAACGGCACCCTGCGCTCCGGCGGTCAAAATTGTCGACAGGCCGGCACTGCCTGCCTTCAACAGCGATGACAGCAGGTGCACCAGCCAGGTGGTCCCCATCAGCAGCAATAACTGCCCACTGATCGTCCTGATCAGTTTTCCGGACTGGCTACGTGTCATGGGCATGCCGTAGACCTCGGAAAGGTGCGCAACCATGGAGACATCCACGGCGACTGCAGTCACAAGGTCCGCTACCGGAACCGGGTTGATGGCGACCGCGATGCCCTTGACGAGACTGTAGCTGCGGACGACCTTCTCTCCCAGCTGCCGGCGCACGACAAGTACGCGTGCTCCAACCTTGTCGCTGAGGTCACCCGCAAACAGGCTGGCGTTCAGTGCGGCCAGGGTCTTGCCTTCCGCCTCGAGGATTTCCCAGATACGGTCTTTCAGGGCGATGACATCCGGGGTTGCGGGTCGCTCGCTCTCGGTTTCACGGCCGTCGGCATCTATCCTGATGTAGATGCGCGGCGGCGGGTCGGCGGAAACCTCGACCAGGTTCGCAGGGGAGATGACAGGTTCGAGACGCAGCCAGCAGGCTGTCCCGCAGCTCCTGTCGCTGCGCGGCCGTATAACGGTCGCACTTGTTCAGCACCAGCAGCAGCGGCCGGTGTTCCCGCGCCAGTCCCTGCAATGCGGTGTACTCGCTGTCAGTCATGTCGCCATCGATGACAAACAGCACCAGGTCAGACCGCTGCGACACCTCGCGGGCCATGCGTTCGCGCGCCTCGCCATCGATCTCATTGATGCCGGGCGTGTCGATCAGATAAAGCGACCCGCTTTCCTTTTCATCCCAGTGGGCCATTTCATTCTGCCGGGTCTCGCCATGCAGCGCACTGGTGGAAAAACGCCGCTCACCGATCAGGGCATTGAGTACCGAGGACTTGCCGACGCTGACACGTCCCAGCACCGCGATATGGATATGGCCATGCTCCAGCTTGTCCAGCATCGCCTGCACCTGGCTGAAATCATCGGCAAGCTCGGCGCGCGCCTCGGGTGGCAGCCGCTTGTCCTGCAACAGCATTTCCAGGCTGTCGCGGGCCTGGTCGAGGTGGGTGTCAGTGCTCATGATGTCCTGCTGAATACACTGCGTATACCTGTAGTTGTACTGTTTCGCGCCCCATACCGGGTTACTGGTGCAACAGGGAACGCAGCGCGCATTTCATTCGGTTTCCTGAACGCACCGACAGGCAGTAATCATGGCGTTAACCGTTCCTGCATGAGGGCATCCACAGTAGCCCGCCCTGTCCGCCCGGCGACTGTTGCTGCGCGGTTTCCTCGCCGCAAGCCCGGGGCGCTAGTCATTGTGCCTGCCATTATCGCGCTGCTCCTTGCGGATATCGAGGGCCAGCCGCAACATCCTGCGGGCACGTGTCTCCACGTCCGTGACCAGGTTGTCCCGGAACGCCAGGCTGGCCGGCACCGGCCGCAGTTCGCCACGCGTTTCCAGCGTCCGGACGACGGCGCGGCCAAGGGCATCGAAGATCAGGCCGTAGGCGACGGCATGCATCAGGCCGCCGGCCAGGGTGCCCACTCCCGGGAAAGCCTTGGCGGCATTGCCGGCCACCGCCAGCAGCAGGGGCAGTGCCGTGCGCACCTGCTTCCGGGTCAGGGTCAACAGCTTTTGCAGCTCGATCTCGGCGGCAGGGACTTCGTAAAGTTCACACAGCGACTTGACCATGAGCGTACCCAGATACCCCTGGATAAGGATATCGGTACCGGGACTGATCGCCGCCAGCCCGCCGACAACGGCACGCCCGGTATAGGTCTTGACCAGTTCGGCGGATTTCCTGGCCCGGTGCTCCAGCTTCGACTGTTCCAGCTTGCGCACCGTCAGTGCGAACACGGCAGTATCCCGCAAGCGTTCAAGCAAGCCCATGTTACTGTCGAGAACTGACTGTACGGCTACACGCAATTCATCGATCTGCGGTGGCAGCACCTGCTCCTCCTCGTGTTCGGCCCCGTCAGGCCCGACCCTGATGACCCTGCGAACCGGCCGGGTTGCAATCCCGGCAATGGTCACCTGGGTGTTGGCTGCAAACCGGTCGGCCAGGTGCCTTCGGATCAGGCGCCGGTCATCATCCGAATACCGGTCCAGCTTGTTGAACGCGACGATCAGCGGCTTCTTCAGGTCCAGCAGCGGCTGCAGCGCGAGGTATTCATCGCGGGTCAGATCGCCATCACAGACAAAGATCACCACGTGCGCCCGCTGCGCCTCCTCCATGACCATCCGGTCATACTGGCGTTCCATCTGGTTCAGACCCGGCACGTCGACAAGCACGACTTCGTCACCGGATTCACGCCGCCAGTGATAGTGCTGGATGGTTGTGGTGGTCCCGCCGATCACGTCCGTCTGCACGCTGGCGCCGGGCAGCAGGGCGTTGATGAGTGAACTCTTGCCGCTGCTGATCTCGCCGAACAGCGCGAGATGGATGACTTCCAGCTGCCGGCGTCGCGCCAGTTCCTCCAGTTCACGCCGGGCAGACCCGACATCAACACCCGTGACGGCGGCAGCCTCCAGCTGCGCCTCCAGCTCCTCTTCAGTCAAGGGTGCCGCAGCTTTCGCTGTCCCGGTTTTTCGGACAGGTCGCACAATCAACCAGATCAGCCAGACCGCCGAAGCCCAGCATCAGGCTGGCGACGGTGGCGATCAGCACCACGACCCAGACCGGGGCGCTTTGTAACTGCTGCCACAGCGACAGGCCGAACTGTGCCGCGCTCAGCACGACCGCCAGCAGCACCATCACCCCGACAAAAACGGCAGCGGCAAGGAACAGTCTGAAAGTGGGACTTCGGGCCATGGGGAACCGGGTCGCGTTGGCAGAAGTTAAATATACATGAGTTTTTTCGTGTGCGGCTTTCCTGCACGTGAACCGGAGCGTCAACGGAAACCATGGATCTGCCCGGTACAAACAGGCCGGAAACAGTCCTTCATGCAATTTCCCGGCCGCCGTTGCGGCAAAATACCTGCGGTGGCACACTCAAGTCATGGCGATGACACCACCCAGCCTGTCGGCGTTTATCAAGTTCCTGGTCGGGATCTTCCTGCTGCAGGGTGCGACTGCCCTGCTATTGATGACGGCGCAGGATACCGACCTGCACAAGAGTGGATGGCTCATCGGCCTGCTCGGCATCCTGATCGGCGTGATCGCCGCACTCTGGTTTTCCACAATCACCAGCCACGCAAGCCAGCACACCCTTATCCGGGCCAGTGAAAAATACAACCGGCAGCGGGACCGCATACGCCGCCAGGCCGAAAAGGAGAAAACCCGGGAAATCAGGAACAGCCACCAGCAGGTGCTGCGTGAAACCCGGCGCCTGCAGAACCGCTCAACGCTGAAACTGGGCGCTGCAATGACGGGTATTGCCGGCCTGGGGGTGATGCTGTTATTCACCCAGTTCATGACGCTCGGCCTGCTGGCCGTGTCCGCCACCGGCGGTGCCCTGCTCGGCTACGGAATCCGGGCGCGTCAGGGCCGGTCACCTGATGCCAGGACCGGCAGCTTTCCCGGGCATACGACTGCCCGGGAACGCGTACTGCCCGGTGAAAAGGTCATCCCGGAAGGGGCCGGTGACAAATAAGAAAATTCCGAAGTGCGCCTGACTGGAATGGCTTTCCGGAAGTCTGGCCCGTCATCCTGCAAGGGAACTGCCGGAAAGCAACGGCCCGGAAACGGTCAAGATCCCCGTGTGCGGCCTATTGCGCCAGCTTCAGTTCCATATAGCCGGCAATCGCAGCCTTGATTTCAACGGGTTTGACAAACAGCGTACCCCCGGATAACAGGGGCAGCATGCAGTCCATCTTGTAGGTCTTTCCGGACACCCCTTCCAGCAGTTGAAAACTGGTTACCGAGATGTCGACGCCGCCGACTCCGACAGCCGCCTCATCGTATTCGACGTTGGTGACCGTAAGTACCCCCGTCCTCATCACCGCGCCGTCTGCAGTTGACGCACCGGCAGAGAATTCGCAATACGAATCATTCGGCTGGATATCGCCTTGCGGGTAAAGCCGCGCGTCCTGGAAATAGACACTGCTGTCTCCGGACGGTATGAGGAAGTCCTTCACCACGGTAAAAGTCGAGCCCGGTGTGACTTCTGTCGGTGGTGGCGGCGGTCCCGCCTTGTGGATTTTGGATTCACAGCCGGAAAGCGCTATCAGCAACACAACAAGAACCAATCCTAATCTGACAGACATTCACTACTCCTTGGTTATTCAGGCTTTCGACTGCCGGGGAAACGCGCCCAACCGCTGCAACCAGCTAATGCACCGCACTTGAGCCTTCACGGAAAATGCTTACCTAACCGTTCGGCTGTTCGTGCATTGATGACTCAAAAAATACCGGTGACAAACGAGAAAAATTCCGCTTTATCACCGGCGCACTTGCATTAATTTTCGGCATTGCCGCGGGCCGCACCGGCGAAGCACCCCGATGAACCCAGCGGGCAGATCACAACGTAGACGGCACGCTTGCCGCAGCCGCTGACGCCAACCGTATACTCGGCGCGTTCCTCACCGCCCCACAGAACCGGCTGGAGCATGTTACTTGAAAGAACAGAACCCGTCGCCTCCGGGCAGCCGAGTTCGAACCGCCCGCGCTGCACCGCCGTCTGCAACGCGACCTTCTGGTCACCGGCAAGAACCTGACCCGGGGACTGGCAACCGGCCAGTAAAAAAAGTCCCCCGGTCACCGCAAGAAAAAAACGTGCTATCGCCATAACCACCCTCCCGTTGTGCAAAATTTAACTATAAACCCTGAACCGTGGACTACCCTGAGAAGAGAATCAACCGAGCGTCTGTTCGTGAAATCACACAATCCGGTGATGAGCGTCTCACAGATTGGGCTCGCACATTACCTCAGGGTGCAGGCACAACGCGATAGTAGACGCCGTTTGCGCCATGCGCGGGCTGAAACCAGGTATTACCATGCAGGTAGTATGTGGTTCCGCCCTTTTTGATGGCCATGGAGCCGGAGGGCAGTGCGGCATAAACCGCGCCCGTCGCGTACGTCGCTGGAGCAGCGATGACTGTCGTCTCGGGTGTCGTCGCAGCTGCCGTGGTGCCAGCGGCAACGCCGGCAGTATAGGCAGCCGTGGTATCAGCGCTGCCGGCGGCGACGCCTGCACTATAGGCGCTCGTTGTGGCAGCGCTGGTGGTGCTGGCCGACTCCATGGCCTTGCCCGCAGCCACACCGACAACAGCGCCCGCGGCAACAGCACCCGCGGTGGACCAGCCCCCGCAGTTGTCGCAACTGGATCCGTAGTAATCCACCGTGGTGGGCGGATGATACGCCGGATAGGGCGCGTGGTAGACGGTCGCGCCATAGCTGGTCGTGGCGGTCGTGCCCTCTCCATACGTGTGCGTCGCACTCCCGCCGTAGGGGTTGGTAGCGGTCGTGTAATCCGTACCCTCCTTGTGGGTGGCAGTGTCGCCGTAGCGATTTGTGGCCGTCGTGCCTTCGCCATAGGTATGTGTGGCGCTCCCGCCGTAGGCATTGTCAAAGCTCGTGGAGCCGGAGCCCTGTTCATGTGTTGCCGAGCCGCCGTAACGACCCGAGGCGGTCGTGCCCTCGCCGTAAGTGTGGGTCTCGCTGCCGCCCCAGCCCGTTGTCCGTGTCGTGGAACCGGAACCATAGCTGTGCGACGAGCTACCGCCCCAGCGGTTTGCATGCGACCATGCCGCAGCCGGTCCGGACAAAGGCACCGCGAGCAGAAAAATCATTCCGCCAACAAAGGTCTTGTTCATGATTGGCTAATCTCCTGCCCCGGTCCGGGATGTCTCGTCATTCGCAGGTGCACTGACTTCCGGCGCAACAAACCCCGCATCCGGGCGAGCGAACGGGATAGGCGTTGCAGAGGCAGCCTGCGTAGCGGCAAAGGCATCAGCCGGGACATTAATGTCGAGCTGCCAGTTGGAAAACTCCACCTGGTGGCGCAGCCCGGACGGATCATTAAGAAACACGGCACGTGCCATCCGGGGCAGTTTGTCATCAGCACCGATCCAGAGCTGGATAAACGTGCCGTCGGACTCATACGCCACCATGTCCGTGGTTGTTCCACCGACAACGCTGGATTGCCCGATGTAGAAAGCAAGCGTGAGGCCATCGGCGATATCCTGGTAAGGATCGGCGACGATCATGTCGGTGAACGGAAAATAGATCGCGGCAGAGTGGTAAACCGCCTCCAGCGCAGCATCGATCGTGGGTGGTGCATCGGCAATGGACACGAAATTCTCGCCGGGTGAGTAGACCGTCAGCGTCTTGCCGTCGTAGTAGAACTCGGAAGCAGGGCCGTCGCCCGGGGTAATCACACGCAGCTTGTCAGGTCGTTGCAGCAGCACCTCGGATTTCGTCGTGTAGAGAAGAGGCTGACCAAAACGGCTCGGGTTCTCGTAGGATGCCACCGCCGTGAAGCTCATCGAGCGGGCAGCGGCAAGGCGCTTGCCTGTCGCCTTGAGCAGTTCGATCGCCCGGGCTTCCAGCACCGGCCCCGCCGACTGCGTTACCGCGTTGCCCCCGGTGTCCGGGGCCGGTGATGCCGGCTGCTGCGCGTATGTCCCGATGCTCACGAGCACGCCCAGTACCGTTAACAGGACGCGCCAGAGCCACTGACCCCGAATCATGATGTCATCCGCTGGATGCCTGCCTTCGCACACAGTCCCGTGACGCTCACGGTATCATCCCGCAGGTGAACATTTTGTTGACGACGGGTCCCGCAATCTTGTCGATAAATGCGGTGCGCATCTGCGGATCGTCTTTGAGCAACTGTATGAGGTTCTTTTCCTCGTCAGTCTTGGGCTTTTCCTTCTGCGCCCACAGCTGCTCACAGCTTGAATTATTATACTTATCAATAACCTTGTCGGCGACTATGTTCATGATCGGGTAGTCAGCCCTGACGGTACCGGCAAATAACACCGCGGTCAGCGCGGCATACAGATAAAGTCGCTTGTGCATGGTTTTCTCCTGGTCATGATTCAAGGTACGTGTATTCACGGGCACCCGCACACGGCGGGTGCCTGTTAGCCGATCAAATCATCACTGATTCAAATTCAGGGCGCAACGAAAAACCGGATTTCAGCTTTAAAATGCCGCGTGGAACATCCCGAAATCCGGCAGCCTTTTCAGGTGATATCCGGGGTCCAGGACCTGATTCCGTACCCCTCGATGCACTCGTCAGTCACCGTCAAACTGCGTACTGATGCTCAGCAGGTTGCCATCGGTATCAAACCGCAGGGTTTTGGCCAGTTCCCCCGGCTGTGCGTACACCCACTGCCCGAACTCCTTGGAAGTGGGCTCTCCACAGGCCGCCACAATCTGCTCCGCCGTCACCGGCTCCGGTTGCCCGTCTTCGATGACCGTGCCTCCGCACATCATCGACCCGGCCAGCGCAGCCGGGGCGCTCAATGTCAGGGTTATCAACAAAACCGTGCTCGAAAGATTCTTCATGTTGTCATCCTCTCTGTTGTGTCGTGGATCAAGACACTGGTTCAGGAATGTCTTGCACACAAATAACACTACAACCAAAAAGGACCGGAGACAAACCGAAATCAATCGTATTTGTCACCGACCCTGGAATCTCTACTGGTCAGGTCAGGCTGCTGCCCGCCCCCTGCCGTATTCAGCGGGCCCCGTGTTCTCCCAGAACGTTCCTGGACTCCTTCCTGGACTTCCTGGACGCCTTCTTTTCTTTCGGTGACAAAACAGCTTTTTTCTTGTCTTCCTTGCGACTATTTCGTTCTTTCGACACGATATTTCTCCAGATAATTAATCAGTAACATTCAGCCTTATGCCGCCGAACCCGGCCACCCGGGCCACATCGACATGGCCAGAACTGGCAGGCCCCTTCAAAGCAACGCATATTACTCTTTTCGTTTTTAGTAAGGGCGGTTTCAACCCCAGTCGGAACCGGCGGCATTAAGGCAAGCATTCTCCGGCACCTCGAGATAGATAATCAGGGCAATTGCAAGCGTGGCTGACAGCAGCATCAGCAAGCGCCATGCGAACCGGAAAGTTTTTTGCGTCATGACTCCTGCGCCTCTGCGGCCGGTTTATATGACGAGCCGGAAAGTATCAGACAGCCAGTGCGACTTTTATACTGATCGGATAGTGGTGCTCCAGGCACTCACCGACCGGAATCTCCCTGGGTGAAAACAGGTGCAGTCAAGAGGCTTCATGGTACACCCGCGGGTGAGTGCGTCCCGACACTTTACCCTGACGGGTTTCCTGATGCTGATAACAGCAACCCGGTCATCGCATCCTGGACAGGCTGACCTGCGTCGCCGCCATGCGCACGACGGCAAGATTGCCGCGATGCCGTGACCGGATGGCAACGATAAACCACCCGTCTCCCGCCATGTTCAGTACATCTCCCCGGTATCGGGCTTCACGTTGCGATACTGCCCGGGACAAACCCCCAGGCTGCGCCGGAACATGGCAATAAACGCACTGGGGCTGCTGTAACCCAGTTCCAGCGCCACGCTGGTGACTGGCTTGCCCTGGACGAGCAGGTCAATGGCTTCCAGCAAACGCAGTTGCTTGCGCCACTCGAAAAACGTCATGCCGGTCTGTCTGCAAAACAGTCGCTCCAGGGTCCGACTGCTGGCCGCACAGCAACTGGCCAGTTCATCCAGAGTACGGCTATCGGCAGGATTGGCTATCAGCAGGTCCATGATGTGCCGCAACCGCTTGTCTTGCGCCAGTGGCAGGTGCAGCGGCGCCGGTTGCAGCGCACTTAACTCATCCAGCATCACCGCAATCAGGCGCCCTTCCCTTCCATGGACCGGGTAGTCATTGCCGTTCTTCACCACCCGGACAAACAGTTCGCACAGCAGGGGACTGGCAGCCACGACCATGCATTGCAGCGGCAACGACCCGGTATGCGCCGCGTCGACGAACAGCATGAGCGCGGCGGCGGAGTCATTGGTAAAGGTCTCGTGGTGGAGGCCGGGCGGAATCCAGATGACCTGGTGGCGTGGTACCACCCAGTTGCCAAGCGGTGTTATCACCCGGTAGACGCCGCGGGTCTGGTAGATGATCTGGCCGCGCGGGTGGCAGTGGCCCTGGACACGGTGTGGCCCCTCCGCGCTCCATGCGAACGAAAGTACAGGTCGCCCGGGATCGACGACATGTCCGAAATCACGCGCCGCCAGGATTGGCAGATTCTCGACATCCATTGTCTGATTGTAGTGAGACTGACGCGGTTTGCGAAAGGATACTTCTGCCCTGGCTTACAGCCGGGAGCCGCAACCCTGTGGAAAGCCCGCACCCGGTAAAGAGAGGCATCCCCATGAAAAACCGTATACGCTGTATCCTGCTCTCACTGGCTATGGCCGGCACCTGGCTCCAGAGCGCCCGGGCAGCGGCCGGGGAACCCGGGATCGATAACAGCCTGGTCGACCGCGGCCGCTATCTTGCCCGGGTGTCGGGCTGCAACGATTGCCATACCCCGGGCTATGCCATGAACAATGGCAACACCCCGGTAGAACAATGGCTGACAGGCGACAGCCTCGGCTGGCGGGGCCCCTGGGGAACGACGTACGGCGCCAACCTGCGGCTGTTCGTCAAGGACATGAGTGAATCGCAGTGGGTCGAGGTCGCCCGCACCCTGAAGCGCCGCCCGCCGATGCCCTGGTTCAACCTGAATGCCATGGATGAGGCCGACCTGCGCGCCCTCTACCAGTTCATCCGCTCACTCGGAGACCCCGGCCAGCCGGCACCGGCCTACGTACCCCCGGGTGAGGAACCGCAGACGCCCTATGCACTGTTTCCATCGCCACCGTCGGCTCAGTAACTGTGGCATCGGGCGAACCTGTATCCCGCAATCCGACAGGCCCTGGAACTCGCGGTGGAAAACTGAACGGCAACGCGACCACGTCCGGGCCGGGAATATGTAACCGGACTTTTTGAGCGGCATGCCGTGGCAGGTCCGATGATGAGCTATGCTGTTGGTGGAAACTGCCCAGGAACACCGACCATCAGGAGAAACCGCGAATGTCTGACCACGTCTATAAAATCATCGAGCTCACAGGTTCATCGGCCACCGGCATTGAAGATGCGATGAACAAGGCCATCGCCAAGGCAGCACAAACCATACACAAGCTGAGATGGTTTGAGGTCACACAGATCCGTGGCGAGATCAACGAAGGGGCGATCAGTCACTGGCAGGTGAGCGCAAAAGTGGGTTTCACCATCGACGAATGAAATCCCGCCAACGGGCGAAGGATAGCGACAGAGTCAAAGCCTTGCTGCGGCCAACCCGGCTGCAGGCATTACGGCGTGAAGACCGATGTGACGGACCTGGCGTTTTGTTCCGCATGACCACACCGCAAGGATTCAGCTAACCGGCATGACTATATATTCGAAATGCACTGTTTGTGGTATGGACAGATTCCACTGGCAGTAACTCAAATGAAGTGTTGTTCCGATCATGTCACGGGATCAGGAAGTCGTTATCAAGGAATACCGGAGCCTGGTCGATGTGTTGCTTCGATGTATGCCTGATATTCTTGATCGAAATCGGGCGCATCGCAAACGGGAGGAACCCGGAAAGCACCGGAATTTCGGAGAACCGCTGATCCCGGACACAACAGTCAGCAGACCGCCCTGGACACCCGATATCTGTCATGACCGACCAGCTACTTATCTGGATACAGTATCTCACACCGGGAGAGCAGCGCCTGATGATCGGGTTGTCGATCCTGGCGGTATTGCTGGTATTTTCCTGTTTTTTCCGCGAGCCCCTGCGTTACTGGCGCGAGACGCGCCAGATTACCCGGGCGATTAAACGGATAGGCGCACGTTTCAAACGTGATATAGCCTTGCCGGACGGCCTGGGCGGTGAAATCAGAATTGATTACCTGGCGTTGTCACGTGATGCGATACTTGTGATTGGCGTCAAGCGCTATGACGGCATGATATTCGGCAGCACACAGACTGACGAATGGACCCAGACAGTCAACAGCCGCAGCTATAGATTTCCCAACCCGGACACCTTTCTTGCACAGCAAGTCAGTGCAGTCAGAAATATCATCCCGAAGACAACGGTCAGGGGTCTGCATTTGTTTACCAACAGTGCCGCTTTTCCCTGGGACAAGCCGCCTAATGTGCTGCAAATAAAGGACCTGCGCAGCAGTGTCACCCGGCGCCCAGCGGTGAAAGACATCCCGGGGGAACTGCGTGCGGCCTGGTCACACCTTCTGCAATCCAGGACCCGGTAACAGGACAGGCGGGTCAGGTTCCTTATCATGCATGCGACAAGGTATCCCTCCAGCTCCGCAAACACCTGCCCATGCGTTCCCGAGGCAACCGGATGCCCTGAGTCCATTGTTGCATAAACTGCATTGGCCATTGCTAGCCACAGACCAACCCGGCCGCAGCGATGGCTGCCTGTCCGAGCGCAAGGCCGCCGTCATTGGCGGGCACTTTCACAGGAGACAGCACGGTGAATCCTGCCGCCCTCAAGCTTTCGCTGACGCCCTCCAGTAGCAAGCGGTTCTGGAATACCCCGCCACCGAGTACGACGGTATCCAGACCATGCTGCAGGCATAATTCCCGGGCCGATTCCGCAACGGCCCGCACCAGCCCCTGATGGAAACGCGCCGCGATCGTCGCGGAAGCCGTCCCCTGCCGGATATCTTCCAGCAGCGCTTCCCAGAGGCGATGCCATCCCAGGATCCTGATCTCCCCGGCACTGAAATCATGGGGGTAACCCTGGCGCGCCTGCTTGCGAAATTCAGCGCTGGCGAGTGATTCCAGTTCGATGGCCGCCTGACCTTCGTGGGATACCCGTTCGCGACACACCCCGAGCGCGGCGGCAACCGCGTCGAACAGACGTCCGCAGGAGGATGTCATCGGGCTGTTGAGTCCTCTCCCGGCCATGGCCTGGAGAATGGCCAGCGGTTTGGCATTCAGGTAGCGAATGATATCCAGGTCGGAATAGTCCGTGGCAACGCGCTCCCACCCCAGCATACCGTGCAACTGGGCAAAGGTATTTCGCCAGGGCTCGCGTATCGCCTGCGCGCCGCCCGGCAATGGAACCGGCTGGAAGTACGCAAGGCGTTCAAAGCCGCAATAATCGGCCAGCAGAAACTCGCCACCCCAGAGGGTCCCGTCCTCACCAAGACCCAGGCCGTCGAGTGCCACACCCAGCACCTTGCCGGCATCCGGCGGCAACCCGTGTTCAGCCATGCAGGCGGCAATGTGGGCATGATGATGCTGCACCTCGACCAGCTGTATCTCCGCTGCTGCGGCGAGTTCGTGGCCCAGCCGGGTCGAAAGATAACCGGGATGTTTATCCACCGCGATGCTCGATGGCCTGTGGTCAAAGAGATTTCGATAGAGTTGCAGGGTGTGGCGATAGTCCTGGTGGGTTGCGGCATCCTCCAGGTCGCCGATGTGCTGGGAGAGAATGGCCTTGCCATCCTTGAACAGACAGAAGGTATTCTTCAGTTCGCCGCCCATGGCCAGAATGTTGCCGGCTTCGACGAAACCCTCCGGCAGCAGGACCGGCTGCGGTGCATAGCCCCGCGCGCGGCGCAGAAAGCGCGGCTTGCCGTCGGCGACACGCAGCACCGAGTCGTCCAGCCGGTTGACGATATCCCTGTCATGCAGCAGGTAATAATCCGCAATGCGCTCGAGACGCTGGTGCGCATTCCGGTTGTCGATCGTCTGCGGCTCGTCGCTGCGGTTGCCCGAGGTCAGCACGATCGGACGTGCCATGTCCAGCATCAGCAGATGGTGCAGCGGCGCGTAGGGCAGCATGAACCCCAGGGTATGCTGTGCGGGCGCGATACCGGCAGCCAGGGCTTCACCGCCCGCGTTCAACACCACCACGGGTGCCGCGCGGTCGCGCAGCAGCGCCGCCTCGGCCGCATTCACCGCGGCAAAGCGCCTGACCATATCTGGATCGCGCGCCATCAGGGCGAGGGCCTTGTGATAGCGGACCTTGCGACGCCGCAACTCGTCTACGGCCATGGCATTGCCCGCGTCGCATGCCAGGTGAAAACCGCCGATGCCCTTGATCGCGACAATGCTGCCCTCGCGGATCAACCGTGCGGCGGTGTGGATCACATCGCCGCCCGCACCCGGGGTCAGCCGCTTGCCAGCGGTGTCCTCCAGCCAGACCCCGGGGCCGCAGTCAGCACAGGCATTCGGCTGGGCATGGAAGCGCCGGTCAGCAGGATCATCGTATTCGGCCTGGCAGTGTGGACACATGGTGAACGACGCCATGCTGGTGTTGGCGCGATCGTAGGGTATCGACCTGACGATCGACAGCCTGGGCCCGCAGTGGGTGCAATTGGTAAAGGGATAACGATAGCGGCGATTGGCCGGATCCAGCACCTCGGCCAGGCATGCGGGACAGGTTGCGGCATCCGCCGCCACGCCGGTGCGGACCTCGCCCTCGCGGCTGCTGACAATGCGGAATTCCCCCGGCGGCTCGCCGGGGAAGTCCAGCGAGGTACGGGCGATCGCCTCGATACGTGACAGCGGTGGCGGCTCGGCCTGCAGACGCCGCACGAGTTCCTCCAGCGACGCCCGGCTGCCCCAGGCATGGATCAGCACCCCCCCGGCGTCGTTCCAGACCTCCCCGACGACACCGCACTCCTTGGCCAGCCGCCACACGGTCGGGCGAAAACCCACGCCTTGCACGATACCGGTTACCCGGATGCTTTCCCCCGTTATCAATGAACCGTACAGACCGTGCAGGGGTCGAAGGAACGCACGCTATGCTGCACCGCGATCGGGTCTTTCCCGCCACTGCGCCTTTCAAGATCCCGGGGCAACGGCTGCCTGCCGGTGATGCCACCGGCACAGGCTGTGAAATGCATCTCCGGATGCTTCACTGATCGACGGATGCCCGCAGCATCCAGCGGGGTGATTTCAGGCTGCGCACTTCATCATCAACGATCGATACGGTGGGCAATGCCATCATGAAACATGCCTCGCATTGCCCGCCGGTCCAGTCCTGCGATGTGCTGCAAGGGTAAGCGGGGTTCGCGACTTCGGGACCTTGTAGACAAAGTTATAGCGGGCGACGTGGTAACTCGGGTCGAAGCCGTAGAAATTGAGTTTCATCTTCTCCAGCTCCTCCATGCGATAGCGACTGAGTGGCTTGTCCGCCTCATCATGCCTGCGGCGTGAGCATTTTTCTTCCAGCAGCGCTTTATAGTTGTCACCCTGCGCCAGGGCGTTTGCCTTGCTCGCGACCTGCGCCTCGAAATCCTGCCTGCCCCCGCCGAACCATTCATCCAGCAGCCCGATGTCACAGGCCTCACGCGACCCCATCGGAAGGCGTGCGCGGGTGATCTGTTCGGCGTGTGCCTCGCCGGCATAGCGGGGCAGCAGATAGGTCCAGTACTCCGAGCCGAACAGATTGCCCATGTCCTTGTAATGCGGGTTGAGGATGACCCCGGCATGCGCCCAGACGTAATCCGCGGCCCGCGCCAGAAATACCCCGCCGGCACCGGCATTCCCGCGCAAGGCAGCAACCGTGAGATGCGAGCTTGTCCCGATAATTTCCGCGGCAAGGTCATCGATTGCATTGATGTTGCGCCAGGATTCATCAGCGGCGCTGTCGGCGGCCTCAATCAGGTTCAGGTGCATGCCGTTGGACCAGAAATCCGGCCCGCCCATCAGCACAATGACCCGGGTGTCACGCCGGCAGGCATCGAGGTAGGCCTGCCGCAGACGCTCGCACTGCTCCACACCCATGGCACCGTTGTAGAAGGGAAAATACAGATACCCGACATCCCCCGCCTCCTCGTAGCGGATATCGAGATAACCGGTGTCCTGGTCAGCGGTGATCTCGGGCAGGCCCCTGACCTCGCTCGCAAGCAGGCTTGTCGCCGGCAGCTTGAACGGATGGGCAGCACTCTTGTCGCGCAGGTGGCCGATCCACACGGCGCCATCGACAGTGGCACGGCAGATGGCGCCGGTGCAGCGGGCAATCACGGTACCAGGAGCACCCTGCAGCACCTTTTCCGGGCGGGCGTCGTAGAGAAAGCACTCGCGTCCAAACAGGGTATCGCGCACGCCGGGAAAGCCGTCGGCGCTGCGAATCTTGCGCAATACAGCTGCGGTGTCGTCCTGCTGCCAGTCGATCGCCCTGTCCGACTGCTGCATCAGGGGGCGCAATTCACCGCATACCCCGGGCTCCGTGTAATCGAGCGGCCGTGGCTGGTAATCACCGGCGGTAAAACGCGACACCGCGACCTTGACGGCATCGACGGCTGTCGCGGTCACTTCATTGCGATACAGACCGGCCTTGCTGGCATCCCGCATGGGGAATTCACTGAATGCCCAGACAGCACCGGCATCCATTTCGGCATTGGCCTGCAGGACCGTCACCCCCCAGCGTTCCTCCCGGTTGAGAATGGCCCAGTCCAGTGCCGAGGGTCCGCGGTCACCACGGATGCCAGGGTGCACCACCAGGCACACATGGCGGCGCCAGATTGACGGAGGTATCGCACGCTTCAGAAAGGGGGCAATAATCAGGTCCGGCTGAAACAGTTTCACCGCGTCTATTGCCACGGCATCATTGATATCGAACTCTATCGAGACTTCATGCCCCAGCTCCCGCAGCTCGACAAACAGTCTTTGTGCCAGACTGTTAAAGGCGTGCGTAAGAAACAGGATGCGCATGGCTAGCAGATTCTCGGCAGCTGCTCACCTGCCAGCCAGTCCACAACCCGGCTGCCACCAAAACTGGTCTGCATCTGCACGAATCCGTGCGGGTCCTCGACCACCGCGCCGATGATTGCGGCCTGCCGGCCCAGCGGATGCGCCTGCATGGTCTCCAGGACGCGCGCTGCGTCCTGCTGCCTGCAGATGCAGACCAGCTTGCCTTCGTTGGCGACATACAGCGGGTCGAGACCCAGCAGCTCACAGGCGGCAGTCACTTCCGGTTTGAACGGAATGGCATCCTCCTGCAACACCATGCCAACACCGGATTGCCGGGCCAGTTCATTCAGGGTCGTGGCGAGACCGCCGCGGGTCGGATCACGCAGGCAGTGAATCGCAGGCACGGCAGCCACCATGTCCGCGACCAGCCCGTGCAGCGCCGCGGAATCGGACTCGATACGGGTCTCGAATTCCAGGTTTTCCCGGCTGGACATGATCGCCACGCCGTGGTCACCCATACTCCCGCTGACCAGAACGGCATCCCCGGGCCGGGCACGATCCCCGGAGATCTCCACCCCCTCCGGCACCATGCCCACGCCGGTCGTGGTAATAAAAACCCCGTCTCCCTTGCCTCTTTCAACCACCTTGGTGTCGCCCGTCACCACGGGCACCCCGGCAGCCGTTGCCGCACGCGCCATGCTCGCCACCACCCGCTCCAGGTCCGCGAGCGGGAAACCCTCCTCCAGGATAAAACCGGCGGAGAGGTACAGGGGTCTGGCACCGGACATGGCAACATCATTGATGGTGCCGTGCACGGCCAGGGAGCCGATGTCGCCACCCGGGAAGAACAGCGGCGAGATCACGTGGCCGTCGGTACTCATGACCATGCGTCCGGCCGGCACCTGAAACGCCGCCTGGTCGTTGGCCTGCCGCAGCAGATCGTTGTCCAGGTGCCTGACGAACAGTTCGTCTATCAATTGCGCCATCGCCCGGCCGCCGCTGCCGTGTGTCATATCGACCGTACCACGGCGGATATCCAGGCGTACCGGAAAGCGCCTGACGACGGCATTCATGCCGCGGATTCCTCGCTGCCCGGCATCTCCGGCTGCCGAAACCGCCCGTAACTCCAGTAGGCGGAACAGGCCCCCTCCGAGGAGACCATGCAGGATCCCATCGGGTTATCCGGCGTGCATACCGTTCCGAACAGCTTGCAGTCGGTCGGCCGCTTGACACCGCGGAGGATCGACGGACACTCGCAACCCTTCACATCGGAAGCGCTGATCGCCGGCATGTCAAAGCGCCTTTCCGCATCCAGCCCGGCAAAGGACCCCTTGATCTGCAGTGCGCTGTAGGGCACCAGCCCGAGGCCGCGCCATTCGAAGCTGCGGCGCAGTTCAAACACTTCCGCAACCAGCGACTGCGCCTTGAGGTTGCCCTCGCGGGTGACCACCCGTGTGTATTCGTTTTCCACCTCATGCCGGCCTTCGTTGAGCTGTCGAATCAGCATCAGGGCGGATTGCATGACATCCAGCGGCTCGAAGCCGGCAATCACCACCGGGCGCTGGAACTCCTCGGCAAAAAACTCGTAGGGCCTGCTGCCGATAATGGAGCTGACGTGTGATGGTCCGAAAAACCCGTCGATGGAGACGGAGCCCATGGCGCGTACCTCGGGGGACTCCAGGATGTTCTGGATGGCCGCCGGCGTCAGCACGTGGTTACTGAACACACTGAAATTACCGAGTCCACCGGCATGCGCCTGTTTGATCGCCACGGCGGTCGGGGGCGTGGTGGTCTCGAAGCCGATCGCAAAGAACACCACCTGCCGGCCGGGGTTTTCACGTGCGATCCGCAGTGCATCCTGGGTGGAATACACCATGCGGATATCCCCGCCCGAGGCCTTGACCCTGAGCAGACTCTTGCGCCCGCTGGCCGGCACCCGCAGCATGTCTCCATAGGTGCAGAGAATGACATCATGCTGTTCCACCAGCTGGATGGCATTGTCGATGCGCCCGATCGGCAGTACGCAGACCGGACAGCCCGGGCCATGCACGAACTTCACATTGTCCGGCATCAGGTCCTGGACACCGTAACGGAAGATCGCGTGGGTATGGCCGCCGCAGAATTCCATGAGGTTGTACTGTCGTTCGGGATTCACCTCATGCCTGATCGCGGCCGCCAGTTGCTGTGCCAGGTCGCGCTGGCGGAATTCGTCGACATATTTCATGTCTGCATCTCATCCGTCAGCCCGGCCTCGGCAAACAACCGCAGGGTCTGTTCCGCCTCCTCCTGGCTGACCTTGTTGAGCGCATAGCCGACATGGATCAGTACGAAGTCGTCCACCTGCACGTCTTCCACCAGCGCCAGCGAGATGTCCTTTCTGACCTCGCCCAGCGCGACGGTTGCCATGTCGGCCTCTGCATCGATGGCGATCACTCTAGCGGGAAGTGCCAGGCACATGGCTAGACTCCGATCGACGCAAGTTGCTGCGTCGCCCTGATCCACCGGTACCAGCCATCCATGCCATCTCCGCTGCTTGCCGATACCTGCAGCACCTTGATGCCGGGATTCACGCGGCGGGCGTAGTCGAGGCACTTGTCGACATCGAACTGCAGGTAGGGCAGCAGGTCGATCTTGTTCAGCAACATCAGATCGGCGGCGTGGAACATGTCCGGGTACTTGATTGGCTTGTCCTCACCCTCGGTGACCGACAGGATCACGACCTTGTGCGCCTCACCGAGATCAAAGGCCGCCGGGCAGACCAGGTTGCCGACATTCTCTATAAACAACACGCTGCCGTCTTCCGGCTGCAGGGTCTCAAGCGCATGGCCGACCATGTGTCCGTCCAGGTGACAGCCCTTGCCGGTGTTGATCTGCAGCGCCCTGACGCCGGTCGCGCGGATGCGCTCGGCATCATTCGCGGTCTGCTGGTCCCCCTCGATGACCGACAGCGCGAGATCCGCCTTGAGCGCGTCGACCGTGCATGTCAGCAGGGTCGTCTTGCCGGAACCCGGGCTGGACACCAGATTCAGTGCCAGGATACCGTGCTCACCGAACCAGCGGCGGTTGGCAGCGGCGTATTCATTGTTCCGGCCAAGGATGTCTTGCTCGATCTGCACCATACGCGCCTGGCTCAGACCCGGGGCATGCGCATGCGCCGGCCCCTGACCATAGTCGTGGGTGTGCCCGTCATGGTGCCTTTGGTTATGGGCAAGGGCATGGGCATGCGCGTGATGAGGTTCGTGCCCGTGTTCATGAGGATGAGTGTGCCCGTGTCCCTCGATCCGGGTCTCGCCTTCGCCGCAGCCGCAAACCGTACACATCACTCCACCTCCAGTTCCTTTATCTTCATCTCGTCACCACCGGTGACCTGCAACTGATAACCGCCGCATTCCGGGCAGGCATCAAAGCGTTGTTTCACCGGCACTGTCCTGGAACACTGCATACACCAGGCCTCGCCCGGCGGCTCGGTAATTTCCAGCCTGGCACCCTCTGCCAGTGTACCCTTCGTCACCACCTCAAAGCCAAACCGCATCGCTTCCACCTCGACACCCGCCAACCCGCCTATCTCCAGCCAGACCGTCTTCACCCGCTGGTAACCCTGCTTTGCGGCGGTGTCTTGCAGGATCTGCAATACCCCTTCGCACAATGACATTTCGTGCATCAGTGCACCTGTAAATCATAGCCGACGCAGGGGTCCACGGTATTGATCAGCATGGCCGCCTGGCGCTGCAAAGTGTCTTCATCGGTATCCGGCAGCAACGACAATGCCCTTGCAACCACACCAGCGGGATGGAAATTCCATTCCGTCGGCGCCAGAATCTGGTAACGCCTGACAACAGCATCGTTCAGCACGACCCGGTGTACCAGTCGCCCGCGCGCCGCCTCTACCTGTCCTATTCCGACTCCCGCAGGGAGTGCAGGGTTCAGCTCCGCAGGGTGGACCGCGCCCGTTTGCGTGACCAGTGCCCGCATAACATCCGGGATTCGCGCCAGTTCCACCAGACGCGCCACCAGCCGGGTCAACAGGCCGTTGCCATATTCGCGGCACAGCGACCTGATCAGCCCGGAATCGAATTGCCGTGCCAGCGGCGTGGTCTCGCAGGTCCGGTCTTCCCACAGCGGTACGGCAATAAACCGCTCCGCATCGGGTGCCGCCAGCTGCCGGTTCAGCCGTTCTTGCGACAGCTCGGGCAGAAATCCGCTGTCTGTTGCGCCGAGTCCCTGCCAGCCTTGTCTGGATACGGTTCGTAACAGCCTTGCGGCTATCGACTCGCTCCCGAGGAACCAGTCATGCAGCGCAGCGGTTCCGCCGATCCCCAGCCACTGCGCCGGGGGTTCTCCAAATACCAGGCTGGCGAGCAGTCCGTCGAGGTCGTCGATCTGCTTCCGCAGGGTGCTGTCATCGACCCGGAGTTCCGCCTGCAGGGAAAAGGCGTCGCCATCAACAAACAGGGCCTTGCGAATCACCGGCAACATGGCATGCAGCGGGGACGCCCGGCCTGCGTCAGCCGGTTCATCAAGAAACTCCGGCCAGTCAATCAGGATCCGCCACAGGTGCTCCCGCGCCGTCTCCATCTGAACCAGCAACGAATGCGCAGCATCAAGCCGAGCGGTTGCTGCGCTATCCAGCGCCTGGCGGAAAGCCTGTGCGGCGGCTGTTGCCTGGGCAATCCCGCACACACTGAACACTAATGGCAGCTGCAACAACACCTCATGCGGCGTCTTGCCTTCAAAAATCCGCGTTAGCTGCAGCGGCCGGCTGGACTGTATGCTCACCCGGTTCCGCTGCCCGGCAACCGGATACAGGTCTATCTGCAGTCGCCCTTCGATATACACGCTAGTCCTTCCCGCCCTTGAATGCCCCGCGCAGCAGGTCGCGGCGGCTGACGGGCTTCTCAAAACGCTCTGTCAGAGTTGGTCGATCGATTTCCTCGACCGCGGCAACACCGCCTGTCGCTTCATCCATCAGGAGTTCCATCACGGCCCCGGCAGTAGCAACCGCCGCCTCCTGATTCCGAAATTCGAAGACCGGTGAAAACAGTGAATACATCAGGTAATGGCCGATCCTCTCCTCTTCACCGAGTATGAATTCATAGCTGCCGGAAGGAAACCCGTGGATGATCCTGGTTCCGGTTGGCAACTGCGTCCATTCATCGCCTTCCTGTGAGAACAGCATGAGATTCATAAACCACGGTGTAATCAGGACGCCGACCAAGTACCCTTTCCAGGCCGTGAATCCCACCGCCTGAACCTCCAGCGCAGGATTCAGCATGGGCACATCCGCCATCCGTTCACGCTGTATCCGGGTGAATTCGGTTTCCAGCCCTGCCGCCAAATATTCGGGACAGATCATGGTCAATCCTCAATCAGCATGAACCCGTCCCGCTTGCCGTCACACTCCGGACAGGTCCAGTGCCCGGGCAACTGCGAGACGGGAGTACCGGACGGGATCTGCCAGCATTCAACGCCCCTGGCCGGAATGTAGACATATCTGCAGGTATTGCACTCGCGCCGGGCGGCATCAGTGAGCTTGCCGGGATACCCCATGCGAGCACGGTATGAAATCCTCATTCATTGATGGACCTCCAGGATTCCCCGCAGTCGCTGCGCGCTGTCATCGATGTTTTCCCGCGTCGCACAGGCGACATCCGGCACGGCGCTGATCTCGATGGTATTGAGGATCAGGGTCTCTTGCAAATTGAAGTACTGAACCCGCCAGACTTTGCGTGTTAACGTACAGGTGATCCTGCAGTTGCCGTGTCCGCGCCAGAGGATGACAACCGGGCCGCTGTCCAGCCACCTGGAGAGAAAATCGGTATCCTCGCTGGTATACGGCAGCAGGGAGAGAGTAATCAGAGGCTCCTCCTGAATGCCACTTGCTGATCTTCTGGTCGATTACGCGCCTGTGCCTCCTCCGGGGTTGCCGTCTGGACTAAGGACTTTCCTTCCCGCTGGAGATCTGGATGCAGGCGGATGTCTGTCGCTGGCATGGGGACCACCGGCAGGGTCAATGGTCATCGTGTGGCGTTCAGGAGCCGCGCACTGTTTGAACATCCGGGCATCTGGGCCAGCATGCTGAAGGCCATCCGCTGGCCACACGTGGCCGGTACCCCCGGCATTGACCGGGTCGAGCCGGAGGTGTTGGCTGACCGGAATGCCACTGTCGCCAGACAACTGCAGGCCGGGGGTCACCTCTTCGCCACTGCAACTAACGGCATTTACGATGTCCATGCTGTGGCATGGCCGGATGTCGGCGTCGCCAGTATCGTGCAGGCTTTACATTCATCTACCACTCACCGGCAAGCCGGTTGCGACAGGCCTGCGCTACCCGGTTTTCGGTATACTGCGTTCACCGATACCGGCAGCCGTCGCCACGAGTTTCAGCCCGATACCGGTAATCAGCAATTCGTTACGTCTGCGCCAGGCACGGCTCTGGCACAGCAGAGGGATGACCCGAACAATGCATGAGAAAAACCCCGCCGAATCAGCGCCATCCACGACTGCTGCTGCCGAACTGCCACCCCTGCCCGTGAAGAACCGTTCCTTCCTGTGCTTCCTCGGGACGCAGGCGCTGGGTGCATTCAACGACAACGTCTTCAAGCAACTGGTGTTGCTGCTGGGTGTGGGATATCTGATGGCGGGCGTTGAATACCAGGCCCTGGTGCAATTCCTGTTCGCGTTGCCCTTTCTGCTGTTTTCGGGACTCGCCGGGGATATCGCGGACCGCATCAGCAAGGGGCGCATGATGGTGCTCTGCAAGATTGCCGAGATCATCATCGCGCTGCTGGGTGTTGGTGCCTTTTTAATGGTCTCCACGGTACATACCGATTCCGGCAGCGCACCCCTGTCTCTCTGGCTGCTGGCGGCCGTGACGTTTCTGCTGGGAACGCAAAGCGCCTTTTTCGGGCCGCCCAAGTACGGCGGCCTGCCGGAACTGGTGCGCCCCGCCGACCTCACCTCGGCGACCGGCCTGACACAGATGACCACCTTCCTCGCCATCATTTTCGGTGTGGCGCTGGCGGGCCTGCTGGCCGACCTGCTGGTCGGGCGCTACTACCTGGCGGGACTGATAACCGTTTCCATTGCGGTACTCGGCACACTGGCTTCACTGGGCATTGCCAGGAATCCGCCTGCTGACCCGCAGCGTCAGATAACGGTCCGCTCGTTTATCAGTATTCTGCGCACGCTGGCGGAATTTTTTCGCCAGGACGGTCTCATGATGCGCGTCATGGTGATCTATTCGTGGTTCTGGTTTGTCGGTGGCGTGGCGCTGACAGCCATCAATGCACTTGGGCGTCTCCAGCTCGGCATGAATAACTTCGAAACCAGCCTGATGGTCTCCACGACCTCGCTGGGCATTGCCATCGGCAGCGTACTGGTATCGCGGTTGTCCCATGGCAAGGTGCGGCTGGGCCTGGTGGTTCCGGCACTGCTGTTACTGGTTATTTGCCTGCTGGCGTTCAGCTTCCTGCCCGTTCATAACCCGACACCGGATGACCTGCTGCGCTTTAATGAAATCAAGAGTTCGCCAGAATTGCTGGAGACCACACGCATCATTCCACCGGCAACGCTAGCCGTCCACACGACCGCGTTCAGCCTGTTCTTCCTGCTGGGCATCGCTTCCGGTTTTTACTCGGTACCCCTGCTGACGTTTATCCAGTCACGTCCATCGCTCAGTGAAAAGGGTAAGGTCTTCGCCGCCGTCAACTGGTTCAACTGGATCTTTATCCTGGCGGCAGCACTGGCCTACGGCGCCGGCATGGCCGCACTTGGCAACCGGGCCAACCTGCTGCTGGCCATACTCGGCGGCCTTACCCTGCTGATGGGTGTCGCGTTCCTGCCCGGAATTTTTCACCGTATCCACCAGGAGCGTCCGGAGTTTGCCTATTTCAGGAAAGAATAGACGGGTGCACAAGGGGCCGGATACCTTTTCCGGGCAACGCCATGACTGGATGTTATACCCGGCCCCATGCGCATCCTGACTGGTTTGTTACCGGTGCCGTTGTGTACTTGATGCGTATCCGGAAAGGCATTGCCCACACTCCACCTTAGTGTGGAAAGATAAAGTGTTGCGCTCACTGGTTGAAATTACCAGACGATCTCGGACATAGAGGCTTGAATGTCCGGTAAATAACGGGAAGGTCCGAGTTGTGCAGCAATCCGGAAGTTCGCCGTCAGAGGCAAAATGACCGGGATGTACTGAGTAGACGTTCCGTCGTTGGTCAACGCACCACTTTCAGCGGGTATGCACGCGTTCGATATTTTCCAAGGCGTCATAGAGGTCAGACGCGACATGATCGACGGCATGATTGGTTGCTTGATCCAATTGATTGTCGCGTTCCGCGGGTTCTATCGTTCTGGTAAGGCGGGAGAGCCTGACGTCGGATAGGCCAGTATTGCTGGTTTTCCACACCGTGCCTACCGGATTCAGCAGGATAAGCATCGCCTCGATCCGAACGGGACGACATACGACATCCAGTGCCCAAAATCCGGCATAAGTCTCCACCGTTTCTTCGATGGCTTCCTGCACCAGATAAGCGCCTGCGGCGCCTTTTGCGACCGTGGAGCTGGAGTAAGCAATAACAGCGGCGATGGCGAGCGTGGACGTGACCTCAAAGGTAACCCAAGCCGTTCGCCAAGATCGCGGAGTCAAGCCGTAGTCTGTAATACGATATCTCAGGAGCGCATCAGCCCCTGTGGTCATCTGGATACGATTTGCTTCTTCCTGTGATATCGAAGTTTCGAAGTCTCGGCCTCGGATATCACTGATGAGCTGCATTTCCTCTCCCGGCGATGCAAGGACGATGGGGCCAGCCTGCCTAGCGACGGCTGATTCCATTGCCGTGAGCGCATACTTCTGCGCGTGGTTCACCCCTGTCGAGATTGGCTCATCAGAAGTGGATAATTCTGATTTGGAATCCGGCGCCAATACCTTTTGAAGTCGATCACGATCAATCGTCATCGGAGACGGTATCACCAAAATGCTCATCGGCAGCCTGATATCTGGATGGGCGAGCAGTCCACCATTTGTGGCGGCACAACCGGAAAGCCCAATTTCTAACAAGAAAATCAGCAACAAATGAGCACGCATTATGTTCAGCCACGTTGCGGCAGCGGAATTCCTTCGGCAACGGCCTCGACCATTTCGAGATAGTCTGCCCATTGCTGCATCATTCTACGCCGTTCGGGTACCCTCCCCGCTGCGTAATTCGGACCCCGATGTCTGCTTTTCTGGCCGACATTGCAGTCCTCCAGATGCCGCTGTAGAACGGCAGGTATCCGGCCTAAAGTGCTCGATTAGCAGGAGCTTAATTAGCTGGTGCTTAACAGGCTGTTGAAAATCGCTGATATTGAGTCCACATCAACGTGAGCAGGAAGAGATCCGCGTCATTATTCCGAGGCGTGCGGCCGTAATATCGGTAATCAGGCCAGAATTCGTTCTGGCGGACGGACCAATCCCTCGGTACGCTGACATTCAACACGACCCCACTCCGAGATTGCGCATCCGGATCAGATTATAAGCCGCGAACGTCATCACGAACTGGAAGTCGAGCTTCTCGCGGCCAATAAACCGGCTCTTGCGCAAACCACCAATGGTCTTGGCCCAGCCAAAGCATTCTTCGATCCGCTTGCGGATCATTTGGCTGGTGGCGTAACCTGGATGGCGGGTGGTGCGCTCATCGATGGCTGATGAGCGGTTGGTATCATTCTGTGCGACATGTGGCGTGACCTTCATCTCACGCATGTCCTCCACAAAGCCCTTGGTGTCGTAGTTTTTGTCCGCGCCCAGCGTGATCCGTTGGGTCCCGCCGAGCGCGTCCACAAGATCAGCAGCAGCCTCCCGTTCGGCCGTGCCTGTCGCCTGTGTCACCTTGGCACTCACCACCAGACCGTGCCGGTTCTCCATCAGGATGTGCCCCAGGTAAGCCAGTTTCGATTCAGAGCCCTTGCTCTTCTTGAACAAATACGCATCCTTGTCCGTCTTTGACTCATGGGTATCCCGGCTGCGCTTCTCACCGTGAAAGTCCACTGTCGGATTACGACCCCCACCGCCCGGCGGCCCGTCCTCATCCTTTGGACGGTAGCTCTTATGCGAGGCCAGCGCTTCGATCAGGGTGCCGTCAACGCTGAAATGTTCCTTTGATAAAAGTTCGGCCTTCTCGGCCTGGGACAATACCTGGGCGAAGAAACGATGAGAAACTTCACCTTCCAGCAGGCGATCTCGGTTCTTGGAAAACACTGAGTGATTCCAGACCTTGTCATCCATCGAAAAGCCAACAAACCACCGAAACAGCAGGTTGTAATCGATCTGCTCCATCAGTTGCCGTTCGCTACGAATCGTATAGAACGCCATCAGCAGTTGCGCCCTGAGTAACTTCTCCGGGGGGATCGAGTCCCGACCCATATCCGAGTACAAGGCATTGAAATCCGCATCCAGAGCCTTCAAGGCCGCATTGACCATCTCCCGAATCGGGCGCAAGCGGATGATCCGCTGGCACTCTTTCCTCGGGAATCACTGTGCTGAACAGGGCGTCTTGCTGTATATCGGCTCCGCGCATTCGCTCTGTTTCCGTATTCCTGAATTTGTTGATATGTTGACAGCTACAAGGACTTTTTCAACAGCCTGTTAACGGAGTCTTGCCACCCTGAAACGGACATACAGAGATTTTACTTGTAGGTCAGGAACGTACTGTAAACAGACCTTTAGACACCGGTTGTTGACCTGCTCCGGCTCATGGCGTGTGTTCATAAAAGTGTAACAATATGCGCATAGTAATTTTTAGTAATATGATTGCGGTGTTTATTTATTAATAGAATTCTCACCGGATCGGATCGAGGTACCGGCGCGATCCCTTCGCCTGCTGCAGCGACAGGGAAGATGGGAGGGCAGGTCTCGTCCCGCATTACGACAAAACGGAGTAAGAACGATGTATCAATCAATACAACACTCACTTACGAGACAATTCGGGAGGGTGGTACTGGCCCTGAACCGCCCCGGGTTCTCGGGAGACCCGTTTGTTTGAGTCAGGCCACCATGGCTGACTCTTCCCGTTGCTGATAATACGCCTGTTCCAACTCCGCCGGCGGGATGTTGCCGATCGGCTCCAGCAGCCGGCGATGATTGAACCAGTCGACCCATTCCAGCGTCGCGTACTCGACCGCATCGAGGGTACGCCATGGGCCACGCCGGCGAATCACCTCGGTCTTGAACAGGCCGATGATCGTCTCGGCCAGGGCATTGTCGTACGAATCACCCCGACTTCCGACCGACGACTCGACACCGGCCTCGGCGAGGCGCTCGGAGTAGCGGATCGACAGGTACTGGCTGCCCCGGTCGCTGTGGTGTACCAGTCCCTCGGTTCCGGTCCTTGACCACAAGGCCTGCTCCAGCGCATCCAGCACCAGATCCGTGCGCATCGAACTCGCCACACGCCAGCCGACAATGCGACGGGCGAAGACATCGATGACGAAGGCAACGAAGACCACGCCCGCCCAAGTGGCAACGTAGGTAAAGTCTGCTACCCACAGCTGGTTGGGGCGCTCCGCCTGGAACTGTCGTTGCACGAGGTCGACAGGACGGTCAGCGGCATCGCCCGGGATGGTGGTCTTGTAGGCTCTGCCACGTAACGCACCCTGCAGGCCCAGCACGCCCATCAGACGCTCCACCGTGCAGCGGGCCACCGGAATCTGCTCACGGTTCAACTGACGCCAGACCTTCTTCGCACCGTAGACCTGGAAGTTCTCATCCCATACTCGCTGGATCTCGGGCTTCAGCGCGATGTCACGACGCGTCCGTGCTGGTATCCGCGCTGGATCCACCTCTCGCGCCTTGTGCTCGTAATACGTCGATGGGGCAATCGGCAGCTGCCTGCAGATCGACTCGACCCCGTACTCGTCCCGATGCGCGTCGATGAACGACACTATCACTTCGCTTTGCGGTCGAGCTCCGCCTGGGCGAAAAAAGCCGATGCCTTGCGCAGAATCTCGTTGGCCCGCTTCAACTCACGGTTTTCCAGCTCCAGCGCCTTGAGCCGCTCACGATCCGAGGTAGTCAGACCCTCGCGCAGGCCCTGATCACGTTCGGCCCGCCGCACCCATTTACGCAGCGTCTCAGCCGTACAACCCATCTTGCCGGCAATCGAGTTCATCGCTGCCCACTGTGAGTCGTATTCCGACTGGTGCTCGAATACCAGCCGTACCGCCCGTTCCCGGAACTCCGGGGAATATCGCGTTTGCTTGTTCATCACTCCATCCTCTCAAGAAATGGAGTCTCCGGTAAACCCGGGGCGGTTCATTCTGTCGGGACCGGACCACCTGCTTTTCGTATTCGGGCTGCTCCTGATTGTCCGCACGCGGTGGATGCTGGTTAAGACGATCACTGCGTTCACCATCGCGCACAGCATCACGCTGGCGGTGGCGGTGCTGGGTTATGTGCAACCACCGGGACCACCCATCGAGGCCGGCATCGCACTGTCCATACTGTTCCTCGGCCCCGAGATCCTGCGTGCCCGCCGGGGCGGGACCAGCTTTACCATCCGCAACCCGTGGGTCGTGGCCTTCGCGTTCGGGTTGCTTCACGGCTTCGGCTTCGCCAGCGTGATGTCGGCCGCAGGCTTACCACCGAGCGACATCCCACTCGCCCTGGTGTCCTTCAACGTGGGCGTCGAACTCAGCCAGCTCACCTTCGTGGCAGTCGTGTTGTTACTGGCCTGCGGCGTGCGTGCGCTCCGGTCTGGTTGGCCACAACCGGTGCAACTGTTGCCGGCCTATGCGGTGGGGACCATGGGTGCGTTCTGGCTGATTCAGCGTCTGGTCGCCATGTAGTGGGAGCGAAACAGGCTGCAATTCTCGGGTCGTGGTTTTTGCTTGAGAAGAAGTTAATATAATGTGGCCATAAGTGAAGTGCGCCAGCATTACGGGGATGGCCATTATTGGTGAATAGCTGTCGTACACAGGACATTGGGAAGCAACAAATTCCAGCCGACAGATGATATACGAGAGCGGTATGTGATCAACCAGAGCTGCGGCAAGTGGAACATTCTCAGGAAACCCGGCAATCCCGCATTCGTAATCCAGTCAGATTTTCATGCTGTGGCGGTACGATTGAATTTCATGTTACCGGAGTCCAGGTACAACTGAAATTGAAACAGTGCAGACAACCCGACGTCACCCCATCTTGAGTAGCAGCTGTGTTTAGAGTCCGGGTGCTACTGTAGCCGATTTCCTGGCCAGTTGCCTGGCGTAGGCGGCAGGTGTCAGTCCGCCCAACGCTTTCTTTGGTCTCTCCTGATTGTATTCACGCCGCCAGGCTTCGATGATGGTCCGGGCATGAGCCAGGTTCAGGAACCAGTTCTCATTCAGGCATTCATCGCGCAGCCGCCCGTTGAACGACTCGATGTAGGCATTCTGGTTCGGCTTGCCCGGCTCGATCAGGGTGAGCTTTACCTGGCGGGTATGCGCCCAGGTCAGCATGGCGCGCCCACAGAATTCCTTGCCGTTATCGGTTCGGATTACCTGCGGCAGGCCGCGGCTGACAGCAAGACCGTCAAGGATCCGCGTTAGCGCCAATCCACCGATGGCCCGTTCCGGCATGATCGCAACTGATTCGTGCGTGGCATCATCGACGATCGTCAGACACTTGATGACCCGCCCCTCGGCGCTGCGGTCGAACACAAAGTCCATGGACCAGACCTCGTTGGCCGCGGCAGGACGCACCAGGGGCTGACGCTCGCCCAGCGGCACCTTCTTGCGCTTGCGCCGGCGCACTTGCAGACAGGCCTCTGTGTAGAGCCGTTCGACACGCTTGTGGTTAACCACCATACCCCGCTGGCGCAGCTTCAGGTAAATCATGCCGGCTCCATAGCGCCGGTGCCGGTGGGCAAGCGCCACGATCTCCTCCCGCAGAACCCCATTGCGGTCCGGGGCCGGCTGGTAGCGCAGACTGCTTGCGCTCATACCCATCACACGCAGGGCATGGCGCTCTGACAGCCCCCTGACTGTCATCCCCCGCACCACCTCGCGACGGGCCGGTGCGGTCACCACTTTTTTCGCAGCACCTCACGGGTCGCCTCCTGCTCCAGCATCGCTTCCGCCAACAACTTCTTGAGACGAGCATTCTCCGCTTCCAGGGCCTTCAGCCGTTTGGCGTCCGACACGCCCATGCCACCGAACTTGCCGCGCCAGAGGTAATAGCTGCCCTCCGAGAATCCGTGACGCCGGCACAGGTCCTTGACCGACGCGCCAGCGTCCGCCTCGCGCAGGAAACCAATGATCTGCTCGTCTGAATACCGCTTCTTCATGTCCAATCTCCTTCCAGTTATGGGATTGGACTCTAAATCATCGTGCTACTCAAATACGGGGGGACGTCGCGGTTACCCGGGATCATCCGCGCATACAGGGAGCGACTTAACGCCTTTATCCCGCCTTGCGCCAGTCCAATCGCAAACGCCAGCAGAAAGAACTCGCCCGTGGATGACATGACAGACGCCCTGAAAGTCACCAACATATAAATCAGCAACCCGATCACGATACCTGCCCTGGGTCCGAAACGAGTACCCAGGTAAACGAATGCTATCGCGGCTGGAAAACCCGTGAATTGCGTTATCAGCAACGCCATGAGAAGGCTCTTGTGATCGAATCCCAGCGACAGACCATAGTCGACCGCCATGCGTACAACCGTATCGACGCCATCGATATACAACCAGTAAGCGATCAGGAACAGCCATACGTTCCGCAATCTTCTGACTTCATGAAGGGTGTGCCAGACACGCACAAAACCCTCCCTGACAACGTTCAGTGCAGGAGCGTTAATCGATCTATCCAGTTCATTAACCAACAACAATAACGGCAATGAAAAGACCAGCCACTATACAGCGACCATCAGAAATGACATGCGCACAGCCGCATCTCCGTCAGCCAGCCCGAACCAGTCCGGATGCAGGAGCATAAGGATGTTGCATGCAAACAGTGAACCCCCACCAAGCTAACCAAAAGCAAACCCGAATGCCGACGTGCGGTCCAGTTCTTCATTTGTGGGAATAAACGGGAGCAGCGAGTCATAGAATATGTTGCTGCCGGAAAACCCGATTACAGCAAGAATGTAAAGCAACACAGCAAGTACCCAGTCACCCTCAATGACAAGGTACAGCCCGCCTGTCATCAGCCAGCCGAGACACGCGAACACGAACAGTATGGCCTTGCGACGGCTCATGCAATCAGCCATCGCACCCAGCACCGGCGCCAGCAGGACAATCAGTAAACTGGCGACTTAATTGGCCAGCCCGAGACGAAAAGTACTATCGGTAGAATCGAGACCGGTATTCCAGTATGCCTTGAAACAAACCGGGAAAAACCCGGCCATAACCGTAGTTGCGAAGGCAGAGTTAGCCCGGTCATAGAAGACCCAGCCCCATTTTTCACGGCTATGCCACATTTACTGTTCATCCGGAAACAACACCTATTTTCGTGGATAATGGCGCGCCATGGTTACAGAAGCGCGCGCATTTTGGAATACAAAAAAACTCCGCGAGATGAACACTGCGGAGTGGGAGGCATTGTGTGACGGCTGCGGACGATGCTGCCTGCACAAACTCGAGGATATCGATACCGGATTGTTTTACTACACCAACGTGGCATGCCGCCTGCTTGACACGCACAGTTGCCGCTGCAGCAATTACACAGAACGCAAACGCATCGTGGCAGACTGCCTCAGACTGTCGCAGTCCGGGGAGGAGCAGTTTGCCTGGCTTCCTGCAAGTTGTGCCTATCGCCGGCTGCACGACGGTCAACCATTGTCATGGTGGCACCCGCTGGTGTCCGGAAATTCCGAAACGGTTCATTTAGCGGGGATTTCGGTACGCGGACGTGTCGTGGACGAACAACAGGTCAGCCACGAACGGTTCGAGGAATATATTGTCGACTGGATTGAGTTTTAACCTGTCGGCTTTTGCATCGCCTGCCGCGGACGGTGTGAGGCAGGTAATGTCCTCATCATGCGGTGATTAACACAGGGCTAGTGCTCACGCGTTGCGAGGAACCTGATATCCGGCCATTTTTCCATAGCCAGTTCCAGGTTGACCCGGGTGGGCGCGATGTAGACCAGCGATCCACCCTGATCTTCAGCCAGATTCTCATAGGCCTTGTCACGAAACCGTGATTCCATCACGCTGTCATCGCACTCGATCCAGCGTGCGGTCGCCACGGACACCGGCTCAAACCTGCAGTCAACGCCATACTCATCTTTCAGGCGGTGCGCGACCACATCGAATTGCAGGATGCCCACTGCTCCCAGTATCAGGTCGTTGTTCTTCAGCGGACGGAAAAGCTGGGTCGCGCCTTCCTCGCACAACTGGTCCAGCCCTTTCTGCAGCGCCTTCATCCGCAGCGGATCATTCAGCATCGCGCGGCGGAACAGTTCAGGTGCGAAATTCGGGATACCGGTATACCGGAGGTCCTCACCCTGGGTGAAAGCATCGCCGATGCGGATCGTGCCGTGATTGTGCAGGCCGATGATATCCCCGGGAAATGCCTCTTCCACATGCCCCCTGTCGGATGCCAGGAAAGTCAGGGCGTTGGAAACCTGTACATCACGGCCGAGACGTACATGCCGCATTTTCATACCCTTGCGGTAGCTGCCGGAGCATACCCGCAGAAAGGCGATCCGGTCACGGTGCGCCGGATCCATGTTCGCCTGTATCTTGAATACAAACCCGGAAAAGTCTTCTTCCATCGGGTACACAACACGACTGACGGTACTGCGAGGCAATGGTCCCGGGGCGTTACTGATGAAATGATCCAGTAATTCGCTGACCCCGAAATTATTGATTGCCGATCCGAAAAATACCGGCGTCAGGTCCCCCTGCAGATAGGCCTGGACATCGAATGGATGGCTGGCCCCCTGCACCAGTTCCATTTCTTCGCGCAGTTCGACCGCCTGGTCCCCCAGCACCTCGTCAAGCAACGGGTTTTCCAGCCCCTTGATGATTCGGGCGTCCTGACGGATATCACTCCTGCCGCCGGCGTACAGGTGAACTGCATCCTCCAGCAGATGATAGATTCCCTTGAAGCGTTTACCCATGCCGACCGGCCAGGTAACCGGCGCACAACTGATGGCAAGGATATCCTCGATCTCGTCCAGCAATTCGACGGGGTCGCGCCCTTCCCGGTCCAGTTTGTTGATGAATGTGAAGATCGGGGTATCCCGCAGGCGGCAGACATCCATCAACTTGATGGTGCGCGTCTCCACGCCCTTCGCGCAGTCGATTACCATCAGGGCGGAATCAACCGCTGTCAGTGTACGATAGGTGTCTTCCGAAAAATCCTCGTGGCCCGGCGTGTCCAGCAGGTTGACGATCGCATCGCGATAGGGAAACTGCATCACCGAGGAGGTAACCGAGATACCTCGCTGCTTTTCCAGCTCCATCCAGTCGGAGGTGGCATGGCGCGCGGCCTTGCGCCCCTTGACCGTGCCCGCAAGCTGGATGGCACCACCGAACAGCAGCAGCTTTTCGGTAAGGGTGGTCTTGCCGGCATCGGGATGGGAAATGATCGCGAATGTGCGGCGCCGGGCGGCTTCGTGCTCCAGACTGCTCATAGTAACCGGGAAACAGTGTTCCGTGAAAAATCGGGTATTCTACCTGAAAACATCCGGCAGATCGCCCGCTGCCTGACTGAAGTGCTTCGGGTGTTCCGGCTACAGCGCCCGCCCCAGGATCAGCGCGTCTTCACGGCCAGCACCTCTCGGGTAATAGTCCCGACGGTTACCCAGCTCATTAAAGCCCTCGCTCGCATACAGCTGGCGCGCCAAATCGTTGGAAGGACGGACTTCCAGAAAGACCACCTCGGCATCATGCCTGCGCGCGATCGATATCAGGTGCCTGAGCATTTTTCTGCCGACACCCTGACGCCGCGAGTCACCGCGTACACACAGGTTCAGTAGATGCGACTCTCCGGACGCAACACTGATCACGCCGTAGCCTTCAATAATCCCGTCCCTGCCGCACACCCAGCAGCTGTATCCTGCATGCATGCAGTCGCTGAAGATCGTGGCCGACCAGGGGTGCTGGTAGCACGAACGCTCGATCTCCATAATCTCGGGCAGGTCGGCCTCCCGCATGGGCCGGAAGTTCAGGGCGGTTTCTTTAAGTATCGCACTCATGCTGTAGCAGTCAGTCAGACGGGTTTATGGTCAGTTATCGGTTATCCCGGCAATGTGGTTCCTGTAGACCGCCTGTGCCAGTTGCAGATCATCCCAGACCTTGCGCTTCTCCAGAGGTGAGCGCAGCAGATAAGCGGGGTGATAGGTTACGATCAGGGGTATCTGCCGTTCCCCGTACCTGTGCACCCTGCCCCGCAATCGCCCTACCTGCAGGTCGCTATGCAATAGATTGTGGGCTGCAATACGTCCTACCGCAAGTATCAAAACCGGCTGAATTATCGCAATCTGACGTTCCAGATAATCATGGCAGCATGCCACCTCTTCCGGAGACGGGTCCCGGTTATTCGGCGGACGACACTTGAGTATATTCGCAATGTAGACGTCCTTGCGCTGGTAGCCTGCGGCAAACAGCATCTCGGTGAGCAACTCGCCCGCTCGTCCGACAAATGGCTCGCCTTCACGGTCTTCATCACGTCCCGGCGCCTCGCCGATAATCAGCCAGTCCGCATTCCTGTTGCCGGTTCCGAAGACAGTTCTGGTACGGGTTTCATGCAGCGCACAACGGGTACAGCTCTCCACCTGTTGCTGCAGCTCGTCCCAGCCAAGATCAGCGACCGGGATTTCGGCACTGGGCCACTCACTCCGGGAAAGCATGGCGGGTGAAACAACCGCCGCTGTCTCGCCCGCCTCCGTCGGCGCCTCCCGGGCGACCCATTGCCGGATTCCCATGGCCCGCAGGTATTCGCACTGCAATTGTCTGTCCACGCGCGAACCCGCCATCGCCTCAAACATCACCCAGCTGCGGATGTTCACGCTCATCCCGCTGGATGATTTTATTGAGTGCGTTTATATAGGCCTTGGCAGACGCTATCACAATATCCGTATCTGACCCCTGCCCGTTCACGATACGCCCGCCCAGCTGCAGCCGGACAGTCACCTCTCCCTGCGAGTCAGTACCGCTGGTGATATTGTTAACCGAATACAGCTGCAGTTCCGTGCCGCTGTTAACCATTGCCTCGATCGCCTTGAATGCGGCATCAACCGGACCGCTGCCGGAACATTCCGAGTGGCGCTCCTCGCCATCCATCCACAGGGTCACACTGGCGTGCGGCGTCTCACCGGTTTCGGAACACACCCTGAGCGACACCAGCTTGAGCCAGTCATTCTCCGACTCCAGCACCGGACTCCGTCACCAGCGCCTGCAGGTCCTCGTCAAAGATCTCATGTTTCTTGTCGGCCAGGTCCTTGAAGCGAGCAAAGGCGTTATTGAGTTCTTCCTCGGCCTCGAACTCGATGCCCAGTTCCCTGAGACGGCTACGAAACGCATTTCGCCCGGAGTGCTTGCCGAGCACGATACGGTTGGCGGACCAGCCGACATCCTGGGCCCGCATGATTTCGTAGGTCTCGCGGCTCTTCAGCACACCGTCCTGGTGGATGCCCGACTCATGAGCAAAGGCATTCGCACCGACAATGGCCTTGTTCGGCTGCACGGCGAATCCGGTGATGCCGGAAACCAGCCGTGAACAGGTCATGATCTGGGTGGTATCCAGACCGGTCTTGCAGGGGAAGACGTCCTGACGCGTCTGCACCGCCATCACTACCTCTTCCAGCGAAGCATTGCCGGCACGTTCACCCAGCCCATTGATGGTGCATTCCACCTGGCGTGCGCCATTCAACACAGCAGACAGGGAATTGCCCACGGCAAGCCCCAGGTCATTGTGACAATGCACCGAGAAGACCGCCTTGTCTGAATTGGGTACCCGCTCGATCAGGGTTCGTATCAGCTCGCCGAACTGGTGTGGCAGGTTATACCCCACGGTATCCGGAATGTTGACAGTATTCGCACCGGCATCGATCACCGCTTCCATAACCCGGCACAGGAAATCGGTCTCGGAACGGCCGGCATCCTCGGGGGAAAACTCGACATTATCGGTATATTGGCGCGCCCGCCTTACCGCCCGCACTGCCTGCTCAATCACCTGCTCCGGCTGCATGCGCAACTTCATCTGCATATGAATGGGCGAGGTTGCGATAAAGGTATGGATGCGTGCCGATGCGGCCGGTTTCAGGGCCTCGCCAGCACGATCGATGTCCTTGTCCAGGGCCCGTGCCAGACCGCACACGGTACTCCTGTTACGGCACTTGCAACCGCCTGCACCGCCTCGAAATCACCCGGCTGGCGATCGGAAAACCGGCCTCGATGACGTCCACACGCATCCGCTCCAGTGCCTTGGCGATACGCACCTTTTCATCCCTCGTCATGGATGCGCCGGGACTTTGTTCGCCGTCGCGCAATGTCGTATCAAAAATAATCAATTTGTCATGACTGCTCATCATTCGGCTCCATTATGAAGTCCGCCGGTGGCCATGCGCCCTGGCATAAGCTACCGAAACAAGCCGGCCCAGCATAGCAAAACTGCCTTGATACGACTGCCGGGCAGGA
>CAWGNW010000015.1:0-351783 GCA_963824045.1 uncultured Gammaproteobacteria bacterium | reverse complement strand
TGCAGCGCATTACGCACGATGTTGTCGAGTGCACGGTGTAACGCCTCATGGTTGCCGATCAGTGTCAGTCCATCCTCGCTATGCAGTGTGATGTTCCGGTCTTCTGCGGCGCTCTCGAATTGTGCATCCGTGGCGATGTCGCGCAGCAGTTGCGTCAGATCAATGGGGCCGGCTGTTAGGCTGACGCCGGCTTCGAGACGCGAGAGCGTCAGCAGTTGTCCGACCAGCCCGTCGAGTCGCCCGCTTTCACGTTCGATGCGCTCCAGCGCCTGCCCGGCATTTTCCGGGTTCTGGCGCAGCAGACCGATGGCAACCTGCAACCGCGCCAGTGGCGAACGCAATTCATGCGAGACATCGTGTAGTAGACGCTGCTGTGCATTAAGCAGTGATTGCAATTGTCCAGCCATATGATCGAAATCGCGGCCGAGGTCGGCAATCTCGTCGCGGCGACGACCGATACGCGGTCCAACGCGTGTGTCCAGCAGGCCAGCGGCCAGTTGCCGGCTGGCATCGCGCAGGTGCCGAACCGGGCCCGTCAGATACCAGGCCAGTCCGGCGCTGAACAACAGGCCGGTCAATCCGCCCGAGATCAGCCATATATTAAATGGCGAACGATTTCGTGGGTGGCGGTGCGTTGCGCGATCACCACGCGGCTCACCCGGGATAAACAACAGGTATTCAGCGCCATCGGCCATCTGCACGCGACGCAATCCCCGTGCGCGCAAGGCCTCGCCGATATCCTCTCTGGCGCGTTGCAGCGCGGCCGCAGGTACGCTGTGGCCGAACATGTCTTTGCCCTGTGCGTCGACAATCAGCACCTGCGGGCGAAAACGTCGCGGCATGTCCTCGAACAATTCCGCCACGGTCTCGCGCCCGCCATGGCGTAGCGAGACGGCCACCGCGTTGAGTGCAAGCTCTGTGCGCGGCCCGGCCGCAAGTTCATCAAGCTCTTCCCAGCGAGACTGGTTGTAGAGGTTGACGGCGACCCCTACCGCGACGGAGATCAACACCAGCGATAGCCAGAAACCGAGAAATATTTTCCAGAACAGACGCCCCATCGTAGTCCTGTCATCAGGTTATAAGTTGATAGCCCATGCCGCGTACCGTCTGGATAGGCGAACGTCCGTCATCGAGCATGCCGAGCTTGTTGCGCAGTTTGCTCATGTGCATATCGATACTGCGATCGAAACGCGTGAGTTTGCGCCCCAACGCCTGCTCGGTCAGATCAACCTTGCTAACCACATGGCCGGCATGCCGCGCGAGGACTTCGAGCAAATTGAATTCCGTGCTGGTGAGATCCAGCGCCTGACCGCGCCAGGCGGCGGTCCGTTCGGCAGGCCGCACGATGAGTGGCCCCGCATGCACTAACGTGGAATCCGGTGCAGTGACGCCGCGGCGCAGAATCGCCCGCAGGCGGGCAACCAGTTCGCGTGGATTAAACGGTTTTGGCAGATAGTCGTCGGCGCCGAGTTCCAGTCCGACAATGCGGTCGACGTCATCGCCCTTGGCGGTCAGCATCAACACCGGCACGCTGCTTGCCGTGCGGATGCGGCGCAGCGCATCAATACCGTTCAGGCGCGGCATCATCACATCCAGCACCACCACATCATAGCTGCCGGAGAGTGCGGCGCGCTCGCCGGACTCTCCGTCGTGCACCGCCGTCACCGCGAAGCCTTCCGGTGTGAGATATTCGCCAAGCATTGCGCAAAGCTCGGTATCGTCGTCTATTAATAACAGCCGTGTTGCGGTTGCACCGTTCATAGTGCCCTCATGTTGCCACAATCCCCCTGCCAGCTGTCGGCCTTTACATACATTTACATACCTTTACGCAATTACGACACCGTTTTGCATCACCCCGACCCATACTTGCCTGCATGCCGGGCCCCGTCCCGGCTGAATGCAAACCTGAGAGGACACCAACATGAAACACCGCAATCTCATTCTCACCACCCTCCTGGCCGGCAGCCTGACCGCCGCCGGATTCGCCACTATCAGCCAGGCCGGCCCGTTCTGTGGCAATCGTCACGGCGCGCACTCCGAGCGTATGGGCTACGGTGAAGGCCGCCATGACCCGCTGAAACGTCTGCTGCGCCACGTTGATCTCACCGACGCCCAGCAGACCGAAATCAAGACCATTTACGAGACCAGCCGCATGGATACGGAAAACGACCGCAACCAGCTGCGTGACAACCGCAAGGCCATGCAAAATCTCGTTACAGGCAACGACTATAACCTGGAACGTGTGCGCGAACTGGCCGATCAGCAGGCAAAACTGCAAGCGGACCTGACCGTTGCGCGCATCGACGCCATGTATCGAGTGCACCAGGTGCTGACACCCGAACAACAGGCCGAAGTGGCGAAGATGCGCGAACAGCGCATGGAGAAGAAGCAAGCCCGAAAGGATGAGCGCACAGACGACTAGCCTGGAAAACAGCTGCGACAGTTCACTGCAGGCGCGGAGTCAAATGCGGTGAACCGCTTGCAGTAAACACTGCGGTGCATGCGCATAGCCAACGGAAACAACCCGGCGATAAGACGGAGACGTCGCCATGAAACTCCGGGATTCACCATCTGTACATGGCGAATCCCGATTTATTGTGGCAATAGCGATAAAGGGGGATTGATTAAGAGGACGGAGCAAATGGCTGTCTGGAATCACACTACACAGCATGTCCGATTTCAATACATTCCTGACCTACTGGCAGATTTCCTGAATGTCCGTTTTTCTGCGGAGGACTAAACCGCTCTCCGAGCGGTAGTGGGTGGCTGATTTGAGGACAACAGTACATTAACCGTCTGTTTCCTATGTTGAGAGATGAGGCATGTCGCCTCGATTCACAACAGGAGCAGACCCATGACACACACTCCCAAACCCATCAGTCCGTTACGTCAACGCATGATCGAAGACATGGCGTTGCGCAAACTCGCACCCAAGACCCAGAGCAACTATCTCCGTGCGGTGATCAACTTCACCTGTTTTCTGGGCCGATCACCCGATACAGCATCGCCGGAAGATCTGCGCCGCTATCAGTTGCACCTGGTCGAGACCGGGACCTCCAGTATCATGCTGAACGGAACGATCACGGCATTACGGTTCTTCTTCGGCGTGACACTGGATCACGCGGAGGTAGTGGCCAGGATGAGCCCGGTGCGTGAACCGCGCAAGTTGCCGGTCGTGTTGAGCTGCGAGGAAGTCGCACGCCTGATAGAGGCCGCCGCGACACCGAAGTATCAGGCGGCCCTGTCGGTGGCCTACGGTGCCGGCCTGCGCGCCAGCGAGGTCGTAGCACTCAAGGTCGGCGATATCGACAGTACTCGCATGACGCTGCGCGTTGAACAGGGCAAGGGCCACAAGGACCGCTATGCCATGCTCTCCCCGGTGCTGCTGAAGTGCTTGCGTGCCTGGTGGCGCGCGGGCCGGTCCCAGGGAAAGATGCTCGACGGGGGCTGGCTGTTCCCCGGACAGAACCCCGATCAACCCGATGAGCACCCGCCAGCTCAACCGGATCTGTCACCTGGCCGCAGCCGCCGCAGACATCGACAAGCGCGTGTCGATGCACACCCTGCGTCACAGCTACGCCACCCACCTGCTGGAACAGAAGGTGGATATCCGCATCATCCAGGTGCTGCTCGGACACAAGCGGCTTGAGACGACCGCCCTCTATGCCCAGGTGGCCACCGATGTCCTGCGCGAGGTCGTCAGTCCACTGGAGTCGTTGAGACCACCCGCCTAAGCGCACGGGCATGTCTCGCCCCGACCTGGAGGTCGCGGATATCTTCCGCGCCCACGGGCCGGCGTGGCGTCACGCGCAGGCCGGACACCTCAGCCTCGGCCAGCTCAAGGTCATGTCGGCGATCGAACAGTGCCGCAGTGCGGCGCTGGGCGGTCATGTGCTGCAGTGCCCGGCCTGTGACCACACCCAGATCGCCTACAATTCCTGCCGTAACCGGCATTGCCCGAAGTGTCAGGCCAGTGCGGCCCGGCGCTGGCTGGAGGCCCGTCAGGCCGACCTGTTGCCAGTGGACTACTACCATGTGGTCTTCACCCTGCCAGCGCCGATTAGCGACATCGCGTATTACAACAAGACGGTGGTCTACGGTATTTTATTCAAGGCAGCCGCTGAAACCCTGACCACGATTGCCGCCGATCCAAAACATCTGGGTGCACGCATTGGCGCGACCCTGGTACTGCACACCTGGGGCTCGGCGATGACCCATCACCCCCACGTGCACGGCATTGTTCCCGGCGGCGGCCTGTCGCTTGATGGACAACGCTGGGTCGCCTGTCGACCGGGCTTCTTCCTGCCCGTGCGCGTGCTCTCGCGACTGTTCCGCCGGCTGTTCCTTGAAAAGCTCGGTGACGCCCACCGTACCGGCAAACTGCAGTTCTTCGGCGAACACCGGGTGCTTGCTGAGGAAAAGATGTTTACCAATTGGCTCCAGCCCTTGCGCCAATGTGAGTGGGTCGTCTACGCCAAGCGTCCATTTGCCGGACCGGACGCGGTACTGGCTTATCTCTCCCGTTATACCCATCGGGTTGCCATCGCCAACAGCCGGCTGATCGCGATGGATGAACAAGGCATCACCTTCAAGTGGAAGGACTATCGGGCAAAGGAACGGGCTCGACACAAGACGATGACGCTCGCCTCAGATGAGTTCATGCGCCGCTTCCTGCTTCATGTCCTGCCCTCGGGCTTCCACCGCATCCGCCACTACGGACTGATCGCCAACACCACACGCAAGGACAACCTGACGCGTGCCCGTGAACTACTCATCGATGAAAAAACCATTGAGTCCATGAATGCAGAGACGGACGCTGTTGATGCAGCAGACGGTGGTGATGCGTCAGCGACCTATGTCTGCCCGGACTGCGGTGCAGCCATGATCATCATCGAGACCTTCGAGCGCGGTCAGTTACCCCGTGCACCACCCAACCGTAGTAACGTGTCATGAGGTTCGCGCTCACCGGCTACCTGCTTTGCCCTGATCGGTCAGACCCGGTCACGACACCGTATTGCCGATGGCATGGATATGCCGGCTTTACCCTCGACATGAACAGCGAAACCGGTGCCAGTGGGCGGCAACCGAACCGACAAAAGACATGGACATCGTGGTAACGCGGGACTTCGCAGACCGGAACCAGAAAATCACAACTCAAATCCCCATAGCACGACTGACTTCCTTAACCGCGTGGCTGCCTCCCGCGGTTTCCTCCCTTGAGGCTTGTCAGACGCCTGCCCAGAGAGTTCACGTGTAGCTTGACAGACCTGTGGCTGGGGGCAGGCATCTTACAACCCTTAACAATAGTGACCGTTCACACCCAGCAATATGTATTCACACCTTAGGCCAGAATGCATCATTCGCTAGATGCGATTGAGCACCGGCTTGATAACTTCAAGCAGCCATTCAATTGCAGATATTTTGATGTAAGAATGCTCTGTAGAGCCAGCTCTGCTTATAGCAAGCATAACCGACAATCCATAATGCAATGTTAATCGCAATGCCGTTGCAGCTCGCAGGCTGTTCTAAATAATTATTGATTACGATTCGAGTTTCTTTACAAGTGTTGTTATCTTCCTTCTTAAATCATCATTCTCAACAGCAGATGATGTCTTTTTTAACTCATCAACATAAGGTAGTACCTGATTTTTATCGTACAATGAAAGCACTTCAATAATTTTCTCAGCATGTCCTGGATAGGTTGCAGTCTGTAATCTTTCTATTATATTTTTCACCGCGCCAACAGGCTTGACATACTGCACAACGTCCAATGCGCTCAAGCTTACACCTGTATCCGGGTCTGTTACTGCTGTCGTAATTACTGTTATTGAATCTTCCGAAAGAGTAACATGTGACAATTCCGGCCTGAATTTAGAACTTAAATATATAAATCGTAATCCGCTTATGATCCCTGCCCTTACTTTACTGGATGAACCAGGATCATAATTATCGGCTAAAAGCGATTGAATATCTGCATCTTCATTAAAAGCATATGCCAGTATTTCTGCCGCATGGCGTCTAATGGAAGAATCGTTACTATTCTGTAATGCCCCCACCACTTCATTTTTGAGATACTCATTACCTGTAATGAGTGGAAATCCTGTAGTCGACAGTCCACTGGAAGACGACAGTGCCAATACATATAACACTGACGACGCGTACTGCGCGATCTCAACGTCAGGGTCTGACAGCGCATATGCGAGATACGGGTAAAGATCGTCTCCATACTTTTTGTATTTACCTTCTGCACCATTCACTTCACGATATAAATCGTCAAATGCTTCCCTTTTAGAAGTAATTTCTCCGGTAATTAACAGATCAAGCTCTTCTGACCGTATATTGCCTGAAAATTTCCTGTCCTTTGATGGATTGTTTACAGCGGCTTGATCTCGTTGCTGTAATGCCAATAACAAATCATCATCTGAACCGACAGCACTTTTTACCTGCTCAACAGGCTTTACTCCATCTTCTGCACTATCCTGACTGTCATCAGGCTGCATCGCTAGGATAATTACAGCTACAAGCAGTGCCAATCCTGTAATTACTGCTGGAGTTTTCTTCATGAGAACCACCTGACTAACACCACTGTGGATGATATTTCCAAGGTATATATATCGCCCTGTGTTGAAGAATATTGATTTCCACCAATCCGAAACAACGTTGGTAGTATATGTACGTTCGATAATGCAATAGATGGCTGTTCAGTAATACAGCACGAATGACTCAAAAGGATCGGAAGCTTGCTGCCGGCAGACCAAACTCCTTGAAGGCACGTTCGAAGACCGGGAAGGCCCCGGTTTCCTTCGTGGATTCCGGTCCTTCGCAGGCCAGCAGGTAGCGTGAGCGGTAATCGCTGATCGTCAGCGGGTAACAGTACCTGCGATTCCCCAGCCGGAACCGCCCCTTGTAATCAGCACACCAGAGCGCATTCGGGGAGCGTGCATCACTGAGCTCCGTCCCCTGTGCTTTGTAGCGATGGCGTTTACGACGCCTGACCAGGCCATGGCGGTCCAGCACGGCGTGGATTGTGCTGATGGCTGGCAGCTGGATCACGGGATAGACCTTGACCAGTTTCTCGCGGATTTTTGGGGCGCCCCAGCTGGTGTGCTCCCGCTTGATCCTCAGGATGGCTGTCTCGACCTGGAACGGCAGCTTGTTGGGATGCCGGTAGGGCGTCCTGGGTCGGTCCTCCAGCCCCCGGAGACCTTCATCCCGATAGCGATTGAAAATCTTGTAACCTGTCTTGCGGGAGATACCAAATTCCCGGCACAGGACAGCCATCTTCTCGCCATCAAGCAGGCAAGCCACAAATCGGAGTCGTTCATCCATACGATTACACTCATTCCAGGGCATCTGAGGACCTCCCCAAATGCCGAATAATGTAACCTATGTGCCCGGAATGCTTTGTAACCTATGTGTCAGGTAGCACACAAAAGGAATCATCTGATAAGGCGCAGTCTGTTGGGGATTGCTTCGTCACTGCGTTCCTCGCAATGACAATGATATTTCCATGCCCGCTACGAAGTTCTACCGATATACAAACAGGTGCTCGATGTCGCCGTGCATTTCGAAAAAGTTATCGCGGGCTTCTCGCGCTTCCATAAAATACGCCCGGTTCCGAGCTGCGCGCCAGAAGCCGCAAAGTGGTGGCGCTGATCGTCAAGGCCAGCAGCGCCCGGGACAAGCGGCCGTCGACCATCGAATTCTGGCATGCGCGCACGAACCACCTGCATGACCGGTTTCTGTACACCCGCGAGGGTGAAGACGTCTGGCGCCGTAGCAGGGCAAGTGGGAGAAAGAGAAAAAATCGTTTGAAGCTGAGAATCAGTATCTCTCAATAGCCACGGAATCCACGGAAGGAAGTAATGACCGTTAGAAACTTTTCCGTGTCCTTCGTGGATTCCGTGACCATAAAACCCGTCATTATCAAGTTATGAAAACACTAGTTGGCCAGGTATTTCGATGGGTTGACGCGTTTGTTGTCGCGCAGGACCTCGATGTGCACATGCGGGCCGGTGGAGCGGCCGGTTGAGCCCATCAGGGCAATCACCTGTCCCTTCCTCACGGTGTCGCCGGCCTCAACCAGACGCTGCTTGTTGTGGCCGTAGCGGGTGACGAAGCCGTTGCCGTGGTCGATCTCTACCAGGTTGCCGTAACCGTTGCGCTCCCCGGACCAGGTAACGACGCCGTCGCCGACGGCCATGATGTTTGCACCTTCCTTGCCGGCAATGTCGATGCCCTGGTGCTGTTCCTGCTTGCCGGTGAACGGGTCGATGCGCTTGCCGAATTTCGATGACAATAGGCCCTTTTCAACGGCTCGCCCTGACGGGACAATGCGCTCGTACAGGTGGCGGTTCTGCAGCAGCTGCTCCAGGATATCCAGCTTCTCTTCGCGGTCTGCCACGGTAGCATCCATCTCCTCGAGCATGCCGAGAAAATCCGCGACCGTCGTTACCGAGGCGGCCACCGGATCCTGCGGACCACCCACGGGCGGGGCGATGTCGAAATCGAATTCCCCTGAGTCCAGGTCGGCCACTGTCACCAGCCGCGCACCCAGTGCGTCCAGCCGCAGCATTTCTGCCTGCATGCGGCCGAGCCGCAGGGTGAGCGCGTCCAGGTTGGAGAGAGCCGCCTTGCGGATACGGGCGATCCCGGCTTGCTGCAGCAGGATCAGGGAACGGAGTTCGGCAATTTCGTCAAGCTGCTTGCCGGCCTCCGTGGTGACGCCGCAATGAAAGCCACTGAACAACAGGGTGGCGCAGATTGCGATGACACTGGCCGTGAACAGGATGGTCGTGCGCAGCGGATCGAGCTCAACACTGCGGACGTGTCCGCAATGGTTGGCAAGCAGGATGGTGTTCGATGCCCGTTTCACGCTGGCTACCGTTGACTCCTGAACGCCGGCTGCAGGTTCATTCGCCGGGTTCCTGGCTGCTGTTATGTTCTGCCTGTCAGGGTAGGGAGGGTAACTGCATGCGACAATTGTCCTGAAGTACAGGGTGGTATTGATAGTTCATAATAAACAGAGAGATATCGAGTAAACCTAGAAACGAAAGCGACTCGCGGCGCGAGCCTGCCGCCATTCGCGGGTACTACAGGTGCGGGAACGGGTGAGACTGCCGACGTGGCGATTCCCCGGGAAACGGGGCCTGGCGTGCCGGCGTCAGTGCTGCGGGGCGCTGTGTGTCTCGTGGCACTCGATTTCGAGTGCCGTGATCAGGGTGTTGACGCGGTCCTGGGGCGTGACGGCCTCGAGCAGTGCCTGCTTTTCCATGGAGTCGAGCGGCAGCACCGTGGTGAGCGTATTCACCAGGCGATCTGCGGGAATGGTCAGAAGCTGTTTCCAGTTGGTATTCATGCGGGTGGCGGTGAAGAAGGTGTCCAGCAGCTGAATCAGGCGGTCACGGTGTTCGAAATCGTTGCTGCGCGACAGCTCGAAATCGATGCGGTAGGGCTCCCAGTCCGGCACCACCAGGCGGTAGCCGCGGGTGCCGGCGAGCTCCTCGCGGATGTTGAATCTGCACACACCGGTGAGGACCAGTTCAATGCGGCCATCGGTGGTTTCCTGGTAGCGGGTGATGCGCCCGCTGCAACCGGTGCGGAACATCGCCTCGGGTTTCTCCTCCCGGGTCGGGTCGGGTTGCACCATACCGAACATGCGGTGGCTTCCCAGCGCGTCCGCAACCATGTCGAGATAGCGTGGCTCGAAGATGTTCAGGGGCAGATCGGCACCCGGCATGACCACGGCATCAGACAGGGGAAACACCGGCAGGGTTTCCGGCAGCTGCTCGAACTCGGGCATGAAGGGCGTGTAGGGCATGGTCCGGGGTTCCGCTTCAGTGAACAGGGACGATGGTGGTGTGCTTGCTTCCAGCAGGACTCCGTCCCGGGCAAGCACCCGCTAGTATCTATATTGGGTTGACTGCACCAATTGCAAGTTGTGGCGGTTTGCTTTCAGGCCCGCTGTATCCGTCAAAACCGTCGGCGGCTGGCGGCTCACATGCCGTTACTGAATTTTTCATGGTGTACCTTCATTTTTTCCCGCATGGGTTTCAGCGCTCCGGCATACCCGGTCAGGACGCCCAGCGCCCAGCTGATGCGCTCGCGAAAGTAGGCGTCTGCAACGGCGTCGTTGTCCGCGGCGTTTGCGTTCAGGACCTTCTCGACCTTGCGCACGATGACTTGTTCGGGGATGTAGCAGATGCGGTTGTTCTTGTAACTGCTCATGCGCAGTTCTGCCACCGGGTAGGCGCCCCCGTCGCCGCTGGAAACCGCAACGATCAGCGCCGGTTTATGGCCAAGTTGATACCGGTTGAACAGCAGGAAAAAGTTTTTCAGCCCCGCGGGGACCTGGCCGTGCCACTCGGGCGTCACAATCACGAAGCCGTCGCTGGAGGCCAGCTGTTCCTTCAGTGGCGCCAGCCGGGCTATCCATTCGGGGTTGTCTTCCCACACCGTCTGGTCCCACAGGGGCAGGGGATTGTCCGCCAGGGGGTACAGCCAGGTCTCCATGTCCGGGTGTTCGGTCCGCAGGGTGCGCTCGATGTGACGGGCGACCTTTTCACTCTGGGACGGGTTGCGATGGCTGCCGCTGATGATGGCTATTTTCATGCGTACTCCGGGTTCATTTGACGACGGTGATGCCATTGACGGCTCATACCGGTGTCGTTCGGTGTGTGCATGATACGCGAGCCGGAGGTCCGTTTTCCAAGCGAACGCCTGGCCGGGGCGGCTATTCCGCCTGCTCGCGTTCGTCGCGAATGTGCCTGGCGCCCGCCACCAGCCAGGTGCCTTCCGGTTTCTCCAGCTGGATTTCCACACTGTGGATTTCCAGGAACCGGCCGTCCTCGCCGCGGATCGAGCCCAGTCCGGTCCCCCGCAAGCGGACGCGGGCGGTATCGTCCTCGATGCTGACCTGCATATCCTGTAATGCGAGTTCCAGGCTTGCCAGCTTTGCCCGTATCCTGGCGATACGCTGCACCAGTTCCTGCCTTGAAGGAACCTCGTACATAAGCCGGCCGCTGCTGGTGAAGTCGTAGAACGTGGTTTCCGTGAAGTACTCGCCCAGAAGGCGGGACTTCACCAGCAGTTCAACGCTGCTCTCCGGGGTGTGGATCTCGGCGAGCGCACGCAGGTCCTCGAGCTGCTCCAGAACCCTGTCTTCCTCGCTGCCGTGCAGCAGATACAGCGCGGCCAGGGCCGTGACAGCGGCGAGGGCAATCAGCTGGTAGCGCTTGTGCATGGATTTCCTGCCTTTGCGATTTGGCGTTCTCCTCTGGTGGCGAATATACCCTGCAAAGGCGACGCGTCGTATTTTTCACTAAGATAGGGTGTAAATGAAGCCACTGCCAATGGTATGGCCCCGGCCCGTTAGCAGTGAAATGGAGCCTTGTTTTTAGCGTGGTGATCCCGGCATGCAGCGTATTCCCGAACCTGAACTGATGGATGAGCCGGAGCAGGCCGCAGCCTATGCCGCGGCCGATTTTGCCGAGGCGCACAGCCGGATCGTCGCGGCATTCGAGCAATTTTTCCCGCAGGTCGAGATTGCGGGGCCGGTGCTGGACCTCGGTTGCGGCCCCGGAGATATCGGATTCCGGTTTGCCGCACGCTTTCCGGGTTGCCAGATATTCGGCGTGGATGGTGCTCCAGTGATGATTGCGCTGGCGCGGCAACGCAAGGCGGCCGATGCCGTCCTGGGCCCGCGGGTGAACTTTATCGAGGGACTGTTGCCCGGTGCCCCGATTCCCGGGCTGGCATACGCCGCGATCATCAGCAACAGCCTGCTGCATCACCTGCATAATCCGGCAGTCCTGTGGGAGGCGATTACCTGCCACGCGGGCAGGGGCACGAATATCTTCATCGCGGACCTGTACCGCCCGCAGAGCACGACCGGGGCACGGCGCCTGGTTGACACCTATGCGGCGGCTGAGCCCGGGGTGCTGCGCCGCGACTTCTATCATTCCCTGTGTGCGGCGTTCGAGCCGGGTGAAATCGAGGCGCAGCTCGCGGCCGCGGGTTTGCGCGAACTGTCGGTGGATGTTGTCAGCGACCGGCACCTGGTCGTGCACGGAGTGAAGGCGTAATCACGCGCCGTGATTGTTATGCAGGCTAGAGGGACATGCCATGCGCGGCCTTAGCGGTGTTTGCGTCGCAAGAAAGACTGGATCAGTTCTGATGGCAGATACAGGATACCGGCGAGCGCGGCAGTGCCTGCTGCTACTGCTTGCCGTGTTCGCGACGGATCTTTGTGCACGGCAGCCGGTGGCGGATATGCACCTGCACTACAAGTGGAGCCAGCAGGATGTCACCTCTGCGGCGGATGCTGTCCAGGTGCTGAACCGGGAAAATATCGTCATGGGGGTGGTGATCGGGACACCTGCTGAACTGGCGCTGGAACTGGCGCGGCTGGAGCCCGGGAAGATTGTGCCGATTTTCAGCCCCTACCGGATCGGGGGCGACTGGCAGCGCTGGGCCAGCGACGCCGAAGTCGTGCTACGCGCGAGCGCGGCACTGGCCTCCGGCGCCTATCACGGCATCGGGGAACTGCACCTGATCGGTGGTTTCTCGCCCCGACTGGAGAAGGCCGCGGTTCTGCAGGCACTGATGCGGCTGGCCGCTGAGTACGACGTACCGATCATGCTGCACACGGAGTTTTCCCGGCCTGCCATGATGCTGGAACTGTGCAGGCACTACCCCGATACCCGGATTCTCTGGGCGCATGCCGGTTCAATCCTGGCGCCGCCCCAGGTTGCGCAGGTACTCGATGCCTGCGGCAATGTGTGGGCGGGGCTCGCGGCGCGCGACCCCTGGCGCTTCGTGAACAACCCCATTACCGATGCGGACGGCCAGCTGCTGCCCGACTGGCGCGCGCTGCTGCTGCATTATCCTGAACGCTTCATGCTGGGATCGGACCCGGTGTGGCCGGTTGAGCAGATGGACCGGTGGGATGCGTCCGATACCGGCTGGCAGGAACTGGGACGGTTCTGGGATTTCCATCGCGGCTGGCTGCGGCAGCTGCCGGTTGCGGTTGCACGTAAAATCAGCTGTGAAAACGCGGTTGCCTTTTTCCGCCGTAAGGAGGAGATCGCGTGTGATTACGGCGAGATGCCGTGACCTGCATGGCTAATGTCCCGGTTCCCGGTTGGTCGTTCGGGCAATAAAAGGCCGGATGTGCTCAGACGCAGCCGGTGGGCTTCGGCAGGCCGCCGTACTTGGTGATGGGTTTCATCGGGCCGGACATCCAGAGTTTGAACATTTCCTTCTGGTCGGCGCCGATGTGCTTGGAGAATTTACGGATCGGCGGAACGACCGCGTGCTCATCGTAGTATTCGCGGGCTTTCAGGATCTGCTCCCACTTGACGTCGTCCAGTTCCACATCGTCTGCCGCGGCCATGGCGCGTGCGACCTCCGGGGTCCATTCACTCGGATCGACCAGGTAACCGTCGCCATCACGTTCAGGTAGTTGCATCTTTGACCTCTCTTTCTGGAATCATTCTAAAATCAGTATATGCGCATGTTACTCTGAAAGCGTCGAAAAAACACATGTACAGTCCATAATGTTTATCGGGTTATCTGGCTTGCACCAGGAGCCTGCTGCGAGGAGGGTGCACAGGCGATGCTGAATACCGCGGAATGCCTGTGTGAATGACACCCGGCGAGTGCCTGTCGCAGCTGCCAGTGAAATTTGTCGCGCCGTTACATGGACTTGCCTTGAATCAGGGTCCACTGCACCAGTTGCGCGGACAGGGCGGCTGCCGCGGCTGCCTGCCCGTTCTGCTTCAGCCAGGTAATAGCCCACTTGTGGCCCCAGGCAGTGGCATTGCTCTTGCTCGGGTTCTGTTCGACCTGCCGCGTGTCGGCGAGAAACACGAAGAGCGCACGTGCCAGCGCATGCACGGTCGCGCACAGCCTGTCGGGGTAGCGCCATTCACAGATACCCCGGGTGGTCATGCCTTTGGCGGGATTGCGCTGCTGCAGCAATCGCGCGGGTACGCGGCCCCAGCCGCGTTCTGTGGCGGGGTAATCACCGTCCAGCCAGATGTTCACCTTGATGCGGTACATGTGGCTGCGCTGCGGTAGTTCCGCGCCGGCATATCGCTCCCGCGGCAGCCAGCAGTTGCTCAGGGTGGCAGGCGGGCAATCGCCACTAAGCAGCGGTTCATGCTGGGTGGCCGTCATCGGGTAGATGCGAATCCATTCGAGCAGCCGGGTGTCGAAGGCTGCCAGCCGCGCCAGGATATAGTCAACAGCGGGGGTCGCACCGGTTCTGTCTGTCACCGACAGGGCTGAATTGTGCATGTTACCGCCTCCGGCAGGCAGCTGCGCCGGGTCAAGAATGATGATTTCAGACCGTGCGTGCAAGCGCCTCGATAACCGGGTACTGCGTCAGCCCTGGTAATCCCTGACGATCGCGATCTTCACCTTGGCGAGCAGTGCGGCCAGTGCACCGAGCACGGCCAGCACCGGCGCCAGCAGCACCAGTGTACCGCCGATCACCACGCCCGCGGTCAGGGGAATTTCCAGCAGGATCTGGCCTCCGGTATTCTTGATGATCAGGCGCCTGACGTTGCCTTCCGCGACCAGTTTTTTCACGGTGTCAACGAGGTCGCCCGCGGCGATCCCGATCTCCTCGGTCCAGCTGCTGCCACGCTTTTCCACGGGTTCTTTCATGGGTGTCAGTGTTGTTGCAGATCGTGATGTGAGTCGGCCGGGCGCAGGGTCAGGGGGCCTCGACCATATCGCGGGTGATTTCGAGGACCTGCTTCCCGTTGCGGTCCTGCACAAGTCCCGTGGCCAGCGGGTCGAACTCCAGGCGCCGCATGATCGAGCTGAAAACTTCCCGCAGTGCCCTGGCCCCGAGGCGGTTCTTCAGCACGGCCTTCTCCGCGATCAGGGCAATTGCCTCATCGGTGATGGTCAGGGTGATGCCGGCATGGCGGAAATAATCGACCGAGACTGGCCAGATGGCGCCGGGGATGTCGCGAAATATCCGGATCAGGTCGGGGGCACTGAAATCACGCAGCATGATGGTGCTGTCGAAACGCGAAAGGAACTGCGGTGTCATGCCGTAGCGGAACATGTCTTCCTGGGTAAGGAAGCCGCGCAGGTTGAACACGAAGCGCCGTTCCATGCTGCCGTCGCTGCGCGGCACCAGCTTCCAGAACTTGTCCGCGCCTGCCTTCTCGGTGACGCGGTGATAGACCTGGTCATACAGTTCCTCGAAGGCGCCACCGGCAACGAACAGCACATGCTCGGTATTGATCGGGGTTGTCCGGGTCTGCCACTTCCTGCCCTCATAGCAGGGCAGTTCGACCTGCACATGCTCGTTTTCCATCAGGGTCAGCAGGCTGTCCTGGGCGACGATTCCCTTGACATTGGGCTCGCCGCCGACCACGGCGCGTATTTTGTCCACCTCGTCAATACAGACGATGCCGTGGGCCACGTAGTCGCGCATCGTCTCCAGATCTGCCTTCTCGCCGAGAATTCTTGCCGCCTGCTGCGCCAGCCGGTCCATTACCACGTTGGTCTGTGTGCCGCGACTTGCCAGGTCGGCAACCAGGTTCGCATTGATGCGGATGATCGTGGCGTATTTCTCGTAGCCCCTGGCCTGGGCGAAGAACTGCTCCGTGGCCTTCATGATGGTGGTCTTGCCGGTGCCGGAATTGCCAATCATCATCACATTGCCGACGGTATGCCTGATAAGGTGCTTGTAGATAGCGACAGACATGTCGCGCAGTGCATCTTCCTGGCCGATCACGTCGGTGCCCAGGATGCGGTAAATCTCTTTGGGTGTCATCGGAATCCCTTTGTCGGTAGCAGTGCCTGGCCTGTCGCTGAGCCATACATTCTAAAGCTATTTACAGCCCGAACGATATCCTTGGTGCGTATTTGTCCATGTCTGCCGGCCTGGTTGCCGGATGAACGGCATGTAATTCCGGGAGATAGCAGCAGTGCTACAGTATTTCGAAACAGTCCTGAGGTCTCTGGGCCTCGACGAGCGCCGCAAGGCCAGAAACTTCCTCCTGAAACCCGGAATCCAGCTGCGCCTGCCATTGTATGTACTCCTGTTGTCCTTTACCTTCGTGTTGCTGGCGGTACTTTTCGGCAATCTGTATTTCGAACAGACCTATATCACGCTGCTGCAGAGTACCACCCAGTCCGAGTACGTGCAGCGAGTCCTCGCCAGGCAAACGCAGGAATTCAAGCTGCTGGCAATGTTGCTGCTGTCAGGATATGTGCTGCTGATGATCGTGATCACGGTGATCTACACCCACCGCCTGATCGGTCCCGCCATCCCTATGCTGCGGCATGTCAGGGCTCTGCAGGAAGGCCGCTACACACACCGCGTCAGCCTGCGCAAGCATGATGCCTTCACCGAACTTGCTGACCAGTTGAACAAGCTGGCGGAGACGCTGCAACACGGCAGTCGCGGGCAATAGGCTGCAGCGATACGCAGTACCCGGCCGCCAGGCACCGCCCCTTTTGTAATCTGCCCGCAGCAGTCTGTGGCTCCGCTACGGGCCACAGGCATGACTCACACAACCGCTCACTTACCTCCCGTGTCCCGGGGGTGTGAACGATTTCCCTGCCTCGCGGGTTTCAGCGATAATTACCTGAAGAGCATGTGACGGTTACACGAGCTGACAGCTGAGGGAGTGTGGCGATGGGCACCGATCTTTTTTCACCAATCAATCTCGGCGGACTGCGGTTGCCGAATCGCATCGTGATGGCGCCGCTGACGCGCAATCGCGCCGCCGCCGGTGATGTTCCGGGGCTCATTCATGCAACCTACTACAGCCAGCGTGCCACGGCCGGGTTGATTATCACGGAGGCTTCGCCCATCTCGCCGCAGGGGGTGGGCTACCCGGGTACCCCGGGTATCTACAGCGAAGACCAGATCGCCGGCTGGCAGCTCGTCACACAGGCCGTGCACGACGCGGGCGGCCATATCTTCCAGCAACTCTGGCACGTCGGCCGCATTTCCCACCCCGACCTGCAGCCCGACGGTGCAGTCCCGGTTGCACCCTCGGCTATCCGGCCTGCAGGTGAAGCCTCTACCCCCACGGGCATGCAGCCCTTCGTGACACCCCGGGTACTGGAGCAGGATGAAATTCTGGCTATCGTCTCGCAGTACGCGACGGCCGCCCGTAACGCGCTGCAGGCTGGCTTCGACGGGGTGGAGGTGCATGCCGCCAACGGTTACCTGATCGACCAGTTCCTGCGTGACGGCAGCAATCAGCGCGCGGACGAATACGGTGGCAGTCTGGATAATCGCAGCCGGTTCCTGCGCGAGGTGCTGCGGGCGGTGTGCGATGCGGTCGGGGCGGAGCGGGTTGGCGTGCGTATTTCACCGGAAAACGGTTTCAATGACATGCGCGACAGCCAGGCGCAGGAAACCTTTACGCAGGTTGCCGAACTTCTGAACGGGTTCGGGCTTGCCTACCTGCACGTTGTCGAGGGCGACATCGTGTCGGGCGGGAAAAACCTTGACTATGGCCGCATCCGTACCGCCTTCAAGGGTATCTACATGGCGAATCGCGGTTACGATCTGGCACGGGCGCAGCAGGCCATTGCGACGGATGCCGCCGACATGGTTTCATTCGGCGTACCGTACATTGCCAACCCGGACCTGGTGGAACGCTTCAGGCAGGGCGCCGTGCTGAACACCCCGGATCCCGAGACCTTTTATGGCGGTGATGAACACGGCTATACCGACTATCCCTTCCTGGATGAATAGTCCACTGACCGCCGGTCGTCATTGCCGGCGATGAGGTGACCCCGATGGCCCTTGGCAAGGTACTGCTGCTGCTCGGTATGGTGATGGCGCTGATTGGGGCCATCCTGATCTGGGCCCCCGGCCTGCTGGGCTGGTTCGGTCACCTGCCCGGTGATATCCGTATCGAGCGGGGCAACGGCAGCTTCTGGTTTCCGATCACCTCGATGCTGATTGTGAGCATCGTACTGAGCATTCTTGTCAACCTGTTTTTCCGCCGTTAGCCCGCGTGTTCAGTATCGTTTCAGGAGGGCAGAGCGGGGTCGACCGCGGCGCGCTGGACGCGGCGTTGCATGCGGGTGTTCCCTGTGGTGGCTGGTGTCCTGCCGACGGGATGGCCGAGGATGGCGCCATTGATACGCGTTACGGGCTGGAGCCGCTGCCGCAGGGCGGCTATGCCGAGCGCACACGCCGCAATGTGGAAGACAGTGACGCCACGCTGATCCTGTACTTTGGCGACCTCGAGGGAGGCACGGCCCTGACTGCCAGCTGCTGTGAGAAGGTGGGCAGGCCGCTGTTGCTGATTGATGCCCTCGCCATGAACCCCGGGCAGGCCGCACAGAAGGTGCAGGATTTCGTTGTCCACCATGCAGTGCAGCGCCTCAACGTGGCCGGGCCGCGCGCCAGCAAGACACCGGCGGCACATGGCTATGCGCGCCGTACCGTGTCGCGGCTGCTGAATCTCATGGCGGCTGCCGGGAGCTAGTCGACTTCCGGTTCCACCCGGGGAGATTCCGTGGCAGCCGCGAGGCGGCGTGTTTCGGCATGCATGGTTTCGAGGTAATCCTTCACGCAGGCGTCCCGGTCGATGTCGCTCCAGTCCAGCCCGCAGTAATCCAGCGCCCGCCTGAAGTCGTTGGCAAATTCCAGGGTATCCCAGTCGACGTCCTCCCGGTCGACTGGCTTGTGGTAGCGGTCGAAGAACAACGTCGCCGCTGACAGCGCCAGCCTGTTCAGCACTTCGGCAAGTTGTTCGCCGTTTACGCGTATTCCTGCCTGCGCCTCGCCAGTCTCCTCGCCGGGCAGCCATTCCCCCAGACTGACGTGCAGCCCGGTGTGTGCCGCGATCTCCCCGCACAGGGCTGCCGCCGGCATCACCGGTGCGCCGTCCTTGCTGCTGAGCCTCACCGGTATGCCGTGTCGCAGCTCAAGGTCGCAGCCGCTGGGAAGGCGTTTCCAGCCGTGGTTGGCAATCGGGTTCGTCATCGATTCCTCCTTTGGTCAGCGCGACCGCAGCCAGAGTCTCCTCTACCCAAGTTTAGAACAGGAATGGCGCGCGCAGTGCGCTGCAGGGCGGGCAAGGCAGCAAAGGCCTGCCGTTTGCGGTTACGCGGCGCAGCCCTGCCAGAATGAGGTGTCCTTGTCGAGGAAGTCATCCCAGGACATGTAGTGCGTACCGTCGCAGGAAAAGGTCAGACTGATCATGCCGTTGAAGATATTGATCGAGGCCGCGCGCAGGTAGAGCGTCTCGTCCGCCGTACGCAGGGTGCGCATGTAGCTCAGGATCTTGTGGATCGCCATGCGTGGAATGAGTGCGTCCTCAGGGTAGGGAAATAGCGGATACAGCAGGCAGACATCCGGATCGCTTAGTGCCTCATGGTCGAGGATGCGGTAGCGGTACGGATCTTCCATCAGCCAGATGGTGGCGCGGCTGCTGGAGAAATGGATCACAGTCTGGAACATGCCGCGGTCGCCCAGCAGTTCCTCCATGATGGCGCAGGCGGTGTCCATGTTCCGGTCCATCGGGCTTTCAACCCGGCACTGCTGGAACACCGTGCCGCGGATGGCGGGGTCGCCCTTGATCTGGCGCCAGTCATCGGATTCCTCGTAGAGTTCCGCGGTTACCGGCAAGTCGCGCAGGTCGAAGTCGGCCGCCAGGTAGCCCAGCATTTCGCCGTCACGGCGTACCAGTTGCAGGGCCGTCAGCGAGGGACGGTCGGCCCGCCGGCTGAGGTAGGCGTCGGACAGCAGGAAACCCCATGAGGGCACCGCCTCGCGCATGTAAGGGCGTTGCGAGCGGTCGCGGCCATAGTGCTCCGGCAGCAGTCCGCTGGCGCTGATGTTGTCGCTGATCTGGACGCCGTTCTTGTCCAGCACATACAGAAACAGGCAGTGCGGGACCTTGCGGAAGTTGTCGGACAGCAGGCTGTCCAGCACCTCACGTTGCCCCCATACGTCGACGCACTGTTCTGCGAGCATTTTCATCGGCGCCCACAGCAGTTCAGCCAGCGACAGGCGCTGCTGGTGGATGGCATCTTTAAGGGTTTCAAGCATGGACGCTAGTTTAATCGCTCCCGGTTTGCCGGGCTATGACAGCGAGGTGAAATTTACCGCATACCGCTCCCGGGTGTTACGGGCCAGGCAGTGGTGATCTTCCGGCAGGCGAAACATGAAAGCAGAGCAAGGGTGTCGGGAATTGCCTGCGTTTCTGACGTCACCAGGAAACCGGTGAAGGGTGTTTTGTGGCTGGAATGCGGTCTGGCTGCCTGTTTTCAAGGGAAGCCGTTGGTACCCAGGGCGCTTTTCTGACGATATTCCCGGTTGCTGTCCTGCGACACCGGACTGAATGATGGTGCGACACTATGCCACATTAATATATGTTGACATACTTATATACAGGTAGCATTGTACCTGCAGGTTCTGATCGACGAACACTGTTCGGTTACCAGACGGAAACCGGGCAGTTTGAACCAGGGAAGCGCGGTGGTTGGCTGTAGTTAAAGGAACAGGTGCAGTGTTGTGACAAAAAAAGGTAAATGTTGTTGTCTATTGAGGGCAAGTCTTTTGTTCTTTCTGCTGGTGTTGCTGGGTGTTGTTGGAGCTGCCATCGATGCGAACTGGACACAAAGGTTTTTGTCCCCCGAAATCTTCATGAATAATGTTTTCCCGCTGGCATCCCTGCTGTTGATCGCAGGGGTTATCGTATTGTCCGGGCTGAAAGATTCCTGCGATATCATGATGGGCAAAGGTTCAGGGGGTTGATGCCTGAACAGCGCATGAAATCATCCGGGGCCGGGTTCGGCTGACCAAGCCCGCACCAGCGCAGTGCAGAGATCCCGCCGGTCTTCCAAAGCTGGCGGCTCGTTTAGAAAAACGCTGTCACGTGCTATTCCCCTGCTCCGCGTCTTCACGGGTTTGCTATGCCCCCGGGTCTTCTCGTGAAATCCGCTTCGAGTAGAGCCTCCCCGCGCAGATATGCCACTTTCCCGCAATGGCGGACAAGTATGATAGACCTGCCTGGCAATAAACCGGCAGATCGCACCAGGTCATTAACCGCCTGACAGCACGGTGACAACCACCCGCCGGTCCACCCTCGGCCCGTCGAATTCACAGAAAAAGATGTTTTGCCAGGTCGACAGCCCCGGTTTGCCGTCGATCAGCGGGATGGTCTCTGCCGGTCCGACCAGGCCCGCCTTGAGGTGTGCGTCACCATTGCCATCCTGGGCATCGTGCAGCCAGACGCCTTTCGGGATCTGCTGGCGCAGCAGGTTGATGACGTCCGTCTGCACACTCTCGTCCCAGTTTTCCTGGATCATGATTGCGGCGGTGGCGCCCTGGGCGTAGACGTGGATGATGCCGTCCCTTATGCCGCTGCGCTTGACGACCTCCGTTACCCCGGCGGTGATGTCGACCAGGATTTCGCGGGCGGGGGTTGCCAGTTCGATGATATCGCGCATGGTTGTTTGCCTCGGGCTGCCATGTTCAGGTGGAGCCCGATGCGTCGTCCCCCTTGTCGCCGCCAAACAGGGTATCCAGCGCCTGGCGGGCTTGCTCGGTTTCCGTCATGTTACCCGTGGCGGTGTCAGTCCCGGCTTCCTCCCGGCCTTCACCAAACAGTGCCTCCAGGCCGGAGCGTGCGGTTTCGCCGGCAGGTGCACCGGCGTTGGGGAATGCCCCTGCGGCGGGTCTGAAATACTGGCAGAAGTTGGCTCGCTCCCGGTCCAGCGGCGGCTCGGCGTGGTCGTGACTGCACTTGCTGGTATAGCGCGGGTTCCAGGAGCGGCAGAGGCGGCACACATACAGGTCGGCATGGCAGTGCAGGCATTGCTCCAGCCGGTTTATCGGCAGCTGGTCCGGCTTGAGGGCAGTCCCGCAGCGCCAGCATACGATGCGTTTCTTCATGGCTGCAGGTTGCCCGATGTGAACAGGCCCTAGCCTTCGATACCCCGCTCGATCCACTCGCGAATGCGGTTGGAGTCACCGAACGGCGTCAGCTTCCCGAACGAGTTCAACAACACAATCACCAGCGACTGGTCAGCGATCTCGGCGTGCATGGCAAGGCAGCGGCCGGCCTCGTTGAGATAGCCGGTCTTGCTAAGCTGTATTGTCCAGGTCTTGTTCTTCAAGAGCCGGTTGGTATTGCTGTAGGTGACGGGTCCGCGCCCCTTGAAAGGACGGACGCTGATGGAGCGGGTGGTGGTGGCTTCCCGGATCTGTGGATATTGCATTGCGGCCTTCACCATCTTCACCACGTCGCGGGCCGAGGCGACGTTCCCGGGGTCCAGTCCGGCCGGGTCCTGAAACCGGCTGTTGGTCATGCCAAGGGCGTGTGCCTTGTGGTTCATGGCCTCGACGAAACTGCTCTTGCCGCCCGGCCAGGTTCGGCCCAGGGCGTTGGCCGCACGATTTTCAGAGGCCATCAGGGCCAGCTGCAGCATTTGTTTGCGTGCCAGCGTGGCGCCGTAGCCCAGGCGGGAGCCGGTGAGCTGGATGAGGTCGCGGTCCGCTTTGGTGATGCTGATGCTTTCATCCATTGGCAGCTTGCCGTCCAGGATCACCATGGCGGTAATGAGCTTGGTGATGGATGCGATCGGCTGGGGATCATCGCCGTGCTTTGCATAGACCTCGTTGCCGTTGTTGTCGACGACCAGCGCAGCCTCTGACTTGAGTACCAGCTTCCTGGAATTCAGGGTTCCCCAGGGGGGGGTGGGATGGGAGTGTTCGGTGCGACTTGCCGGGCTGTGGCTGACAGGTTGAAGCGGGTTCTCGTCTGCCGCCAGGATTTCAGAGTGGAAAATGGCGGTCAGGCAGCAGAGCAGGAGGAGGTGTCTCATAGTCCGCATCACCATGGTGTTATCACGGGGTGCACTTTACCGGGTTATGCACGGAATGCAACCGCCGCGAGGGTTTTTGCGCTGCGCGGCCTGCGGAATTATTTAGAGCCGGTGACAGGCGCGCATCACGCTACAATTATGTCATCGGCAGAATCCGGCGGGTATGCAGTGGCCAGTGCTCCCTGCAAGCGCTGCGGTGCAGTGCAGGCAATGCAGTGCACCGTGTTGCGATACAATCGGTGCTGGTGACTAGCCTGCGAGGACAAGATTATGACCGCTACTGCAACTGTCTGGATGTACACCAGAACGCTTATTCTGCTGCTTGCCCTGCTGGCGGGCGGGCTGATGTTCAACCGGATGCTGGTGCATATGGAGACCATGGCCGTGCTGATGGCGAGTATGAGTGAGAGCATGGCGTCCATGTCCACCGACATCAGCGCCATGCGGGGTTCCATGGAACAGCTGGACCACACGGTCGGGAAGGGTGCACGGGAAATGCAGCAGATGAACCCGCTGCAGATGATGGTGCCGGGTAGTCGCTAGCAACTCTGGCGAGATTGCCCGGCATGCATGACGACGAACGGGACGCGAAGATTCTGCGCTGGCAGCAAAAGGCGCGCAGGGCGGCGAGGCAGGGGCGCAGCCGCAATCTCTATGTCATCACGCTGGACCCGGATGTCCTCGAGCGCCGCGAGTTCCGCGTCGCCAACCCCGGCTATATTGATGGCATGCCGTGCGTCTACGTGGGTATCACCATCCATGAACCGGGTGACCGCTTCGAACAGCACAGAGCCGGTTACCGGAGCAGCAAATATCCCCGCCGCTACGGCGTCGAACTGGCGCAGGACCTGATCGACGGCTTCGACAAAACAGGGCTTGCCGAGGATGACTGGGAGCAGGCGCTGGCCGACTGGCTCCGGGACCAGGGCTGCGCGGTCTGGCAGCACTAAACTTGATAGCCACGGAATCCACTGAAGGACACGGAAAGAAATAACACCCGTCTGAAGCTTTTCTGTGTCCTTCCGTGGTTTCCGTGGCCATAGTACCCCTCACTATCAGGTTGAAAAAGCACCAGCCAGCCTTCAGCGGTTTCGATGCCAGTGCAGCGGCCGCTTTGCCGGCTACCGGATCACGATATAAAGGGCGCCGCTACCGCGGCGTATGTTCAGAAGCAGGCTGTCCGGGTTGTGCTGTGCAGCGGCCCGGAATTCGTCCGGTGTGGCGATCGGTTCCTGGTTGATGGAAATAATGACATCCCCGGGACGCAAACCGGCTGACCAGGCGGCGCTGCCGTGCTCGACTTCCAGCACGCTGACCCCGTCCACCTCTCCGAACAGCGGGTGGTTGTCCGCGATCGGACCGATCGTGGCGCCGGAAAGATGCCGGTTGGCCTTGCCGGCCGGAGTGCTGAGCGCGCGCGGATCGGTGACCACGGCGCTGAGCTGCAGCGGTTTGCCGTCGCGCAGGATATTCAGCCTGATACGGGTGCCGGCGCGCAGCAGGCCAACGGCGTTGCGCAGGTCGCTGGAGCGGGTTACCGGATCTCCATCGAGTGCGACAATGACATCGCCGGGGCTCAGACCGGCCTGTGCGGCGGCCGAGGCGGCGTTGACCCGGGCGACGACGGCGCCTCCGCGCTGCTGCAGGCCGAAGGCATCGGCCAGGTCGGGCGTCAGATCCTGCAGAACAACCCCGAGCTGGCCGCGCCGCACCTCGCCGTACTCGGCCAGGCTCTGCATGGTGACGCCGGCCATGTTGCTGGGGATGGCGAAGCCGATGCCGATGTTACCGCCTGTGGGTCCCACGATGGCGGTGTTGACGCCGACCAGTTCGCCGCGCATGTTCACCAGCGGCCCGCCGGAGTTGCCGGGGTTGATTGAGGCATCGGTCTGAATAAAGTCTTCATAGCCCTCAATTCCCAGGCCGGTGCGCCCGAGGGCGCTGACAATGCCGTAGGTGACGGTTTGTCCCAGTCCGAAGGGATTGCCGATAGCGACCACGAAATCGCCGACGCGCAGTGCATCTGAATCCGCGACCGGCAAGGCGGTGAGGTCGTCAGCCTGGATATGCAGCAGCGCCAGGTCGACCTCGGGGTCGCTGCCGACCACCTGCGCCGTGAACTGGCGCTGGTCGCGCAGGGTGACGGTGATTTCGTCGGCACCCTCGGTTACATGGTGGTTGGTGAGGATATAACCCCGGGCGGCATCGATGATCACGCCTGAACCCAGACTGTGCTGACTGCGTTCAGCCCGGCGTGGCTCCGGCAGGGTAAAGAAGCGGCGAAAAAACGGGTCATCCAGCAGCGGGTGATGCTGGTAGGTTCTGGCCCGCGTCGCCGTTGATATGTTCACCACGGCGGGCAATACCTTCTCCAGCATCGGGGCGATGCTGTCGGCGGGCGGGGGCGTCTTCGCCATGACAGTTTGCAGGTTGCCGGCAACCAGTGCCAGCAGCAACACAGTTGCCAGTCGAAGTGCCCTCGCGTCGGGCCGGACGGATTTCAATCGCAGCATGACTATTGATCCTGTTGATGGTTGAGTGGGTATGCAGCAGGCCGGGTTTGCAGAGTTTCACCTGACGAACCCATAATTCCCCGCTGGATGCCGGACGCCCCGGCAAGGCACCAGGTGCGGATTTCCGCGCCAGCTGGTGTTGTTGACAGTGGGAGTGCTTATGAAGTTTCGTGGCAGGCTCATGGTGATCACCGTGCTGGTCATGCTGGCGGCAGGTGCCGTATTTTTCGCCATCGTACCCGGCGAAGTGGCCAGGCTGAAAAACCCGGTGCTGCTGCCGCCGCCCTATCCCGTGTCCGCTGCCGCCGCCAGCCTGCACCGGCGGTTGTTTATCGCCGACCTGCACGCCGATTCCCTGTTGTGGGGGCGTGACCTGCTGGCACACGGCCGTTCCGGACATGTCGATCTGCCGCGCATGCTGCAGGGGAATGTCGGTCTGCAGACCTTCTCCGCGGTAACGCAAGTTCCTGCCGGGCGCAGTTTCACCCGCAATGCCAGCGATGCCGCCGACATCATCACCCCGCTTGTGATTGCGCAGCGCTGGCCGCTGCGCACCTGGGACAGCACACTGGAGCGCGCGCTCTATCAGGCAGGGAGGCTGCACGGCTTCGCCGCAGCCTCGAACGGGCAACTGCGGCTGATCGAGTCCGCTGCCGACCTGCGGCGGCTGCTGGCGGCACGGGCCGGCGGGCAAGTCGTCAGTGGCGGCATGCTGGCCATCGAGGGGGCGCAGTGTCTGGAGGGCGACCTGCGGAATCTGGATGTGCTGTATGCCGCCGGGTTTCGCATGCTCGGGCTGGTGCATTTTCTGGACAATGCGGTCGGCGGCTCGGTACATGGCGAGGACCAGGGCAGACTGAGCGAGTTCGGGCGCGCAGTACTGCGGCGTGCGGAACAGCTCGGTATGCTGATTGATGTGGCGCATGCCTCGGCCGCGCTGGTCGATGATGTGGTTGCGCAGGCGACACGGCCCGTATTGAGTTCGCATGGCGGGCTACGCGGCACCTGTGACAATCATCGCAACCTGTCGGACACCCAGGCGCGCGCCATTGCGGCAAGCGGCGGGGTGATCGGCATCGGTTACTGGCCGCGCGCGATCTGCGGCGCGGATGTTGCCGCCATCGTGCGGGCACTGCGTTACGCCGTCGACCTGGTCGGCGTGGAGCATGTCGCGCTGGGTTCGGATTTCGACGGCGCGGTGCAGGTGCCGTTCGATGTCAGCGGCCTGCCGCTGCTTACCGGGGCGCTGCTGCAGGCAGGTTTCAGTGTCGCGGATATTGAAAAGCTCATGGGGGGCAATGTGGTCCGCGTTCTGCAAGCTACATTACCTGCCGGATAAGCGGCGGCCCCGCCGGGGGGGGCAGGCGCCGTCAGGATATCCCGCCACGGATCTTTCCGGCATCGGGGTGGATATCGTTTACACGGGGATCTGGAATGAAGCCGCCGCGCCGCGCACTAGCCGGTTTCGTAACGGGCAGTGATGGTGCGCACCAGCCCGCTGCGCACGATATCAGCGGTCTCGAACTCGTGGATGTAAACTCCGTCCAGGCCGGCCAGCCGGCTGGCCACGTCCGCCAGTCCGGAGCCGCTGCCGAGGTCCGACTGCCGCGTGTCGCCATTGATAACCACGCGGGAATGCTCCCCGATGCGGGTCAGGAACATCTTCAGCTGCAGGCGGGTGCAGTTCTGTGCCTCGTCCATGAGGATGAAGGCATCGTCAAAGGTCTTGCCACGCATGAAGGCCAGCGGCTCGAACACGATCCGCCCGTTTTTCAGGGCGCACTCGACCACGCCGTGTCCCAGCATGTCGGTGAGATAAGCGCGGAAGATGCCGAACCAGGGTTCCAGCTTGTCCTGCAGTCTGCCCGGGAGAAAACCGGGGTGTTCGCCGGCCTCGATGGCGGGTCGTGTAAAAATGATGCGGGCGACGTCGCGATGCTCAAAGGCTTCTACCGCCATGGCGGTCGCGCAAATGGTCTTCCCGGTGCCGGCCGGTCCGAGTCCGAAGGTAAGCTGATGGGTCTTGATGGCGGCAAGGTACTGGCCCTGGGCCTGGTTGCGTGCCTGGATGAGCGGGTTGTGGCAGGTGGGGATGCGGGTCGTGTTTTTGCGCTGCGAGAAACGTTTGATATCGATGACCTGGTTGTCTGTTCCGGTGTCTGTATGCCGGGAACGCCGGGCGGATTTGCTGCCGAACGAATTGCTCTTGCCGCGTGTCTGCTTCGCCATGAATAGTCCTCTCCTCGGGTTGACTGCCGCAACTGCAACGGATACTGGACCCGGCTCGTTACCGATTTATGTCAGCCGGTTGCGGCCGGCACGGCGGCGGGCGACCGGCTGCTATACTGGCGCCCGCGGCCGGGTGCTGCCCCGTCATGCAGGAGGGTCAATATGCGACAGATTCGATTACACGCCGACGGCGACTGGTGCCATTTCTGCGGCAGGCAGGGTGAAAACCATGTGGATGTTTACTACCCCGCCGATGCCAGGCATGCCGGAAGCTGCACGCCGAACACGCAGTACGTGCGGGTGTGCCGCGACTGCGTTACCGTGATGCAGGCTGTGATCCGGGAAGCATCTTAATACCGGAAGACGAGGGCGGAATTCATTTCTGTCCCCCCGGAATCCTGGCAGGGTAGCGTGGATGCAATGTCACGGGTCCCTCAGGGAAACAGGCGCGCGGCCAGCAGGTACAGCAGCAGGGCCGCCAGTACCACCACGGTGAATCCGTACTGAATTGCCAGCAGGGTTGCAGTTACAGCGCTCAGCACGGAGGCGCAGCCGTTGATGCCCCAGGCCCAGGGGATGAATTCGGGCGCCTTCACCCCGACCTGCGACAGCCCGAGCGGAAACGGCATGCCCATGCAGAACGCCAGCGGTGCGATCAGCAGCGTGCTGATGGCGAGGCGCGCTGCCATACCCAGCAGTATCAGCTGGTCGAACAGGGGGGCCAGCAACAGGCTATAGGCAGCGCCCAGCACCGCGATCAGCAATACGCTGTAGCGGACCGCGCGGGCGGCGGCCACGCCGTCCTGCGGCAGGCGTGCCGTCCAGGCGCTGCCCAGTCCCGCAAACACGAGGAATGCCGCCAGCACCGTCGCCACGGCATACAGCGGGTGATGCAGGAACAGGATGAATTTCTGCATGAAGGCGATCTCGATAAACAGGAAGGCCAGTCCGATGGCGAAAAAATAGCCCGCCATGCGCCAGCGGCTGCCGGCCGCGGTTGTGCTTGCCGTGCGGTGACGCAGCACCGCCAGCGGCAGCAGGATCAGCGCGAGGCTGAGCAGCAGCGCCTGCAGCAGCGTGGCCACCAGTACCAGATAGCCGGCCTCCAGCAGGGGTAGTCCGCCCGCGCCGCGCAGTGCCAGGATCTCCGGCAGCACCCGCCACTTGAAGAAGTGAAAGAAATACGGGCGGTCGTCGGTTGCCGGCGTGATGTCGAACTTGTAGCGCGCCATGAAGTCTGCCGCTTCCGGGCCGAGCAGGGTGCTTGCCGCCGTGTGGAAATAGGGCTGTTCGAGCCGGTTGATGCGATTGGCTTCGGTAGCCGGCATGCCCGGATACCAGGCAAGGTCGAACGCGCGCATCCTGCAGAAGTTGTGCAGGGCATCGAGCTCCGCCGGTGTGAAGGCGCCTTTCTTGACCAGCAGGGTGCTGGTCTGCCAGCTGCGTATCAGCACCAGCTGCGCCGCCGGGTCGCCAGCCCCGCCTGCCTTGAGAGCGTGCACGGCGGTGGCAAACAGTTTCAGCATGTCGCGCGGCGGCAACATGATCCAGCGGCTGATGGCGAGGTAACCGCCGGGCGCCAGCCTTGCCAGGTAATCCTGCAGCGCCTCGACGGTGTACAGGTAATTCTCGTTGAGGGAATACAGGCCCGCCCCGGATGCGCCCCAGGCATCCAGCAGGCTGATCTCGATGAGGTCATAGTCATGGCGACTGCGCCTGACGAAGCCGCGGGCATCGGTGATGTGCAGCTGCACACCCTTGCGCGCATACAGCTGTCCCGCCCAGTCGGCGTAGTCATGTTGCAGCAGTCCTGCCATCTGCGGGTTCAGCTCGACGCCCTCGATGTGCGGCACATGGTGGTTGAGCGCCTGGCGGATGCCGCTGCCGCCGCCGACACCGAGCACCAGCACGCGCTGCGGTTCTGCCAGGTAATAGGGCAGGGCCGAGGTCAGCTGGTCCAGATAGTCGAGGGGCGCCTGCCCCGGGTTGTAATCGATGGCGGTCATGCCATCCGCATCGGTGAAGACGCCGAGCTGCCGCGGTATCGGACTGTCGGCGTACAGGCTCAGGCCGGGCGCATGGCGCAGCGGGACGGTGTCGCTCTCGACCACGCTGAGCAGTCCCAGCGGGCTGGTGTGCTGCGCGATGACCCGAGTGCCGCTGATGCGCAGTGTCTGCTGCAGCGACTTGTAGGGGGAGATCTGCAGTTCCAGCAGACTCGCGGGGAGGAGCAGCAGGACGGCAATGCCCGCGACGGCCGCGAGCTGCCAGCGCGGCGCAAGATGCAGTTCGCGTGCGGCCACCAGGGCCGCCAGCAGACCGGTGGCGCCGATGGCCAGCAGCGCCGTCTGCGGAAACAGCGCGAACAGCAGCCCGATGATCAGCAGGCTGCCGAGACCGGCACCCAGCAGGTCGGCGGCATACAGGCGCGCGATCGCCGTGGTATGGCGGCTCAGTGCAAGGGCGATGGCGTTGGCGGCAAAAAAGAACGGTACGGCCAGCAGCAGGTAGAGCTCTGCCAGGTACAGCGGCTGCCGCCAGTCCCACAGGATTTCCTCGGGGTTGAACGGCAACTGCTGTGCAAGCAGAAAGCTCAGCACCGCGGACAGGCCGAACAGGGCCAGGTTGCTGCAGTACGCGAGGGCATAGTGGCGCAGCAGCCAGGGCCGGGCAATACTGATTAGGGTACCGCTGGCGCCGTAGCCGAGCAGCGCGAGACTGATGATCATGTAGGCGAAGTGATGCCACTGGATGATCGAGAACAGCCGCATCAGCAGCACTTCGTAGCCCAGTGCGGCAGCCGAAACCAGCGCAATCGAAAGGCGCGGGGGACGGGTTGTGGCTGCGGTATTCATTCGCAGCAAATTGCCGACGTCGCAGGAAGGTTGCGGCAGCACATGCGCTAATGCCGCCAGGCGCTCAGTGACTGCCGGTCAGGGGTACGAAGCTTACCGGAAGGACCTGGCGGGTAGTCACTTCGCCTGCCGCATCCTTGTCGACCAGCACCAGCTGCTGCACCAGGAAGCGGCTGCCCACGGGAATGATCATGTGGCCGCCTGGCCGCAGCTGTTTGATCAGGGGTGGGGGGATATGGCTGGCCGCCGCAGTGACGATGATCGCATCGAACGGGGCCTGTTCCTTCCAGCCATAGTAACCGTCACCAATGCGTACCTCGATGTTGTCATAGCCGAGCGCGGCAAGGTTCTTGCGTGCCAGCTCGCCCAGCGGTTCGATGATCTCGATGCTGTAGACCTTGACGCCAAGCTCCGCCAGCACGGCGGCCTGGTAACCGGAGCCGGTGCCGATTTCCAGCACCCGGTCGCCGGGCTCGAGCCCGAGCAGGTCGGTCATGATGGCCACGATGTAGGGCTGGGAAATCGTCTGGCCATGGCCGATCGGCAACGGCCGGTTTTCGTAGGCCTGGCTGCGCAATTCCTCCGGGACCAGAGCATGCCGCGGTACCGTATCCATGGCCTGCAGTACCCGCGGGTCGATCTCCTCGCGCCCAAGTGCCCCGCTGGTGGTGCTGTCCCTGGCCGCGATGGTCTCCACCATGGCCGCGCGTGCAGCCTCATACGTGTCCGCGGCAATGCCGGCCCGGGGGCCGCAAGCGGTCGCAGAGAGGATGCAGATGCAGAATAAATTAGCCTTGTAACATCATTATGTTGCGGTATATATCTAAACGTCTCCGCAAGTCACCATGTGGCCACAAGCGCCGCCCCGGCTAGCCGCAGCACTTCTTGTATTTCTTGCCGCTGCCGCAGGGACAGGGGTCGTTGCGGCCGACCTTGGGCGAGTCGCGGCGTACCTGCCCGGCTGTCACCATCTTGCCGTCGTAGAAATACCAGACCCCGTTGGCCTTGTGAAATTCCGCCAGCTCATGGTGATCGATGCGTTCCCCCTTGCGGCGGTAATGGGCCCTGAATTCCACCTTGCCGCTGCTGTCGGTTTCCGGGTCGCCGCTGATGTTGAGGATCTCCAGCCCTTCCCAGCTGGAGTCGGCGGCCCACTTTGCCGTGCCGGGTGCGTCGTAGTCACTGCGCTGGCTGGGGTGCAGGCTTTGCTCGAGATAAGCTGTCTGCTGCGTGGCAAAGGCCGTGTAGCGCGAGCGCATCAGTGCCTCGGGTGACGCTGCCGCCTGCGCACCGCTGATCAGGGGTTCGCAGCAGTCGGCGTAGGGTTTGCCGGAGCCACAGGGGCAGGGCGTGGGTTCGTTCATGTGAATTCCTTGCTGGATTATTGTTTGCAGAGCCGGCCGTTGCCGGTTTGTGCCGGATTATAAAACAGTGTTACGGCACGCGGTACGCTGCAGTGGCGGATTGTGCGCCGCCTGGCTACTGGCAGTCGACGATACCGAAGAAGCGGAACAGGGCATTGCGCTTGCATTCGGTCGTGGTGTCCACCCTGTCCATGAACAGCACCCAGAGGCTGCCTGTGTCGATACCGCCGTCATCTGCAAACGGTGCGCCGACCATGAGATCCGTTGCGCGCTTGCCATCGAGATTGCCGATGCCCGCCACCGCACTGCCAAAGCGGTCACCGCTTGCCAGTGTGGCGCCAAGCTGGCCTTCCAGGCTCGACAGCTTCTGGGTGTGTTTGACCTTGCCGTCCCGTCCCGGGAACAGCAGCCAGACTGCGCCGGTGTCGATGCCGCCATCGTCGTCACCGGGCGCGCCTGCCAGCAGTTCGCTGATGCCGTCGAGGTCCAGGTCGCCGGCATTCGCCAGTGCCGCAGCGAACGCGTCACCGGTGCTGATGGCGCCATCGAAATCGCCTTCCAGCAGGGACAGTTTCTGCTGGTGGCCGACGCGGCCGCTGGCGGTCAGGTAAAGGATCCATGCGGCGCCGGCATCCACACCGCCGTCGTCATCGCCCGGTGCGCCGACCACGATGTCACTGACGGTGTCGCGGTTCAGATCGTCGATGTTGGCAATGGCGGAACCGAAGGCATCGCCGCTGCGCAGCAGTGCATCCAGGCCGCCGGTATCGAAGGAGATCTTCTGCTCCGTCTTGACCGTGCCGTTGCTGTTCATGAACAGGATCCAGACTGCGCCGGTGTCGATGCTGTCGTCATCGTCACCGGGCGCGCCGACCGCGAGGTCGGCATTGCCATCGCCGTCCAGGTCCCCCAGCACCGCCAGGGCAGTGCCGAAGCGATCGCCATCATCCAGTTTGCCGCCGAAGTTGCCTTCGTTCGCAGAGATCTTCGCCTCGTTCCGCACCGTGCCATCCTGGTTGAGGAACAGCACCCAGACGGCGCCGCGGTCTGTCCCGCCATCATCGTCGCCGGGTGCGCCGACCGCGATGTCGAGGATGGCGTCGCCGTTGAGATCGCCGACGCCGGTCACGGCGCGGCCGAAGTCATCACCGTCCCGCAGGGTGCCGTTGAAGCCGCCATCGCTGGAGGAGATCTTTGCATCGAGGTCCACTGTGCCGTCACTGTTCATAAACAGAATCCACACGGCGCCGCGGTCGCTGCCGCCGTCATCGTCACCCGGTGCGCCCACCGCGAGATCCACCACGCCGTCGACTTCCAGGTCGCCGATGATCGCGATTGCGCTGCCGAAGCGATCGTCACCCTGCAGGGTCCCGTTGAAATTTCCGTGCGACGCCGAGATCTGCTGTTCCGAGTCCACGTTGATGCTGATGATGGTGCTGTCCTCAAACTGGCAGCCACACATGACGGCCGCACTCAGGAGAAACAGAAGGAACTGTGAAATTCGCCTTGCCATATTGCCAGTATAGATAATCGTGGTGCGGAAGTAAGGGCCTTGCACTGCCCTTGGCACTGATGCTGTTGCCGGTTGATAGTAGCCCCGGGCATGTGAGCGGATGAGTGAGGTGATTGTCTGTGGCAGCAAGGATAAGGCGTTATCGCGCCGAGCAAAGCTCGGCGTCTCTTGCGGGGTACATGAATTCCCGCGCCGTGCATCAGGTGTTGCTATACGGGATGACTCGCGTGAGTTGCTGTGAGAATATATCTGCCAGTCAGGAAATAGCCCCTGCACTTCGGCTTGTACCCATGGGTTGCCGGTGGCTGATGCCACGGAGGACATGGACAATGAGGAACAAGCCGGAAATAACCAGTCACGCTGGCGGAAGGCACCAGCCAGGGGAAGGCGGGATTAATAGAAAACCGGCACCTCGATTCATCCCCCCTTGTCTTGCGGGACTCGCCGTCGTCTGCCTGCTCCTTCCCGCATTCGTGCATGCGGCCTACCATTGGACAGACACCTTTCAAGGGACCCGGTGGCCGAATCCGGCCGACGCCTGCATCCTGGGCGAGGCGGAGGCGCGGCTTGCCGCCCTGCAGCAGTCCCAGCCAGGCAACCAATGGCGCTACACACCCAACCCGCCAACCATTTCCCCGGTGGACGTGGACTCGCGCTGTCAATTCGTCATCGAACAAAAGTATTCTTTTTTATGGGTCACTTACGAGATCCATGATCATTTGCATATTCGCGGTGGCGCGCCGGATGCGTGCCCGCCGGGCCTGTTGCTCGACGCGGTCTCGGGCGCCTGCCAGGCGGAGAAGGACAGCGGTCCGCCCAACTGCCCCGCGGGTGCCGGCAACCCGCTGCACACGGTCTCGGGCAACAAGTACCAGGTCGAGACCGATATCCCGGCCGTCGGCATCTCGCCGCTGGCCTTCCGGCGTCACTACAACAGTTCCGGTGCTTACGCCGGCGACCTGGGCGTCGGCTGGAGTCACGGCCTGGGGGCGAAGCTGGTTCCCAACAGTGCAACGACACCGGATGCCCTGATCGCCGTACGTCCCGGCGGGCGGACTTACCGGTTCGTGAAGAACGGCGCCAGCTGGGCAACCGATGCCGATGTTCACGACGTGCTGGTGGAGACAGCCGGCGGCTGGACCTATACCACCACCGATGACACGGTCGAGACCTACGACAGCACCGGCCGCCTTGTCCTGATCACGGATGTGCGGGGGCGTACCCGGACCCTGGACTACGTGGCCAACCGACTCGACAGTGTGACGACCGATAGCGGCGAATCGCTGGCATTCACCTATGACGGCAATGGCCGCCTCTCGACCCTGACCGACCAGGCCGGCCGCATCTGGACCTATAGCTACGATGCCAGCAATAACCTGGAATATGTGATCTATCCGGATGCGACCCCGGCTGATCCCAATGACAACCCGCGGCGCCGGTATCACTACGAAGACGCGAATCCCAACCTGCTGACCGGCATTACAGACGAGAACGGCAATCGCTACGCCAACTGGGAATACGACGCCCAGGGCCGGGCGACGGCCAGCTACCACGGTCCCCTGACGGGCGTGCTCACGGACCGGATCGACGGGGTTTCCATCGTCTACAATCCCGACGGCACCCGCGTGCTCACCAACAGCCGGAATTTCAACAGTACCTATACCACCACGACCCGGCTGGGCAGCGGGCTGGTAACGGGTATCAGCGGGCCGGGCTGCGTCAGCTGTGGCAGCGGCGACTCCAGCTACAGCTACGCTGCGACCAGTAACAACCTGCTATCCCGGACTGCAAACGGCGTCACCACCGCCTGGGGCGGCCACGACGCCAGCGGCAATCCGGGTTACAGGATCGAGGCGCAGGGCAGTGCACAGGAACGCCGCACGGATTATGCGTATGACCCGCTATTTAGCGGGCGTGTCTCCGGGGAACGCAGTCCTTCGGTGCGTGCGGCCAGTACTGCCGCCAGCTGTACAGAAGGCACGGATTGCCGCGTCGTCAACACCGCATACGATGCGAACGCCAACCCGGTTTCGGTTACGGTTTCAGGTTTCGCCTCCGACGGGGCAGGGGGCTGGCTGCCGGTTTCGCGGCAGACGACCTATCAACACGCCGGCCCCCTCAACCAGCTCTCCCGGGTGGACGGTCCGCGCACGGATGTAGCTGATATCACCCTGTACGCCTACTACCCCGATGCGGCGGGCGAAGGCAACAACCGCGCGCGTCTGAAGACGGTCACCGGTCCGACCGGGATCGTCGAGCGCGACAACATTCAGTACACCGCCACCGGCAGGGTGGCCGCGGAAGACCGGCCCAACGGCCTGTCCCTCGGCTACAGCTACTATCCGGGCAATGACCGGCTGGAAACGTTGAGCGAGACCGACGGGAGCACGAGCAGGATCGCTCGCTGGACCTGGCTGGAAACCGGGGAAGTCGAGAGTATCACCACTGCCTTCAATACGCCGGCAGTCACGACGCTGACTTTCGGCTACGACGCCGCCCGCCGCCTGACCCGGATTACCGACGGGCTGGGAAATTACATCGAATACCGTCTCGACACCGAGGGCAACCGGACTGGCGAGGATATCCATGACAGCAGCATGGCGCTGCACAGGACACTAAGCCGGGTCTTCGACAGCTACAACCGTCTGGATTTCAGTGCCTCCGGCGACGATCCCGGCAATCCCGGGACGCCGCTGCAGACGGTTGACCCCATACACGATGATTTCGATGCCTTGCCGGATCACCGGATCGACGGCGAGGGTACGGTCACGGACTATGGCTACGATGCCCTCAAACGGCTGACCGCCACGGACCAGGACCCGGGAGGGCTGAACGAGCAGACCCTGTACGGCTACGATGCAGGCGACCGGCTGTCGACAGTCACGGTCCCCAACGGCGGGGTGACCACCTATAACTACGATGACCTCGGCAACCTGCTCCGGACCGACAGCCCGGATACCGGGACGACCACCTATACCCATGACGCCGCGGGCAATATCCTGACGAAGACCACGGCGGCCGGCACGGCGGAGGCAGTAACGCTGGGCTACAGCTACGATGCCCTGGACCGGCTGACTGGCGTCGATGCCCCGGGGTCCCTGGACGACATCACCTTCACCTACGACACCTGCGCCAACGGGGTCGGGCGGCTGTGCCGGGTCGAGACCGGGTCAGCGAAGGTCTTTTATGCGTATGACGCGTTCGGAGATGTGATCAGCCATCAGTCGATCAGTTATAACTACGATGCAGCCGGCCGGGTAGGCACATTCACCTACCCCTCGGGGGCGGTTATGACCCGGTACTACGATACCGCAGGCCAGGTCAGCGCGGTGGACCTGACCGTGGGCGGCACAACCCGGCCACTGGCAACAGCCATCGGCTATGCCCCGTTCGGCGAGGTGACTTCGCTGAGCTTCGGCAACGGCAAGTCGCTGGCGCAGGACTTCGACAGCGCCTACCGGACTCGCAGCCAGCTGGTGGCAGGTGTCCTGGACCTGGGCTATACGGGCTACGACGGCAACGGCAATCTCGAGACCCGGACCGATGGTTTCAGCGCCACCGGCAGTTTCACCTACGATGCCCTGGAGCGGCTCGATACTGCCGACGGTCCCTTCGGTACCGGCTGGAATTACGATTATTACCCGAACGGCAACCGCAGCCTGGGCGACGAAGGTACCGCGGTGAGCCTGGCCTATGAAGCCGGCAGCAACCGCCTGGACCAGGCCGGCAGCGAGGACGTCATCCTGGACGTGGCCGGCAATACCCTGGTGCAGGGCAACCGGAGCTACAGCTATACCCCGCATCAACGGCTGGCAGCCGCCAGCGACGCCGGCGTCGAAGTGGCGAGCTTTGCCTACAACGGACTGGGCCAGCGGCAGACGAAGGACCGCCCGGACGGCACGGGCAAGCGCTTTCTCTACGGGCCTGACGGTGAACTGCTGGTGGAGACCGACCGCAACGGCAACCTGCTCCGGGAATACCTCTACCTGAACGGCCGGCTGCTGGCGGTGTATTACCCGGACAGCGACCAGGACGGGCAGAGCAACGTGGCCGAGGATGCGGCGGGGACCAACCCGGTGGTGCCGGACGACGACGGTGACGGGCTGGACAACCTGACGGAACTGTTCCAGTGGGGCACGGCAATCGGCAATCCGGACAGCGACGGCGACGGTGTGAATGATGCCGCCGAGGTGGCGCAGGGCACGGACCCGAACGATCCCGCCAGCGGCACGCTGCCCGGGGATGTCAACGGCGACGGCCAGGTCGACCTCGCAGATTACCTGCTGCTCTTACGCTACGTGCTGGATCTGGACACCCCGGGGACGCCTGAGGTGACAGCCGGGGACCTGAACAGCAGCGGGACACTGGACACCGGTGACCTGGTGATCCTGTCGCGGATGATCCTGAACCTGGTGTGGGAAGAATTGCTGGAGGGGCAGGCCGGCAAGGTGCTGCTGGCGCTGCGGGACGGGATGCTGGCGGGTGCCGAGGCGGCGGTGGCACACGGCGAGCTGTATTATGTGCACACGGATCATCTGGGCACGCCGCAGGCGCTGACGGACGAGGCGGGGCAGGTGGTGTGGCGCGCGGTATACGACCCGTTCGGCCATGCGAGCATCGACCCGGCGAGTACGGTGGAGATGAATGTGCGGTATCCGGGTCAGTATTATGATCAGGAGACCGGGCTGCATTATAACTACTTCCGGTATTACGATCCGGAGACAGGAAGGTACGTAACTTCCGATCCCATCGGTTTCAACGGTGGTATCAATACTTACGCCTACGTCGGTGGGAGTCCTTTATCTCGCATTGATCCATATGGATTGAGATGTGTTCAAGGGGTTGGTTGCTACACCACTCCAGAAGAAAGTAGTGCAGCCGATTCCGGAAATTATAATAAATACTATCAGCTCGCATGTGCTGGGGGTGATACTTACGCATGCTTTGCTCAGCACGTTGCTAATAATGATAACTGGAAGGGTAATCTAGCCAATGGGTGGTTGGATATGGCTTTGGATATGCATGCTGAAGAAAGCAAGCAATGCATAGATAAAGATGGAGTCAAGGAAGGTATTCGCAAAGGTCTTGCAAACGCCTATGCCGACTATTTGCCGCAATCACAAGACCAAGCGGCGTGGCCAACAGTGAACGGGGTGAAACAATTTCATTGGAATACATTTGCGAAATATGGATTGCCCCCATGGGCATTTGGTGGTACGCCTTTAGGCGGTGACGCTTGGTTTGCTCACGATATCATAAACTGGTGCCCAAATTGTCGTTGATACTTTGAATATCGCTATGGATGACGCATCAATGATAAAGCCAAGTTTTAAGCGCGCGTTAGCTGGATTTATTTCTGGCTGGGCTGTATCTGTGTTGATTGCATTCTTTTTTGGTTTTTTATTTTCTCTTTACATGCTGGAAGGTCATCGGGTTGAGTTTATTAAGGCGATTGGTCATGGCAGTGCAGATGCATACGATGTATTTCTTGCTGTAGCGGGAACAACGACTATCGTCGCTGCTTTTGTATCTTTCGCGATAACTATTTTTATTGCAGCGCCGCTCTATTTATTGTCATTGCATAAACAAAAAACTTCGATGCGTATTTATGTGGCTGCGGGTTTGATTATTGCGCTTTCTGCTGCTGTTGTAATAATCGCGATTCAGAAACTTGTATTCCAAACAGCACCTGAGGTTTATTGGCTTGAGTTTGTTTCAATGCTTATGGCTGGGCCTGCATATACAATAACATTCTGGGCGCTTGTGCTTCGAAAGTGATCATTTATTTAGCAGAGAAAACCCCACCCAAGCCCCGCTATCGCGGGGCTTGTCATTTTAGCTGCTAGTTGTTTCCGGATGCTGACTGATGTCGTGGAAAACAGGGGACAGACCACGTTTTCCGATAACAACTACGCTTGATCACTCAAAAAACTGCTTTGCAAATCTGAAAACTGCATCAGGGGCATTTTTTACCTGAGGCAGTTGCATCGGGCAAAATACGCTCGTAAGCTCTGGTCCCTGTTAGGGAAAACAGCTACGGTTACGACGGCTGCATCGGGAAAAGTGTTCCCGGGTCAGTACTTTGACTCATAGACGGGGCTGAATTACAACTACTTCCGGTACTATGACCCGGGTACGGGAAGATACATTACTGCGGACCCGGCAGGCCTTGATGGAGGTATCAATCTCTACGCCTACGTTGATAACAATCCCGTAAATTACTTCGATCCGAACGGACTCGGGAAAACAGGAAAAAATCGCTCAGGATCCGGCACGCAACCAGACTACAGCCCGTGCGATTATTACCGCCAGGTCGGCAATGCAAACGGCTGCAAATATCACCAGGCTGCACACAAAATCTGCAGAGGAGAAGACTTCCTGGTCAATACGATCACAACTCTGTGCGGTGTATCTACATCCGAACTTAATTGTATAAGGAAGTGTCTGGTAGGAAGCGATAGGAAGGCCAGAGACGATCCTGGTTGCCAGACAGGTCCAGGGGATTGCGGCGGTACTGGTTGTACCAAGAAGACCTGTATCGACAACTATTATAGAAGTGGTTTTGAAAGTTGTGGCGTGAGCAAATGGTGTTATGGCGGTAATTACGGGCCGTATCCAAATGATGGCAATTAGGTAAATGTCATGAAGATCTTTGCAATGCTTGTTTATGGTGCGGTGTTTTTACTGTCTCTTGCATTAATGGTGAGTTCATTTGCCGGGAATGCTCAACTAGGCTGGTCGTGGAGAATAGATCATATCGCACACACTTTTATCGCAATGGCGATATTTTCTGCCATGCTTCTGTTTTTGCAGTATCGGGTAACTGATTTTTCATGGTAATTATTGGTGCAGTGCGCAATTGTGGGCGGATTGCTTTTGGCGTCTTCGCTTTATCACATGTTTCCAGAGCGAGGCATGTTGCTTGGCGGGCTGCATCTGCTCGCAGCGGCAGTGTTCACTGTATGGAACTTCTATAAATATTCTAAGGCGAATTAATACAAACAACAGGGAGAGAACAATTACGTCTGATACGGACTGGGGCGTACAGACAGTTTTTGTACGTATTGTTATCTTTATGCCAGTAACGGGCAGTGAGGTAACCATGGCAAGGAAGCCAGGATTCAACATGCCGGGTATCCCGCAGCATGTCATCCGGCGGGGCAATAATCGTGAGCCATGTTTCTTCGGCCGCCAGGGTTGTCGTTACTATATGGATACGCTGCAAAGCGCCAGCGAGCGATTTGATTGTGCTATTCATGCGTATGCGCTGATGACCAGCCAAGTTCATCTGCCGGTTATGTCTGCACGTGGGGATGGCATATCGGCCATGATGCAATCGTAGGCAGGTGCTATGTTCGGCACAAGGCCTTCTCGTGGAGACCGGACGGTATCTGTTAACGTGCTACCGGTATACCGAACTGAATCCGGTCAGGGCGACTATGGTGGAGGCGTCGGGTGGCTACCCGTTGTTTTGCGTATCGTGAGTTGCTCTGGCGCGACCTTGCCCGATATGAAAATCATGCGATCAGAACAAGCATCAACGATGTGGTGATTCGGGGTTCAGAGCGATTCAAGGACAGGATTGAACCGGTGTGTAGTCGGCGTGTGAGGCATGGTATAGCAGGCATGCCCGGAGATACCATCAAGCACTGAGGTATATTAGAGAAAATTATTCTCTGACCCCTTTTAACGGGGATGCGGCGGTGACCGGGCCGCTATGTATAATGAGGTGGGCATTCTGACACCGGCGTCCGGCGAACATGAAAACAGCAGCAGTGCGGTTCTCCTCCTCGTGGATCTTTCCTTGCCTGCTTGCCGTGGTGGCTGGCCTGAACGGCTGCGGCCAGCCGGAAGAGCCGGCGGGCGGCAAACGCAACCCGGAGCACCTCGTCGAGACCGCGCCGGTGGTCAGTGACAACCTCAGTGTGGTCCGCACCCGCGCGGGCAGCCTCCGGGCGCGCCGAGAAGTCAGGATCCATGCGCAGGAAGAAGGTCGCATCACCGCGTTACCGTTCTATGAAGGGGATGCGGTCAAGGCGGGCGATATCCTGGTGCAGCTGGACGACACCCTGCTCCGGGTGCAGACGGAACGGGCCGCCGCCACCCGCAAGCAGGCGGCGGAGGACGTCAAGCGCCTCAAGGAACTGCGTGGCAGCAAGCTGGTTTCGGAAAACGAATATACCCGGGCCGTCACTGCGCTGGAGGTGGCCGAGGCCGACGAGCGCCTGCTGCAGACGCGCCTCGGCTACACCACCATCAAGGCGCCGTTCGACGGGGTGGTGACGGAACGGCTTTCGGATCCCGGCAATATCCTCGATCGCCACCAGCACGTGCTGACTGTCGCCGACCCTTCCTCGCTGGTGACGGAACTGCCGGTGTCGGAACTCATCCTGCCCGGTCTGGACATCGGTGATGTCGCGCAGGTGCGCATCGATGCCCTGGGCGACCAGGTCTTCGAGGGACACATCATGCGCATCTACCCGAACCTTGACCCGCTCACCCGTCGCGGCACCATTGAGGTGGTGATCGACCCCGTCCCGGCGGGCGCCGCGCCGGGGCAGCTTTGCCGGGTGGAACTGAACACCCACGCTGCGCACCGCCAGGTCATTCCCTATGCCGCGCTGCGCCGTGATACCACCAGTGAATACGTGTACGTACTTGACGCGGAATCCCGCGCGCAGCGCGTGGACGTGGAGAGCGGACTGCGGCTGGCGGACAAGGTGGAGATTCGTCGGGGACTGCAGGACGGCCAGCAGGTTGTCATCCGCGGGTTCCTCGGGCTGACCCCGGGCAAGGCTGTCAAGCCCGTCCAGCATTCTGCACTCTGAAACATGGCCGAACCGCTGACCAGGACTGGTGGGCTGGCGACCTGGTCGATCCGGCATCCCGTCGGCGTCACCATGATTGCGCTGGCCGTCATCGTGCTGGGCATTTTCGCCTTCACTCGGCTGGCGATCGATCTGCATCCGCACCTGATCTACCCTGAGGTCCGGGTGCGCATTGTCAGTCCCGGGGTCCCGGCCAAGGTCATGGAGGACCAGTTCACCCGCCAGCTGGAAGAACAGCTGGCGATCACCGAGGACGCCATCAGCGTGCAGTCGCGCACCGGAGAGGGCTCGACCTCCGTCGATCTGTCGTTCGAATACGGCAAGGACATCGATATCGCCCTGCGTGATGCCAGCACCCGGCTGGACCGCGCCAAGCGTTTCCTGCCCGAGACACCCGATCCCCCCATGATCTACAAGCGCGACCCGTCCCAGATTCCGGTGCTGGAATTCGTCGTGAGTTCACCGCTGCGCGACCCGGTGGAACTGCGCACCTGGGTCGATGATGTGTTCGGCAAGTGGTTCCTGACGCTGCCCGGCGTGGCGGCGGCGGAGGTTGGCGGCGGCCTGATCCGCGAGATCCAGGTGCTGCCTGACCAGCAGCGCCTGGCCGGTGTGGGGCTCGACATGGCGGACATTATCGATGCGCTGCAGCGCGGCAACCGCGAAGACCCGGCCGGACGCCTGAAGATGGCGCAGCAGGAATTCTCGGGCCGCATCAGCGGGCGCTTCACCCGGGTGGAACAGATCGCGGAGCTGCCGCTGCGGCTGGCGGATGGCAGCGTGATCCACCTGCAGGAGGTCGCCGAGGTGATCGATACCCACGAGGACGAGCGCCTGCTGGTACGTGTCAACGGCGTGCCCGGCATCAAGCTGTCGATCCAGAAACAGCCGACCGCCAATACCGTGGCCGTCGTCGACGTGGTGCAGGAGCGCCTCGACTGGCTGCGTGCGCAGGGGCTGGTGCCGGATGACATCGAGGTGCGCAGCGTGGCGGACCAGTCCGTCTACATCCGCCAGGCGCTGACCAACTCGGGGCTGGCGGCCGTCAGCGGCGCCCTGCTGGCCATGCTGGTGGTGTTCCTGTTCCTCGGCAATCTGCGGCGCACGCTCATCATCGGCAGCGCGATTCCAATCGCCATCATGGTGACCTTCGTCATCATGGGCATGGGCGGACTCACGCTCAACATCATGACCCTGGGCGGGCTGGCGCTGGGCGTCGGGCTGATCGTCGACAACACCATCGTGATGCTGGAGAACATCTACCGCCACCAGTGCCATGGCGAGGCCGACATGGATGCAGGTGCGCACGCGGCCGCCGAGGTCAACAGTGCGATCGTCGCCTCGACCAGCACCAACCTGGCCGCGGTGCTGCCGTTCCTGTTCATCGGCGGCCTGACGGGGCTGTTGTTCCGGGAGCTGATCTATACCATCTCGGCCGCGATTCTGTCCTCGCTGGTGATCGCGCTGACCCTGGTACCGGCGCTGGCCGCCAGGGTGCACACCACGCAAAGCGGCCGCCTGCGCAGGCGCGTGGATGCCGGGATGCAGTGGCTGCAGCAGCGCTATGTCAATCTGATATCACGCCTGCTGGGTCTGCCGTACCTGGTCGTGCCCGTCTTCATCCTGATGCTTGTCGTGGCCGCCCAGACCTTCACCGGCGAGGAGGAAATCTTCCTGCCCGACATGGATGACGGGCGTATCTCTGCCAGCATCTCCACCGACACCGGGGTTACCCTGGCAGAGATGGACGCGGTCGTGCAGGTAATCGAGCACCTGTTCGAGCAGCAGCCCGAAGTGGAGCAGGTCTTCAGCCTGGTGGGCGGTTTCATATTCGGGCGCACCGAGCGCGAGGCGCCGAACCGCAGCACCCTGAACGTGCAGCTGGTGCCGCTGACACAGCGCAGCGTCAGCAGCGAGGAATGGATTGCACGCATGAACAGTGCCATTATCGAACTGCAGCTGGCCGGCGTGCAGGTGCGCATGCGTACGGAGGGAATTCGCGGCATTCGCACCAACCGCGGTGATGACGATATCAGCCTGCGCATCCAGGGCCCTGACATGAAACAGCTGGAACAACTGGCCGGGCAGGTGCTGCTGCGGTTAAAGCCGGTCCCGGGCCTGCGCAACCTGAAACATTCCGCCGAGGAAGTCCACCACGAACTCGCCATCGATATAGATCGCGAGCGGGCAAGTCTGCTGGGGCTCGATATCGAGGACGTCAGCGATGCCATGCGCATTGCGCTGGAAGGCCAGGTGATCACCGATTTCATCGACAACGACCGCAGCTATGACGTGCGCCTGCGGTTGCCGCCGCTGGATGCATCGAGCCCGAAGGACCTGGAGTCACTGCTGCTGTTTCCGGCGGCAGACAACCGCAAGGCGATCTACCTGGGTGATGTCGCGCAGGTCAACCTGATCGAGTCTGCCGCCGAGATCCTGCGCGACAACCAGCAGCGCATCGTCGAGATCACCGCGACGGTCGGCAGCGAAACCACCCTCGGCGCCAGCCTCGATGCCATCGATGCCGCACTGGAAGGCCTGCAGCTGCCGCCCGGCTATACCCTGTACGACGGTGGTGCACGCAAGACGCTGGAGGAGGGACGGGCTATGACCCTGACCCTGCTGCTGCTGGCGCTGTTCCTGGTATTCGTGGTGATGGCGATCCAGTACGAATCGCTGCGCAATCCCTTCATCATCCTGCTGAGCGTGCCGTTCTCGGTGATCGGGGTGGCGCTGGGTATCGAGGTGTCCGGGTTGCCGTTGTCCATGCCGGTGTGGCTGGGCATGATCATGCTGGCGGGCATCGTGGTGAACAACTCCATTGTGCTGGTGGAGTACGTGGAGATCATGCGCGAGCGCGGCGCGGTGATTCGCGAGGCCATCCTGCAGGCAGCGCGGCTGCGACTGCGGCCTATCCTGATGACCACACTGACCACCGTCGTCGGCATGCTGCCGCTGGCGATCGGTCTGGGTGAAGGCTCGGAAATGCTGCAGCCGCTGGCGGTTACCATCGTTGCCGGGCTGACGTTCTCCATGCTGGTCAGCCTGTTGCTGGTGCCGGTGCTGTATGAACTCACGCACCTGCGGCAATGGCGGGCCGGATCAGCGCCGGCAAAAGCCGGCTGAATGCGACAGCCCACTCGGCCTTGTCTGGTTGATTGCGGTTGCATCCTTTATGATGGCGAACAGGCACGACAACGTTTCGGATAACAGGAGCAACCCGCCATGAATCCCGTTTTTTCAGTCGAGTTCACGGTCCAGGCCAGCGATGGCGAATTCAGGGAAGAGAGTGTCGCCGTTCACAGCACGGCGGAACTGTTTGCCTATGTCGCCCCGGGCGGCGGCTGCGAGCAGATCCCCCCCGAGGTCGGTGAAATCAATATCGTCTTCCTGAAGCCGCCGCACGCAAACAGCAGCAACCCGATTGCCGATATCAGGGTGACGCTGCAGCTGGGCATGGTGTTCCTTACCGGGCCGCTGGCGGAAATCGTGCAGACAGCGCAGGAGTTACTCGACAAGTCCGGCCGCGGTGAACTTGCGCCATCCTTTCTGACCGTCATCGGGGCCGCCTGAAGCCTGCGTGCAATGACGGGATTCGCGGTCGAGCCACTCAGTCCGGAACAGCGGCAGCGGGTGGTGGAAGCCACCCGCGAGAGACTCGCGCAGGCCGTCGTGCTGTTCGGGCACGAGTTTGCGGAAATCCCGGTTACGTTTGACTTGCGCGGCCGGGCCGCGGGCATGTACCGGGTGCGCGGCGGGCGGCGGGTAATCCGCTACAACCCGGATATCTTCACCAGGTATTTCAGCGACAATCTCGCCAATACCGTGCCCCATGAAGTCGCACATTACATCACCCATGTGCTCTACGGCCAGCGCCGCGTGCGTCCCCACGGGCCGGAATGGCGGGCGGTGATGGCAGCCTTCGGCGCGGACCCTGCGGTGACCTGCCGCTATGTTCTGGACGGCATTCCCGTGCGCCGCCAGCGGCGCTTCAACTACCAGTGTGCCTGCACTACGCACAGTATCAGCACCGTGCGCCACAAACGCATCCAGGGTGGCCGGGTACGCTACAGCTGCCGGCGCTGCCAGACTCCGCTCAGCTACGCCGGCCAGGGCACGGAATCCGGACAGGACGGTTAACCGGCGGTGCAGCGGCGACACCTCGATCGTGAATGTGCCCTGAAACAATCGCGCCGGAGGGCGGCGCTCCTGCAAGCGTGTCTGGCCAGCGCAGGAGCGCTCTCTTTATGCCCGATTTTTGGGTGCTGAGCACGACAGGGTCAATCGGTATACCGCCAGCAAGTGAGACAAACCACCTGCTCCAGACCGGTCTCATCCGGTGGCTCCAGGGCAAGACAGCTGTTTTCCAGATCGCATACCGGCAGCCCCGGGCACTCCAGGTAGCGTCCTGTCTGCTCGCTTATGGCGCGTATACGAGGTTTTCCAGTTCGGCCTTTTCGGGCGCCTTTTACCACTGAAATCGCGGATGGCCGTGTGGGTAACTACCACCGGCATACCCTCCGTCGTTTTCCCGGGAGACGCGAAGGGGCGCATAACTGGACGGGTGTCAGCAGAAACCGCTTGCTGTCGGGTGGCCGGGGACCCGACGACACTGGTGACCAGGGCATGAGAATAACCTGAATGCTCCTTTACTGCGGTTATACCTGCCTGCGGCAGGCAGGGTCATTCTCCGGCATGGATATGTAGTTTCTATGCTACCCTTTTTCAAAGCCATTTAATTAACCGGATTATCAGGCAGGTTTTCCGATAACAAACAGAAACTGCTGGGTTGCCGGATTCGAAACAGGGCGGGTATGGAAATAACAGCAGAGCAGGAATCGCGCATTCGTCAGGCGACGGACGATTTCCACAGGGCAATGGAAATCCGCAATGCGATGAGCGTGCGCGTGGCAAAACGGGTGACCGCCATTTTGCGCATCGGCATGGTGAGCCTCGGCGTGGTGACAATAATCCTCATGATGATGCTGTATGCGTTCACTTCCAAGATGGGTGAGATGATCGTCGCCCTGAACACCATGAACACCCAGTTTTCCTCCATGGCACAGGACATGACAGCGGTGAAGACAACGCTCTACGACATGGAGCACAACATCGCTCATGTTCCCGCGATCACCCGGGCAACCGCCGGTATGACCGGCACCGTTGGCATCATGCGCGGCAGTGTCGAAACCATGCAAAATACCATAGGCCAGCTCAATAACGAGATACACGCCACGACCGGCCAGGTTACCAACATGACCCGGCAAATCCGCACGCTCGACCCCGCGGTACAACACATGGGCAGGGATGTTAACCGCATGTCCGGCCCGATGCGCATGTTCAACATCTTCAACCCGATTGACTAGTCATGGCTAACGGCAACATTCAAACACCGGATGAAAAGCCGGTTGATGCCTTCAAGGCCATCGCCGACACCATGCTTGAATTCCGCAGCCAGATGGATTACTACAATGTAATGGGTACAAGGATCGCCCGTAGAACCAGTTTCATCATAAAAACCGTCTTTGCCATCCTGGCCATCTCTTCCATCTACCTGCTCTACATGATTTACCAAATGTCCAGCAACATGACCATCATGACCACCCACCTGGAAAGCATGTATGGCCGTTTCGGGACCATGGCGGGGGATATGCGCGAGATCGCCAGCCTGGTCGACTCGATGGGCAACAGTATCTCGGGGATTTCCACGATTGCAGATTCGATGACAGAGATGGATCAGTATGTCAGCGCAATGAGAGGTTCGGTGGACGGGATGAATACCAGCATGACCGCCATCGACAATTACATGATCTGGATCAACGGGAATATGAACGAGATGACCGGCAGAATGGCAGGCATGAGTCATGCGGTAAACTCGATGAGTTACGATGTAAACGATATGGCCAAGCCGATGAACAGCGGACCGATGTCGGGGTTCTGGCCCAGGTAGCGCTCTGCTCTCACCTACGCGCTGGCGGAGTATGGCTACAGCCTGAAACGGGAATGGACTGGTGATCAGTTGTATAAAACACGGCAGTCCGCCATCGCCGAGTCCGGGAGTATGTGGCGTTGTATTACAACTCGAAGCATCTGCATTCGACGCTGGGTTACAAAACACCATTGAATTACGAAAAGGACCCTATCAAAGTGTCCGGTATTTGTTGACCACTACAACCCGGTACTGCAGGGATTTCATAGATTACACAACAATAAAGGACGCGAGCCGCCCCTTTCAGTATGAACATTGCCACGTCGCCCGGTGAGACCGGTGCCCTACTGAATGGCCCGGTTATAGATGCGGTTGACGGATTTGACGTAGTCACGTGTTTCCGGGTACGGCGGGATACCGCCATAGAGGTTCACAACATTCTCTCCGGCATTGTAGGCGGCGAGTGACAGATCGAGGTCACCCTCGTATTGATCCATCAACCAGCGCAGATACGCCATGCCGCCCCTCAGGTTTTCAAAAGGGTCCCATATATCATCGACCTCGAAGCGTCTGGCAGTCGCAGGCATTAACTGCATCAGGCCGCGGGCGTTCTTCGGGGAGAGGGCACGAGGGTTGAAGCGGGACTCTACATCGACGACCGCAAGCAGGAGGTTCGCATCAAGCCCGTAGCTGGGGGCGAGTACGTTGATCCAGGCCTCGATTGTCGCGCGGTTCGGTTTCCCGTGTCTCAGGGGGCAACTGGCATCTTCCGCCGCTTGCACGCTGGGCAACAGGTCGTTGAGAATCTGCTGCGAATGGGGGTCACCGTGCTTCGCGGCCAGCCGAAACCAGCCTGCCGCAAGGGCATTATTCGCCGGCACCTCCTGGCCGCTGAAGTGCATCCATCCCAGATGGTAGGCCGCCTCGATATCGCCCTGCAGTACGGCGACGCAATACTGTTTGTAGGTACTTGCGTCATCCAGTTCCACGCGCTTCCCGTACCGGGTGCCTGTTGCATTATCCTCGGCGTCTACCGTGTCCAGGGTAAATGAAACCACTGCCAGGAGCAGGACTATCTGTACCCATGATATCCGTCGCCGCTGCGTAAACATGCCTGCGCCACCGATCTATCTGAAATAAATAAGTATTATTCTTCAGTGTTCTTGTTTGTCTATCCGGTCCTTCATAACAAAAATAGACCACAACACCGGATCACGCAATGTCGTGTTATATCTGTAGACGAAGCACCAGGCAGGATCGATTCTGTTGACTTGCCACGTTCGCCTAGCAGCCATCATCCTCGACAGTGTCATCATCATCATCATCATCATCCGACGAAGTCTGCCGGGTATGGATGAACATCATATGCTCGATGCGATCGAACTGTTCGTCGAGGGCGCGTTCAACCACCCTGTTGTCCAGCCCGTCATAGATCATGACGCGCCCGCGGGCTTCGGCCTTTAGCTGGCCCGTGGTCGGGTTGAACAGGGCGTTGTATTGAAAGCGGTCGTTCGGGTCGGTGGCCATGGCCGGTGGCGCGAGCGCGATGCTCAACAGCAGCCCGGTGAGCAGGCGATGGATGAGGGTACGGGGTTCCTCTGTCCCGATTTGTCGTATCTGTGTCTTCATGATCCTGGTCTCCTGTTGCAGCCGATGTTTACCGGCACCGGAAACAGGGAAGGGCGCGTGCTATTCTCACTACATGCTGACCGTTGTCCCGTGCATTTCCGTTGCCTCTGGTGACTTTTTAGTGTGCAGGCGGATGAAATGCCGGACGGTTTTCCAACGAATGGGCAATACTTGCCAAACGAAAAACCAACGGCTCGGTAAAACAGGAGGTTATGGGTAGACGGGGAGTTCCGGCATGAATCAAACCCGCGAAACCGTACCGGATTGTCTGCAGATCGGTGACTGGCAGTTTTATGCCGGGTCCCATGAACTGGGTCGAAACGGTAAAATTATCCGGCTTGAACCCCGGGTGGCCAGCCTGCTGTTATATCTCAGCACGCGTCCCGGAGAACCCGTCAGCCGGACGGAGTTACTGGAAGCACTTTGGCCGGGCGTTGTCGTCAGTGACGAGGCACTGACCAATGCTGTCAACAAGCTGCGCCGGGCCTTCGGAGATGACCGCGCAAATCCGAAGGTGATCGAAACCATCCCGAAGGCAGGTTACCGATTGATTCTGCCGGTGCAACCGCAGGAGCCTGCGCCCGCCCCATCCGCACCGGATAGCCAACCAGCGGGCGCGGGGAGAAGGCCCGGGCTTCACTGGAAAATCCCACTGGCTGTTCTGGCAGTGATCGGCCTGGCCGTGTCAATTATCACCAGCCTGCAGTTGACTGGCCCGGCGCCCCCCGGTCACGAGCCATCGAAACAGGTAATCGGGATCAGTGCCCTGCGGCCGTCGCTGGCAGTGTTACCGTTCGACTACCCCGGTGTTGACCCCGAGGAGGAGTATTTTGCCGATGGCATCACGGATGATGTGATTACGCGCCTGGCGAAGAATTCCGGCCTGATGGTGATAGCGCGTGACTCGAGCTTTTTTTACAAGGGCAAGTCACAGGACCCGCGAGTGATTGCGGCAAAGCTCAACGTTGGCTACGTGCTGCGCGGCAGCATTCGGCGAGAAGGTGAGGTGCTGAAGCTCAACGCCTGGCTTGTCGATGGCGCGACCGGCACCCATGTCTGGGCAGAGCAGTACGAACGCAAGGTCGGGCAGATCTTCGGAATTCTGGGCGAGATGTCGAATGGCGTCACCGGGGCACTTGCGGTAACAGGTACCGATTTACCGGATACTGGTACGAAAACGGATAATCCGGTTGCCTATGACAACCTGCTGCTCGGCAAGTATCATTTCTACCGGTTCGAGAGTCGTGCAGAAAACCTGAAAGCGCGCGCTTATTTCGAGAAGGCGGTTCGGCAGGATCCCGGGTTCGCCACGGCCCACGCGATGCTGGCCTGGACCTATGTCTTCGAGGCGATGAATGGCTGGAGCGACGACCGGCCGGCTGCGCTGCAGCAGGCCGAGCGCATCGCCACGCAAGCCATCGAGCTCCAGCCGGTGCTGCCATTGGCCTATTTTGTGCGCGGACTGTCCTACCGGGAACAACACGAATATGTAAAGGCCCTGGTCGAGGCACAGAAGGCCATTGAATACGATCCCAGCTACGCCAACGCTTACGTGCTGCTTGCCACCTTGCTCTACTATGCCGGTCGTCCGGTGGAGGGGCTGGCGCGAATCCGGCAGGCCATGCAGATCAATCCCCATCACCCCTATAACTACCACTTTCATCTGGGCCAGGCCTATTTCGTGCTGCACCGTTACCCGGAGGCCATAGATGCCTTCAACCTCGGTCTCTCCAGCTATCCCGCCTCGGAGCGCATGCGCGTCTGGCTGGCGGCTGCCCTGGCGCAGTCGGGTAACATCGAAGAGGCGAAGTGGGAGGGCGAGCAGATCATGTCAGCCAATCCCGATTTCTCGATACAGCGCATGACCCGGTCGTTCCCGTTCAACAACCCGGCCGACATGGAGCATTTTATTGCGGGCCTGCGACTGGCTGGACTGCATTAACCCGATAGTTGCATAAACCCGGGGTGTAATACGGTTTCAATAGCTGATTGACTGGCCGAGATTCATCCCGGTGTAGTGATTCTGTAATTCACAGGTTCTGCATTCAGGTGTGTATTCCAGGCCCGGTGTCCATGCATACAGCTCACAAAATCTGCCGATTTCCGGTTATGTGCAAATGGCGTATCAGGCCGATAGTCGAAGTGCGATGGCGGAAAGGAAACGTCGGGGATTGCCGCATTCTCTCCGTCCGCTGCCAGCACAGGGAGGGCAAGTTGAGGCCGGTTTCCGGACATTTCTGGAGAATGCCTGAACAATATACTCGGGTGACCTGTGCCGGGCCCACACCGGTAGAACAGAAGACCAGCCTGCATTTACTTGTCGTACTGTAATCGGGCCTTCCCTTTACACATGCTGGACTGACTCACCTGCCAAAAAAGACAGCATTCGTTCGCCGAACGGCAGCTGTGTATAGTAAAGTTTATAGTCGGCAGTGCCGACGACTCGTTCGACAACGCCCTGGCCGAGCGGATCATCGGCCTGTTCAAGACGGGGCTCGTCCGCCAAAGCAGGTCGTGGCGAATCTTTGATGCTGTCGAATATGCCAGCCTGAAACGGGCCGACAGGTTCAATTACCGCCAGCTGCCGGGGTCGATCGGCAACGTGCCACAGGCGGAATTGGAACAGGGGTATTATCGCCAACTGGAAGAGTTGGCCATGGCGGCCTGACCCGAACAGACGGGTATCCGGAGAACCCCGGGCGGTTCACAATTGCGGAATACGCCTTTTTTTGAGGCATTTTCCGACAACCGGTGAGGATAACAATACCTCCATATGATGTCAGAATATAAACAAGCGCCGGGAAAACCCTGGGAACTGATCCTTGCATACGGGATTATTTCCCTGGGCGTCATGGGTTATTTGATTCACTGCTACCAGCGGCAGGATAGGGTGGTAGACGACGCCTACATTTCCTGGCGCTTTGCACAACATCTTGCCGACGGTTACGGATTGGTCTGGAATATCGGTGGTGAGCCGGTTGAAGGGTATACCTCCATGTTGTGGGTGTTGGTGCTGGCGCTGCTTGGCTGGATGGGCTTTGACATTCAGATGGCTTCCTATGTCATTGCTGTGTTGTCCGTGCTGGGTGTCGTCGCTATCCTGATTGCCATTGTGCACCGGCATATGGGCGGTATGCATCCCTGGCTGGCTGTTGTTATCATTTTCTTTCTGATTGATACTAAAACGGCCATCCATACTTTTTCCGGTATGGAAACCCAGTTCGCTGTGCTCTGCCTGGCCATTATGAGCGCCCTGACGTTGCGCTTTATTGACAGGCGCAATATTCACGGCGCGGTCCTGCTGGCGGTCTCAATGTTCGCAGCCATTCTATGCCGACCTGATGCGGCAACGATTATCGCCGGTTCCTGCGTTGCCCTGGGCCTGGCTACGCTGTTTCCCTCGCAACTCGGCCTGAAAAAAATGCCCTTTGTACCGGTCGCGACCTGCGCTGTCCTGTTTATTGCCCTGTTGGCCGTGTATGGCGTTGCCAAGTACCGTTATTTTGGGTACCTGCTACCAAATCCCTATTATGTAAAATCAGGATTGAGCGACGTAAACGCCTTGATGGGATTACCCGAGGTCATTACGTACATAAAGGAAACCATTGTTCTTTTCAAACCGTTAGAGTGGGTGATACCGCTATTGTTACTGGCGATCGTCTTGCAGCCCAAGGGGCTGATTGCAACCGGCCGGGGCGTATTCAATGATGCAAGCGCTCGATTAAAGGCACTGGCAATCGCGTTATCGGTCGTGCTTGCGCTGTCCTATAACACCACCATCATTCATGAAGCGGGCTTCAATTCCCGATTCAGCTACCCCACTATCTATCTGGTGATTCTGCTGGCGGCAGGATTGATATACCTGTTGTTGCTAGGTCTGACGCTTGGCCGGCACAGAATGCGCGTCACACTTCTGGTGACCCTGATAGCGGTTGCCAGCATTTACCTGTCGGGTGACTGGCGCCTGGAGAACGCTGGCCCGAGATTTTACCATTCCTATCATGAGCGCATGGCCAATGCCCTGGCCGCCACCGGACTGGGCTCAAAGGCGACCGTGACCACCTCGGCAGCCGGTCTCATCCCTTATCGCAGCGGGTTTAATCATATTGACCCCATCGGACTGGTAGAAAACACGCTGTCCGGACGAACAGATATGAGCACTGAGGAGCGAGAAGCCTATCTATGGAGTCTTTATTCCGACGTGTATCTCGGAACCGAACCACCAGCCAGTCCCGGTGCCACGGGTCCGGAGGATGAACCCGCATTTCAGTCCATGTTTGTGAAAGAGCACCTGTTGCGCCCCCCCATGTACCGCTTGCAATTTTACCGAAACGGGGTGGTCAACGGTGATACTGGGCGAAAAAGCCGCCTGCTTTTTAATCGCATGAAGCAATTGCGGGACAACTGGGTGTTTTTGGGAGAAATGCAGAACGAAAAGGTCAACAAATGGATGCTCATTCGCTGCTTTGTCTACGTCAGGCGCGACTCGCCATACTTTGCAACATTATATGAGGGCCTGCAAACCCTGATTGATGTGCCGCCGGATGCCATTGACCTGAACAGCTTCTGATATTGTGTGCTCAAACGTAGCAGACAGGTTTCCTGTTATGGTCTGTGAGGGTGGCGACATCGGCTGTCATGAGCTTTGCTTGTGCTATGGGAAACCTGACCTGACCTTTCTAACCTGAATTATTCGCACTCGCATAAATAGAAAGGTCGCTTTTGTGCCAGGCCCGATATATATAAGGGGTGCAATAACCTTGAGGAATCCGCTTAACCGGGTCGCAAAAAGACGACCCGGTAGTACGGTCCTGGACCTGAACTGCAGGAGTGCCCCGGTGGGCATAAATACCCCAATGGGCACAAGTGCCCCGGTGGGCATAAATACCCCGGTGGGCACAAGTACCCCGGTGGGCATAAATACCCCAATGGGCATAAAGATGCCTCTCCCGCAGCAGGATTAATACAATGATTGGGTGCAATCTGGCCGAAAGTCAGCTGTCCCGATTGAAAGGGGCAGACAAACCTGCTGGCGGTTTGGTGCTGCCGACAGACGCTATTCGTATTCCGCCTTGTAGTTTTCCAGGATCTTGATGTAGTTTGCGCGCTCGAAGGCGCCGGGATTGAGGCAGTTGATCTGGCTCATGGAGCCTCTCAGCTGGGTCACGGAATCGTACTGTTTCGCCTCCATCCAGTCCTGCAGTCCGTCCAGCAGGGTGGTGAGAAAGCCGATGCCGTAGCGCAGCATGCCGGAAGTGGTCATGACGGCGTCCGCACCGGTCAGCAGGTACTTGATGAGTTCCTGCGGGCTGTGTACGCCGGTGGACGCTGCAAGCGAGGCGTTGATGCGGCCGTGCAGCACGCCGATCCACAGCAGCGGCAGGCGGATCTCGGCAGGCGTGCTGAGCTTGAGGTCGGTTATGACCTCCATTTCCTCCAGGTCCAGGTCCGGCTGGTAGAAGCGGTTGAACAGCACCAGGGCGTCGGCGCCGGCCTCGTCGAATTGCCGCGCCATGTTGCCGGTGGCGCTGAAAAAGGGACTGAGTTTCATCGCGACCGGAATGGTGACTGCCGCCTTCACCGCCCTGAGTACCTCCAGGTAGCGTTGCTCGACCTCGCGCCCGTCCATGTAGAGGTTGGCGGGGATGTAGTAGGCGTTCAGTTCGATGCCGCTGGCGCCGGCATCCTGCATCAGGCGGGCGGTGTCCACCCAGCCCTCGTTGGTAATGCCGTTGAGGCTGGCGATGACCGGGATGTTCACCGCCTCGGTGGCCCGCCGCAGCAGGTTCAGGTATTCGTCCGGTCCGGTCTCGTAGTCCTCGAACTCCGGGAAGTAGCTCAGCGACTCGGCATAGCTTTCGCTGCCCGAGGTGATGAGATGTTCGATGGCGGCGTTCTCGTGCTTGATCTGCTCCTCGAACAGCGAAAACATGACTACCGCCGCGGCGCCGGCATCCTCCATGCGCATGAAATTGTCGAGCTTCTCCGACAGGGGGGAGGCGGAGGCGACGACCGGGTTCTTCAGTTCCAGCCCCATGTAGGTGGTGCGCAGGTCCATGGTCTAATCCTCTTGTTTTCTGGGTTCAGCCGCCGGCATCCGGGTGTACATCTGTCACGCCGCGCCGTTCCTTGCCCTGGTAGCCGGCGCGCTCGTAGATGCGCCACTTCAGGTGGACCTGTTCCTGCGCCTCGTTGATCAGGTTCTCCGCTTCCGCCGGGTTGGTGCGGGTGAGCATCTTGTAGCGCAGTTCCTGGTAGGCGTAGTCCTTGAAGGCGATGCGCGGACCCTGCGAATCCAGCACGAAGGGATTTTCACCGGACTTGCGAACCTCCGGATTGTAGCGCATCAGCGGCCAGTAGCCACTCGCCACGGCACGGTGCTGCTGCAGCAGGCCATGCTGCATATTGATGCCATGCGCGATGCAGTGGCTGTAGGCCAGGATCAGCGACGGGCCGGGGTAGGCCTCGGCCTCGCGGAAGGCCAGCAGGGTCTGCTGCGGGTTGGCGCCCATGGCGACCCGCGCGACGTACACGTTGCCGTAGGAAATCGCCTGCAGGGCGAGGTCCTTCTTGGGCACGCGCTTGCCGCCGGTGGCAAATTTCGCCACCGCCGCCAGCGGCGTGGACTTCGACATCTGCCCACCGGTATTGGAATATACCTCGGTATCCAGCACCAGGATGTTGACATCGCGTCCCATGGACAGCACGTGGTCGAGGCCCGACGAGCCGATGTCGTAGGCCCAGCCGTCACCGCCGACAAGCCAGACGCTGCGGCGCACCAGCTGGTCGGACACCGTCAGCAGATGGCGGGCCGTTTCCGTTTCCATGGCGCGCAGCTTCTCCTCCAGGCCGGAGACCAGGGCGCGCTGGGCGCGGATCTCGGACTCCGTGATCTGCGGCGCCAGCAGGATCTCCTGCACGTAGCCTTCGCCCAGCTGCGGGGCCAGCTCCTTCAGCAGTCGCTCGGCGGTGGCCAGTTGCGCGTCGGAAGTGAGGCGGAAACCAAGCCCGAACTCGGCATTGTCCTCGAACAGCGAGTTCGACCAGGCCGGACCCTTGCCCGCGGCGTTCTGGGTCCACGGCGTGGTGGGCAGGTTGCCGCCATAGATGGACGAGCAGCCGGTGGCGTTGGCGACGACCAGGCGGTCGCCGAACAGCTGTGACAGCAGTTTCACATAAGGCGTTTCACCGCAGCCCGCGCAGGAGCCGGGGAACTCGAACAGCGGCTGCAGGAACTGCACGCCGCGTACCGTGGAAAAATCCACCCGTTCGTGTTCGACCTGCGGCAGGGTATCGAAAAACTCGGACATTACTGCGCTCAGCCTCGAGCTCCCGGGCCTTGGCCTGCATGTTGATCGCCTTGCGCCCGGGATCTTCCACGCTCTTCACCGGGCAGACCTCGACGCACAGGCCGCAGCCGGTGCAGTTGTCCAGGTACACCTGCAGCGTGTAGTGCACGTCGGGAAGGCCGCGGGCGTCGATGGGTGCGTGGCGGAATCCCGCGGGCGCATCCTGCAGCCGCGCACGGTTGTAGAACTTGGCGCGAATCACGCTGTGCGGGCAGACGAAGCTGCAGTTGCCGCACTGGATGCAGATGTCCGGCTCCCACGCGGGCGCGTACATGGAAATGTCGCGGTTCTCCCAGCGGGCGGTTGCGGTGGGGAAGGTGCCGTCCACGGGCAGGGCGCTCACCGGCAGTTCATCACCCCTGCCGGCAATCATCATGGCCGTGACCTCGCGCACGAAGGCCGGTGCCTCGGGCGGTACCGGCGCCAGCAGGTCGATGTTGCTGCTGACCTCGCCCGGCACCGTGACCTGGTGCAGCTGGGCCAGGGTGTTGTCGACGGCCTCGAAGTTGCGGCGCACGACTTCCTCGCCCTTCTTGCCGTAGGTCTTCTGGATGGCCGTCTTGATCTTGGCGATCGCGGCGTCCTTCGGCATGACGCCGGATAAGGCAAAGAAGCAGGTCTGCATGACGGTATTGATGCGGCCAGCCATGCCGCTGTCGCGTGCCACCGTGTAGGCATCGATGACATGGAAATCCAGCTTGCGCTCGATGATGGTCCGCTGGATGACACGCGGCAGGCGCTCCCAGACTTCATCCGCGCCGTACGGGCTGTTCAGCAGGAAGGTCGCGCCGGGGGCGGCCTTTTCCAGCACGTTGGTGCGCTCCAGGAAATTGAACTGGTGGCAGCCGATGAAATTGGCCGACTGCACCAGATAGCTGGAGCGGATCGGGTCCGGACCGAAGCGCAGGTGCGAGATGGTCTGGGAGCCGGACTTCTTGGAGTCGTAGACGAAGTAGCCCTGGGCGTGGAAGGCCGGGTCCTCGCCGATGATCTTGATAGTGTTCTTGTTGGCGCCTACCGTGCCGTCGGCGCCGAGGCCGTAGAACAGCGCCCGCACCACGGTGTCGGGCTCGATGGCGAATTCCGGGTCGACTGCCAGGCTGGTGTGGCTGACATCGTCGTTGATACCCACCGTGAAGCCGTTCTTCGGCTGCGTCTTGGCCAGTTCGTCGAAAACGGCCTTGACCATGGCCGGCGTGAATTCCTTGGAAGACAGGCCGTAGCGTCCGCCGATGATGCGCGGCAGCGTGGCGGTGGGCAGGCTGCCGTCGGCCGCGGCCTGCGCCAGCGTGGTGACGACATCCAGGTACAGGGGTTCGCCCGGCGCGCCCGGTTCCTTGGTGCGGTCCAGCACCGCGATGGCGCGGGTGCTGGCGGGCAGCGCGGCCAGCAGGTGCTCGACGGAGAACGGCCGGTACAGGTGTACCTGGATGACACCGACGGCGGCGTCATGCGCCAGCAACCAGTCCACCGTCTCGCGTACGGTATCGGCGCCCGAGCCCATCAGGATGATGACGCGTTCCGCCTGCGGGTCGCCGTGATATTCGAACAACTGGTAGTGGCGTCCGGTGAGCTCGCCGAATTCGCGCATTTTGCGTTCCACGATCTCCGGGGTGCGCGCATAAAAGGGATTCACCGTCTCGCGGCCCTGGAAGTAGACATCCGGGTTCTGCGCCGTACCGCGCATGAAGGGAACATCGGGGCCGAGACCGCGCTGCCGGTGTGCGCGCACCAGGTCGTCGTCGATCATGGCGCGGATCTCGGCATCGCTGAGCAGTGTGATCTTGTTGACCTCGTGCGAGGTGCGGAAGCCGTCGAAGAAATGGATGAAGGGAACCCGGGCCTCCAGCGTGCTGGCCTGCGCAATCAGGGCCATGTCGTGGGCCTCCTGCACCGAGCCGGATGCCAGTTGCGCGAATCCGGTGGCGCGGACCGCCATCACGTCCTGGTGGTCGCCGAAAATCGACAGGCCCTGGGCCGCAAGCGAGCGTGCCGCGACATGGAACACCGCGGAGGTGAGTTCCCCGGCGATCTTGTACATGTTCGGGATCATCAGCATCAGGCCCTGCGAGGCCGTGAAGGTCGTGGTGAGCGCCCCGGTCTGCAGGGCGCCGTGCGCGGCGCCCGCGGCACCGCCCTCGCTCTGCATCTCCGCGATGATCGGGATGTCGCCCCAGATATTGGTCTTGCCCTCGTTGGCCCACTGATCCGCCAGCTCGCCCATGGTGGAGGAGGGGGTTATGGGGTAGATCGCACAGACCTCGTTGACGCGATAGGCGACGTAGGCCGCGGCCTCGTTACCGTCGATGGTGGCTACTTGCCGGTTTTCCATGCATTGCTCCAGGGGCCGGCGGTCAGGCCGGAAAAAACGATTGCGTGATTCAGGATCTGCATTCGTGCGCAGGTTCAGGCGGGTTCGGGGGACATTTCGATCGCATGGCAGGGGCATTGCTGGTAGCAGACGCCGCAGCCGGTGCACTTGTCGAAATTCACCGCATAGCCCTTGCGCTTGCCGAGCTTGGTGATGGCGCGTTCCGGGCAGGCACCGAAACAGCCGTCGCACTCGAAGCAGTTGCCGCAGGACAGGCAGCGCAGCGCCTCGAACACGGCATCGGCCTTGTTCAGCCCGTGCACCACTTCCTCGAAGCCGGACTGGCGCTGCAGCAGGTCAAGATTCTCCTGCGAGCGCTGCGCGGCGTCCGTGAAATACCAGACATGCAGCTTGTCGAAGCTGGCGAGCGGGTGTTTCGGCGGCGGCAGTGTAGACCTCGCCACGCAGCCAGGCATCGATGTTGCGGGCTGCCTTCTTGCCATGACCAACGGCCACGGTGACGGTGCGTTCCGAGGGAACCATGTCGCCGCCGGCGAAGATGCCGGGATGTCCGGTCATCATGTGCGTGTCGACGATGACGGTGTCCCACTCGAATTCGATGCCCTGGATACCCTTTAACAGGCTGGCATCCGAATTCTGTCCCAGCGCCAGGATCAGGGAATCGGCCTCCAGGGTTTCCAGTTTGCCGGTGCTTTGCGGGCGGCCATCCTCGCCGACCTCCATGACCTCGACGGTGAAGGTGGTGGCGTCGATTTCCTTGATGGTGCGCAGCCAGTTGATCTTCACGCCTTCCTCCAGGGCCTCGTCGGCCTCGAAGGGATGGGCAGGCATGTGCTCGCGGTCGCGGCGATAGATGATCAGGGCTTCGTCGGCGCCGAGGCGCTTGGCGACCCGCGCGGCATCCATGGCGGTATTGCCGCCGCCGTAGATCGCAACGCGGCGGCCGAGTTGCGGCGGATCGCCGGCCTCGACGCTGGCAAGGAAACTCACCGCGTCCAGCATCTTGCCGGCATCGCGTGCCGGAATGTCGATGTGCTTGCTGATATGGGCGCCGATGGCGACGAACACGGCATCGAAATTACCCGCGTCCCGTTCCGCCAATCAGGTCCTCGACCTTGTGATCGAGAACGATCCTGACGCCCATGTCCTCGATGCGCCTGGATCTCGGCGTCCAGCACGTCCCGGGGCATGCGGTAGGCGGGGATGCCGAAGTGCATCATGCCGCCGGCCATCGGCCCGGCCTCGTGGATCTCCACGCTGTGGCCCAGCCGCGTCAGGTGGTAGGCCGCCGACAGGCCGCTGGGTCCGGCACCGATGATCAGTACCCGCTTGCCGCTGGCCGGCGCATCCCACTCGACCTTCCAGCCCTTGCTGGATGGCGCGATCGCCGAGGAAGCGTTCCACGGCATGGATGCTCACCGGGCTGTCGAGCTGGCCGCGGTTGCAGCCGGATTCGCAGGGGTGGTAGCACACACGGCCATGCACGGCCGGCAGGGGGTTTTCCTCTGATCAGCGCCTGCCAGGCTGCCTTGTAGCGTTTCTCGATCGTCAGCGCGAGCCAGGCCTGGATGTTTTCACCGGCCGGGCAGGCGGCATTGCAGGGCGGCAGCAGCGAGACATAGTCGGGACGCTGCACGCGCGACGGGCCCATATGGGTCTCATGCAACAGGTCCGGTGGACGAGTCAGATCGTGCTTCATGTCGGGTGGATCTCCTGGGTAGGGCTGCATGCAAGCCGGCAGCAGCCCGGTAAAATTCCTGCGATCATTGGTCGGGGTCGGCTGCTTCCCTGGTATGCGCGGAGCATTTTACCCCTGCAGGATGCGAGTGCTCCCGTGCCGCGACTCGATTCTGGCATCTTAAACAGCGCGGCGTGTCGCAGCAATAGACGCAGCAGGGAGAATCTTTACAATTCTGTTACAGTTACCAGGGGGAAAATAAGGATTCATGTGCGGCGTGAAGTATGTTCTTATTCCGGATTTACGCTTGACGGGGATGCCAGCCCAATGAACTACGCGACTGTCGATGCCATCATTTCGCCGGAAGGTCGCCTGGAAGTCCTCTCCAAGGCCGAGATGGCGGAGTTGCTGGATACCAGCCAGGGGGGGCTCTATACCACGTTCCGCAACTGTTCACTGGCGGTGCTCAACTCCGGCAGCTATCTGGATGACGGCAAGGAGCTGCTGGAGCGCTACCGCGATTTCCAGATTCGCCTCATCCAGGAAGAGCGCGGCATCAAGCTGGAGCTGCAGGGCGCACCGGAATCCGCCTTCGTCGACGGCAAGCTCATCAAGGGGATCAGTGAACACCTGTTCGCTGTGCTGCGAGACGTCATCTATGTCAGCGACGAGATCGACCATAACCCGTTGTTCGATACCTCGGTTACCGCCGGCATCACCGACGCCGTGTTCCACATCCTGCGCAACGCCGACATCCTGCGCCCGGTGCAGCAGCCGCGCCTGGTGGTGTGCTGGGGCGGGCACTCGATCGGCCGCGGGGAATACGACTACACCAAGGAAGTCGGCTACCAGCTGGGGCTGCGCGGCATGGATATCTGCACCGGCTGCGGGCCGGGCGCCATGAAGGGGCCGATGAAAGGGGCCACCATCGGGCATTCCAAGCAACGCATCCACGGCGGGCAGTACCTCGGGATTACCGAGCCCGGCATCATCGCCGCCGAGTCGCCCAACCCGATCGTGAACGAACTGGTGATTATGCCGGATATCGAGAAGCGCCTGGAGGCCTTTGTCCGGACCGGGCACGGCGTCGTGGTATTTCCCGGCGGCGCCGGGACCGCGGAGGAGATTCTCTACCTCCTCGGCATCCTGCTGCACCCGGACAATGCGGAGATGCCGTTTCCGCTGGTGTTCACCGGCCCGGCAGAGACGGCGGACTATTTCCGGGAAATTGATGGTTTCATCGGCACTACGCTGGGCAGCGCGGCACAGCGACGCTACAAGATCATTATCAATGATCCGGTCGCGGTGGCCCGGGAACTCCACGCCGGCATCAGGGCGGTGCGCGATTTCCGCAAGCAGCGAGATGATGCCTACTACTACAACTGGCTGCTGAAGATCGAACCCGAATTCCAGCGGCCGTTTCTGCCCACCCACGACAACATGCGCAACCTGGAACTGCACAAGGACCAGGCACCCCACTCGCTGGCGGCCAACCTGCGGCGGGCGTTTTCCGGCATCGTGGCCGGCAATGTCAAGGACGAGGGAATCCGCGCCATCGAAAAGTATGGTCATTTCGAGATTCGCGGTGACGCTGCCATCATGGGGCCTCTGGACGCGTTGCTGACCTCCTTTGTCGCCCAGCAGCGCATGAAACTGCCGGGTACGGTATACACGCCCTGCTACCGGATTGTCAGCTGACCCGGCATGCAGGCAACCCGGTGCGAGAGGGCGGACACGGTGGTGGTACTCGACTTCGAGACTACCGGGCTGTCACCCGATCGGGGCGACCGCGCGATCGAGATCGGTGCAGTACGCCTCGAGGGCGGGCGCATTCGCGACCGCTTTCAATGCCTGATGAATCCCGGCAGGCGCATCAGCCCGTTCATTGAACAATACACCGGTATCACCAATGTCATGCTGCGAGCCGCGCCTCCCTGCGAGGAGGCCATGGCCGCGTGCCGGGATTTCATCGGCGATTTCGACATGGTGGCGCACAACGCCTCGTTTGATCAGCGTTTCCTCGACGCCGAGCTGCAGCGCATCCACAGGCCCCGGCGGGGCGCATTCGCCTGCAGCATGCTGGCGGCGCGGCGGCTGTACCCCGATGCGCCGAATCACAAGCTGGGCACACTGGTGGAGTACCGGCGACTGCCGCATAATGGCACCTTCCACCGGGCGCTGGCCGATGCCGAGATGACCGCGCATCTCTGGCTGGGCATGCTGGACGATCTTGCCGCACGCTATCACCTCGACCACGTTCCCTTTGTCCTGATGCGGGATCTGACGCAGCTGCCGAGAGGCGCGGTTGACAGCTTCCTGCTGGCACAGGCGCGCGCCACGCTGTGACGGCCGTTACCGTCGCGCCCGCCGCTGTGGCCTATAATCAGGCAGTGTACGCCCGGCGGGTTTGCCGCCATCACAACCGCGGAGGTTCCTGATCCATGCCTGCAGCAGAAATTTGCCTGACCGGGTGCAGCCTGCCATCCGGCAACCGTGCGTCCACCACGCTGTCCCGATGCCCGTAGCGACCCTGAATCACGCGGCTTGCAGCCGTGTCGAGGACTTTGTGCGCGATACGCTGGGCTGCACCTGTCCGCCAGCCGTTTTCACGGATATCCGGCTGGAAACCGATCCTGCTGTTTTTCCTGAAATCCCGGGGGCGCGCCTGCTGGCAATCGGCGACCGGCTGCTGGTGCTGCTGGTCGATGGTGGCACCGTGGATATGGCGGCGCCGCAGATCAGCGCCCTGTTGCGTCGGGGCCGCGAACTGCGTGATGGCGGCGGCTTCAATCGCTTCCGCCTGGTGATCGTGGCGCCGCAGGGAAGCGCTGCCCGGACGCGCACCGCAATTGAAACGGACGGTGTGGTCGCGGGGGACGATCGCCTGCACCTGCACACGATTACGCCGGCGCAACTGCCGGCGTGGCTGTACGTGCAGGCGGAGGCGCAATGAAGTTCCTGCGATGCTGGCTGCCGGCCCTGCTGGTCCTGTTCTCCCCGGCCTGCAGTGCCGACACGGAGGTCGATCTCGCCCGGGCCGAGGCGTATGCCCTTGACGGCGATTTTGCGCCCGCCTGGTGTATCTGGGAACCGCTGGCCGAGGCCGGCAACGTGACCGCCCAATTCAATCTTGGCTGGCTGTATCGCAACGGCAACGGGGTCGCCGCGAACGACGAGCGGGCGCGGCAACTCTGGGAGCAGGCTGCGCAAAGCGGGCATGCCGAGGCACAGATGGCGCTCGCCATGCTGTATGGCCAGAAGGGTGGTTCCGTAGAGGACCAGGCGCAGGCCATTAACTGGTACCGCGAGGCGGCGGCGCAGGGTATCGAGGATGCCCTGCTGGTCTTGCTCGACTATGCCGATCGGGGCGATGCGGCCGCGGCCGCAGCAGTGGCTGCACTGCTGAGCGAGGAGCGCGTCGGCAAACTGGTGACGGTGACGGTGGACAAGGCCAATGTCCGTGAGCGGCCGGCGACCTCCGGCCAGGTGCTGGCGACCCTGCCACAGGGAGCCCGGGTGCGGCAACTGGCCGTGACGGGTGATTGGCGACGCGTGTGGGTGCCGGAAAGCAATACCACCGGCTGGATGTTCCACTCACTGTTCGAGTGAGGGATCGTCTCCTGCGGGTTCCGCCATCAGGTTCCGGATCCGCCTGACGTAATGCCGGGTCTGGGGCGGTACGAACGGCCGAACGGCATGCCATGACCCCGGATTCGCCCGTGCCTGCCGGGCTGCCAGATAAATGCGCCCGTAGCCGGCGTTGTAGCTGCCGAAGGCAAAGTACAGCCGTTCCTCGCCGGGCGGCGGTGCAAGCCATTTATCATACAACTGGCGATCGTAGTAGATGCCGGCGGCGATATTCCAGCGCGGCTGATCCACCGCGAGAAAGTGCGGGTTCTGCTTGCGGATTTCACTGTAGGTTGCCGGCATGATCTGCATGATGCCGTGGGCGCCGGTCTCGCTGGCAGCCTCCGGGTCCAGCCCGGACTCGGCAATGCCCTGCGACTTGAACCAGCGCCAGTCGATGTGGGGGCCGAAATAGCGCTTGGTGTATTTGCGGAAATGGGCATCGTAATCCCGGTTCCATTCATCCACCTGCTGCAGCGGTATCCTGGCCTGGGCAACCTGTGGCAGGGCCAGAAGGGCAAGCAGCAAGGCTGGCAGGCAGGAGCGCACGCAACCCTCAGTTCAACCCGAGACCGATCACCAGCCCCAGCGCGGTTCCGATGCCGATGAACAGGCCCATGACCATCAGTCCAACCGCAATATTCCCCTTGCCGAGTTCCTCGGGGATGTTGAAGGAGCATGCCAGGCGGTTAAACAGCAGGCATCCCAGCCACATGAACGCCAGGGTGAGGACGCCGCCGAGGGTCGCGTACAGGAAATTCAGGATAATGGGATCGATATGCTGTGTCATGTTGGCCTCTTTTTCTGATTATGTCTGCTTGATTATAGACAGGTTTCCGCAGCGCAGGGCAATACGGCCACGGTCCCGCCAGCCGGCGGTACGCATCCTTCCCGGCAGGCACCGGCGCTGCGCGGCTTGCCATTGCTGTGAAGACCGGTATGAGGCTTGAAAAGCAACAGAATTGTCCTGCTTGCGGGCTTCCCCCGGGACGCTTGCCAGGTGGGAGGCCGCCGGGACTACAATGATCCTCACTTTCAATGCCGCGGCTCGCTATAATCAGTCGTTTACGATATTGATCCGGGCGTTTCCCGGTCCTTCCAGCAGGCAGAGACAATGAATAAAACAGAAATCCGCAAAACCAAGATCGTGGCCACCATCGGTCCGGCCTGCGACTCCCCCGAGCGCCTGCGGGAGATGATCGCCGCAGGCATGAACGTCACACGTCTGAACCTGTCACACGGTACTCTCGAGGAGCAGCAGGTGCGCATCGGGCGGATTCGCGAAGCCGCCGCCGCCATGGAAACCAATGTCGCCATCATGATCGATACCCGTGGTATCGAGATCCGCACCGGCCTGCTGGCACCGGGGTCAATTGAACTCAGTTCCGGTGACACCTTCACCCTGACAACCACGAAGCGCATCGGCCACACCGACGGCGTGTCGGTAAGCTTCAAGGGGCTGGCGAACGAGGTGATGCCGGGCACGGCAATCCTGCTGGACGACGGCGCCATCGAACTGAAGGTGAGTGCGGTAAGCGGGGGCGATATCAGGTGCAAGGTGGTGCATGGCGGCGTCCTCGGCAACAGCAAGAGCGTCAACCTGCCGGACGTGCAGTTGTCGCTCAGCGCCGTCGGACCCGAACAACGCGAGGATGTTATCCGGGAGATGACCTTCGCCAGCGACAACGACGTCGACTACATCGCAGCCTCGTTCGTGCAGAGCGCCGATGACATCATCAAGATGCGGGAGATCCTCGCCGAGCGAGGCAAGGAAATTCCCATCATCGCGAAAATCGAGAACAAGGCCGGCGTGGCCAATCTCGACGAAATCATTGCCGCCGCCGACGGCCTGATGGTGGCGCGTGGCGACCTGGGCGTGGAACTGCCGCTGGCCGAGGTGCCGGGCACACAGAAGATGATGATCCGCAAGACGGTCACCAACGGCAAGCCGGTGATCACCGCCACCCAGATGCTGGCCTCCATGGAATGGAACCCGAAACCGACCCGCGCCGAGGCCAGCGATGTCGCCAACGCCATCCTCGACGGTACCTCCGCGGTAATGCTTTCGGGAGAGACCGCCGTGGGCAAATACCCGGTTGAGGCGGTGCGGATGATGGCGACACTGGCGGTGCGTGCCGAGGCACACCTGCGCGAATACGGCTATCTGCAGAAGATCCTGCCGCACCCGTCGAACGTGGTCACCGAGGCGGTCAGCCAGGCCGCGGTGGCGATGGCAAACCAGCTGAATGCCGCCGCGATCTTTACGCTGACGACAACCGGCTTCACCTCGCGCCTGACCTCCAAGCACCGCCCGGCCTGCCCGATCCTGGCGATCACTGCTGCCAGCAACGTGGCGCGCTGGCTGTGCATGAACTGGGGCGTGCGCCCGATCCTCTATCCGGGAGAGCGCACCGACCTTGAGAAGATCAAGTTCGGTATCGAGCGCGCCATGCAGCTTGGCTACGTCAAGAACGGCGACATCATCATCGCCACCGCCGGGCATCGAGAGAAGGCCGGCGGCACCGACCTGATCCGCGTTATCGAGGTCGGCTGAAACGATACCGGCTGCACGTGATCTGCCAGGAGTCCGGGGGGGTAATAGTGAATAGTGAGAAGTGAGAAGTGAGAAGTGAGAAGTGAGAAGTGAAAAAGAGTATTCAGATAGCGCGCAAGCTGGATACTTCCATCAACGTTACAACCTTTAACTTCTCACTGTTCACATTTCTCCACTACTCAGGCACCCGGCGAATATCCGCACCCAGCTGCGCTGTGTGTCAGGGTTCGGTTTCCCTGTCAGGCGGGCGGGAGACCCCCGGCAGGGGCGTAAACGGACCCAGGTATTCACGCCGCCACCAGTTCCCGGTGGCGGCGCGTTCTGCGGCATCCGTGAAGTGATAGTCCCAGGCGAGCACGCGGATATAGCGCGGCGCCTCGTCCGGGAAGGGATTTTCACGCAGCAGCGCCGTCACCGTCGGGGAGTTCTCCAGCAGGGCATAGAGAAAGGACTCGAACCACGGCAGGTACTTCGGGTTCAGGGTGACGAACCACATCTGCCAGTCGAGGCGCGGCTGGTGCGGTATGACCAGCTGCGGGCGCTCGTCCAGGGCCTGCGGTTTGTAGTTGAAGCGATAGGCGCGCCACACCCGGCCGTCCGTTGAACCTTCGATCTCCAGTTCTATCCGCCGTGTCGTCATGGTGGGGAACACGTGGTACTTGTTGGCTATACGGAAGGTTTCCGCGTAGCCGACCAGTGTCCCCAGCGGCGTGTCCGGGTTGCCCTTGTGGGTGGCCAGATCATAGAACTGCACGCCACTGACGAGCAGGATCAGGCTGGCCAGCACGGCCAGCGCGCCGCGCCCGGCAATTCCGCCCCGGGCCGGCGCTGTTGTCCGCCAGTCCAGCCGCTTCCGCAGTCCTTCGGGAATCACCCGCTGCAGGGCGCGATCGTCAAACAGGAACAGGCACAGTGCGATGGTGAGGAAATTGAACCAGTTGTGATTGCTGGTGAGGATGATCAGGACCTGCCAGAGAATTGTCAGCCAGGCGGCGACAAAACGCCAGCGTCGCGGCAGGAACATCATGAATGGCACCACTAACTCGACCACCAGGGTGCCCGCGGTGCCGACCCGCAACAGCCATTCCGGCAGCTGCTGCGCGTACCAGGACAGCGGGTTCGGCAGCGGCTGCACCTCGAAGTAGGTGTTCAGTGCCGTGAGGCCTGACCAGGCCGGGTCGTGGTAGGTGAGCTTGGCGAGACCCGACATGAAGCGCAGCTTGAACAGCAGCCAGCGGAACAGCAGGATCACCACGCGGGAATGCGGCGTCAGAAAGATGGCCAGGAAGCCCGCCTCCAGCAGCAGGCCGTCCCACTGGAAATGCAGGAACGGCTGGCAGATGTGGTAGAAGGACAGGTACAGCACGTAGGCGGCGACCAGCGCGGGGCGGGTCCAGCGCTGCAGCAGGATCAGCACCGCTGCCGCGCAACCGGCAATGATGGCGATATTCAGCGTTGCATCGCCGGCGTTCAGCCAGAACAGGGTCGGTACCTGGAAATAGCGCTCGATGCCGGAGCGCCCGGCGAAATCCGCCAGCTGAGCCGCGACCGGAATGATACCCTGGCTCCCGGCAAGGCCCTGTACCTGTGTGCCCAGTGAGACGAAGGCGACGAGGTAGATCAGGCCGAGCAGGCGCAGAAACAGCGCCGACACCAGGCGGTACCCAGGAGTGAACAGGCTGTCGAAATCTCTCATACGGTGGTGGCTTGCGTATTGCCGGCCACACGCGCGCGGCCGGTGCCTGCATGGTAACTCCAGTGATGCGCGACTTGCCAGCAGGCGTTTTATGGCGGCATGATCGCAGCCAGGCAGCGCAGGCGGATGCCGGTCGGAGGCGTATGGACATTCAGCACGATATCGAACACAAGCGCTTTGTGCTGGTGACGGACGGCGGCGAAGCACTGCTTGAATACCGCCTGCTACCCGGTAACGGCATCGACTTCACCCACACCTTTGTGCCGCCTGCACTGCGTGGCCGGGGCATTGCGGAAAAGCTGGTGCGCGCGGGCTTGTCCTGGGCGCGCGCGCAGGAGTACGGGATTCAGGCGAGTTGCTGGTATGTGCGTCGCTTTATCCGTCCCGGGAAGTGAGGGTCGACGATGCTGCAGATAGCGGCCTGAGCTACAACACCTGGCGCAACGAGGCCACCGGGGACAACCGCAACCCGCGTATCGGCTGGGACTGCGTGCTGACCATCAATGACCTCGCGATGGTATTGCCGGATACGATGCAGGATTCAACTGTGGCGCTGCTGCATGCCTGGGGTGAAAACCGGGAGCTCCTGGCTGACAACACGGCCCGCCTCGATCTCGTCATGCAGGCGCTGGACGCCACGCGCAGCCAGACCCTGGAGTTGCTGCGTTCCCTGGAGTAAGCGGGTGAATTTCCATCCTTCCCGCGATGTGGAGTTCAACAAATCGCGCCGAAGGGCGGTGTTTATGCCCTTCAGGGTGCTCCTACAGGTGGCACCAGTGGGGTAGGAGCGGCCTCCCGGCCGCGATGCCGTTCTGGAACCAGCGCGCCTAGCGCTGGATCTCGGCGTCGCGGTAATGCGCATCGATCCAGCAGCGCGGCAATTCCTCGCCGGAAAGAAAGCACAGAGTCGCCTTTTTGAATTTCTCGGGGTCCTGCATTTCCTCACCATGCTGGTACCGGCCGATCAGGGTGTCGCAGTAGGGATCGAAAAGATCCTTCAGGGTCAGCACCTCGACCATCTCCTTGCGACTTTTCTCTTGCAGAAACATGACTGCCTCCTTTGTGATTATTCGGGCCCCTGGCGAGTATACCGGGCCATGAGTTCCTGTGCTGCTAGAAGTATAGTCTGCCTGTCGCGGGCACGGGAATGGGCTGGATCAACATTGGTTTACCAGATAGCGGAGAGCATCGACGAGCCGCGCCGGCTGACACAGGCTGTGCTGCAGATCGTGGATATGCTGGGCCTGTATCAGGCGGAACTCGCGCGCGTGCTGCGGCTGAAATGCGGCGACATCGGGCGGCTGGCCGCCGCGCAGCAATGCCTGGAGCCGGCGACGCCCGCCTGGGAGCAGGCACAGCTGCTGGTGCGCTGTTACCGCGCGCTGTATGTCGTTCAGCAGGGTGACGGTGTGGCCATGCGCCACTGGCTGCGCGTTCCGGACGAGGCGCTGGGCGGTGTGCCGCACCTGCTGATTGTGGATGACGGCCGCCTCGCCGATGTCGTCACCTGCCTCGAAGCGCGGGCGATTCACACACGATAGCAATATAGCCCGTATGGAGAGCAGCGGAATCCGGGGATGGCAACTGAACGGTGAAAAGTAAGAAGTGAGAAGTAAGAAGTGAGAAGTGAGAAGTGAGAAGTAAAAGTGAAAAGTGAGAAGTGAGAAGTGAGAAGTGAGAAGTGAAAAGTGGGAAGTGAAAGGCGAGAAGTGAACGGGCCGCAGCCCGGAGAGTGCGCGCCTGCAAACAGGCTGCCTTGTTGTTACAGGTTCACGTAACGATAAGGACGCGCAGGGCGTCCAGGCGCAGGGAGGCGGCGTCGAGCGCGGCCATGCCGTGCGCCAGTTGCTGTTCCAGGTGTGTAATCTCCTCGTCCCGCACGTTGGGGTTCACCCGGTGCAGCGCCTGCAGTCGGTTGATTTCCCTTGCCAGGTTCCGTTGCAGGTGCGCGCGGGCGGCGGCCAGGATCGCGGGGGTGTGGCGCTGCGCCAGTTGTTCGCCGGCGGCCAGCATGTCCCGCAGCGGCTGCTGGTAGCCGCGTATCACCCGGGCCGCGGTCTCGGGAGGGACGGTCTCGCGTGTCCTGCCGATCAATTCGTGGGACAGCCGTTCGCCGTGGTCATTGCCCTGCAGGTCGGTGACGACGCGCAGCGTGGTTGGCGGCAGGTGACGGCCGGTCTGCAGGCGCTTACCCGCGATCACGTACAGGGTATACAGGCATTCCAGCAGCAGCGTGCCGGGTTCGGCACCCGCGTACTTGAGTGTGCACATGGCGGTGTTGCCCGGCTCGTTGCTGAGGATCATCTCCATGGCGCCGCTGACCAGCGGGTGTTCCCAGGTCAGGAATTGCCGGTCCTCGTTGGCCAGCGCGGTCTGGCGGTCGAAGGTGATGGTCATGCCTTCAGGACGCAGCCCCGGAAAATCGCCTGCCTGCATGTGGTCGCCGGGGCGGATGATATGCGAATGCCGGCTGTGCGGTTCCGTCTCGATGCCGTAGGTGTCGAACAGCCGCTCCAGGTATTCCGGCAGGCCGGGTTCGGCATCCGCGGCCGCTATCCGGTCCCGCAGGGCTGCAGCCAGGTGCGGGCGGCAGGAATTGTATTCCAGCAAGCGGTCGCGGCCGCGCTGCAGGTCGGCATTGAGTCGCGTGCGCAGTTCCCGGGTCGTGGCCACCAGTGCGTCCGGGTCGCCGATTCCCCGAACGGCGGCCAGCAGGTTGGCCTCGATCTCGACGTAGACCGTGTGACCGGCCGGGCAGGGATGTTCGAAGGCGGCCAGCCCTTCGTGGTACCAGTGCAGCATGACGGCCTGCGGGCTGTCTTCCAGACAGGGGACATGCAGGTGGATGGTCTCTGACTGGCCGATGCGGTCGAGTCGGCCGATGCGCTGCTCCAGCAGGTCGGGATTGAGCGGCAGGTCGAACAGCACCAGGTGGTGCGCGAACTGGAAGTTGCGGCCCTCGCTGCCGATTTCCGAGCAGATCAGGACCTGGCTGCCGGATTCCATGTCGGCGAAATAGGCCGCCGCGCGATCACGCTCGATAAGGCTGGCGGCCTCGTGAAAGACCGCGGCATGAATGCCCGTGCGGCGCTGCAGACTGGCCGCGAGGTCCAGTGCCGTGGTCACGTGGGCGGCAATCACCAGTACCTTCTGCGGGAAGAGCTGTTTCAGCTGTTGCCCGAGCCAGTCCACCCGCGGGTCGATGTCCACCCAGTGCGGGTCTCCCGGTGCGCGCTGTGCTTCATACAGCAGTTCCGGGCAAAGCGGTAGCGCCGGTTCCACTCCGGTTGTCGCCGGCACCGCTGCCAGGCAGGCGGCATACGCCGCGGGCAGGGGCAGTGGCCAGATGTGCAGTTCGCGCGCCGGAAAGCCCTTGACAGCGGCGCGCGTGTTGCGGAACAGCACGCGCCCGGTCCCGTGGCGGTCCAGCAGGTGTTCCATCAGCGACTGGCGGGCTGCGCTGTGTTCGGCTTCCGTGGCAGCCCCGTTCTGCACGCTGTCCAGCAACACCTGGTTGTCGCCCTCGGCGAGGGTATTGCGCAGGGTGCCCAGGGACGCGCTGTCCAGCGGCCGCGCTTCCAGCAACGCCTCGATGGCATGCGCCACCGGTTCGTAGCCGCGGGTCTCGGCGATGAAGGCCTCGTAGTCCGGGAAACGATCGGGGTCGAGCAGCCGCAGGCGCGCGAAGTGGCTGGCCTTGCCAAGCTGCTCCGGTGTCGCCGTCAGCAGCAGCACGCCGCGGGTGGCCCGGGCCAGCTCCTCCACCCGTTGATATTCGGGGCTGACCCGGTCCGGGCTCCATTCCAGGTGGTGCGCCTCGTCCACGACCAGCAGGTCCCATTCGCCGGCCACCGCCTGCGCGTGGCGCTGTGGCTGTGCCAGCAGGAATTCCAGACTGCAAAGCACCAGCTGCCCGGCATGAAAAGGATTGTCCTGGCCGCTGCCTTCCTCGATCGCGCTACAGCGCTCAGCATCGTAGAGGCTGAATGACAGGTTGAAGCGGCGCAGCATTTCTACCAGCCACTGGTGCAGCAGACTCTCCGGCACCACGATCAGCACGCGCCGGGCGCGTTCGGTCAGGAGCTGCTGGTGCAGGATGAGACCTGCCTCTATGGTCTTGCCCAGTCCGACCTCGTCGGCCAGCAGCACGCGCGGGGCGTGGCGGCCGGCCACCTCGCGGGCGATATACAACTGGTGCGGAATCAGGCTGGTGCGGCAGCCCGTCAGGCCGCGCAGGTCGGAGTGTGCCAGGTGATTGGCCTGCAGCAGGGTCTGGTAGCGCAGCTCGAACGCGCTGTCCGGATCCACCTGGCCGGTGAACAGGCGCTCCGCCGGCCGGTTCAGCGGCAGGTGGCTGTCGAGCTGGCTCTCCGGCAGGGTCACCGCCTGCCCGGCGGTGTCGCTGCCAAGGTAAACCAGGAAGCCGTCTTCCTCGTGCACGGCGGTGATCCGGAACGTCTCTCCCGCGTGGCTGCGGACCTCGTCTCCGGGTGTAAAGGCGACCCTGGCCAGTGGTGCGGCCTGCCTGGCGTAGGTGCGGGTCTCGCCGGCGGCATCGAACAGCAGGGTAACCGTACGCGGTTCCACGGTCAGTACCGTGCCCAGGCCCAGTTGCAGTTCCGCATGATTGACCCAGCGCTGGCCGGGCAGGTAGTCGTCCACCGGTATTCTCCGCCAATACAAAGGGTCGTCATGGTAGAAGATTCCACCGGAAAAATCCCCGCAAGGGGTGCACTCCATCGGTGCAGGTCACCTGAATGCGAGTAAAATCAGTAACAACGGCTATAATTTCAGGGTGATTTATGGTGCAATGCCATCGAAATGTACCGGCCATCCACTTTGCGGGGGCGAGCGTGGAATACCGGGCGGGGGAGACCAGGCGATGAAGTCGTTTCCGGATACAAGAATGAAACAAAACAAAAAGCCGGAGACGCCTGTTGAGGTGGTCAACGCCTATCTCGATGCCTTCGAGGACCGGGATTTCGAGCGTGCCCGCCAGTACCTGTCCGATACCAGCTTCCATTACCACAGCCCGGTCTCGGATGCCGGCAACGCGGACGCGTTCACCATTAACATCTCCCGCCTCGGCCCGATCCTGGAGCGCCTCGAGCGCCGCAAGGTATTTACGCAGGGCAACGAGGTCTGCGTCATCATGCACCTGATCACCACCATGGAGCACCTGAAGGATGTGGCGGTCGTGCAGCTGGTGACAGTGGTTGACGGCAAGATCACCGACATGGAAGTTTTTTTCGATGCCAGCGAATACAACAAGATGTTCGATATCGACCCGCCGACCGTCTGATCCGGGCCCGGCACCGCCGGCCGCCAGCAAATGCGGACCACAATTCACGCCGCGGTCTGACCGGCATGCGGGTACAATCGCGTCCATGAACTTGCCCGCTGCGTCCAGCCCGTCTGATATCCATGCCACCCTCGACCGCGTCTTCGGCTATTCGAGCTTCCGGCCGCAGCAGCAGGAGATCATCGAGGATCTGATCGGGGGCCGGGACGCATTTGTGCTAATGCCCACCGGCGGCGGCAAGTCGCTGTGCTACCAGCTCCCCGCGCTGCACCGCCCGGGCGTGGCCATCGTGGTCTCGCCGCTGATCTCGCTGATGAAGGACCAGGTGGACGCCCTGCAGGCGAACGGCGTCGCCGCGGCCTGCTACAACTCCAGTCAGGGCAGCGAGGCCGCGCGCCAGGTGCTGGCCAAACTGCACGCCCGCGAACTCGACCTGCTCTACATCAGCCCCGAGCGGCTGGTCAGCGGCGGCTTCCTGGAGCGGCTGCAGGAGATCGAGATCGCGCTGTTCGCCATCGACGAGGCGCACTGCGTTTCGCAGTGGGGCCACGACTTCCGCCCCGAGTACGCACAGCTCGGCATGCTGCGGCTGCAGTTTCCGCATATACCCATCGTGGCGCTGACTGCCACGGCCGACGACCAGACGCGCGAGGATATCGTGCGGGTCCTCAACCTGTCACAGGCCCGCCGCCACGTCACCGGCTTCGACCGACCCAATATCCGCTACACCGTGCTGGAAAAGCACAAGCCGCTGGACCAGCTGCTGCGTTTCCTGGAGCAGCGCGGCGGACAGGCTGGCATCGTCTATGCCCTGAGCCGCAAGCGGGTGGAGGAGGTCGCGGCAAAGCTGTGTGCGAAGGGCATCCTGGCCGCACCCTACCACGCGGGGCTCGCGGCGGTGGAACGCGCCAGCGTGCAGGAGGACTTCCTGCGCGATGAACTGCAGGTGGTGGTCGCCACCGTCGCCTTCGGCATGGGCATCGACAAGCCCAACGTGCGTTTCGTGGTGCACTATGACCTGCCGAAGCACATCGAGGGTTACTACCAGGAAACCGGCCGCGCCGGCCGCGACGGCATGCCGGCAGACGCGCTGCTGCTGTTCGGCGCGCAGGATGTCGCTACCGTGCGGCGCCTGATCGACAACAACGCCAACGCGGAACAGCAGCGCATCGAAGTGCACAAGCTGAACGCCATGGTGGCACTGGCCGAGAGCGTGACCTGCCGGCGCCGTGTGCTGCTCAATTACTTCGGCGAGCAGCGCGATGACGACTGCGGCAACTGCGACGTCTGCCAGGACCCGCCGGAGCGCTTCGATGCGACCGAGGCCGCGCGCAAGGCGCTGTCCTGCGTTTACCGCGTCGGGCAGCGCTTCGGCATCGTACACGTGATCGCCGTGCTGCGCGGCGCCGACAACGAGCGCATCCGTTCGCTCGGCCATGACCGGCTGTCGACCTACGGCATCGGCAGCGACCGCAGCGAGCAGGAATGGACCTCGATCCTGCGCCAGCTTATCCACCACGGACTGCTGATCCAGGACATCGCCAACTACTCGGTGCTGAAGCTGACCGACGCCGCGCGACCGCTGCTGCGTGGCGATTCCGGCCTGCAGCTCGCCCGGCCGCGCATCCGCGAAGCGGCACAAAAGAAACGTTCCAGGGCCGCCGCAGCCCGGGGCCCCTATGATGAAGCCCTGTTCGATGAACTGCGCAGCCTGCGCAAGCAGCTCGCGGATGCCCAGGGCGTGCCGCCCTACATCGTCTTTGGCGATGCGACCCTCGCACAGATGGCGCGCGACAAGCCCATGGACGAGCAGGAACTGCTGGCCGTCAGCGGCGTCGGCCTGAGCAAGCTGGAAAAATACGGCCACGACTTCCTCGACGCCATCGCGCAATACTGCGTTACCAGCGGCGAGACCGCCACGCAACTGACCCCGGCGTTGCGCGACACCTGGCTGGCCTACCGCGAAGGCCTGGACCTGGACGCCATCGCCACCCGCCGCGGCCTGCCGCTGCAGGAAGCGGCGAAGCAGTTGCTGCAACTCATGCAGGCCGGCCAGCCGGTGGAACCGGAACAGCTGCTGGCGGCGCGCAAGTTCGCACTCATCGACGCAACGCTGCAACGACTGGGGGAGGGTGCGGCATGGGAAAACGTGCGCGCGGAACTGCCGGCGTTTGTCGCGGATCACGAAATCGATCTGGTGAGGGCAGGGTGGTGATGATGCGGCCGGTAATGCGGGAGAGTATTTGTTTATAGTTGGCAGATGTGCCAACAAGGTTTCTATACCTGCCAATTATAAATATAGCAATGGAAATTAATGGCAATACTGCCAATGAAATCTACTCACTTTTATGTCGCCAAATGAATATTGTCGTTAAAAGGGCATTCGGATTCGGCGTTGCCCACCTTATAGTAACGATTACCTGTTTGATTGCTTCATTTTCTTTAGGAATGGAACGATTTGAAGAGGGAATGTAAACGAAGGTATTGTGGAGTCGGTGACTGGTACTCTCACGACTATATTGATGACTCCTGGAACATACATCTGGAATACTTGGGCCAGTAAGAATCTGCCGAATTCTTTTGAATGGGTACTTTTTATCGGAAACAGTGCACTTTGGGGAGCAATGTTGGCCTATGTCTATAGCAAATCGAGAAACGCCACATAACACTTATGAGGCCCCCTCCTGTCAAGGGCCAACAGAACCCTGTTAACGATAACAATCGTTAGCGATGACAGGTGTGAAAGACCGCGAGCAAGTGTGCTGACTTTATTTCCAAAAACGGGTTACAGAAACGCGTCTGCACCAAACACTTATCGAGGTTCTGGCGTTCGTCTGTAGAGAACGCTGCAGTGGTTAACCACTGCGACCTGGAAACACATCAGTTCCCTCGTGCCGGCCGAAGCAAGTCAATGGGCTCAGGTTAATAGACCACCTGTCCAGTTAGTGAACGGCTCGGGTAAGGGGCAGAACACGAAACACCTGGTCGAATCACTCCTGTTTGGGTGGGCGCGAAGCAGCGGTCCAATCAAAGCAAAGGGCTGCCGGGATAAAGTCCATGATCTGCTCGGGGGTCACGGTCCCATGCGGCGATGCTGGGTGTTCGCAGATCTTTGCAGGATTGATCCCAATGAGGCGCCAGTCAGGCTTCAGGCTCCGTTGCTCCCGCCCTTATAGCGAAAAGAACTTGTTCATATCAAAGGCCTGTTTTCGTTTCAGCATGAAGTAGACTGCCCGCCCCGGTTTCTGGGCAAGGATGGACAAGGCTTTCGCCTTGCCATGCTTCTTAACGAGCTTCTCATGCAGGCATTTACCCTCCGGGTTGTTGCGCAAGAACAGACAGGCTGCTTCACCAAAGGCCCAGCGCAGATGGACATTGCCGATCTTGCTACCGGAAGTGCCATAGCGTTTGCCAGCGGACTCTTTGGCGCATTTGACCAGGCGGGCATAAGAGAGGAAGTTGCCCACTTTTTCAAAGCGGTTGATATCGTGAATCTCGTAGAGGATCACCAGAGAGAGTATCTTGCCGATACCGGGCACGGAGCGCAGGCGATAGTAGGTATTGGCATCATGGGACTTGGCGGATTGCACGATATACAGTTCGAGCGATTGGAGCTGCTGGTCGTAGGTATCGATTAGCGCCAGATCCAGTGCCATACTGCGCTGCACCGAAGGATCGTCGAAGCAATCAACGATGCCGACCCGATTGGATTTGCGATCGATCTTTTTACAGAACAGGCACCTGGCTTCTTCGCTGCAGTCGCTGACAACCGGCTGGCCTGGTACTGGAAGGCTGGAGGTTACTCACTATACTTATTCCTGACTAAGGAAAGGCGGCAATCTGTCATGTCAGGGATATTCATAAGCCATAGTAGTCGCGACAACGCCGAGGCCGACGAGCTCGCGGAGCGATTGCAGCAGCAGGGCTATCAATCACTCTTTCTCGACTTTGACCCGTTTGACGGCATTCCCGCCGGCCGCAACTGGGAGCGGGAGATTTACGCAAAGCTGAGTGCCTGCAGTGGAGTAATCCTGCTCTGCAGCGGGCACTCGATGGCGTCCGACTGGTGTTTCGCGGAAATCACCCAGGCGCGCGCGCAAGGTAAACACCTCTTCCCGGTGAAGATCGCACCCTGCACGCTGCGTCCCATATTGCTCGACACGCAGGTGATAGACCTGACCGGTGACCGCGAAGAGGGATACAACCGGCTCTGGCGCGGCCTGCTGAATGCCGGTCTCGACCCGGCGGATTTTTTCAAGTGGGACGAGAGCCGCCCACCCTACCCAGGGCTCGTGCCCTTCGTACGTGAAGACGTGGCCGTATACTACGGGCGCGACGACGACAGACGCAGCTGTCTGGGTAGACTCGAACAGATGAAGCGCTCCGGCAGCTATCACACGCTGATCCTGCTGGGAGCTTCCGGCAGCGGCAAATCATCACTGGTACATGCCGGCGTCGTACCGCGCCTGGAGCGGATTACCAACTGGTGCGTTCTGCAACCCATGCGCCCGCGTGCGCAGCCGATACAGGAGCTGAGCCGCGTGCTATGTGATGCCTTCGCTCGGTCGGGTGACGCCAGGGACTGGCAGGCTGTCACAACCAGGCTGCAGGATATCCAGGATGACCTGGCATTGGTCGCCATGCTGGAGGAACTGCGGAAGACTTCCGAACAACCACAAACGTCGCTACTGCTGGTTCTGGATCAGCTCGAAGAACTGGTGACGACCAGCGATGACGCTGCGGCGCGACGCTTCGTCACCCTGCTGAAAAACGCATTGAACGCTGAATCCAGCCAGATTTTCTGTCTTGCGACACTGCAGTCCGATTACCTCACCACCCTGCAGTGTCTCCCGTTCTGGCAGGACCCAAGAATCGATAAAATGGTGCTCAATCCGCTGACGGCTGCGCATTATACCGAGATCATCAGGAAGCCAGCCCTGTTGTCCGGGATAGAACTCGAAACCGGTCTGGTTGAAACCATGGTGCACGACGCGGGAACAGCGAATGCGCTACCGCTGCTCGCATTCACCCTCAACCGGTTGTGGCGCGAATACGGCAACGACAAAAGGATCACGCTCGAGGAGTACCGCGACAGCATTGGCGGGATAGAGGGGGCGATACGCCATGAAGCGGAGGCCGTGCTCGCCTCGTGCGGGCCGGGGCCCGCTCAACTGGAGAAGCTGCGGCGCGCGTTCATGGATATGGCGTGGATCAATGAGCAGGGTCAGTACACGAGGCAGACGTTGCACTGGAGCGACGTGCACGAGTCCATTCATGGCATCATGGAGGCGTTCGTCAGCGCGCGGCTGCTCGTGTCGGGAGTAGATGAAACCCCTGGTACCGGTAACGAGTCGACGCGGGCAACTTATACTCGGACGCTGGAGGTGGCACACGAAGCGTTGTTTCGCGCCTGGGACAGGCTCAAACGCTGGCTGGACGAAGACCGCACCTTCAAACTCTGGCTCCAACACGTGAAACCGGAGGCCGAGGCCTGGCAGCAGAACCGGACGGATGACGGTCTGCTGCTGCGTGGCGGCCCGTTGGCTGAAGCCGAGCGGTGGCTAGGCCAGCGCAAAGACGACATCAAGGAACCCGTATGCGGTTATATCACCGCGAGCGGCGAGGTCATGCGCCGTAAGCGGTTCATCTGGCGCATGCTGCAGGGTTCGATCTCGATCGCCCTGATCATGGTCAGTTTGCTTGCTTTTGCATTTTGGCATCAGCGGACAGAAACAGTGAAGCAACTGATCAACAGCTACTGGAGTATCGGCATTGCAGCGCGCGACGCAGAAGCCGAGAAGGATCCCATCAGGGCAGCCCACTATTTTGCACGGGTCGCCGACCTGTCGTCGGGTAAACAGGAACGGGCCAATGCCCTCATCAGTGCCGGCATGCTGACAGGCGGGCTGTATCTCAAGGGCATGCTGGTGTTGCCGGAAGCGCCCGGCGGCGCATGGTCGAGACCCGACGGAACACTCGTCGCTCTCTGGATGGGCAGCACTGCACAGTTGCTCGATCTTGACACCGGGCGCGTACTGGCAAGCACCAATCATCGCGACGGAGTCAGAAAGGCCGCATACAGCACGGCGGGGATTCTGATGTCGTTGTCGAAAGACGGGCGGATACACCTGTCTCAGTCGCCGGGCGATACCCAGGAACTGCCGCAGACCGGCGTACGTGATGCCGAGATGGACAGTAAGGGAACCCGGCTGCTCAGCCGGGGCAATGACCACGTCCTGCGACTCTGGCAGTTGCCATCCGGCGAAGAAGCCGCACGGCTGGATGCTGGACAACCGATCGAGGGCGCCAGATTTCTGAAGGGATCGGGTCGTGTGCTCATCTGGTCTGGCCAGGGAACACTCCAGCTCTGGCAGCCTTCCACCGGTCAGGTCACTACCTGGCAATCGGGCTGTGCGATCAGCGGGTTCACGGTGTCATCAGACGAGAGCGCTCTTTTGAGCTGGTGTGAGCGGACCCTGCATGTGCATGACTTGCAACAAGGCCGGCTGCTCAGGTCCTGGTCGTCGCCGGAATTGATAGACGGTGCGGAGTTTGCCCCGGCGATCTCGGCCATCATCTCATGGGGCTATGGCCCCGGTCGCGTCTGGATCTGGAATGCGACTGACGGTACGCCGCTATCGGACGGCGCGCTCGAGCACGGGGGGGCGCTGGTTCGGGTATTGCCCGTGGCCGGCGGCAGGCGACTCGTCACCAGTGGCGCCGATGGTCGCATCCGACTGTGGGATCTGGCCGGACAGCGCAGGACTGAGCTTGCCCGGGCGAATCACGATGTTGACAAAAAGCAGGTTTACGCCGTGCTCAGCGAGGATGGTACACGCACCCTTGGCTGGAGCGGGAAAGCAGGCGCACGTCTCTGGGATACCGCGACGATGACTCCACTGAGCCTGCCATTGCTTCATGCTGCACCGGTTGCCGGTGCGCTGTTCTATGACGACGATCAGGGGATCGTCACCTGGGGTCAGGACGCTGTGCTGCGGATCTGGCGCCGCGCGGCCGACCGCGAATTGACCGCACCGGTTGTCGGTCAGCAGACCAACGAAAACCAACCTGAGCAATCCGGGTGCCAAACGAAAAATCTGGACGAGGATGTGCAGACTGCGCTGGAAGATCGGCTCGGGGCGGTGGGACTGTCCGACTACAGGGCGCTTGACCGCTGCGATGACAGGAGACTGGTCGTGGCGGGTGCCGAGGCCAGCGTCATCGAGCCGGGAGACCGGGCCACACCTGCTCCGCCGCGGATGAGGCTTGGTGAAGAGATCAGGGGCGGCATCCTCGAGGCGGATGGCCGCGTCGTGCTCTGGGGAATCGCCAGCCTGCGCCTCTGGGACGGTTCCTCGGGGCGGCCGCTGAGCGCCACTCTGGGCTCCGACGTCTTCAATCCGAAGGTAACAAGGATCGCCGACGGACTGCTGACCCGGGACGCGGAGACCGGTCGTGACTGGCGCTGGCCGACGCCATCGTTGACAGGGCGGAGTGCCGAGCAGTGGCTACAGACGATCAGCGGGACGCGTCTTGATGCCGAAGGCATCACCCGTGCGGTGATGGACCATGCCGCCTGGTGCGACCTTGCCCGCCAGGCACCTTCTGCACCTGTCGGCTGTGGTCCCTAATGCACCGTTACCAGTGAATCCGACCAGGCGCCTACCCAGTCACCGCCATCATCCCAGACGCGGACCTGCAGTTGATGGCGTCCTTCCGATACACGGTTTTCCATGTCGTGTCCGTCCCACCGCTCGGCAGCCTCGCTTTCGACCCAGGTATCCTGACGCACCCCGCCCGGAATGCGCGTGCCTTTGACGTAACTCGTATGGATGCCGTCAGGGCTCTGCGTGACATGCATGAACTCGACCGCGGCATTGTCAAACGTGGACTTGGAATGAAAGCCGTAACCTGCGGTCTGCCCCTCGCCGACGCTGACCGTGCCGGGGGAAAATTCCAGTCTGTCCACGGCAACCGAGCCCACGGCACGCGGCCCGATGCCGATGCCGAACACCTTGAAACCGTCCAGCGTCTCTGTCTGGTTCTGCTGCTCGATGGCGGTGAGCGCGATCACCGCGGGTTTGAGCCCGTCGCCCAGAAACGCCGGGAGCGTGAATTTCAGCACATGGCGTCCGAGCCCGAACTTGTCCAGGCGGTAGGTGACGATGTCCGAGCCGGGGATGCTGATTCGCAGCTGCACAGCACCGGGGACGGCTTGTTCATAATCGACCACGATGGGCCAGCCTCCTCGCAGCAGGCCGCGGATGCCAAACGCGCTCGCGTTGAACTTCGCGGGCAGCTGCGGGCCGTCACGCAACAATTGCTTGGTGCCCTCCGTGTCGTTGCGATCAGTCTGCTCATGCTCATCATTCAGATAGTGGTTGACCGCGATAATAGCCGCCACGCCGATGACCAGCGCGGGCAAGACCCAGTTGTGACCGTTACCTCCGCCTCCACCCTTGCTGATAGGCTGTTTGCTACCATTATTCGTGACAGTCTGGCCGCTAGCGGGCAAGCCGACGTCATCGAGCGCATAAAGCTTTTGCGCGAAACCGACCGGGCAATTCGTGGACAGCGCGACACAGATCAGGCCGCAGAGCACGGTGTGGCTGTGTCTGCTCATTGTGCTGACACCTCGTGCGCCAGGTGCAACACGGTCATGGGGAATGTGGCAGTCATGCCTGGAGATCCTCGATGGCCAGTTCGTCGCTGCCCGGTGACCGGCACGCGACACCCTGCATTTCCTGCTGTTGACCATCCACGGTAACGGCCTGGGTGAATGTGCGGCACTGCTTGCCGCCCTTGTCATAGTAATTCGAAGTTGGAACCACCCGGAAATCGTTTCCGGATGTCTTGTTCTGCCAGTGCATCTCCTGGCCTTTCGGGGTCTCGTTGAGCGTCTTCGCCAGTTGCTCCCGGTCGGATTTGTCCATGTATTGACCGATCATCTTGCCGGCCAGTGCACCCACCAGCGTCCCGAGTACGATACCGCCGGTGCCGCCGTCGTCGATCTTGTGCCCGACAACGGCACCGAGAACACCACCGAGGAAGGTCCCCATGTCCTCCTTGTCGGTCGTCGCACAGCCCCCCACTGCCAGAGAACCTGCAATGGCCGCCACGACCATTCCATATCGCAGAGAGTCCATCCTGTCCATGTCCCATCGTTCCTTTCGATGACGTGCAGGCGTTCTTATTTCCGGGAGTTTGCACGCGATTTCCTTTCCGGTAGAGTGAGTATAGACGGCCCGTACCTGTTTTTCCTGCTGCCCAGGGGCATAGCCGCTTGCTCATAAAGATGCGATGCAGTGTCTTGATCGCCCGGAGGTCCTGCACTCCAGTCGGGCCTGCTCTTGCAGCTATCGGACCTGGTGAGAAGGCGGTTTGAGTCCAACTTGATTCTGGCAAGGCGATCGACCGCTTCTGTAGCATACTGCCGCAATTCCTCATCCAGGACGACGCTGTCGCAGGCGTGATCGCCGATCATTCTTCCCGGCTTTACCTCGATTATGTGGTGGCAAAATCCCGCTGCACCAGAGTCACATCATGGTAGTCTGCGGCAGGTGTCCTGAGCGCCTGTGGGTGTGGTTGGCGATCCATAATCGCCATAATTTCCGTGCACTTAATACGCGATGTCGGGCGATTTCGTTGCGTCCATCACTGGTCGTGGCAAACGTGACATTGATAGGGCATTCCGATTCAGCCAGCGCGGCAGCTTCACGCTGCGTGTTCGACAGATCAATGAACATATCGCACAGGGCCTCATTCCGGCGCCATTGCTATCAAAGTGTTGTTGTGTCGTTATCCCCAGAGATAAAACGGAGTTATTGGAGTTATTACTTTCAACTCAGTACCGAGACATGCAATTCATCGAGGACATGGTGAGAGAGTTGACCGGCTGCAAAAGCGGGTATGCGACCCAGAATCAGGGACGGATTTCCAATCATAAGTAATACCACGTAAGTAACTACCACAATGGTAATGCCTGCGCAGTCTTCCTGTGCCCGGTATCGGCGATATTATGCCCTTGCGAGGAATGGAAGAATTGCTGTCCGGCAGAGATTCATTCTTGACCGTACAAAGACAATGGTCTAAAAGGATTTCCTGGAATCCGGCAGCGATGTTCTGCGATAACGGCAAGGAAGGCGATCATGGCCAGAGCGGGTATACGCCAGGGAGAGATCCGCATACAAGCACGGATGCATGCCGGTGATTCGCGCCCGATCGGCACAGTCCTGTATCCCGCCATGCGCTTGCCGCTGCGACCTTGCCGGGATCATGCCTGTAGCACCTGCACACAAAAGAAAGGTACGACGGAACATCATTTGCCCATGCATCTGGTGTGCCAGGGTAAGCCTGCTCAGGTGGAGCGAAACGCCGTTTCACGTTTCCAGCCAGTGTGCGGGTGCAAGTGATGCCAACTATTCTCATGGCCGTGCTACTCTGCCTGCTGACAGCGGGCTGCATGGGCCGTAAGAGCAGGTTGAAACGGGTTACCAGGAACTGGCTGGAAACCTGCGAGCAGGCCAGATCGTTCGCAGCTACTCACTGCCCGAGGCTCTCTTGCCAGGAGCCATCACTGGTTGAGACGGCTCTCCATGAGCAAGAAGGTCAGGAGGGGATGGTGGTGTGTCTAGCCGGTGCGCTGCAGAGGAAGCTTACCGAGGGAGGTCCGTGTGTCGGTCGGCATGCGTAAAGGTGTATCGGATTGCACGCGATTCCCGGCGCAGCCGGCCAGCTTTGCGCGGGTGAATCGAATGCGGGGCGCTCCATCGGCAAATTTCACCCACATCCGGATCCAGTCGCCCGGGGAAGCTGGTTAATGGTACCGGCACTGAAAAGAAATTTCCCTGTATGTGTGTTGCGTAACCCTGGCATGTTTAAGTGCGTCACAAGTTTAAGCGCATACGGTGGTCATCATCTTCCCCTGGACAAATCTCTACACTATATTGTGACTGCAGTTGAATCCGGCCTTTCGGAGCACTGCAGCGCCAGACACCTGCGCTGTATCTCCGGGTCTATTCTGTTTGAGACAGGGAGTGTTAAATGAATCTAAGAGCGTTGCTTTTATTTCCCTTGCTGACTCTGCTTGCCCCGCTGTTCGGGTGCACCGAGTCCTCAAATTCGGAACTCAGGGCCTGCGGCGAACTGGTGTCGCATGGTTTCCAGAAAATATCTACTGACCGGGCTGATCGCTTCCTCGGGAAGGTTTCCGAGGACACCGCGCTGTGCCGCGGTGGTGAGAAGGCTGCACGATACCGGTATACCCCCTGGGTCGACTGGCAGAATTACTGGGCAACCGGTGACGGAAGCAGCAAACAAGAAGGCCCGGAAGCCAAAACCCTCATCGGGAAACACCTCAAGCCCAACGGGCGGGGTATCGATGGGGCATTGATCGACCTCGAATACCAGCGCATGGAACTCATCAAGTTTAACTTGTTCGACAACTATACCTATGAAACCTACATAAAGGGCCAGGGCGGCAAACAGGGTTCAACCGTCAAAATATGGCCGGAAATGCGCCTCGGTGCCGGGGATCCGCAGTATCAGGCAGTCGGCAGCGATGGACCGCAGCAATGTACAGGAGAATTGATCCGCTACCGTACCCTGACCGGTATCTGTAACGATATCTGGAACCCCAGGATGGGCTCGACGGGGACCCTGTTTGGCCGCAACGTCCAGCACGAGGAAACCTTCCCTCGACTGCAAAAAACCGCCCTGGCTATTGCCCGTCACAGTGATACCGAGCATGGTGTCCGAATTGGACTGCTTAAACCGGACCCGCAACGTATCAGCAGGGAATTGTTTACCCGCGTCCAGCAGTCGCCCGGTTTATGCAATGAAGGCAAGGGTGTGGAAGGCAATCCCGCTCAATCCTCCTGTGATTACCAGAAGGCGCCGTTCTTTAACGTCCTGGCGGCTTTCTGGATACAGTTTATGACCCATGACTGGTTCTCCCACATGAACGAGGGGCGCAACAAACCGGGCCTGGTTGAGGTGGGTTGCGAGGACGAGGCCATAGGTTGCCGCGCAGGAGACCGGCGCGAGGAAATCCTGGTCGCGGATGACAGCGAACCTCACAGTATTAGCGGCGATGACAGCACGACGCGCTTGAATCGATCCTACAAAACCACGCAAAACACTGTTACCGCCTGGTGGGATGCATCCCAGATTTACGGTTACGACGAGATTTCCGGCAAGCGTGTCTTGCGTGATCCGGAAGACCCGGCAAGGCTGTTGCAACCCGGCGGTTACCTGCCGCTGTTGTCGGACTGCATGCCCGGTTGTCCCACACAGCCACAGTGGCAGGGCCAGGAGGTGGCGGCATTCCCCGACAACTGGAATATTGGCCTGAGCTTTTACCACAATCTGTTTGTCCGCGAGCACAACAGCATCGTCGACGAATTCCGCAGGTTGCAGCGCGAGACGCCGGACCGGGATTCCGGTTTGCGCGATCCGGACGAGCCGCAGAAAGTGATTACCTATGCCGAGGTTTCAGATGAGGAAATCTTCCAGGTGGCCCGGCTGGTAGTAGCAGCAGAAATTGCAAAGATCCACACGATCGAATGGACTACCCAGCTCCTGTATGACGAACCTCTGTATCTGGGAATGAACTCCAACTGGTTCGGGCTGTTCAATGTTGAGGAAGACGATGTCACCGTTGTCCTGCGCAAGATATTCAACCGGGATGAAAATATCTTCAGCCGTGCATCCGCCCGGCTGGCAGGATTGTTCGGGCGTACCGAAAAAGGGGACGCGGACAACATGCTGTATTCAGTCTTTGCCTCGGGGGCCGGAATATTCGGGCTGAATAATAAGCGGGAAGAAGGTCTGTTATGGTGGAAGGAAGACAAATGGGATATCGCCAACCCGAATGACGTTAATGGCGGTGTCAATCATTTCGGTGCCCCGTTCAATTTTCCCGAAGAATTTCCCACGGTCTACCGCTTGCACCCACTGGTGCCGGATCTGATAGAGTTTCGCGATTACAAGCAGGCCAACCGAATACAGACCATGATACCCGTCGTGGATACGGTCAGGGGCAACAGCACAGCGCAAATGCGTTCTCACGGACTGGAAAACTGGGCACTGAGCATGGGCCGTCAGCGCCTGGGATTGCTGCAACTGCAGAATCATCCCATGTTCCTGCAGAACCTGGATATGCCCCATCTGGGGTCGCCTTCCGGGAAACTGGATATCGCAGCCCTGGATCTGATCCGGGATCGCGAGCGCGGTGTGCCCAGATTCAATGAATTGCGCCGTCAGATCGGTCTCAAGTCATTGCGCAGCTTTGATGATTTTGTTGATCAGCGGCAACCGCCCGAGTCCGAGGCGCGCAAATCGCAGGAACAGGTGATCGCCAAGATGCGGGAAATCTATGGCACCCACATCTGTGACAAGAGCAAGGTCATTACTGCCGTACAAAAAGATGAGAGCGGCAAGCTGATCAACGATTGTCTCGGTTATCCCGACGGTACCAGGGTAGACAACATAGAAGACGTCGATACCGTCGTGGGCTGGCTGGCAGAGTATACACGGCCCCACGGTTTTGCCATTTCGGAAACCCAGTTTCATCTCTTTATCCTCAACGCATCACGGCGACTGTTCAGTGATCGCTTTTTCACCTCCAGTTTCAGGCCGGAATTTTATTCCCGCATGGGTTATGACTGGGTGATCAACAACGGTCCCCTGTCCGGCTGTCCGTATCCGCTGGACGAGGACAAAGACGGCAGAAAGGTTTGTAATGAACCCGAACAATCCAACGGCCACACGGTCATGGTGTCGCCGTTGAAAAGGCTGATGATGCGCAATATTCCCGAGCTCCACGACGAATTACTGCATGTCGTCAACGTCTTCGATCCCTGGGCCAGGGATCGGGGCGATTATTATTCACTGGAATGGAAGCCCCGGGCGGATGCAGCCGAAGACCCGGCCTTCAGTAGTCACTGATCAGGAGTCATCGATCCGGAGAAGGGGTATCACTCCCAGACAGCCTATGGATGGTTTTTCAAATGGATACTGAACGTTCTGACGCACTTGGGCAGATAGCAGGAGCTGCAGCCGTAGCCCTGCTGGGCATTATTTTACTGTGTTCCTGCGGCAAATCGGGGCAGGATTCACTGGCACTCGGCGAGGAGAAACTCTCGGCCGATGAAGCCGAAATCACAGACCGCATGATCGATGCGATAAAAGCGGTAACGGTACAACGTTACCCCGAGGGCGAGAGAAAGCGATTCAACCAGACCAAGGGGCTGGGTTGCTTTGATGCGACATTCACTGTGGACGAACATCTGCCGTCCAACCTGAGTCACGGGGTCTTCGGCGGCGAACGCTCCTACCCGGCAAAGATACGCTTCGCCAATGCCAGCGAACTTGACGACACGAAGAAGGATTTCCGGGGCATGTCCATCAAGCTGTTTGATGTTCAGGGGCAGCCGTTGTGGGGAGTTCCCGGCCAGCAGGATTTTCTGCTCAATAGTTATCCCGTGTTGTTTGCGGCCAATCCAGAGGATTTCCTGGATTTTATCGAAGCGCAGAGGGATGACAATCTTCTCGGCTATTTCATTCGGCCCAGCCACTTCTACTCGCTGAAAATCATTTTCAAGGGGCGCAGGAAAATCGACAATCCCCTTGCCATTCGCTACTGGAGCACCACGCCATACCGGCTGGGGCCCGACGAGACCCAGGCAGTCAAGTATTCAGTCCAGCCCTGTACGAGAAGCGAATTTCGTCCACATACCCCAAAGCATGAAAACTTCCTCACCGATGTGATGGCAGAGCAACTGGAATCCGCTTCAGCCTGTTTCGATTTCATGGTCCAGCTGCAGACAGACCCGGAAAACATGCCCATAGAGAATGCGGCAGTGAAATGGGACGAGGAGCAATCCCCGTTTATGAAAGTTGCAAGAATCACCATCGAGAACCAACCCTTTACATCGCCTGAAAACGTTCGCGCATGTGAAGAAATGACCTTCAACCCTTGGCAAAGCCTCATTGATCATCAACCACTCGGCGGCATAAACCGGGTGCGCAAACCAGTTTATTCAGAGATATCCGCCTTTCGTAAAGCTGAATAAGGACATCACCGAACAGAGGAATGGCAATGAATACCACAGTCCTGGTTGACAAATGGCTAGAAATGGATCGGGAAGCACTCGACCGTATCTATACGGCGGCCGACGCAGGCACCATACCCGATGGAGACACACGGGGAACAGCCATCGTAGCAGGTGCCTTATTCGCACGCCTGTATGCGCGATTTGCGCGGTTGTTTGCATGGCAGGGAAAGATCTTTGACCTTTTCCCGCCAGATCAACAGAACGGAATACTGATCAACAAGATAACTCCTTTCAGCCTGACCTTTATCGTTGCCAAGGTATACAGGGGCGCCAGCTGGCTGGACGGCAAGGAGACGATCATCATCGACTATTCAAAAACGTCTTTCTTCGCCAGAAAGATTCGCGACGAGATCCGGGAAATCGAGCCGGGGATCTACCTGGGCAAGGTCTGGTGGGGTAAAACACGGATTCTCGATTTTGCATTGACCCGTAACTGACCGGTGCCTGAGAGCCCATCCATCGCATCGTGGACGTCAATGACAAGCATTGGTATCCCTTCAGCAGGCCAGCGCAGGAAATACAGTGGCAGATAACCTGAAGGATGTGTTGAAGCGCTGGGCAAAATGCCTGTGGAGAACCATGGCTTCCTTCACCCTGGCCATAGTCCTCGTGCTGCTGGTTTACGCAGGCTTTCGCTTTTTGCCTGATTCACCACGTACCTATAACACTATGGAAGACCATTTCAAGTATGGTTCACTCGGCGGCGACCTGCTGACCGGCATTCCCCTGCGCCTTTGGCAGGTCATGCCGCTGGTATGCACACAATCCCTGAAGGAGGTTGCCGGAGACCGCCTGGCACCTGATTACCTTGAAAGGGTTGCCCGCTATTACGGGGATGAAAGGGATTATGAGTACCGCCAGGCGCTGTCCAGGGAAGGGTACAAAGCCCTGGGATTTCTTTACGAAACCGACCAGCAGGGACGGGAACGCGATGTGCCCGTAGGGATGTCCGTGCGGCGCAGCCTGGGCCTGGAGCGCACCTACATGAATTGCGCCGTCTGCCATACCAGCACAGTCCGTGAATCGGAAAACGCCGATCCCGAATTGGTATTGGGCATGCCGGCAAACCTGTTCAATCTGTACAATTTTGAACACTTCATCATGCAGTGCGCAACCGATGGCAGGCACACACAGATCCCGCAGCTTGATTTCATTGCGGAGATTGACAGCCTGACGGATGAGCTCGACTTCATTGATCGCTACCTGGTCTACCCGCTGGCAATCTGGGGCATACAGGATGCCATGCACTTCCTGGATAACGTCGCCGGGTTTTCGGTTCGACAACCCCACTGGGGACCGGGACGCAACGATACCTTCACCAACAATAAAATATTCCTGTACGGCTATGACTGGCGCAGCAGAGTTCCCGACTGGTGGGCCACCGGTAACGTGGACCCGGAAGGCATCGGCACTGTCGATTTCCCATCAACCTGGTTGCAGGCCAAGCGCAAGGAGCGTAATGACGGCAAGCCGATGCAGTTGCACTGGGACGGTAACAACGACAAAGTGGAGGAACGCAACCTGAATGCCGCACTCGCGACATCGTCGATCCCGCCCATAATCGATCACCAGTCCCTGGAATGCATAGAACAGTGGATGGAGAACCTGGAGCCACCCGCTTATCCGCTCCCGATCGATGCAGCCCTGGCAGCACAGGGAAAGCCGGTATACGAGGCGTATTGCATGGAATGCCATGGTATAAACGGACGGGATTTCAGCGGCGAGTACGTCGGTCATGTCACCCCCATAGAAATCGTGAAGACAGACGCCTACCGGCTGGATAATTACACCCGGGAACTGGCGGTGAATATGGGGCTCACTTATGCGGAACAGGAAAGAAAGGTCACCACGCACGATTGCCCCGGAGGCGTCCGTTACCAGCCGAACAACGACGACGCCCAAACCACCAGTTATCGCTACCGCCATTATCGTAAAACCCGGGGCTATGCCAACATGCCCCTGGACGGCGTGTGGGCCCGTGCACCTTACCTGCACAATGGTTCCGTACCCACCATGATGGATCTGCTGATGCCCGCAGATCAGCGTCCGAAAAGTTTTTATCGGGGTAATAACCTGGTGGATGGCAAAAGGCTGGGATTTGTCACAACCCGGGCAATGGATGCCGAGGGGCGAAAATATTTTCCCTACGATACCAATATACAGGGTAACGGTAACCAGGGGCATGAAGGCAAGATCTTTGGAACGGAACTCATCCCTGATGAGAAGTGGGCGCTGGTGGAATATCTGAAAACCTTTTAGGGCGATAACAGAATGGAAAACTCGAAGAAAAGTGCTCCCGGGAACCCCGCAAGAAACAAGTGGAAGATAGTTCTGGTTGTGCTGCTGGTGCTTGGCGCCATAGGCGCATACATCGGCTGGGACAGGGGTTTTCGTGAACACCCACAACCCGACTGGGTCATGAAGGATGACGCCACCCGCTTCATGTATGCCTCGATTGGCGCCGAGCAGGATGCAGGTATTCCCTACTGGATATTCTATGTGCTGCCACGTATGTTTCCGGATAAGCTGCCCGGTGATGGCGGCTATGCCTCTCTCGGCGTACCATGGGAGGAAGGCAAGGAACTGCCCGTTGGATTTACCAAAAAAACCATCGGCTTTCCCCGCGTTGCCAATAACTGCGCCGTATGCCATACCGCGCAATACCGAACCAGTCCCGGTGGCGAACCGGTTTTGGTGCCGCTGGGTTCGGGGCACACCAGCAATGTGGAAGGTTTCTTCCGCTTCATCATCGACTGTGCCAAAGACCCCCGCTTTAACGCCGACAACATCCTGGTACAAATCGAGCTGAATACCAAGCTCGACTTGATAGACAAGCTGCTCTATCGATACCTGATTATTCCGATCACCAAAAAGCGCCTGCTCGAAAGGGAAGCACGGTTCCAGTGGATCTATAACGAGGCCTATCCCGACTGGGGGCGCGGCCGTGATGACGCCATGAACCTGACGAAATATTTCATGATTGAGGTAGACCCACCCGATGACGGCACCTTCGGTCCGACGGACTTTCCCTCCATATGGAACCTGAAAAAATACGACTCGCCGGAAGGTGCCGGGAATCCACAGCGTTTGAACCTTGCGGGTGATACCTGGGATGCCTATTCCGTGGTGATGGATTCAGCGCTGGGCTTGATGGGCGCGGAACCGAAACACAAGGAAGATTTTGTTGGTCATGTCAAATGGATCACCGAATATGCAAAGCGCACTCCGGCGCCTTCCTACCCGTTCCCAATAGACCAGGATCTGGCTGCCGCGGGGAATACTGTCTTCCAGGCCGCATGTGCATCCTGCCACAGTGAAAGCGGTGATCATGTCGGCAGACCGTTGCCCCTGGCGGAGGTGGGAACCAGCAGTGACCGAATGGATACCTGGGGCAAGGAATATGCGGTACAGGCCAATCGCATTGTCAAGGAAATGGGACTCGAGCGTCGCGGGCTGGTGGAACAGGATCCCACAGGTTACAACATTCCCCATCTGGATGGCCTGTGGCTGCGAGCGCCCTACCTTCATAACGGATCGGTGCCTACCTTGCGTGACCTGCTGAAGCCTGCCGATGAAAGACCCGTACAATTCTACCGAGGATACGACGTCCTGGATCCGGTCAATGTGGGTTTTATAAGCCATGGACCGGAAGCTGAAAAAGTCGGTACCCTTTATGACACCAGCCGCAAGGGCAACCGGAATTTCGGCCACGAATTCGGGACAACACTCGATACGGAATCCAAGGATGCCTTATTGGAATACTTGAAGACCCTGTAGCAAGGGTGTACTCCAATTATTTTAGGTGATTCATAAAACCAAGGAGGGAACAGATGCCAGATAAATCTTCATGGTGCCCATTCAGGCCGGGTGAACAGGAGTTGGAAAACCTGGCCAGCGAGGTGGATACCATAAAAGAGATCCAGACAGCCCTAAGGGACAAACATCCGGATCTTCAGCTGTGCGATCGTGTAGCCCACCAGTATCAGATCGCGGGCAGCAGGGTCAGGCTCGACATCAGAGACGACATTCCTGAAGAAATCCAGGGTATCGGACCGTTTGTCCCCGGGAGCCAGCATTTTGGTGTGGGAAGGATTTCAACCGGGCTCGGCACGCCGCATATTGAAACCAACCCTGATTTTCTCGGTCTCATGCTGGCTTTTGCAACCAGGGAAGGGCAGCGGGTGGATTTGCTTGCCATCAATCACCCCGCGTCACCGACAGACAACCACCGTGATTTTATACATGTTTTGCATGCAACCGAAGAGGCTGCGGGTGAAGAAATGCCATTGATCGGTGATTGGGGGGAATACGATGCCGGTAACTTGCTTGCTGAGCAGAAGGCGTTTGCGATGGAATTAAAAGCGCGTATGGGGTGGGTAAAAGCCGGCAAAACCCTTGCCCATATTATCAAGCAGACCTTTCGCACCTTTAACTCGGCTTCCGCTTACCAGTCCTACTGGACCGGTGTATTGGAGCTTGGGGAAACAGCGGGAAAATTTACCCTGGTGCCAACAGAAGAAGTCAATCACCGGCCCGGCTTTCGACCTGGCCAGTATTATCTTTCCGAGGAATGGCATGAACGACAGGCAGGAGGAGATATTGCCTTCCGATTATATTGGGTACCCTACTTGCACGAGGGTGTAACCTCCTTGCTGGAGTTAACCGAACCGTGGGCGGAGGCGCATAAACAGCAGTTGGGCACGGTTACATTTTTACAGACAGGTGTTAACGCCGAGTTTGACACGCTGTATTCCATTCTCGCAATGGAGATGGGTGCCAACCCCGGCAACTGGGTCCACAACAGGGAGAATTCCATCCGCATCCCTGCCACAGAGTTTACCGCGGCCAGGCAGTTGGCCTATCAGAAAAGTCAGGAAGGACGCGATGCCCTGAAACCATCCCTCTATCAATCCGTTTTTAAAGATGGGCAATTCAGCCAGGAATTACGGGATGAGCTCTATAAAAGACATGCGGAAAAGGTGCGGTTGGGCCATATCAACCAGGCTTTTCTCCAAAGCGAGAGTGGCGGCGGGACAGCGGTATGAATATTGGTGTACGTCATCAGAACCTTTCGGGTAACTACTCGCTCCCATCCGCATTAACAAACCTGCACCAATAGAAGCTTGACACCATAGCATTCTGATTCTATGCTGTTGATCCAATGCGATGCAAAGGATCAAAGGTCATGCCCGGCTATTTTGGATCAAAGGCCACCTCCGGCCTGTGCCAACCCATTATTGCCCTGATGCCGCCGCACGACACCTACATCGAGACCCACCTGGGTGGCGGGGCCATCATGAAGCGCAAGCCCGCTGCGCTGCACAACATCGGCATCGACAGGGATCCAAAGTCATTGGCGGATTTTGCATGCGGCTATCCCGTAGAGAAGGTCAACGGCTGTGCCCACCGGTTCCTGGCGGACTATGACTACCGGGGGCGCGAACTGATCTACAGTGACCCGCCCTATCTGCATCACACCCGCAGATCGGAACGCCGATACCGCTTCGACTACGAGGAACACGACCACATCGAGCTGCTGGAATTGCTCAAGACCCTGCCCTGCAACGTCATCCTGTCCGGCTACCCCTCGGCGCTGTACGACGAACTGCTCTCGGGCTGGCGCAGCCTGGAGCTGCAGGTCATGAACCAGGCCGGGGTGCGCACCGAAAAGCTCTGGTTCAACTTTGCGCCCGACCGGGTGTACTGGTCCAGCTACGCGGGCAAGAACTTTACCGACCGGCAGCGTATCAAGCGCAAGGCCGCGAACTGGGGCAGGCAATACCAGGCGATGCCCCGCGCGGAACGCCTCGCGGTGCTCTCGGCCATGATGGCGGTCGAGGCTGGGGAGCCGGCATAGCGCTGCCGGATTGGGCGCCGATGATGGCCAGCGTCAACAAACAATCCCTCAGGGAGGAGTTCGACGCACTCAAGGCGGAATGCGAGCGCCTGACCGCCGCCGGCAAGATGGCGGCGGAAAGCCGCGCCCTGTTCCAGGCCATGCTGATGTTGTTCGAGGTACTAATGGTGGTATTCATGGAGAAACGCACCGCCAAAGATAACAGCAACTCCAGTCTGCCCTCTTCGCAGACAGCAAAGGAGGACAACACCGCAACCCGGCCTGGCGCCAAGGGCAAGGGCAAGTCACAGAATGACGCCTTGTCCGGCAACACGCGCACCGTTGAGACTGTCCAGATCGCCCCCGTCAACCAGTGCGGGACCTGTGGCGAAGACCTCAGTGATACACCCTGCCAGGGACATGAGAGACGCACCCGAATCGACATCATCTTCGAAAAGGTGGTGAGCCACGTGGATGCCGAGATCAAGCAATGCCCCGGCTGTCAGTCACAGACCAAGGGCCGGTTTCCGGCGGACATGCCCGGCCCGCTGCAATACGGCGCAGGGATCAAGGCCTACGTCCTGAACCTGCTGATCGCCCAGATGCTTTCCCTCAAGCGGGTGCAGCAGTCGATCAGGACGCTGATCGGCATGATCCTGTCGGAGGCGACGATCCTGAAGTACGTGATGCAACTGCATCAAGCCCTGGCGTAATGGGAACAGGACGCCATTGAAAAGATACTGGCCCTGCCCGCCCTGCATGTGGACGAGACCTCGTTGCAGGTCGAGAGGAGAAACCATTGGATCCACGTCTGCTCGACAGGCGACATCACCCTAAAGTTCCTGCACCCCAAACGCGGGAAAGCAGCCATCGAGGCCATCGGCGTGATCCCCCGCTATGGCGGGGTGGTGATCCATGACTGCTGGGCCTCCTATCTCGCCTATGATCATTGCGGCCACGGCCTGTGCGGTCCACACCTGCTGCGGGAGTTGGTCTTCATTAGGGACGCCAACGGTTACGCCTGGGCAACCAACATGAAGCGCCTGCTGCAGGAGACCTGCGCTATTGTCGCCAAGCGGAAACAGAAGAAGCTGACCCGGAACGAATACCAGAACCTGCAGAAACGCTATCGCAACATCCTGACCCGGGGCGGGAAGGAGCTCCCACCCATACCGCCCAGGCAGAACGGCAAGCGGGGCAGGATCGCCAAGTCGGATGCGCATAACCTCTGGGAGCGGATGAAACAGTATGAGGAGGCGGTGTTGCTCTTTGCCAGGGAATCTCATGTATCCTTCGCCAATAACCTGGCAGAGCGTGACTTGAGAATGAGCAAGGTGAAACAGAAGGTGTCGGGGTGTTTTAGAACCAGCCAGTATGCCGAGGCCTATTGCCGCATCTCCAGCTACTTACAGACCATGGCGAATCAGGGATACAATCCTCTGGTTGCGATTCAGTTGGCGCTATCTGGTCAACTTTATGCTGATACGGGTGAGTAGTTACGTGTTGGTGGAATAAAGATAGGTGAGCCTAAAATGGAAAAAAGTAAGTGGCTATTACCAATCTCCTGTGATGTCTCAGGGTTGAATGAATTTACTGTAAAGCCAACCATGCTTAATTCTGCGCTTGTGTGGGCGGATACAGAGGTTAGGGTAAGGCAAAATACAATATATATTCTATAGAAACTTCACTAACTGGTGTTGGTGGCAAATCATCTGTTTGCAGGCCTGCAAAACTTGGGAAGTTAAAGGCGGGTAAATATAAAGTTATGTATTTAAGTCCAAACAAAACAGAGATATTTTGGGTGAGGTGGCAATTGGGTTATAACCAGTCGCTTGTTAGGACTGGCATTCCGCGTTGCTCCATGCCAGCCCCACAGCTCAACCGTTAGCGATTGGTAAATAATGATTGGAAAATCATTTTGGATAAGTTTAAGTTGCGTTGCAATTGGAGTGATTGGATGGGTTCTACTGATTACTGTTGCCGTGATATTTAAAGGCGGACATCCGCCATTATCTGCTTATGTAGCATTTCCAGTTATAGTGATTAACGCAGTATTTAATTTAATTGGTGGAGCGATTGGATTGCACGGCATCTATAGGCGGGGCAATACGTCTGTGGCAATGATAGCAACTACAATTGTGAACTTCAGTTTAGTGGCCATTTCAGCTCTCAATTTACTTTGGATGTTGCTCTAACGAGAGCATGCACTGGACGCCTTCGGCGCCGGTGATGCCAGCGTGTGTGCCGGGCATGGCACGTTACTTCGCAGGTGAAAGTCCTATGGCCAGGTTTCGCAGAGCCGAAAGCAAGGAGAAGGGCACCAAAAGTAGGCGCTTTAGGCGAGGGCGTCGCCGCGAGGCGGGGTCTGGAGGAAGCTCAATCCGAAGCTGCGGGGCGATGAACAAAAACCGGATATGAGGCGTGATGCATCCGGGGCGAGCGGGCACGTGACCGCGAAGCCCTCCATCTGCGGTTGGGGTGCATTTTGTAAATCCGGCGTCTATGCAGTGAAGGTAACGTGTCTTAACCCGGGAGGTCTCTCCGGTGTTTCAGAAGATCGAAGCTGGGCGTCGAGTAATCGACGCTGAATGCCGCGGAGAAGTCAGCAGAGGGCATAGTAGGAACAAGGCAGGCATGGCTATTGAGGCACTCCAATGCCGAAAGGCGGAGCAACGGATAGGCCAGGTCGCAACGCCCTGAACTGAAGGCCCGAACGGTGCCCCGGGAGGGGATTGAAAGAGAGGAGGAGTCGCTTGCCAAGGAACAGCGGTATTGCATCCGGCGAATCCGTGGGGCGCAAGCCCGACGGCCGGGATGAAGCCTAAGTTGGTGCGGTTAGAAAAGACGCTCCGGTTGGCGTGCATGGGCGGTTTGCTCTGCACATTGACTTAATCTGCCGAACCGCCCACTACGTGACCCGTTCGCACGGTGGTGTGGGAGGGGGGCGCCGTGAGGCTTCTCCCTATTCCGATTAGGGCTCACGAACAATAAAACATGAAGAAGGAGTCGCGGAAAACGAAGCAATGGCTGAGGAGGCATATGACGCACTTGATATCGCGTGGGGGCTTCTAAAAGAGGAATACGCATGTCCCAATGAAGATGAAAAGCTAGAACTTGTAAGGTATGCCCCGGCCATCGCAGGAATGAATCGTGGAATAAGTGATAAGGCGAAAATAAAGGAAGCATATAACTTTATCTACGATCGAACCGCAGAGGATCTGCGAAATAAGGGAGAAGGAGAGCCGATTCTATTACCGAGTGTTGAATCAAGGGGTCAGAACATTTGATTCTTATTCAGTTAGAAACCGGTTATTCTGATTCAACCGGGCAGTACAAGCCACTCCTGCCAGTTGCCACCGTCGCTTGCGTTCCCTTGTCGACGGCAGAGTTCCGGCATTTGGCAGAAACCCAGGAAAATTGTCGACTCAAAAAGGTAAATCTATATGAAGGTTCTCATTGTTCTGACGTCTCATGACCAACTCGGTGAGACCGGAAAGAAAACCGGTTTCTGGCTGGAAGAGTTTGCTGCACCTTACTATGTACTGGCAGATGCCGGCGCGGTGATCACACTGGCCTCACCAAATGGGGGGCAGCCACCCCTGGATCCAAAAAGTGATGAGCCGGACTTCCAGACAGAAGCAACTGAACGATTCAAGGGAGACGGAGACGCGCAAGCAGCACTGGCAAATACATTGAAACTATCGGATATTTCACCGGATGATTACGATGCGGTATTTTATCCTGGCGGGCATGGGCCAATGTGGGATTTAGCAGAAGATCGCAACTCCATCGCTTTGATTGAAGCCATGTATGCCTCTGGAAAACCGGTTGCTGCAGTTTGTCACGCACCTGCGGTACTCCGACACACCAAAGCACCTGACGGTTTTCCCCTGGTAAAGGGAAAGTCTGCAACCGGTTTCAGCAACACTGAAGAAGACGCCGTTCAACTTTCAGGTGTTGTTCCTTTTCTGCTTGAAGACGAGTTGAAAGCCAAAGGGGCGAATTATTCAAAAGCCGCCGACTGGCACCCCCATGTCATTACTGACGGCAACTTGATAACCGGCCAGAATCCGGCATCATCAGAACTCGTTGCGAAGGCTGTGCTGGATAGATTCAAATAATGAATGCCTGGCAAATCAGTCTGGTTCGACTGAAGCTGCCACGAATTAATTGACGTCTCTCTGCAACCAACTATGAGAGAGGTGAACAATGAAGCGATAAGAGGCTGATCAGGGATCAGGGACCACTTCACTTGACCCCCTCCCCGAAAACCTATTTCCTTTAAAAATGATCTAGACGAAACCATGGTGCCTGAAGAGATTCGAGCTGGAACTCCGCAAGAGATGCTGAAAGACTACCCGCTTTAAGGTCGACTGCCGGACTGGGTCTTCCGGATAAGGGAAACCTCAAACAATGCCTGGCTTGTGGAAGGTTGTGATCTATGGGGCCGGAAGGTGTCGCGCTCCGGCGGGAATCCGGATGAGCTATTGGATGCCTGCGTAGAATGACGTGCAAGCCATCAACGCAAGGATCCGCAGACAACCATTGCAAAAGAACCTGCCTTGCATGGATGTTTCTTCCGTCTGAGCCTGTTTGCGGGCCGCCGGTTTTGCTTTGTCCTCTTGTCACAAAGGATAACTCTCCGGTCCCGCAGTTAATGTCATGGTTGAATATAGGCAGGGTAGTGGCGTGTCCATGCTTCATGGGTTACGATTAAAATCCCGTAAAATCACTGCCGTGTCAGTGCTATTATTTTTCCCGATCGGTATCGAAGGTCAATGACAGGTATGAAATCCAGTAACAAAAACAGGCTGACTCTGGACCGGTTATTATTTTATCCCTCTCTTTTTCTTTTAACTGTCCTGCTGGGGGCCTTCCTGCAAAGCAGGGACATTTTCCCCGGGCCTCAGATAAGGCTGATCGAAGCGGGCATCGACGAGATCGGCGCCAGGTACGACAGGTACCAGCGCAGTTACTACAAACTGGACATCTATCCGGACATACAAAACGGCCCGGTATCCCCCGACTACCAGGATGATCGGCTGACACTCCTCACGTACATCGGCAAGGAGAAACTGCACGTCGATATTGTTGACAGTCACGCTCAGCGCGTGCACCACTGGCCCATTGACTGGTATCGTATCTGGCCGAACCCGGATCATGTCACGGAGGAGGAACGACCAAAGTCCGGTGCGGGCACACAAATTCACGGGCTTGTTCTGCTGGATAACGGCGATATTGTTTTCAACTTCGAGTACCTGGGTACCGTGCGCATGGACCCCTGCGGAAATGTCGTCTGGAGACTGCCCTATCGCACACATCATTCGGCATTCGTGGATTCAGACGGCGCCATCTGGCTCAGCGGCATGGTCATCCACAAGGACCCTGTCCCGGATATGCCCACATACAATCCTGTCTATGATGAAAGCACAATACTCAAGGTTTCTCCGGAAGGAGAAATTCTCAAGGTCATCTCTCTGCTGGACATCCTGAAAGGAAGCAAGTACGAGAGCTTGCTTTACGTCAATCCGGTGAGCAATGTCCCGAATAATGCAGGCCCGGATCCGTTGCATATGAATGATGTTGAAATCTTCCCCGCAGAAATGAAGCCGGGACATTTTCATCCCGGAGACATCATGGTGTCCCTGCGCAATCTGAATGCGATCATTATAATCGACCCGAAGACGGAGCAGGTAAAAGAACTCATTGTCGGGCCTTTTGTGCGCCAGCACGATCCTGATTTTATAGATGGTAATACGATCAGCATATTTGACAATTACTATGTCAACGAGAAAGATCACTTGAAGAGTCGGATTGTGTTCTACAACGCCGCAAGGGATGAATACACTATCCACTTTCAGGGCGATGATGAGCACGGCTTTGGCACCTGGCGCATGGGAAAACATCAGGTGCTGGAAAACGGACATGTGCTGATTACCGAGACCGTCAACGGGCGTGCCTTTGAAATTGATGAGAAAGGCGATGTTGTATGGAACTACATCAACAGGGTGGGTGACAGACATGTCGGACTACTCCAGCAGGCCGACCGTCTGGATGCACGTTTTAACCGGGAGTTCTTCGCCCGTGTTAGCAGTGAATGCAAACAGGATGACGGGGTAGAGCAAGAATGATCCCCTGCAAACCTGGACCGCTTCCTCCTGCAGCAGGGTTTATGCAATGACTGGGTTAAGTCAGTGCCCTTCGGGTCTGCCCCGGTTATTCCCGCGAATGGCATGGACATTATCCCGGGCCGGGACGGGCGGGTGATGCGCAAGGATGTATTCACCGAATCCTTGTCCTGTCTGCGGCAGCCTGGCGCCCCGCTGTGAACCCGGAAACGGGGCCGCCCATTAGCCGAAGGAATGACATCACCCGGAGTGACGTGGGACGGTTGCGACAAGATCGATAGATAAGACACTGCCACGCCGCTTGTAGCGTGCCCGAATTCATTTGGTATATGGCGACTTCGCAATCATCGTGGAGTCCTGAATGCCGGGTTACGCCCCCGATTTGCTATTCCGTGTTGAGGGGCAGGGCCGTGGTGTACTTGATCTGTTCCATGGCAAAGCTGGAGGTGACATCGGAGAGTTCGATGCGATCCACCAGCCGCTTGTAAAACGCGTCGTAGGCGGCGATGCTGCCGACGGCGACCCGCAGCAGGTAGTCGATCTCGCCGCTCATGCGGTAAATCTCCATGACCTCCGGCATGTCGCTGACGGTGCGGGAGAAGTGCTTGATCCACTCCGTGGTGTGCTGCGCGGCCTTGATGGCGACAAAGACGGTGACATCCGCATCGACCAGCCGCGGGTCCAGCAATGCGACCCGCGCGCGGATATAGCCTTCCGACTCCAGTTTCTGGATGCGCTTCCAGCACGGCGTGGCTGAAAGGTGAATCCGCGCGGCGATCTGCTTGACGGTCAGGCTGGCATCCTGCTGCAGCAGTTCCAGTATTTTCCTGTCGACGGAATCCATGGATAAATATTCCAGGAGATATGGGATATCAGGATATCAATTTCTACAAACAGATGTAAATGCGATATTAATAGTACTAATTTCTACATGATATGGTATCTGGAGAAAAATATTTATAGACTGGATTTGTCGGTCAGCAGGGCTTTAGCCCGAGGTGAGTGCAATGAAGACCAGTCCCGAACAGTTGGAAATACAGGGTGTACCGTCCTACGTGGCAAGCTGGAGTGTGGCAAGCATTCCCGGCTTCGTACCCGCGGTGCTCGATCGCTGGCAGCGTAACTACGGCGAGCTGCCTGCCCGGTTCACCATGGTGATGTGCCCCAAGGTCGAGGTCAACGCGGTCGGCGGCCTGCCGGCTGGCGTCGTGCAGCGTACCAATCCACGCCTGCGCATGCAGCATTTCACCGGCTGCCACAAACCCTATCTTGTGCTCTTTCATGCCGGTGAGGATGCCGAGGAATGGCGCAGGGCGGTGCAGGGCCTGCTCGCCTGGTCGGAAGGTTACGCGGCGGAATCCGTGGATGGCGTGACGCGCTTGCGTTTTGTCGCGGCGGTCGAGGAACGGGACTGACACGCGGCCGGAATTCCTGCAGCCGCGAAACGGGGGGAGGTTTGTCCCCTCGTGATTTGAATTCCGCTTTCACACCGCGGTTGAACCGGCGGGGCGTTCAGCCGGGATTGTCCGGAGCGCGGCTTCCCTTGCCGGGAGGCCGCTTTCCGCGTGCAGGGTCGTCAGCGAACCGCTGCAACCCGGCATGCATTGAGCGCGGCGTGCTCGTGATGACTGTCCCGGTTCAGATTTTATCCACAACCATGACGACAACCGGGATAAGCGCGGCAATCAGGATAATTGCGCCGCATACAGATGTGAAGATTGTGCGTATCATAGAAATGCTCCCACTTCCAGAGATAACACTGACGGCCTTCGAGTCCCGCCGTATAGTCCCCGATGAACAGCCTGTACTGCTGCCCACCACGATTGTCTGTTTATCTATAGGTTAGATTCGGCAAATTGCAATGTAGTCATTTGGCGACATTTGCATCTGCATTCAGACGTGCGGCGGCGATCCTCCGGGAATGTGTGTCAGCGCGATGTCTGTATGTTGCGAGCTTTTGCGAGCGCGGCTGAGTGCGTGTCGATCAATCTTTCCCGGTGTCCGGTAACAGCCGGCTCACCCACAGGATGGTCCCGAATGCCAGCAGGAATGCCGGCAGCAGTTCGTAGAGATAATCATGCAGTGTCTGGCGCCAGACGATGGCGGTGACGAACCCCGCCAGCATGCCGGCGAACACCCCGGCGGCGCTGGTGCGCTTCCCGAGCAGAATCAGGATCAGCGCCGGGCCGAAGGCCGCACCGAGGCCGGCCCAGGCATAGAGCACGAAATCGAAGATGACCCGTACCTCGCCCAGGGCGACCAGCATGGCGACGAGACCCACACCCAGCACCGCCAGGCGATTGAACAGCTGAATGGTGCGGCTGTCCGGGTGCCAGCCGAGGACGCGGACACAGAGGTCATGACTGATTGCCGCGGCGCTGACCAGCAGTTGCGAATCGGCCGTCGAACAGATGGCTGCCAGCACCGCAGCGATCATCATGCCGCCGATGACGCCGGGGAGCAGTTCTGCAGCGACCCGCGGCAGAATCGTCTCCGGGTCATCCAGGACGCCGTAGTAGGCGCGGGCGAGGATTCCCAGCAGGACCGCGCCGGAAAACAGCAGGAACACCCAGACGGTCGAGATGAGCGCACCGCGCCTGATGGCGGTGGCATCGCGCGTGGCCATGAAGCGGACCAGCAGATGCGGCTGGCCGCTGTACCCGAGCGGAATGCCCAGCCATACGGAGAAAAAGCCCAGCAGTGCCATGCCGGCCTTGCCGGCGACCGGGTCTGTGAGACTCGCGCTGCCTTCCAGTTTCGCAAGCCGCAGCCAGGCGGTCTCCAGGCCGCCGAGTTCGTTCAGCAGGACAGCCGGCAGGATTACGAGAGCGCTGACCATGAGCAGTGCCTGGATGACGTCGGTCCAGGCAACGGCCCGGAAACCGCCGCTGACGGTGTACAGGAGCACGATCACCGCGCCGGCGATGACGCCTTCCCGGTAGGACCAGCCCAGCATCGCGGAGAACATCTTGCCTGTCGCGTTGAACTGCGCCGCCACGTAGGCGCTCAGCATGCTGAGGATGATCAGCATGGCAAGCAGCCGGATGACTGTGGCGGCCCGGCCGCTGAAGCGGCCCGCCAGGATATCAGGGATGGTGATCGCCTGGCGCATTGCGGCAAGCTGACGCAGGCGGTTGGCCAGCACCACCCAGTTGAACAGAAAGGCGATCACCGTGCCGGGGATGATCCACAGGGCACCGACGCCGGTCTGGAAGGCCATTCCGACCAGTCCGAGGGTGACCCAGCCGCTCTCGGATGAGGCAGAGGCGGAAAGGGCGGCTACCCAGGCACCGATGCCGCGCTCGGCGAGAAAAAAATCCTCGGAACCGGGGCGCCCGTAGCGCGCGCTGTAGACGCCCACGCAGAGGATTGACAGGGTATAACACCAGAAACTGAGGGTGGTGGTGTCCAGGTACGTCCGCCGCGGGTGGAAACAAAAAACGGGTCAGGTCCTGGCTTCAGTATATATGCTGAAACCAGGACCTGCCCCGGTTTTTGGCTGCAATATGCGGACTAGAATCCGCGATACGAACACTCGGTTTTGATAGAGGAAATACATGTCCCTGCCTTGTCCGGGTCCAGTGATTGATACCTGTTCACCAGTTTGCCGTTCGCATCGCTGCCGTAGTAGAGGCACTGGGTCGGCGTGGCCTGGGCGAATTCCACATGCCATGGAGCCAGGGTGGACCCCACCAGCGCCCAGTTGGACGGCAGACTCTCATTGCAGTAGGTAGTCTTGAACGAGCCCAGACCATAGAGTTCGGTATCTGTCCAGCACTGGCACTCGCTGGCAGCAACCGTCACACAAGGCATATCCGGGTCAGCGGGTCCCTTGCGACTGTTGTACTTTCCGAGAAGCTTGATACTGGATGTTTTACAGGACGATCCGAGCTCAATTTGACCGGTTGCCTCATCCAGCGTGGCCTCACAATCCTGGGCCTCGCAGAATGCAACGCACAGGCCGTACAGGCCGGGCGTGCCTCCGATGAGTTCGTCACAGACCCCTTCGTTGGCAGGAGTTACACCGTCGGGTGTCAGCGCCAGCGCCGTTTGAGCAAACAGTGACAGCGTGATCAATGCCAGGCCAGATAAGCTGCTATTCAGTGCGTGCATGTTTCTACCCTCCCTTGCTATGCAATAAGAACTGCGTCACAGTCAGCATAGATACTCCGTTGCCCCGCACCTGTGACCGCGGTCACATAAATCAGAATCTGGCTGGAGTTCCGGAGAGTTGAGTCGAGGCGGCTGCAGCAGTCGTTGCTGAAGAAACGCTGAATCGAACAGGGCAAGACCCCGGTTTCCGGTGTTACATGATTTTATATAAACAGCTCCTGAGCGCGGTTGCGATTGCGCTTACCCTGACTGCGTTTTTTCCGTATATCAGTTCAATCATCAAGGGCGTAGTCCGGCCCCACGTATTTTCCTGGGTTATATGGGGCACGACCACGTTCGTGATATTTCTTGCGCAGCTTGAAGGCGGCGGCGGTATTGGCGCCTGGCCAATCGGTGTTTCCGGGCTTGTTACAATATTTATTGCGTTGCTGTCCTATTTCAAGCGCGCGGATATCTCGATTACCCGGACAGACTGGCTGTTTCTTGTGGTGGCACTGTCGTCATTGCCATTCTGGTATTTCACCTCCGACCCGTTATGTGCCGTTGTTATTCTCACGACAGTCGATGTGCTCGGGTTCGGGCCGACGTTCAGGAAGGCATTTTACTTGCCGCACTCGGAGTCACTGCTGTTTTTCGGGATATTTGCCGCCAGGAATCTCATTGTGATCATGGCGCTGGAAAGATACTCGGTCACAACCGTTCTGTTTCCCGGTGTTATTGCGGCAGTCTGTATGTTGTTAATGAGCACTGATAAGGTATCGAAGGCGAGGGCTTGCATCGCTTGACCCTGCATTGCGTAAATTTGCTTCTGCAGGAACGGATGCCTGGTCGTGACCGTGCTGGCGGGCAGTGTGCATGAATCAGGTACGAAGTGTGTAAAAATACAACGTACCGGCTACAACTACATGTCACGGGATATTCCGGGAAAAGTATCCGCCCCTTTTAACAACCGTCCCGATGCAGGCAAGAATGGGAATCACTTCACTCTTGATGTATCTCGCCATTGGCGCGCTTGCCGGGTGGATTGCGGGAAATTTAATGAAAGGCGGCGGTTTCGGGATTCTCGGAACTATTGCGGCAGGCATCATCGGTGCCGTCACTGGCGGATTCGTATCCGGCTCGCCTGGTATCTCCACAGGTGGAATTTGATCAGGTCCGGGGATAAACGCGGGCAGGTCACGTTTTTCCCGTGGTGGTCCTGCCGGAATGCAGGAGGTCAGCGACCAGCAGGAATAATTGTGATTTGCCTGAACCTGCTTGTTTGAATATCTGATCAAGCCTCGCAGACCACCTCCAGAAAACAGACTACAATTAATATCAGGGTTGGCCGTTTTTACTTGCCGGTAATATAGTGCTTATCGATACGACGTGTGGCTATGACTTCCCGCAGATCCATGTTTGTGCTGGCGTTACTCGCCATCCCCCTGTTTGGCGGTGCGCAGTGTTCATTTTTCTTCAGTTCCGGTGGCGGGAATGACAATCCGGAGGACAAGCAGGCTGACGCCGGCCTGGTAATCATTGTCGGCGACGGCACCCTGGTCGATGCACCGGTTGAGGGTGTGTACTATGAGTCCGGGTCACTTGCCGGCATTACCGGCAGCAACGGTGAATTCCGGTACGAGGTCGGGAATACGATCCGGTTTTTCATCGGCGATATCACCCTGGGAGAGCCGGTCACCGGGAAGGCGGTTATCACGCCGGTGGATCTGGTGCCGAATGGCACAGCCGACACCCCCGCGGTTGTCAATATCGCCCGCCTGCTGCAGTCGCTGGATTCGGAACCGGGAGACGAGATTATTACCATACCTCCCGAGGTCCGGGCCGCAGCGGTCCGGTCGAACGAGACGCTGTCCTCGGCTATCGAATTTCTGGATTTCTCCGACGAGCCTGCCTTTGTCAATGCGGCAAGCCAGCTGGTGGCGGTGCTGGCCAGCGACTACCCGTTCACCGCCGTGCTGGTGGACGCGGACCAGGCGCGTACCCACATGGCGAAGTCACTCGGGAAGCTGGGGCAGGGACACAAAACTCCCTGACAGCGGTACTATTTGCAACTCCCTGCGGGCAGGCGGTGATATGCCTATACTCGGTTATCCGGGCATTTGCACGGTGGCGTGGTTCCGGTTCCGCCCCGGGTGACTCTCCCGCCGGGCACAAGCGCCATCATCCGGCGCGAGTGTTTGGTGCAGGATATCGCGGTCAGCACCCGAAAACCGGGCACAAAAGAGACCGCTCCTGCCAGAGGAATATATTGCAAGGAAAGATGTTTACTCTAACCAGGACGGGACGCGCAGCAGAGCCGGGAGCTTCTGTCCCGAAAGGACTTCACACAGGGGAAGCTATATGACTATTACCAACAGCCAGTCGGGCACGAACGTGCATGAAGTGTCCGACGGGATTTATCGCATCAATACCCCGGTCGTGTTTGAAAACGGGGCCGGTTTCTCCTTCAACCAGTACCTGATTGCAAGCGACGAGCCCCTGCTGTTCCACACCGGGCCGCGCAAGATGTTTCCGCTCGTGCGAGAGGCCGTCGCGAGTGTGCTGCCGGTCGAGCGGCTGCGGTACATCGGGTTTTCCCACGTGGAATCGGATGAGTGCGGGTCACTCAACGAATGGCTTGCGGTCGCCCCGCTTGCCGTACCGCTCTGCGGCACGGTCGCGGCCATGGTGTCCATCGAGGATCTCGCAGACCGAAGTCCACGCGCCCTTGCCGACGGCGAGGTGCTCCCGCTGGGAAGGCACTCCGTGCGCTGGATCGATGCACCGCATCTGCCGCACGCGTGGGAATGCGGTTTTCTGACCGAAGAGTACACCGCGACCCTGCTCTGCGGTGACCTGTTTACGCAGGGGGGGGTAGACCTGCCACCCGTCACGGAGTCTGATATCCTCGGGCCGAGCGAGGTGTTTCGCCAGCGGATGGATTACTTTTCGCACACGAAGAATGCGCGCACGCTGCTTGAGAAGCTTGCGGCGACAAATCCCGCAACGCTCGCATGCATGCACGGCAGTGCCTGGCAGGGCGACGGGGCAGGCCTGCTGCGTTCCCTTGCCGAAAAACTGTCTGCCTGATGCGCGCCCCGGATGGCATGCGCATTCGACAGCTGGTTCCATCACCGGAGAAGCTGTAAATGAAAAACGCGATCAAGGGAGCCTTGCTGTCAGGCCTGGTATTCCCGGGCCTGGGCCAGCTTGTACTCAGGCAATACAGGCGTGGGGCAGTCCTCATGCTTGCGGTATTGCTCAGCCTCGCCGTGATTGTGGTGGATACCGTGCAACAGGCGCTGGATATCCTGGAACAGATCGAACTGCAGGGCGATGCCATCGATATAACCGCCATATCGAATGCCGCCGCCGAGGAATCCGCCCGGTCCGGGGGGGGCATGATCAATGCCCTCATGTTTTTTGTCGTTGTCTGCTGGATTGCCGGGACGATCGATGCATACCGGATCGGAAGGAAAAAAGACAGGGAACGGAATGTGGCGGGTTAGGCAACCGCAATGGGGCCATGTCCCGATCCCTGCCGATATCCTGGAAAACAGGCTCATGACCCCGGCAACGCCTTTTCCGCGCTGCCCGTGACCCCGTAATATCATGAAAATTATCAAAATTGCACTACTGTCAGTGCTGGCTGTGGTCGTGCTGCTTGCGGGAACCCTGTCTCTGCTTTTTACCACCGCTGTTTCCGGAAACAATCGAAGACCGGTTTTCAACAAGTGACGGTTAAACGGTCTTTTGGCTGCAAAACAGGAATCGGGTGCGCCCTGGCGGTGAGACCTGAGTCCGCGCCTGTAAATCCCTGAATAACCTCCCGGTGGGCAGGCTGGTATGGAAAACACAGCGAGATATGGGATGGCTATGATCCGGCATCGCATGCGGATACCGGGAAATGGATGCGGGGATGCCGGGAAATGGATAGCCTGGCAGGAAAGCATACCCATTCATATGTGATGCCTGTATCAACAACAAAACGAATACCCTGATCCGGTATGTCTATCCGCACTCCACGCGAGAGCAGCGGGAATCCCTGCTGTTTGCGCCAAATGAAACGGGGAGCATGGACGATGTGACTGGTGGAGAAAGGATCGTCCGGGAAGCGCTGACCAGGGGCTGATCCAGTCTCACCCTGACCGGGACGCGGACCTGCCTTTGTAATTGCCGCTACAGGTATAATCCAGCCACCTTGAACCTGATGCCGCTCTGATACGGCGAGACCCGAAATGTCGCAGGAAGAACTCCAGCTATACGCAATTGTCGCGCTGACGCTGCACTGGACCCTGGTTATCGGTCTCTCGTTGCGGGTCATCATGCGCCGGCGTCCCGTCGGTGTGCTGCTGGCATGGATTGCCATCATTCTCAGCATTCCGCTCCTGGGTGTGCTGTTCTACCTGTTTGTCGGTGAAAACCGTATCAGCAGCCAGTACGTCAGGCGATTCAATGGTATCCGGGAACTGTACGGGCAGTGGCAGCGATCGCTGTGCACGTGCCCGGCCGTGGACAGGTCGGGGATGAGTCCCGATGTCTTGCCGCTGCGTCGCCAGGCGGAAACGGTGTTCGGGTTTCCTGCCCTGCAGGGTAACCGGGTTCGGTTGCTGACCGATTATGAGTCCATCTTCCGCTCGATTATTGACGACATCAGGCAGTGCCGGTCGACATGCCACCTGGAATTCTATATCTGGTACCCGGGCGGGCTGGCTGATGAACTGGCGGATGCTGTCATCAACGCCGCGCGCCGCGGGGTTGTCTGCCGGGTACTGGTCGACGCGCTGGGCAGCAAGGCGTTTCTCAAGGGTGATATGCCCGGAAAGCTCAGGAATGCCGGTGTGCGTATGGGTGTTTCCCTGCCCGTGGGGATCTTCTCGACCCTGTTCTCCCGAGCCGATCTGCGCAACCACCGCAAGATCGCGGTTATCGACGGCAAAATCAGCTACACCGGCAGTCAGAACCTGGTCGATCCGCGCCACTTCAAGCAGGATGAAGGCGTCGGGCAGTGGATTGACGCAATGCTCCGCATCGAGGGACCCGCCGTTGAGGCACTGGGCGGAATCTTCCTGCAGGACTGGGAGGTGGTCACCGGCGTCAGCCTCGCCGGGCTGGAGGAGTGTCACGACGTAGCACCTGTCGAGGAGCAGGGACCGGTGGTGCTGCAGGCAATGCCTTCGGGTCCTGCGCGCAAGCCGCTGGCGATATTGCAACTGTTGCTGTCGACGTTCTATGCGGCAAGGCGCGAGCTGATTGTCACCACGCCCTATTTTGTTCCGGACGATTCGCTGCTCACCGCACTGATCTCGGCCGCGCATCGCGGCGTTGCGGTTACTGTTGTGCTGCCGGAAAAGAACAATTCCAGGCTGGCGGATTATGCCAGCCGCGCGGTATTCGAGGATCTGCTGGAGGCGGGCATCACGATTGCCGCGTTCAGGGGCGGCCTGCTGCATACCAAGTCCGTCACCGTCGACGGGGAGTTCTGCCTGTTCGGTTCCGTCAACCTCGACATGCGCAGCCTGTGGCTCAACTTCGAAATCTCCCTGATGATCTACAACCGCGAAGTCACCACGCAGATCCGCGAACTGCAGGCCGGGTATATCCGGGATTCTGACCTGCTTGACCCATCCGTGTGGCGGCAGCGCCCATTTTCCCGGCGCCTGCTGGAAAACGTGGCCCATCTCGCTGCGCCGTTGCTGTAGCGGGTGCGTCTCTTGCCGGTTTGACACCATGCCGCTGCGCGGCAACGCCCGTGGCAACATTCACCGCTTCCGGATAACGGTCTACACTGAGTAGTGAGGCCATGTTTCGGGAAGGCAAGGTTGGTGACGGCCATGCATCGAGTCAGGTTATTGATAATCCCTGTTTTTGTCCTGCTGCTTGCGGGTATTGCAAGCGCCGGGGGAGGCTGGTCCGGGCAGGGAGAAATGCTGCAAACCGCCGTACCCGTGGTACGGCAGCAGGTGCCGGCGCCCGGCCGGTTCCTGGTATCCAGCCGCAACCTGACGGACCCCCACTTCACCCGCGCGGTGATTTATCTCGTGATGCATAACGATCAGGGCACACTTGGCCTGGTCGTCAATCGCCCCAGTGAATTCCGGCTCGCGGATGCGGTGAGCGATGTCGAGGAGAGTGATGACTACGCCATCTATTTTGGCGGCCCGGTCAAGCACTCGATAATCACCATGCTGATCCGCAGTGATAAGGAAAACCCGCTGGTGCAACTGGTCGCCGACGATGTTTTCTTCAGCCAGGACCGCCGCGTGCTCGATCGCCTGCTTGCCGAGAAGAAGCCGGCGGATGCGCTGCGTTTTTACATGGGGCACGTGGGCTGGGTCGCCGGGCAGTTGCAGCAGGAGATCGAGCGTGGCAACTGGTTTGTTGTGGACGCTGACCCGGCAACCATATTCAGCACCCGTCCGTCATCTCTCTGGACCCGGCTGATCGAGAAGCTTGATCCGGGCGGGCTGTATGTGGAGCTTGGGGCGACGCCTTCCTCCTGAGTGTGACCTGCTTGTTCAATCCATCCTGATGTACATCTTGCCGATTTCCTTGTAGATGATGGCAAGGGGTTTCCTGGTTGAAAGCGTGAGGATGCGTGTGCCGGTGCCGTACATGAAGTGCGAGGTCAGGAAGAAGTGGAAGGCGCTGCCGGTCCGGAGCATATTTTCAACGGCTTCCAGCCCGCGCGTGTCATACCAGCCGGTGAGTGGAATACGCAGCGCCCCGACCTCGAAGTGCTTGCGGTTGATGACAAGCGTTGGTGTCGGATTTTGCCACAGCATTTCACGGTAGAGCGGTTTGGTCACCTGCTGCGGCATGATGAAGCCGACCTGGTGCTCCGACAGCAGCCAGCTTATGCTGTTCTCTTCCCCGGGAATGCTTTCGTGTTCTCCAAAGGCCTGGCACCACCCCCTGAAGTAAGCAGCATAGCGATTGATTATCCGTTGGACCAGCATTGCAGGTGTTGGCGGAGACCTTGTCCCTGGTGTTTATGATAGTTTGTGACTAAACAGTACACGCAGTCCGATGGCGTGCCAAGGATGCCGGGTAAGCCGGCACAGTTGCGTTACGTTTTCTTGATATAGATCAATCGGGACGGGAGTTGCGACGAAATGGCGGCGTCTCTGGAGAGAGTCCGGTATCGGGTTTGTGTGTTTACACGCGGCAGCGGCATGAAAGCCATGCGGCATCTGCTGTTCTCCCTGGCTGTCATGGTGCTGCCGGTGCATGCCGGTGACAAAAATCCTGCTGCTGTGCTGCCGACGGGTGCAGACATCGATGCGGTTATCGCGCGCGGCACCGGGTGGCTCGCGCAGCACCCGGCAGCGGTAGCCGGTGACGGCCTGCCCGACATGCTGTTGGCGTGGACCCGGGGATTTCCCTGCCGGAGGTGCTGGCGATCAGCCGGATCGAGCACATTGGGCAGGGCAGCGAAACTACCGCCAGAGGATGTCCCTGTGCAGGTACGCAGCGTCGCCGCCCTCGAGCTCTATGCCCTGGTCTACGAGATCGTCGCGCTCACGGATTTCGGACGTCAGTCTGCACCGCCATGGCTGGCGCAGCGCCGCGAAGCCGTGGTTCACCACCCTGGCGAAGCCGTGGCCTGGGCCGCTGCCGCAGGCAATTTCGACCTCACGGCTGAATTGCTGATGAGTGCCCGCCTGCTGCACGAGCCGCTGACCGGGAATTACCGGGACGCGGTGCTGGCGATCATGGCAGGTCAGCAGGATGACGGCAGCTGGGGCAGCCAGACTCCGCGGCGGGGGGACGAGCAGCGCCACGCGGTACTCACCGCGACAACGGCCCTGTAGGTTTACCTGTATGCCCCGGAAGCCATGCAGTCGGGAGACCAGGTGGTATATTAGCCGGCAGCATCACCCGGGGATGGATTCAAGCTATGCAGATTATGTTGGTCGAGGATGATTCGCTGCTGGCGGACGGCATCGTCAGGGCGCTGAAACGGGATGGCTTCGCAGTCAACTGGCTCAGTGACGGGCGCGCGGCTCAAACCAGCCTGGTGGCGGAAGCGCCGGACGTGCTGGTGCTGGACCTGGGTCTGCCTGACATGGACGGACTGGAACTGCTGGCCTGGTTGCGCGGCAAGGGCTTGCAGATGCCGGTGCTGATACTGACTGCCCGCGACTCGACGTCCGACAAGGTGGCCGGTCTCGACAAGGGGGCTGACGACTATCTGGCCAAACCGTTTGACATCCAGGAGCTGTCGGCCCGCCTGCGGGCGCTGGAGCGGCGTCTTGGTATGGATAAGCAGTCCGAGATACGCAATGGCACGGTGCTGCTGGATACTGCCGCACACCGGGTGACCGTGGCGGGCAACGAGGTATCCCTTTCGAGACGCGAATACATGCTGCTGAAGGCACTGATGGAAGCGGCCGGCAGCATCCAGACGCGCCAGGCGCTGGAGTCGAAGCTCTACAGCTGGGGCGAGGAAGTCGGCAGCAACACCGTCGAGGTGCACATCCACAACCTCCGCAAGAAGCTGGCCACCGACCTGATCCAGACAGTGCGCGGTATAGGCTATACCATCCGCAAATCGTGAGCTCGATACGCGTATTCCTGGTCGCTGCGCTGCTGTCGAGCATTACGCTGGTGATCTTCGTCGCCTCCCTGCGCGGTTATCAGAGCAGCATGGATGAGCTGCAGGCGCTGTTCGACGACCAGTTGCTGCAGAAGGCCGAACTGCTGGGGCATTACGTGCGCACGCAACACGCTGTCGACACCGTACCGGACACAGCCGTTATTCCCTTCCCGGCAGGAGTCAAATCCAGCCTGCTCTACCAGGTCTGGGGCGGTGCGGAGCGGCTCTGCGTGCTGCGTTCCGCGGGTACGCCGGAGACCCCCCTGCTGGAATCCGCGGCGGGCTTCCAGGAGATGAATTTTCGCGGCTATCGCTGGCGGGCGCTGGTGTTCCCGGATGTGGCCAGCGGCCTGTGGCTGCTGCTGGCCGAGCGCGACGACCTGCGCTACAAGATTGCCGACAGGGTTGTGATCGCGGTGCTGACGCCTATCGTGCTGGGCCTGCCGGTGCTGGCGCTGATCATCTGGGGGGTAGTAAGTCGCGGCCTGCGCCCGATATCCCGGCTGGCAACGGAACTGGAGAGCCGGGGGGCCGGTGGCCTTATGGCGATCGAGCTGCGGGGTGTACCGCGCGAACTGGAGGAGCTGGCCAACTCGGCGAATGATCTGCTGCGCCGCCTGGAGGCCTCGTTCCAGCGCGAAAAACGCTTTGCCGCCGATGCCGCGCATGAGCTGCGCACGCCGATTGCCGCTATCCGCGTGCATCTGCAGAACCTTGTGTACGAACCCGACGAGCCCGGGCACTCGGTGCAGAGTCTTCACGAAGGGGTCGATCGTCTCAGCCACCTGGTGGAACAAACGCTGGTGCTCAACCGCGTGGCGCCGGACCAGTACATGGCAAATTTCGTTCTGCTGGACCTGTACGGGCTCGCGCAGCAGGTGATTGCAGACCTTTACCCGCAGGTTGAGGCGAAGCACCAGGAGATACAGCTTGAGGGTGCCGCCACGGAGATCCGCGGCGACCGCTTCGGGATCGAGATGCTGGTACTCAATCTGGTGAGTAATGCCATAAAATACACGCCAGTCTCGGGAAAGATCGAGGTTGGGGTGTACCGGCTTGCTGACAGGGTGCACCTGTACGTTATGGATTCCGGACCGGGAATCCCGGAAAGCGAATACCAGCGGGTATTCGAGCGTTTTTACCGGGTCGGGGGAGACCGGCATAATTCCGGTGTGACCGGCTGTGGTCTGGGACTTTCCATTGTGCAGCGCATCGTGGCACTGCACGGGGCAGAAATCGAACTCGGTCCTTCACGTTTCGGCAGCGGCCTGAAGGCCGATGTGATCTTTCCCCGGGTTAGTCGGCCGGGCTGACAGGGACAGGTAGAATGCACAGGATGAACATGCTGCTCCGACTGGCTGGCACAGCTCTGTGGCTTGCAGGCTGGGGCGCGGCTGCGTATGCCGACGTGCCGGTTTACCAGATCGAGATCCGCGAACACCTGTTCTACCCGGCCGAAGTGCGGGTCCCTGTCGGTCAGAAGATCAAGCTGCAGGTCATCAACCAGGACGGCACACCCGAGGAATTCGAGAGCTTCGAGTTGAACCGCGAGAAAGTCATCATGGGCAAGCGTAAGGCAACCATTTTCATCGGTCCCCTGCATCCGGGTGAATACCCGTATTTCGGCGAGTTTCACCCGGAGACGGCGCAAGGCGTCATCATCGCGGAGTAAAGCCATGACACTGAGTGCTGTCATCATCATTTTGCGCGAGGTGCTGGAAGCGGCACTGGTGCTGAGTCTGCTGGTCAGCAGCACCCGGCTGACGGGACTGTCGTACCGGGGCATTATCGCCGGATTCCTGCTGGGTATCGCGGGCGCTGTGAGTGCAACCCTGCTTGTGGACGTTATTTCGGAAAGTTTCGACGGGGTGGGCCAGGAGGTGTTCAACGCCGCATTCCTTGTCGCCATTGTGCTGCTGCTGATAGTCTTTGGTGCCGGTCTCGACCGGCGGGCCGCGGGGGCGGGTAACGGACGGATGAGACTGCTGCTGCTTGTAGTGAGTAGTCTGGTCGTGGCTCTGGCCATCACGCGGGAGGGAACTGAAATCATCATTTTTATCTATGGCTTTACAGCCGACCCGGCGGAAATACTGCCGGTACTGGTGGGCAGTGCTATCGGCGCGGGCATCGGCATCAGTCTCGGTGTGCTGATTTACTATGTCCTGATCAACCTGCCGGCGCGCCTCGCGGTGCCTGTACCCCTGCTGCTGCTGGCGCTGGTGGCTTCAGGCATGGCCTCGCAGGCGGTCGTCTACCTGATGCAGGGCGGGCTGGTGGAGTCGCAGCTGCCGGTTTGGGATTCCTCCGCCTGGATTTCAGAGACTTCGGTCACCGGGCAGCTGCTCTATGCCTCGCTGGGCTACGAGGCGACGCCCACCCTGAAACAGCTTGTTTTTTACGCTGTCACCCTGGTGGTCTTTATACTGGTGATCGCTATCGGCCGCCGGCTGCGCGAGATACCGGCTGTGCGAGGTGTGCATTGAGGGGCTATATCCGGCGGTGGCCGGCGTGCCTCCTGGTGCTGCTGATGAACAGCGGACCCGTCGCCGCCGATGCCCAGATTGGCCGTGTCTATCACCCTTATGTCGCACCGCTGGAGCGGGAGATCGAGTTGCGTGCCAACGTGACCGATGATTCCGACCACGCCAAGTACAAGGACCAGAAATACTGGCTTGCCTACGGTTTCAGTCCACTGGAGCGCTGGTTTGTGGAAGCTTATGTGATTGCCCAGAAGGACAACGGCGAGTCACTGAAGGTCAGCGGATTCGAGATGGAAGGGTTGTGGCAGTTGACCGAGCAGGGCGAGTACTGGGCCGACTGGGGTGCGCTGTTCGAGGTCGAGCGGGATACCGCGGATAATATCACGGAGTTTGCCATGGCCGGCCTGGTGGAAAAGGAGTTTGGTCCTACCAGCCTGACGGCCAACCTGCATTTGATCTACGAGTACGGCGGCGGAATCAACAACGAGCTCGAGACCTATGCGGCACTGCAGTGGCGCTGGCGGTTCCGTGAGTACCTGGAACCGGCCATTGAATATTACAAGGGCGATGACCTGAACGCGGTCGGGCCGGTCGCACTGGGTATGGCCCGGGTCGGGCAGCAAAGGCTGAAGTGGGAACTCGGCCCCATGTTCGGGGTTGACAGTACGACGCCGGATCTGACCTGGCGCATGTTGTTAGAGTTTGAATTCTAGGAGCCTGTCGGACTTAGGGGTTCGTAGCGAGGCGGATGGGAGAGTGAGAACAAATTGTCACGATTTCGAGGCGCATAGTGGATCCTGCGCAACGAGAAATCGGGGCGATTTGGGCCGCTCTCCCACCGCCACAGTAGAATCATCCTAAGTCCGACAGGCTCCTGGGATTGATTTAATATATCAATGCCCGCCTCGCGGGCCCACATATCCGGAGAGCCACCATGTTGCGAAATATCCTGATCTCGTTGTTACTGGCCGCCAGCATATCCGCACAGGCGGCGGTTGTCGGTGAGGCTGTCAGCTACCAGGCTGGCGATACCACGCTCAAGGGCTACCTGGCCCGGGACACCGCCATAAAGGGTAAACGCCCCGGTATCCTGGTGGTGCACGAATGGTGGGGCAACAATGAATACGCGCACGACCGCGCCCGGCAGCTGGCGGAACTGGGCTATGTTGCGCTGGCGGTCGACATGTACGGTGACGGCAGGACCGCGGATCATCCCGACGACGCCGGCAAGTTCGCCAGCGCGGTTCGCAGCAACCTGCCGCTGATGCAGGCGCGCTTCGAGGCGGCGCGGGACTTCCTGAATTCGCAACCGGATGTCGATCCGACAAAGAATGCAGCCATTGGCTACTGTTTCGGCGGTGGTGTGGTGCTGGCGATGGCAAGCTCCGGTGCGGACATCGATGGGGTGGTGAGTTTTCACGGCACCCTCGGGGGCATCGGCACGCCTGCTCCCGGCACGGTCAAGGCAAGAATACTGGTCGCCAACGGCGCCGATGATCCCTTCGTGACAGCCGGGCAGATTGCGGACTTCAAGGCGGCAATGGATGCTGCCGGTGCCGACTACACCTTTATCAATTATCCCGGCGCGAAGCACTCGTTCACCAACCCGGCTGCGGATGCGAATGGCGAAAAGTTTGGTTTGCCGCTGGCCTACAATGCAGAGGCGGATGCCGATTCCTGGGCGGAGATGCAGGCGTTTTTCCAGTCCCTGTTTGGTGCAGCAGCCGGGACGGACCAGTGAATAGCAAGCAGGTCGCGATCAGATGACCGCTCCCGCAGGTGTTTAGGCATAACCGATCGGCACAAGCGCCTTCCTTCGGCATGATTCGTCAGGTTGTGCACCGGCCAGCGCTTACTTTCCATCAAGATACCAGCGGTCGTGAAAGGTGGCGACCCAGCCGGGTTTGTAGGCAACCAACAGGATCATGATCATGCCGTTGAGGAATGCCTCGCCAAACATCAGCAGGGGGATGACCTGCAGGTAACTGCTGTCCGACAACCGGCCTGCCGGGGCAAGCGCCAGCACCGTGCTGGCGGCAAAACCGCACAGCAGCATTGCAAGTGCACCGGTCAGGAAGGCATTGATAAAAACATAAATAAAGAAATTGTGCGGCAGCCAGCGCTGGCAGGTGTACAACATGCTCCGGGTAAACAGGACCGGAACGGCTCCCATGACCAGGGCATTGACGGCGAAGGCTCCCCAGCCAGCCGGCCCCTGCCAGGTGGTTATCAGCAGTACCAGACTCACGGCGAAAAGCGCGAACTGCCAGTCAAACATCAGGCATAACGCGGTCGTGCCGAGCAGGTGATAGTTGTGCCCCGGTTCGATACCTGCGCGCAGGATCCATACGACCGCAATAAATGCCACGGCACCGAAGAAGATGTTCGAGCCTTCCTTGTCGAGGAGCTTTTCCCAGGGTGCGGTGAGACCCGCGGCCGCCAGCAGGGTCGCGTAAATCAATGCGGCAATCCAGAGGCTGAAATCGGGGAGGAGATCGGCTGGAATGTCCATGCTGGGACCCGTGATCGTGACAGGTCGTCATTATAGGCTGTTCCCCAAGCTGTGCAGGCAGCGGCGTGACGTCCGGACCCGCGGACCCGGATCAGCGTCTGCATGGAGGGTAAAGGGTGTGCTGCGGGATGGCTACAGCAACCTGTTTACCAGCAGGATAAAGGGGGGTGTGAGGGCAGCGAAGAGAATCATCAGCCCGTACAGCAATGCGCGGCGTGCATCCGCCTTGAATACCCATGGCGTCTTCATACAATCTTTCCTCCGTGGTGTTGCCGATGAAGACCTGCTGACATACAAGCAATCACTGTTCCACATTGTGATGAATCTCTAACCCACTGTATCTGAATCATATTCATCATTATCTGCGGGAGATGGGCGGGATTTTTTGCCAGCACATGGTGCGGATCTGGTGTGACTGCACTGTGGCTGTGCGTATCATCTGACCGGCCGCGCAGGCTGATACAGCAGACAAGGGGTTTGCATGGGCAGAAAAGGGGGAGCGCTGTATATCCACGCATATCCGGAATGAGGCCTGAAGGAGTTGTCAGTCAGGTATGACGAGGCCGGGTTGGCCCGCCTGCCGGGGCGGGTGATCATCGCGGGCGCGGGGAACTGCCCTGCGTTAAGCGGATTGCGGTGCGATGCCCTGCCCTGCAGGCTGTCGGTGTCTACCAGAAGGCCAGCAGGTTATTCCCCTCGATCTTGTGCTCGAACTCCTTCAGCGGCCGGTTGCCGATTTCCACGCACTCCCCGCTGGTGATGTCGAAAGCCCACTTGTGCTTCGGGCAGGTCAGGCGGGATCCTTCCAGCGCCAGGTGCGGAATATTGGTCACCTGATGCGGGCAGCGGCTGTCGTAAACACGCAGGGTGTCACTGTCGCGGTAGATGTACAGATTGCGACCATCGCACTCGAGGTAAGTGATTTCGTTCATCGCCATGTCAGCCAGCGGGCCGACCTTGTGCCAGTCCGGTTCGGCAAACAGGTTTTCGGGCCTGAATTCCGGAATATCCATCTCCAGCAGGATCTCGGTGGCCCAGACGATCTTCGCGAAACCCAGGGCAGGCAGCGCACTCAGCAGGGCGTCGATGACTTCATTCGGGTGGGCGCCGTTGCGCAGTGCGCGTGTCAGGTACTGGCGGAAACCGCTTTCGGTCTGGGCATCCACCTTGGTGATAACCGATATCAGGTCACGGGTCCGGATGTCGAGATGCTTGCCGGCTTCCTTGAAAAACTTGAAATAGGCGGTGATTGCCTCGGGGCGTGCAGCAATCAGGTAGTTCAGGGCATCACTCATGGGAATCTCCGTCAGGGCAGGTCATTACAACTGGCAATACTAATCCCGGTAGCGTTTGCCGCCAAGCTCGACAGTCCCGGGGTGTGGCTGCTGCCTGGTTGTCGTCGTGCAGGCGGGGTGTGGACTTTACCGGTTACCTGGCCCTGTCTTGAGCGAAGTCAAAAAGATACATCGTGCAATGCGATAATATTAGCGATTTCGTGACTTCTGGTAATAGAAGTGCCCGGTCATTCACAGGGTCGCAGCAATGTGAACAGCAGGAGAATAGACGAGTGAACCAAATGCAAAACCCGGAGAGCATCACCGTGAATGGCAAGACAATCAGCTTGCAGGATTATACCCGACAGCATGAAGAACTGCTGGAGGATGTCGCACGTCTGAAGAAAACCAACAGAAAGGCGCTGCGACGTTATCGCCGGGAAGAGGGATTGAAGCCTTTTCAGGCAGAGCTGCTGCAGGTGCAGCGTTACCTGGAGGAGCACCGCCGCCGCATGATTATCCTGTTTGAGGGCCGGGATGCCGCGGGCAAGGGTGGAACAATCCGGCGGGTAACGCGCTATATGAACGAGAAGCACTACCGTATCGTTGCCCTCGGCAAACCCACCGAGGAACAGAAAACCCAGTGGTACTACCAGAAATATGTTTCCCGGTTTCCCCGGGCCGGTGAAACCGTGCTGTTCGATCGCAGCTGGTATAACCGCGCGATGGTCGAACGGGTGTTCAGTTTTTGCACCGAGAAGGAATATTACGATTTCATGCGGGGCGTGGTGGGATTCGAACGCGACCTGGTCAGGCAGGACACTATCCTGGTCAAGCTGTATTTCAGCGTTACCAAGGATGAGCAGGACCGGCGGTTCGAACGGCGCAAGACCGATCCGCTGCGGCAGTGGAAACTCAGCGAGGTCGACGTTCAGGCACAGGACAGGTGGGACGATTTCACCACCGTGAAATACGAGATGCTGAAACGCACCCATACCATCGATGCGCCATGGACAGTGGTGCGTTCCAACGACAAGCACCTGGCGCGGCTGAACGCGATCAAGGTTATCCTGAATGCCGTTCCCTACGAGCGACTGGATTCCTCCCTTGATTTTGCGCTTGACGAGAACGTGATTGTGTCAGGTTCGCGGGAACTGGAGATCATGGAAGTCGAACGGGTTCGCAGCGGCAAGTTCGCCGGATAGGATGTCCGCGTCACGGGGCGGAATCACGCAGACAGGGATTGCCGGGCAGGTGTTTTAAACGGGTCCTGACCTGGTGTGTGGCGGCGGGGCGGGAGACGTCCCGGCTACATCACTGTGAATGAAAAGGCCGCGCATCACGGAGGTAACCCGGATGCGCGGCCCTGGTATTTTCAATACTGACCTGTGCGGGGCTTTATTCCGGCAGCCGTGGTGGCGGCGGGGCCTTGGAGTTGCCTCCCGGGTTGACGACGATGGTGCTCGGTTGTCCGTAGCCCGGGTATCCACCGTATCCATAGGGACCGTAGGGGCCGTAGGGACCCCAGGGGCCACCATAACCATATCCATAACCGCGGCCGTAATGCCGACCATGCCGATAATAGTCGTCGTCGTCATTGTCAAACCAATCGCCGGGATTGAACATGTTGCCCATGTTGAATGCATGAGCGACACTTGTCGCCGCGAGCAGGACGGTCGCCACGGCTGTTGATGAGACTGCGATGTGCATTTTCTTGCGATTCATGGTACGGCTACCTCCGCTTATTATCCTGCAAAAAGTGATCACGACACCGGACAAGCCAGGCTTTACTCTTCATGACAGCGGGTGAACGCGCTGAATTGACTGCGCTTTCCCCTTGTCCGGCGATAATTAGCCTTGTCAGTTTTCTATGTAAAGTGACAGTAATACAGTAATATATACAACCATATTGTATGATTTACAACTGTATTGCATGATAATCTTATAAAACGCAGTGGCGGTCAGGGGTTCCCGGGGGCAGTCTGAACAATCTGCCCTTTTTCAGCCCCAGGAGGCTTGTAATTGCAGCATCTGACCGGCCGCACGGCAGGGTAGTTTGACGCAGTGAAGCAGTTGCTCGCTGGGTCAGCATGTCAATAACAAGACCTTGAGGGGAAAACATGAAGAAGTTCATCATTTTTCTGTTAATTAGCCTGCCGATTGTGTGCCTTGCCGAGGCCTATCAATCAACCTTGCTGGTGCAGACCGGCAAATTGCGCGAGAGCGACCTGATCGTGCGTACCGTCACGGACCTGGAAAGCCACAAGATATGTCTGGCCTTCTATATTCGCACGACCGGTACCAGCCCCGTCATCAGTTGTTATGATGCCGTGTCCGGATATGCATCCAACGTCAGTCAGGTCGGCCATTTCAAGGAAGGCCAGCTGGTTGTCCGCAAAATCAAGGATACGGTCAACGACATGTCGTGCCTGGTGGCCTACGTGAGTACCGAAGGGACCTCGCCCTCCATTGATTGCTACAAGAGTCGGCAGGCCGGCAAGGATGACATGGTGCGCAATGGACACCTGAGCGAGGGTGACCTGGATGTTTACCGGGTGATCGATGCCGACAGTACCAAGACCTGTCTCGTCGGCTACGTAAGCGCACTCGGTACTTCTCCCGCGCTTACCTGCTATAACAGCCTGCCCGACGGCCAGGGCGGTATGATGCAGAGCAGCGAGTTCAGGGAGGGTGACCTGATTGTGCGCAAGATTTCCGACCTGGCGAATCGCATGGAGTGCCTGGTCACCTACGTGAGCACGGAAGGCACCTCGCCGTACATCTATTGCTCGCAGATGCCGGCTGATTTGAAACCTGCGCCGGTGTTTCGGTCTTCAACTGCGGCAGAACCGACACGCTGACAATCCGACCGGTAGTATTATGCCGCCTGCCCGGGTCCTGAGGGACCCGGGCGGGCGGACGCAGCCGGCAACCAGGTGTCAGGCTGCGCCAGTTCTCTGCGCTACCCGCTGCAACCCCGGATTGCACGCCATGCCCATACTGCATGGAAAGGCTGCCAGGCCGTAACCCGGGAGGGCAAACACCTGTTTTGCTGTGAGAAAGGCGGCTGATTCCGCCAACAAGCCGCTCCGCATGATCCGAATCAACATCATTATTGCCGTTGCCATCGCAGCCATCACCTTCAGTTTCTGGGCGCTGGTCAACCAGCCCGAGACAGAGCCGGCATGGCCGGATGTCATCCAGGGCTTTTCTTTCTCCCCCATGCGTGCCCATAACGACCCGCTGGCCGAAAACTTCCCAAGCGCCGCAGAAATTGATGAAGACCTGGCATTGCTGGCAGGGAAAACCCATGCCGTGCGCATTTACTCGATGGAAGGTGCGCAACCCGAGGTGCCTGTGCTGGCACGCAAGTACGGGCTCAACGTGGCGCTGGGTGCCTGGATAGACAAACGTCTGGAGAAAAATGACGGGGAGGTGTCGCGCCTGATCGAGGTTGCCAACAAAAACCGCCGCAACGTGGTGCGGGTGATCGTGGGTAACGAGGCCATATTGCGCCGTGACCTGCCGGTCAAAAAAGTCATCGAATATATCGACTATGTCCGCGACAGGGTCAGCATGCCGGTGAGTACGGCTGAACCCTGGCATATCTGGCTGAAGTACCCGGAACTGGTATCGCATGTCGACTTTATTGCCGTCCACATGCTGCCTTACTGGGAAGGGATACCCATCAGTCATGCAGTCGATTACGTAGTCAACCGGCTGGATGAACTCAAGCAGCGCTATCCTGGCAAGCCGATCGTCATAACAGAAGTCGGCTGGCCCAGTCACGGGCGTACGCGGCAGGGCGCAGTGGCGTCAGAGGCAAACGAAGCCATATTCCTGCGGCGTTTTCTGCAGAAGGCCGAGGCGGAACGCTATATCTATTACGTGATGGAAGCATTCGACCAGCCATGGAAAGAACAGGTTGAAGGTGCGGTGGGTGCATACTGGGGCGTGTTTGATGCGATGCGCCAACCCAAGTTTGCCTTCTCCGAACCCATCGTCGGCATTCCCGAGTGGCGCGTACTGGCGGCAATCTCCGTTGGTATCGCGCTGATCACGTTTGCACTGCTGCTGATCGATGCGAAGACACTGACACACCACGGGCGCAGTTTTCTGGCAGTGATTGCCTATGCACTTGCGACGGCGGTGGTCTGGATTGTCTATGACTATATAGACCAGTACCTGTCACTGAATGCCATTATCGTCGGAGTGCTGATGCTGGTCGGTATGACCGGTGTCATCATCGTTGTGCTGATAGAGGCCCACGAGTGGGCGGAAGCACTGTGGTTCAAGGAGCGCAGGCGCCTCTTTACGGCGCTACCGGTAGCCGATTCGGACCTGCCGATGGTTTCCATCCATGTGCCTGCGCACAATGAACCGCCGGACATGCTGATCGAGACGCTGGACGCGCTGGCCAGGCTGGACTACCCCCGCTACGAGGTTGTCGTGATCGACAACAATACCCGCGACCCCGCGATGTGGCAGCCGGTTGAGGCGCATTGCCGCGTGCTTGGCGAGCGGTTCAGGTTTTTCCATGTGGATCCGCTGGCGGGATACAAGTCAGGCGCTCTCAATTACGCCCTGCAGACAGACCGCAGCCGAGGCGGAGGTTATTGGCGTGATCGACAGTGATTACATTGTGGAGCCGGACTGGCTGCGCGATCTGGCGCCACAGTTCACACGCCCCGGCATTGCCATCGTGCAGGCACCCCAGGATTACCGGGATGGCGGCGGCAATGCCTTCAAGGCGATGTCCTATGCCGAATACCGGGGTTTCTTTTACATCGGCATGGTTACCCGCAACGAGCGCAATGCCATCATCCAGCATGGCACCATGACGCTGGTGCGTCGCACCGCGCTGGAGGAAGTCGGCGGCTGGAGCGAATGGTGCATTACCGAGGATGCAGAACTCGGCCTGATGATTTTTCGTGCCGGCCACAAGGCCATCTACATTCCGCGCAGTTACGGCCGTGGTGTGATGCCGGATGGCTTTGCGGATTACAAGAACCAGCGTTTTCGCTGGGCCTATGGCGCCATGCAGATCATGCGCCGCCACGCGGCTGACCTGCTGGGTCTGGCGCGCAGCCGCCTGAGCGCTGGGCAGCGCTACCACTTTGTTGCCGGCTGGCTGCCGTGGATCGCGGATGGTGTGAACCTGCTGTTCAACATGGCCGCCATCGGCTGGTCGTTTGCCATGGTGGCCGAGCCGCTGCAACTCGATCCGCCCCTGATAATCTTCTCGATACTGCCGCTGGCGCTGTTCTGCTTCAAGGTTGCCAAGGTGGCCTATCTCTACCGGGGTGCACATATCGTGGGTACGGCACGCCAGACGCTGGCGGCCGCGATTGCCGGGCTGGCGCTGTCGCACACTATCGCCAGGGCGATGTGGCTCGGCCTGTTCACGCGTAACATGCCCTTCCTGCGTACCCCGAAAATGGAACAGGCCATGGCGCTGCAGCGGGCGCTGGGAAGCGCGCGCGAGGAAACACTCATGCTGGTTGCCCTGTGGACTGCTGCGGGCGCGATCGCATATCAGTATGGTTCGAATACGCTGGATACGCTGTTGTGGATTATCGTGCTGCTGGTCCAGTCAATGCCCTATCTGGCGACGCTGCTGATGTCCATCATCAGCGCCTTTCCGGGCCTGCGTGCCGAACTGGTATGTGGCAGGTTTTGTGAGGAACCGCGGGATGCGGCGGCCCTGGTGCGACAGGGTGATTGATGCCGCGGGCCGGGCGCTCAGGCGGTAAAACGCTGTTTTTCAGGCGCCATTCCGGCGTGACCATGCGGTGTTTCCAGCCAGTCGATCAGCGGCTGCCAGTGTTCGCGGTCGATCCGGGTAAGATTGTATTTCAGCTCGTGGATGCCGACGCCTTCGGCGGCCGCATGAATGTAGTTCTGGGAATCCCGCAGGCAGGTCACCGGTGTCATGTCGCGGGCTTCCAGGAAATGCAGAAGGGCGCAAAAGGCGCGGGTATTGCGGCGCACCCGGTTTGCCACGATGGCCACGGGCGCCGCAGGGGCATGGATGCGGATTTCGGCCCGCAGATCCTGAATAAAGTTCGCCGTGACGTGGGAGTCGATTGTGGAAGGCAGGATGGGCACGATGATCGCCGCCGCGTTCCGCAGGATCTCAATCAGTTCCATGCGCTTCAGTGAGGCGGGCGTATCCAGCACCAGACGCTGCGTCTCGGGTGGCAGGCGCATCTGGAATGAGCGAGTGATTCCTTCGGCAGGGGCGTGCGCAGCGGCGACGCCGTGGATCGGCGGCAGTTCCGCAGACCGGTGGTTGAGCCAACGGGCTGCTGAATCCTGCGGGTCATAGTCGAACAGGGCGGCCGGATAGCCGCTCGCGGCATAATAGCCGGCCAGGTTGGTTGACAAGGTGGTCTTGCCGCAGCCCCCCTTGCTGTTAATGACGACGATTTTCTTGAGCATCCGGATACCAGAAAGTTTTGTTGCGTTAACCCCGCCTGCAGAATGGAGAAGTTTACTACGGGAGGCGCCTTTTTTCTGCAGTTGACCATGCATTCGTGCAGGACAGTGGGGGAAACTCCCCTTGCCGTGTGGCCATGGCAGAATTCAGTCGCTTGACGCGGTATTACCCTGGCAGGAGTCCTGCGGAACAGTGCGCCTTCCTGGCATCCGGCAGGTTACCGGGCCGCTCATGGCCAAAGTGCCGTGTTCCAGCAGCATGTCGCCGACCGCGGCGGACAGGCAGGCCCTTGCGACCTGCCTGCAGTCATTACCCCCGGTTCACCATGACATCCACTACCGGTTTGACCCGTTTGCCGACCGGCAGTTGCGGGAATAGTCGCTGATTTAATGGCTGTTCCGGGTGCGTGCGGGTTATACTGCTGACACGGATAAACACGTCAATAACAAGTCCGTGCTCACCTTTGCCGGCAGCATGGCAACTCGCCGGGACAGCATGGGTCCGCGGTGCTGCCGGAGACTCAAGGCGGGCATGAACATCACATGAACCAGCCACACGGGTAAAACAACGATGCACCTCCATACACAGGTAGTTACAACCTCGCACTGGCGTTGCCTGCTGGCATCCATGCTCATCGCGCTGGTTTCGCCGGCCGCCAGTGCCGGGGATGCCTCCGCCGGGCCGATCAATACACAGGCCGGCGACAGTAAAACCGTCGATGAGGCCATCCTCGAGGAGTTGAAGGCGATACGCCAGGTACTCGAAAAGATAGAGAAACAGGGACTTGCCGGCGCCCAGCAGCGTCCCGCCGCGCCGACAACGGCAACGGTGGCAATCAGTAACAAACCCGTGATGGGCAGCGACACGGCCCCGGTAACCGTCGTCGAATTCGCGGACTACCAGTGCCCCTACTGCCTGCGTTTCACCAAGACAACCTTTCCCTACCTGAAACGGGACTACATCGATACCGGCAAGATACGCTGGGTAGCGCTCAACCTGCCGCTGCCCTTCCACAAGGATGCCAAAAAGGCGGCCCAGGCAGCGCAATGCGCCGGAGAACAGGACAAGTTCTGGGAAATGCGCGAGGAACTGTTCAAAAATCCGCAAAAGCTGGCTGCGGAGTATCTGCCGGAGCATGCTGCCAGCGCGGGTGTCGCTAATATCGATGCCTTCAATGCCTGCCTGGCCAGCGACAGGCACATGGCCGACATCGACCAGGATGCCAGGGACGCCGCCGCGGTACGCCTGACCGGCACCCCCAGTTTCATCGTTGGCAAGACCGCCAGCGACAGGATTACCGGGCAGGTGGTCATCGGCGCGCAGCCACTGAATGTCTTCAATGCCGCGATCAAGAAGGCCCTGGGTGAAGATGCGGCTGCACAGCAGCCGGCCGCCAGGGGCGCAGACGGCAGTTAGGCACGGCACCCGCGGCGCGGATGAGGCTTGCCGGCGTCAGGACATTCGGTGCCTCGTCGCCTGTTTCATCCCTCTTCCAGCCCGCGTCCTTTCCACCACAGGTAGAGTACCGGGATCAGCAGCATGGAAACCAGCGGCGCGGTGACCATGCCGCCGATCATGGGCGCGGCGATACGGCGCATCACTTCCGAGCCGGTGCCGCTGCCCAGCATGATCGGCAGCAGACCGGCAATTATCACCGCGGCAGTCATCGCCTTCGGCCGGACGCGCAATACTGCGCCTTCGATGATTGCTGCGCGCAGTTCCGCCAGCGTGGCCGGCTGATGCCGTCGCACCGCCTCGTCGAGGTAGACCAGCATCACCACACCGAACTCGGCGGCAACACCGGCCAGCGCGATGAAACCGACCGCCACGGCAACCGATAAATCGTAGCCCAGCCAGTAAACCAGCCAGAAGCCGCCGACCAGCGACAGCGGTACCGCCGCCATAACCATGAGGGCCTGGACGAGGTTGCGAAAGCCGAGATACAGCAACAGCAGGATAATCGCCAGCGTCAGCGGGATGATCCAGGCAAGCCGTTCGCTGGCCCGCATCAGGTACTGGTACTGGCCCGACCAGCTGATCGTGTAACCCGGCGGCAGGGATACGGCTGCCGCCACTGCCTGCTGTGCCGCGCTGACCCAGGAACCGAGATCGCGCCCGGCAATCGTGACATAGACCCAGCCGTTCAGGCGTGCGTTCTCGCTCTTGATCACGGCCGGGCCGTCGATGATGCGGACGCTGGCCACGTCGCGCAGCTGTATCTCCTCGCGGTTGCCGGTGACGATGGGAAGCTCCCGGAGCTTTTCCACGGAGTCGCGTACGTAGCGGGGATAGCGCAGGTTTACCGGGTAACGCTCGCGGCCCTCGACGGTATACATGACGGTCGCTCCGCCCACGGCGGTGTTGATGACCTCCTGGATCTCGTCAACCGTGGTGGCGTAGCGGGAGAGTGCCTGGCGGTCTATCTCGATGTCGATATAGCGGGCGCTGTTGCTGCGCTCCGAATAGACCGAGCGGGTCCCCTTGATACCATGCAGCGCAGCCTCGACTTCCCTGCCAAGTGATTCGATCACCGCGAGGTCAGGGCCGGCTATCTTGATGCCGACCGGGGTGTTGATGCCGGTCGACTGCATATCGATTCGGGTCCTGATGGGCATCAGCCAGGCATTGTTGAGACCGGGCACGTGTACGAGTTCATCGAGCTGCGCTTTCAGCTTGTCCGGTGTCATGCCGTGACGCCACTGCTCGCGCGGCTTCAGCTTGATGGTGGTCTCGATCATGTTGAGCGGTGCAGGATCGGTGGCGGTCTCGGCGCGCCCGACCTTGCCGAACACCCGCTCGACCTCGGGCACGGTGCGGATCAGGCGGTCGGTCTGCTGCAGCAGTTCACGCGCCTTGGCAATCGACAGGCCGGGCAGGGTGGTCGGCATGTACAGCAGGTCGCCTTCGTCGAGTTCGGGCATGAACTCCGTGCCGAGTTGCTGCAGCGGCCACAGGCTGGAAGCCAGCAGCAGTGTGACCAGCAGCAGCGCCAGGCCGGGCCGCCTGAATGCCCTGCCGATCAGGGGCCGGTAGGCGGCGATCAGCCAGCGGTTGACGGGACTGGCGCGCTCCTGGCGGATGCGTCCGCGGATCAGCATGGCCATCAGCGCGGGCACCAGGGTTATGGACAGACCCGTCGCGGCGGCCATGGCATATGTCTTGGTAAAGGCGAGCGGCGCAAACAGGCGGCCTTCCTGGGCCTCGAGGGTAAACACCGGCAGGAAACTGAGGGTGATGATCAGCAGCGAAAAGAACAGCGGTGGTCCGACCTCGATGGCGGCATCCTGGATCGCCGCGATTCGTTCCCGGGCCGTGTCTCCAGCCCGTTCCAGGTGCCGATGGGCGTTCTCGATCATGACGATGGCTGCGTCCACCATGGCGCCAATGGCGATGGCAATGCCACCCAGCGACATGATGTTGGCGTTGATGCCCTGGCCGCGCATGACCAGGAAGGCCGCCAGAATGCCGACCGGCAGGCTGACCAGAATGACCAGCGACGAGCGCAGGTGCAGCAGGAACAGGCCGCACACCAGCACTACCAGCAGCAGTTCCTCCACCAGCCGGTGACCGAGGGTATTCACGGCGCGCGTGATGAGTGCCGAGCGGTCATAGGTCTCGACGATTTCCACGCCGTCCGGCAGGCTGCCGCGCAGCTGTTCGAGCTTCGTCTTGACGGCGGCAATGGTTTGCAGCGCGTTTGCCCCGTAGCGCATCACGACGATACCGCCGACCACCTCGCCTGCGCCATCCAGTTCCGCGACGCCGCGGCGCGGCTGCGGTCCGCTGCGTACCTCGCCGATCACTTCCAGCGTAGCCCGGGTGCCGCCCTTGGCGACGGACAGCGGCGTAATCAGGCGCAGGTCCTTCTCCCCCTGGACGTAGCCGCGTGACCGCACCATGTACTCGGCCTCGCCCATTTCGATCACCGAGCCACCGGTTTCGCGGTTGGCGCTGAGCAGGGCATCCTTCAGCTCGGACAGGGACAGGGAGTAATTGCGCAGCAGGTCGGGATCCACTACCACCTGGTATTGCTTCACCATGCCGCCTACGGTTGCGATCTCGGACACGCCGGGGACGGTCTGCAACTCGTACTTGAGAAACCAGTCCTGCAGGCTGCGCAGCTCTGACAGGTCGTGTTGTCCGCTGCGGTCGAGCAGCGCGTACTGGTAGATCCAGCCAACGCCGGTGGCATCCGGTCCCAGTGCCGGCGTGACCCCGGCGGGCAGCTGGCCAGCGACCTGGCTCAGATATTCAAGCACGCGCGAACGCGCCCAGTAGGGATCCGTGCCGTCGTCGAAAATGACGTAGACGAAGGAATCACCGAAGAAGGAGTAACCGCGCACCGCGCGGGTACCCGGTACCGATAACATCGCGCTCGACAGCGGATAGGTGACCTGGTCCTCGACCACCTGCGGCGCCTGCCCCGGAAACGGCGTCCGGATGATGACCTGGACGTCGGAGAGGTCCGGGATGGCGTCGAGCGGGATGTGACGAATCGATGCCAGCCCCCAGCCGAACAGGATCAGCGCCAGCAGCAGCACCAGCAGGCGGTTTGCGACCGACCAGCGGATAATGGCGGCAATCATCCTGTAGCTACCCGCGTATGGCTGTCATGCGCAGCTGTTGCTACGGTGCACGGCTGCCGTCGCCCATGCGCTGCAGGCTGGTTCCCAGGCTGCTTTCCGAATCGATCAGGAACTGTCCGGAGGTTACTACTTCCTGTCCCTCCTCCAGGCCGGAAAGGATCTCGATGTATGCATCGCTCTCCAGCCCCGGTACGACCTCGACCGGCTGGAAGCGTCCCGCGCCAAGGGCCACGATGACACGACTCCCGCTGCCGGTGCGGATCAGCGCCTCGCGTGGTATACGCAGGACGTCGTGGTGCACCGCCGCCTCGATGCTGACATCGACCAGCATGCCGTAGCGGATACGCGGATCGGCCGTGTTAAAGCCGACATACACCGGCAGGGTGCGGGTGCTGAAGTTGATCTCGCGGTCAGTGCGGTCAACCTGGCCCGTGAATTCGGTGCCCGGCAGTGTCGGCACCCGGACGGTAATGCGCTGTCCCTTGTCGATCCAGGCCCCCTGTCCCTCGAAGGCCGAGACGATGACCGGTACCCGGTTTATGCCGCCCAGGGTAATGACTTTCGTCTGCGCGTCCACTGCCTCGTCCTGTGCGAGTGGACGCGCCACGAGGGTGCCGCTGACCGGCGCATAAACGGCAATGGTTTGTTCCACCTGGCCGGTGCTCCGCAGTTGTTCGAGACGGACAGCCGACATGCCCAGTGTGTGCAGCCGCTGCTCCAGTTGCGTGCGGCGTGCGGCATCGTCGTCGGAGAGCGCTTCCAGATACGACTGCTGCAGCTGCCGCCACTCGGGGGAGTCAACCGCAAACAGCTGTTCTCCCTTGTCCACCTCACTGCCGATTTCCTTTTCTGTGAGGCCGGCAAGCCTGCCGGAAAGTCCCGCCATGACCTCGGTCACCCGCGGCTGGGGCATACGCGATACCCGGCCAATGGCCTCGATATGGCGCGCCACGGTTCCGCGCGTCACCCGCGAGGTGCGTACACCGAAGTTTTGCACGAAATCCGCCGCCACCTGCACGACGGGGAGGGCGCCGCTGTCGCCGGTGGCTACGGTTTCCTGCGCGCTGCGCACCAGGTCCATGCCGCATACCGGGCACCTGCCCGGGGAGTGCACGACGACCCCGGGGTGCATGGGGCAGACGTATACCGGGGACGGGTGTGCGGACGCATGTTCATGGCTGATTTCATCGAGCGTTGCATCCGCGGCCGCGTCGTCGCCGCGCGACATCCGGTAGCGCTCGATGCCGATACCCAGCAGCACGCCTGCAATGAACAGTCCTGCCAGGAATAACGGCTTGCAAGTACGCATCGGGCCAATCATACCGGGTCGGGCAAAACCGCTGCCATGTTGAACACTGCCGCATTGGTGAACGATACTGTCAGCGTGAACAATCTGCAGCCCGGACGCTGCAACGCTGGAAGCAGGAAGCCGACCGCCCGCGCGGTTGACACGGGTGGACGGCTAATGGCTATTCTCCCGGCAGATGATACTCGATCGTCAGCAGCGGCTGCTGGTCCACCACGGGTCCTTCACGGCTGGCAAAGCGCTTGGAGGATTGCGGGGTGTCCTCGTCACCCATGACCAGCCAGCCGAAATTCTGCTGCGGCGCATGCAGCCAGAGCCGCACGTCATTCACCAGGTTGACACTGCTTTGCCAGGTGTAGAAACCGGTGCCGCCGACCACCTCGCTCGCACTGCTGCTGGCAACAAAGCTGCCGCCCGCTTGCACCCAGTATTCCAGGTCATAGTTTGTGTGCATCCAGGTGACATCACCCGGGGTTGCCTGGGCGCCGCCGCCACCGGAACTGAACGCCGGCCCTTCGCTCCAGTCCTCCAGAACGCGGTGCAGGCTGACGGTGTGACTGGTGGTGTTGCTGCTGGAGGTCTGGTAGAGACTAAGGAAGGCGCGATCGATCAGGGCCCTCTCCGGCAGGGTGCCTGCCACATCGAAATGGATAACTGCCCGGCGCAGCGAGAATTGACCCTGATTGATGCGGCCCGCAAAGAAGGCCGGCCCGGCGCCGTTGGCGTAGGCGCCGTTGGCGTCCTCGATGAGGGTTGCGTCACGGTCTGCCGTGATGTGGACCATGTCGGCCAGCAGGGGTGGAGCCAACAGGCTGGTGAAAAGCAGCAGGGGTGAAATCCTCATGAACATCTTCCGTTTCTCCTTATTGTAGTGGCAGCTTTAACCCGGGTTTTTGTGCGACTTGCACCTGTGAGCGGGTTTCGTTGCAGGTGTTGTTAACATCCAGCTTACCGGGTGCCAGGAGAATTGACCAGTTGCACTGACCCGGGTTGCTGCGTGCAAGAAGGGGGGAGCTGATACTCCCCCCCGTGCCCTGGTGAAATCCCCGAACCAGCGCGCTAGCGCGCCACACACATGTTTTTCTTCCACTGGCAGGTGGGCTCGCCGTTGCAGATCGGCTTGCTGGTGATTGCCGGGCAATTCACGGCCTGTGCGCAGTCCGGATCGTTTGCATCGGTCAGGCCGTCGCAGTCGTTATCCAGACCGTCGCTGCAGGTCGCATTACCGGACGGCCCTTCGACGCCCGGTGTGCCCGGGGTGCAGGTGTCACCTTCGACACCACCGTTACAGGTGGTGCTACCGGTTGAGGCGCAGACGCCGACGCCACAGCTGGTCGGCGACGATGCATAGTCTTCATCGATCGAAGCGTCACAGTCGTCGTCAACACCGTTGCAGATAGTCTCGGATACACCCGTCGGCTGACAGACAGCACAGTCCGGATCATTGGCGTCCGTCAGGCCATCGCAGTCATTGTCCAGCGTGTCACCGCAGCTGACTTCGGTACCCGGTTCAGTCGGTGCGCCCGGTGTGCAGGTGTCGCCTTCGACACCACCATTGCAGGTCGTGCTACCGGATGCGGAACAGACGCCGACGCCGCAGCTGGTCGGTGACGATGCATAGTCTTCATCGATCTGACTGTCGCAGTCATCGTCTGCACCGTTGCAGAGGGTCTCGGATACCCCTGTTGCTGTACAGGCGGCGTTCGGATCACAGTCGTTTGCGCAGCTGGAGATCGTTTCGGCACCTTCACAGAGTGCATCACCGCAGCAGGCCGAGACCCGTGCCGTTTCCCGGCAGAACAGGTTGGCGCTGGCATCGATGCAGCGGGTATCGTTCACGTCGAGACCGCAGCCGATGTTGTTGGTGCCGCCGGGGGCTCCGCAGCAGAAGGCGGTCTTGCCCTTGGTCTTGCCGGCACAGTCGGCCGGGCAGTTCGTGCAGTTCTCGCCATCACCTGCCTCACACAGGCCGTTGCCGCACGACGCGCCGCTGACCTGGGCGCAATCGGACGGGCAGCTCTGGCAGTCTTCACCCGGGTTACAGGTGCCGTTGTTGTTGCAGTTGGCCGGATCGTTGGTGGTCTGGAACTGCCGCATCATTTCGTGATCTTCATGATCGAGGATGTGGCAGTGCTGCGGGAACTTGCCAAGGTAATCCTCGAAGTCCATGATGACCCGCGCCCTGGTGTTGGCCGGGATGCGCACAATATCCTTCCAGGTGTTGGCTTCCCATGGCTCCAGTGCGATAGGTTGACCCGTGGTCAGGTCGGTCTTGCTCAGGATCTGGAAGCGCACCAGGTGCACGTGCATCGGGTGCATCGAGTTGGTCGGATTCTCGAATTCCCACACCTCGCGGTTGCCGAGGATCGGGAAGTCGGAAAGGTCATCCCACTGCTCGCCGATCACGTTGCCGTTCGGGCCGTCGAGGGATCTCACCAGCCACTCGTTCACGCTGCGGCCCGGATCGTTCGAACAGGGCGCGGTTACCTTCGCAAGGCGGAAATAGCGGGTGACATCCGCTGAACTCTCGGCCATTGCTGGCACCGGACGCAGGGTTGACGCGATCGCCCCCGTGTACCCCGGATTACCCGTCACGATGAACTTCATGATACTCGGCAGCAGCGGCGGGGTTACGTCGTCGTTGCGCAGGATGATCTCGGTGCCGGCAGGGAAGCCGGCAAAGTCGATCACCACGTCCATGCGCTCCGCCGGCGCCTGCGGACCACCGAAAGCGTTACCCAGGTTTATGGGTGCACTGAGCAGGCCAAGGTCGGTACCGACCAGGATGAAGTCCGGGTCGTTGCCGGGCTGGGTGATATTTTCCAGCCGCCAGCTGTACTCGCGCGACTGCGAACCGTTCAGTATGCGGAAGCGGTACTTGCCCTGGTCGACATTGAGGTACGGCGACACCTTGCCGTTGACGACCGCGTAGTCACCCTTGAACGCATCTTCCAGCTGGGCGTTGTAGAACAGCGATCCGTCCGCGTTGAAAGTCCGGTCCTGGATCGCGAGACCGATTTCGTAGGCGGGTCCACTCGGGAAACCAAAGGCATTATCCGGCCCCAGGGTATCTTCGCTGTCGGCGATCAGGTAGAAACCGGCCATGCCACTGTAGACGTTCAGGCGGGTAATGCCCAGCGCGTGGTCGTGGTACCAGACCGTCGCCGCATCCTGGTTGTTCGGGTACTCGTAGACGTCGGACTCGCCCGGCAGGATGGTGTACTCGGGCTGGCCGTCGAAACGGGACGGGACGTGGCCGCCGTGCAGGTGGGTGACGATACGCTTGCTGTCGCCGTAGTAGTTGGGGCCATGGGCGCAGGTATCCACTTCCAGGATGTTGTTGCCGCGGTTGCCGCCGCCACCGGAAGGCAGGTTGTTCTGGTAGGTGACCTCGACGGGCTGGCCCTTGACTGCCACGATAGTAGCGCCGGGCCACACCCCGTTATAGGCCCACACGGTGGTGTTCGGCAGGCCGGGGTGGACGTTCTGCGTGGCTTCTTCCACCGAGACGGTGTAGTGCGGCGGCGTCTGGCCGGGGTTGTCAGGCTGCAGCACCGGCGGAATCGGCAGCGCTTCGACAAAGGGCGTCAGGCCGCAGTCGGCCTGGTTGCAGTTGCCGCCGGCAAACGCACCGCCGGCACCTTCGCATGCCAGCTTGTCGGTATTGTCGGAACAGCTGTTGTCGGCGTTGCAGCAGGCACCTGTGGGCTGCGGACACTGGTTGGGATCGCAGGAGTCGACGCCGGTGAGAGTGGTGCCTCCGCAGGTACCCGAACCCACCACGGAAAGCGAGCAGCTGCCGCTGGATTCACAGCAGGCCTCAACAGCACCGGTCGGGGTGAAGTCGACAAGCAGGGTTGGCGGACTGCCACCCTCGCGGCTGTCGAAGCGGCGGGTTGAGGTCGGGATGGTCTCGTCACCGATCAGGATCCAGCCGTTGTTGGTGGCCGCATTGTCCAGCCAGCCCTGTACATCGCTGACCATCGCAGCCGTGCTGTTCCAGACAGGCGAGGTGGTATTGATCAGCGTACTGCCGCTGCTCGCGCCGAAGCCGGGCATGGTGTTCCAGGTGGTGCCGCCACCGGCTGTCGGCTCACCCTGTCCGCCGCCGCGTGTGCCGCAGCCAGCCGTTCCCTCGACCCACGAAGAAGTGACGCGGTGCAGGGTAAAGGTTGAATCGACATGGTTGCTGCCACGGGTCACGGCCATACCCAGCGTGACGCTGTTGATGATGGAACCGGGCGGGATGCTGGACAGGTCGAATCGCAGCAGGGCACGTTTGGCAAAACCGATACCGTTATCGCTGTTACCGGCAAAGAGTGAGTCGCAGACCCCGGAGCTGTTGTCCGGGAAGTCCTGGGCCAAAGTCGTATCGGCGCCGGGTGTGATGTTGGCTGTTGCCGCCAGTGCGGACAGACCGGTAGACATGAGGACGGCCGCCGCAATACAGGTTGCTGCCCGTACGAGCAATGTACATTTCATTTGACTTCCCCCTCCGTTCGTACCCGTCGCCGGGTGGTCGCGGAATTCGTTTTTCGTTATTGAGAACTTGCCCGGGTAAACAGGTTGGGTGTTTGCACACAACTTCCTGTCACCCGCCCGGTCTTGTGCCGGAATAATCGTCACCTTAGCAACGCAATCTACGTGCCAATCATGCTTGCATGCCGGGTACCCGTAAAACCTGTATGAATTCTAGACACATTCCAGTACAGGCTTCGTAGCCGGACGGGAATGACTGGGAAACCGGGCAACAATTCTGTCAGGTGATCTGACAGTTATGTCAGTCAGCCGGGACAGACCTGACAGGATATTTCCGACTGGCGTGGATCCAGTCTTGTTACCCCCCGCGGTGCGCCGGCCATACAGCAGGATGCCGGACATTGCCGGCGGCGGTCCGCGGAGTCCTTCGACCGCGGCAAGGCCTTATACGAAAACCACTGTATGTCCTGCCACGAGACAACGGTGTACACCCGCGAAACGCGCCGTGCGAATTCAAGAGCGGAGCTGCACAAGCGGGTTGCCACCTGGAGCTTCCACGCAGCGCTGGACTGGACCAGCGAGGAAACCGATGACGAGACGGCTTTCATGGGCCGGCGTGACTACTACTTCGTCGCCCGGTCGCAGGGCCAGGCGGGGCTACCGTGACGGCGCCGGAGAAACCGCTTTATGCCTTGCCGATAAACGGCAGCGGTATTTCCAGGATGATGGCCGCAACCGCTACCACAATGATGACCACGGCGATGATGGTTACGACAAGCAGGTGACGTTCATATTTCAGCATGTTGATTCCTTGTGTCTGAACTCCATCGTTGCAATAAACTCCTGTAGCATGATCACCTGTCCACGATCGCGCCGCAGCACGGTGTTCCTCCGGGACGCAGCCAGGGAATCACTGTCGGTGGCTACCGGAGGTAATACATCAGGGTGCATTTCATCCTCAAAATACTGCTTGAAACCGGATTGCAGCCGCGGGTTCAGGCAACTATCCTGTGAACCTGAGTCTGGCAGGTCCCTGCTAGCGGCTTTCAGGGTAAGTGATCTCCCGGTGCGTTGACAATATGTTGTTTTGCACTGCACGGCGCGCTTCAGGTGTGCAGTCCCTGCCTTTCATCCCCGGTGACAACGATACGCTCGTATTCCGATATCACCTGCGCACCCAGCAGCAGGATGACGGCGGCCGCCTCCAGGCTGAGCAGGATGATGATGGCGGTGGCGAAGGTGCCATACACCACGTTGACAATGGACAGGGTGGAAAAATACCAGACCATGAAATGCCGGGTCAGCTCCCAGAGGATGGTAGCGGTGATCCCGCCGATCAGCGCGTGGTGTATCGCCAGGCGGCCGATTGGCATGACGAGATACAGCGAGGACAGCAGCAGGATTTCACCGATGATCCCGAACGTGTACAGCACCCCGGCATCGTAGTCGTGCAGCGACAGGGACTGCCCCAGGATGATGAAAGCCCGTTCGTCCAGGGTGTGCAGTGCACCGCTCACGGTGCTGACCAGGAACAGGCCAAGCGCCAGAAACAGGATGTAGCAATAGGGAATGATCGCGGAGATCAGGAAGTGGCGGCGGTGAATGGCCACGCGGTGCAGGAAGATCACCGACATGGCGTTTTCCAGGGTGGTGAAGGCAAACGAGCTGAAAATCACCAGCATCACCAGGCCCAGGCTCCCGACCACCTTCCAGTTGTCCAGGAAGGCCGCGATCTGCTCGGTGAGGTCCGGTGCCTGCACGGGCGCAACCAGACCAAGGTATTCGCGCGTGGTTTCCAGCAGCAGCTGCAGGTCCGTCAGCTGCGACAGCACGATGAGGATCAGCGCCAGCACCGGCACCAGGGAGAGCAGGGTGTAATAGGCCACGGCGCCGGCCAGCAGAAAGCCCTGGTTGGCGCGAAACCCGGCAATGACGCTAAGCAGGAATGCCCAGGGATCTCCGAGAACGTGCTGCATGCGACCGGTGCGGCCGCGTGCCGGGCGGGGCTCTCCGGCGGGCAGGGGCGGCATACCTAGAACTCCGCTTCCGTCAGCGGGTAGCCTGCGGCCTGCCAGTCCGCCAGCCGCATGTCCACGGCAATCACACGGGACAGGCCGAGCTGTTGCAGCGAGCGGGCGGCCAGGATGGAACGCGTGCCCCAGCCACAGTAGAGATACAACCCGGCTGCCAGATTCGGGTGCTCCGGGTAGCCGATATAGGGCCAGATGCGGAATTCGACCTGCCCCCGGGGGATATTGATGGCGCCGGGGATATGTCCGGCAGCGAACTCGTCAGGTTCGCGCACGTCGATGATCAGCGCTTCGCCGGGAGATTCGATTATTTTCCTGAAGGCCGCCATGTCGATGAGGGTTACCTGTTGCCGGGCAGCGGCGAGCAGTTCGGCAACGGCGGCTGGCTGCGGGTCGGCCGCGACCGCAGGCGACGGGCCTGTAAAGGCCAGGCACAGCGCCAGCAGGGTGCGGGCATGAATACTCATGGAAATCCCTCCGTTATCGCATGCCGGGTGTGTGCAACGGTGAACATATCGAGAATGCCTGCCGCTGCACTACAGTACACGCCGCAACAGGTACTGCCAAGGAGGACGGCATGGTGCTACCTTAACCGCAACAGGCCGGCAGGTTCGGCCATAACGGACAGGGGGTGAGGTACACATGAGGCCGGAGTCGCAGGCGCAGCAAAACAAACGACCGTGGCTGGCGCTGCTTGCCGCGACCTTCCTGCTGCTGGCGATCCCCGCGGGTCGCTTCGCCGCCAGCCGCTTTGCGCCGGCCGAGGACCTGACGGGTTACGGCGGACTTGCCGCCGGCCTGGCGGGAATCTGCAGCGCGCTGCTGGCGGGGCTGGTACTGGCCGCCCTGTCCCTGCTGCGCAGGGAGTCACCGCGTTTGCTGTCTGCGGTGATGCTGCTGATATCCGGCATCGCGCTGGCCTGGCTGTTCCTGCACGTGCCAGGGTAAGCGGTACTGGAGGGCAAGATGCTGCTGCGCTGCGAAGTCCGGATTGTCACGATTCTGCTGCTGGTTTGCATGCTGGCCAGTGGCGGCTGTCGTTTCGAGAAACAGATCAGCGGCCAGGTGACGGACTATGCTACCGGAGAGCCGCTGCAGGGCGCCGTGGTGAGTACCGCGCAGACCGGCTGGGGTGTCAGCCGCGGGAGTCTCGTCTGGGACAAGACCCATGTGACGCAAACGCGGACCGACTCAACCGGCGACTTCACGATTCATTACCGGGTTGGAGACAGTGCCAGGCTTGCGGTGGACCTGGACGGTTACCAGCATTACCAGTCCTGGTATGCGCCGAACGCCCGCATCCTGGTGAGACTGAAACGACTGCTTCAGGACTATGAGCCGCTGCCGCAGGGTTTTCTGCGGCTCGGGCAGTTCGTTGACGGCAGCTATTACGGCTGGAGTTTTTCCCGCGCCGGCGTCGCGGATGCAGCCGGGGCGGACCTCATTCCAGACCAGCTTGAGCCGTCCACACGTGGCAGCATGCGGCTGCGGGCACCGGAGGCGGGTGGTATCCGGTACGTAACCCGGGAGGCGCTTGGCGTCGACGACCAGTTTTTGTCCTACACCGATAGTGCACCGTCCGATGACTATCAGCGTTCGGTGGCACTGGATTTCAGATCAGGTGGCGGTGTCCTGTTCGTGCGCACGCGGGACGATCGCTATGCCAAAATCGAGTTCTATCCGGATGCCTTTTTCATGGAATCCTCGCCAGACATTCGGCGCGACCTCACATTGCGCTATGTCTACAACCCGAATGGTTCGCGGGACCTGCATTTTCAGGAGTCCGGTCAGTCTGGCGTGACTGCAGAGCGATAATGTAAAGAAGTCGTGGTGTTAACCAAACGATGGCATGGAGGCATTTCGGCTCCGGGTGTCCGGGTTCAATCCGAAACGGAAGATCAGAATTCTGCACCTGTGACAGGGACGTGCTGCAGCAGGACCTTCATGCCCGGTTACCCATCGACCATCGTCGGACCTGAATTGCCATGCGCGACGAGTGGTTGTGGCATCCGTCCATGACGCATTGCGGATGTCGCGGTGAGAACAGGGCTCCCCGGGGATCGCCAACACACATGTAAAGTGATCGCCTGCATCGAAGACCCGGTGTGATCGAGAAGATTCTCAGCCGCCTGTTTGGCCTGATGTCCGGGATAGTCGCGCAAGTGGGTCTGGCGAAAGAGAGGGGTTGCATGGCGAACGTTCAAGGACGCTGGCATGCAGGGTGTTGGCAGTGTGCGGGGCTCTTCCTTACCTTATACCGATTTGCTGGTCCGGGCGTACGACACTGCTATTTCACAGTCGTCGCGGGGAAACCTCCCTGGTTCACCACCTCCACGAAGATAACCGTACTAATGAGGCGGTCAATATTGTCTGCATTGGAGAAACAATACATTCACTTAAAGCCTGTTTATTCGTTCTATAGAGACTATATGCTGGATCCAGGCTTAACAAACACCATACGGGAGGCAGACCATGATTGAGATACGGCCCGGCAATGAACGCGGCCAGGCAGACCACGGCTGGCTACAGAGTCGCCACAGCTTTTCGTTTGCGGATTATTACGATCCCGAACACATGGGCGTTTCGGCGCTGCGTGTGATAAATGATGACAGGGTCGTACCGGGGCGTGGCTTTGCGACGCATTCACACCAGGATATGGAAATCATCAGTTATGTGAAAAAGGGGGCCATTGAACACAAGGACAGCATGGGTAACGTGGAAAAGTTACCGGCCGGTGAATTCCAGCTCATGAGTGCCGGCACGGGTGTGACACACAGCGAATACAACCCGTCGACCTCGGAGACCCTGGAGTTCCTGCAAATCTGGATCGAACCCGATGCTTACGGCATCAAACCCGGCTACCAGCAAAAACGCTTTGCAGCCCGGGAAGGCTTGCAACTGATTGTCTCGCCCGATGGCCGTGAAGGTTCCTTATTGATACACCAGGATGCCTGCATGTATCAGCTTGTTTTGAGCGCGGGTCAATCCACGGCATATTCACCGGGGTCGGGGCGAACGCTTTATGTGCATGTTGTTTCGGGTACCCTCAGCGTGAACGGGGAACGCTTGAGCGCCGGTGACGGTGCCACGGTAAAACCGGTCGATGTGGCAGAGTTTGCAGGCGAGGAGAACAGCGAAGCACTGGTCTTTGATTTGCCCTAGAGAATTGCTCTGGCGTCCTCTCTCAGGGAACATATTGATACTGATGCCAGGCCGTCAAGACCTGTGCCAAACATGCAAGGAGATGTAGATGAACAAGTTTATCGATTTGACAGCACGTATATTACTCTCTGCGATATTCTTTATGGCAGGCTTGGGCAAGATTGGCGCCTACGCGGATACTCAGGGTTACATGGAGTCGCAGGGCGTACCAGCTGCGTTGCTGCCGCTTGTTATCGGCCTTGAGGTCATAGGCCCTGTCCTGCTTGTGATTGGCTGGCAGACCCGACCTGTTGCTCTGGTCCTGGCAGGTTTCACGCTTGTCACTGCTGTTATTTTCCATCTGAACTTTGGAGACCAGATGCAGACAATCATGTTCATGAAAAATCTCGCGATTGCGGGCGGTTTGTTGCTGCTGGTTTCACACGGCGCGGGTGAGTTCAGTCTGGATGCCAGATCGAGCAGGGCCACACGCTGACCTTCGTGAGTCCGGCTGCCGAAGCAGTTGTGCGCATGAACTTTCTGCCTGGCATTGAGAGGTAAATAACCCCGGAACAATTGCAGCGATTAAGCAGCAACGTACTTTAAAGCAATTTGATCCTCTGCATTGAATGACGCAGGATGACGTTGATCAGCTCATGTATCCGGCAAAAAACTGGCGCCGAGCCTGTAACGGGCAGTACTGTCGTTTCCTTCAGGTCTGTGGTAGATAGATTCACAAACCCTTTCCGGGGGCCGCCCGGGAGCAGGCCCGGTTGACTGACTCTCATTATTGATACTCTTGTGTGCTGACATGAAAGCCCGGGAGAAATAGCCGGCGCGCTGGCGGGCGAATGTGCCCCGTGAAGTCCTGGGCCCGGTGCAGGCAGTCATTGGTGACGATGCCTGGAAACCTTTTGGCCGGACGTCTTCCGGATTGCCGGTTTGGCAGACATGGCCGGTTTGCGGTTATAGTTGCCCGAAGCGAGCAGGAGGCAATCCGGGGTGCACAACAACACCGACAGACCAGTAGCGGAAACTGATCTGCCTGTTCGGGTGTATTCGGGCCGGGCGGGGGCGTCAACCTACGCAATCGGTGATGTCCAGGGCTGTTTCGACGACCTGCTCAGACTGCTGGAGAAACTTGACTTCGAACCGGACGTCGACCGCCTCTGGTTTACCGGGGATCTTGTTAACAAGGGGCCTGATTCACTGGAGCTGTTGCGTTTCGTGCGTGGCCTCGGCGGTGCTGCGATCAGCGTTCTCGGAAACCACGACCTGCACCTCCTGGCCGTGGCCTCCGGGGCGGTCAAGGCCCGCAAAAAGGACACGATTACCGAGATACTCGATGCCCCCGACTGCGAGGAACTCCTGTTCTGGCTGCGTCACCAGCCGCTATTGCACCACAGTGACCGCCTGGGATTTACCATGGTCCATGCCGGTCTCCCGCCCCAGTGGGATCTGGAAAAATCCCGGGAATGTGCAAGTGAACTGGAGACAGTTCTGCAGAACTTCGGTTACGAGGATCTGTTTCTGCACCTTTCTGAAGACGGACCGCTGCGCTGGCGGGAAGACCTGGAAAGCTGGGGACGCCTGCGCTTCATCGCCAACTGTTTCACCCAGTTGCGCTGGTGCGACTTCAGCGGCCGTATTGATCTGCCGGGAAAAAGGCAAACGGCAAAGGCAAAGCACAAGCGCTCGCGGCCATGGTTCGAGATCCCGCAGCGTGCCAGTAAGTCGCTGAACATACTTTTCGGACACTGGGCAAAGCTCGTGATTGCCCCGGCGGCAAACCGGCAACCGGGCGTGATCCCTTTGGACACCGGCTGTGCCAACGGCGGCAGTTTCACTGCATTTCGACTGGAAGATCGTCGCCATATCCGGCTGAAGTGCAAGAACAAGGCCGTACCCTGGAATAGCCTCGAGACGTCCGGCCGCGATGTCCGGGAAGCCCCCTGATCGGGTGGGCAACATGCGGGCCAGGCAGCATCAACCGCAGCGCGTCGTCATGAGCCCGTGGTGGTCTGCTGAACGACAGCCTTGCGCTTCAATCGAGGCGTTTTCCTGTGCAGCAGGACAGGTAACTGGCGGGATTCAGACGCGATCGTTCGCCGGGGCGGTTGCGTACACTGCCTGCAGGTAGCTGATAATGGCGCGGGACTCGTACATCCAGGTGACATTGCCCTGCTCGTCGGTAATGCGCAGGCAGGGTACCTGCAGCTGGCCGCCGCCCTGCAATAACTGCGAGCGACTGACCGTGTCCCGCAGGGCATCACGCGTCTCGATGGTGAGTGACAGTCGTTTGATGGCGCGCCGGACTGTTACACAGAACGGACACATCAGAAACTGGTAAAGGACCAGATTGCGGGTGCTGGCATCCACCTGCTGCTGCGCCTCGTCCGGACGCGTTACACCGGCGGGCGTGGTCAGCTTCTCCCGGAGCAGGATCAACGGGCCGACCGTGTAATGGATGGCCCTGAAAAAGTACCTGAAGATTATCCTCACAAATTTCTTCCTTGTTATCACGTACAGCTTGCCTGGTGTCCCTTGCCCGGTCCGGCGGCGGTTTGGTGTGGCGCTCCATGCCTTGCAGTTCAGCCAAGGGGTCCTGCAGCCGCTTAATCAGGTGGTCGATTTCTGCGTAGTCCTGTGCCTGCGTTGCACGATGCAAACGGGTCGCCGTTGGGCAGGGGCTGTGCGTTGCTGAATATCACGGGGAACCGCGGTCGGTTGCCACCGCGGGGTCGAGGTCGAGCAGTTCGACCGCCGCCTCGAAAGGGGTTGGCTGCAATCGCGAGTAAAAGCCTCCGGCGGTCTCGCAGGGGAGTTGCTCAGCGGGAGTGTGTGCAGGGTGTTTCATGGATGGTCGAGCCGGAATTCGTATGAAAGCGGCCGCAAACTCCGCTACTATGGGTGCCAGTATACCTGACTGATTCGACTGGAATTCCCTATGAAGTGGCTGGATAACATACCCTATGCCTTCATCGTGCCGCTGGCCGTGGTGCTGGCCCTGGCGCCGTTTGCACCCGAACCGCACCTGTGGGAAAAGCTGAAGATGCTGTTCGCCGGAACGCTGGCAAGACCCGTCGATATCTTCGACCTGTTCCTGCACGGCACGCCGCTGCTGATCCTCCTGCTCAAGCTGGCTTACACATGGCGGAGTGCCCGATGAAGCGCCATCACTGGCAAATCTGTGCGATCGCGCTGGTATTGCTGAATCAACAGGTGCACGCGGACAGTGCCGTGGAGAAGCGGGTCAACCCGGATACCGGCCTGTTCACCTGGAAAACGCAGGGTGACGCGCTGGAACTGGAGTTCATCCAGGTGCTGCCCGATTACGTGCGCGCCGTGTACAGTTCGCGGGGACTGCCACGCGAGATCGTCGACAAGGTGAGCGGCTACTGTGTCTTCGGTACCATTCTGCACAACCGCAGCGAGGGGCCGCTTGCCTACCGTGTCGCGGACTGGCGTTACCTCACCCCGGACGGTGAGCACCACCGCATCCGGACCAAGTCGGAATGGGTGCAGGAATGGCGCGACATGGGCGTGGCGTTCCGCTGGTCAATGCTGCCGGACGACCAGACCTTCGAGATCGGGGACTGGGGGCAGGGTTTTACCACCATCGGCCTGACGCCGGGCAGCCGTTTCGACCTGGAATATAACTGGCGCGTGAATGGCAAGTCATTTACCAGAACCATCAAGGGGGTGGAATGTGCACCTGCTGAAGCACCCGTACACTAGGACCGGGGTGACCGGCTTGCAAACGGTATTGCTGCTGCTGTTTCTGTCAGCAGCAGCGGTAGCGGAGGAAGATCTCAGCCACAGCTTCGCGCGAATCGATCCGCCGCGCAGTGTGCCGGATTTTTCCCTGCCTGACATGGACGGCAAGCCACATGCCCTGCATGACTATCGCGGCAAGGTGGTGCTGATCAATTTCTGGGCGACCTGGTGTCCACCCTGCAGACGCGAAATGCCGGCGCTGGAGCAGTTGTACCGCAAGCTCGGCGACCAGCCGTTTGTCGTGCTGGCGGTCAACCAGTGGGAGGATGCCGATCACGTGTTCGCCTATATGGGCGACCTGAATGTGTTTCCGTCGTTTCCCATCCTGTTCGATCCGGAGAGCAAGGTCTCTGCGGATTTCGACGTCAAGGGCCTGCCGACATCCTTCCTGCTGGACAAGCAGGGCAGGGTGGTATTCCGCGCCGTGGGCGGGCGTGCCTTTGATCACCCGGACGTGGAACAGATAATTCGCAGCCTGCTGGAAGCCGGGTAATACGTACCTGCGGCGCCGGTGGCACTGGTCCGCTTGCCGCGAATGGGTCGCGGTTCTGTGATTATGAAGCACATGAACAAGACCCACGCTGTCATTCCGGCGTATGCCGGACAAACGCGCATGACGGGTTGCACGCCCGCACGGTGAGCGAAGCGAATCATCCAGAATTATCAACAGCCTGGACCCCGGTACTCACCGGGGCGACGACCCGTTCAGCTTTTCCCTGACGTAAATTTGATTTGTGCCGCAGCGGCAGGCTTCGGGGTGACGGCTATCCGCCGCACGGCAGACGCCCGAATGTGAGACAATACCCGGCTTTTACGGCCCGGTCACCGCGGCCGGTTCGGATATCGTCAGGACCAAACCATGATCACTACTGCCAATCTCACCATGCAGTTCGGGGCGAAGCCCCTGTTTGAAAATATTTCCGTGCGCTTCGGCGAGGGCAACCGCTACGGCCTGATCGGCGCCAACGGCTGCGGCAAGTCGACGCTCATCCGCATCCTTGGCGGCGACCTGGAACCGACTTCAGGCAATGTCTCGATCGATGCCAACGAGCGTCTCGGCAAGCTGCGCCAGGACCAGTTTGCCTTCGAGGATTTCAGCGTACTGGATACCGTCATCATGGGACACGAACAGCTCTGGAGGATCAAGCAGGAGCGCGACCGCATCTATTCTCTGCCGGAGATGAGCGAGGCAGAGGGCATGCAGGTAGCCGAACTGGAAATCCAGTTCGCCGAACTGGACGGCTACAGCGCCGAATCCCGCGCGGGGGAATTGCTGCTGGGCCTGGATATCCCGCTGGAGCAGCACAACGGGCCGATGTCGGCTGTCGCACCGGGCTGGAAGCTGCGCGTGCTGCTGGCGCAGGCCCTGTTCGCCGATCCCGATATCATGCTGCTCGACGAGCCCACCAACAACCTCGACATCAACACCATCCGCTGGCTCGAGGGCGTGCTCAACGATCGCAACAGTACCATGATCATCATTTCGCACGACCGCCACTTTCTGAACAGTGTCTGCACGCACATGGCGGACCTGGACTACGGCGAACTGCGCATCTATCCGGGTAACTACGATGAATACATGACCGCGGCCACCCAGGTGCGGGAGCGCCAGTACGCAGACAACGCCCGCAAGAAGGCGCAGATCGCCGAACTGCAGTCCTTTGTCAGCCGCTTCTCTGCGAATGCCTCCAAGGCGCGCCAGGCAACCTCGCGCGCGCGCCAGATCGAGAAGATCCAGCTGGAGGAGATCAAGCCGTCGAGCCGTGTGAATCCCTATATCCGCTTCGAGCAGGAGAAAAAGTTGTATCGGCTGGCGCTGGATGTCGAAGGGTTGTGCAAGCATTATGGCGACGGACCGGCGGTGATCGACAGGCTGAACCTGACCGTCGAGGCGGGCGAGCGGGTCGCCATCATCGGCCCGAATGGCATCGGCAAGACCACCCTGCTGCGACTCCTGGTCGGTGACCTTGACAAGGACAAGGGGCGCCTGAAGTGGGCCGAGAATGCCCGGCTGGGGTATTTTGCGCAGGACCACGCGGTGGACTTCAAGTCGAAGGTCAGCCTGTACGACTGGATGCACCAGTGGGGCAGGGAGGGTGATGACGAGCAGGTCATTCGCGGTACGCTGGGCCGCCTGCTGTTTTCCCAGGATGAAATCAGGAAGCCGGTGAATGTCATCTCGGGTGGCGAGCAGGCGCGCATGCTGTTCGGCCGCCTGATATTGCAGAAGCCGAACGTGCTGCTGCTGGACGAGCCGACCAACCACCTCGATATGGAATCCATCGAGTCGCTCAACCTGGCCCTGGAGAATTACCCCGGCACCCTGCTCTTCGTCAGCCATGACCGGGAGTTCGTGTCCTCGATTGCAACCCGCATCCTTGATATGCGGCCGGACGGTGTGGTTGACTTCAGCGGCAATTACGAAGACTACCTGGACAGCCAGGGCGTCGGGATGAAGAAGGCCGGCTAGTATTCTTTCAGCCTGAAAAAACGGATGCTGACAAGTCAGGCCGGGTGCCGGTATTTCTGAATAGTCACGGAATCCACGGAAGGACACGGAAAAGTTTCTGGTGTGTGTTATTTCTTTCCGTGGATTCCGTGGCCATTGCAGGCTTCATGGTCAGGTTGAAAAAACACAGGCCTGCGGCGCAACTCACGCGGTGACGGGCGGGCATATGAATCCGGTTGCCTGCCCGGCAGGCCGTGTGTTTTGATTTGGTATCGTTACGTGATGACAGGTCGATTATGAGCAACATCATGGCCGTTCTGCTGAATGGTATCGCACAGATCGAGTATGACCGCGACAAGCTGTTGCCGGCCCACCAGGCCGCCTATCTCGACAAGATGGACGCCACGATGGACAACGGCATCCTGGTCGGCGCTGAAACCGTGCGCAACCCGGACACGAATCAGCGCGCGCAATTCGCTGCCGCCAACCTTGTGCATGCCCTGAAGACGGACGATGAAGCCATGGCTGCCGCCATGAGCAGCTACCTTGCCATTCGGCTGCCCGAGCTCAAGCAGGTCAGGATCGAGGAGACCGGCAGCGAGGTGTCGGTGGAACTGGTCTTTGACACCGCATATCGTCGCCAGGTGGCGGTTGCATTCACCCCGCCGCACTAGTCCTTGTCAACATCATGATGACGGAGCGTATGGCCGCGGAAAACCCGGAAAACTTCTGGCGAGGGTCATTTGTTGCTGTGTATTTCCATGGATTCCATGGTGATAGAAGAAAATGTTGACACTCTGCCTGACTTGTCAGCCCCCGCTATTTTCAGGTATGCACAACAGACCGGTCTTCAGAATGCTGCCTGCGGGTAGCATCAGCAGCCGGCGCAGCGGGTTATTTACATCGCCTCCCTGCCTTTTCGTGTGCGGCAGTTCGCAGGAGTGGCTATAGTAACTATAGATATATCAATAATATAAATTCGTTACCTGATGTTGTTATAAAGGAATGCGCTGAAACTGCGCAGATTTCCAAAGCAGGGTTGGCTAGAATAGCGGCAATGGTTGTCATGCCCGTCAAGCGGATGCCGTTCCGGCAGAAACAATTGCGGAGAGAATCTATATGGACTTTGCCAATGCCCTTGGTCTGAACAAGGTGCCCGAGACGCCGAAAGAAGAACGCGAAAAGCTGCAGCTCTATATCAACCTGAAGCTCGCTTCATCCGGACAGCCGACCTGTGTCCCGGAAGCGGCCGTGCGGTTTTTTGGTATATCCAGCGACCTCCTCAAAAGTTACCGCGAGAAGAACCGCCTGCTGGCCAATTATCATTGCCCGGTCAACCTCCGCATCCAGAATTTCCTGAAGCGCTACCTGGCAGACCTGGAACTGGACCGGATTCCGACGCTGCCTTCACAGACCCTGGTCCTCGACCGCCACGGGGTGGCGCGGGAACTGTCACTGCCCATGGGCGAGGACGAGTTCCACTCCGACATTGTCTCCAGTTACCGCGTTGAGCAGGGCGTGCTGCATAACCCGGCGAGCGACCGGCGTACCACCAAGGGTTCTTTCCATATTACCGAGGACGGGCTGCCGGTCCCGGGCGACAAGAAGGCCGTACCCCGGAAAACCTTTGCCCACATGCTGGCGCAGGCGCTCAACCCGCCGCAGGACCTGCTGACCATTCCGTTTACCGCGGGCCTGCCGGTGCCGGCCCGCATGTTCGTGTCGCTGCTGTTGCGGCCCATCGTCTGCCCGGAGATACCGGGAGTCGAACCGGAGAAGACCATGGAGATCCATTTCCTGGCGCCGGGCAACCTGGTCAGCAACCTGGATTTCGTGGAAAGTATTTTCGGCAACGGCGGCAACCCGCATCTTTCGGAGTTCGATGCCGGGCTGGATGTCGAGCACTGGACCGGTACGACCGGCTGCGTGATTCTGGCGCCGCACCTGGTGGGCATGACCAAAAAGGAGGCCGGTCTGCCGCACTGCAGCAAGGCCACTGACCGGCAGCGTCGCGAAGGCATGTGCTGGAAGGATGACGGCGAACTCTACAACGACGGCCAGGCATTCAAGCTCACCGCCCGCGATGCCGGCGGTGTGATTGTAACGCTGCTGGCGGACAACTACTTCGGCTACTGCAAGAAGGAAGTCAAGACGCAGATTGGTTATTCCGCCAACCTGTTCGGCCTCGCCGAGGAAGAACATGCCGGCGGCGCGCTGGCCTTTCCACGCCGTAATCACGGTGAAGAGTATGGCGTGGACAGCCGCACCCACATGCCCGGATATTCCTTCGAGGATATGGCCGAGCGTTACGGCGAGATCATGGACCTGCAGCCGGAAGGCTACGGCATCGACAGGAATTATCCCGAGATCATCTACGTCCCGCAGAAGGTGCGCATGGACCTGAATGCGCAGACCATCACCTGGGTCAGGGACGGCGAGACAAGGAAGATCCGCCTGCAGCCGGGAAAGGTCTACATGCAGCCCAATGGCTACAAGGTCGAGATGGAGAAGCATCCGGGTGCGCCTTCCTGGCGCCTGGTCGGCATGGACCCGGAAGGGACTTTCTGTCACAAGCCCAGCACGGTGTCCGGTGGCGGCAAATCCGAAATTTCCAAGTCCCTGAATGATGCCGTCATCTACCGGTCCCTGTTCGTCGATGACCTGCAAAAGGACCTCGCCCAGGTCGAGGAGATCTTCAACCGGGACTTTACACAACGCTTCAAACCCGGGTTCGAAAAGTATGACCGCGATCCCACCCGCAAGCCACTGAGCACGGAACGCAGTCTGGGCTCGGTGATCAAGCTGCTGACGCCGACCTCCAGCTACACCGAAGAATACAATGCATGGCTGGCCTCCATTTCCCCGCGCATCCTGGCGCTGGTCTTCCTGATCAAGCGGTTCTACCGTCCGGAGTGGGGGCAGAACTGGAAGAAATACCTGTCGGTTGACGAGGTCGACGGTGCGCCGGCGCACGAACTCAAGCTGCGTGACCGCAACATCATCGCGTCGTACCTGCGGGTAGGCTTCGACCACGACGCCAAGTGGCGTACCTTCAAGCTGCGCCAGGACTATATCGCAACCGAAAAGGTCCAGATGGAAGATGACATCACCGCTTCCGTGGTGGTGCCGCAAAAGCTTATCTCCTACTGTGGTCCCGCGGATACCCGCAATCACAGCGTCAAACTGGTCAGGAACTGCGAGTACCGGCTGTTCCAGCGCCCCGACGATGCGATCCACCCCGGCTTCGACAGGCAAACCGAGCAGGACATGGCACAGCCGGAAAATTTCCTGGCCAATTACGAGCCCCTGCATGGCGAGCGCCTGGCTGCGCTCGTGGAAGACGTGCACACCTTTTACCAGTTCACGCCGCCCATGCAGGCCCTGCTGAAGCAGACCTATGACAGGGGCAGCGGCTTCGTGGTGTCGTCCGCGCACCCGCGCATCGTCGACGGCGCGCCTTCGAAGAACCCCCGCTACCTGCAGACACGTCCCGATCTGGTCAGACCGGCGCGCAAGTACCTGGCAGAGATGAGTACCCGGTTTCATCGCAAGCTGGGGCTGCACGAAGCGGTCTGTCATCCCGTGGACGCGGTTCTGGCCGGGCGGCGCAACAATCCGCCGGAACCCGGGATACGCCCTCTGGCCGTGTACAATCCGATCCATTACCAGGATCTGCCGGAACTGTTCATGGACTTCATCTGCAGCCTTACCGGCAAGTCACCCTCGACGACCGGCGCGGGCACGGAAGGCGCGCTGACCAAGGGACCTTTTAACGCCGTGCGTGCGACAGCCGACCTGAACAATGCGCTGGTGTCCTTCATACTTACCGGGTATCCCGGTTTTTCCAGCTCTGCAGGGCACATCGGGCCCAACGTGCGCATCGATCATGACGTCAGCCTGCTGATCCCCGAGATCTGGGCGCGCCTGCCTGTGGAAGAACGCCGGCCGGAATTCCTGATCGAAGCCGGTTACCTGGAGCCGCTGGTGGACTTCAGGCACAATGGCAAGCAGGTGCTCGCCAGCCGCCTGGGCTACCGCATTACCGAACGTTTCGTGCACGGTTACCTCGGCAAGATTTTCGACAATCCAACCGCCGTTTTCACCGAGGAAATACTCAAGCCGGAGACGCAGGGACTGGATGTGTACGTCGACGGCATCAACAACGTCGTCGAGGCGCAGCAGCGGGTGGCCCTGCAATACCTGGAAGACGGCAGTGTCGAGGACGCCTGTCCGCCGCTGCAGGCCCTGTTGCTGATCATGGCCACCGGAAAATACTCGGGCATGGATGCACACCACCCGGATTTCCGTGCCATGTTTACCCGCGAGCACCTGCTGGCCTCCGACTGGTACCAGGAACGCCTCGAGATCAAGCAGCAGCGGGATATCGAACTGTGGCAACGCCACGTCGACAGCCTGCAGCAGTTCCTCGAGGATACGGATTACCGGGACGAGGCGGAACGGCTCGGCATCAGCGGGCGACTGGAAGCGGCGCTGCAGAAGCTGGAGCGTCTGCGGCAGCCCGAATACCTGGCGAGTCTGGTGGGCACGCTGGGCGCGGACCCGTTGCGGCCGCCGCGGGCCATGGCCGAGGCGCACATCATCAACTGGGGCAAGGTAAAACTGTCACCGGTACGGGAAAAGCCCGTCGTGGCGGCGGAAACCGTCGAGCCGATTCCGGTCTGCAAGGCACCGTCGCTGCTGCAGCGTTTCCGCACGAAGCTCAAGCGAGCCCGGCTCCACTGAGCATGCGCCGCGCAGATCTGACGGTGCAGGTCGCCAAAGGAGAGGAGCCGTCGTGGGTGAAGTAATCCGTTTCAAAAAGCCCTCGGCCGGACAGCTGGTGCAGGGCAAGACCCTGTGCCTGCGCGGATTCCACAAATGGACGGTTGCAACAGACAGCCGTTTCGACAGCAAGCAGGGGCGTCTGGTGACCCTGTACCGCTGCAGCCGGTGTGGTGCCACGAAAACCGCCGCCCACTGAGGCCCGGCCATCCCGTGGCGGCGTTCCAGCCTGGCCTGCTATTGAAATTGTCCCCCCTTGCCTCCACCTCGTAAAGGCAGGTGGCGAGCGGACAGGCAGTTTCCCTGACGCCAGCGGCCAACGGTTTCCATTCTGAATTGCGAGTTAACCATGAGTGATTCAAAGCATATCGTCTGCCCTCACTGCATGGCGGTCAATCGTATCCCCGCGGCGCGCCTCGCCGATGCCCCGCGCTGCGGCAAGTGCAAGCAGCCCCTGTTCACGGCGCATCCTGTGGCATTGCAGGATGGCAGTTTCCGGCAGCACGTCGACCGCAATGACATTCCCGTCGTGGTCGACTTCTGGGCGCCGTGGTGTGGGCCCTGCAAGATGATGGCGCCGGCGTTTGAGCAGGCCGCAGTCCGGCTGGAGCCGCAGGTGAGACTGGCGAAGCTCAATACCGAGGAGGCACAGGCCATCGCGGGTGAGTACGGTATCCGCAGCATTCCGACGCTGGTCCTGTTTCGCAATGGCCGGGAGGTCGCACGCCAGCCGGGTGCCATGGGTGCGGCTGATATTGTTCGCTGGGTGCAGGCGCATCTCTAGTTCGTGCAAGGGCGGTCGCGTTAGACCCGTTTTTTGGGCACTGAACTCAAAGTCGTTTCAAGCAATCGCGCCGGAGGGCGGCGCTCTACAGGTGCATCCTGGGCACTGACCGCGAAGCCCTCCTCAAGCTTTTGCGCCGGAGGGTACCGTTCCCGCGGGTTCAATTAATACGTCGTGTATGGACCTGTGGCGGCAGGGCCGGTTTGTCCTGCGGTGGACAAATGCCCGGTGCGGCAGGCAGACTTGCTGCACCGCCTTGCGAAACCCTGCCCATGCCTAGAATCACGCCGTATATCGCCATACCCCAGGATGAGATAGAGATCACCGCGGTGCGCGCCAGCGGGGCAGGTGGGCAGAATGTCAACAAGGTGGCAAGCGCCGTCCACCTGCGTTTCGCGATCAAGGCGTCTTCCTTGCCCGACGACTGCAAGCAGCGTCTGCTGGCTTTGCCGGATCATCGCATTACCCGCGACGGCGTTATTGTCATCAAGTCGCAGGAACACCGCAGCCAGGAAAAGAACCGCGAGGCGGCAGTGCAACGCCTGCAGACGCTGGTAAGGCGCGCGCTGCAGCATCGCAAGCAGCGTATCCCGACCCGTGTGAGCGCTGCCGCCAAACAGCGCCGCCTGGAACAGAAGGCCCGGCACGCCAGGGCCAAGCTGCTGCGCGGGAAGGTCGGAGTCGACTGACGCTGTTGCTGTAACCATCCGGATCAAGCCGGCGCGCGCGATGCCGGTGTCCTGACGAGGCGCTGCCGGAGCGTGCCGGCCGGACAAGTCATGGAATGCCCGCAGCGGCCGTTACCGGCGTCCCGTTCTCGGTTATCATGAGTCCCGGACTCAGCCTTCCGCGGACCCTGCGATGCAAATACCGAGAACCGTGCTGCAAAAGCTCCTGCCGGTCGTTTCCACGGCAGTGTTCTATGCGCTTTATTACCTGATCAGCAGCCTGCAGTTCGAGGTGCAGATCAAGCCGTCGGCAGTGCCGTTTGACTACCTCCTGCAATTGCTTGTCGCCTATATCCTGTATGCCCTGTCGCGACGGCTCTGGGTCTTCGTCGTGTTGCAGGGGCTGCTGATGGGCGTGCTCTACGTCGGCAACGCCGTGAAGATTTCGTTCTTCGGCGGGCCGATCATGCCCGATGACGTCTATGCCCTGCGTTCGCTGCTGCTGGTCCTGGACGGCTGGCACTTTATCGCGGCGGCGCTGCCGCTGGCGGCGATTGCCGCACTGCTGCTGTTCAACTTTACCCTGCGTCACTGGAGTGCCTACCTTGCCAGTATGCTGGTGATCCTGTTCGGCATAACCCTGGTGTACAAACCCGCGGCCATCCTGAAACCGCTGGACCGGCACTTCGGCAATTCGGTCTGGGACCAGCGTTCCAATTACCTGTATCGCGGTGCCACGCTCTACAGCCTGCAGGAAGGCGCGCGCTATTTCGCCGACGCCCATATACCGCCGGACCGGGATCTGGCGCTGTCCGCCGCGGCAAACCTCGGTGAGCCTGCGGCGGAGAACACCGCCGCGGACGGCAGCTTCACGCCGCGCAATGTACACATCATACTGCTCGAATCGTTCTGGGATCCGGCACTGCTGAAAAAGGCCGGCTACAACCAGGACCCGCTGTCACCCGCGTTCCGCCGCCTCTGGAAACGGACCGGTTATGCGCATGCCATGAGCCCGGTATTCGGCGGTTATACCGCGAACGCCGAGTTCGAAATCCTCTGCGGTTTCCCGGTGGTCGAGGACAACGTCAAGTTCGAGCGCCAGCTGCTGAACGACGTGCCCTGCCTGCCGCACCTGCTGGCCGGGCAGGGCTATTTCACCGTGGCATCGCACCCCAACGTCCCGGTGTTCTGGAACCGTGTTAATGCCTACCGGCGCATGGGCTTCCAGACATACTGGTCAAAGACGGATTTTCTGCTCGACGACATGAACCGGAATTTCCTTTCCGATGCCTCGCTGTACCGTCAGGTACTGGAGAAAATATCGGATCCGTCTGTCGGCAGGCAACCGCTGCTCGATTATATCGTGACCTATTTCGGACACTGGAACTATCCGCTGAACGATGCCCGCCCGAATGTGATCACCGCCACTTCCGCTGTCGAGGAAGTCGGCAGCTATGCCAACACGGTGTATTACAAGTCACGTGAGCTGATGGCGTTCCTGGAACAGCTGCAGGCGCAGGACCCCGAAGCCATTATCGTGGTGTTCGGCGACCACCTGCCATTCATGGGGGAGAATTTCGCGGGCTACGTGGATTCCGGTGTGCTGGCATCGAAACGCAGCGATTTCAGTGCCGACATGTTCGGGTTCTATGTCAGCACCCCGCTGATCGTCATCGACGGCCGGCACGGTCCGGTAAAGACCGGCAATCTTCCCATCTACGAAATACCGGCGCTGCTCCTGGAACTGCTGCACCTGAACGGCCCCAATATCATGGATTACACCCGGTCACCTGACGGCATGCGGGTACGGCCCTTGCCCGGCCTGCACCTCGATGTGCTCGCTGACGGCACTGTCGAGGTGTGCAAGGAACCGCCGTATTCCACGGCCTGCCAGGCTTCAACGCGCTGGCTGCAGGATGTGCTGGTCGTCAACGACGACCTGTTTATCGGGCAGCAGTTCACCCGCAAGCAACTGCGGCGCAGCGACAGCCCCGCGGTTTCCACTGGTGCACAACCCTGAAACGACCGGCGCTTCCCCCGGTGGCCAGGGTCCGTCTGCAGCCGGCGCCCCGGGCTTGCCTGAAAACCGCTGGTCAGTTCCACCGTCCGGGAGTGGTGGTTGCAGGTGAGTGCCGCAACATTGCTTCATAGTCCGCAGCACAGCATTTTCCCGCTTCGAATTCCTCATCCGACATCTGCGAGCCGACAATATTGCGTAATGTCACGGCATCGCGGTCACCCTGCAGCACCGCCACGGTCAACCAGGCGAAGGCCTTCACCAGGTCGAGCGGCACACCGCGTCCCTCGGCGAAGATCATTCCCATCGCGTATTGTGCATCCACGTTGCCGCTACGGGCTTCATGCAGGACGCGCTCGGCCAGTTCCGGATCATTGCGCAGCAGGATCAGGTCCTTGAGGAAGTCATTCTGTTGCGACATGGACGCGTCAGCCGGTAAGCCGGGAGGTGGTTGTTCGGTGACGGACAGTTTGCGCCATCGGATGTCTGCCGGCAAACCGCCGGCGGTGTTCTGGCAGGGAGGCGTCGCAAGTCATGGCGGGCTCCACGCCGGGATAATCGCAGCAGGCCTGGCAGTGCCAGCAGACGGTGGGGATTGCAATACGGGATACCGTGGAGTGAAGGTCATTGCCGGGGGATGCCATGTTGATAGTCCCTGCGACTGGCACGTATCGCGCTGACCGCGGTTCATTCCCGCGGGAGCCGGCCATTATCCTGCGCCGCGGGCGCCTTGTTCCTGGTGTCAGGTCAGCTCAGGATTTGAGACTGCTGCCGGCTTTTTCCCGTGCCTGCAATTCCCGCAGGTTCTGCTGCGCGGTGCTGTCGCCCGGTTCCAGTTGCAGGGCCGCCGAGAAATGCTCGATGGCCTGCCGGTAATCCCCCTGCTGTTTCAGGATCAGGCCGAGCGCCGTGTGTGCGCGGTATTGTTGCGGGTTGTCTCGCAGCGCTTCCTGGCTGTATGTCTCGGCCTCTTCATAACGCCCGAGCCTGATCATGAGGTACGCCAGCTTTATCCGGACGAATTCAAAATCCGGCTTCAGTTGCAGTGCTTTTTCATAGTGCTCCAGTGCGGCGGCGTCATTGCCCTGCTTTTCGTACAGTTTCGCGAGTCCGGTATGTACGACAAAATTGTCAGGCGTCAGCTCAAGCTCGGCGAGGGAATGCCGGATCGCCTCGTCCGTTTTCCCCTGTTTTGCCAGGATCGTTGCGAGCTTGGCATGGACGCCGGGTATTTCGGGATCGAGTTTCAGGGACTCTTGCAGGTAGTGCAGGGTTTCGTCACGCCTGTTCAGGGCGTAGGAAGTCCTTGCGAGCCGGTCATAGAGCGTCGGGCTGGGTCCCAGGATTTCAATTGACCGCTTGAATGCGTCGTAGGCCTCCTCGAACTTGCCGGCCCATTCGAGCACCTTTCCCAGGTTCAGCAGGGCGCCGCCTGCATCCCTTGGGTCGAGGCTGGCGATCAGCTGCTGTTCGACGGCCTCGCGGCGTGTGCTGTTCCAGCCGGCGTCGGGGGTGACCACGCCCTCCTGCTGCAGTTCGTCGAACAGCGCCAGCCCCAGCAGGCGGTAGCCTTCCATGCTGGTATGCACGTGGTCGACAAAATACTCCTTGCCGAAGACCGTATACGGGTATTGCCTGCGGTAGGCCTGGCGCAGGATCTCCGGGAAATCCACCAGCGGCACCCCTTCCGCTGCCGCCACCTCCGCCACGTCGCGCTGCATCGCGCCCAGCATGCGCAGCGGCGCAATGTCTTCCTCCACCGCCCGCTGGAAGGCCTGCTCCGACTCCGCGTAGCGTTGCAGGCTGAACAGCGCCTGGCCCATCCGGTAATGCAGCTCGGCATAGCGATCATCGATCGCCAGCGCCTGGCGATACAGCGCCAGTGCCGCGGCGGCATCGCCCGCGCCCGCGCGTTCTCCGGCGCGCGCATACAGGTCCTCCCATTGCGCGAGCGCCGCTTCGTCCAGCCCCTCCCGGTGCGCGCTCTTGAAGGGCGACATGTCCTTGAGGTTGATTGCGGGCTGCACGAACAGGATGCCGGCATCGACGCTCTGCGCGATCCTGACCATGCGCAGCAGGTTGAGGCGGTAGTGGGTGAGGATGTGCTGCTTCAGGGTGTCGTCGCGCTGGTAGCTCTGCGGCCCGATGGTGTGGTTGAGGATCTCGTCGACCTCGCCGCTGAGCTGGCTGCGGGCCGTGGCCTGTTTGAGCGAGTCGGGCCGCACGGCCTCGATCAGCTCTGTCAGGGCGGTATAGACCCGGGTGCCGCTGAGGGAGGCGTTGAGGTTGATGAGCCAGTCGGGCTGGTCGATGAGGCCGCCGTAGGAGCGCTGCTCGAGGAATTCGTTCTGTCCGGAATAGACGATGAAGAGGTCGGGCTGGTACTGCTTGAGCTCGTTCATCAGGCGGGTGACGCGGTAGCTGGCGAAGCTGATGCCGCCGGCGTTGATGACCTCCCAGTGGCGTTCGGGTTCGGCGGCCTGCAGGTAGGCGCGCAGCCAGCCGCAGAAGGAGACCTCATCGAAGTAGGGTCGGCCGTAGGTGGTGGAGCCGCCCATGCAGAAGATGCGGTAGCTGTTGTCGTCCTTGTGGAGAGGGAACTCCTGGTAATTGAACAGGCCGCGCTTGTTATTGGCGGTTCTGAGGATGGAGGTGCCGTCGGGGCGGATGTCGGGGACGAACTGGGGCACGTTGTCGGCGAAGCCGACGAAGGGGTCCTCGGTGAGCAGCAGCGGGCGCACGCCGGCGACGGCAAGGACGACCTCCACGGCCCCGAAGAATGCCGCCACGATAATGACTGTGAAGAGCGAATTCTTGAAAAACATACGCAATCGATAGCCTGTTTTTGCGGAAGTGCAACGGGTGTGCGCGGCGGACAGTGCAGCGCCCGGCCGTCCTGCACGGGCAACGCCTTGCACTGTGGCTGTAACAGGGGAAGTTATCGTTTCTGGCAGCACTGGTAATTGATGCGAATCAAGAAAACCGCACACAGCGGTTGATGGCTGCCCCGGGGTGCGTATCACCCCGAAATTGCGGCCACACCGCGCCGACTGCAGGCGTGGTGCTGCCTGTCTGCATCATGGAAGTGCGTACCCGCGTGATACTCAGGCTGCAAGCGCTTGATCTGGAAAGATTCTAAATTTGGCATGGAGTCTGCCTCCATTCAGGTGAACAACCGGGATGTCAGAACCCTTTGTGATGTCCGGGTTGTCACCATGACAGTGCAAGGCTGTACCCTGCCGAACCCGGGAGGGCATTGCGGTTTGCACGTGGAGGTTGGTATGCCGGATCTAGTCGTTCTTCTCATGAGGCGGGCCAGGAACTGTCCAATCGCCTGTTCCCTGAAAATTCTTTTTTCCCTGCTGCTCCTTGCCGCGCTGTATATCGCCATCTATCACCAGAACTCGGTATCGCTTCCCTGGTACCTGCTGTTCCTGGCTGTCATCGCAGTTGAGGCCGCGTTTATGCTGTTTGCCAATAACAATTGCTGTGTCAGGTTCAGCGACCCTCCCGATTGAAGTGCGTCGCGGGCGGGGGTGCCCGCGCTGCCTGCATGCGGATGACGTGAGCGGGTGAAAATGCCTGGTTGTGGCACTCAGGACTGCAGCTTGCAGGCCAGCAGCCCCATCTCGATGGCAGTTTCATCCAGCGGGATCTGCACGTGATAGCCGCTGCCGGGTGCCACTGTCACGGGGTTGCCATCCATGTCGCGCATCTGTTCGAGGCGAAAGGTCCGGTTACCGGCGGGCAGGATCAGTTCCAGTTCATCACCGACGGCAAAGTGATTCCTGACGTCGATGCTGGCCATGCCGCTGGCACGGTCGTAGCCGGTCAGCGCGCCGACGAAACGCTGCCTGCAGCTGGATGACTGGCTTTCCAGATAATTCTGGTAATCCTGGTCCGGGTGGCGTTGCAGAAAGCCGTCGGTATAGCCGCGGTTGGACAGGTTTTCCAGCAAGCCGAGCTGGCTGGCATCAAAGGGTCGTCCGGCCTCGGCATCGTCGATTGCCCGGCGATAGATCTGCGTGGTGCGCGCCACGTAATAGTGTGACTTGGTGCGGCCCTCGATCTTGAGACTCTGCACGCCGATCTTCACCAGCCGCTCGACATGCTGCAGGGCGCGCAGGTCCCGGGAATTCATGATGTAGGTGCCGTGCTCGTCTTCCTCGATCGGCAGCGCGCTGCCCGGCCGGCTGCTTTCCTCCAGCAGGTAGACCGGTTGCACGGTGGGTGCCTCCACACTCCTGATATCACCATTCTCGTCCAGGGTCGCTTCCTTGACCTTGTAGTCCCAGCGGCAGGCATTGGTGCAGGTGCCCTGGTTGGCGTCGCGGTGGTTGAAATAACCCGACAGCAGGCAGCGCCCGGAGTAGGCAATGCACAGCGCGCCATGCACAAAGACCTCCAGTTCCATTTCCGGACAGTGCTGGCGAATCTCCTCGATCTGGTCCAGCGACAGTTCACGCGACAGGATAATGCGGCTGATGCCCTGTTGTTGCCAGAAACGCACACTGGCGTAGTTCATGGTATTGGCCTGCACCGACAGGTGGATCGGCATCTCCGGCCACCTTTCGCGCACCATCAGGATCAGTCCCGGGTCGGCCATGATCAGGGCGTCCGGCCCGAGTTCGATGACCGGTTCCATGTCCTGGATGAACGTCCTGATTTTCGCGTTGTGCGGCAGGCCGTTGCTGGCGAGGTAGAAGTGTTTGCCGGCGGCGTGGGTTTCCTGGATGCCGGTGGCGAGGTTGTCCAGCTTGTGAAAATCGTTGTTGCGTACCCGCAGGCTGTAGCGCGGCATGCCGGCGTAGACGGCATCGGCGCCATAGGCGAGGGCATAGCGCAGGTTGCTGAGGTTGCCGGCCGGTGCCAGCAGTTCGGTTAGGGACATGGTTGCCTCGTGTGCGGGGTAAGCCGGCATCAGTATAGTCAATCCGGTCGTGGCAGAGGTTTCAGTCTGTGTAATGAATGGCCATAACGACGTAGCTGGCCTCGCCGCCGGGTGTGGTTACCCGGATTTCATCGTCCAGAGTCTTTGCCAGCAGTGCCCTGGCAAGCGGGGCATCGATGCTGATCCAGCCCCTTGCAGGATCGAACTCGTCTGCGCCGACGATGCGATACACAACTTCGCGGCCCGCATCATCTTCCAGCGTGACCGATGCGCCGAAGAAAATCTTCCCCGTGTCCGTCGGGTGTGAATCAACGATCTTCAGGTCGGGGAGGCGCTTCTGCAGGTAGCGAATACGCCGGTCGATTTCGCGCAGTTGCTTCTTGCGGTAGATGTATTCCGCGTTTTCCGAACGATCGCCTTCCGCGGCTGCGGCCGCAAGCGCACGGGTAACGCGGGTGCGGCGCTGCCAGAGTGCCTCGAGTTCTTCCGCCAGCGCGCGAAAGCCCGCGGGTGTGATATAGGGAGATGATTTTTTCTCTGGCGGGCGATAGCGTCCCATTTACGCAGGGTCCGACAAACAGGATTGTATGCTGTGTCAGGGAGCCGCTGATTAATTCGTCAGTGCGGCGACTGCAGGGAGAAGGCGAGACCGGGAACCGGTCGAGAGACTGGCCTGGGCCATGCAGTCGGCAGGGTAATACCTGGCGCAGTTACCGGGCAACGAAGTGACGCGGCAGTCTTCAAGGGAATGACCATGGATCAAAAGATTGTTTCGCTGTTTCGCTATGACGGGATACATAAATTAATCTGAGGATCCTGAAAAAAGAACCCCGCTGATCGGCGGGGTTCCATGTTGCCACGGGATCTGTTGTCCCGTTACTGTCCGCTTACGTTGACTGCCTGCAGACCTTTTGGCCCCTGCTCGACATCAAAGTTTACTGTTTGGCCTTCGGCCAGTGTCTTGAATCCTTCACCGGTGATTGCGGAGAAGTGTACGAACACATCTTCACCACCATCGGCGGGGGCGATAAAACCGAATCCCTTGGATTCATTGAACCATTTAACAGTACCTGTAGCCATGTAACACCTCTATGAATAATTAATACAAATATTCAATTGCAGATTAATAGGGATATGAAGCAGGAGTTGTGCAAGGAGCTTCTGAGATGACCTGAGAAATTTGCAATCATTTTTACATGTATCGAAAGCGGCAGGAAAATTCTTGCCCCCCTGTTCGATCACAAAAGGATATTACAACAGTTCGCGCAAAAAAACCTTATTTTTGAAGTCTTCGCGCCCGCCGCAGGGACGGTGCGGAGAAGGCTGGCAAGGCCGGTCATCTTTCCCCATAATGAGGCGCTTTGCAGCGGGGGGGTGATTGCATCATGTGGTTCAGGAATCTGCAGCTGTACCGGCTGGGCCGGCCGTTCGAAATGACGCCTGAGGAACTGGATGCGCGCCTGCAGGCGCACGCATTCCAGGGCTGCAGGCGCATGGATATGCTCGCCACCGGCTGGGCACCGCCACTGGGACGTCACGGCCGGCAACTGGTGCACGCCGCAAACGGCTACATCATGATCTGTGCACGCAAGGAAGAGAAGATTATCCCCGCGGGTGTGGTTCGGCAGCTGCTGGAAGACAAGATCGTCGAGGTCGAGGCGGCGGAAGGGCGCGAGATATACCGTCGCGAGAAGTTGCGTATGAAGGAAGAGATCATCGTCGACCTGCTGCCGCGCGCGCTCACCCGTATCTCGAACCAGTTCGCCTACATCGATGTGCGTCAGAATACTATCGTCATCGACAGTGCCTCGCCGGCCAGATCGGAAGCCCTGATCAGCCAGTTGCGCACCACGCTGGGGCGCCTGCCGGCGACGCCCGTGAAGACCAGGCAGTCACTCTCGGGGTTGATGACCCGCTGGCTGGGTGGTGAATCGCCGCCGGGAGATTTCGCGCTGGGAGGCGAATGTGAACTCCGGCACCCGCAGCCGGATGGCGGGGTTGTCAGCTGCAAGCATCAGGACCTTGGTGCCAGCGAGGTCCGCAACCATGTGAAGCAGGGCAAGTATGCCGTCAGGCTGGCGCTGCTGTGGAAGGAGCGACTCTCCTGCGTCCTGCACGATGACCTGTCGATAAAGCGGCTGCGCTTCGAGGATATCGTCAGGGAGGCGGAGAGCGAGACCGGGGCGGATGACCCCGTCAGCCGTTTCGACCTCGATTTCTCGATCATGGTGCTGGAACTGGCGGCATTTCTGCCGAGCCTGATTGCCGCGCTGGGTGGCGAGGCTCTCCCGCAGGCGGACTCGGGTGATGCAGCTGTTCGCGCGGCCGCACCGGGCGGGGTGCTGGAACCGGCATAGCGCGGTGGCAGAGATTCATGCACAGCTGCAGGCGGACTGCCTGGTTATCGGAAGATTCCCGCTGTGCCACCTGCTGCTGTCGAAGGATGCCGCTTATCCCTGGTGCATCCTGGTGCCGGACCGGGAGCGCATTTCCGAAATTCACCAGCTGACCGATACCGACCAGCAGCAGCTGATTCGGGAGTCGTCGCAGCTTGCCCGCGTGCTGGAAAAGGTCTTTTCACCGGACAAGTTGAATATTGCCGCGCTGGGCAATATCGTGCCGCAACTGCATCTCCATCATATCGTGCGCTATCGCAATGATCCTGCCTGGCCGGCGCCGGTGTGGGGACAGGCGCCGCCGCGGCCCTACGACGAGCAGCAGCTAGCTGCGCTGCTGGAGAAACTCGGCACGGCACTGCGCGGGCAGGCGGACTACACACCTGCATAAAAAAGGCGACCCGCGGGTCGCCGTCAGTGCTTTCAGGGATGTTGGCTTTATGGATAACGCAATGCGCTTCAGCCGACGCGTTCCGCGCAAAGCTGCTGGCCGGTCATCTGGGCCAGGATCTCAAATGATGAAGTGCGTTCCTTGTCGTAGGAGACCAGCATCAGGTGTGGTCTTGCCTCGTTGAAATGGGCATGGATGACACCCTCGTGGCGGGTGATGGCCTGTTCGACGTTACGCCGGGTGTCTGCTCCGAGCCGGTTGTCAACGTGCATAACCATATCTGTGATGTGCATGATGTCTACTCCTCCAAATCGTTATAAAGCCTCTGACTGGCATGACGTATCACTGCTGTATCGGCGTCCAGGCCGTGCGCTCTCCGTTAGGGTGGACTCTAAATAAATACCCTATAAAAGTCAAAGTAATTTTTTATAACTGCATATAAATTATGAATAAAGCACGAAACACCATATTTTGTATGTGGGATTTAAAACCATTCAATATGAGGGCAATTTAGGCGGAAAATAATCGCGGTCGGTAGAATCTCCTGCACAAAAGATCCACCCGTAGGAGCGGTCTCCTGACCGCGATACAGTCTCACGCAATCGCGCCGAAGGGCGGCGCTCCTACAGGTGCTTCTAGTCAGTGTAGGAGCGGTCTCTTTATGCCCGTTCTTTGGGTACTGACCGCGATGCAGTTCCCGAACAAATGCACCGAAGGTGCCGCATGCATCCACGCGGCGATGCCGTGTCAGGCAGGCAGTTGCCGCAGACAGTCCAGCGCGGCGGTCTTGTAGCATTCCGCGAGGGTGGGGTAGTTGTAGACGCAGGCGGCCAGCGTATCGACCGTGGCACCGCAGTTCATTGCCATCTGGCCCACGTGGATCAGCTCGCTGGCCGACTCGCCGACGATGTGGATGCCCAGCAGCTCGCGGGTGGCGGTTGCGGCCAGGACCTTCATGAAGCCGTGTTCCTCGCCGATGATCTGGCCGCGCGCGGTCTCGGAGAAATGCGCCCTGCCGACGACGTAGTCGACGCCGCGCTGCTGCAGGTCGCGTTCCGTCTCCCCGGTCCAGGAAAGCTCCGGAATCGTGTAGATGGCCATTGGCAGGAGGCCGGCCGGGAGCAGCCGCTTCGCCGCGAAGGCATGCTGTACCGCCAGCCGCCCCTGTTCCATGGCGGTAGCCGCCAGCGAGGGACGCCCGGCGAGATCGCCGATGATGTAGATGTGCGGCTGGCTGGTCTGGTGCTGCTCATTGATCCGCACCCAGCCATGGTCGTCCGCGACCAGGCCGGCACGTTCCAGTTCCAGCCTGTCATAATTCGGTTCCCGGCCCTGGGCATACAGGAGCACGTCGGTTTCCAGGCTGCTGCCATCAGCAGTCGTTACCAGCACGCGGTCATCCACACGCGCAACGTTGCCGACGCGGGTCTGCATGTGCAGTTGTATACCCATGTCGCGCAGGTCGTTTTCCAGGATCTTCAGGATGTCCTCGTCGAGGTAGGCGAGCAGGTGCCGGTGCGAGTCCACCAGTTGTACGCGGACGCCCAGCGGCGCGAACATGGTGGCGAATTCACAGGCGATGACACCGCCGCCGATGACCAGCAGGCGCTCCGGGAGTAGCCGCAGCTGCAGGATGGACGTGGAATCCAGTACGCGTTCCCTGTCAAAGGGCACCGCTGCCGGGCGGCGCGGGCGCGATCCTGTGGCCAGGATGACAATCCCGGCGCTGAGCTGGTCCTGCTTCCCGTCGGGGCGCTGGATGTTGAGGGTGTGCGGATCGTGGAATGCCGCCTCGCCAGGAATCAGCGTGACGCCCGCGGCCATCAGTTGTTGCAGCAGCAGGGTCGCCTGACGCTCGATGACGCGCTGCTTGCGGTTGACGGTTTCACTGAGAAAGCCGCCCTGGACCGGGCCACGTGATGCCGAGGCCTCCCGCATCCCACGGGCGGCAAAACGCGATGTCAGCCAGGCCGCTTCCCGCAGCGCCTTGCTGGGAATGGTACCGGTCTGCAGGCTGACGCCGCCCAGCCTGGGTTTGCGCTCGATCAGTCCGGTGCGCTTGCCAAGTGCAGCGGCCTGCAGCGCGGCGCTTTGTCCGCCGGGTCCGGAGCCAACCACCAGGATGTCGAAGTCATACCGTGCCACTGCTGACCCTTGAGTTCTCTCCCGACGGCCTCAGGCAGTTGCAGTAGCGCGCGACGCGCGCTTGCGTTCATGTTCCAGCAGCTGCTTCTTGCGCAGCCGGATATGATTCGGTGTGACTTCCACCAGTTCGTCGTCGTCGATGAATTCCAGTGCCTGCTCCAGGCTCATGCGAATCGGCGGCGTCAGCAGGATGTTCTCGTCCGTACCCGCGGCACGGATGTTGGTCAGCTGCTTGCCTTTCAGCGGGTTTACCACAAGGTCATTGCTGCGGGAATGGATGCCGATGATCATGCCTTCATAGACGGCTTCGCCATGGCCGATGAAAAGGCGGCCGCGCTCCTGCAGGTTGAAGAGCGCATAACCCAGCGCCTTGCCGGCACCATTGGCGATCAGCACCCCGTTGTTGCGCTGGCCGTACTCACCGGCCTTCATGGGGCCGTAGTGCGAGAACACGCTGTAGATAAGCCCGGTTCCCTGGGTGCCGGTAAGAAACTCGGTGCGAAACCCGATCAGGCCGCGCGACGGCATGATGTAGTCGAGGCGCACCCGGCCCTTGCCGTCCGGTACCATGTTGGTCAGGTCGCCGCCGCGTTCACCGAGTTTCTCCATGATGGTGCCCTGGTGGGTGTCCTCGATGTCGACGGTCACCTGCTCGTAGGGTTCCTGGGGTTCGCCTTCCACCTCTTTCAGGATAACTTCCGGGCGGGAGACGCCCAGTTCAAAACCCTCGCGGCGCATGGTTTCGATGAGGATGGCCAGGTGCAACTCGCCGCGGCCGGAAACGCGGAACTTGTCCGGGTCCCCGGTATCCTCGACGCGCAGCGCCACGTTGTGTATCAGCTCGCGCTCCAGACGCTCGTGGATATTGCGCGATGTGACGTACTTGCCGTCCTTGCCGGCAAAGGGCGAATTGTTCACCTGGAAGGTCATGCTGACGGTAGGTTCGTCCACTGACAGCGGCATCAGTGCCTCGACGGCTGCCGGGTCGCACAGGGTGTCCGAGATGCCGAGCTTGTCTATGCCGGTAAACGCGATGATGTCACCGGCCTGAGCTTCGGGAACCTCGATGCGTTCCAGCCCCAGGAAGCCGAACACCTGGCCGATGCGGGCATTGCGCCGCTTGCCGTTCCGGTCGACCACCGTTACCTGCATGTTGGTTCTGACCTTGCCGCGACTGATGCGGCCGATGCCGATAACGCCAACGTAGCTGCTGTAGTCCAGCGAGGAGACCTGCATCTGGAACGGCCCCTCGAGGTCGACCTGAGGCGGTGCCACCATCGAAATAATGGTCTCGAACAGCGGCGTCATGTCCTCGGCCGGATGGTCCGGGTCTGTGCCGGCGTAACCCTGCAACGCCGAGGCGTAAATCACGGGAAAGTCCAGCTGCTCCTCGGTTGCGCCGAGCCGGTCGAACAGATCGAAAGTCTGGTCGAGCACCCAGTGGGGGCGGGCGCCGGGACGGTCGATCTTGTTGATCACAACGATCGGCTTCAGTCCAAGGTTGAAGGCCTTCCGGGTGACGAAGCGGGTCTGCGGCATCGGGCCGTCCACGGCGTCGACCAGCAACAGCACCGAGTCCACCATGGAGAGCACGCGTTCCACCTCGCCGCCGAAGTCGGCATGGCCGGGGGTATCGACGATATTGATGCGGTAGTCGCCCCAGCGGATGGCGGTGTTCTTCGACAGAATGGTGATGCCGCGTTCCTTCTCCAGGTCGCTGGAATCCATGATCCGTTCCGGTGCCGCGGCGCGTTCGCCAAGCGTGCCGGACTGGCTCAGGAGCTTGTCTACCAGGGTCGTCTTGCCATGATCGACGTGCGCGATGATGGCGATGTTTCGCAAGTTACTGATCATATAGAGTATTCGTGGCCGCGGTCGCAGCAGGGATTTGCAGGAACGGGGATTATACTGGGAAACCCGCGCGGGGCCACTGTTTCCATGCGGGTGTGCCGCGACAGGGATTATTCAAGGGGGGTCTTGCAGCATGACGGATGAAACAGAATTCGAACACTTCAGGCAGCGACTGCTGCAAATTCAGCTGGAACTGCATTCACTGCTGGAGACCGGTGAGGATGCGGCCCGGGTGGTCGAACTCGACCAGACCAGCGTCGGCCGCCTGTCGCGCATGGACGCACTGCAGGGGCAGGCCATGTCGCAGGAGCGGGCGCGGCGCAGGAAGCTTGAATTGCAGCGCATTACTGCCGCCCTGCGTCGCCTGGACAAGGGCGAGTTCGGCGACTGCCAGGATTGCGGCGAGCCCATTGACGTGCGCCGACTGGAGATGGATCCGGCTGCGATCCTTTGCATTCGCTGTGCAACCGCACGGGAGCAGGGGTGACGCATGCACTGTAGTAAAAACAGGAAATTGTCATAAAACCGTGACCAAACTGCGTTGTTCAAACTGCCATGCTGCAGGTCACCCCGTCAGGTTCATCCGGGCTACCGGTTTGAGCAGCAGCTAAAGGGCATCGATACACATAGCCCTGCGCGACTGCCCTGTTGAAACCTGTGAAATAGCAAGAATCACGGTAGAGTGAGTCGTCCGGTCCCGAGATGCCGGGCACAGGGAAGGCCGGGTGCTTCCAGTATATATAGACTTGCTTGCCCATTGATCAGCAACCCCGAATCAGCGAAGTACCTATGTCATGGGCTTGCCGTACTCTTTTGGCCGGCAGCATCGAAACGCCCGGATTTGTTGCATGGTTGCCCGTCGCTGGCCGTCCGTGCGGGGCTGGTGAAGTCCGGTTGCAAGGCCTGGAACATCCTGGTTTGCCGAAGCAGATTTTCATGAAACTTCCTTGGATTACCGGGTTCCGCATCGTCTTTCTGTGATTATCTTTGTCACAAATGATCTACGTCAGTAATCAGTCACCGCTAAAATGATCTACGTCAGTAATCAGTCACCTTTAATCGGCTAGTATATTTTTAACAACGCAATCCAAGTCTGTTATGGGATTAATTACCCATGGCTGGATTAGTACCGGCTTCGGCCAAACCGGGTTTTCCCATGCCTGGTCGGGGTCATCAGTGCGGAGAATTGACCAAAGCACATTCAACAAATCATTGGTCCGATAATACCCTGGAGAGTTGTCATGAAGACGAAATCTTTTACATTCACGGTGATGGCGGCATTGCTTGTCTTCAGCGTGGGCCTGTTTGGCAATGCAAATGCTGCGCGGAGAGTTTGCGACGACGGGACGTACCCGCCGTGCGACGACAGTGGCGGTGGTATGCAGCCCCCTGATTTGGGGGACCTCATCATACTCTACCGCAACGATAATGGTGTTCCCATCCTTACCCCGGAGGTCGGGGCAACAGGGTTGTGTCAGCAGCCTGTCGCTTTTAACAACGCTACGACTTGTCCGACTTCACTGCTGGACTGCTCCTCGGCGAATCCCTGCCTGGTTCCCGTCGACCAGACGACCTGTGCCGTAGAGCTTGCCTTCGCAGGCTGCACGCAGGAGGTCGACTTCGGCCGCATCAACGAGGCGCGTTCTCCACCGGAGGTGATGGAAAGACAGTTGGATGACGTTGTCGTCACACTGTCCACCGCCGACTGCCTCACCCTCGACCCTGCCGGACGAATGGTCGCCAGCCAGGTCAACGACACTACCCTGGACAATTTGCTGAAGACCGTCGACTCGCCGCTGCAGAACCTGGCGATCTACCGGCAACTCATGTTGACGGGATACCTCGGTGATGCGGCAAATCCGATTGTGCTGCCGGGTGGTGTGCTCGACACCGCGGCAAGGGGAATTGGCGCCGCCTCCGACAAGACTGGCGAAGTCAACGTCGATCTGGTTGCCTACCTCAACCAGATCATGGGCCTTTCCGACCCGGCTACGCCAACGATCCTTGGCAAGTTCTGTATCGATGTCAGGGAAGAGGTGAAGGGCGTGGTGCAGCTGGTGCAGAAATGCTTCCTGGACTACAGCGCCTATGGCTATGACCGCTCAAGCAACTTCGGAGCACTGCCCGATCCGGCGTACATCCCGGAGTCAACACCCATGGACGGCTGGTTCGAGTATATGACTGTGCTGGACCCGACGCTGCCGTCGTTCACGATCCAGCGGGGCCCCATCCTGGACGCCGTGTTCTGTGTTGATTCCGGCGGCCTTTCTGTCGATCCCGTTGCCGGGATCTGCACCGCCCAAATTGATCCCGGTTTCACAGCCGGCAACATTGGCGGCTTCACCCAGGCGGCTGACGACAGCCGTGCGGTCATCAACTACATGCACACCTGGCCGGTTCCCGTGGGCTACGAGACCCCGGTGCCCTGCGCGGCCTCGGGCGTTATCGCCTATGACGTTTCGATCAGCGAGGAGTCCGGTTTGCAGGTGCCCAGGCAGTATGTGAACGGTACGGAGAGGGAATTCATCGTGACCGTCAGTAACGCAAGTACCTCTACGGAGGCTGCCTCGGGAACCGTCACGGTGACTGCCGTGACCTTGACCGGGGCCTCCGTCCCCGGCTTCCCGAGGGTCCTGACTTTCACCGATCTCGTTCCGGGCACCAGCGCATCATGGACTGAGCCATTATTCGTTGACCTTGGCTCTTCAACCACAATCGCCTGGACGGCGACTGCCGTAGCCCCGTACGACGTCAACCTGACCAACAACTCCGTCACCGCGGTTACCAGTGTCAAGAACACAGGTGGCGGCGGCGGTCAGGGAGGGCGGCCATAAGCGATCAAGCCTGTCTGCTACAGATTGCAGGCGCAAAAAAGCCCCGGGCCCGCAATGGCCCGGGGATGCTTGAACCATAACACTTCAGGGAGCGGGCGACCGCCCCACCTTCCTGGCTGAAGGTTCCTGCGTAACACTGCGCAGAGGAGGAAATCATGAAGAACCCGACACTGGCAATCAGCACCGTCTTTCTGGGAGCAATCATTTTTGTCGGCAGTGTCCAGGCCGCTCCCAAACCCGGGCCCGTGTTCGACTGGGCTACGGTGGTGAACAACAACGACCTGATGCCGCCGCTCAACCTGAGTAACTTCAACAGCTACAACCAGCCCTCGGTGAACCTCAAGGGGCTGGTGGTCATCCGCGCGCGCAGCCGGGGCGGGCCGCCACTGGGACAGCCTGTTCACGGTATCTACACGCGCGACATGTCTGTTAAGAATAGCCACCTCATCAGGATCCTCGACAGGACCAGCGAGGTCCCCGCACCCAACAACCTGGGCACCCTCTTCGTGGAGACACCGTCCTTCCCGCGTATTGACATGGACTCGGATACCATCGCCACGCGCGGCAATCACCAGCCGGTGTGGAACTATGTCACCGGTACCGACCCGGTTACCGGAGAAGACATCGAGACCCGGGCAGGGACCACGGGGATCTACACCAATCCCTTCGGCACGCTGATCACGGGAGCCAGCAAGCTGGGCGATGTTGCGGATTTCTCCTACCTCGAAGTGCCCGAATTTCCCGGTATTCGTTTTGAGGTATTCCCCGGGGCTCCTGCGGTGACGCAAAGCGACACCATCGTGTTCAAGGGTAACTACACGGTGGATCTGCTCGGAAAAACCGGTGTTTACTATCGTGATCTGGAGGATGAACCAACCGGTGGTACCTCGCCGGTGGTGCTGATCGCCAACAACACAGACACCGTGATTCCTGGCACCGGCACGGTGTTCGGCTCCACATCACCGCCCAGCGCGGCGAACGGACGGGTCGTGTTTGCCGGCTTCGATGACGAGGACGCCCCGACCCTGGGCGGCATCTACCTGGCGCCGCTGCAATCACAGCCACCGCTCACCCCGCTTGTCCGCATTGGGGAACGGGTTCCCGGCGAGACCTCCAGGGACACCTTCAACGGTCTTGGTGAGGGCGGGGCATTCGACGGTCGTAATATCGGCTTCTGGGGTGCATGGGGAAATGAGACCAGGACCGTTCGACTCTACTGCCCGGCGGAAGGCAACAAGGATCGTATCGACTACTGTAATCAAGCGCTGGTCTGCGAAGACACCGGCGAGACGCTGGGGGATGACAACAGTATCTGTGACGACGAGTCCGACCCGAACTTCGGGATCAGTTGCTATCAGGACAAGGACGTCCCGGTGCACCAGGGTATCTTTGTCCACGACACCGAAACACGCAGTACGCGGATAGTGGCTGAGACCGGTGCGCAATTCGATGAGTTCCTGTTCTGGAACTACTCCGGCAAGACGCCCTGTGTGGGTGCTGGCCACAGCGTGGAAGATGCCGAAGACGAAGGCGAGCCGGCACGCTGGCGATCCTCGGCGTTCGTCGCCGTATCGAACGGGCCAGGTGCAACCTACCAGGCCGCCTTCAAGGCCAGAAAGGGCGAGCTGGTTGACGGAGTTTATGTGGATCCGGTGGACGGCATCTATCTCAGGTCAGGGCCGGGGCAGGGTCAGGCTGTCGTGACCGTCCTCGACACCACCATGGAAGGGCAGGCACTCGACCCCGAGGCGCCCGCCGGCTCGACTGTTACCGAACTCGGGCTCGAACGCGAGAGCTTGCGCGGCAAGTGGCTGGCGGTTAATGCGAGCATGGGCATCGAAGGCGGCACCGAGGAAGAGGGCATGGCCGGGATCTACCTGACGGAATTACCATGAAGCAAGCGCTGGCAGGAGTGCACGCCGATCAGATGAGGTAGCCGGACGCCACGGATGGCGTTCGCATCCTCAGTAAATTCAGCAGAGACCATGCCGCCGGGAGGGCGATCCCAATGCGGGATTTGCCATCCCGTATTGGCAACAACGGTTGAACGAAACTCGTGATTCAGCATGCTCGTTAAAGCCCGGGGCATGGACACACGGGCGGTGGTAACAGCCCTGAGTAAACAGGCAGAAAAACAGCCGCATCTGCTTCGCAAATCACACGCCCGGGATCCTGGTGTCGAACTGGCCGTACAACACAGTAGAATCCACCGCTTGAACGAATGCAGTCAACCCCTTGAGCTTGTCCAGGCAGCTTCGCTGAACCCGCCAGCCAAACCAGGCATCCGGGTATTACCGGGGATTCGCGCAGGCCGCGCATGTCGGTCAGGCTGGTAAAGGCAACGCCGTCGTGGACTTGGTGCGCCGCATGACGAAACTCGTGTTCACGGTATGTACTGCCTTGCACTGCAGAATATATTTGGCAAGCAACTGGTCGTAGGCGCCGATGCTTTCACAGATTACCTTCAGCAGAAAATCATGCTGTCCGCTCATCGCGTAGCACTCAAGGATTTCGGGGCGCTCCGCCACCATCCGGTCGAATTCGCGCACTGAATCGGGGTGGTGGTCTTCCAGCGATATATTGGCGATTGCAATCACATGCAAGCCGACCTTTTCCGGGTTCAGGATCGCGACATTGCTTGCAATCACCCCATCCTTTTCCAGCTTCCGCAGCCGCCGCCAGCAGGGTGATGTTGACAGGCCTGCCTTCTCGGCCAGCGCCTGGCTGGACAGACGCCCGTTCGCCTGCAGCGCTGAAAGGATTTTATAGTCAGTCTTGTCCATTGGAATGTATATGCCATAAAAATTTAATAATACGAAAAAATCATAGCAAAAAGTACAAAATAGCCGCAATAAAAACAAGTATATTTCGTGAAAACTGGATAATATTAACTTGTCACTCCGGGCGGATGAATCATGGGAAAATCCAGCACCTACATCGCCAAAATACCCGACGCCAGGGGCTATGTCCGTTACACGGATGAAGAGAACCTGATGTGGCACGATCTGATCACGACTCAACTGCCGCGTCTGCACGGCAGTGCCTGTAATGAATATATTCGCGCTCTGGATCGTATGGAGTTTCCGCGGGACCGAATCCCGCAGCTTTCCGAAGTATCCGCCGTGCTGATGGAGCACAGCGGGTGGTCCGTCAAGCCGGTGCCGGCACTCATTAATTTCACTACCATCTTCGAGCTTCTGGCCAACCGGCAATTCCCGGCGGCGACCTTTATCCGTAACCGCGACGAGATGAGCTATCTCCGCGAACCCGATATTTTCCATGAGATTTTCGGCCACACGCCGTTACTGACCGATCAGCGTTTCGCCACTTTCTGTGAAATTTACGGAAAAACGGGATTGGCAGCAGATTCTGCCGATCATGCCATGCTGGCCAGGCTGTTCTGGTTTACGGTTGAATTTGGTCTGATTCAGACCCACGAAGGTCTGCGTTCTTACGGTGCCGGTATTGTCTCCTCGCCGGGTGAGTTGATCTATGCGCTCGAAAGCGACGCGCCGCAACGTAAACGGCTGGACCCTGTCGACGCATTGCGTACGCCGTACCGAATCGACATCTTTCAATCGATATATTTCACTATCGAGAGTTTTGATGAACTTTATGATCTGGCCCAGCAGGATCTGCCGGCTTACATCAACGAAGCGCGCCGCAAGGGGATGCATGCCCCCGCATATCCGCTCAAAGAGACTGCCTGACAATGGCTGTTGTCAGTAACCTGACTGATTGTCATTGCGTACCCGGTGAAGGGCAGGAACCGGCGTGCGGGACGTTCCCCCGCTTGCGGATGGAGTGAATCCGGCCTGCAAGTTCCCCTGTGGCGCTCAGGATATGCCGGTCATAAATCCTGTGTGCTTTTTGCAAAGCTGCAACCAGCTGGTTGCTTGTGATCAGGTCCCCTGAGGTGTGTATATACCGGTACAGGCATGCCTGGCGGCTGAAGGGTGTGTGGCGCAGGCTGCGCCTGCCGCTGCAGACTTGCTGCCGGGCCGGTTTATTTTTCGGCGTGTCCCCAGACTGCGAAGACGGGGTCCGAATGCGCAAGCTGGCCTGTGTATTTGTCATCCTGCGGGCGTGGCAATCCTCGCAGTGATTCACTGTGCAGGGCAGTGAAATTGCCGGACTGGCGAAAATATTCCAGCACCAGACCCATGCGCTCGAACGGATGCAGTTCCGTCCATAACTCGATTGCCTTGGTCGGGAACCAGCGGTCGGAGAAGGTGATAATTACCGCCGCGCCGGGTTTGAGCACCCGCCCGAGTTCCTGCAGCACCGCCACCGGCCGGATGAGGTACTCGATGGAAACGCTGCAGATGACAGCGTCGAAACTGTTGTCCGGGAACGGCAAAGCGGGCAGCGCATTGAGGTCGTGGACGATGCGCTCGTCCAGGCGTGTGTTCTGCGCCAGTTCTTCCGCATTCATGCCCAGCCCCGTGAGCCTGATGTTGCCGCTGTCTTCCGGCAGGTGCGAAACCCAGCTGCTCATCAGGTCCAGAACGTGCATGCCCGGTTCCAGAAAGCGCTCATGGATTTCCCCGATTTGCCGGCTGGCCGTGCTGTCGAGGTGCGGGACCAGGCGTGCTTTTTCGTAAAATCGCTCATCCGGGCGCGGGTCCAGACGTTCAAACGGGCTGCCGGAAAAAAAGTCCGTCGAGCCGGGCGCGCGCAGTGCCTCCATACCGGCGCCGGCGCCGAAGACATCCAGCAGAACGTCGTTGCAGCGTCCGCCATGCTCGCGTACCAGGTCGTCGCGCTGCTGTATGCAGGCGGCAACGGTCAGGGGTGCCCGTGCGAGCGGGTGGTTGAGGTCGATAGTCGCGCTGCTTGCGTCGATCTCCAGGATGCGCATGGGGTGGATGTTGCCGGTAAAGATATCAGCCGTGCCGGCGGCGATATAGCGAGGATAGTGCCTGCCGGTGTGCAGGGTGACGGGCGGTCCTTGCCTGCGCTGCAGGCGCAGGTCGCTGATCCTGACCCGGTGAATATTACGCTCACTCCAGGGCGGTACCAGTTCGCCGGCGGGGAAGCGCTCGCTCACCCACTCGCCATCAGTATCGGGCAGTTTGATCGAGAGGGCTCCGGGCAGGATATCGCGCCAGAAGTTGAACTTCCCGAAATGCTGGCGGTTGCGATGCCGCACATCGCTGTGCTCCCAGTCAACGCGAATTTCGATGGCGGCTTGCTCGGACTGGCTAGTCATGGTTTGCCGGGTGTGTTTAACAACACCGCCAGTTTATATCAGTTTGCACCGTGGCGGGGCATGGATCGCACGCTGTCGCCTGATCGTGGTGCAGAACCCGGGTGTTACCATGTAATGAAGTTTGCAGGCATAGGCGGCCGGGAGGCGCAAGACGTGCCAGCCGGGGAGTCTGGATTACAGCATGTACCACCGGCGAAACCCGTATACTGCTGTCGCGACCAAACTGCGCTTTACCCGTTGGCATACCCGGTGTATGTGCAGGTATAACACTGATTTTGTTGTTATCATTACCCGCCAGCACACGCATCCGGTTCACGGAATTGACCGCGCGCAGCGCATTGCAGGTGCAAGGGTTCATCCCGGTGTGCGGTGTGCAGGTCGCCACGTGATTCACGTTGCAGCCTGTATGGGGCACGCTGTAGGATACGGCCGGAGCTGCGGCCTGCTAATTGCATCCTGAACGGGGATGCCGCCATATTCCGCAAACACTGCCGCAACCATCCGAGCCGGTGACATGGACAAGTTCGACACTCTCGACACCTTCCTCGCGCAGCTGTGCGGCGGCGCGAACGCCGACCCCGGGCTGTTGCTGCAGTACCTCTACGAAATCCAGTACCGCTATTCCTGTGTCCCGGCGCACGCGATTGAACTGCTTGCCGCGTACCTGAATCTGCCGCTAACCCGCATCACCGGGGTGGTCGATTTCTACAGCTTCCTGCACCACACGCCACGCGGTGAATTCGACATCCTGTTCAGCGACAGCATCACGGACCACATGCTGGGCAGCCGTGAATTGCTGCAGCGGCTGTGCGTGCGGCTGGGCGTGGGCAAGGGCGTACCCCGGGGCGACGGACGCGTAACGATCGATACCACTTCCTGCACCGGCCTCTGTGACCAGGGGCCTGCGCTGCTGGTGAATGGCTGGGCGCTCGCCCGGCTGGACGCGGCGCGTATCGATACGATTGCAGACCTGGTCGAGGCGGGTACGCCGGTATCCGGCTGGCCCGGGGAGTATTTCCAGGTTGCGGACAACATCCGGCGCCGTGACCGTCTGCTGACAGATACGATCGGGGAGGGCGCCGCCCTGCAGGCACTGCTGCGCGCGGGTGCGGATGTCACGCTGGAACAGGTGGAACGTTCCAGCCTCCTGCGCGGGCGCGGCGGCGCGGGTTTCAGTACCGCGACCAAGTGGCGCCTGTGCCGCGCCGCGCCGGCCGGGGAGCGCCACGTTGTCTGCAACGCCGACGAAGGCGAGCCAGGAACCTTCAAGGACCGCATCCTCCTCAACAGCCATGCCGACCAGGTGTGCGAGGGCATGACCCTGTGCGCCGGCATTATCGGGGCGCGCAGCGGCTTCATCTACCTGCGCGGCGAATACCGTCATCTGCGCGAACCGTTGCAGGCCGTGCTGGAACGTCGCCGCCGGGACGGCCTGCTCGGCAAGCGCATCCTCGGCAGGGACGGCTTCGATTTCGATATTGAGATCCACATGGGCGCCGGCGCCTATATCTGCGGCGAGGAATCGGCGCTGATCGAATCGCTGGAAGGCAAACGCGGCATCCCTCGCAACCGCCCGCCATTCCCGGTAACGCACGGCTTCCGCGGCCAGCCGACCGTGGTCAACAACGTGGAGACCTTTGCCGCCGCTGCCGCGATCGCGGTGCACGGGTCCGGCTGGTTCACCGCGACGGGAACCGCGGAATCCACCGGCACCAAGCTGCTCAGCATCAGCGGCGATTGCGAGCGTCCCGGCATCTACGAATACCCCTTCGGCGTCACCGTCAGACAGGTGTTGCAGGACTGCGGCGGCGGGGATGCCCAGGCGGTGCAGATTGCCGGCGCTGCCGGTTCGACCATCCCGGCGGCGGAATTCGACCGCTCACTGGCCTTCGAGGATATCGCGACCGGCGGTTCCTTCATGGTCTTCAACACCTCGCGGGACATGCTGGACATGGTGCGCAACTTCGCGCATTTCTTCACCCACGAGAGCTGCGGCTTCTGCACCCCCTGCCGGGTGGGTGGTGCGCTGCTGCGGGACCTGGTCGACAAGGTCTGCGACGGGCGCGCCGGCGAGTCCGACCTGCAGGAGATGCGCGGCATCGGCAAGCTGATGCGGCAGAACAGCCAGTGCGGCCTGGGAACCACCGCACCCAACCACGTGCTGGATACCCTGGAGAAATTCCCGGACAGTTACCGGCACCGCCTGCGGCACAGCGGCTTTGAACCCGCCTTCGACCTGGATGCCGCGCTGGACGAGGCGCGTGCGATCACCGGCCGTACGGACGCCGCCGCACACATCAAGGTGCGATCATGAACGAGACCGGAAGTTTTCTGCTGGACGGCGAGACCATCGCATTCGAGGAAGGCGATACCATCATGGATGCCGCGTTGCGTGCCGGCAAGTACATACCGCACCTGTGCCACAATCCGGAATTCAAACCGCACGGCAGTTGCCGTGTCTGCATCGTCGGGGTCAGCGGCCGCCATGTCGCCGCCTGCACCCAGCCGGCGACGGCCGGTGCCGAGGTGGACAACAATTGCGCTGAAATCACGGGGCAGCGCCGCAACCTGCTGCAGATGCTGTTTGTCGAGGGCAACCACGTGTGCCCGGGATGCGAGGTTAGCGGCGCCTGTCAGCTGCAGGCGGTGGCCTATTACTGCAACATGCTGTCGCCGCACTACACGCACTTCTTTCCGCGCCGCGAGGTCGATGCCTCGCACCCGGATATCGTGATCGACTTCAACCGCTGCATCCTGTGCGAGCTGTGCGTCCGCGCCAGCCGCGACGTCGACGGCAAGGAGGTATTTTCCGTCAGCGGCCGCGGCATCGGCAGCCACCTGGTGATCAACTCGCCCAGCGGCAAGCTGGGTGACAGCGATTTCTCCGTCACCGACAAGGCGGCGCATGTCTGCCCGGTGGGCGCGATCATACCCAGAAACCGCGGCTACGAGCGGCCGATCGGCAAACGTCTCTATGACCTGCAACCCGTCAGCGTGGTTGGCGATATGCACAGCAGCAAGGCAAGGAAGACCTGAGATGACTGACAAGCTGCGCGTGGCGACGGCATCACTGGCGGGCTGTTTCGGCTGCCACATGTCCCTGCTGGATATCGACGAACGGATCCTCCAGCTGGTGGACCTGGTCGAGTTCGACCGCACCCCGCTCACGGACATCAAGGTCATCGGTGAATGCGACCTCGGTATCATCGAGGGCGGCGTGGCGAATGCGGAAAATGTCGAGGTGCTGCTGGAGTTCCGCAGGCACTGCAGGGTGCTGGTGGCGATGGGGGCCTGCGCGGTGAACGGTGGCATCCCTGCCATGCGCAACCAGTTCGAGTTGCGCGAGTGCCTGGAGGAGTCCTATATCGACTGCATCGGCCTGGCTAATGCCATGATCCCGAACGACCCGGAGATTCCGCTGCTGCTGAACAAGGTGCACCCGATCCACGAAATAGTGAAAATCGACTACTTTCTGCCGGGTTGTCCGCCCAGCGGGGATGCCATCTGGACCTTCCTGATCGAACTGCTTGAGGGCAAACCGGTCAGCCTTCCGTACACGCAGCTACATTATGATTAACGAGGCCGCTGCATTTCGCGGCGACCGCAGCGAGGACCCATGATGTCGGAGCAACTGGAAACCGCCAGCAACCCGGAAGGGCTGCGGCGGGTGGTAATCGAGCCGCTGACGCGGGTCGAGGGGCACGGCAAGGTCACCCTGCTGCTGGATGACGACAACCACATCCGGCAGGCGCGCCTGCATATCGTCGAGTTCCGCGGCTTCGAGAAATTCATCCAGGGGCGGCCCTACTGGGAAGTGCCGGTGCTGGTGCAGCGCCTCTGCGGCATCTGTCCGGTGAGCCATCTCCTGGCCGCCGCCAAGGCCACTGATGCCCTGGTGGGTGTCAAGCAACTTACCCCCACGGCGGAGAAGATTCGCCGGCTGATGCACTTCGGCCAGACCCTGCAGTCGCATGCGCTGCATTTTTTCCACCTGTGCTCACCCGACCTGCTGTTCGGCTTCGACGACGCGGTGCGTCATCGCAACATCGTCGGCGTGATCGAGGACCACCCGGAGATCGCCAGACAGGGCGTGCTGCTGCGCAAGTACGGCCAGGAGGTGATCCGCGTCACCGCGGGCAAGCGCATCCACGGTACCGGCGCGATTCCCGGCGGCGTCAACAAATCGCTGAGCCGCGAGGAATGTGATTACCTGCTGCGGGACATCGAGCAGGTCGTGACCTGGAGCGTGGAGGCCGTGGCGCTCATCAAGCGGATCTATTTCGAACAGCTGGAGTATCACCAGGCCTTCGCCACCATCGACAGCAGCATGCTGAGCCTGGTGCGCGCCGACGGCGGCTTCGAGATCTATGACGGCGGGCTGCGCGCGCGTGATGCGAAGGGCGGGAGCATTTTCGACCACGCCGAATGCAATGCCTACGACCAGTACCTGCGTGAAGGCGTCAAGAACTGGAGTTACATGAAGTTTCCCTTCATAGAGTCCCTCGGTATGGAGGACGGCTGGTACCGGGTCGGGCCGCTGGCCCGGGTGAACAACTGCGACTTCTTCGACACGCCACTGGCGGAGCGCGAGCGGGTCGAGTTCCGCAAGGCTGGCAAGGACGGGGCGCCATTGCAGGCCACGCTGGCCTATCACTGGGCGCGCCTTGTCGAGCTGCTGCACTGCGCCGAGGCCATCCGGGAACTGCTGCATGATCCCGACTTGCTGGGCGACGACCTGCGGGTGCGGGGCGAGCTGCAGTCGCGCGGTGTCGGCGTCATCGAGGCTCCGCGTGGCACACTGTTGCATCATTACGAGATCAACGCCGACGGCATCGTCGAGAAGTGCAACCTGATCGTCTCCACCACCAACAACAACCAGGCGATGAACGAGTCCATCCGCCAGGTGGCCAGCCAATACCTGGACGGCCGGCACCTCACGGAACCCCTGCTGAACCAGATCGAGGTGGCCATCCGCGCCTACGACCCCTGCCTGTCCTGTGCCACCCATGCGCTGGGCAGGATGCCGCTGGAAATCAGCCTGCTGGACAGCAACGGCGAACAGGTCGAGCGGCTGGTGAAAAGTTCCTCGGGTGCCATCCGCGCAGCGGACTGAAGTCCGCGTGAACACTCACGGTGTCAGGCCGCTGCTGGTGTTCGCCTGGGGCAACCCCTCGCGCGGTGACGATGCACTGGGTCCCGCGTTGCTGGAATTGCTTGCGTCACGCCAGCAGCAGGGCGAGTTATCCGATGTCGAGCTGCTGACGGATTTCCAGTTGCAGGTCGAACATGCCCTGGACCTGCAGGGGCGCGAGCGGGTGCTGTTCGTCGATGCCAGCGTGTCCGCGCAGGCGCCATACGAACTGCATCCCCTGCAGGCGGAACGCGATGCCAGCTACACCACCCACGCCATGAGTCCCGGTGCCGTGCTGGCGGTCTATGAGCAGATCAACGATTACCCGCCGCCACCGGCCTTCATGCTGTCAATCCGCGGTTACGAGTTCGAGCTCGGCCAGCCCCTGTCGGCACAGGCCCGCGCCAACCTGCAGGCTGCCTGCGCGCAGGCCTGCGAATTCCTGAAAGAAAAAAGGTGTCAGGAACCTTTGATCAAAGGTTCCTGACACCTTTTTTCGTAGCTAATCTGCAACTTCCGGGTTCAGCTCTACGTAGAATGGTGACAGGACCTGCTCCCCGCTTTCGGGTTCCGGTACTGTCTCGCGCAGGCGCACCTCGACGCGCGCCGCGTCGACCACTGTGCTGTCGGCGATGTCCGGGTAGAGGCGGTAGTGCTGTACCAGTTTTACAGGCTGGCTGCGTGCCTGCCGTTCATAGCGGCGGCGCGTTTCCGTGTCGAGTGTCGGCAGCAGCAGCAACCAGGGTGTCTGCCAGGCGATAAAGTCGTTGATCAGTTCCTGATGCACCGCGTCATGATTACGGGTATCCAGCAGGGTTCCCGGGAACGCCACCGGGGGCAGGACGCGGTTGCTGTATGCGCTGTCCAGATTGCTGCCATGCAGTCCCGTGCCGCTGCCGTCGTCGCTGCGCGCGAAGACCTGTGACGCGGGTGATTCTCCCGCGCGGGCATTGATATAGCCGGCCAGGTAATCGCCGCTGGCGCCCGCGGCGGCAGGATCGACGCCCAGTACCCTGACAGCGGGACTCATGAAGGTCTTGCGGCAGTTCAGCCCGGGATTCCATGCGCCGGCCTGCCGCATGTCGATGTCCTCAGCCGTGAGCGCACTGTCCAGCAGCGCCAGCGGTCGGCCCTGCCGGTCCAGCAGCCAGAGCTCGAAACTGTCCAGAAAGGGGAAGGGCAGTCTGTCATGTACCTCGAGCAGGTGCTCGTAGACCACCCTGCCCATGTCCTCCATGGCGCGGAAGTCGTCTGAAGGATAGAGCGGGCCGCGCTTCAGGCCGGTTTGCGCCGACCAGCTGCCGTAGCGAATATCGCTGACCTGCGTGCGGCGGTTGCCCGGCAGGCCGGAGAGCAGCCCCGCGTTGCTGACATAGATATCCCACTTGATGCCGTCGGCGGTGACCGCCTCGGCCGACAGGTACTGGATGCAGCACATGCTGCCGCGAAAGGGATTCAGCAGGCGCTGTGAATAGCACAGGATCGTCATGGGCTAGCGACTTCCGGCTGTGATGGTTTCGATAATATGTGCATTCCCGTGTGACTTCCAGTGTGCGGCGTGCGTAGAATGCACGCCATTCACAAGCGCCCGCAGCCGCCGGGTGCCATGCCGGACTCACTCATGCCGTTACTGCGACTCGACAATGTGTCACTGGCCTTCGGGCATCGTGCCTTGCTGGACGGGGTGAGCCTGGAGGTGCGTCGTGGCGAGCGGGTCTGCCTGGTCGGGCGCAATGGCGAAGGCAAGTCATCGTTGCTGCGCATTATTGGCAGGGAGATCAGCGCGGATGACGGCGAACTGTGGCTGCGCCCCGGCATGCGGGTGGCCTACCTGGCACAGGAAGCCACGCTGGACAGCAGCCAGTCCGTGTTCGCGGTCGTCGCGGGCGGGTTGCCGGAGCTTGGCCAGATGATCACCGACTATCACCAGGCGGTCGCCGCGCTGGAGCATGCACACGACATGGCAAGCCTGCAACGGCTGGCCGAGCTGCAGCATGTGCTGGAAGCGGCGGGGGGCTGGGAGCTGGAGCAGCGGGTGGAGCGCGTGCTTTCACGGCTGCAGCTTGACGGGGATGCCGGTTTTCACACCCTGTCAGGCGGCTGGCGCCGCCGGGTCATGCTGGCACGCGCCCTGGTGCTGGAACCGGACGTGCTGCTGCTGGACGAGCCGACCAACCACCTGGACATCGAGGCCATTACCTGGCTGGAAGATTTCATGCTGGATTACCCCGGTGCGCTGCTGTTCATCAGCCACGATCGCGCCTTCGTGCGCCGCCTGGCGACGCGCATTATCGAGCTGGACCGGGGGCAGCTGGGTTCCTGGCCCGGTAATTATGACGATTACCTGCGCCGCAAGACGGAGCAGCTGGAAGTCGAGGCACGTCACAACGCGCTGTTCGACAAGAAGCTGGGCCAGGAAGAAGCCTGGATTCGCCAGGGCATCAAGGCGCGGCGCACGCGCAACGAGGGGCGGGTACGGGCATTAAAGGATTTGCGCGAGCAGCACCGCCAGCGGCGCGAGCGTTCCGGCAAGGCCGACCTGCAACTGGACGGCGGTGCACAGTCGGGCAAGCTGGTGTTCGAGGCCGAGCACATCAGCCTGAAGTTCGGCGAGCAGGTCATCATTCGGGATTTTTCCACGACGGTCCTGCGCGGTGACCGCGTCGGCATCATCGGCCCGAACGGCGTCGGCAAGTCGACCCTGATCAAGGTGCTGCTGGGCGAATTGCAGCCGGACAGCGGCATGGTGAAACGGGGCACACGGCAACAGGTGGCCTACTTTGACCAGCAGCGGGAACAACTCGACCCGCAGGCCACGGTGATGGAGAGTGTCGGGGAGGGCAGTCCGCGGGTCGTGATCAACGGCCGTGACCGGCATGTTGCCGGCTACCTGCGCGACTTCCTGTTCCCGCCGGAACGGCTGCAGTCACCGGTCAGCACGCTTTCCGGCGGGGAGCGCAACCGCTTGCTGCTGGCACGCCTGTTTGCACGCCCGGCCAACCTGCTGGTGATGGACGAACCCACCAACGACCTCGACGTGGAAACGCTGGAACTGCTGGAAGAGCTGTTGCTCGACTATGCGGGGACACTGCTGCTGGTGAGTCATGACCGCGCCTTTCTCGACAATGTCGTGACCAGCAGCCTGGTGTTCGAGGGTGATGGCGTGATCGGCGACTATGTCGGCGGCTACAGCGACTGGCTGCGGCAGCGGCAGGAAAGCGCGGTGAAGTCCGCGGTCTCGCCGTCCTTGCGGCGGGAAGCCGGTGACAAGCTGCCACCCGCGCAGGTAAAACCGGCCGGGAAAGCGCGCAAGCTGTCTTACAGGGAGCAGCGTGAACTGGCGTCCCTGCCGCAACGCATCGAGGTGCTGGAGAAAGAACAGGCCGGCTTGCAGCAGCAGACCGCGGATGCCGGTTTCTACCGGCGCCCCGCGGATGAAGTCGCCGTGGCACTGGCGCGGCTGGAGGCGATTGCCACCGAACTGGAAGATTGCTATGCGCGCTGGGAAGCCCTGGAATCTGCCCTCGACTGAAAAGGGGAACAGATCTGTTTTTTTTTGCCAGCGCGACCGCAGCGGTGGCGATCAGGACAGGCACACACCACGCCATAAATATGGCGTGCATGCCGGAGAAATACATTTCCACATGACCGGAGCAGCCCTTGTCGAATCGTGTATGCATGCGCTGCAACAGATACGCTTCATTCATGCCAGACGTCCCGGAAAATCGCTATAATCAATAATACGTTACACAACTGTTCAGCAACGTTTTTCTGGTTTCTTCGTGGTGAAGCGATTGTCCGGTGAAGAATTACACATCAATTCTGATCGTTATTACGCTGATGCTGATCGGCTATTACCTTTACTGGTATGTCGACCGGGGTTACGAAAGCTACCTGAGCAGTCAGCAGGACCTGATGCAGCAGTCTACCCGGGGCGCGGCAAGGGAAATCGAGCTCTATATCAAGGAAGTACGCCAGCGAGTTGACCTGTTTGCTGAAGAGGAAGGGGGGGTCATCAGCAATCTGTCCACGACTCCGGCTGATGATGCAATGCGGGAGCAGTTCGCAACCAAGGTTAAACGGCATTTCCCCGACTTCTTCGCCTATACCATTACCGACGATCTGGGCGAGGTCCTGCTGGATGATTTCGAGGGCAAGGTGGCCGGCCTCTGCCAGAGCGACATCCATCGGTTTGCCGCCGGGGAAGCTCAAAATGTATTCATTCATCCGAACCCGATCGGGTATCACTTTGACATCATGTCCTATTGGCAGGCCGCAGCAGAAGGACGCGGGATTTTCTTTGTCAGCCTGAATCCGGATGTCCTGGCGCGCATCCTCGCCAACAGCCAGCTGCACGACCACGAACTCATTCTGCTGCACAGGGCCAAGCCCGGATTGATTGAAATAACTGCCGACGGGGCGCGTTCTGACCTGAAGCGCGACATCAACCTGGATGCGGAGGAGATGGCACGCATCGGTTTCTCTACCGATGTTAATGGCACGCTCTGGAAACTTGCCGACCTGCCGGCCGCCGATCTTTTTGGCGCGCATAAAAACCTGTTGCACAGACAGGCAGTGTCGATCTTTCTGGTTTTTCTGCTGGTCAGTGGCTTTATGGCGCTGCTCATCATGCGGGTGGACCGGCGGCGCAGCCGCGCCGAGCGGGCTGTGCGCGACTCCCGTGACCAACTGGAAAAACGCGTCGCCGGCCGCACCCGGCAATTGACTGACATCAATTCCCAGCTGGAATCCGAGATAGCGGAACGCCAGCGGGTGGGCAGGGAACTTCGACGTGAAGTGGCCGAACGCCGGCAAACGGAGCGCGCACTGCGTGCCCTGCATGAAATCACCTCGGCACACGGCATGCCGTTTGACGAAAAGGTCAAGGCGCTGCTTGAAAGCGGCTGCCAGCAGCTCAAGCTGTCACTGGGGATACTCTCGCATGTTACCGGTGACAACTACGAGGTTGTCCAGGTGGTCTCGCCGGACAATTCCATCGCCCCGGGAACTGTATTCGAACTCGGCAACACCTATTGCCGGGAAACGCTGAAGGCCGACGGGGTAATCGGCTTCGAGCATGCGGCAAACACGAACTGGAAAAACCACCCCTGCTACCATATGTTCAATCTGGAAACCTATCTGGGGATACCCGTAAAGGCGGGCGACAAGGTTTACGGAACACTCAATTTTTCCAGTCCCACCCCGCGCAAGAGCCGTTTTACGGCGACTGACGTGGAAATTCTCCGGCTGATGGGACAATGGGTCGGCAGCGAGATCTACCGGCAGCAGTCTGAACTGGAGCTCACACAGGAAAGAAACAGGGCACAACGCTATCTGGATGTGGCCGGCGTCATTATGCTGGTTATCGGTTCCGACCAGCGGGTCAGCATGATCAACAGAAAAGGCTGTGAGCTGCTTGGCGGGATAGAACCGGACATCGTCGGCAGGAACTGGTTTGACAGTTTCCTGCCTGCCGACAGCAGGGAGGACCTCCGGGAAGCATTCACCAGGCTGATGACAGGGCAGGGAGACATCCTCGAATACGATCAGAACCGGGTCATAACCCTCGGTGGTGAGGAACGGCTGATCGCGTGGCACAACACCGTCCTATATGACGACGCGGGCAACATTAACGCGACACTGAGTTCCGGCGAGGACATCACGGAACATCAGCAGGCCCAGGAAATGCTGAGACAGAGCGAGGAGGAATTGCGCCTGACACTGGAAAATGCACCTATCGGCATTGTGACTTCCGGTCTGGATGGCCGCCTGATCAGGGTGAATCCGGCCTTCTGCAATATTCTCGGCTATACGGCCGAGGAACTCACCCGGCTCTCCATTGAGGAAATCACTTACCCCGAAGACCGGGAGGAAACCAGGAAAAGTCTGGAGGCCCTGGTGAAAGGCGACGTCGACAGCTACGAACTGGAGAAACGCTATATCCGGCGAGACGGGGCCACCATTATCGGCAGGGTCCGTGCCGGTCTGGTGCGGGACGCGGATGGAATGCCTTTGATGCTGGTGGGGGAAGTCGAGGATATTACCCAGCGGATACGCACCGAAAAGATCTTCCAGCTGGTTGTGGAATCGGCACCGAATGCCATTGTCATGGTGAACGCGGAGGGCCGAATCGTGCTTGTCAATTCGCAGACTGAAAAATATTTCGGCTACCGGCGGGACGAGTTACTGGGCAAGCCGGTCGAGCTGCTCATTCCCGAGCGCATGAGAGAGCGCCACCCGGAATATGTACAGGGCTTCAAGGCCGAAAGTCATCCCCGTCCCATGGGGCTGGGTCGCAATCTGTTCGGTCGGCGCAAGGATGGCAGTGAATTTCCCGTCGAGGTCGGTCTCAGTCCGGTCGAGACAGGCCAGGAACAGCTTATTTTGAGCGCCATCGTCGATATCTCCGAAAGGCTGCGCATAGACCGGGAATTGCAGCGCATGCGCACCTACCTCAAGAACATGATCGATTCCATGCCATCGGTACTGGTCGGGGTGGACAGTGACGGCAGGGTTACCGAATGGAACCAGAGCGCCGAGAAAGCTACCGGCGTGCCGACCGACAGGGCAATCGGTCAGCCGTTCCGCGAGCTGTTCCCCGAACTTGAATCCCAGTTCGAGTATATGCAGGAGGCAATCCGCAACCATACCCCGATGCGCAGGGAGCGCCTGATAATGGAGAAGGAAGGGGAGCAACGCTACTCCGACCTCATGGTCTATCCGTTACTGGCAAACGGTTCTGTCGGTGCGGTTATCCGGGTTGATGACATCACCAGCCGGGTGCGCATTGAGCAAATGATGGTGCAGACCGAGAAAATGTTGTCCATAGGCGGGCTTGCCGCCGGGATGGCGCACGAGATAAACAATCCATTGAGCGGCGTGCTGCAAAGCTGCCAGAACATCCTGCGCCGTATCTCGTCCGACCTGGAGCCCAATCTTCATACCGCCGCGGAACTGGGTATAGACCTGGAGCTGGTAAACCGTTATTTGCGCGAGCGTGGCATCCTTGATTTCCTGGACGCCATCAAGCAGTCTGCCAGCCGCGCAAGCCATATCGTTGCCGACATGCTGGCCTACAGCCGCAGCACCGGCAGCGAGTTTCAACCGGCGCGTGTCGAGGAGATGCTGGATACCGTGGTGCGCCTCGCCGCCAGCGACTATGACCTGAAGAAAAAGTATGATTTCAAGCAGATCGAGATCGTACGCGATTATGACCCTGCACTTGATACCCTGGTTTGCGACCATACGGAAATTGAACAAGTGTTGCTGAATCTGGTAAAGAACGCCGCCCAGGCCATGGCCGAAGGCGGCACCCCCCGCCCGCACCGCATTATCCTGCGTACACGCAGGAAGCATGAAAGCGGATGCATCGAGGTTCAGGACAACGGCCCCGGCATGGATGAGCAGACGCAACGCCGGGTATTCGAACCCTTCTTCACCACCAAGGCGGTGGGAGTGGGTACCGGGCTTGGCCTCTCCGTGTCCTATTTCATCGTTACCGAGCAGCACAAGGGCAGGATGGACGTCGTATCAAGCCCGGGGGCGGGTACCTGTTTTACCATTTGCCTGCCTCTCGAAGGGAAATTATCCCCATGAATCCACGGGTGCTTGTCGTGGATGACGAACCGGTAATCCTCGCCGGTTTACAGATCTTTCTGGAAGATGAAGGCATGCAGGTCGACTGCGCAGGTTCCGGGGAAGAAGCGATCGATCTTGCGCGCAGAAATACCGGCTATGATGTCTGTATCATGGACATGCGGCTGCCTGGCATGAATGGCGACACAACGATTCGCAGCCTGCACGAGATTTCCCCGAACCTCGAGTTCATCATTCATACGGGGTCGGCGGACTACAGCATCCCGGATGACCTGCGCGCAATCGGGATTGATGAAAGGCGATTCTTCGCCAAGCCGCTGCTGGACATGCAGCCGCTGGCGGAAACGGTAGCAGCACTGGCGCTGGCGCAGGGAACAAAATGACGAGCGTCCCGGCTACAATCCTCACCATCGAGGATGATCCACTGGTCCGTGACGGAATCGTTGCCTTTCTTCAGGACAGCGGATTTACCATGCTGGAGGCCAGTGACGGCCCCGCCGGCCTGGGGGTGTTCCGGCAGGAACATCCGGATGTCGTATTGTGCGATCTGCGTCTGCCGGGTATGGATGGCCTGGATGTTCTCTCCGCCATTACGACAGAGTCGCCGGAGACACCGGTGATTATCGTTTCCGGCGTCGGCCTGCTCAGTGACGCCGTACAGGCGCTCAAGCGTGGCGCCTGGGACTATGTCACCAAACCCATCCACGACATGGGGATGCTGGAGAGCGCCGTGCGCAAGGTACTCGAGCATGCGGAACTGCTGCGCCAGAACCGGGAATATCGCGAACACCTGGAGACACTGAACCGGGAACTGACCCGAACGCTGAACCGGCTGCAGGAAGATGAAGAGGCGGGGCGCAATATCCAGCTTCAGCTGCTGCCCCTGGACAACCGCAGCTTCGGCAGTTACACCTTCCGGCGGCGCCTGTATCCATCCATGTACCTGAGCGGAGACTTCGTCGACTACTTCCCCATCGATGAACGGCATGTCGGTTTCTACATGGCGGATGTGTCAGGCCATGGTGCGGCGTCGGCATTCGTGACCGTGATGCTCAATACCCTGATGATCCAGTACCGTGATGCCTTGTGGCAGTCACATGATGATGGCATTCTGCATCCGCAGCAGATACTGGCGCGCCTCAACCGGGATATGTGCCGCCAGAATCTGGACAAGCATCTGACCCTGTTCTACGGCGTCATAGACCTGGAGCAGCACACGATGCGCTACAGTAACGGCGGACAATTTCCCTACCCGATGCTGTACGACGGACATGCAGCCGGGACGCTCGAGTGCCGGGGTCGACCGGTCGGGCTGTTTGCCGATGCGGAGTTCGGTGTCTGGCAGTGCGATCTGCCGGAGAATTGCATCCTGGTGCTGGTGTCGGACGGGATTCTCGAACTGATGCCCGAAGACGCGATGCTGACAAGATACGGCGCCCTGCTGTCCGGATTGCAGGGCGGGGATCTGGATACCATGACGGTCGGACTGGATGTCCTGGCAGACAGACATCTGCCCGATGACATCGCCTTCCTGATGATTAGCAGGGGTTACAATGGCGGATGACGGCAGAGTCCTGCATGCCAGCCAGGATGACATTCATGTGCTGCGTTTCATCGGGGACATCCGCTACACCCTGAGTCCCTCCATTGTGCGCTACCTGGACGGTGTATTTGCCGGACCGGAACCTGCGGGTTTTATCATCGACCTGACGGAAACAGACAGCATCGACAGCACCAATCTCGGCCTGCTGGTGCGTATCGCGCAGCGGATGCAGGCACTGAATGACCGGCGAATCACCATCGTGTCGAACCGTCCCGATATCAACTCGGTACTGACCAGTATGGCCCTCGATGAGGTGTTCGATATTGTCGGGGAAAGCCGTCTGGAGGCGGGCGCGGGACAGAAGATCCCGCATGAGAATACCGACAGGGAGAGGATGGCGCGTACCCTGATTGATGCACACTACGCCCTGATGGACCTCAGTGAACACAACAAGGGATTGTTCCGGGACGTGGTTGCTTCGCTGGAGAAAAACAGTGCGAGGCATTAATCCCGGGGGCCTCCGCATGGAAAGTTGCCGCACCCGGGTGCGCCCGTCATATTGAAGGGTGTAACCATCCTGTCCCGAATGGCACTTGCCTGAAGCCTGATCATGGTTAATGCCACGGAATCCACGGGCATTATTCGTGATTTTCCATGGCTTTCCGTTTTCTCCCCTGGTCAGCCACGAGAGTGGAAAACTGCTGTCCCGGTTCCCGCAGGTCGACCTCGAGATGGCTGCGCAGGGCAGGGACGGGAGAGCGTGTTTCAATCTGCAAACCTGTGTTGCACCTTGTAACGCTCGCTGATGAGGTGCTCAAATCACTATATACTATTGTACCGATTGAGCCATACGTGTTGCTTGTTACAATATGAAACGCCCGATAAACGAGTGGTTGATAATACGGTATTAATATTCAATAAGTTACGAGTTAATGATTTGGCATGGGGCTTGCCCTGCACCAGGCCTGCGGTATTGCAGAGCGAGTAGCCCGATGAAAAAGCTGACCGACGATCTGAAGCGGATGCTGGACGGCCTTGCCATTCAGGATGCCGGTGATTACCTCCTGGTGGACGAGAAGTCGCGGCAAACCGGACTGCCCGGTCAGGCTGGTGCGCCGGAGACTGTCAACGCTGCTGTGCCCCCCCAGGCGCGTTGCCGTGGTCATTAGCAGGGGAGCGGCGCAAGCGGCTCTCGACCATGCGCTCCAGGCCAGCCAGCGTCCCGGGGCACATCCTGACCTGTTACCCGGTGGACCGGCAAGCCGGGAACGGGTAGTGCAACTGGAGGCCGCAGCGAAACGAGCCGGGGTGACATTTCAGTCGATCTACCTGTCCGGCCCGCTCGCAAGGGGGGGTGCCGACTATCCGGGACAGTAGTATTCACTGCTCATCGTGGCTGCGCTGGACGATCCGGACCTCGCGGAGATGGTCAGGGAAGCGCTGCCGGTACGCCGCAGTTAGCTGCCTGTACCACTGGTTCTGGTGGGCAACAAACCGTCACGGCCGGTGACTGATGCCGGCGCGTGGCAACGCAGCTTGCCGGCACTGTCCGGTATAGCACGGTCTGGCGGTGTTGCGCGTCAGCCGTTGCGACTGATAAATAACCTGCTGCATTGACAGCAGATGGATTTCTGGAACTTGAGTTGAGGAGAAACACTGTGACAACTTTAGCTGATGAAGAAAGTGTGCTCGCGCCGGGCAAGCTTGCGGGAACCAGGTTATGGCTCGCACCGCTGATATTTGCCGTGGCCGCGCTGTACCTGTCGACCCTGGTGCCCACAATAGAAATCGCCTGGGTCACGGCCGTGCTGCTGCTGACCATTTACCTGTTTGCCTTTGAAGTCGTCAGCGTGGACCTGGCTGCGGTCACTATCATGGTGCTGCTGGGACTGACGTCCCTGCTGGCGCCCCTTATGGGACTTGAGCAGGGACTGGTGGATACCCGACACCTGTTCGATGGCTTTTCCAGTAACGCGGTCATGTCGATCATCGCCGTCATGATCATCGGGGCGGGACTCGACAAGACCGGCATCATGAGCAAGGTGGCGGCATACATACTCAAGGTGGGCGGCAGCGGCGAGGCGCGCATCATTCCGATCATTTCCGGGACGGTGGGCTTCATTTCGAGTTTTATGCAGAACGTGGGAGCGGCGGCGCTGTTCCTGCCGGTGGTCAGCCGTATCTCGGCGCGCTCCGGCCTGCCCATGTCGCGGCTGCTGATGCCCATGGGCTTTTGCGCCATACTCGGCGGCACGGTCACCATGGTCGGTTCCAGCCCGCTGATCCTGCTGAACGACCTGATGCTGACTTCCAACAAGGCGCTGCCGCCCGAGCAGCATATGGACGCCTGGTCCCTGTTCTCGGTCACACCTGTCGGGCTGGCACTGGTGGCGACCGGCATCCTGTACTTCGTTCTGGCGGGCCGCTATGTACTGCCCCGCGGAACGCGCAGCAACGGCACAACCCCCAGCAACACCATGCAGTACTTTCAGGATGTCTATGGCCTCGACTACAGCCTGTTCGAGGTGGTGGTGCCCGCGGAAAGCAGCCTGGTCGGCAAGAACCTGGACGATGTCGAGAAGCAGGAGCGCATCCGCGTGATCGCCGCGCTGTGCCACGAGGAAATGTGCATCGGACCGGGCAGCCTGGCACGCGACGTCGGCATCGAGGCCGGGACCGTGCTGGGTATCCTGGCGGCGCCCTACAACCTGAAGTCCTTTGTCGAACATTATGGACTGCAGCTGCGCAGGGATATCGAGACTTTCACCGAGGCGCTGTCAGCCACCCGTTCAGGCATCGCCGAGGTGGTCATTCCGCCCGGCTCCAGCCTCGTTGGCAAAAGCGCACGCGATGTCTGGCTGCGCAAGACCTACGGCATCGCCATGGTCGCGCTGCATCGCAATGCCGAGACGCTGCGCGAAGGTGACGGGATACGCGACCTGCCCCTGCAGGCCGGCGATACCCTGGTTGTGCACACCACCTGGGAGGCACTGGCGCGCCTGGAGCAGAACCGCAACTTCGTGGTGGTTACCACCGAGTTTCCGCACGAGGAACTGCGCCCGAAGAAGGTTTACTGGGCCGCGCTGTTCTTCGCGATCGCCCTGTTCCTGGTGCTGTTTACCGATACCCGTCTGTCGATCGCCCTGCTGACCGGGGCCGTGGGCATGATACTGTCCGGCGTCCTGTCGGTGGAGGAGGCCTACAAGGCCGTCAGCTGGAAGACCGTGTTCCTGCTGGCTTCGCTGATACCGCTTGGCCTGGCCGTGGAAACCTCCGGCACCGCCAAGTGGATCGCCGAGCAGACCCTTGCAGTGGTCGGGCATATGCCGTTGTGGGTGATCCAGGCCGCCGTGGCGGTGCTGGCGACCTTCTTCACCCTGGTGATGTCGAATGTCGGTGCGACCGTGCTGCTGGTGCCGCTGGCGGTCAACATTGCCATCGGTGCGGGCGCCAACCCGGCGGTATTCGCCCTGACGGTCGCCATCGCCACCTCGAACTCCTTCCTGATTCCCACCCACCAGGTGAATGCCCTGATCATGGGCCCCGGCGGCTACCGTGTCCCTGACTTCATGCGTGCGGGCGGCGTCATGACGGTGCTGTTTCTGGTAGTTTCACTGCTGATGCTCAACCTGGTGTTCTGAGAACCCCTTTATGGAAATCAATCCGATAACCGAAACCCTCGTCTGGAATACCCAGATGGCGGTATCCGCAGTCATCCTGATCGCCACCTTCATCGGTATCTTCACCGAGGGGGTGCACGGTTTTCACCGCACCAAGTTCGCCATGGGCGGTGCAGCCCTGATGGTGCTGTGCGGCCAGTATTTCGGTTTTTACAGCCCGGAGCTTGCGCTTCAGGCCATCGACTGGAACGTGGTGTTTCTGCTTGGCGCTATGATGACCATTGTCGCCATCATGATCCCTACCGGCGGGTTCCAGGCACTGGCCTACCGCATCGCCGACCTCAGCCGTGGACGGCTTTTCCTGCTGATGGTGATGCTGGGCACGGCGGTGACGGTCATCTCCCTGCTGCTGGACAACGTCACCACCGTGGTCATCTTCGGACCGCTGATCGTGCTGATCTGCCAGGCGCTCAAGGTGAGCCCGGTGCCCTACCTGCTGGGTGCGGCACTGTTGTCGGACACCGGCGGCGTGGCCACGCTGGTTGGCGACCCCCCCAACCTGATGATCGGCTCTGCTGCCGGGATTGACTTCAACACCTTCCTGATCCACATGGGCGGGATCGTGCTGGTCGCCTGGCTCACTATCCTGCTGGCCCAGCGCTGGCTGTTTGCAAGGGAACTGTCGGTGACCCCGGAGCAGCAGGATTTCTCCGGCAAGCACGAAATCAAGGACCCGCATACCTGGTATGCGGCCGTGGCGGTGCTGGCAGTCATGGTGGTGCTGTTTATCCTGCACCACTCGCTGGGCTGGGAGCCCTGGTTCGTGGCGGCAATCGGCCTGACCCTGCTGGTGTTCATCGGCCGCAGCGTGGAACTCGACGAATCGTTCGAGGACGTCGAGATGTCGCTGCTGATGTTCTTCATTTCCCTGTTCGTGGTCGTCGGCGGGGTGGAGCAAAGTTACTTCCTTGAATACCTGGGACAGTTCATCCAGCCGTTCGTGGCGAACGATCTGCTGATTGCCGCGCTGCTGCTGATGTGGCTGGCGGCCATCCTCTCGGCCATGATCGACAACATACCCTTCACCGCCGCGATGGTTCCCATCATCCTCGGCATGGAACAGCAGGGGGTCAACGTGGCGCCGCTGTGGTGGTCACTGGCGATCGGTGTCGGTATGGGTGGCAACGGCACCCATCTGGGGTCCACGGCCAACGTATTCATCGTGACCCTGTCCGAGCGGCTGGCAAAGGATACCGGGGACGACAGCCTGCGCATCACACCGGGGCTGTGGTTCCGCAAGGGAACGCCGGCCATGCTGATGACACTGGCCACGTCCTCGCTGGTGATGTGGCTGTTCTTCGATTTCTTCAGCAAGCCGCTGTGATGCCGCCGCATGCGGCGGGTACGGGGAGCAACCGGGACAGCGTCCGCAGACGCGCGGGCCGGTCCGCAAGCAATGACCGCAGTCCAGGACAACCGGAATGCTGCCTGCGGGCACCTGGGAAATGTCTGGCGCGGCAGCACGGTATTCCCCCGGCTTGACTGCCGGGAGTGGATGACGGCAAATCACCGGGTTGCAGGCTATGGCAATGATGGTGACAGATTTGGTATTACCGGTCCGGCATCGTGTATCATCGACCGCCGGTGCAATGAGGCTTTAAGTGATGTACTTCTGCGATCGCCAGTCCGGCTTTTGATGCAGGCGCATTCGCCGCTTGAGGCAGCTGACCGGTGCGTGCCCTGTGGCACGAGAATCGCGACAGACAGCCTGTTCCGGAAGCCGTGTGTTTAAAAACTGAAGCCAGGCAGCGACCACTGCCATATCAACCACAATAACTGGAGGCGCTATGGATGCTCTGGTGACGCTCGCTGTGATAGCGGTCATCGTTGTATTGATATTCGATTACACCAATGGTTTTCATGATGCCTCCAACATCATTGCCACAGTTATCGCCTCCCGTGCAATGACGCCTGTACAGGCCGTCATCATCGTTGCGACATTTGAATTCCTGGGCCCCTTGCTGGGTGGCACGGCGGTAGCCAACACCATCGGCAGTTTTATCGACATCAATGACCTGCAGTCGCTGGATGCAATGGCCATCATCCTGTGCGGCATCGTCGGGGCTATCACCTGGAACCTGGGGACGTGGTGGTTCGGAATCCCGTCCTCATCCTCGCACGCGCTGGTGGGTGGCCTGGTGGGTGCGGTGGTGGTGTCAACCGGCGTTGACCATGTGGTGTGGGGCTTCACTGAACTGGCCCGGGGGCACTTCACCGGGGTGACCAAGGTGCTTGTTGCCCTGGTGGTCTCGCCGATCATCGGCTTCTGGGCGGGATTTCTGATTCACCGGACGATGAAATTCCTGCTGCGTTCGGCAACACCCGTTGCCAACAAGTACCTGCGCCATGTCCAGTTTTTCACTGCAGCCGGTCTTGCCTTCTCGCATGGTGCCAATGATGCCCAGAAAAGTATGGGCATCATCACCCTGGTGCTGCTGCTGGGCGGTTTTATCCCGGAATTTCATGTGCCGTTCTGGGTGATTCTTGCCTGCGCCAGCGCGATTACCATGGGCATCATGTCCGGCGGCTGGCGCATTGTGCGCACCGTTGGCTTTGGCATTTACAAGGTGCGCCCGCTGCATGCATTTGATGCCCAGCTAACCTCTGCATCGGTGATCTTCGCGGCATCGATGATCGGCGCCCCGGTGTCAACCACCCACGTGGTGAGTTCCTCCATTATGGGGATTGGTGCCTCGGAGAGACCCAGGGCGGTTCGCTGGGGCAAGGCAGGCGAAATCATCAAGACGTGGGTCATCACGATACCCGGTGCCGCCACAGTGGCAATTATCAGCTATTACCTGATGCACCTGATAACCGGCGTGGCATAGGCTGTGCTGGTATATGATAATCCGGCTGCAGGACAGCCCTTATTGCACGGAGAAGACAAGAATGAGCGGTAGCACAGACTCTGTATTTACCCGACTGATGGACCGGGTGTTCCCCCGCATGCCTGATTTCTATTCACTGCTCGGTGAACAGTGTGACCTCGCGGTCGAGGCGATGGAGGTCTTTGTCCAGTTCATGGAGCATGGCGACGAGGACCTGGCCAGGCAGGTGCGGGCGCTGGAAAAACGTGGTGACGAACTCAAGGCGAGGAATACCGATATTCTGAACAAGTCGTTTTCCACTCCCATGGATCGCGAGGATATCTACCGGGCGATCATCACGATCGACCATATCGTCAACTACGCCAAGACGACCACCCGCGAAATCGAAGTCCTCGTGGTGGAACCGGACAAGTACATGCTGGAACTTGCGGTTCTGCTGAAAGCCGGTGCGTACGCACTGCAGCGCGGTTATCAAAAACTCTCGGAAAACCCGCAGCAGGCGGAGGAGGACTCCCAGGCCGCGCGCAAGGCGGAACGCACTTCTGAAAAAGTCTATCGCCGGGCACTTGGAGAATTATTCAGCGAAGCAGGCTATATCGAGTTGCTGGGAAAGCAGGAAACCGATACCCGGGTGGCGGCCGTCAAGCTGGTCCTCGATATTTTCAAACGCCGTGAAGTCTATCGTCACCTGTCGAATGCTGCCGATCGCCTGGCACGGGCGGGCGAAGTGCTGCATGACATCGTGGTGAAGATCTCCTGAGCCGCTGACTTCGCGCGGTTGTCTGATGCGGGTATCGCGGTCAGTATCCAACGAACGGGCATTAAGCGACTGTTCCTGCCCTACCGGTCGCACGTGTAGGAGCGCCGTCCTCCGGCGCGATTGTTTGTTAACCGCATCGCGGCCAGGAGGCCGCTCCTACTCCAGTAGCCACACTTGTATTAGCACCCTGAAGGGCACAAATACCCCGCCGGGCAAAAGTACCCCACCGGGCATAAATACCCCAATGGGCACAAGCGCCGCCCTCCGGAGCGATTACGCTGTCTACGACGAGCGCTTCCCCGTCTTGTCATGCTCCGCCTGCAGTTGTCGCAGGTTTTCCGCTGCGGTGCTGTCGCCCGGCTCCAGTCGCAGCGCTTCCGAAAAATGCTCGATGGCCTGCCGGTAATCTCCCCGCTGTTTCAGGATCAGGCCGAGCGCCGTGTGGGCCTGGTGTTGTTGCGGGTTGAGCCGTAGCGCTGTTTGCAGGTGCTGCAGCGCACCAGCCTGATCGCCCTGTTTTTCCAGCAGTTCCGCGAACGCCACGTGCACGTGATAATTGTCCGGGTCGAGCCCGAGTTCAGCCTGGCATTGCGCAATAGCCTCGTCCATTTTGCCCTGCTCACTGAAAATTCTTGCCAGCTCCGCATGCACGCCAAGCCTCCCTGGTGCGAGGTCCAGTGTCGCCTGGTAGTACTGCACCGCCTCGCCGGGTTTGCCCAGCGAATACAGGGCCGATGCAAGTCCGTAATACACGGCCGGATGCGGGCCCAGGTCTTCCAGTGCCCGCTGGAATGCGTCGTAAGCCTCGTCGAACTTGCCGGCCCAGCCGAGGACTTTCCCGAGATTTACCAATGCCTGGCCAGTTTCCCTGGGATCGAGGCTGGCGATCAGCTGCTGTTCGACGGCCTCGCGGCGTGTGCTGTTCCAGCCGGCGTCGGGGGTGACCACGCCCTCCTGCTGCAGTTCGTCGAACAGCGCCAGCCCCAGCAGGCGGTAGCCTTCCATGCTGGTATGCACGTGGTCGACAAAATACTCCTTGCCGAAGACCGTATACGGGTATTGCCTGCGGTAGGCCTGGCGCAGGATCTCCGGGAAATCCACCAGCGGCACCCCTTCCGCTGCCGCCACCTCCGCCACGTCGCGCTGCATCGCGCCCAGCATGCGCAGCGGCGCAATGTCTTCCTCCACCGCCCGCTGGAAGGCCTGCTCCGACTCCGCGTAGCGTTGCAGGCTGAACAGCGCCTGGCCCATCCGGTAATGCAGCTCGGCATAGCGATCATCGATCGCCAGCGCCTGGCGATACAGCGCCAGTGCCGCGGCGGCATCGCCCGCGCCCGCGCGTTCTCCGGCGCGCGCATACAGGTCCTCCCATTGCGCGAGCGCCGCTTCGTCCAGCCCCTCCCGGTGCGCGCTCTTGAAGGGCGACATGTCCTTGAGGTTGATTGCGGGCTGCACGAACAGGATGCCGGCATCGACGCTCTGCGCGATCCTGACCATGCGCAGCAGGTTGAGGCGGTAGTGGGTGAGGATGTGCTGCTTCAGGGTGTCGTCGCGCTGGTAGCTCTGCGGGCCGATGGTGTGGTTGAGGATCTCGTCGACCTCGCCGCTGAGCTGGCTGCGGGCCGTGGCCTGTTTGAGCGAGTCGGGCCGCACGGCCTCGATCAGCTCTGTCAGGGCGGTATAGACCCGGGTGCCGCTGAGGGAGGCGTTGAGGTTGATGAGCCAGTCGGGCTGGTCGATGAGGCCGCCGTAGGAGCGCTGCTCGAGGAATTCGTTCTGTCCGGAATAGACGATGAAGAGGTCGGGCTGGTACTGCTTGAGCTCGTTCATCAGGCGGGTGACGCGGTAGCTGGCGAAGCTGACGCCGCCGGCGTTGATGACCTCCCAGTGGCGTTCGGGTTCGGCGGCCTGCAGGTAGGCGCGCAGCCAGCCGCAGAAGGAGACATTGTCGAAGTAGGGTCGGCCGTAGGTGGTGGAGCCGCCCATGCAGAAGATGCGGTAGCTGTTGTCGTCCTTGTGGAGAGGGAATTCCTGGTAATTGAACAGGACGCGCTTGTTTCTGGCCGTTCTGAGGATGGGGGTGCCGTCGGGGCGGATGTCGGGGACGAACTGGGGCACGTTGTCGGCGAAGCCGACGAAGGGATCCTCGGTGAGGATCAGGGGGCGCACGCCGGCGACGGCAAGGACGGCCTCCATGGCCCCGAAGAATGCCACGACGATAATGACTGTAAAGAGCGAATTCTTTAAAAACATAGCCAATCGATATGCTGTTTTCCGGAAAGTTTAACTGACCTGGTCGTCGGGTATCCAGCGTCGCCTGGCCCGCCCTGGCCCAGTGCTTGAGACAGACGCTTGCGGATTTCCGTATTTATAAATGGATTCTGTACGGCATCAATCTGCAAAACAGATTTTTTGTCGCCGCGGAAGGACACGGAATTTCTATCTGGGAGCCTGTCGGACTTAGGGGTTCGTAACGAGGCGGATGGGAGAGTGAGAACAAATTGTCACGATTTCGAGGCGCATAGTGGATCCTGCGCAACGAGAAATCGGGGTGATTTGGGCCGCTCTCCCACCGCCGCAGTAGAATCATCCTAAGTCCGACAGGCTCCTAGAGGATATCCCTGTCCCAGCGGGGCGGGTCGGTGATTTCCTCAGCCAGAAAATCGATAAACGCGCGCACCTTGGCGGACAGGTGTCGGCTCGACGGGTAGATGGCATGGATGCCGGTCCCGGGCGGACGGTATTCCGGCAGGATGCATTGCAGACGGCCGGCACGGATGGCGTCGCCGGCGATAAACGTCGGCAGCAGGGTGATGCCCAGGCCCTGCTCCGCGGCACTGCACAGGGCATCGCCGTTGTTGCTGAGCAACGGGCCGCTGACCCGCACGCGGTGCTCAATCCCGGGTCCCTGCAGATGCCACTCTGCAGCGTGCCTTGAATAGCTGTAGCGCAGGCAGGCATGCCGGGACAGCTCTTGCGGATGCTGCGGAATCCCGTGAGTCTGCAGATAGGCAGGGGATGCACAGAGCACCTGGTGCGAAGGCGCAAGCCGCCGTGCGATCAGGTTGGAATCCGCCAGGTCCGCTATGCGGATGACCAGGTCGTAGCCTTCCTCGACGACATCCACGATGCGGTCATTGAGTGACAGGTCGACCTCAACCGCGGCATGCCGGGTGTTGAAGCTCGCCAGCAGGGGGGCGATCCGGCGACTGCCAAAACTCATGGGGGCATTGACACGCAGGACCCCGCGGGGTTCATTGCTAAGGCCGCTGACCACGCACTCCGCCGCGTCGATATCCTCCAGTATCTGCTTGCAGCTGGCGTAGTAAACGCGTCCGACCTCGGTCAGGCTGATCCGGCGGGTCGTGCGGTTCAGGAGGCGGCCGCCGAGATGGGTTTCCAGCCGGGCGACGTGTTTGCTGATCGCGGCGCGCGAGAGGCCGAGTTGTTCGCTGGCCGCACTGAAACCGCTGTTTTCAACCACACTGGTAAATATGCGCATGCTGGTGAGACGGTCCATGGGTATATTGTCAAGCAAACAGAAACATACGGTCAATTGTAATGGTATTTATTAATCAAACGTGGACTATAAACTGGGGATACCGGTCATTAATCAGCTTTGGAGGTAGAGCATGTTAAGAACAGTCGAACGCGTGACAACGGCGCGCAGCCAGCGGGAAGGCGGCGGGTTCATGGTACGCCGGCCGCTGCCGGCAGCGGGTGTGCGTACCGTTGACCCCATCCTGATGATCGATGAAATGGGCCCGGCCGACTACGCCCCCGGCGAGGCCGTGGGGGCACCGGATCATCCCCACCGCGGCTTCGAAACGGTGACCTACATGCTGGCGGGTGAATTCGAGCACCGGGATTCCGCCGGTCACGCCGGCCGCCTGCGTCCCGGCGATGTCCAGTGGATGACGGCCGGGCGCGGTGTGGTGCATTCCGAAATGCCCTCGGCCCGCATAATGCGGGAGGGCGGCCGGGTGCACGGTTTCCAGATCTGGGTGAACCTGCCGGCGCGCCTGAAGATGACGCAACCCCGCTACCAGGAACTGGCGGGCAGCGGGATTCCCGAGGCCGCAAGCAAGGACGGACTGGCGCGGGTGCGGGTCATTGCCGGCGAGGCGCTGGGGGTCGCGGCCCGTATCGATACCCATACCCCGATTGTCTTCCAGCACTGGATACTGCAACCCGGCGCCCGTGTCGAGCAGGTCCTGCCGCCGGATCACAATGGCCTGATGTACGTGTTTGCGGGAGAACTGCAGTCCAACGGCATCCGCGTCGCGGATGGCCAGATGGCGGTGCTCGGGGCCGGGGATAGCGTGGAACTGGCGGCAGCGGCCGGCAATACGCAAGACACGCAGGTGCTGCTGCTGGGCGGTGTTCCGCTCAACGAGCCGGTCGTCCAGCATGGTCCGTTCGTCATGAACACCGAGGCGGAGATTATCACTGCCATCCATGACTACCAGTCGGGGGGCATGGGTGAGATCGAACCAGCCGGGGTGGATTGATCCGCGGCAACGGGTTTTGTCAGTACCTGTAGCGAGCTGCAGGGCAAATTGCAGGTGCAACACAGACGATCAGAAAATATCCGCTAGCGGTTACCTGCTGACTTGCTGTAGCTGGAGTACGGTCGGGAAGCGGCATTCCCCGAGGGGCTGTGCAGGTCGTTAAAGCAGAACTTGCCGTTCATGTCCGGCTGTCTGTAGTACGGGGAACGGCCGGAAGCGGTCATTACCGAAAAGCTGACGAGAGACGGCAGTGCAATGCTTGCCGTTTAAATCCATACGCTGACAGGTACAGGACCAGTCCCGATTTCATTGCTCCCTTCCCTCCATCGTTTTCTCCCGTTAAGAAGCCTTTAATACAGCAATTGGGCCTGCCCGGACTTCATTCTGCTCACGATCAGTGTCGCTGAGCAAACGGATTCACTCCCGATGTCACAGGTTTGTCACAAGACCCTAATCAAAATCTAATGCCCGGCCTTTATGGTGCGTGCGCCTGAAAAGTTACCGAAACAATTTCTTATGATCAACAAAAGGACAGTCCCTTGAAACTGAAAACTTCATCTTTACTCGTTGCTGGTGCCCTGTTTGGATCGGCTGTCATGCCTGCACAGGCAGATAATGCCGCAATGATGGAACTGCTGAAGGTTCTGCGTGATAAAGGCACCATCAGTGCACATGATTATGAAACGTTGACAAATGCCGCCAAGGCAGACAAGGAAGCCATGGATGCAGACAAGGAGGCCATGCAGGCAGATACAGCTGAAGTCAAGGAGGCGGCTGCAAAACTTCCCAAGATCACCACGGATGGCAAGCTCAAATTCGAAAGCCCGGATGGCCACTGGTCATTCCAGCCCATCGGGCGGGTGATGTGGGATGCAGTCGATGCCGACGGTGATGGATATCCTGACTTCCACGGTACCGAACTGCGCCGTGCCCGTCTGGGTTTTGAAGGTGAGATCTATGACTGGGGTTACAAGTTCGAAGCTGACCTTGCCGACGGGAATGCATCAATCAAGGATGCGTACGTAAGCTACGGTACGATGTTTGATGAAAACAAATTCGGTCTGAAAATGGGTCAGTCGCAAATTGCATTCGGTTTTAATACGGCGGCGAGCAGCAAATACATGACTTTCATGGATCGCCCCTGGTACGCTGACAGCGCACTGTCTCCAGCCCGTGAAAGCGGGTTGGTGGCAAAATTGTCGGATCACCGCTGGTCTGTTGCCTCTTCTGTAACTGTGGGTGAATTCGACGATGGTGAAACTGACGAAGCTGTTGACGGCACCACATCCGCATTGCGCGGTACGTACGTTCCGTATATGCAGGATAAAAACCATATCGTGCAGGTCGGCGCAGGCTACATGGGCGTGAGCAGCGGCAAGGACGGATTTAGCTACAGCCAGCATCTGGTTGCCCATAAAGACAACACCAAGATCGTTTCGACCGAGACAATTTCACAAGCTGACTTCGATGGAATCGATGCATTTGAAGGCGATGTGGTAGGCATTTTCGGTTCATTCCACACCCTGGCCGAATACAATAACTTCACTGCGAAGAGTGATATTTCCAACTCGGATATCGACATCGATTCCTATTCTGTTGAAGCCGGTTATTTCCTCACGGGCGAGTCGATGAAACTGAAGCATGGCTTGTGGAGTGGTATTAAACCCATATCCCCGTATGGTGCCTGGCAGGTCGCTGCCCGCTACGAAAAAATGGATATTGACGGGCATGCGGTTGCGGGAGATGACAAGGCTGATAAATGGACTGTGGGCCTGAACTATTACCCGACGCAAAACACCCGCTTGATGCTGAACTACGACAAGGTTCTCAACTGGGAAGAGGATGGTGTTGATACAGACTCCGAACCATCTTCAGTCAAGTTCCGCGCCCAGGCTTACTGGTAGGAAAAAACGGCCAGGCTTTCCCCTTTCCGGTTCACAAACCTCACCATTACCGGTGAGGTTTTTTTTCACAAAAAAGCAGGGGCGGGCATCCGGTTGCCCGCGTCCGGCATGAGCTCGAGCTAACCAGGAATGGTCAGGGTTTTCGAAAGTGCAAATTAGCCTGAATCAGATTGTTTGCAGCACCTGCCGGAAGTTCAGGACAACTTTCTGAATTTCTCCTTCAGCCCGGAAGTTACCCTCCCGTCACCTGGCCTTCAAGGTCCGGTTACGATATCTATGGAAGGAGTCATCAGGCCCGCGAAATGTACTCGCCGCTGCCGGTGTTGACCTTGATGCGCTCGCCGGGTGTGAGGTATTCCGGGACCTGTACGACCAGTCCGGTACTCAGCGTGGCGGGCTTGTTGCGCGCCGAGGCCGAGGCCGCCTTCATGCCCGGCGCGGTTTCAATGATTTCCAGCACTACGGTGGCCGGCAGCTCGATACCGATGATGGCATCCTCGGCGATCATGGCGATGATGCCGTCGAGGTCGTCGCTGAGATATTGCAGCTCTGCTTCCAGGTCAGTGCTGTCCAGGGTGTACTGTTCGTAGCTTTCCCTGTCCATGAAGGTGCAGCTCTCCGCGTCGCGGTACAGGAACTGTACCGCACGGCGGTTGAAATCGACGCCCTGGAGGCTGTCATCACCCTTGAAGCGGTTTTCGTACTTCTGCCGCGTGACGATGTCATACCCGCGCACCTTGTAGAGCGTGCTGCCGCTGCGTGAGGACGGGCTCTGCACCTCGAGGTCCCTGACCAGGATGCGGCGGCCGTCGATATCCAGCAGCTGGCCTTTCCTGAGTTCGCTGGCTTTCATACAGGCAGCAGATCAGCCGTGGTGATGCCCGTGCGGACCGTGCACGTGGCCATGCTCGAGTTCCTCGGCCGTGGCATCGCGGATGTCCATGATGCGCACGTCGAAGTGCAGGTGCACGTCGGCCAGCGGGTGGTTGCCGTCCACGGTGATACTGTCGTTATCCACACTGACCACGGTGACCATGACCGCATGACCTTCGGGGTTCTCGGCATGGAACTGCATACCGACCTCGATGGCGACATCCTCCGGGAACATCTCGCGCGGCACATCCTGCTGGCGTGCCTCGTCGCGTACACCGTAGGCTTCCTCGGGCGGAATCGATACGGAAAGTTCATCGCCGGCGACCTTGCCGGTCAGGGCGTTTTCCAGCCCGGGGATGATGTTCATGGCACCGTGCAAGTAGCAGAAACTGCCGTCGTCGGATTTATCGAGGATATTGTCGTCATTGTCTTTCAGGGTGTAGGCGAGTGTTACGACGCGGTTGTCTGCAATCTGCATGAAATAACTCCTGTCTGGCGGTGATCTGGTATGTTCTGTCCTGATTGTGAGGCGGGGATGTTAACACAGGGATTTTACGCATGGGCGAAATGCCCTGATTAATGCGGGTTTTTTAATACACACGGATTCATGAACTGGCAGGTCTACATCATTCTGTGTTCGGACGACTCCCTCTACACAGGGATCACTACCGATATCGAGCGGCGCCTTGCGCAGCATGGCGGCAGGCGTGGCGGCGCCCGCTATTTCCGGGGGCGCCGCCCGGAACGGGTGGTCTACCTCGAGGGCGGACACAGCCGCAGTACCGCCGGGCGGCGCGAAGCGGCGATAAAGAAATTGAATCGGGCACAGAAGTGTCGCCTGATTGCCTCTGAAATTAACGGCATAGCGGGCAGCTGCGCGCAAGCCTGAGCGGTGGCGGCCCGTTGCCGGGGTGTAACTGGTCTAGACTGGTATCAGGTGCACAGTCAGCCTCAGCCTATGGAAGACCACACGGGATTTATGCGTATTCCGCGTGTCGAGGCCGGGAAACAGTTCCCCGGCACGCGGGTGCGGCACTGGCATGAGTATGAAACGATCATGCCGGCTGCGCAGGCCTGTGGCCAGGCGCTGCGCTGCATGGACTGCGGTACGCCGGGCTGCCACGCCTATTGTCCGGTTCACAACCTGATCCCCGACTGGAACCTGCTCGTCAGCGAGGCCGACTGGCACACCGCCTGGGAGCAGCTGACCTCGACCAACAATTTCCCTGAGTTCACCGGGCGTATCTGCAGCGCCCCGTGCGAGGATGCCTGCACGCTGGCAATCAGCGGCCGGCCGGTCACCATCCGATCCATAGAGCTGGCTATCGTGGAGCACGCCTGGCGTGCCGGCTGGATTACACCGCAACGGGCGCACCGGCACCTGTTCCGGCGAATTGCGATCATCGGTTCCGGGCCTGCAGGGCTCGCCTGCGCGCAGCAACTGGTGCGCAGCGGTTATCAGGTAAGGGTGTACGAAAAGGCCGACCGCCCCGGCGGGCTGCTGCGTTACGGTATCCCGGACTTCCGGCTGGAGAAGGCGGTACTGGAACGCCGGCTCATGCAGCTGGCAATGGAAGGCATCCGCTTTCGCACCGGGGTTCACGTGGGTCGGGACCTGGGTATACAGGAACTGCTGCGCAGTTCCCATGCGGTTGTCCTTGCGGTGGGCGCGGAACAGCCGCGGGACATCGATGTGCCGGGGCGCTCCCTGCGGGGTATTCACTTTGCGCTGGACTACCTGACCCGGCAAAACCGGCGCATTGCGGGCAGCGAGGTCGACCCGGCCACGGACATCAGTGCCGCGGGCCGCAGCGTGGTGGTGATCGGTGGCGGAGATACCGGCAGCGACTGTGTCGGGACCGCCATACGCCAGGGTGCGCGCAAGGTCACCCAGATCCAGTACCACGACTGCCCGTCACCACAAGCCGATAAACTGCTGTTCTGGCCGGAGCCGGTACCCGGATGGCGGGTGTCCGACCATGATGCGGAAGGTTGTCACCACGTCTGGGGCAGCAATACCATTGCTTTCGAGGGGCAGGGCGGCCATGTCCGGCGGCTGGTGCTGCAACCGCTTTTCTGGGAGCAAACCGCCGACGGTGCCTGGTACAAGCGGCCGGCAGACGGCACCCTGCGCTATCTGGAGGCTGACCTGGTGCTGCTGGCGATGGGGTATGCTCATCCACGGCATGCCGGACTGCTGCAGGAAATGGGGCTGGGGCTCGACGACCGCGGGAATATCGCGGCAAGGGATGACGGATATTGCACCAGCTCCGAAGGGGTGTTCGCCTGCGGTGACGCCCGCCGCGGCCAGTCGCTGGTGGTGTGGGCCATTCGCGAGGGCCGCCAGTGTGCGCGGGCAGTCGATATGTACCTGTCGGGAGACAGCGTGCTGCCTGCGATATAGCAGGGTTAGTTAACCACTACGCGCCTGCAGGGCACTCCTGCAGTGTATCCAGTGGTGGAGGAGCGGTCTCCTGACCGCGATGCGGTGTTCAGGTAATCGCGCCGAAGGGCGGCGCTCTACAGTGCACCTAGTGGGGTATTGTATGCGCCTCCTTACCGCGTGCGGTGACCCTACAGGTGTATCTAGTGGGGTAGGAGCGGTCTCCTGACCGCGATGCGGTGTTCAGGTAATCGCGCCAAAGGGCGGCGCTCCTACAGGTGTATCTAGTGGGGTAGGAGCGGTCTCCTGACCGCGATGCGGTGTTCAGGTAATCGCGCCAAAGGGAGACGCCTTGCAGGTGTATCTATTGGATACAGGCGCGGCCTCAGGTCGGTCATATATCACGCTGCCCCGTGAAATTTACGGGCTGGACCGGGCATAATTCTGCCACGATTCGGTACGCCTTCGCTGCTTGCCGGGTCTTTACAGGCCAATGCCGGATACGTACAGTCACCGCCAGGGTTTGTACGCGGCGTATGGACGCTGCCGGCAATCGAGGCCGGACCAGTCTGAATTTTCCAGCAAGGGTTGCGAGCATGAACGAGCGTCACTTTCAAATGCGCCTGAATGGCCGGTACCAGGAACCCGAAAACAGCGTCGCCAGCCTGCGGGTCGAGATCTTTGCAGGTGAGGAATGGCAGGTGTTCGACCTGAATTCCGGTTCGGCGGGTTTCCTGATCCTGGTCTACTCGATACTCAACTGCCAGCATATGTACCTGCGGCTGAATTGCGTGGAGCGCGGCCTGCTGCTGGATTCCGGTGAGGGGTTCATCCACGTCATTACCACGGAAGACTGGGTGCTCAGTGACATGCGGGTGGAGTTCACCGGCAAATTGCGCAGCGGCACACCGACGCAGGACGATCTGGACTATGTAATCGACCGCATGGAGCATTGCCCGGTGACCCGAAACCTGAACTATCATGCCGCGGGACATACGCGGCTGGTGCTGGTGCCGCCCGACTGACAGCCGATCCCGGGGGGCGGCCGGCTGCAGGGGTTACTCCGCCGCCTGTTCTGCTGCCTGCTTCAGGGGTTTCTTCTTGCCGCTGTTCTTGGGTTCCAGGGTGAACCAGTCATTTTTTGTAATCTGGTGAAAGTAATCGGCTTCATCGATCAGCAGCTTCGAGGTGGTGCTGGGAATGGCGGCGATTTCCACCCGCACGCCCTCGGCCTTCAGATGTCGTACCAGCTCAACATAGTCGGAATCCCCGGACATGATGATGATGGTGTCCACCTTGTTGGCGAGCTGGGTGGCCTTGATGGACAGCGGGATGTCCGCGCTCTTGTGGCAGGGGCGCACCGAGCCGTGGTAATTGGCGTGCAGGCGTTCCCTGAGCTTCGATGAAATCTGCTTGCCCTCGCGGAAGTACACCAGCCGGTTCAGTCCGCGGTTGCCAAGCAGGCGCGGTACCAGGGTATCGAAGTTCAGCATGGTGTTCGGTTTGTTGGTTTCGGCATGTATGCTGCGCTCGATGTTGTTGCCGTCGACCAGGATGGCGACCGACTGGCTGATCAATACATTGTCATTTGTCGTTTGATTCATGCCGTGCTGCCCGTTTGCCGAGTGACAGGCCCGACATCATACGCCTTTCCCGCCATGCCCGATATCCGCGGCGGCTGGTGACAGGGGTGCCGGCACCCCGGGTAACGGCTGCTGCCGGTATTTACCGGCAGCTCGCCTGTGCGACAATGGCGGGTGATTTAAACGGGTTACAAAAGGGGAAGTTCCATGGGTATCGCATTGACGTTGCATCTGTTGTCCGCTGTCGTCTGGGTTGGCGGGATGTTTTTTGCCTACATGGCGCTGCGTCCGGTTGCGGCCGCGCAGCTGGAACCGCCGCTGCGCCTGGCGCTGTGGGCGGGTGTGTTCCGGAAATTCTTTCCCTGGGTGTTTGCCGCCATTGCGATCATCCTGGCGAGCGGCTACTGGATGGTGCTGGACTTCTACGGTGGCTTCGATGCGGTTGGCATGCATGTGCACCTGATGATATGGACAGGCTATGTGATGATGCTGATCTTCCTGCACGTTTTCTTTGCACCGTTCAAACGCCTCAAGCGGGCGGTGGCGGCGGAAGACTGGCCGGCAGGCGGCAGGGCGCTGGCGCAGATGCGTGTCCTGATCGGCGTCAACCTGCTGATCGGCATGGTGCTTGTCGCAATTGCCTCCGGCGGGCGTTACCTGCTGGGCTGAGCAAGGCCGGGCGTCCCTGCCCGGCCCCCCCGGCGTCGCTCAGAATACGAACTGCGCCTGGACAAAGCCCTCATCCTCGTCGTTACCGTTGACGCCATCCTTGTTGTCATTCCTGCGCCACGTGGCCTGGAGCTTGATGTCATTCTTTTTGATGAAATAGTTGACACCGACCGACTGGCGCGTCCATTTCTCGTCAGAACCATCGGCATTCTGGTTCTGCTAACCCAGGACAAACTCGAGCTTGTTGGGGATGATCATGAAGCCGCCCTCGATGGCCCGGTTCTTCAGGTCTGTCTCGCTGTTTTCGTAGAGTCCATCGGTAACGCCGTTTTCGACCAGTTCCGAGTGGAACAGGTTGTACCCGGCGTCGACCGGGAAGCCGCTGCCGCGGAAGGCGCCGGATAGCTCGTGACCGGTCACGGAATCGGCATCGCATTTGCTGGTGCAGCAGGGATCGCAGGTGTTGTTGTCGTTATCATTGCTCCGGTTGAACGCGGCTACGCTGACCACGACCCCGGTTTCACCGCCGAAGTCACCCTGCGAGATTTTTCACCTCACCGAACGGGTGATAGTCCGCGCGGTCACCCAGCATCCAGTCCTCGTTGAACTCGTCGTCCTTGTTCACCGGTGTGTCGAAGTCCAGCTTTTCGTTGTCCGGATCTTCATAGCGATACTGCAGCTGGATGCGGCCGCCAGTCTTGACGAATTCGCGGTGATCACCCTTGTATACAGTGATGCCGCTGGCGGTGGCACAGGTTGCTGCGATCGCCATACACGTGAGGCTGCCAGCGAGTAAGGTTGCTCTTGAACTCAATAACATGGATAAACTCCCTGGTTTTCGCGGATTTGAATGTCGACGGCTAATGCAGGGAGGTCATGTGACCTCTGGATGACGGGAACATGACAACGGGATAAAAGCGTTACCGCTGTGCAACCGGCCCGGGGAGTGCGGGTGGACTTGTCATCAGGCCTTCGTCCGACTACAGTCAGCAACAGGGCAATGTTATTGATATAAACAGTAACGGAGGAGCAGACCTTGTCAGAAAGAAACAACCCGGAAGATTTTCCGCATGCACCACCAGGCTGGTCGCAGCAGGCCGCAACGGATGTCGCGACCGGTGAGGGCATCAGCGCGGGGGCGGATCACTGGGATGCCGTACGTGCGCTGCAGGAATTCTATTCGCGCCATGATGGCGGACGGACCATCAATATCCGTGAACTCCATGACGCACTTGAAGAACGTTTCCATGCGCGCGGCGGCATGAAATTCCTGTATCTGCTGTTTCCGGGCGGACCGGTTTCCCAGGGCTGCCGGCTGGCCGGGCTGGAAGCGCCTGCAGGCAGTGCTGACCGGGGATTCGGCAGCGTGCAATAGTCGCAAGGGCCTGGTACCCATGCATGGTCATCGCGACGGCGGCAACCGCGATGCACACAGTGCCCGGCATGCGGGGCAAACCACCCTTCAGGCTCGGCATCAGTGGTGCGGCATTGAGCGCCACTCGGGCTGGAACTGCATTTCAGCTGCCTGATCCGCGAGCTGGCGCTTCTGCGGAATGGGGCTGTATCCCTCCGAACGAATCGTAGCTGGTCCGGCCCCGGGCAGTATCTCCCTCACTACCGCCAGGGTGTGTGACAGGTCCGGCTATGGCGGTACCTGAGGGTGCGGCTGGCTCCGCGCCAGGCGGGATCAAGGGCCCAGGCTGGTCCAGGATGGCCGTCGCTTTTGCCCGCCACAGCCGGCAACCGCAGCTACCGAAGGCTGACAGGAGGTGATTACCATGGTTACACGGGAAATATCCAGTTCGTCGGCTGGCACGCCCGGAATCCTGTGTCGCAGCGTGGTACTGCTATATGGCGTACTCAGTTATGCGATCTTTTTCGTTGTTTTCATTTATTTCATCGCTTTCGTGACAGACCTGTTCGTGCCGCGGAGCGTCAATCGCGGGCCGGAAGCGCCGCCGTTACTGGCGGTGCTCACGAACCTGTCACTGATCGCGCTGTTTGCCGTGCAGCATACCATCATGGCGCGCAGTGGCTTCAAGCACTGGCTGACGCGTTTTATACCGGAAGCCGCGGAGCGCAGCACGTTCGTGCTGGCCGCGTCGCTGATCCTGGGCGCGTTGTGCTTCTACTGGCGGCCGCTGCCGGAAATCGTCTGGCAGGTGGACTCCGTACCGCTCGCCGGGCTGCTGTGGGCAATCTGCGCTGCCGGCTGGCTGCTGCTGTTTGCCGCCAGCTACATGATCGACCACTATGACCTGTTCGGCCTGCGCCAGGTCTGGCTGTATTTTCGCCGGCGCGAATATACCCACCCACCGTTCGTCACCCGCGGGGCATACAAGTACATACGCCATCCGCTAATGCTGGGGGTGCTGCTCGGAGTCTGGGCTATTCCACTGATGACGCTGGGACACCTGCTGCTGGCCGGCGGGCTGACTGCCTATATCCTGTTCGGCATCGTCTACGAGGAACGCGACCTGGTACGTTACCTCGGTTTGCCGTACCGGAGGTATCAGCAGACGGTGCCGCGACTGTTTCCCCGGAGGTGGCGTTCGCGCTGACATGCCGGCATGCTGCCGGTGCGTGTACGGCGTCCGCTCATGCGCCGGGCTCGTTCTGGCGCAGTTTGTTGAGAACATGGGCGGCGGCTGCCAGCCCGAAGCTGGCAGTCACCGGCATGGCCGAGCCCAGGCCGCCGGCACAGCTCAGCCCGCCTGCGGTATTGCCGGATGGTTTTTCCCTGCTGATACAGCCGTCGGCGCCGGCGAACACCGGTTGCTCCAGTGAGTAGACGCAGGGCACGTCAAAACGGCGCTTCGGGTTTTTCGTGAAGCCGTAGCCGGTGCGCAGCAGTTTGCGGGTCTTGGAAAACAGCGCGTCGTGCTCGGTGCGGCTCAGGTCGGCCACGCGGATGCGCGTCGGGTCGACCTGCCCGCCGGCACCACCCACGGTGACCAGCGGGATGCGGTTGCGACGGCAGTGTGCGATCAGCCGGGCCTTGGTCCGAAATCCGTCGATGCAATCAATGACGTAGTCGAAGCGCCGGTCGAGTTGTTGTTCCAGGTTGTCAGTGGTAATGAACTCCTCGATGGCGGCGACCTCGCAGTCCGGATTGATCTGTCCGATGCGATCCGCCATGACCCGCACCTTGGCCATGCCCAGGGTGGCGGTGAGCGCGGGCAGCTGGCGATTGATGTTGGACTCGGCGACGTGGTCGAGGTCGATGAGCGTGATGTGGCCGATCGCCGAGCGTGCCAGTGCCTCGGCCGCCCAGGAGCCGACGCCGCCGATGCCGATGACGCAGACATGCGCCTGCCGGAAGATCTTCAGGGCTGTCTCCCCGTAAAGGCGGCGGATGCCGCCAAAGCGGCGCTCCGTATCCTGGATGTCGTTTGCCATTGTCCGGTAATCCTCTTGCTCGGCCCTTGCGGTTTCTAGGAACCTGTCGGACTTGGTGGTTCGTAGCGAGGCGGATGGGAGAGTGAGAACAAATTGTCACGATTTCGAGGCGCATAGTGGATCCTGCGCTATGAGAAATCGGGGCGATTTGGGCCGCTCTCCCACCGCCGCAGTAGAATCATCCCAAGTCCGACAGGCTCCTAGCAGGGCAAGTGCGTGAATTCGTCATTGTAGCCCGGATGCAGCAGGGTGTAATTGGGGACGCGCGTGGTCCCGGTTATCCGCAAGTCACCGCAGCAGTCCGGCGAGAAGGATGCCATGCGTCAAACCGGCCACTGTGTTTGCCACTCGCGAGCGCCTACAATAATGGCTGTGGAGATCCTCGATACCCATTGCCATCTGGATGTCCCCGAGTTCGACGCGGACCGGCCCGCCGTGCTGCAGCGAGCCATTGAGCGCGGTGTCTGCGGGATCGTAATCCCGGGCGTCGCCGTTGCAGGCTGGAGCGGGCTGCGGGACTTCTGTGCCGGCAGCAGTCATCTGTACCCGGCATACGGGCTGCATCCGGTCTACCTGGAGCAGCACCAATCAACTGATCTGCAGACTCTGGAAACCTGGCTGGCACAGGGGCCGGCCGTGGCCGTGGGCGAGATCGGGCTCGACTACTACGTGGACGGGCTGGATCACCGGCGCCAGCAGACCCTTTTCGAGGGACAGCTGCAACTGGCACGTGCGGCAGGACTGCCGGTACTGCTGCATGTGCGCAAGGCACATGACCAGGTGCTGGCGACGCTGAAACGCATCCGGGTTTGCGGCGGCATTGCGCATGCCTTCAACGGCAGTGTGCAACAGGCGGCGCAGTACCGCGAACTCGGCTTCAAGTTCGGTTTCGGTGGCATGTTGACTTTCGAACGCTCCAGCAAGCTGCGGGCTCTGGCACGCGAGCTGCCGCTGGCGGACCTGGTGCTGGAAACCGATGCGCCGGACATGACCGTGGTGCAGCACCGCGGCGAGCGCAACAGCCCGGAGTACCTGCCGTACTGCCTGGCTGCGCTGGCGGAGATCCGCGACGAACCGGCGGACGAACTGGCTCAGAGGACGACGGCAAATGCCAGGGAAGTGCTGCGACTGGACAGCTGGAATCCCTCTGGCGGCTGAAGATCAAAACCTGCAGGCAAATCCGGAAGGGGCAACATGATGTTTTCTGATGTCCTGCGACCCTGCATCACACTGCTGCTGGTGCTCCTGCTGCCGGCTGCGAATGCGCCGGCGGAGACAACGGCGTCCTCGCAGGCCGCGGGCGGCTGGCGGCTGGCGAATGAATCCAGCCCCTATCTGCGCCTGCATGCGGACAATCCGGTAGCCTGGCATCCCTGGGGCGAGGAGGCATTTGCGCAGGCGCGCCGGGAAAACAAGCCGGTATTTATTTCCATCGGGTATTTCACCTGTCACTGGTGTCACGTCATGGCGCGCGAATCGTTCAGCGACCCGGCCATCGCCCGGCTGCTGAACGAGCATTTCATCGCCATCAAGGTGGACCGTGAGCAGCGCCCCGACGTCGATGCCGCCTATATGCGCTACGTCACCCTGACCAGCGGCCAGGGCGGCTGGCCCATGTCCGTGTGGACGACGCCGGACGGCAAGCCGTTTCAGGGCGGCACCTATTATCCGCCGGAAGCGGGCCCGGGGCGGACCGGGTTCCGGCCATTGCTGGAGAAACTGGCCGCGGCGTGGGCGTCGGATGCGGATGCGGTTCGCCGGGTCGCGGACAATGCTGTGGTGACCCTGCGCCGGCTGGACGAGTCCGCGACACCACTGGCACAGCTGGATGACACGCCCCTGGTCATGGCGCGAGAGCAGTACGCGGCGGCCTATGATGAACTGCAGGGCGGCTTCGGACCGGCGCCGAAGTTTCCGCAACCGGCGCAGCTGCTGTTCCTGTTACAGGATGAAGATGCGGACAGCGCGGCGATGGCACTGCACACGCTGGACAGCATGACTGCCGGTGGCATTCACGACCAGCTGGGTGGCGGTTTCCACCGCTATGCCATCGATCCCGACTGGCATGTGCCGCACTTCGAGAAGATGCTCTATGACCAGGCGCTGATTGCGCGCGCCTGCCTGGCTGCCTACCGGCGCACGGGCGAAGCGCGCTATGCCGATACCGCCCGCGACATACTGGATTTCAGCCTGTCTGAAATGCGCGGCCCGCAAGGCGGGTTTTATTCGGCACTGAGTGCGGACAGCCCGGTACCCGGCGGGGAACGGGAGCGCATGCAGGAAGGCGCCTACTATACCTGGACCTGGGCGCAGCTGACGCAGGCCCTGCCGGACGCGGAGCTGCGTGACTGGGCAGTGGCCCGCTACGGCATCACCCGGGCGGGCGAGGCGAATGGTGAAGTGGCCGGCAGCAACGTACTGTACCGTGCACTCGACACCGCCGCACTGGCGGTACGTTTCCAGGTGGAACCCGGGGTCGCGCGGCGACGCCTGGCACGGGTCGCTGCCTTGCTGCTGGCGGCGCGCGGCAAACGTCCGGCCGTTCCGGTCGACGACAAGGTGGTCACGGCATGGAACGGCTACATGATCACCACGCTGGCGCTGGCCGGTCGGCTGCTGGACGAACCGCGCTATCTGGATGCCGCGGTGGCGGCGGCGGGTTTTCTCGTGGCCAGGCTGCTCGATGCAGAAACCGGGGTGCTGTACCGTGACTGGCGTGACGGCAAGCGCGGTGTCGCGGGCTTTTGCGAAGACTACGCCGCGCTGGCCGAGGCGCTGCTGGCGCTGTACCGGGTCAGCGGCGAGCGTGACTGGCTGCTGCAGGCGCGCAGTCTGACCGATGCCATGCTGGCACGCTTTTGGGACAGCAGGAACGGCGGGTTCTTCAATACCGGCGCTGATACGGAATTGTGGGTACGGGAAAAACCGCTGGCCGACGGTGCCGCCGTGTCGGCCAATGGTGTGGCGCTGCAGGTGCTGCTGCAACTGGCAGCGTTCAGCAACGAGCCACACTATCGGGAACTGGCCGGGAAAACCGCGGCCTGGGCCGGCGCCCGGCTGGCCGATGCCCCCGGCGCCATGCCCTATGCCTTGCTGGCATGGGAATCACTGACGGACATGCGGGCTGTAGACTAGACGGGTCCTTGTAGTGATGCTGCGTTCCTTTCTGGTATCGCGTTGACGGTGATGCCGTACTCACCCTGGCAGGCAGCTGTAACCGCCAGCCTCCTGGACATTACCATTTCAGTTTGTATTTCAGGTACAAGCTGCTATCTGAATCCCTCACGTCCTTTAGCTCCAGGGCAAGCGTCTTGCTCCTGTTCAGGTTCAAACTCGTATCATTAAATAGCAGGCCCAGAGACGCACCCACAAGCTTGACACCCTGTTCGGGCATACCGATCATTTCAAGCGCATTTTTTGAGTACGATCTCACGTTTTTCAGTACCAGCTTCTGGTTGTGGCGATATATTTCCTCGTACTCATGGTTTGACATATTCATGTCGGTTCGCTGCAGGTAATGGGGTTCGGAGCCCAGATTGAGAAGAGTAGCATCCCTTTCTTCAGCGTGGATTATTGAACTTGTCATCAGGAGGATGGCTGATGTATACATTATCGTGCGAACCATATGCACACCCGCAGATTATTATTTGTACTACAGTTTCGGTTAAATCCCGTTTCCAGCCTTCCTGAAAGTCATCGGTTGCTTGTCCAAGCATACATGCACCGGAATTATTACGCCATGTACGAAAGTCCAATTTATGAATTGTATCCCATTACGACAGCCTCACCGTGAGATAGCCGGTTGGGCGACAAATCTGTCTGCGGCATCGCTCACATAGCCTGAGGCGCTCGTGCGGGGTTGCGCGTTATTGCCGGCGTCTCCAGCCACGGCTTCCTTCCGGCTGTCACGGTCAGACCTGACACGCCGGAGCCGCACACCCACAGCCGCCGATGTCCTGGCGACATCGACCGGTAATACCCGTTGCAACGCTGCCTCGAAGCAGAGGTTATTGCGCCGCTAACAGATTCTGATGCGAGGTGTTGTCTCCCGGTGACATGCCCTGAACGCCTGTTGTACAGGATCGCACAGGGGCCGGCTCCCGGTGTAAAGGTGTTGCAGGAGCGGTCAGATGACCGCGATGCCGTAATCAAACAGCTGTGCTGATGAGTACGGCTAGTGGCAGATGGAACAGCCGACCGGCTCACCCTTGTGTACCAGTGTCCCGTCGAGGATTCGGTCCGCCCTGGCAAGGGACAGCACGGTACCCGTGTTTTGCGACCGGGAACCTGGGCCGTGACAGTCCGGGCATCCACTGGTGTCCATGTTCTCGTGACCGCCATCGGCAAAGCTGGTGCTGCCGCCTACCGGGTGCATGCCGTGGGGGCCAAGCAGGGTATTCCGGCTGTTCATCGCAGTGCCATGGCAGGTGCTGCATTCCACAATCGTTCCGGTGTGCCCCTGCAACTGGCTGGCTGTTACATTATCGTTGGCATTCGGGTTGGCATTCGGCCATTCCGCATGCGTGGCTCCGTGGCAGCCTTCACACATCACGCCGCCGTGGCCGCTGCTGATGCGGTACAGCCTCGGGTTGCCGGCCCCCGGGTTGGCAAACCCGTTGTAGGCGGCCGGCACCGCAGGCTCGGCAAAGCGCTTGTTGACGGGGACGATCGGGGTGGCCTTGCCGTCCCCGCTGCGCCAGGCCTGGCGCAGGCGGATACCATCCGGATTGCCGTTGCTGTCCACAATGTTGACGAGGGTGTTGGCGCTACCCGCCAGGTTGCTGCGGGCGTCGCCTGTATGACAGGAACCACAGCCGGGCTCGTTGGCCCAGGGTACGCGCGGCTGGGAACTGGCGGGATCATAGAAGTTGCCGAGGTTCAGCCGGAAGGCACCCGGATTGGCCGGCGAAACCCCGGCCGAAAAGTCGGCGCCCACCTGCTGCATATCTCCATGGCAGTCGTTGCAGAGCATGCCGGCATTGAACATCGCGCCGCGCAGGCACTGCGTGTTTTTCCCGGGATGGCACTGGTAACAGCTGTCCTGCAGCGCCGCCAGTCGCTGTGCCTGGTTGGTGATCGTTCCGCTGGCGTTCTGCACCGGTGCCGGCATGGGTGGAAACAGGGAGGTGAACTGGCCATGATGGTTATGCATCACCCGCGAGTTGCTCTGGTGTGCCAGCTGGTTGCGTCCGTTGGCGGTCGTGCCCGGGCCACCCGATACCGGACCTGCCTGCGCCAGATCCAGGGCGGGCGTGTAGTGGCATACCTGGCAGACGACCGGCTGGTTTTGCAGCAGGGCCCTGCTGGTCAGGCAGCTGCCGTCGCCGTCCCCGCCATTGCTGCTGATATCACAGGGCGTCGGGGTGCCGGCTGTGTCAACGTAACTGGCACCGTGCCTGAGGTCATGCAGGCGCAGGATGTTGATGTCCGCCGCATACTCGATGCTTACCTTCATCGGCAGGTCGGGGGCGGGGTCATCCACGCTGGTCGCCACCGGCAGGGCGGCTGCCAGCAGCGCATCGGTCGGTCTGCTGCTGCGGCTGCTCTGTACATCAGCCGGGTCCGAATGGCAGTTGCTGCAGCTTGCCTCACCCGAGACCGGTAGCACCGTGTCAATTGTTGCCAGCACGCTGTTGCCATTTTTGGCCTGTACCCGCACCAGCGGGTAGGGGTTCTCGCGGCCGACATCATCGAACGTTGTAAACGGGATGCCCGCGGCCTCGAACCAGTTGACGCCGTCGGCCACGTAGCCAAACGGAAAGTTGACGAAGAATGGCTTGTCTACATAGTGCTCATTGATTTGCTGCGCCACGTTGGCGTTGTAGGGGCTGCTGATCCCCGGCATCCTGTGCTGCGTCGCGACCAGCTGCTCGTCTCCCGTATTTACGACCCCGTCCGCGCCGATGAACAAGTCTTCCACATTCGGCGCCGGGAGTCCCACGTCGACTGAAACCGGGACCGTGGCGCCGGCCAGGCCGGTCGCCAGCGGTGTGACAAGGGCAGGGTAGAACGGGTCATAGGCGCCCAGCGAAACCACGTCCCAGAAATTGGTCTTGTAGGTGCTGCCGTCCCCGGCGACACCGGTAAAGGCCCCGGCATTTCCCAGGACGGGGTCCTTCGGGTTGTATGCCGCGGAGTAGAACAGACTCGTGCCGGCCGGATTCAGGACAGGCTTGCTGCCCTTTTGTATGACCTGTGCCAGCAGCACCTGGAAGGGGGGCAGGATGCTGGCTACCCGCGTATCGAGGTCGCCGCAGTGCATGCCCAGGTCGTTGATTGCCAGCACGCTGTAATTGCTGTTCAGGACCTGCGGCTGCAGCGGAACCACAGCGGTGACCGGATTTACCGAGTTCCGGCTGGTGGAATTGATGGAGATGCCCGGCTGGCCCGGGGGGGTACCGTTCGACACGGTGATAATCCTGCTCTGCAGATTGCAGGCGTTGCCCAGGCTGTCGACTGCCTCGAGTGTTGTCACGTAGGTGCCCGCGGCTGGGTAGCGCACGCTGCCGGGATCTTCTGCGACGGACTGGGCCGGTGTCCCGCCCGGGAATGTCCAGCTAATGCTGATCGTGTCGCCGGGGTCCGTATCGGTTACCGTCGCGGTGTAAGTGATGACTGCACCGGCCTGGATGGTGACATCGTTTGCCGGTGTGTTGATGACGCAGGTCGGCGGATTGCTGGTACCCCCGCTTGCGCTGGCATCTTCATCGCTGCTGTCACTCCCGCCACCTCCGCCTCCGCAGGCTGACAGGACTAGTATGAGAAAGACCACACCGCAGGCGTAACTCCCGTGATGTGAGCGGTGCGCGCGCGTGTGCGTTTTTATTATTTGCATGCCGGGCATCCGGGGTGATTCGGGGGCGGGATCGACATGGTTGTTTCGTTCCCGGGATGAATCGATTATATGGGACATAAATCCCAATATACAAGCCCGTCGAACGCTGCCGGAGCGTGGCCCGGCAGCTGTGGCGGTGCGTCGCCTGCAGCACTGTTGCCGGCGGGATGGAGCAGGTCGCGGGAGTCCGGGTGTCGTGTTGCCGGGTTTGCTGGCGCGCTGTCAGGCGGCGAGCCGGTGTCGCGCTGTCAGGAAGACCCCGGGAGCCGCCGCTATTCCGGTGTTGCCGGGACCAGCCTGACGTCGACGCGGTTATTGACAGTGGCAATCCGGTTCCACTCGTAGGCGCTGACATTGCTTTGCTGAGGCGGATATTCGAGGTGCCGCTGGCTGTATTGCAAGGGCACGATTTCAATAGAGATATCACCACTTTCCAGCAGGGGCGAGGTCGCGAGGAAGTTGGCGAAGGCGATCGACTGGCGTTCGCCCAGAGACGGCAGGTCTTGCAGCGGGTGCCCGATCAGTGAGCACTCCGTCACCGGCATGTCCGGCGGCGCGAGGTGGTAACCTTCTGCATCACTTCCCGCCAGGCAGAATTCTCCCAGACGTGATTCCAGCTGCACGACCCCGCGGAAGCCCAGTCCGTCGAGGCGAGACACCAGTTCGCTGATGGTTGCCAGGCGCCGGTCGCTGAAGGCCTCTTCGTGGAGGTCGTACGGACTGCTCTGGTTGATCGCCCAGGTGATGCTGTCATACAGCAGGCGCTCGTGTGTCGCGTCCCGGTTTTCCCGGCTGTCGAGCTGTTTCCGCAGCGAGTCGCTTTCCGCGCTGGCGAGCTGGTGTTGCTGCTGCTGGCTGGACTGCAGGAGGTCAAGCTGATTGTTGGCGCTGTCGAGTGCGGCGCGCGTTTCGTTGTTGAGGTTGTACAACCAGAGCAGGGGAATCAGCATCAGCAGCACGACCAGCAGAGGGACCAGGATGCCGCTGCCCTGTTGCCGGCCGGCGGGGATGCGGCTGGCCAGCTCCTCGACGGTCGTCCTGAGCTGGTGAATACCGCTCACCATCTCGTGGTGGTAATTCTCCAGCAGTTCCCCGACGTGCCCCTGGGACTTGCCGGTTCCGGAAACCGCTTCGGCTGCCTCGCGGGCAATTTCCTGCATGTCATCGGTCGTGGCGGAGAGTGCCAGCTCCGGCGGGTTGTCCAGCAGGACAAAGCGGTTTTTCTCCGGATCGTGCTTGCTGCGGCGGTCTTTCGCCAGACCCAGGTTGTTGAGGACCTGGAACAGTTCCGCGGGTTCGACCTCCTTGGGAAGAATGCCGATGGCCCCCAGGGCGCGCGCCTGGCTGACGTACAGGTCCCCTTCCTTGGAGGTGTACATCATGATGGGGATGGTGGCGGTTTCCGGGTTGCCCTTGATGGCCTCGACCGCCTGAAACCCGTCCATGTCCGGCATCATGTGATCCATGAAGATCACGTCCGGCGTTTTCCCGATCAGGTAGTCCAGCGCCTGTTCCGCCGACTCCAGCGTGTCGACATCGATGTCATGCTTTTCCAGCATGCGTTTCAGGGTGACGCGTGCAGTCTTGGAGTCGTCAACAACCAGTGCCGTCCGCTGTGCCATTGCTTGGTGGATCCTGCTACCCGGAATGCGGGTACTATACCCTATTCAACGAGATTGTAGATACTTACAGGGAACGGCTAGCCGGTGTTGCGCATGCCGCTGGCGATGGCGTTGATGGAGCGCAGCAGTGGATGCAGCCAGCGGTCGCGCTGTTCCTCGGTCAGGTCCGGGTTGCGATAGCGCGACAGCAGGGTGACCTGGATGTTGTTGAGCGGGTCAAGGTAGGGGTTGCGCCGGTACAGCGACAGCCCCAGGGTCGGGTTTTCCTCCAGCAACTGGTGCAGCCCGCCGACATGCAGGACCTGCGTTACGGTGCGCCAGTACTCGTCACGGATTCTGCTATAGACGCGTTCCGCAGCCTGGCTGTCGGTGGCGAGCCGGGTGTACTCGTGCGCAATGGTCATTTCGCCCTTGGACAGTGCCATCTGGATGTTGCTCAGCAGGGAGCGGAAGAAGGGCCACTCCTGGTACATGCCCTGCAGGCGCGCAAGGCGTGCGGGGTCGTCGTTGCGCCAGGTCTCGAGTGCACTGCCGAGCCCGTACCAGGCCGGCAGGGTGTGCCGCGACTGCGCCCAGCCGAATACCCAGGGTATGGCCCGGATCGAGAACTTGGAGCGGTCCTGCTGCTTGCGGTGCGAGGGGCGCGAGCCGATATTCAGCAGTCCGATTTCGGACACCGGCGTGACTTCGTAGTAATAGTCGAACAGGCCCGGGGTGTTGTCGATCAGCTCCCGGTATGCGGCCTCGCCCAGCCGGGTCAGCTCGTCCATGATGCCCATGTAGTCACGCCGGTCTTCGGTCTGCGGCATGATCAGCACCCGGCTGGCCTTGAGCAGGCCGGAAACGCCCATGGAGAGTTCGTAGATGGCGGTTTCCGCGTTGCTGTACTTGTAACGCAGCACCTCGCCCTGCTCGGTGAACTTGATCTGCCCATGCACGGTTCCCGGCGGCTGGGACAGGATGGCCTCGTGCGTCGGACCGCCGCCGCGACCGATGGTGCCGCCGCGCCCGTGGAACAGCCGAACCTGAATCTGGTGGTGCCCGGTGATGGCGATGATCCGCTGCTGCGCCTCGTACAGCTTCCAGTTGGACGCGAGAATGCCGCCGTCCTTGCAGGAATCGGAATAGCCCAGCATGATTTCCTGGCACTTGCAGGATGCCTGCAGCAGGTTGCTGTAGGTCTCGTTCTCCAGCAGTTGCGTAAGTATGGCCTCGGCATGCTCGAGGTCCTGAATCGTCTCGAACAGCGGACTGATGCGGATGTCGCAAAACCAGCCGCCGGCATTTTTTCCCGCCAGCCCGGCGAGCCAGGCGAGGTACATCACTTCCAGTATATGGCTGGCGGTATGTGTCATTGAAATGATGTAGTTGCCAAAGGCGTTGATGCTGACTTCGCTCTGCATGCGGCGCATGACGGCGAACACCTCCAGGGTTTCGCGGCCTGCCTCCGACAGCTGCCCGTGATCGATGGCGGGGGGCGGGGTGGCAAGGGCGCGTGTCAGGTACGCCTGGCGCGCGCCTTCGTCGAGCGCTGCATAATCCAGGTCCTTGTCGTGCAGGCTGCAGAGCTCGCCGACGGCCTCGGTGTGGCGGGTCGATTCCTGGCGAATGTCCAGGTGCATCAGGTAAAAGCCGAAGGTCTCGACCAGTCGAATGAGGTCCTGCAGATGCTCCTGTGCCAGATTGGCGTCGCCGTGTTCGCGCAGTGAATCCCGGATCAGCAGCAGGTCCTGCAGGAGTGCCTGTTCCGTCGCGTAGCCCAGCTGCTGGGACGCGAAATCCACGCCGGGGTCATCGATGCGCTCGCTGACGGCGGCGAGATTCAGCCTGAGGCGGTGGCGCATGATGCGCAGCTTGCGCCGGTAGGGTTCATCGATGTACTGGTGCCGGAACGCGGGCAGGGCGTTGCTGAATGCCCGGGCATCCGCCTCGATACTTTCAAGCAGGGCAGGCGAAAATTTGCAGAGACGCAGCGAGTGTGTCAGCCGGTAGCCGAGTGCCTCGACGCGTCGCAGGTAGAGGATCAGGATCTCGCGCATGTGCAGGCGCAGCGCCATGGCGGTGGTCTGCGGCTTGACGAAGGGGTTGCCGTCGCGGTCCCCGCCGATCCAGGAGCCGAACCGGATCAGTCCGCCGGGCGTACTGATGGCGGGATCGCTGTCACCCTCGCCATAGACCCGCCGGATGGCCTTCTCGAGGTAGCGGTAGGTCTGGGGGACGGCCTCGAAGAGACTCTCGCGGAAGAAGTACAGGCCGTTGCGGATCTCGTCCTCCACGCTGGGCTTGCGGATGCGGACCTCGTCCGTTTTCCACAGCGCCTGGATTTCCCGCTTGACCTCCTGGCGAATATCGTTGCGCTCATCCTGGCCCAGGCGGTGGTCGTGGAGCCGGTCGCTGGTGACGAAGATGCGGCGCAGGGCGAACATCACGGTGCGCCGGATCGCCTCCGTGGGATGAGCGGTGAATACCGGCAGGTACAGGGTCTGGTTCAGCAGTTGTTGCAGCTGGTCGGCAGTGATGCCCTGGTCGTGAAATTCCTGCAGGGTTTGCGTGAAGGAGCCGTACCACAGGGGGCCGTGGCGGCGCGTTTGCTGGCGGCGCTGGCGGTGCTGCACGGACTCCTCGGCGATGTTGACAAGGCTGAAGTACAGGTTGAAGGCGCGGATCACGTCCGTCAGGTCATCAGGCTCCAGGTTCTCGATGACCCGGGACAGGCGCTTGCGCAGGGCGGGATTTTCCTGCTTGCGCAGGCGTATGTAACCGCGGCGCAGGGTTTCCACCGCGAACAGGATCTTTTCTCCGGCCTGTTCGCGCAGGACTTCGCCGAGCAGGTCACCAAACAGCCGCACGCGGTTGCGCAGTTCCTTGTCGGATGCCGGGTTGTAACCTGTTTCCTGGCGTTTCGTCATATCCATAAAAAAACCACGCGTTGGCGCGGCAGCCGGTGTAGTCGGCGGGAATTATACCGGTTACGGCGACGTGCGCGAGCGAGCCCGGTCAGGGACTGTCCCCGAAGCTCCCTGCGGACCTGTGCAAGCAGCGTGTGTGCGCAACAGCAGTAACTTCAGAACACCGCCACGGAAGCACCCGGAAATTCTTCCGCCAGGGTGATTTATTCTTGCGTGGTTTTCCGGGTGCTTCCGTGTCTGACTGCCCGGTTTTACTGACGACGCATGTCAGGCAGCCTTCGAGTCTGCTTGCCGATCAGGCGTGCTGCTGCCTGGCCAGGACATGGCTATACAGCTCCAGGTAGCGCTCGGCACTGCGTTTCCAGCTGAAATCCTGTTTCATACCGCTGGCGATGATTTGCTGCCAGGCGTCGGGATCGTGGTAGTACTGCAGGGCGCGTGTCACCGCAGCAAGTAGTGCCGCTGCCGTGGTCGCGGTGAAACTGAAGCCGGTGGCTGTCTTGTTTTCAAGGGTCTCGGGGGTGGTGTCCGTGACCGTATCCGCGAGCCCGCCGGTATGACGCACGATCGGTACCGTGCCGTAGCGCTGGCTGTAGATCTGGTTGAGACCGCAGGGTTCGAAGCGTGACGGCATCAGGAAGATGTCGGCGCCTGCCTCGATTTGGTGCGCAAGCCCCTCGTCATAACCGAGAAATGCCGCGATGTGCTGCGGCCATTCATTGCATGCCTTGCCGATGGCAGACTCGATCAGCGGGTCGCCGCTGCCCAGGATAATCAGTTGCGCATCCCGGGCGACCAGTTCCGGTACGATGTCCAGGACCATGTCGATGCCTTTCTGTTCCACCAGGCGGCTGATGACGGCAAACAGGGGGCGGCTGTTTTCGACCGGCAGCCGGAAATGCTCCTGCAGGGCGCGCTTGTTTTCCATCTTGTGGAACAGGCAGCGCTGGTTGAATTGCACCGGAATCTGGGCATCCCGCCCCGGGTTCCAGATGCTGTAGTCGACCCCGTTCACGATGCCGGTCAGGTTGTGCCTGCGATGGCTGATCAGCCCTTCCAGGCCGTAGCCGAATTCGGCTGTCTGGATCTCGCTGGCGTAAGTGGGACTGACGGTAGTGATCCAGTCGGCGAATACCAGTCCGCCCTTGATGAAGGAAAACTGTTTATGGAATTCCATGGCTTCCGTGCTCCAGAAGTCCACCGGCAGCTTGAGTGCCTCGAAGGTGTCCCAGTCAAACAGGCCCTGGTAGGCCAGGTTGTGGATGGTGAACACGGTTGCGGGCCGTTGCGCCCGCATCGCCAGCAGGGGCGGCACGAGTCCTGTCTGCCAGTCGTTGCAGTGGATGATCTGCGGTTGCCAGTCGAGGCCGGCGCTGTCTTCAGCCACGGCCTGGATGGCGCGGCAGAAGGTGGTGAAGCGCGCGGCATTGTCGGGCCAGGGAGCGCCCCCGGCGGTGCTGTAGGGGTTGCCGGGCCGGTCGAAGTGCACCGGCGAGTCGACCAGGTAGAGTTTTACCGTACTGCCCGGCAGGCGGCCGGCCAGCAATCGCACCGGGGTATCGACGCCCTCCAGTCGCAGGTGCGCCACCAGTGTCAGGTTGTCGGCCTGTTTGAGTATTCGCTGGTAGGCGGGAATGATGACGCGAATCTCGTGGCGCAGGTTGCGGATTGCGCGCGGCAGGCTGCCGGCAACGTCCCCCAGTCCACCCGTCTTGACAAGCGGATGCGCTTCGGAGCTGGCGAATAGAATATCCATCGGTATGTGCTGTGATCAGGAAATTGGGGCTTGCGGCCGGGTGCCCGCGGCCAAAGGGTGCGGCATGTCACCGGATACGTCAATACATTCAGCCTTCCCTCGGGTTTAAAACATTCTGATCCGCGCATTGGCAAAACAGGGTGCTGTCCTCCGGGGGCGGTGCAATGCGGTACCGGCTGCAGTCCAGTCCGCGCGGCCGGGACGGTGTATCGAATTCGTGGCGTGCAGGAGTGAATCGCCTATAATCGGGGCGGGAGTCGGCCAGACAGTCGCGGGGGAGGCGGTAACGTTTCCCCGGAGGAAAGTCCGGGCTCCACAGGGCGGGATGCCAGGTAATGCCTGGGGGATGTGAGTCCACGGAAAGTGCCACAGAAAATATACCGCCGGCTGTGTCCGGAAACGGAACGGCCGGTAAGGGTGAAATGGTGCGGTAAGAGCGCACCGCGCGCCTGGCAACAGGCGTGGCAGGGTAAACCCCATCCGGAGCAAGACCAAATAGGGGAACGATCGTGCGGCCCGCACGGTTCCCGGGTAGGTTGCTTGAGGCGTGCGGTGACGCACGACCCAGATGAATGGCTGTCCACGACAAAACCCGGCTTATCGGCCGGCTCCCGCCCGCATGCTGTTTCCCGGTTCCATCCGCGCCGTGATCACCGGCTGCAACCCTGTCCCCGGGGAGTATCCCGGCGTGCATAAGGTACCCGGCGAACCGCTGCGCAGGGGCGGGTTTGATGGAAACCCGTGGGCAAACAACGTATATTGACGCGCCTGTCCCATTGTTTTCGAAACCCGATGACACGCAAGCTGTATATCAAGACGCACGGTTGCCAGATGAACGAGTATGACTCGTCCCGCATGGCCGATGCCCTGGCGGCATCGCACCGGCTGGAAGTGACGCAGGACCCGCTGCAGGCGGACGTGCTGTTGCTGAATACCTGCTCGATTCGCGAGAAGGCGCAGGAGAAGGTGTTTTCCGAACTGGGCCGCTGGAAGGAACTGAAGGACAGCCGGCCGGAACTGGTCATCGGCGTCGGCGGCTGCGTGGCAAGCCAGGAAGGCGAGGCCATCCGCGCACGCGCTCCCTATGTTGATATCGTGTTCGGACCGCAGACGCTGCATCGCCTGCCGCAACTGCTCGACGAGGCGCGCCGCGCCCACCGGCCGGTCATCGATATCAGCTTCCCCGAGATTGAAAAGTTCGACTGCCTCCCCGTGCACCGGGCGGAAGGACCGACTGCCTTTGTCTCCATCATGGAAGGCTGCAGCAAGTACTGCAGCTTCTGCGTCGTACCCTATACGCGCGGCGAGGAGGTCAGCCGGCCGTTTGACGACATTATCGCCGAGGTGGCGGAACTTGCCTCCCAGGGCGTGCGCGAAGTCACCCTGCTGGGCCAGAACGTCAACGCCTACCGCGGCCTGATGCATGACGGCGAAGTCGCGGACCTGGCGCTGCTGATCACCTGGCTGGCCGCCATCGAGGGGATCGGCCGGATTCGCTACACTACCTCGCATCCCCTGGAGATGAGCGACAGCCTGATCCAGGTGTACGCCGAGGTGCCGGAGCTGGTGGGACATCTGCACCTGCCGGTGCAGAGCGGCTCTGACCGCGTGCTCGCGCTGATGAAGCGCAAGCACACGGCGCTGGAATACAAGTCCATCATTCGCCGCCTGCGTGCCGCGCGACCGGGCATCAGCATCTCCTCGGACTTCATCGTCGGCTTTCCCGGCGAAACCGCTGCCGACCACGCGCAGACCATGGCGCTGATCGAGGAGATCGGCTTCGACCATTCCTTCAGCTTCATCTACAGCAGGCGCCCCGGCACACCGGCCGCCGACCTGCCTGACGACGTGCCGCTCGCCGTGAAGAAGCAGCGCCTGGCACAGTTGCAGCAGCGCATCGGCGACATGGCCGCACAGATCAGCGCCTCCATGGTCGGCACCGTGCAGCGCATCCTGGTCGACCGGGTTTCCCGCAAGCGCGCCGAGCAGGTGAGCGGGCGTACCGGGAACAACCGCGTGGTCAACTTCGACGCCGGGCCGGAGCTGATCGGGCAGTTCGTGGATGTGTGCATCACGGAGGCACTGCCGAACTCGCTGCGTGCCGAACTGCTCGGTCCCGGCAGAGACGTTTCGCCTGCGCCACGCCAGAAAGCCTCTTGAATACTTCGACACACGCCGTCGACATCACGCTGGAACCCGCGGACAATGAACGCCTGGCCGAGTTGTGCGGGCAGTTCGACGACCACCTGCGGCAGCTGGAGCAGCGTCTCGGCGTTGAAATCAACAGTCGCGGCAACCAGTTCCGCATTATCGGCGAGGCCGGCAGCGTGGAGCAGGCACGCCAGGTACTGCAGGATCTGTACCGGGCGACGGAAAGCGGCACACTGACGCCGGAGAAAATCCACCTGTTCCTGCAGGAGGCGGATGCCGGCAGCACCGCCGGGTCCGAGCCCGTTGCCCTGCACAGCATCATCATCCGCACCCCTGGCCGTGCCATCACGCCGCGCGGCGTCAACCAGACCCATTACCTGCAGAACATTATCAAGCACGATCTCAGCTTCGGGGTCGGTCCGGCCGGCACCGGCAAGACCTATCTGGCGGTTGCCTGTGCGGTGCAGGCGCTGGAACAGGAGAAGGTCAGCCGGCTGGTGCTGGTGCGTCCCGCGGTGGAGGCCGGTGAACGCCTGGGATTTCTCCCGGGGGACATGACACAGAAGGTCGATCCCTACCTGCGGCCGCTGTATGACGCCCTCTATGAGATGCTGGGCATCGAGCGGGTCGCCAAGCTGATCGAGCGCAATGTGATAGAGGTCGCGCCGCTGGCATTCATGCGCGGCCGCAGCCTCAACGACGCCTTTATCATCCTGGACGAGGCGCAGAACACCACGGTGGAACAGATGAAGATGTTCCTGACCCGCATCGGGTTCGGGTCGACCGCGGTGGTCACCGGCGACATTACCCAGATAGACCTGCCCAAGCGTACCGAGTCCGGCCTGCGCCAGGCGGCCGAAGTGCTGCAGCAGCAGGACGGCATCAGTTTCACCTTCTTCGCCTCGCGTGATGTGGTCAGGCACCCGCTGGTGCAGCAGATTATCGCTGCCTACGAGCACTACGAGCATGCGAACGAGGCCAAGAAGTAGATGCCGCAACAGTATTGCCGGGTCGCTGCAGGAAGGGTGCAGGCGCACATGCCATCAGGCGGCACATGCCATGATTCCAGCGATTCTCCGGGGAGACCGAATGCAGGAGCCTGAGACAAGGATCGACGTTCAGTACGCCATCACCGCGGACGGCATTCCGGCGCCGGACCAGCTGCGGCACTGGGTCGACTGTGCGCTTGAGGGCCGGCGACCTGCGGCGGAACTGGCGGTGCGAATCGTCGACGAGGCGGAGATTACCGCGCTCAACCGGCAGTACCGCGGCAAGGACGGGGCGACCAACGTCCTGTCCTTTGGTTTTGATGCCATGCCCGGGGTGGAGACCGAACAGCTCGGTGATATCGTGATCTGCGCTCCGGTCGTGGCCGCCGAGGCGGTGACCCAGGGCAAACCCCTGGATGCGCACTGGGCACACATCGTCGTACACGGGGTGCTGCACCTGCTGGGGCACGACCATCACCGGGACAGGGAAGCGCAGGAGATGGAGGCGCTGGAAATCAGGCTGCTGGCCTCGCTGGGCTTCCCCGACCCGTATTAGCGCGGGGTACTGGAAATCCGTTCGGCAACCCCCATATAGTTTCAGCGGATGGAACCGTACCGGAACGACATTACAACATCTCACTGAAAACCTCACTATTGTTTTACAACTAACCGGAATATATGAATAAAGATAGATCAACGGGCGGTTCTGCTGCTCCCTCATGGCCCGACAGGCTGAAACAGGTGCTGTCACGGGAACCGGCCGACAAGACGCAGTTGCTGGAACTGCTGCGCGCCGCCCAGCAGCGGAGACTGTTTGATGCCGATGCGCTGGCCATGATCGAGGGTGTACTGCAGGTGGACGACATGCGGGTGCGGGACATCATGCTGCCGCGTTCCCAGGTCGTTGTCCTGGAGCGTGATGCCGAACCCGCCGAGTTGCTGCGGACCATCGTGAACTCGGGGCACTCGCGTTTCCCGGTTGTCGGCGACAGTCCCGACGAGGTGGTCGGCATCATGCTGGCAAAGGATCTGCTGCTGTATGCCTTCGAGCGCAAGAGCGAGCAGTTCGATGTCCGGGACTTGCTGCGGCCCGCGGTATTCATTCCGGAAAGCAAGCGCCTCAATGTCCTGCTGAAGGAGTTCCGCTCCAGCCGCAACCACATGGCGATCGTGGTGGACGAGTATGGCGGGGTCGCCGGCATGGTCACCATCGAGGATGTGCTGGAGCAGATCGTCGGTGAAATCGAGGACGAGCACGACGTCGAGGAAGAGGACACCATCCGCAGGCACAGCCAGATGCACTACACCATCAAGGCGCTGACGCTGATTGAGGACTTCAACGAGTACTTCGGCACGCACCTCGAGGACGACGAGTTTGACACCATCGGCGGACTGGTGGTGCACCAGATCGGGCATCTGCCCAAGCGCGGCGAGCGTATTGTCATCGGCAACCTGTTGTTCAAGATCCTGCGTGCCGACAATCGCCGGGTCCACATGCTGCAGCTGACCCTGCTCCCCGGGCCGCTGGAGGCAGCCGCGGAAGACATCAAGCAAGATGCCACGTGAGTAGCCCGGCACTGCGATTCGCCGGGCTGCTTATGCCGGTGGCGGGTGCGCTGGCCGTCACCGCCTTTGCCCCGCTGGGCTGGTTCCCCCTGGCCTTTCTTGCCCTGGTGCCGCTGTTTTACCGCTGGCAGCAGGACACCCCGGGCCAGGCCCTGCGCCACGGCCTGCTGTTCGGGCTGGGTTTCTTCGGCGCGGGTATCTCCTGGGTCTTCGTCAGCGTGCACCACTACGGGCATGTACCGGCCGTCGCTGCGGTGCCGGTGACCGCGGCCCTGGTTCTGTTCCTGAGCCTGTATCCCGCGCTGCTCGGCTACCTGTTGAAGCGCTACCTGCCGCAGGCGTCATGGCCGGCGCTGGTTCTGGCGTTCCCTGCCGGCTGGGCGCTGAGCGAGTGGCTGCGTGGCTGGCTGTTCAGCGGGTTTCCGTGGCTGAGCATCGGCTACAGTCAGATTGACAGCCCGCTTGCCGGCTATGCAGCCGTGCTGGGTGTGTTCGGAATCGGCTGGCTGGTGGCGCTGTCGGCGGCGCTGTTGCTTGCGTTGCTGCAGCACCGGTGGCGTGCAGTGAGTCTGCTTGCACTTGGCGGGATATGGGCGGGCGGCTTGCTTCTGGGACAGGTTGGCTGGACGTACCCGCGGGGTGATGCGCTCAAGGTCGCCCTGGTACAGGGAAATATCGCACAGGAGGACAAGTGGCAGCCGGAGAAACTGCTGGATTCGCTGACCCACTACGCGGACACGAGTTTTGCCCTTGCGGATATCGACCTGTTCGTCTGGCCGGAGACCGCGATCGCCGCCTTCTATGATCAGTTGAGTGAGAATTTCATTCCCTATGTTGAAGAAAAACTGCAGGACAGCGGCGCCACGCTACTGACCGGTATTCCGGTGCTGGATCGCGGCAGCTGGGACTATTACAACGGCGTGATTTCCCTGGGCGGGAAACGGGCTTTCTACTACAAGCGCCACCTGGTGCCGTACGGGGAATACCTGCCGCTGCGCTGGCTGTTCGGTTCGACCCTGGATGCGCTGGCGGTGCCCAACGCCGATTTCAGCAGCGGCAATGGCGGCCAGCCGCTGCTGCAGGCTGCGGGTTACCCGGTTGCGACATCGATTTGTTTCGAGGTGGTATTCGGCGAGGAAGTCATCCAGGAGCTTCCCGAAGCCGCAATGCTGGTCAACGTCAGCAACGATGCCTGGTTCGGCCGCTCACTGGCGCCTTTCCAGCATCTGGAGATGGCGCGCATGCGCTCGCGCGAGACGGGACGCCCCATGTTGCGAGCCACGAATACCGGGATATCCGCGCTGATCGATTACCAGGGCAGGATCACTGCGCAAAGCCGCCAGTTCGAGGCGGCAGTCGTGACTGGCGAGGTCGTGCCGCGCCAGGGCGCGACGCCCTACGTGCGCTGGGGCAATGTCCCGATCGTGGTACTGTGCGCGGGACTGCTGCTGGCCGCAGGGTTCCTGCGCAGGCGGAAGTCAGTCAGGTAGTCCGGACCATGTCACTATTTCATGTATGGTAAAGTTAACTGCTGGGTTTGTATGGTAATTGCACTCTCAAGTCTTGTGATGCCTTAACTTTATGTTGCGCGATCTGTGCATGTTGCAGGCAACGCTGATTTCTCAACGACAGACAGTTTGAAGAGCAGCAATCCACCGGCTGGGTGTGTACAGTTGCTGGTGTCATTTGTAGTGACATGCATCACCGGCAAGTAGAGTCTGGGATGTATTGATGACGACATGACAATGGGTAAACACAAACAACCAGGTAACGCAGAAGTCACCGTGGAATTGCAATCAACCATCACATGCCCGGAATGCGGGCATAGTAAAATTGAAACGATGCCTACTGATGCATGCCAGTTTGATTATGAGTGCAAGCACTGTGGCAAGCGACTACACCCCAACCCGGGCGACTGCTGTGTTTTCTGTTCCTTTGGCACAGTGCCGTGCCCACCAATGCAAGCAGCACGCTTGCATCAGCATGGTTCCGGATGAAGCGTGGGAAGCATCTCCTCATAGCATCGAACACCTGCTGCAAGATCCATATCTTGATGACAGCATGTGTATTAACCGGGTACTTGCCGGCATTATGTGACTGACTCCTTCCGGTCGAAGGTAGCCTTGCGTGATGGTTTTATTGCCCTGCAGGTTGTATGTCGGGGAGGGGTGTTTCATCAGCTGCGTTCAGCCGAGATATTGCCCAAAGCGCCTGGAGTCCTCGCTCGCATAGGTGGCAACGGCTTTATCGGCCGCGCATGCACTGCGCAGCTTTTCCACCACCTCTTGCAGGCGCTTCGCTGGTATCGCGCACGTCATTTCGGTTGTGGCCATGCCGGTGCGCACGCGACTCAGCATACAGCCGACGCTGATCGCTACCTGATTCTGCTCCTTGGCGATGGCGATTATGTGGCACTGGGGCTTGCCCTGAAAAGCGATTCCCGGAAGTGCATCAGAGAGCACCATCGCCTGTTTTGCACTCAGACGCAGAAAGACCACGTCAGGCTCCAGACTCGTCTCATAGAGTGGTCCATAGGTCACGTACTTCGGTGCACCCTTTACGACAGGAATCTGCGGAAGCACATCCGGTGACACCCAGCCGGCATCGACGAGACACGCGACGTCAGAATTGTTGGCGACCTCCTGCAATGTCTTAAGACCATGTGTGACGCTGCCAACACTGCAGTTGCCGTGATCCTCGGCCGCCGTGGTAAAGGTCCGGTCCTGCGCCTTGATCCAGAAAACGCATCCCGCCGGTACTCGCCCCGTACGTCCGTCCGCTGTGGGTTCGGGCATCGAGGCGTTGTAACCAGGAATACCATCCGGTGCTTTCTGCGAGAAGGTGATCGCCAGCGGCGCGGTCTGCATGCCGAGAATATAGCTGAGTTCGGAGGCAAGCGATTTATAGTCTTCTGTTGTCATGGAATGCTCCTCGATCGGTCGATTGTCATTTATTTGGGGAAAGGTCGTTACCTGGCCTGGAAGTCCGGGCGCATCGCACCTCTGCCACCATAGTACATCCATGACGCATTGCGTAGTACTGGTAACCCCCGATGTTTCCGGCGAGTGCTCCGACCGACCCACACATGTTAAGAATATAGTTATAGAAACATACGCCCACGTGAATCATTACCACGCTCGGAGGGATGGTGCTTGCCTTACTATGCTTCCCTTACTATTGTTCTAGTGTAAGCATCCAGAGAGATAAACATCCAGAGCGGTGCGCAACCCCGCATTTAGCATGGGGAGGAGGGTTCAATCATGAAGAGTCTGACCGCGCTCAATATCAGCATCGCCGCGCTTGCCATGTCTCTGCAAGCGTTCGCCGGTGTTTCGCATGTCTTTGTTTCCAATGAAGGCGAGCAGACGTTATCACTCATTCTTTGTGTGACGTCCAACGGCAAGAATCCCATTAAATGCGAGGAAAAAGAGCGCATGGACGTCGGATTCGGCACGAGTTGGCCGGCCAATCAGTATGACGGGCATCCGGCATGGTGGTGGACGGGCCTGAGTGGCGAAGTGATCGGCATCAAGGCCACGGCATCACTGAATCCACTGAAAAACGCGAATAATCCGGTTGCCGTGGACACCTATGATCTGCCGGGTGCCCCTGTCAAGACAGGTTCGCGCTCTAACTTTATTGGTATATCCCCGGACGGTCGCTCGGCCTGGAACTCGGCCCGCGAAATTGACGAGATTCAGGAGATAATTACTGACCCGGACAACCCCAACTTCGGCACTATAGCCCAGCGCATCCCGGTTCCCGACATGGACCTCATTACGGGGCCAACCGGCTCGAACGGTGCGGCGCGCCCCTGTGATGCTACGATAACACCGGATGGGCGCTACTTCCTGGAACCCGATCTCGGCGGCGAGTCCATGACAATCGTAGACACAGTAACGAAGCAGATAATCTATCAGGTGTTGCCACCGCTGGCCGACGGCAGTGATAAGGTTATGCCGTTCATGGCGACGACCAACGGAAAGATTGTGCTGGTCGAGAATCTCGAGCTTGATAACACCTATGATATCTGGGATGTCAGCGGACTTCCTGCCGAACCGGTGCATTTAAAGAAGCTCACGCAGCAGGCTGACGGACTGGGTGTCAACGCCCAGACAAGCGAATTCACTCCGGACGGGCGGTATGCTTTTCTGATCATGAACGGTGTGGCAAATGCGGATCCCGCCTCGGCTGATGCCAGTCGCCTGGATGTGCTGGATGTGATGGACGGTTCCGCTACGTATCTACAGATTGTCAACCACATCGAGCTTCCCATGAATTGCCGCGCGCACACGGGTGACTTCAGCAATGACGGCCGATATTTCTTTGTCAACTGTAGCGGGCGCGACGAAGTCGCTGTCGTTGACAGCCAGGCGCTGGATGTTGTCGCCAGCATAGCGGTCGGAGCAGGCCCGAGAGGTGTAATCGTCCGATAGGCTGAACATGTCCTTGGCTTTCATTCAGGGCGTGATGTGGAGTTTGCTGCTGGCGGCGTCTGTTACTCCGTCAACAGGTGCTGAAAGCGAATCAGTCCGTGTTGCAGTCGTTGCACCACCTGGGGATGATCGTCCGGCCTGGGCGGTGGCAACGCAACTGCAGCGGGCGGCGAAGGCACAGGGCATCGGTATTACCGTCGGGCCGGCAGCGCTGGCCGGCACGGGCACGTCCGGGTCCGACCTGTTTGTGATGCCGGTTCGCAGCCTGGCGACGCAGGTTCCCGCTTATCAGATACTAGAACTGCCTTTCTTCTATGCCTCCCTGGAGGCGGTGCATCAGCGCCTCGATGGTGACCTGGGAAAATACCTCGCCGATGAGACACGGGCGCGTGGTTGGGAAGTGCTTGCTTACTGGGACGAGGGCATGCATGTCTTCTCGGGCCTGAAACACTATGATCACGCACGCAATCTTAAGGCAAGAGAATTTCTGATTACGCGGCCTGACCCGGTAGCGGAGAAACAGTTCCAGTACTGGAAGGCTGATGCTCGCCGGATCGATCCCGAGGACAGACAGGCCGTGTTGCGAGAGTGTGTGATCGCAAGCCGGGGCGCAACCCTGCAGGAGGTCTTGCGTGAACGGCTCTATCAGGTGCACTTTGCACTATCGCTTTCGAATCACAGGTACGAGGGGTGGGTGCTCGTGGCACCTGTGGATTCCTGGTTGCGTTTTGACGATGTAACCAGGCAGAAACTCAGAGCAGTCGCGCACGAAACCACCGTCTGGCAGCGCAGCGATGCACAACGACGCGAGACCGCTGCACTGGCTGAACTCAAAAAGGCGGGTATGACAGTCTACGAGGTCGATGAGGCTGAGCGTGATGCGTTCAGGCGTGCGCTTCCGGACTGGACGGAACTGCTACCGGATGAACTGGGCGCGCAGAAGAAACGCTTACTGATCGAGCTGGCATCACCCGGAGCAACAGCTGCCGCCGGACCCGCCGGCGGTCCTGCGGCGACGGATGCGCACCGCGATCCAGCGCCAGGTACCGAAGCCCGATAAAGTAACCAGCGCCATCATCGACAGCAGAGTGACGAGCCTGCCAACCGTCGGCTGCAGGCGTTCCCCGGCATCCACCATGTCGAGACTGTGTACGGGATCGAAAACCGGCTCGAATCCTGGCAGGAGCCAGAAGTTGACGACCACTCCGGCGAGCATGGCACCGGCGATCAGCGAACAGGCATATATGATCACGGTGCGCTTGCCAATCGTATTGTAAAGTGCGACCAGCTCCGGCAGGTTGGTTGCCGTACCCGTTACCAGAAAAACAATGGAGATTCCCGGGGCGGCCCCCGTGGCGAGCAGGCTCGCCACAAGCGGGATATGGGCGACCGCGCAGACATAGATGCTCGCGCCCAGAACCCCTGCCCCCAGCAGTGCGGTGCCGGATCCCTCCCGCAGATAGTTGTCCACCCACAACGGCGGCAGGAAGGCGGCGATCAGGCCCGCCAGCAGAACCCCCATGGTCATGTAAAAGGCGATCGTCGGGCCGAGGTCCGCAATACCCCAGCGCAGCCCTGCAGCGATTCGCGGCACAAAGCCAGTTCTGGATGCCGGCGGAACAGTCGACTCACATGCCTGGGCGTCGCTGCAGCAACCAGGCCCCTCTGCGGCAGGCCCCACCCCGGGACTTGTTCCCCACCGTTCGACGATCAATCCCAGTAAGTAAGGTAGCACCAGTCCCAGGATGACATAGACTATAGTGATTTGCGGCCCGAGCAGGGCGAGTGACAGTATCACCGCTGCGGGGTTGATAATGGGCGTCGCGGCAGCGAAGGCCATAACGGGCCCGAGGCGCACACCGGATCGATACAGGCTGATAGCGAGCGGAATGACTCCGCAGCTGCAGATAGGCAACACGGCACCGAAGAGGATGGCGCCCAGCATCGCGGTTTGACCCTTCCGTTTCAGCAGTTCCCGAAAGTGGCTCGATGGCAGGAACTCGTGCACCAGACCGCCGAGGACAAGGCTTGCAATTACCCAAAAGGCAGACTCGCTGACAATCTGCCAAATGGTCACTGTGAACTGCTGCCACGCTGCGTTCACGATATATACCTACTCGTATGTCATCTGGAACATGTGCAAACCCTGCGTCACACTGGATTGCTGGGACTTGAGCTGCAGCATGAGATCGGCGGGACAGATGATGACAAATCCTGTCTTGCAGTCAGCGGCTGCATGCAGCAGTGCTGACATGCGCACCATGTCCATCAGAAGGTTTCGCGGCAGCTGATCGCTCGTGGACTGCGATCGATTGCTGAGCATGACCTGTCGCAACAGCTCGCGATACATGCGTGCCTCGACCCGGAACTCGTGCGCAGGCGTTGAACCCGATTCCGCTTTCTCAACCAGTGCCTCGGACAACAAGTTGAGTTCCTTAAGTCGCTCCAGCCCGCCGGGCGCCTTGATAGGCGTATTACGAACAGAATTCTCCGCCTGGTTGACGCCCACATTCCCCTCGGTGCTGACGGGACGAATGGCGTCGCTTGCTGCGAATGTCGGGTTGTTTACTATGGCATCAGCGAATAGCGCCAGTGCTGCGTTGATCGCAAGACATAACAATGTACCCGGTGTATAAGTTCTGACCACCTTGAAGAATTTCGGGTACAAGTTGATTTTTCCTTTGAAAAATAGTGCCATTGGGCGATCTATATCCGATTCCTGGGAGAATCGTCGCGTGAAACAATCCTGGAGGATATTAGCGACTATACTCCATCTGGAATCCGCCCTGGATTACAGCACATGTCTTGTGATGATTACATATTCAGTGGTAGCGAATTGCATGAAGCAATGGCTGTCTGATAATCGGCGTTGCGGTGTGTTTTACAGGAATGCTTGTTGTGTTCAGCGCGTGGAGGTGCGGATCCCCGCTTGCGACGTCAGCGGCACCATCGATTCCAGGGATGGCAGATAGTCACTCTGAATATGGACGTCCGGTTAAAGCGCTTTCCGATCCACCCCAAGAATCCGGGGAATGGCAAGTTAGGGTTGCGGTCCTTTACCGGTCTTATATAAGCGTTTGGTGTATGACCGGGGTCGGTCATAGCTTGCCCTTCCCGGACGACAAGCGAACGGCAGGAGTGCCGCAACTACAGACATTCAGCGTTACCGCGCTATAGCCCATACGTCAGCACGACCGGCAGCACCAGGACGGTCAGCAGTGTTGAAACTACAATCAGGCTCGCGGCGTCCGGGGCATGCTCCGGCGTGTAGAGTTCGACGAACAGGTAGGTAGCCACGGACACCGGCATCAGACACATGAGGATGAAAATACCGCGCTCTGTGCCGGAGAAGCCGAACAGGGTGGCAAGCCCGAAACCCGTTGCCGCAGCCATCAGTAGATGAAAACCTGCAAGCAAGGTGCCACGACCGATAGAAGAGAGTTCGAGCGTTGCCAGCGTATGGCCGAGGGTCAGCAGCATGAGCGGGATGGCGAGACCGCCCAGAATTCCGAACGCCGACGCCAGTGGTTTCGGCAGGTGCAGATCCAGTCCCAACAGCAACAAGGCAATGGCAAGCGCGTAGATGATCGGGGAGGTCAGTATATCCCGGGCGCTGACCGAACCGCGCGGCACCCAAGTACCGTAGGTAAAGATGCCGAGCAGCACGACAATCAGAAACGCGAAGGAATACGACAGGCCGGCGTCCCCGAAGGTAAGTGCGGCGACCGGCAGGCCGATGTTGCCAACGTTGTTCAGCGACAGGGGCGCGATGAAAGCCCGCAGGGGCAGGCCGACGAGTTTCAGGAAGATCGCTGAAACAGACACGAACACCGCCATGGCCGCCAGGGCCGCCCCGGCCATGACCAGGAAGGACGACAGCACCACATGGCCTGCCGACAGGTGGGAGATAACGAGCGTCGGATAACCCACGTTTTGCACCAGGTTGCCTATCAGCTTGCGGTCGAAGGGTAGTTTCAGTACCGCGAGGCCGTAGCCGGTCAATACGCACAATGCTATTGGCAGGACGACATTTGTAATGTGCCCGATCAATTCGGTCATATTCGTATCCTAACTCACATCCGCTGCAGACGACGATGAAAGCTGATGGTTACGGTTGTACCAGGTGATAATAAAGGCGTTGCTGTTATCGCTGCCCATGCGTCGCTGAGACTGTATCTGTAAGTCCGTATGCAGTACATCCCGGAAGTTTAAGGAAATTATCTGAACTTCTGATTAGGGCCAGATACCAGACCTTGCGTCATTGGCTATATCAGCGTTTGCCAGATACCAAAAATGGTCGTTTTCCCTCTGGACCGACCTGCAGAATGGAACAGGCAGCCTGATTTCCAGGCAAGCGGTCTGGACAGGGCAGGATCGGAGGCACACGGCAGTGTCCCGATCAGTCGGCTGCCAGGGTGAAATCGTAGACCTGAATTTTCTTCACCAGCGGTTTGAGGGTTTCCTCGACGAGCTTCACGTGGAGCGGGTGGGACAGGTAGTCTTTCATGGCAGCCGTATCCCGCAGGCTGACGACCAGGGCGACATCGAAGCTGCTGTCGACAATAGACCGCCGGCTCGGCAGCATGTCGCCGGCGCGCAACCCTGTGACGCCCGGGATCTGCCTGAGCACCTGGCTTTCGCTGATGATGCGTGCGCGCTGCTCCGTATTGCCGGGTTCACGCAGCCACACGATAACGATGTGTTCAATCGCGTCCGCAGCAGCATATGCCGGGATGCCCAGGACGAGGCAGGCAACGAGGCAGTATGCCCACACAGCGCCCGGGGACGACTGGCGGGCAACGCGGGGCTGCGTTGTGTTATCCCGTTGGCGGGTTGCCATGCAGCTATTGCTGCAGGATCTTGCGGTGATATACCGTATGCCCGCAGTTGGGGCATTCCGGAATATAGCCGGTTGCATGGAAACGCAGGGGGGCATTGCAGGATGCGCATTCCAGCGTACCCGGGCCGGTGATTTCGCCGGCGTTCCAGGCGGGGCCTTCCTTGATGTCGTGCTGGAACTGCAACAGTTCCAGGCGGGTATGGTCCGCCACCCGCAACAGCACCTCCAGCAGGCGCTCCTCGATCTGGTGGATGTCGAAACGCAGCCAGTCGCCGAGTTCCTGACCGGTGTCGGCCAGGTGCCTGCCGGCATCCTGCAGGTCGCGCTCCAGGTAGGTGGCGACCTTCTCGGCCTCTTCGCGGCTCAGTTCCCCCAGTTCCACGGCCTTGTCGCGGGCTTCGTGAATGAATTCCTGCAGTTTCGGCAGGGTGGCTTCCTCGGCCTCCTCGAAAGCGGTTTTTACCCGTACCATCATGTCGTCGTAGGCGTCCAGCCATTGTTCCCGGGTGGTTTTTCTGTCACTCATGTCGCGGTTCCTTAATGCGTCGCTGATACTGCAAGTTTGAACCAAAGCGGCGGCGAGGTGAAGGAAATCCGGCATCCCGTGTTGTGGGGGGTGTTGTGGCTACGGTATTCTTCCGCCTCTGGATTTTCACTGCATGCAGCCAATGGACGAGACCTACAAGCCCGAAGTGGTAGAAGCCGAAGCCCGGAAGTACTGGGAAGACAACGACAGCTTTCGCGTCACCGAGGACCCGGCGCGGGAAAAGTTCTACTGCCTGTCCATGTTCCCCTATCCCAGCGGCCGCCTGCACATGGGACACGTGCGCAACTACACCATCGGCGACGTGATCAGCCGCTACCAGCGCATGCAGGGCAGAAACGTACTGCAGCCGATGGGCTGGGACGCCTTCGGGCTGCCGGCGGAAAACGCCGCCATCCAGAACCGGGTGCCGCCGGCGCAGTGGACCTACGCCAACATCGATTACATGCGCGACCAGCTCAGGCAGCTGGGTTTCGGCTACGACTGGTCGCGGGAGATTGCCACCTGCGACCCGGACTACTACCGCTGGGAGCAGTGGTTTTTCACCCGGTTGTTCGCCAGGGGCGTCGTCTACAAGAAGACCGCGATGGTGAACTGGGACCCCGTCGACCAGACGGTCCTGGCCAACGAACAGGTGATCGACGGCAGGGGCTGGCGTTCCGGCGCTTTGGTCGAGCGCCGCGAGATCCCGCAATGGTTCCTGAAGATCACCGACTACGCCGAGCAGTTGCTGACCGACCTGGAGCAGCTGGATGGCTGGCCGGAACAGGTGCGCACCATGCAGCGCAACTGGATCGGGCGCTCGGAAGGCATCGAGATGCAGTTCGGCATCGCCGGCCGTGCAGACACCCTGCCGATCTACACGACCCGCCCCGATACCGTCATGGGGGTCACCTTTGTGGCCGTGGCGCCGGAACATCCGCTGGCGGCAGAGGCCGCGGCCGCCAATCCATCCCTGCAGGCTTTTATCGACGCATGCCGCAATACCCGGGTTGCCGAGGCCGATATGGCCACGCTGGAGAAGAAGGGCGTCGATACCGGTCTGCAGGCCCTGCATCCGGTTACCGGCGAGGCGGTCCCGATCTGGGCGGCCAATTTCGTGCTGATGGAATACGGCCACGGCGCGGTCATGGCGGTTCCGGCGCATGACCAGCGCGACTATGAATTCGCCGAACAGAACGGTATTCCGATCCGGCAGGTGATCCATCCCGCCGGCGACGACCGGCAGGCGGACCTGGCACAGGCCGCCTTTGTCGAGAAGGGCATTTTGCAGGACTCCGGAGACTTCTCCGGACTGACTTCGGATCAGGCCTTCGACGCCATCGCCGACTGGCTGGAGCGGGCGGGCAAGGGTTCCCGGCAGGTGAACTACCGGCTGCGCGACTGGGGCGTGTCCCGGCAGCGCTACTGGGGCTGCCCGATCCCGATCATCAACTGCCCGGACTGCGGCGCCGTGCCGGTGCCCGAGGCCGACCTGCCGGTGTTGCTGCCGACGGACGTTACGGTGGATGCCGGCGGTTCGCCGCTGAAGAAGCTGGCGGCCTTCATCGAGACCCGCTGCCCGGGCTGCGGCGGGCCGGCCGAACGCGAGACCGATACCTTCGATACCTTTTTTGAGTCGTCATGGTATTACGCCCGCTATGCCTGCGCCGACAACCGGGACGGCATGCTGGACGACCGCGCCAGGTACTGGCTGCCGGTGGACCAGTATGTCGGCGGCATCGAGCATGCCGTGCTGCACCTGCTGTACGCACGCTTCTTCAACAAGCTGCTGCGCGACGCGGGCCTGCTGGCAAACGACGAGCCCTTCACCCGCCTGCTGACGCAGGGTATGGTGCTGAAGGACGGCTCCAAGATGTCCAAGTCCAGGGGCAACACGGTGGACCCGCAAAGCCTGATCGACCGCTACGGCGCCGACACCGTGCGCCTCTTTACCATGCAGGCGGCACCGCCGGAGCAGTCACTCGAATGGTCCGACTCGGCCGTGGAGGGCGCCTACCGGTTTCTCAAGCGGCTCTGGAAACGCGTCACTGAACAGGTGGCTGCCGGACCGGCACCCGCCCTGCGGACGGCCACTCTGACGGCAAGTCAGCAGGCACTGCGGCGCATGGTGCATGCTACCCTCGCACGGGTCAGTGACGACATGGGACGGCGTCACACCTTTAATAACGTGGTCGCGGCGAACATGGAACTGCTGAATGAGCTGAATCGCTTTACGGACACCTCGGAGCAGGGGCGGGCGGTGGTGCAGGAGGCGCTGGAGCTGGTGGTGCTGATGCTGTCTCCCATAGTGCCGCATATCAGCCACGCACTGTGGCATGCCCTCGGGCATGCGGAGGCGGTCGTCGATTGTGACTGGCCGGTTGTCGATGCGCAGGCACTGGTGCAGGACACCGTCACCCTGATCGTGCAGGTGAACGGCAAGCTGCGCGGCAAGGTGTCCGTCGCCGCGGACGCGCAGCGGGACGCCATCGAGGCAGCCGTCCTGGGCGAGGAGAATGTCTGCAGGCATATCGGAGAGCAATCCGTGAAGAAGGTTATCTTGGTACCCGGAAAACTGGTCAATGTGGTCATTTAGCATGGCAAATAAACAAACGACAGGCGTACGATACCGGCCGCAGCACAGCCTTTACGCATATATGTCAGCAGTCTTGCTGCTTGCCGGTATGGTCGCGCTGGCTGCCGGCTGTGGATTTCACCTGCGTGGCAGCGCGGCGCTGCCGCCGGCCATGGCGGTCACATATATCAAGAGCAGCCAGCCGTTTTCCACGCTGGTCGATGACTTCTCGGCGGCGCTGAAAATCCACGATGTCAGGGTGACGGAGGAACGCAGCGAGGCAACGGCGATACTGAACATTCTCGACAGCACGGTCGAGACCCGGGTGCTGTCGGTCAACACCGCGGGCAAGGTGCTGGAATACGATATCCTGCAGACCATCAGGTTTTCGGTGGTCACGGCAACCAACGAGACCCTGGTTCCGGAGCAAACGGTATCGCTGAGCCGCGACTATGTCTTCAACACTACCGGCGTGCTCGGCTCGCAGCGCGAGGGTAAGGTCGTGCGGGCCAACCTGCAGAGCAATGTTGTCAACCTGGCCATGCTGCGGATTACCGCGGCCGCCGGCAACTGACGGCTTGCGCAGCATGCGCAGGCACAACCCGCCTCCCGATGCAGCTCAGGCCTGAACAGCTCGAAGCCCGGCTGCGCAAGCAGCTGGACCCCGTGTACTTCATCAGCGGGGATGAGCCGCTGCGCGTGCTGGAGGCTGCAGATGCCGTGCGCAGCGCGGCGCAGGCGCAGGGCTACAGCGAGCGCGAGGTGCTGACGGTGCAGGCGGGGTTCGACTGGGACGCGCTGGCCTCCAGCGCCGCCAGCCTGTCCCTGTTCGCCGAGCGCCGCCTGATCGATCTGCGCCTGCCCACGGGCAAGCCGGGAGACGCCGGTGCCCGGGTGCTGCGCGCCTGGGCCGAACGGCTGCCGGAAGACACATTGTTGCTGGTGACATCGGGCAAGCTGGAACCCGCGGCACGCAAGAGCAAGTGGCTGCAGGCCATGGATGCGGCGGGCGTGGTGGTGCAGGTCTGGCCGTTGAAGCCGCAGGAGTTCCATGCCTGGGTACAGGCGCGTATGCGCCGCCGCGGGCTGGAGCCGACACGTGATGCCGCCGCCCTGCTGGCCGATCGCGTTGAGGGTAACCTGCTGGCCTGCGTGCAGGAAATCGACAAGCTTTACCTGCTGCAGGGCGACGGGCCGGTGACGGCGGAGAATGTGCTGGCACTCGTGGCAGACAATGCCCGCTACGACGTGTACGGCCTGGTCGACAGTGCCCTGGCAGGGCAGGCGGCCCGCAGCGTGCGCATGCTGCATGGCCTGGATGCGGAAGGCACCCCTGCACCGGTGGTCCTCTGGGCGCTGTCCCGGGAGATTCGGCAGCTTGCCGCCATGGCAGGTGTGGTGGCGAGTGGCCGCGCGATCCGCAACGTGCTGGATCAATACCACGTCCGGGATACCCGCAAGCCCTTGCTGGAAGCGGCCCTGAAGCGGCTGCCGGCGCCGCAGTGCAACCGGTTGCTGCGACAGTGCGCATTCACCGACCGGGTCTGCAAGGGCCAGGCCGCGGGCAACGCCTGGGATGAACTGTTACAATTGACCCTGCAGCTGGCCGGCCGGCATACCCTGGACGGCCCCGAAGAACTGGAGCAGGTTTCCTGACAAAACCCGGATGAGCGCCAAACCCGAAGCAATGCAGCTCGATATTCATGAATACATGCGCGTCGTGGGCGAACGCGCGCGCAGTGCCGCGCGCGCCATGGGACGCGCCAGCACCGGCATGAAGGACGCCGCCCTGACGGCCATGGCGGCTGCCATCGAGTCATCCGCCGTGACCCTGCAGGCGGAGAACGAAAAGGACCTGGAAGCGGGCCGGCGGCGCGGACTGGACGCGGCGCTGCTCGACCGGCTGGAACTGAACACGGAGCGCATTGCCGCCATGGCGGAGGGCCTGCGCGAGATCGCGCTGCTGCCGGATCCGGTCGGTAGTATCTCCGGCATGAACTACCGGCCTTCCGGAATCCAGGTGGGCCGGATGCGCGTACCGCTGGGCGTCATCGGGATCATTTACGAATCGCGTCCCAACGTGACCGCAGATGCCGCCGGCCTGTGTCTGAAATCCGGTAATGCCGCAATTCTGCGAGGCGGTTCCGAGGCCATCCATTCCAACCAGGCTATCTCGCGCTGCATCCAGCAGGGGCTGGCCGCTGCCGGCCTGCCTGCCGAGGCGGTGCAGGTGATCGAGACCACGGACCGCGAGGCCGTGGGTGAGCTGGTGCGCATGCAGGAATTCGTCGACGTGATCGTGCCGCGCGGCGGCAAGGGTCTGATCGAGCGCATCAGCGCGGAGTCGAGGGTGCCGGTGATCAAGCACCTGCACGGTATCTGCCATACCTACATTGATGACGCGGCCGATCTCGACAAGGCGGTGAAAATCGCCGTCAATGCCAAGACCCAGCGCTACGGCACCTGCAATACCATGGAGACCCTGCTGGTTGCAGAGGGGATCGCCGCGCAGGTGCTGCCGCCGCTGGCGGCAGCGTATACGGCGGCCGGGGTCGAGATGCGCGGCTGCGCGGCAACGCGGGCCATATTGCCGCAGATCAATGCCGCGACCGAGGCCGACTGGGACGAGGAATACCTGGCGCCGATCCTTGCCATCCGGGTTGTCGCAGACCTGGATGCAGCCATGGATCACATCGCCCTGCACGGTTCGAACCACACCGATGCCATCGTCACGGAGTCGTTGACGCGGGCGCAGCGCTTCCTGCATGAGGTGGACTCGAGTTCCGTCATGGTCAATGCCTCCAGCCGTTTCGCGGACGGCTTTGAATACGGCCTCGGTGCGGAGATCGGCATCAGCACCGACAAGCTGCACGCCCGCGGGCCGGTCGGTCTCGAAGGTCTGACGACCCTGAAATACATCGTCCTGGGTGACGGCCATATCCGCACGTGAATGCCATCCGGCGGTGTCGACACGCCCCCGGGTCAGGCCGTTTCTGTCTGCCCGGCTGCCCGGGATGTCGGCGGCGATGACATGGCGATGATCGGGATACTCGGCGGCACCTTCGATCCGGTGCATTTCGGGCACTTGCGCCCTGCGCTGGAGATCCGGCAGCTGCTCGGGCTGCAGGAGATCCGCCTGATCCCCTCCCGGATTCCCCCGCATCGGGCGCAGCCGCTGGCTTCTGCCTCCCAGCGTGTGGCCATGCTCGAGGCCGCCATTCGCCATCACCCGGTTTTGCGCATCGATACCCGCGAGCTGGAGCGTGACGGTCCCTCGTGGACCCTGGATACGCTGGTCTCGCTGCGCGAGGAACTTGGCGGGCAGGGCATCTGCCTGCTGCTCGGCATGGACGCCTTTCGCGGCCTGTCGACCTGGCATCGCTGGCACGAACTGCCGGACTATTGCCATATAGTGGTGATGACCCGGCCCGGCACCGTACTGCCGGATCAGGGCGAACTGGCGGATTTCATCGGCCTGCACCGGGTGCTGGATGCGGCCGCGCTCGAACAGCATGCCGCCGGCCTGCTGCTGTTCCATCCCGTCACTCAGCTGGAGATTTCCGGTACCACAATCCGGAAACAGCTGGCTGCCGGCCAGGATCCGGGCTACCTGCTGCCGGACCCGGTACTGGAAATAATTTACAAGGAAAGGTTGTATGCAACAGAGAACAGTCATGAAGGGTGAACAGGATATGTCCGGCGACGGGGCACTCGCGGCGGACGACGCATTGCTGGCAATCGTGATCGCTGCGCTGGAAGACCTCAAGGGCGTGGATATCAGGGTGATCGATGTGCGTGACCTGACGTCTATCACCGACCGCATGGTGATTGCCGGTGGCACCTCGACACGGCATGTCAAGGCGCTGGCCGATAATGTCGCGCTCAAGGCCAGGCAGCAGGGATACACCCCGCTTGGCGTCGAGGGTGGCCAGACCGCGGAATGGGTGCTGATCGACCTGGGTGACGTCGTGGTTCACGTCATGCTGCCCGAGACGCGCGCTTTCTACTCGCTGGAAAAGCTCTGGTCCGTGGGTAACCGCAACACCGCCGGCAACTGACGCGAACGGGCGGCATCCGGCTGATGCGGATACATCTGGTCGCGGTCGGGACACGCATGCCGGCGTGGGTGACTACGGGATATACGGAATATGCGCGGCGCCTGCCGCGCGAATGCAGTCTGCATCTGGTCGAGATACCGGTCAGCAAACGACGCAAATCCCTGCCGGCCTCCCGGGCAATGCAGGAGGAAGGACAGCACATGCTGGCAGCGCTACCCGCCGGCTGCCTGGTGATTGCACTGGACGTGGCGGGCAAGGACTGGAGCACGGAAGTGCTGGCGGAACGCCTGCAGGACTGGATGGCGGGCGGGCGCGACGTGGTGCTGCTGGTCGGGGGGCCGGACGGCCTGTCGCCGGACTGCCTGGCAGCATCGGACCTGAGCTGGTCGCTGTCGACACTGACCTATCCGCATGCGCTGGTGCGCATCATCGTTGCCGAGCAGCTGTACCGCGCGTGGTCGATCAACGCCGGCCATCCCTATCATCGATCATGAGGGATTCGCGCAGTGCAGCGGCTTACGCGGCAGCACCAGGTGCGATACCCTGCCTGCCGGAGCCGGTCGACGCATGAAACATCCGCCGCACCTCTACCTGGCGTCGAACTCACCGCGGCGAGCTGAACTGCTGCGGCAGATCGGCGTGAATTTCCGGGTGATCGCTGCCGCAATCGACGAGTCCGCCGTGGCGGGGGAATCACCCGAGGCGCACGTTACCCGGCTGGCGCTGGAGAAGGCCCGTGCCGGGCATGCCACGCTGCAGGACGAGCATCGCCGGCCGGTGCTGGGCGCCGATACCATGGTCGTTGCCGGGGATGTCGTAATGGGCAAGCCGCACAACCGTGAAGATGCCATTCAGATGCTGCAGGCACTCTCCGGCAGGACGCACCGGGTGCTGAGCGCCGTGGCACTGGTGGAGAAATCCGAGGACTGTCGCCTGAGCGTCAGTCAGGTGACATTTCGCAGCCTGACGCGGGCGGAATGTGCGGCATACTGGGGCACGGGCGAGCCTGGCGACAAGGCCGGCGGGTACGCGATCCAGGGCCTGGCCGCCATGTTTGTCTCCCGGCTGGAAGGCAGTTACTCCGGGGTAATGGGACTGCCGCTGTGCGAGACCGCCGAACTGCTGGCAGCCGCCGGTGTCCGACTGCTTTAGCATCGATGCTGCGGACCGTAACAGGGAATAGCGGGTCTTCCGTACCCGCGCAAGCTGCGGGGAAATCATGAGCGAGGAAATACTGATCAATGTGACGCCGCGGGAGACCCGTGTGGCACTGGTCGAGAACGGCGTATTGCAGGAGATTTTCATCGAGCGCGCCGCAAAGCGCGGCCTGGTGGGGAATATCTATCGCGGCAGGGTTTGCCGGGTGCTGCCCGGCATGCAGGCGGCGTTCGTTGACGTTGGCCTGGAACGCGCGGCATTCCTGCATGCCTCCGATGTGGTGCCCCGCGGTGTTGATCCGGGCGGCCATGAGCACGATTCCGCTGCCGACATTACCCGCCTGCTGCACGAGGGCCAGGAGATTTCGGTACAGGTCATCAAGGACCCGCTGGGCACCAAGGGCGCACGCCTGACCACGCAGATCACCATCCCCTCGCGCTACCTGGTATTCATCCCGGAGGTGGGCAACGTGGGCATCTCCCAGAAGATCGAGGATGAAGCCGAGCGGGTGCGCCTGCGCGACGCCATCCAGCTCTTCATGAGCGAACAGGACAGCGGCGGGTTTATCGCGCGTACCGCGGCGGAAAGTGCCAGCGCCGAGGCCCTGCGCGGCGACATGATGTTCCTGCGCAAGCTGTGGGATGCCATCAGCGCCAGCGAGGCGGCCGCTGCCCCCGGTTCCGTGATCTACGAGGATCTCCCGCTGAGCATCCGGGTCATGCGCGACCTGCTGGGTGACCAGGTCGAGAAGGTGCGCATCGACTCGCGCGAGAGTTACCAGCGCGTACAGGAATTCTGCAATCGCTTCATACCCGGGTTGCCGACCCTGGTCGAGTACTACCCCGGGGAACGCCCGATTTTTGACATCTACGGGATCGAGGACGAGATTCACAAGGCACTGGAGCGCAAGGTGCAGCTGAAGTCCGGTGGCTACCTCATTCTCGACCAGACCGAGGCCATGACCACGGTGGACGTCAATACCGGCGGCTACGTGGGACACCGCAACCTGGAGGAAACCATCTTCAAGACCAACCTCGAGGCTGCCCAGGCGCTGGCTCGGCAGCTACGACTGCGCAACCTCGGTGGTATCATTATTATCGATTTCATCGACATGTCAGACGAGGAGCACAAGCGCCAGGTGCTGCGGGCGCTGGAGAAGTGCCTGGACAAGGACCATGCGCGCACGCAGATCACCGAGGTGTCCTCGCTGGGCCTGGTGGAAATGACCCGCAAGCGTACGCGCGAAAGCCTGGAACATGTGCTGTGCGAAACCTGTCCTACCTGTAGTGGCCGTGGTGCACTCAAGACACCGGAGACGGTCTGCTACGAGATATTCCGGGAGATCCTGCGGGAATCACGCCAGTTCGATGCCCAGCAACTGCTGGTGCTGGCCTCGCAGGAGGTTGTTGATCTGCTGCTGGACGAGGAGTCTGCGAGTCTGGCCGAGCTGGAGGCCTTCATTGGCAAACCGATCAAGTTCCAGGTGGAAGCCCTGTACACCCAGGAGCAGTATGACGTTGTCCCCCTGTAGGCCGGGTGCGCCGCGGTTTGCTGCAGCCTGAGCAGTAAACGATGTTGCAACGTGTTCTCCATGCCGGCTGGCTGCTGCTAGTCACTGTGCTGTTCCTGACGGCGGCCGCCTTCACGGTTGCCCGCATCATGGTGAGCGAGCTGGACAAGTACCGGCATGACCTCGAGATCGCTGCCAGCAGGGCGTTGCAGCATGATGTCACCATCGGCGCAATGCATGCCACCTGGCACGGCATCAGCCCGGTGCTGCGGCTCAGGGACGTGGTGATCGCGGGAGACGGGGCGTATCGCCTTGCCATCCGGGAAGTGCGGATCAGCCTCGACAGCAGGCGTTACCTGCGCGAGCGGGAGATCGGATTTTCAGGTATCGATGTCCTGGGTGTCGATCTGCCGCTGGTCCGGGATGCCGAGGGCCTGTTCCGCATCGAGCATTTCGGCGGGGAAGTTGCCGTGGACCTGTCCGGTCTGTTTGCCATACCCCGGCTGTCGCTGCACGATACCGACATCACCCTGTCTGACCCGCAATCCGGCGCGGCGCCGCAACGGTTTACCGGGGTGAGCTTCTCGCTGGACAATTCCGGCGACGAACATCGCCTGACAGGGTATGCGATGTTACCGGGTACGCTGGGCAACCGCGTCGATCTGCAGGCGGAGTTGTATGGTCACGCCAGCAAATTCCGTGACTGGAAGGGACGCATCTACCTCAAGGCCCAGGCGCTTGCCCTGCAGGCCGTGCTTGAGCAGTACCCGGTGGAAGGCGTCCGGATCGGCGGTATTGGCGATGTCCGCCTGTGGGCCGATATCTCCGCGACCCGGCTTGCCGGGTTGAGCGGGGAGGTCGACGTCCATGATTTCACCCTTGCGCATAACGGTGCGGCGGACAGCCACCACTTCTCCGCGGACAACCTGCGTGGACAATTCGGCTTGCAGCGTACTGCACAGGGCTGGAAGTTCGCGATACAGCAGCTTGCTATCGAATCAGCCGGGCGCAGCTGGGAAACCGGCCGCCTGGCGGGAGCCGTCGGTCAGGTCGAGGACAGACGTTACCTCAACGTTGCAGCTGCGCTCATCAACCTGGATGGACTCGGTGAACTGCTGCCGGCGATTCCCGGTCTGGATGCCGGCCTGCGCAGCCGCCTGTCACAGCTGCAGCCCCGTGGCCTGATCCGGGACCTGCAGGTTTCGCTGGAAAGACAGGGTGATACCACCCGGTTGCGACGACTGGCGGCCCTTTTCAGCGGCGTGGGCTGCGAGCAGTCAGGCGCCATTCCCCAAATCAGCGGACTTGACGGGTCTGTCTCCGGAACCTTTGAAGCCGGAATGCTGACGGTGAAGAGTCGCAAGGCGGGGGTTGGCGATACCCGCCTGTTTCGCGGTGTGCTGCCCATTGATGCCGCCGACGGACAAATCTTCTGGCGGCAGTCCGCAGAGCGACTGGAACTGGCTTCCGAGGCACTGCGCATAAGTAATCGCGATCTCGCGCTGACGGCACATTTCGCGCTGGATCTGCCGGTTGATGGTGCGGCTGCCGTCAATCTGGTGGTGGACCTGGAGCATGCCAGCCTCGACCGGCTCAGTTACTACATCCCCGCCAGGGTGATGGCCGCAAGCGGTGTCGCATGGCTGGATCGCAGTCTCAAGGCCGGTGTGATCACAAACGGCACGGTACGGGTCATGGGACGGCTGGACCAGTTGCCGTTTGACAAGGGAGAAGGCGTCCTGGAGGTGCGCCTGCCGGTGACGCAGGCGCGGCTGGATTATCACCCCGGCTGGTCGGCGATAAGCGATCTCGATGCGCAGGTGGACTTTACCGGCCGCGCCATGGACGTCACCAGCCATGCGGGCACCATTCGCAGCGCCAGGATCGAACAGGTAACTGCGCGGATCAAGGATCTGGCAAAGCCGGATCTGCGGATACAGGGAGACGTGCGCGGTTCGCTGGCGGTCATGCTGGCGGAACTCGGCAGCAGTCCGCTGGGTGAAACCTATGGCGGACTGGTCGATCGGGCCACGACCAGTGGCGCGGCCAGCCTCGGGCTGGATATCCGGGTTCCGCTGTGGGATCACGAGCTGCCCGTGGAAGTTTCCGGCAGCATTGGTCTGGCTGGCAATGATCTCAGGCTGCCGGATGCGGATGTCGTGCTGAAGGCGATCAGCGGGCAGCTCGCCTTTGATAATAATGGCGTGACGGGCAAGGATTTGAAGGCGCGCCTGTTTGACAAGCCGGCCCGGGTCCGTGTCTGGAACGAGCCGCGCAACTCGACCGTGCAGATCCAGCTGGACGGTCCGTTCGGACTGCTCAACAGGTTCGGAGGCGATTCCGGCATGCCGGGCAAGGCGGTGACGGGCAGCAGCGACTGGCGCATCCTGCTTAGCGTGCGCGGCCATGCCGCTCGCGGCAAGCCGGCCAATATCGGCCTGACCGTTTCATCCTCGCTGGCGGGCACTACCATCAAGCTCCCTGCACCGTTTGGCAAGGCGGAAGATGCGGTTCGCAGCCTGTCATTCAGCGTAGACAATGTCGAGGCCCGCGAGAAAGTTGTGCGCGTGGCGTATGGCGACATACTCCAGGGCCTGTTGAAACTGGACGCCGGCAAGCAGGGTCTGGAATTGCAGCGCGGCACAATCAGCGTGGGCGACGCCAGCCCGGAACTGCCCGACAGCAAAATCCTGCTGATTACAGGCCGGCTTGCCAGGTTGAATGCCACTGATTGGGCGCCGTACCTCGATACCGGCGTCGCCGCTCCTGCCTTGCCACTGAAGTTCGATCTGCATGTGGATGATCTGGAGATGGCAGGCTGGCAACTGCGGGATGTCAGCCTGGGCGCACAGTCTGCGGGACAGGCCCGGGACATCACGGTCGGGGGTCCCTCGATCGCCGGCGATATCCGGTTGCAGGACAGCGGCGGCAGGCTGCAGCGCGTGGTCCTGAATCTGGAGCTGCTGAAACTGCAGCCGCCCGATCCCGGTCAACCCCGGGAGACATCCGGCCTGACCCCGGCAGATATGCCTGACCTGCAGGTCAGGATCCGGAATCTTGTCTACGACAAGGCAGCACTCGGGGCGTTCGAAATGCTGGCGGAAAAACAGCCCGATGATTCGCTGGCCATCAAGCAGTTGTCGCTGTCGTCACCGGTGTTGCAGCTGCACCTGACGGGTGACTGGAAAAGCACCGGGGGGCAGCAGCAGACCAGTATCGACCTGGTTATTACCGACGGTGACATGGGAAAACTGCTTGGCTTGTTCGATTACCAGAGGAGCATCAAGGACGGCAAGCTGAAGGGCTCGATGCAGATTAACTGGCCCGGGGCGCCGTGGATGTTTTCACCGGAGCGCGCCGGGGGCAAGGTCCGTCTGAGTATCAAGGATGGCCAGCTCGTGGACGTGAAACCGGGCGCTACCGGCAGGGTGCTTGGTTTGTTGAGTGTGAGCAGCCTGCCGCGACGCCTGACACTGGACTTCAGCGACCTGTTTGCCGACGGGTTCAGTTTTGACACCATAGCAGGCAGTTTTCTGGTCGACAGCGGAAACGCCTATACCAGTGACCTGGTCGTGGACGGTCCGGCTGCACGCATCGATATATCCGGGCGCGTGGGCCTGGCCGACAAGGACTATGACCAGCTGGTGTCGGTGACTCCCTACATCAAGTCAGGTCTGTCTCTTGCCGGGGCGCTCGCCGGTGGTCCGGCGGTAGGGGCGGTCATGCTCGTCGCCGAGACCTTGCTGAAAGACAGGCTGGATCCACTGTACAAACTGGCGCGCAAGCAATACACGGTAACCGGTCCCTGGACCGATCCGGTGGTGACCAGGCTGGGCGCCGCTGACACCGGCAAGGATGACGACGAATCCGGCATGGACTCCACCATTTTTGAATTCGGCGATGAATAACCCTCCGGGTGGCAGGGGCGCTCCGTAGTGATGCCGGCAACTGTGCTATTCTCCCGGCTACTCCGCAAGCAGACAGGTGACATGAATCGATGACTGTTGTTGCATGTATTCAAATGGCCTCCGGCCCCAATCTCGGCGCCAACCTGCTGGAGGCTGAACGCCTGATTGAGGAAGCCGTCAGCCAGCAGGCACGCCTGGTGGTGCTGCCCGAGAATTTCGCCCTGATGGGCAAGACGGAAAGAGACAAGGTCGAGCTGCGGGAGAAAGCCGGCAGCGGGGCCATCCAGACGTTCCTGGCGGAGCAGGCCGCACGCCATGGCATCTGGCTGGTCGGCGGGACCATACCGATGGTTGCCGATGACGCCAACAAGGTACGTGCGGCCTGTCTGGTCTACGACGACAAGGGCAAGCTGGCGGGGCGCTACGACAAGATCCACCTGTTCGATGTGGAACTGGTCGACAGCAACGAACAGTACACCGAGTCGGAGACCATCGAGCCCGGCAGCGAGGTGGTCGTTCTCGATACGCCTTTCGGGCGCATGGGGCTGTCCGTCTGCTATGACCTGCGCTTCCCCGAGCTGTTCCGGCAGCAGCTCGAGGCGGGTATGGAAATCATCGTGCTGCCCTCGGCTTTCACCGCGATTACCGGGCGCGCGCACTGGGAAGTGCTGGTGCGGGCACGCGCCATTGAAAACCTCTGCTACGTTATCGCGCCTGACCAGGGCGGATACCACCTCAACGGCCGGGAAACCTACGGGCACAGCATGATCGTGGACCCCTGGGGCACCATCCTGAACAGCCTGGCGCGCGGTCCCGGCGTGGTCTGTGCGGACGTCGAACTGGGACGGCTCAACAGCGCGCGGCGCAACTTCCCCAGCATCCAGCACCGCCGCCTGCAGTGCCGCAACAAATGAGCGACTCGAATCTCGATATCGCACGCCGGCACCTGCTGCTGCCTGCCGGCATCGACGAGCATGACCTGGAGCGGGTGTTCGGCCAGTTGCTGGGGCATGCCGTGGAGAGCGGTGACCTGTATTTCCAGTCAACCCGCTACGAGTCCTGGGTGCTGGAAGACGGCATCGTCAAGGAGGGCACCCACAGCATCGAACAGGGTGCCGGCGTGCGCGCCATCAGCGGTGACAAGACGGGCTTCGCCTATTCCGACGAGATCCTGCTGCCGGCATTGCTGCAGGCCTCCAGCGCCGCACGTGCAATTGCCAGGCACGGCGACACCGGCAGGTTGCAAGCCTGGCAGGCCACGACTGCCAGGTCCCTGTATCCCGCGCTGGATCCGCTGGAGGGCATGGCTGCTGAAGACAAGGTCGGCCTGCTGCGGCAACTGGATGCCGAGGCGCGCCGCCAGGATCACCGGGTGCGGGAAGTGATCGTCAGTCTCACCGGGGTTCATGAGGTTGTCATGGTGGCCGTCAGTGACGGCACGCTGGCCGCAGATGTGCGGCCGCTGGTGCGCTGCAATGTTACCGTCACTGTCGAGCAGGATGGGAGGCGCGAGCAGGCCCATAGCGGCGGCGGTGGCCGCAGTGATTACAGTTTCTTCCTCGAGGACGGGCGTGCGCAGGGTTATGCGCGCGAGGCGGTGCGTCAGGCGCTGGTCAATCTCGAAGCCGTGGCCGCTCCTGCAGGTACCCTGCCGGTGGTGCTGGGGCCCGGCTGGCCCGGCATCCTGCTGCACGAGGCCATCGGTCACGGGCTGGAGGGTGACTTCAACCGCAAGGGCACCTCGGCCTTCGCCGGACGTGTCGGTGAGCAGGTTGCCTCGCCGCTGTGCACCGTCGTCGATGACGGCACGCTCAGTGGCCGGCGCGGCTCGCTCAATATCGACGACGAGGGCATTCCCTCGCAGAACACGGTGTTGATCGAGAAAGGTATCCTGAAGGGGTATATGCAGGACCGCATGAACGCCGGCCTGATGGGCGTCAGCCCGACCGGCAACGGCCGGCGCGAGTCCTACGCGCACCTGCCCATGCCGCGCATGACCAACACCTGCATGCTGGCCGGCAGCCACGACCCGCAGGAAATCATCGCCTCCGTCGAGCGGGGTCTGTACGCCGTCAATTTCGGCGGCGGCCAGGTGGATATTACCTCCGGGAAGTTCGTGTTCAGCGCCAGCGAGGCGTACCTGATAGAGAAAGGCAAGGTGACGCGGCCCGTGAAGGGCGCGACGCTCATTGGCAACGGACCCGAAGTGCTCAAGCATGTCTCCATGCTCGGCAATGACCTGCAGCTCGACCCCGGCGTCGGCACCTGCGGCAAGGAGGGGCAGAGTGTGCCCGTGGGTGTCGGTCAGCCGACCATGCTGATCGACCGCCTGACCGTGGGTGGAACCAGCGCATGAGCCGGGCCTGATGCTGCCGCTGCACACAAGGGAGATCATGCCCGGTTGAGGTGCCCGCCGGAGCCTGCCCTGTTCCGGTTCCTCCCCGGCGCATCGCTGCCGGCGCAGGCAGGTGTCGTTTCATGATTAAGAATTTCCTGCCGCTATAGCATGCAGCCTGAGGCATGGAATATATTCATGATTATCAGGTAATTGCAGCTTCCACTTCACGCGATATCAGGCAATCCAGGGAGATAGCTATGGGCTCGGGAATTTTTGACGTGATTTTCAGTTTCGGTACAGGGCTGGCGGTTGTGCTGGTCGTGCTGCTGAAAACCTCAATCAAGTTCGTTCCGCAGAATCGCGCCTACGTCATTGAGCGTTTCGGTAAATACCGCGCGACGCTGACGGCCGGTCTGAATTTCATCGTGCCCTTTGTGGAACGTGTTGCCTATGACCGGACCCTGAAGGAACAGGCAGCCGATGTCCCCAGCCAGTCGGCAATCACCAAGGACAACATCGGCCTGACTGTCGACGGCGTGCTCTACATGAAGATCCTCGATCCCTACAAGGCCAGCTATGGCGTGGAAGACTACATCTTTGCCGTCACCCAGCTTGCCCAGACGACGATGCGTTCCGAGATCGGCAAGCTCGATCTCGACAAGACCTTCGAGGAGCGCGATACGCTGAATGTCGCCATCGTCAATTCCATCAACGAGGCAGCCGCTCCCTGGGGGGTGCAGGTGCTGCGTTACGAGATCAAGGACATCACGCCGCCACGCAGCGTGCTGGAGGCGATGGAGCGCCAGATGAAGGCGGAACGCGACAAACGTGCGGTTATTCTGGAATCGGAAGGCGAGCGCCAGGCCGCGATCAATGTCGCGGAAGGCGAGAAACAGGCGCTGGTGCTGAATGCCGAGGCGGCACGCGCCCAGCAGATCCTGCGGGCCGAGGGTGAGGCGCGCGCCATTGAAATGGTTGCAGAGGCCAAGGCCATGGCACTGGAAACCATCGGCAAGGCGGCAGTCACCAATCAGGGCCAGAAGGCGGTCCAGCTGGACCTGGCTACCCGCGCCATCCAGGCCAGACAGGAGATCGCGAAGCAATCGACAGTGGTTCTGATGGACGGCAAGAGCAGCGAGGCGGGCAGTGTGGTCGCGGAGGCTGTTGCCATCGTCAGCGCCATGAACCGCAGCGAGGCATTTGCCGGAAATGCAGCGGGGCAGCCGCAGCCATGATCGAGTATTTCAACAGCAACCAGCATGCCTTCTGGTTTACGCTGGGGTTTGGCTTGCTGGTCCTGGAAGCGCTGGTGTTCGGTTTTAGCTCGGGTGTCGTGCTGTTTACCGGTATTGGTGCCCTGCTGACCGGCGGGCTGCTATGGGGCGAGGTGTTTCCGGCAAGCTGGCTTTACGGGGTTGCCTGCTTTGGTATCTCCTCGGGTGTCAGCGCCGCACTGCTGTGGAAGCCGCTGCTGAAATTCCAGAACTTTGATGTGCCGGAAAAGGACAACAGCAGCGACATGATCGGCCACAAGTTCCGCCTGGAAGAGGACATCTCGCTGGCACGCCCGGGCAGCACGCGCTACTCGGGTATCGACTGGCGTGTTGAAATCGACGCTGCGGAAGAGTGCAACGAAATCACCGCAGGCACCCGTGTCGTGGTGAGCTCGGTGGATGCCGGCGTTTTCCGTGTCAGGATTGCTGCATAGCGCTTCCTGTCGTCCTGGATGCCTGTCAGAATACCGGCGTCACGATTGTATGGTTTCATTGCAGATGCGGGGAGCTTACACTCAATCCATTAAAACAGTTATAACCGGACGATGTGCGTCGCTACGCTACCGGAATGAGCAGGGGTAGCATGAGGGATCTCATTCCGCGCACCCCGGCAGACAGGATATGCAACCGATTCCTCGTTGGAATAAGATGCAAATAAATTTGCCATCCAGCAACAGTCCATTCAGCAAGCATGTGGTCGCCATCCTTGTCATCCTGGTTTTTTCCCTGCTGCTGGCGCGATCCCTGACACCGTTCGGTTCAGCGACCACACCGGATTCGATCAATTACCTGGATATAGCCAAAAACATCAAAAGCGGTCGCGGTGTTCTGGTTACGGACCACAGCCTGGAGAACTATGACGGGCTGTTATACCAGGACTTGAAGTTGTGGCCACCGTTGTATCCGCTGGTACTGGCGGCGACCTCCTTCAAGCTGCCGAGCGCGCTGACTGCCTCGCACCTGTCGGCCGCATTGCTTGCATTGACCGCGGTGTTCGCCTACCTGCTGCTTGCCCCGGTCATCAACTGGTACCTTGCCCTGCCGGCGTCGCTGCTCCTGTGCCTGACCGGCCCGCTGATAACCGTTTATACCTATGCCTGGAGCGAGACGCTGTTTATCCCGCTGTTGCTCGCCGCCGCGTGGGCGGCGATTCGTTACCTGGAGACGGCGGCGGCCGTTGCGGGCAGGAAATACCTGTACCTGTACCTGGGCCTGCTGGTGGTGTTACTGCTTGCACTTGCCTATACCCGCTATATCGGGATTGCACTGGTATTGCTGCTGCCTGCCACGTATCTGTGGAGCGACAGGGAGCACAGACCGGTGGCGGCATTTATTGTCGCGGCCTGTGTCTATGCCGCAGGGGTAGGGTATTTACTGGCCGGCAATTACCTTGCTACGGGCAGCATCACCGGCGGTACCCGGTTGCCGTCGGACCGGACCTTCCTCCAGGCGTTGCACGATGTGTTTTTGGTGGTGGATGCAAACATACCCTCATCCATACTGGTGTTGCTGCTTGTTCTGGCGACGGCCGTGAGTGTCGCGCTTGCCTGTGCCGTGCTGGCAACCGGCAGGGGGCATGAGCAGCCGGTCTCGCACCGTCATACCCGGAATATCCTGCTGCTTGTCGTGGCGGGGTACTCCGCTGCGATTGTGGCCCTCAGGATGTATAGCAGCTTCGATCCGCTTGACGAGCGCCTGCTGGCACCTGCCCTGACTGTCCTGTGGGTTCTGCTGCTGGTGGTGCTGGTGCAGCTGAAACCACTCAATAAAAGATGCCTGATCGCCCAGGTGCTGCTCTGGTGCTGCGTGATCATGTTCCCCGTAAAGGGGTATATGCGTTTTCAGGAGTCGATGCAGAGCTGGCGCCAGCTGGGCAGCCCGAATCTTGCCGCGAACAGCGATATCAACTACTCGAACTACACCAACTCGGAGCAGGCCATACGAATCCGGGAAATGTTTTCGGAACTTGCCGCTGACGATACCGTAGTTGTGACCGACCGTCCGCTTATCTTCGAATTTGTTTCCGGTATCCGCAGCCTGCAACTGCCGGAAGCAATCGATCTCGATGCCATCGGCAAGTTCAATGCCTTGCCGGCGGGATCTCTCATCCTGCTGCCCAATGACACGCAGCAGAGGGGGCTGCTGAAGCTCCGACTGGAAAACGACATCATTTACGAATATCTTCACCTCGGGCAGCGCATTGCAATCAGGACGCCTATATACGTCGCGCCAAAGGACCAGCCTGGACGCCATCTGCAAGACCGGCATTAGCTGTTCTCACGTCTGTCGCACATTGACACAACAGGAGTGTCGCCATGCCACGCTCGATTGGTCCGGACTTGCGCCAGCAGTGGGGCAGGGCTTGCGCAATCCCCGGGGGCAAGTGGCTGTTCAGCCGCCTGCTGCGCCTGCGCGTGCCCTACACCGGCAGCCTCGGTGCCATTGTACAGACACTGGAGCCGGGGTATTGCGAGGTGCGGCTGCATGATGCCCGCAGGCTGCGCAATCATTTGCATTCCATTCACGCCATGGCACTGGCCAACCTGGGTGAAATGGTGACGGGGCTGGCGCTTGTGAACGGTCTGCCAGACGACACCCGCGCTATCCTTACCGGCTTCAGCATCGATTACCTGAAAAAGGCACGCGGAACGCTGCTGGCTCAATGCCGCTGTTCCGTGCCGCAGAACAATGACCCCGGTGACCTCGATATTGACGGTGAGATCAGGGACAGCGACGGAGCGGTGGTGGCCACGGTCAGGGCGCACTGGCGCATCGGACCTGAAGCCCCCGGGTACCCGGACCTGTCCCGGGATTGCCATCACTGGCATGTTTCCTGCTGGTGAGTACCAGACAGCCTGGATTCCCGGCGGGATAGTTCCGGCCTGCCTTGAATTGGCACATACGGGCAACCCTTTGCTACCTTCTGGTGCATGCACATGATGAATGACCCGGTCCAGCGCGCAGAACCGGCACCGGTAGATCCGGCTGTCGAGCCTTCAGCCCGGCTGCTGGCGCGTCTCGTCTACCTGTACGGTGCCGGGCGTGCACCGGCGATCCGGCAGCGCATCCTGCGCATGCTGCAGACACATCGGCAGCTGCGCACCCGCTCGGTGAAGCGGCCCTACTGGAGCCACCGGGATATCGTCCTCATCACCTACGGTGACAGCATCCATTCCCCGCACCTCACGCCGCTGCAGACGCTGCGCGCCTTCCTGAATCGTCACCTTCCCGGTGCGTTCAGCATGCTGCACCTGCTGCCTATTTTCCCGTACAGCTCGGACGACGGTTTTTCAATCACGGATTTCCGCGCGGTGAATCCGGAACTGGGCACATGGGAAGACGTGGCTGCGCTGGAGAGCTGCTATGACCTTGTACTCGACCTGGTGCTGAACCACTGTTCCCGCGAGAATCTCTGGTTCATCGATTTCATCGCCGGGCAGAAGCCGGCCTGCGACTACTTCATTGAATTGCAGCCTGACGCGAACCTTGCGCTGGTGACCAGACCACGCTCGTCGCCACTGCTCAGCGGGGTGCGCACCCACCAGGGCCTGCGCCATGTCTGGACAACATTCAGCAATGACCAGATCGACATGAACTACAGCAATCCGGATGTGCTGCTGGAGTTCGTCGATATCCTGCTGTACTACATCCGGCGCGGCGCACGCATGGTCCGTCTGGACGCGGTGGGTTATTTGTGGAAGCAGCCGGGAACCCGTTGTATACACCTGCCGCAGACCCACGAGATCGTCAAACTCCTCCGTGACGTCCTGGAACTGGTCGAACCGGGCGCCCTGATCATGACCGAGACCAACGTGCCGCACGCGGAGAATATCAGTTACTTTGGCGCCGGCGACGAGGCCCATATCATCTACCAGTTCAGCCTGCCGCCGTTGCTGCTGCACGCGCTGCATGCCGGCACCACGTACTACCTGCAGGACTGGGCCAGGGAGCTGGAAGCAGCGCCGGTACCGCCACACTGTACGTTCCTGAACTTTACCGCCTCGCATGACGGCGTCGGTCTGCGTCCCCTGGAAGGTCTGGTGCCGAAGCCGGAGGTCGATGCCATGCTCGATGCGATGCGCGCGCGCGGCGGCTATATCTCCACGCGCAGCAACAGCGACGGGTCCGTCAGCCCCTATGAACTGAACATCAGCTATTTCGACGCCTATCGCAATCCGGAAAATGACGCTAACCGCTGGCAGATACCGGCATTCATGGTTTCCCAGGTCGTGGCCCTGTCTTTCCGGGGGATTCCCGCCGTCTACCTGCACTGCCTGGTCGCGACGCCGAACGACACCCTGGGCGTGGAGCGTACCGGGATGACGCGTTCCATCAACCGCCGCAAGTGGGACCAGGCCGAACTCGAGGCGCTGATGGCGAATAGCGACAGTGAGACCGGGCAGGTGTTCCGGCGTTACCGGCGGCTGCTGCAGATTCGTCGCCGCCAGCTTGCGTTTCATCCCGAAGCCCCGCAGCGGTTGCTGGCGACCGGTGCCGGCGTTTTCGGCCTGGAGCGTACCGCGCTTGATGGCAGTCAGCGTATTCTGGCGCTGTTCAACTTTACGGCTTCCACGCAATCCATAGCGGCTTCTCTCCTGCCTGATGACCTGGCTGCATGGCAGGAACTGATCGGGGAACACCGCGTCGCCCATGCCGGGGCCGGACTGCAACTGCCGCCCTACGCCACTTGCTGGTTCAGCTCGACACGGACCTGAGCCGGATTCGGCCGACTGCTTCAGTTGCTTTGCGGGGGGGCACAGCACGCCCGGCGCCTGCGTCTGCAGCGGAATTGCCTGGAAATACCCGACACGAACTTGCGACTGGCCGGCTTCAGCGGCGGGCAGGGCGTGGTCACGGACAGCCGGAGCGGCAGGCAAACCTTTATAAAGATGGGGGGAAGCCGGTATCGGGCACGGTCTCGGAGTGAAGGATTTTCGCGCGGTATTCGTTTTCCACGATCAGGCAACCCTGCAGAAATTTCTCGACTGCGGCCGGGAGTTCGATGCGCATGCCGATGCCGCCGCGAAGGCCGGGGAAAAGGGGGGCGAAGTCGTGGCGGACGGGGTGACGGTCTACCCGTTGACCGGGAGCCAACTGGCCCTGCAGGCCATGCTCAAGGGAACCCGCTACTGGAAGGACGCGGAACTGAACTGACACGGGTCCGCAGTCCGCACCCGCTGCCTGTACGGCAGGCGGGGTCAATCCGCATTGTCTGCGGCGACCGCCGCCAGCAGCTGTCCGGCGAAGTCCGGAATGGCGCTGAATACCCTGTTCCAGTTGGGAATGAACGGCAGTTCCATCGGGTTGTCGAGATACACCTCACCCGCGGTCATGATGCTCCGGGTGAAGATATCAACGCTGCCTTCCTCCGCATGCCGGTCGAATTCGAGGCCGTTGATGCGGGCATCGTAGTAGTACTGTTCAATGCAGTCCAGGGCGATTCGAAAATAGGTCGCCTTGACCGCGCGGATGTCCTCGATGGAAAGCGATATCCCTTCCGTCGCCAGCTTGCGGTACAGCGATTTGGCTATTTCCACGCTCATCTTCATCAGGCCGCCGCTGTCCTGCTGTGACAGGGTTTGATGCTTGTGGTCATACTCGTCGGCGATATCGACCTGGCAGACCTGGTGCCGTGACAGGTTGCGGTAGACCTCCGAAAGCACCCCGATCTCCAGCCCCCAGTCACTGGGAATGCGCAGGCTGCTGATGAAATCACGGCGCAGCGAGAACTCTCCCGACAGGGGATAGCGGAAGCTGTCCATGAAATCCAGGTAATCCAGTCGCCCGACGACCTTTTCCAGGGCGCGCAGCAGCGGGGTGACCAGCAGCCGGGTGGCGCGCCCGCTGAGCTGCTGGTTGTGAATGCGGGTGTAGTAGCCCTTGCAGAACTCGAAGTTGAAGGCGGGATTCGCGACCGGATAGAACAGCCGTGCCGGCAGGCTGCGATCATAGGTGATGATGTCGCAGTCATGCAGTGCGATCGCCTCGCAGTTGCCGCATGCCAGGGCATAGCCCAGGCAGAACCAGGCGTTGCGGCCCTTGCCCGGTTGCTGCGGCGAAAGCCCCTCGGCCTGCAGCTTCGCATCCAGTGCGCGCAGGCGCTCGCCGTCATTCCAGAGTATATGGATGCGCTGCGGCAGCACGCCGAAGAAGTCCCTGGCATGCTGGAACTGGGATTCCGTCGCCTGATCCAGACCGACGATGATGTCGGACAGGTAGCCCACCTGGCGCAGCTGGCGAATGATGTTCGGCAGGGCCGGGCCCTGCAGTTCCGAATACAGGCTGGGCAGGATCAGGGCCATCGGTCGAACGCGGGAAAAGCGCAGCAGTTCCGCTTCCAGTTCCGCGATGGGACGCTCCCTGAGCTTGTGCAGTGTGGTGATGACGCCGTTCTGGAAGAAATCCGACATGGTTCGCCTCTGCCTGGGTGTTCGTCCGGACTATGCTGCGGGCGCAGACAGCATCTGCAGGACCTGCAGCACTGCGGCATTCCATCCCGCGGGGCCGGGTTCCGTGGAGTGTATGACGCGTCCGCCCGTATTGCAGTCCAGCACACTGCCGTCCTTGCGGCGGATGAGCACGGCGATGTCTGCGGCCTGCAGCATGCGGCAGTCGTTGGGGCTGTCGCCCAGTGCCAGGCTGGTGAAGGCCGGCAGGCCGTGCGCGCGGTACAGTGATGCCAGCTGCTGCACGGCGCTGCCCTTGTCGGCCGGTGCCAGCACATGCCAGAAGCGCCCGCCCTTTACCAGTCGCAGCTGCCGCCCGGCCAGTGCCTGCCTGAAGCTGGCCAGTGCGGCATCGGTATCCTCCCATGCCAGCGGTTCCGAGCACAGCCGCCTGCGGGCAAGTTCCGCCGCGGCACGGCTGAGGCCGGTCTTCCGCGCGACCTCGTCTGCATCCATGTCGTGAAAGCCGCGAAAGCGAAAGCCGTGGTCGTGACGCAATTGCCGCAGCGCCGCCCGCACACTGGTGTAGTCCGGCGCGAGGCGCAGCAGCCGGTAGCCGGCGACACACTCGCCGTGCTCCTGCTGGGGGAAATAGCCATCGGGCAGGCAGATCACGCAGCCGTTTTCGACGATCAGCGGATGCCGCGTGCCCAGTTGTTGCGCAAGCACCTGCATTTCCGCCAGCGTCTTGCTGGTGACGGGAATCAGGGGTATGTGCAATACACGCAGTTGCGCCAGCGCCGGTTGCGCCGCCGCAAAACCGTAGTCATCGTGGTCGAGCAGGCTGCCATCGAGGTCGGTAAACACCAGCAATGGGAGGGCTGGCGCTGTGAAGCCCGTCTCCATGGGCCTGCGTCTCAGTCCCGCTGCTGCCGCTTGTTGAAGAAGTAGTTGGTGGCCTCGACAAATCCCTCGAAGCTGCCGCAGTCAAACCGCCGGCCGTCAAACCGGTAGGCCAGTACCATGCCTTCACTTGCCTGGGTCTGCAGGGCGTCGGTAATCTGCAGTTCGCCGTTTTTGCCCGGCGGTGTGCGCCTCAGGATATCGAAGATGTCCGCTGTCAGGATGTAGCGCCCGATGATGGCGAGGTTGCTGGGGGCTTCTCCGGGAGCCGGTTTTTCGACCATGGAGGAGACCATATAGATGTTGTCATCCAGCTGGCTGCCCGCAATGACGCCATACTTGTGGACTTCCTGCGGGTCGACTTCCTCGATGGCGAGTATGCTGCAGCGGTATTTTTCGTAGATCCTGACCATCTGTGCGATGACGCCGATGTCATTGCCCACGCACAGGTCGTCGGCGAGGATGACGCCGAAGGGTTCGTCGCCGATCAGGGTTTCGCCTGTGAGGATGGCGTGCCCCAGCCCCTGCATCTCGATCTGCCGGGTATAGGAAAAGGTGCATTCATCGATGGCCTTGCGAATGCTGTCCAGTTGCGCTTCCTTGGCGGTGCCGCTGATCTGGTGCTCCAGCTCGTAACTGATGTCGAAGTGGTCCTCGATGGCGCGTTTGCCGCGACCGGTAATGATGGCGATGTTCTTCATGCCGGCGTCCATCGCTTCCTCGACACCGTATTGAATCAGCGGCTTGTCCAGTACCGGCAGCATTTCCTTGGGCATTGCCTTGGTTGCGGGGAGAAAGCGGGTGCCGTAGCCGGCCGCGGGAAACAGGCATTTCTTGATCATAAGGGTTCCATGGGCAAGTGGTTCATGATTGCAAGCGGGCGGGATTACCGGCAAGGAAACAGCGCACCACCTGTTCGCAGGCGCGGGTCAGCAGCGGCGCGGCCTGCTGCATGGCGGCAGCCAGCGCCAGCGGGCCGGGGCAGAGGCTGAAGCAGGCGCTGATGCCGGCGGCCTGCAGTGGGGCAAGCTCCGTTCCCAGGCTGCCGGCGATGGCGATGCAGGGGATGCCGTGCCGCTGCGCCAGCCGGGCGACCGCCGCAGGCGCCTTGCCATGGGCGGTCTGGCTGTCCAGGCGGCCTTCCGCGGTAAGTACCAGGCAGGTGCCGGCAAGTGCCGCCTCAAACCCGGTGAGCTCCAGCACCAGTTCGGCGCCCGGTCGCAGCCCGGCCTGCAGAAAGGCAACCAGCCCGGCGCCGAGACCGCCAGCTGCGCCGCCGCCGCGGAGCGTGCGGACATCCCGTCCGAGTTGCTGCTCCACGCGGTCGGCAAGATTGTTCAGGCCGGCCTCTATCGCTGCAACCTGCGCCGGGTTGGCACCCTTTTGCGGTGCGAATACGCGTGCCGCGCCGTGTTCGCCCAGCAGCGGGTTGTCGACGTCGCAGATGACATCGATACGCGTCTGCGCCAGCCGGGGATCGAGCTGCGCGAGATCGATGCGTTCGATGCGGGAAAGGGCGGCGGCGTTGCCGGGTAATTCATTGCCGTGCGCATCGAGGAACCGTGCGCCGAGCGCCCGGGCCAGCCCGGTACCGCCGTCACTGGTGGCGCTGCCACCGATCCCGAGAATAATGTGCCGCGCCCCGTGATCCAGTGCCAGCCGCAGCAGCTCGCCGACGCCGAAGGTGGTCGCCTGCATCGGGTCGAGCCCGGAGGATGGCAGCAGGGCAAGTCCTGCCGCGGTGGCCATCTCGATAACGGCAAGGTGGCGGCCGGTTGCGTAGAGCAGGTCGGCGGCAAGGGGGTCGCCGAGGGGTCCGGTGATGCTGCAGGGGATGCGTTGCAGGCCCTCGCCGGCCTCGAGTACTTCCAGCAGGCCATCGCCGCCATCGGCGACCGGTACCGCTACGATCTCGGCAGCGGGTGCGGCAAGGTGCACACCTGCGGACATGGCCCGCGCGGCGGCCTGTGCGCCGAGACTGCCTTTCAGTGCGTTGGGGGCAACAACGATCTTCAAACCGCGTGGTGACTCCTGGGCAGTAAGCTGGGGAAAAAACGCAAGTACCATGCCGAGTTGGCGCTGGGCATAACTATCAATATGTTACCTTGATGTCATGGGATATTCTATGACGATTGCCAGTACTTTGTGCACGTATGTGGTGCTTCCGGGTGGTGCACGGGCAGGCCGTCCGGCGACCGGACGGCCGCCGGTTTAACACAGTCAGTGCAAAAAACTACTGCAGGAGCACCCCAATGGGCATAAACGCCGTCCTCCGGCACGATCGCGGCCAGTACCCGGAAAACGGGCATAAAGCGGCCGTTCCTGCAGGCTGGAGCCAGGAGCTCACGAGCGGTGAATTCCGGGTATATTTCATTCTGTAAATCACCTGACAATACCGGATTACAGCACCGGGTTTGTGCAACCAACGGGTTAGCCTGCGGGCAGGCAAGCAGATAGCCTGCAGTCGCCCGGTCGGACTATAGTAATGCGACGCCGGATTTGCCGTGTGCGAGGCCAGGCGGGCAAAGCCGCGGGCAAGATTCCGGAGAAAGGAGGATGACAGATGGAAGCAATAGGCTTTACCGGCGGCAAGTCCCTGGATGACGTTGCCGCCTTCGTGCGATTTGCCGTCGAGGTGCCGCAACCCGCGGGGCATGACCTGCGGGTGACCGTGCAGGCGGTCTCCGTGAACCCGGTGGATACCAAGGTACGGGCGGGCATAAAGACGGCAGAGCAGCCGCCGCGCATCCTCGGATGGGATGCCGCGGGGGTGGTGGAGTCCGTGGGCGATGCCGTGACGCTGTTCAAACCCGGCGACAGGGTGTTCTACGCCGGGGATATCACCCGTCCCGGCAGCAACGCGACTCACCAGCTGGTGGACGAGCGCATTGTCGGCCACATGCCGGCCACACTGGACTTTGCGCAAGCGGCGGCCCTGCCGCTGACGGCGATTACCGCCTGGGAGGCACTGTTTTCCCGCCTGCGCCTCGATCACCGGGCGGATGCGGGCAAGCGGCTGCTGGTCATCGGTGGCGCGGGTGGCGTTGGTTCCATTGCCATCCAGCTGGCGAAACGGGTAGCCGGGCTGGAGGTCATTGCCACGGCCTCGCGCGCGGCCAGCCGCGAATGGTGCCTCTCGCTGGGCGCCGATCATGTGGTGGACCACCATGCCGGCATGGCCGCGGCATTTCGCGAGCAGGGCATTGCGCAACCGGACTGCATACTGTGCCTGAACAGTACCGATGCCCACTTTCCCGCCATGGTCGAACTGATCGCGCCACAGGGACTGATATGCAGCATCGTCGGCACGGCCGAGGCGCACAACTTCGATGTACTGAAATCCAAAAGTGCGGGCTTTCTCTGGGAGTTCATGTTTACACGCTCCATGTTCCGGACGGCCGACATGCAGCAGCAACATGAACTCCTCAACGAGGTTGCCAGGCTGGTGGACGCCGGGACTATCCGCGGCACACTGCAGATCCTTGCGGGTCCCCTTACCCCTGACAACCTGCGGGCGGCGCACCGCCAGCTGGAGAGCGGCAGCATGATCGGCAAACTGGTATTGAGCGGGATTGAATAGCCGGCCGCAAGCACCGTGGCCGGACCTGCGCTGATGCCGGCAGCGGCGCAGACGGCATTGACCCGCGCCCTGGGGATCGAGGTGCCTTTGATCTGCGGCGCCATGTACCCCTGTTCCAACCCCGAACTGGTGGCGGCCGTTTCCGAGGCCGGTGCTATCGGCATCGTGCAGCCGCTGAGCCTGACCTACGTACACGGTCATGATTTCCGCGAGGGGCTGCGCTATATCCGGCGCCTGACCCGCAAGCCGATCGGTGTGAATCTCATCGTCGAGCAGAGTTCCCGCAAATACCTCGCCCGGGTGCAGCGGTGGCTGGAGATCGCGCTGGAAGAAGAGGTGCCGTTCCTGGTGACAGCACTGGGGAACCCGCGCTGGATCGTCGACCGCGCCGCGCCTGCGGGAGTGATGGTGTATCACGATGTGACGGAAAGGAAGTGGGCCGAGAAGGCACTGGATGGGGGGGTGGACGGATTCATCTGCGTCAACAACGAGGCGGGCGGTCATGCCGGCAGCCGCTCCGCGGGACAGTTGCTGGACGAGATCGGACCGCTCGGCAAACCGCTGGTGTGTGCCGGCGGTATCGGGACATCGGCGCAGTTCGGCGCTGCACTGGAAACGGGTTACGCCGGCGCCCAGCTGGGCACACGCTTCATCGCTACCGATGAATGTAATGCCCATCAGGATTACAAGCAGGCCATCATTCAGGCACAGTCCACCGATATTGTGCTCACGGAGAAAATTTCCGGGGTGCCGGTCTCGATAATCAAAACGCCGTACGTGGAAAGCACCGGGACGCATGCCGGACCCCTGGCCCGCTGGCTGCTGCGCCAGCCGCGCACCAAGCACTTCATGCGCACCCTGTATTCTCTGCAGTCGATCTGGAAGCTGAAGCGTGCGGCGGGGCAGGCTTCCGGCTACCGGGATATTTTCCAGGCGGGGAAAAGCGTCACCGGTATCGACTCCGTGCGGCCGGTGGCGGACGTTGTCGCGGAGTTTGCAGGCGTACTGCGGCAGGAGACCTGAGCGTCTGCGCGCGCCGGCGAGGTGCGGGACCGGGTCCGGATGCCCGCTTGCCGACAATGGAGTAATATGCCAGACATTCAATAAATAATGCCGGGCAACTCGCGGCACATGCAGAGGAAGGGGGATGGACGAAGACACGAAAGAAGATGGTGTGATACTGGCACTGATCGAGCGTTTTGAGCGGCAGCGGCTGCCCAGGATTCTGGAACTCAAGCAGAAGGTTGACAGGCAGGAGTTGCTGGACGAGGCCGAGATGGAGTTCCTGGAGGGTGTCATTACCGATGCGGTACAAAACAAGCCGCTGATCGACAAGCATCCGGAGTGGCAGAAATTCTGCGCCGAAGTCGTGCACCTCTATGAAGAGATCACGGAAAAGGCGCTGCAGAACGAACAGGATAAAACCTGAGGCGATCCGGCCTCCTGCGGTTCCCCGCAGGACAGCTCGAAACCTGTCAGTAGTCGGGTGACTCCTGCAATTCGCGCAGGAAGCGGAACAGCTCGCGCGACGCACGCGGCGGCTGTTTCTGTTCATGCTCGCTGCGCGCCTGCCTGACCAGCTTGCGCAAGTGCTGCCGGTCAGCCAGCGGAAACAGCGCCATGACCTCGGCAAGCGCCGCATCTTCCCCTGTCAGCAGGTGGTCACGCAGTGCTTCCAGCCGGTGGAATTCCCGGGTATGCGTTACATGCTGCCTGTCACGCGACTCGATGGCCTCGCGGATCGGGGCGTCGTCGATTTCGCGCAGCAGTTTGCCGATGTATTGCAGCTGGCGCTTGAGCGCACCATGCGCCTTGAGTTTCTGCGCCGTGCGCAAGGCCTCCAGCAGGTTTTCCGGCAACAGCAGCTGCCGCAGGGCATCATCGCTGAGGGTGATAAGTTCACGACCCAGCTGTTTCAGTTCGTCGAGCTCGCGCTTGCGCTGCGACTTGCTGGGTTCGTGCTGCTGGTCGTATTTCGCGTCTTGCATTGCCTGGGCCACCGTCAGGCACACAAGCATAGCGGTTTCCGCAGGATTTGTCCGGTACCCGGGCGACCGGTAGAATCACCGCACCACAGACAGGGGCTCGACATGACTGACACCGCAATTGCTACCGCAGGCTCTCCCTTTCCCGAACAGGCGCGGCTCGAGGCCATGGTCGAGGACATCATCGGCCAGGCCCGGCGACTCGGAGCTGACGGCGTGGAAGCCGGGGTGAGCATCGATGCGGGGCTGTCGGTTACGGTGCGTCTGGGCGAGACGGAAACCCTCGAGTATAACCACGACCGGGTGCTGGGCCTGACTGTCTACTTCGATCACCGCAAGGGATCTGCCAGCACCTCGGATTTTGCCTCCGGGAGCATTTCCGCCACCGTGCAGGCCGCCTGCGATATTGCCCGTTACACCAGCGAGGATGCCTGTGCCGGCCTTGCCGACCCGGAGCGCATGGCCAGGGAGATACCCGACCTGGACCTGTACCATCCCTGGGGGCTGGATGCCGGGGGCGCCATCGAGCTGGCCACCGAATGCGAGGCCGCGGCGCTGGCTGTCGACAAGCGTATCGGGAACTCCGAGGGCGGAACCGTTTCCAGCTACGCCAGCATGCGCGTCAAGGGAAACAGCCACGGATTTCTGGGCGGTTACCTCGGCAGCCACCACAGTATCAGCTGCTCCGTCATCGGCAAGCAGGACGGGGAGATGCAGCGGGATTACTGGTCGGAGACCTGCCGTGACTACCGGGATCTGCCGTCGGCTGCCGTGATCGGGCGCACCGCGGGCGAGCGTGCCCTGCGGCGCCTGGGGACGCAGCGCCTGTCGACCCGCGAGACACCGGTGGTGTTCGTTGCCGAGGTGGCGCGCAGCCTGTTCGGCAATCTTGTCAACGCAGTGACCGGCAGCAGCCTGTACCGCAATGCGTCCTTCCTGCTGGACCATCTGGGCAAGCCGGTCTTTCCCGGGTTCATCCATATCCATGAGCAGCCCCTGCTGAAGAAGGCGCTTGGCAGTGCACCGTATGACGCCGAAGGCGTGGCGACGCAGGCGCGCGACATCGTGAGCGGCGGTGTCCTGCAAGGCTATGTGCTGAACAGCTACGCGGCCTGCAAGCTCGGGATGCAGACCACAGGCAATGCCGGCGGGGTGCACAACCTGACGGTCGACCCGGGAGTGTACGACCTGGGTGGCTTGTTGCGGCAAATGGATACCGGCCTGCTGGTCACGGAACTGATCGGCTTCGGCGTGAACATCGTCACGGGCGATTACTCGCGCGGTGCCGCCGGCTTCTGGGTCGAGGGCGGGGAGACTCAGTACCCGGTGGACGAGATCACCGTGGCGGGCAACCTGAAGGACATGTTCATGGGCATCGTCGCGGTCGGCAGCGACGTCGACATGCGCGGCAACACCCGTACCGGCTCGGTGCTGATCGACCGCATGATGATTGCCGGCGCCTGATCCCGCGCAGCCGGGCGCACCTGCAGACCGCGCGACAGATTGCCATGCCCCGTGGCGGGAATGTACCTTACTGTACAGGAAGCTGATCCGGGATCACCTGACGGGGCTTGCTGCAGGCGGATATCATCCCCGTCCGCATTGCAGCCAGCCTGATAGCTGCGGAGACTGACACGCGATGGAAGCCGGGACTGACCAGATCGATATTTTCTACCGCTTCGGTGCCGCGCTGCTGATCGGCCTGCTGGTTGGCCTGCAGCGTGAGTATGCACACCTGCAGGAAGAAAAGCAGTCGGATGAACCGTCATTCGGCGGCACCAGGACGTTCGCCTTGCTGGGCCTGCTCGGGTGTACGGCAGCCTACCTTGCCGAAAAGACCGGCTCGATGCTGGTGTTCGCCGCCATTGTCGGCATTGTCGGCGGCCTGATCATGATTGCCTATTTCTCGACTGCCCGCAAAGGCAGCATCGGCATGACGTCGGAAGCGGCAGCCGTTGCCACCATGCTGGTTGGTGCCATCTGTTTCTGGCATGAACTGGCACTCGCCGCCGCGCTGGGGGTTGCGATGACGGTGCTGCTGGCGCTGAAACTGCAGGCCCGGATACTCGTACGCAACCTGACGCAGGCGGATGTCTATGCCACGCTGACCTTCGCCGTGATTACCCTGATCATCCTGCCGGTGCTGCCAGCTCACAGTTATGGCCCCCCGCCTTTCGATGTGCTGGTGCCCTATAACATCTGGCTGATGGTTGTGTTTATCTCGGGTATCAGCTTTCTTGGCTATGTACTCATCAAGATTGTCGGGGGACGCCGCGGGGTGGGCCTGACGGGGCTGCTGGGCGGGCTGGCGTCAAGCACCGCGGTCACGCTCAGTTTCGCACAGCGCAGCCGGACGATCGCGGGGCTGGAACGGCCTTTCGCCCTGGCCATCCTGCTGGCGTGGAGCATCATGTTTGCGCGCGTTATGGTGGAAGTGGCGGTTATCAACCCGGTGCTGCTGCGGGTAGTGTGGATTCCCCTGAGTGCGGCGCTGTTTGTGTGCCTGGCATATTGCGTATACCTGTATCGCGCCCAGACATTGGGGAAGCAGGAGGAACAGGACAAGTTCAAGAACCCGTTTGAACTCTGGCCGGCGCTGACCTTCGGCCTGATCTATGCGGTGATTCTGGTGGTGGCGAATGCCGCGAGGATGTATCTCGGGGATACCGGGATCTACGCGTCCAGCATTGCCTCCGGGCTGGCCGATGTCGATGCGATTACGCTGTCGCTGGCCAAGCTGAGCCTCGATGCCCGGGATCTCGAGCTGCATACGGCGGCGCGCGGAATCGTGCTGGCCGCCGTCTCGAACACCCTCGTCAAGGGCGCCATGGTGCTTGCCATGGGTTCGATGGGGCTGCGCAAGGTCATTGTCCCTGGGATGCTGGCCACGCTTGCAACCGCGATCGGCGTTGTTTTCATTCTGTGAACCAGAATGCCGGACGCTTCCGGGTTGCGGCAGTTGGCCCGGCTTGTTTGGGTCCCTGCAACAGCCCGGTGCGCTATATCGCTACACTACCTGTTACCCCCGTTGCCGGCCTCGACAACAATCGTTATTCAGATCACGACGAAGGGCAAATTACTGCCAGAAACAGGACGTCCCCTGGATTGGCTTCTGAACTTTCGGTTTATCGGTAAAAAAACGACCCAAAGTTGCCGTTCATCGTAAGTGTCTGAACGGAGAGAAAGTACTGTTAGCGGTCGTTCAGCAGCTTGGGAAACATCCACTTGTGCCTTCATCGCTCTGACAGCATGTCATTCGCATGATATACGGACAGGACTTTAATAACGTACTGAATCGGACGATAAATCTGATGAAGACTAGTAATTCTTATATCTACTTAGAGTGACCGACGAGTCAGTCAAATACCTGTTAGGAATCACAATTAAAGATGAGGTTATTCTCATGGAAATAGTTCAAAAGAAGAGATCAAATAAACATACGTTTAGATTTGAAGATGACTATTTCAACTTCGCGTATGAGGACAAAACCGGGTCCGGTGATACGGATATGAAGTACGCAGATTTCCCAAATAAACGAATTGTGAAAATCGAGCAAAATGAATGGCTGAAAAATGTTGGTTACATCTGGTGTGCAATAGGGGTATTTCAACTAGGTTATGCGATGTATTTAGAGACATCTCTTACAGGGAAAGGTTTTTGGTTAATGGTTGGTGTTATTTGCCTGGTGTGGGCTTACTTTTCAACCGTTAAATACTCCGTATATCAGGCTGATGAAGGAAATATATTCATTATTCAGGACAAGAAGCATGACGAAATTGTAAATGAGTTAAATAATCGTAAAAGGAAGCAGCTCCTTGATTGGTATGGAGAAGTAAATCCTGAAAATAATCTTGAGACTGAAATTGAAAAGTTCAAGTGGCTTGTTGTTCAAAACGTAATATCAAAAGAAGAATCTGAAAAAAAAATAGCCCAAGCAGAACTGATTCATAAAGATAACCCGGATCATTCAGGTGAGCGGTTGAACTAGGTGCCTGACAAGCCCTTCGCGAGCCGACTGCCTCCTTCGTTGGCTGCTACTCAAGATGGGGTGACGTCGATTTGTTTAATTTTCTGAGTATTATGTAATTATTTTGACACTCGATATTAATAGTATTAATAGCAAATTAATTAACATATACAATTGCTTGATTAATCTGATCAGGTTGTATGTATGTTTCATTGAGAGATGCTGTGTCAAGAAATTTTACAATCAGCTATGTTTATGGGTTCTCTAAGAGCAATATATGTTATATAAAACAGTATATTATCTGCCTGGCATTTTATTTGCAGCACCTTTAATAGGGACAACCAAAGGAAGTTAGATAATGTACTTGCTGAAATGCTTAACGATAGCTGCCGGGGTGATCACAATGCTGGCGAGTTCCGGTAGCGCTATCGCGATCATGATCACAGGCACAATTGATGGGGTGCATACCGAATTTTACCAGGAAGACATCTGGCATATCATTTCAGACATCACGCCGGATACCAAGGCCGAGAAAAAACTGCTCACCAATAGCGACAAGAAATTCGTACGACAAATCGGCAAGTACCAGAAAAATATCACCAGACTGCAGAAAAAGGCGGGAATCCGGGAACTGAACGAAAAGCAGACAAATCGTCTGCTGAAGCACGAAGATCGTCTGGTGCAATTGCTTGATAGCAGGGATTTACTGGATCGTCTGTTGCTGACGGAGTTGGTTGAACACAATGATTTCGTTCCTAACGATCAGACGGACAGTGGTATCCCCGATTACTCTTCCCGAGAGCCGCGAAACGAAGCCAGTGTTCCGGAACCCTCCACGCTTATCCTTCTTGCGCTGGGCTTGCTTTTTCTAGGTGTTGCACGCGGCAAGCACACTTATCGACCACAGAGTTAAAGAATCATTGGCTGCGGCCTTCGGGTCGCCGTTTTCGTATTTGGTGTATGTCCGTTGTTGGCGTGCGCCGTTATCTCCGTTTGCCTGTCCCGCGTACATCCGGGGTTCCAGTGCGCGATGAACGGCAAGTAACCGGCTGGAACAGGACGTTCCCGGGGTAACGCACTGGAATGACACTCCAGGCAATAGTGAAGGTAGAAAGCGCCCGAAAATGTTAAGGGTTGCCAGATGCCTGTCCAGCCGCAGGCCTGTCAGCCACGCCAGGAGCCTGTCGGACTTGGGATGATTCTACTGCGGCGGTGGAAGAGCGGCCCAAATCGCCCCGATTTCTCGTTGCGCAGGATCCACTATGCGCCTCGAAATCGTGACAATTTGTTCTCACTCTCCCATCCGCCTCGCTACGAACCCCTAAGTCCGACAGGCTCCTAGAGCAGAAAGATCGTTCCCAGCCCGAGAAAAACCATAAACCCGACCACGTCGGTAATGGTTGTCAGTAGCACCGTGCCGGCATGTGCCGGGTCGATGTGCAGGCGCTGCAGGATAAACGGTATGGCAAGGCCGGAGAAGGCGGCGCACACCAGGTTGATGATGAGTGCTGCGCCGATGATCAGCCCGATGTTCACATTGTGGAACCACAGCGCGGAGATCACCGCGACTACCGATGCCCAGGCGATGCCGTTGAGTGCGGTGACGGCCAGTTCCTTGTACAGCAGCCAGCGTGCATTGCTGCCGCTGATCTGGCCCAGCGCCATGCCGCGAATCACGATGATGAGGGTCTGGCTGCCGGAGATGCCGCCCATGCTGGCAACGATCGGCATCAGCACGGCGAGGGCGACGACCTGCTGCAGCGTGGCCTGGAAGAGCCCGATGACCCAGGATGCGAGCAGCGCGGTGCACAGGTTGATGCCAAGCCAAACGGCGCGGCGTCCGGCGCTGCGAATGACCGGCGCGAAGGTATCGTCTTCCTCATCCAGGCCGGCCATGCTCAGCAGGGAGTGATCGGCATCCTCGCGGATAACGTCGACCACGTCGTCGATGGTGATGCGTCCCAGCAGCATTCCCGTTTCGCTGATGACCGGTGCGGAGATCAGGTCGCGATCCTCGAACAGGCGGGCCACTTCGACATCCGGCAGATCAGCCGGAATTCCGCGGATATCCCTGTCCATGACGGTGGCGACCAGGCTGCCCGGGTCGTTGGTGAGCAGCGAAATCAGCGGCAGCATGCCGCGGTACTGGCCGGCGCGATCGACGACGAACAGTGAATCTGTCGTCGCGGGGATATTACCGTGGAGGCGCAGGTAGCGCAGCACCACGTCCAGTTCGACATCGGCGCGAACGGTTACTACATCCACAGCCATCATACCGCCGGCGGAATCCTCCGGATAGCGCAGCACGGACTCCAGCCGCTCACGGTTCTGCTTGTCCATGGCGTGCAGCACCTGCATCGGGAGCGTTCCCGGCAGGTCCTGCAGCAGATCGACGAGGTCATCGGTATCGAGACCGTCCACCGCTGCCAGCAGGTCGGCGGGGTCCATTTCGTCGATGAGGCCGGTGCGCACCTCGTCGTTGACATGCAGCAGGGTTTCACCGTGGTCTTCCGGGTCGACCAGTTCCCAGAGGATCTCGCGCGGGCCATGCGGGAAGGATTCCAGCACGTCGGCGATTTCGGCAGGGTGGAGATTGCCAAGCAGGGAGCGGATCTGCCCGGCGGCACCCGAGTCCAGGGCGCGCGACAGCTGGTCAATGCGGCTGTGTGCGGTCCGTGCTTCTGTAGACTCGTTCATAAGCTGTCCTGTCCCGGGCCGATGGTCCGGCCCGGGTGCGCAGTGTGGCAACGGGGTTAGTGCAGGCCCTGGTTGAGGGAATCGATGCGCCCGGGAATGCGTCCGGGTTCGGTATTCTCCAGCAATTCCGCCACCAGCGGCTCCAGTGTACCTATGGTGCTTTTGTTGATCACGCTTTTGACTTCCTGCAACGCCGTATGGTGCATGCTGAATTCGCGCAGCCCCATGCCCAGCAGCAGGCGGGTGTAGCGCGGGTCGCCCGCCATTTCACCGCACATGGCAACCGGGATGCCGGCGGCACGGCCGGCATCGATGGTCATCCTGATCAGCTTCAGCACGGCCGGGTGCAGGGGGTCGTAGAGGTAAGTAACCTCGTCGTCGACACGGTCGATGGCGAGGGTGTACTGGATCAGGTCGTTGGTCCCTATGGACAGGAAATCCAGGTGCCGGGCGAAGTCCCCCGCGGTCAGGGCGGCCGCCGGTACCTCGATCATGCCGCCGATGGGAAGGTCCGGTGCAAAGGCGTGCGATTCGCGCTGCAGTGCGTTCCTGGTCTCGTTCACGAGGGACAGCGCCTGGTGCAATTCATGGGTGTTCGACAACATCGGCAGCATCATTCGCACCTGGCCATGCGCGGAGGCCCGGAGAATGGCCCGCAATTGCGGCCGGAACAGGGACAGGTCTTTCAGGCACAGCCGTATGGCGCGCAGCCCCAGTGCCGGGTTGTTGCAACCGTGGGTGCTGCCGCCGCCGATGTGCTTGTCGGCGCCCATGTCGAGGGTGCGGATGGTTAGTGGCCGCCCCCCGAGGGCATCGATAACGCTCATGTAGACCTCGTACTGTTCCTCTTCGCCCGGCGGCTCGGCCCGGTTCATGAACAGGAACTCGGTACGGTACAGGCCGACGCCGCCGGCGCTGGCCTTGCTGACGACCTGGATGTCTTCCGGCAGCTCGATATTCGCCATCAGGGTGATCGGGGTGGCATCAAGGGTGACGGCAGGGGTGTCTGCGAGCCGCCCCAGGTCCATGCGCCGCTGCTGTTCCTGCTGCTGGCGCTTGCGGTAGTGCTCCAGCGTGGCCGTGTCCGGCCCGGCTATCAGCACGCCCTGCACCCCGTCGAGGATGACGGTTTCCCCGTCGCGAATATACTGCTGCAGGCTGTGGGCACCGACGACCGCGGGAATCTGCATGCTGCGAGCAAGGATCGCAGTGTGCGACAGTGGTCCGCCGTATGCGGTGGCGAAGCCGCTGATCCCCTGGTGGTCCAGCAGCACGGTTTCCGCGGGGGTCAGGTTGTCGGCCAGGATAATCGCCTGCTCCAGGGTGTCGGCGTCGCCGTGCGGCTCGCTCTCGACGGTATCGAGCAGGATGCGCAGAATGCGGTTAATGACATGGTCGACCTCGTCGCGGCGCGTGCGCAGGTAGGGGTCGTCCATCCTGTCAAATACCTCGACGACGGCGTCCCGCTGCAGTTTCAGGGCCCACTCTGCATTGCAGCCCCGTTCGCGTATGAGTTCCACCGGTGTATCGACCAGGGTGGTGTCGTCCAGCATCAGCCGGTGGGTGTCAATAAACGCGGCGATGTCGGCACGCGTGCCGGGCGGGATGCGTTCGCGCAGGGACTCGAGTTGCTGGCGCGCATTGTGTACGGCCTGCAGGAAACGCTCGACCTCGTTTTCTATGAGGTCTTCGGGGAGGGCGCTTTCCAGCACCTCGATGCTGCCGCGCAGCAGCACATGGGCCCTGCCGATGGCGATGCCGCGGGATACACCGATGCCGGAAAGTGTGAGGCTCATCAGTTGTTGTGCTCCTCCTCAGTGGCGGTTGCGGAAACAGCCGTGATTCCGCGTGTCGCCTTGCTATTCCTGTTCGCCGAACTTTTCCCCGACCAGCTTTTCCAGGCTGTCAACCGCTTCCAGTTCATCTTCGCCGTCGGCCAGGATGATCAGCCGGGTGCCGCGCGAGGCGGCCAGCATCATGACACCCATGATGCTCTTGCCGTTGACCTTCTGGCCGTCCTTTTCGATATCGATGTTGCTGGCGAAGCCGGATGCGGCGGTGACGAACTTTGCCGCTGCGCGGGCATGCAGCCCGAGCTTGTTGACGATGGTGACCGGGCGCTGCTGCATGTCAACTGCCCTGCTTCCGGGCGGTGATGATGACGCCGTCGTGAGCGCCGCTGACTGCCTTTTCACCAAGTTCGTCGAGGTTCAGGCGCGGGTAGTTCAGGACCCTTAGCAGCATCGGGATGCTGGCGCCGGAGATGACGTTGACCTTGTGCCGTTCGATCAGCCGGGTCGAGATGTTGCTGGGGGTGCTGCCGTACAGGTCGGTCAGTACCAGCACCCCGTCGCCACGGTCGAGCTCCGCGCAGATGCGGCTGGCCTCTTCGAAGACCTGGTCGGGGTCGTTGTTGCTGTTCACGGCGATCGCCCGGACCTCGAGTGGGCAGCCGCCGAGGATCGCCGTTGCGACATCCAGCATGTCCTGGCCGAGGCTGCCGTGGGTTACCAGTAGCAGGCCGGTGTTCATTCGATTTCCCTGTGACGTTTGACAACGTTGCTGACCTGGGTGGCGAGGTGTGCAGCCAGGCGCTCGACGAGGTAAACGGAGCGGTGCTGGCCGCCGGTACAGCCGATGGCGATGCTCAGATAACTGCGGTTATCGGCCCTGAAGTGCGGTATCCATGTGGTCAGGAAATCCGCGAGCTGCTGGTAGAATGCCTGTGCGAGAGGCTCTTTTTCCAGAAACTCCACCACGCCGCTGTCGCGACCGGTCAGGTTGCGCAGCGTAGGCTCCCAGTGCGGATTGGGCAGGCAGCGTGCATCAAACACGAAATCCGCATCCGCCGGAATTCCGTGCTTGTAGCCAAAGGAGCGCAACAGCAGGGAGAAACCCTCGTGGCCGGCGCCTCCCTGGGTTTCCATGATCAGCTGGCGCAGCTGGTGTACGTTGGTGTGGCTGGTGTCGATGAACAGGTCGGCGCTGGCGGCGATGGGAGCCAGTAGCAGGCGCTCCCTGCTGATGGCATCGGCCAGCGGCATGTCCCTGCCTGAAAGGGGGTGCTTGCGCCGGGTTTCACTGAATCGCTGCAGCAGGGTGGCGTCGTCCGCCTGCAGGAACAGTATCCTGGTAGCGATGCCCTTTGCTTCCAGGCCGGCGATGATGCCGGGAAACTGTTCCAGCTGCTCCGGCATACTGCGGGCATCGATGCCCGCAGCTGCCTTGCCGTCGGGCGCGAGGTGCTGGTCGCGGATCTCGCTGGCAAAGGCATCCAGCAGGCCTGCCGGCAGGTTGTCAATGCAGTAGTAGCCCATGTCCTCCAGCGCGTTGAGGGCCACGCTCTTGCCGGATCCGGACAGTCCGCTGATGATGACCAGGCTCATCGGTGCGCGTTTTCCAGGCGGATCTTCTGGCGTTCGATGAAGGCCTGGCTGGCGTCATAGCCCTTGCTGTAGAGGATATGGTTGCGCACCGCGGCCTCCAGCAGTACCGCCAGGTTGCGTCCGGGGCCTACGGGCAGGGTAATTTCCGGGATCTCAACGTCCTGGATTTTACGTATCTGGCGGCTGCCATGCAGGCGGTCCATCCTGGCGGCTTCCTCCATGTCCTGCAGGTGAATGATGAGCCGCAGGTTGCGGTTCTGCTTTATGGCGCTGGCACCGAACATGGCGCGCACGTTGAGTATTCCCAGGCCACGCACCTCGAGGAAGTCCTGCAGCATCTCCGGGCAGGCGCCATTCAGGGTGTCCGGTGCGATCCGGGACAACTCTGTTGCATCATCCGCGATCAGGCGGTGCCCGCGCGTCAGCAGTTCCAGGGCGAGTTCGCTCTTGCCGATGCTGGAATCACCCGTGATCAGCACCCCCGTGCCCATGACTTCCATGAACACACCGTGCAGGGTGATCTTGCGGGCAAAAAAACTGCTCAGGTAGTACTGGATCGGCTGAATGATCTCCTGGCTGCTCAGGCACGATCCCAGCAATGGAATGTGGGCGGCCTCGGCTGCTTCCACCAGGTCCTGGGGTATATCCTGCTGCCTGGCGATGATGACCAGTTTGGAGCTGCCGGAGAACAGTTGTGCGATCGCATCCTTGCGCGAGTTCTTTTTCAGGTTTTCGAGGTACTTCAGCTCCTTGCTGCCGAGCACCTGGATACGGTGCGGGTTGATCAGGTTCATCTGGCCGATAAGTGATATATCAGCCGACTCATCCTTGCTTGAATGTATCAGACGCTGCTTGTGCTGTTTGCCGCAGACCCAGACCAGCCCCAGCTTGTCTTCCAGGGCGAGGAACAGGGTCTTGATTTTGAGCGTTGTAGTCATGCAGGGATTCTTTGCGTCTCCCACTGGTACAGTTGCTCGTAGATGCAGCTTTCCGTGTCACACTGGCGCAGTGCGGCACAAACGCTGGTATTGCTGAAGACTTCAGCGATCGTTGAAAGTACCTGCAGGTGTTCCTCGGTTGATTCCTCCGGCACCAGCAGGGCGAACACCAGGTCCACGGGCTGGTCGTCGGTGGCATCAAAATCGATCGGTTCCGCCAGCTTGATGATTGCGCAGAGCGGCTTTTCCAGCGAGGCGATTCGCCCATGCGGGATGGCGACGCCCTTGCCCAGCCCGGTGCTGCCGAGTTTTTCCCGGTTGATCAGGGCCTCGAATATATCATTCGAGGAAAGGACACCCGAATTCCCGGCGAGCAGTTCGCCGAGGCGTTCAAACAGGCGTTTCTTGCTGCCGATGTCTGCGCAGCACAGGATCCGTTCCCGGATCAGTAAGTCGGTAATATTCATGTCGGTATCAGGGTCACTGTGGCGCCAGGTGAGGCGGGAACGCGGCTGCGTCCCCGCCTTTATGGCTACAGGTCTTTGGCTATGGAACCTTCGCTGCGATGATGATCGGTCAGTTTTTCCTTGTGTTTCTTGACCTGGCGGTCGAGCTTGTCGGTCAATGAGTCGATGGCGGCATACATGTCTTCCTGGACCGCGTCTGCAAACAGGGTACCGCCGCTGACATGCAGCGTCGCCTCCGCCTTGTGCCGCAGTTTCTCGACACTGAGGACAACATGAATGTCGGTAACATGATCAAAGTGGCGTTCGAGACGTTCAAACTTGCTGTTGACGTAATCATGCAGTGGCGGGGTCAGCTCAACGTGATGACCTGTGAGATTGATTTGCATTTTTTGACTCCTGTTTTACTGCCTAGCTGAGGCGTTTACGTTCGTTAGAGGGGGATATTGATAATGATTCTCGGTACTTGGCGATGGTGCGTCGGGCGACGTTGATGCCCTGTTCCGCCAGCACGCTGGCCATCTTGTTGTCGCTCAGGGGTTTTGCTGGATTCTCGGCGGCGACCAGCTTCTTGATGATGGCCCTGATTGCCGTCGCCGAGCATTCGCCGCCAGCCTCGGTACTGACGTGGCTCGAGAAGAAATACTTGAATTCGTAGATGCCGCGGGGGGTGTGCATGTACTTGCGGGTGGTGACGCGGGAAACCGTGGATTCGTGCATCTCGATCGCCTCGGCAACACTGCGCAGTACCATGGGCTTCATGGCTTCCTCGCCATGGTCAAAGAATGCATGCTGGCGCTCGACAATACAATTGGCCACCTTCATCAGGGTCTCGTGCCGGCTCTGCAGACTTTTCAGAAACCAGCGGGCTTCCTGTAAGTTGTCCCGCAGATAGTTGTTGTCACTGCTGTTGCTGCCCCGTTTCACCAGTTTTGCGTACATCCTGTTGATGCGCAGGCGGGGCAGTGAATCGGTATTCAGATCGACCTGCCAGCGGCCATTTTTCCTGACCACGTAAACATCGGGAACAATATACTCCGGTTCGGTGTTGCTGAAGCCGGAACCCGGCCGCGGATTCAGTGACTGGATCAGGTTGATGACATGCTGCAGGTCTTCGGTTGCCAGTTTCAGCTTGCGGCACAGCTTGCTGAAATCGCGGTTGCCCAGCAGGCCAAAGTAGTCACGCAGCAGGATTTTCGCCTCGCGCAGCCAGGGTGTGCCGGGCTCGAACTGCTGCAGTTGCAGTTGCAGGCTCTCCTGCAGGCTGCGTGCCCCGACCCCGATCGGGTCGAACTGCTGGATATGATGCATCACGGACTCGACCTCGTCGAGCTCGACACCCGTATCGCTGCCCAGCATGCCGAGAATGTCCTCGCTGCTTGCGCTCAGGTAGCCGTCATCGTCGATGGAGTCGATGATCAGACGCGCGATGAGTTCGTCGGTGTCCGAAAAATGCGTCAGGCCGGCCTGCCAGAGCAGGTGGTCACGCAGGTCACCGGTGCTGACGCTCACGGTCTCGAACACGTCACGGTAGTCACCGCCTTCCGCTGGCGAGCTGTAGCTGGTAGCCCCGGTGTCGAATACGTCTTCCCAGCTGCTGTCTGTCGGGAGTTCGTCCGGAAGGTTGTCGCTGTCCCCCGACGCGGTGAGCGGGGTGTCCCTTTCGCCGCTGTTGCGATCGGCAGCGGATTCAGCACCTTCTGCCGGGTTACCGTCATCCTGTTCCAGCATGGGATTGGACTCCAGGGCATCCTGGACTTCGGTCTGGAGTTCGAGGCTGGAAAGCTGCAGCAGCCGAATGGCCTGCTGCAACTGGGGCGTCATCGTCAGATGCTGGCCGATTTTGAGCTGAAGTGATTGCTTCATATAAGGTTATTGTTCAAAACCAGATCGCCGGTTACGCATGTTAAAAGTATAGGGCATTATTCATGCCAGATGATAATTATTCCCCGGAAATCACGACTCAGAGGTGGAACTTGCTCCCCAGATAGACGTCACGGACGTGCTGGTCGGCGAGCACCGCCTCCGGGGTGCCGCAGGCGATCACGCGGCCCTCGTTGAGTATATAGGCATAATGACAGATGCCCAGGGTCTCGCGAACGTTGTGGTCGGTGATGAGGACGCCGATATTCCGGTCGCTGAGATGCTGAATGATTTGCTGGATATCCAGGACGGAGATCGGGTCGACGCCGGCAAACGGTTCATCCAGCAGGATGAACCGCGGGTTGGCGGCCAGCGCGCGCGCGATTTCCACGCGGCGGCGCTCGCCGCCGGAGAGGCTGACGCCGGGCTGTTCCTGCAGGTGCCCGATATGCAGTTCATGCAGCAGCGAATCCAGGATTTCCCGGCGTGCGGCCTTGTTCAGCTCGCGGCGCAGTTCCAGTACCGCCATGATGTTCTCTGCGACCGTCAGCTTTCTGAATATGGAAGGTTCCTGGGGAAGATAGCCGAGGCCGTTCCGGGACCGGATATGCATGGGCTTGCCGGTCAGGTCAGTGCCGTCGAGCGTGATGCTGCCTTCCCCGCAGGGCACCAGCCCCACGATCATGTAAAAGCAGGTGGTCTTCCCGGCACCGTTCGGCCCGAGCAGGCCGACGACCTGGCCGCTGTTGATGTGCATCGAGACATCATCAACCACGCGGCGTGTCTGGTAGCGTTTGCCCAGCTTGCTTGCTACCAGTTCGCTCATGGAGCGACGGCTGTGGGCGCGGCGTCCGCAGGTGCCGGTGCCGGTGCAACTTCCGGTGCAGGAGCAGTTACGGGCTCGGCTTCGGTGCCTCCGGATTTCCTTGGCTGCAGGGTGATGCGCACGCGGTCGCCAGCACTGCCGCCGCCGGCATTGACGGTGTTGTCAGCGAGGTTGAAGACGATGCGCTCGCTGCGGAATTCCTCGTCGCCCGACTGCCAGACGCGGGCGTTGCCACGCAGGACCATGAGTTCCTCCGCGGCTTTGTACTCGATGCGTCCGGCCTCGGCGTGTTGGTCTTCTGTGGCGTTGTCGGGACGTTGCGCATAGGTGGCCGGGCTCCCGGTTAAAACGATTGTCACGATGTTGTCGTCATGCATCTGTACCACCATGGTGTCGCCGTGCAGTTGCAGCGTACCCTGCTGCAGGTGGACATTGCCGCGGTAGATGCTTCTGCCGATTTTTTCGTGCAGGGTCGCTCTGTCGGCCTCTATGTTGATGGGCTCGTTGCGGTCCGCAGACAGGCTCCATGCCGTCAGTGGCAGGCATAGCAGCCAGATGCTGATGCATCCGGACAGGACGCGGTTAACCGGCTGCATCGATCCTGCCCCTGACGCTGTTGTGCAGTTCCAGCGTATCCTTGTTGATGTCGGCATCGAGCCCGACGGCATCGACGCGGACCCCCGGCGCGATAATACTGGCAGCGCTGCGGGTCGTGGCATATGCCTGCTGCGGTTTTACCAGCAGGTCGCGGGTGCGAATCTGCAGCGGTCCGGAGACCCCGCTGCGGCGAATGTCGACATGGCCCAGCAGCCTGATGAGGTCGCCGGAGTCTGTTGTTTCACCGGTTTCGGAACTGATGCGCCAGTTGTTGCCATCGTGCTGTTGCAGATCGATGAGCGGTCGCTGCAGTTTCAGTTGTTCGGTGCCCGGATAGTGGGTCATGTGGTTGGCCGTTACGCGGTAGCGCAGCTGTCCGCTGGTATCCATGACATCCAGGTGCATGCCGGTGACGAAGGCATCCGGCCCGCTGCGGCTGACGCTGAGGTCCTGCAGGCCGGCATGGCGACCGTCGAGAAACCAGCCGGAGCCGATGATGACCACCAGCAGCAGAATGAACAGCAGGGTTTGCCGGGTGTTCACAGGTAGCGCCCCAGTTCACCCTGCAGTACGCCCTTCGCCTCCATCAGCATTTCACAAACGTCCCGTGCCGCGCCCCGGCCCCCGGCGCTGGGTGTCTGCCAGTGGCTGTGCTGGCAGACCAGCGGGTGGGCATCCTGCACGGCTATGGCCAGCCCGACCCTTCGCATCACCGGCAGGTCGACCACGTCATCGCCGACATAGGCGGTTTCCTCCGGGCTGACGCCCAGCCTGGTCCGCAGTTCCTCATAGGCGGGCAACTTTTCCAGTTTGCCCTGGTAGACATGGGTTATGCCGAGGTTGGCCATGCGATGCTCGACAACCTGCGAACTGCGGCCGGTGATGATGGCAACCTCGACGCCGTATTTCAGCAGCATCTTGATGCCGTGCCCGTCGCGTGAGTTGAACGCCTTGTATTCCTGTCCGTCATCACCGACGAACAGGCTGCCGTCGGTAAGCACGCCGTCCACGTCGAAAATCAGCAGTCGAATACGTGCCGCCTTCTCGTTTATGTCTTTCATGTCTGTCCCGGATTGATTACACGACGCCGGCGCGCAGCAGGTCGTGCATGTTCAGTGCGCCTATCAGCGTGCCATCCGCATCGACCACGGGGAGCGCGTTGATCTTGGCTTTGTCCATGATCTGCAGTGCTTCCGCAGCCAGTGTCCCGGGCCTGATGGTCTTGCAATTGGCCGTCATGACCGCGCTGACCAGCACCGTGTGCAGGTCGATCTTCTGGTCTATGGTACGCCGCAGGTCGCCGTCTGTGAAAACCCCGGCGAGCTTGCCGGCTGCATCGACCACGGCAGTCATGCCCAGTCCCTTGCGGCTCATCTCCAGCAGTGCGTCGGTAAGCCGGGTGTCCGGGCTGACGCGGGGGGTGGCGTCGCCGGTGTGCATCAGGTCATCGATCAGCAGCAGCAGGCGCCGGCCCAGCGCGCCGCCCGGATGGGAGCGCGCAAAGTCCTCTTCGGTGAAGCCGCGCGTTTCCAGCAGGGCGATTGCCAGGGCATCGCCCATTGCCAGTGCCGCGGTGGTGCTGGCGGTAGGCGCCAGTCCCAGCGGACAGGCCTCTCTCTCTACCCGGACAATGATGCTGGCCGCGGCGGCCCTTGCCAGGGTTGACTCCGGGTTGCCGGTCATGGCAATCAGCGGCACGTTCAGGCGCTTGATGATCGGTAGTATGGTGGCGATCTCCCCGGTCTCTCCCGAATTGGAAAGCGCCAGCACCACGTCGGACGCGGTGATCATGCCCATGTCGCCGTGGCTGGCCTCGCCGGGATGGACGAAGAATGCGGGGGTGCCGGTGCTGGCCAGGGTGGCGGCAATCTTGCCGGCGATATGACCGGACTTGCCCATGCCGGTCACCACGACCCGGCCGCGGCATTCAAGCATCAGGTGGCAGGCGTCGGTGAAGGCCGGTTGCCGTATCTGTTCGGCCAGCCCGGTAACGGCCCGGGCCTCCGTCTCGATGACGGCGAGTGCAAGCTCCTGCAATTTAAGGTCGTTCATACAGAGTTCGTGAGATTGTTCCCCGCGGATTGCCGCGCAGTATAGCAGGGTCTGGCATCGGCCAAAGTCCGAAAATAGCGGTGCGGGTATGGGGACCGGGAGTTGTACACAGACCGGCCGGGTCCCGCTGCAGCCGCCGGATATGCCGCAGGGCAGTGCCCGTATTACTTACGCTCCATTGACTGCACGGCTGGCTGCGTGCCGCCAGTCCCGGTCAGCGCAGTACATGCCCGCCATGTGGATGAAATGGCCTGCAGCCGCTGCGGCGCGCTGCCCGGATATTGCGTAAAATGGTTGCAACGCATTGAAACAATAACCAAAAATGTGAGTCCTGCGTTGCGGCGCGAACTGTTTTATCATACACGGCTGCGCGCGCCCCGCGACAGTGGTGTGCGGCTGCCGGGTGCGGGCATCAGGGCTCGCATCGCATAGCACAAACAGGAACCCATCTCGGCGTATGACTGAAGCGGTAGTACAGATTCGCGATCTGCGTTTTGCACATGGCGACCGCCTGATTTTCGATGGCGTCGACATCGATATCGCACCCGGCGGCGTGACCGCGATCATGGGACCCAGCGGCACCGGCAAGACAACCCTGCTGAAGCTGATCGGCGGGCAGCTGCGGCCGTTGTCGGGGTCGATCCGGGTCCATGGAGAGGAAGTTCACACGCTCGGCCGGCAGGCACTTTACCGGTTGCGCAAGCGCATGGGCATGCTGTTCCAGAGCGGAGCCCTGTTGACGGACCTCGATGTGTACGAGAATGTTGCCTACCCGATACGCGAACATGCCCGCCTGCCTGAGCCCCTGTTGCGTGACCTGGTACTGATGAAACTGGAGGCAGTGGGGCTGCGCGGCGCCGCGCGCCTGATGCCAAGTCAACTTTCCGGCGGCATGGCGCGGCGCGTGGCGCTGGCGCGGGCGATTTCGCTGGACCCCATGATGGTCATGTACGACGAACCGTTTACCGGCCAGGACCCGATCTCCATGGGGGTGCTGGTGAAGCTGATCCGCGAACTGAATGATGCCCTGGGCCTGACCAGCATCGTGGTGTCGCACGACGTGCAGGAAACCGCAGCCATCGCGGACTACGTGTACCTGCTGTCCGAGGGCAGGGTAGTCGATCACGGCAAACCCGAGACCTTGTGGGAAGCTGCCTCCGACTGGTCGAAGCAGTTCATGCAGGGACGCGCGGATGGACCGGTGGCCTTTCATTACCCGGCGCCCGGCTTCCGGGAAGACCTGCTGGCGGGGAGCCGCTGATGCTGGACGGGCTGCAGTCGCTGGGCAGGGCAACCTTGGGGTTTTTCGAGCGCCTGGGGCGCGGCAACCTGTTCCTGCTGCAGACGCTGTCAAGCCTGCCCGGGATACTGCTGCGACCGCGCCTGGTGCTCACCCAGCTGTATTCCGTCGGCGTGCTGACCCTGTTGATCGTGCTGGTGTCGGGGCTGTTCGTCGGCATGGTGCTGGGGTTGCAGGGATACAATACCCTGGTGGATTTCGGTGCCGAGGATTCCCTTGGCGTGGTGGTGTCGCTGTCGCTGGTACGGGAACTGGGTCCGGTGGTGGCCGCCCTGTTGTTTGCCGGGCGGGCCGGTTCCGCGCTGACGGCGGAGATCGGCCTGATGAAAGCGACCGAGCAGCTGTCCGGCATGGAGATGATGGCCGTGGACCCGATGCAGCGGGTGGTGGCACCGCGCTTCCTTGCGGCAATGCTGTCGATGCCGCTGCTGGCGGCGATCTTCAGCGCCGTCGGCATCTATGGCGGGCATTTCGTCGGGGTCGGGCTGCTCGGTGTGGATGATGGCGCCTTCTGGTCGCAGATGCAGGACTCGGTTGACCTGCGCGGGGATATTTACAACGGCGTCATCAAGAGCATCGTATTCGGCTTCGTGGCGGGCTGGATCGCGCTGTTCGAAGGCTATGATGCCACCCCGACCGCGGAAGGGGTCAGCCGCGCCACGACGCGGACCGTAGTCCACACGGCATTGTCCGTGCTGGGTCTGGATTTTGTATTAACCGCCCTGATGTTTGGAGACTAGTGTGACAAACAGAAAATTGGAAATCGGTGTCGGGTTTTTCGTGACACTGGGAATCGCCGCCCTGTTCATGCTGGCAATGCAGGTCAGCAATATGAGCAGCCTGGCGCACGGTGAGAGTTACGTCATAACCGCGGCATTTGAAAATATCGGCGGGCTCAAGGTGCGTTCGCCCGTGACGGTATCGGGCGTGCGCGTCGGGCGGGTGGATGCGATCGACTACGATACGCATGCGTATGAAGCGGTCGTCAGCCTGCGCATCGACGACCACTACGACGTCTTTCCCGAAGATACCTCGGCCAGTATTTTTACGGCAGGCCTGCTGGGCGAGCAGTATATCTCCCTGGAACCGGGCGGATCGATGAACAACCTGAAACCGGGCGACCGTATCCAGTTGACCCAGTCGGCGCTGGTGATGGAGCAGGTCATCGGCCAGTTCCTCTACAGCACTGCGGCCAAAAGCGGCCCGGAGCCCGGGAAAGACGAGCCCGGGCCAGTCGAGCCCTGACAGCCATGTCTGCACCCGTCTTCCGCCTGCCGCGCTTCTGCTGCCTTGTCCTGTTGCTGCTGGTGTGCGTGCGCGCCACTGCCCAGGAGGTCACGCCGCTGGAAGTGGTGCGCGATACCTCCTCGCGCATGCTGACGGCGCTGCATAACGAGCGCGCGCGGATCACGCAGGATTCGGAGCGTCTTTATGAACTGGTTGCCGAGATCGTGCTGCCGTATTTTGATTTCCGGCGCATGAGCCAGTGGGTGCTGGGGCGCAACTGGCGCGCGGCGACGGAACAGCAGCGGGAGCGCTTCGTGGAGCAGTTTCGCATCCTGCTGGTGCGGACCTATGGCAGGGCCCTGTCGGAGTACTCCGACGAAAAGGTCGTCTATCTGCCATTCGATGCCGGCAACGAGGTGGACAGGGTGACCGTGCGCACCGAAATCGAACAGCATGGCGGGGCACCCATCCCGATTTCCTATTCCATGTACCTGACCGCTAACGGCTGGAAAGTCTATGATGTCTCGATCAGCGGTGTCAGCCTGGTCACCAACTATCGCTCGAGCTTTGGCAGTATCATCCGCAAGGACGGGATGGACAGCCTCATCAAGCAACTGAGCGATCGCAACGGCGCCGGGGCCGATGGCTGAAGCGCGTTTCACCGACATGGGTGGTGGCCACTGGCTGCTGGAGGGGGAACTGGATTTCACCACCGTGCCCGCGGTATTGCAGCATGCCGGGTCCGACATGCGGGGCGTTGCAGGGATCCGTGTCGACCTCAAGGGCGTTACGCGGGCCGACAGCGCGGGGCTGGCGCTGCTGGTCGAGTGGCTGCGCGAGTCGGAGCGTGCCGGCCTGCCGATCAGCTTTATCAATGTCCCGGTGCAATTGCTGTCGATTGCCCGGGTGTGCGGGCTGGAAGAGATTCTCTCCCTGTCACGCTAATCACAAACACTATCAGGACAGGTACGGACATGCAGGCAAGTGAACTCGAGGCGCTGATCAGGGCCGCTATTCCCGATGCACAAGTCATGGTGAAGGGCGAGGGAGACCACTTCGAGGCCATCGTCATCAGCGGGCAGTTCACCGGCTGTTCCCTGGTCAAACAGCATCAACTTGTCTACGGTACGCTCGGCGACCGTATGGGCGGCGAGATCCATGCCCTTGCATTGCATACCTATACGCCCGAGGACTGGGCCAGCCAGCCGCGCATACAATAACGGGGACCTGTCTTGGACAAGCTCATAATCAAGGGTGGTGCCCGGCTGGCGGGCGAGATACGCATGTCCGGGGCCAAGAACGCCGTCCTGCCCATCATGGCGGCGACATTGCTGGCGGACAGTCCGGTGGTGATCCGCAATGTTCCGCATCTGCACGACGTGACCACCACCATGGAGCTGCTGGGCCGCATGGGCGTCCAGCTGATGCTCAACGAGAACATGGATATCGAGGTGGATGTCCGGCCCATCAAGTCTTTGTACGCGCCTTACGAACTGGTGCGCACCATGCGCTCTTCCATTCTGGTGCTCGGGCCGATGTTGTCGCGCTTCGGACGCGCCGATGTTTCGCTCCCCGGTGGTTGCGCGATCGGTTCGCGGCCCGTCAACCTGCATATCAAGGGCCTGCAGGCGATGGGGGCCAGTATCGAGGTGGAAAACGGCTATATCAAGGCGCGTGTCAAGCGGCTGCATGGTGCGCGGCTGGTGATGGATATCGTCACCGTGACCGGCACCGAGAACCTGATGATGGCGGCATCGCTGGCAGACGGGACCACGCTGATCGAGAATGCGGCACGCGAACCGGAGGTGACCGATCTGGCGAACTGTCTGAACCAGATGGGCGCAAACATCTCGGGAGCCGGTACCGACACCATCGAGATACAGGGGGTGGATTCCCTGCACGGCACGGAATACAGCGTGTTGCCGGACCGCATCGAGACCGGCAGCTACCTGGTTGCCGCTGCCATGACCGGCGGCCATGTGAAGCTCAAGGACACCTGCCCGGCGATCTTGGATGCCGTGCTGCAGACCCTGCGCGAGGCGGGCGCCGATATCACTGTGGGCGAGGACTGGATCGAGCTCGACATGCGGGGGCGGCGACCACAGGCGGTCAATGTGCATACCGCGCCGTACCCGGCGTTCCCGACCGACATGCAGGCCCAGTTCACGGCCCTGAACGCGGTTTCCGAGGGTACTGGCACCATCACCGAAACGGTGTTCGAGAACCGCTTCATGCATGTCCAGGAAATGCAGCGCATGGGTGCGAAGATCCGGCTCGAGGGCAATACTGCCATCTGTACCGGGGTGCCGCAGCTGACCGGGGCGCCGGTGATGGCAACCGATCTGCGTGCATCCGCGAGCCTGGTGCTGGCGGGACTGGTGGCCAGGGGCGAGACCGTCGTCGACCGCATCTATCATATTGACCGCGGCTACGAACGGATCGAGGAAAAGCTGGCGCAGCTGGGTGCGAATATCCGCCGGGTGCCGGAGTAATAGTGAAAAGTGAAAAGTCAGAAGTGAAAAGTTAGAAGTGACAAGTTAGAAGTGAAAAAGTGGGAAGTGACAGGTGAAAAGTGCATGGGCGTATCCGGGTAACGCGACATCTGAATCTTCCTTTTCACTTTTTACCATTCACTTCTCACTTTTACTCAAGCGGGCGCGGCTTGTAAATTCTCCTTGTCTCCCGGAAACTTGTCACCCATGAACAGTCGCCTGACCATCGCGCTTTCCAAGGGCCGTATCTTCAAGGAAACGCTGCCGCTGCTGGCAGCGGCCGGCATCACCCCGGTCGATGACCCGGAAACGAGCCGCAAGCTGATCCTCGATACCAATCACGATGACGTCAAGCTGGTCATCATCCGCGCGTCTGATGTACCGACCTATGTCGCCTACGGGGCCGCCGACCTGGGTGTCGCCGGCAAGGACGTGCTGCTGGAGTATGACAGCGACAGCCTGTACGAACCGCTGGACCTGAAGATCGCCCGCTGCCGTCTGATGGTGGCCGGCCCGAAAGAACCGAAGACCACACCGCACCGGCTGCGCGTCGCCACCAAGTACGTGCAGAGCACGCGGCGCTACTACGCCGACCGCCGCGAGCAGGTCGAGATCATCAAGCTGTACGGCTCCATGGAACTGGCCCCGCTGGTGGGCCTTGCCGACCTGATCGTGGACGTGGTCGACACCGGCAACACGCTCAGGGCCAATGGCCTGGTCCCGCTGGAACACATCGCCGACATCAGCTCGCGGCTGGTCGTCAACAAGGCTGCGATGAAAATGAAACATGCACGGATCACGGATTTCATTGCACGGGTGAAGGCGGCGGTGGCGGGCGGTTGAATTTTCACAAACCGTGATCTGTCCCCCTTTATAAAATGAACGAAAGCACCAGACCCGTTGATACCGGGCGACTTCTCAGGTTTGCCACCACGGCCTCTGTCGTTACGGCGACGCTGTTAATCGTGGGCAAGGCAGCAGCCTGGTTGATGACAGGCTCGATCAGCGTACTTGCCTCCTTCGTTGATTCGCTCATGGACGTGGCGGCCTCGCTGCTCAACCTGGTGGCGGTGCGTGTTTCGCTGCAGCCCCCGGACGAGGAACACCGTTTTGGACATGGCAAGGTAGAGCCGCTTGCCGCGCTGGCCCAGGCCGCATTCATTGCCGGTTCAGCAGTCTTCCTCGTGCTGAATGCCGTCGACCGCCTGCTGCACCCACGGCCGGTCGAGGCTGTGATGATCGCGTACATCGTAATGGCTTTTGCCGTCGCGGCCACGATAGTGCTGCTGCTCATACAGCGCCATGTTATCCGCCTTACCCGCTCGACGATTGTGCGTGCCGACTCCCTGCACTATACAACGGATTTATTGACCAACCTGGGTACCATCGCCGCGCTGGCGCTGGCTCATCTCGGGTGGCCGGCACTCGACCCGATCTTCGGTATCCTGGTGGCGATTTATATCTGCTATGGCGCCTGGCACATCGGGCACGATGCATTTCACCAGCTCATCGACCGCGAACTGCCCGATGCAATGCGTGAACGGGTGAAGCAACTTGCACGCGCCGAGCCGCAGGTGCGCGGCCTGCATGACTTGCGTACCCGCCAATCGGGTGCGAAGGAGATCATCCAGTTGCACCTCGAACTCGATGCGGAACTCTCGCTGGGCGAGGCGCATGCCGCCACCGATCGCGTCGAGCAGGCCATCCACCAGGCATTCCCCCTGGCGGACGTGATCATTCACCAGGATCCGGTCTGATTACCGGGCTGTACTAAAGTGGGACGATCGGGGCAAGCTGCGTACTCATGTCGCAAGCGGAACGGATGCGCTGCCCTGCAGGCCAGGGATGGATATACCGCAAGGTACTTTGGCGAGCATCGTCAATACGGCTGGTCTAGAACAGGTGCGGGGAATATGTCACCAAATTTTCGGGGGTCACTGAAAAGCATTGATCCAGTCCGCTGACCCTCGATTACCCCGTGGCAATTTCTCAGGCTCAGGATTCAGGCGCATGCCATACGGGACTGTCCCCGGTACCAAATGAGAGACATTATCGACAATGAAGCTATCCAGGTCGTGCTTGCAACCCTCGTGGTGGTGGTTGTTCCTGGTGTGTTTGGCTGGCTTAAATTCAGGCGGGATGAAAAGATCGTCATAGAGTTTCTGAAGTGAAAGGTGAGAAGTGAGAAGTGAAAGGTGAGAAGTGAGAAGTGAGAAGTGAAAGGTGAGAAGTGAGAAGTGAAAGGTGAGAAGTGAGAAGTGAAAGGTGAGAAGTGAGTGGTGAACATGAGGATTCAGATGTCGCGCAGGCAGAATACTACCATTTACCTTTCACCTTTCACCTTTCACTTCTCACTTCGCACTTTCACTGCTGGAAGTAACAATGGATGACCAGGAACCAGAACAGCAGGATGCCGGGGCGGCCACTCGACATGGCTGGCTTCCGTTTTCAGTGTGGTACCCGTTGCTTGGTGGTGCCATATATGGCCTGGTGCTTCGTCTTGTTTTCTCTGGTGAGGTTGCTGCCGGCCTGGTGTCGTTTGAAACCGTCTCAATCGCTTTTGCAATACTTGTCCCGGTCGCTATCGGTGCAATTACGGTCTACCTGGCCGAGAAACAGCTGCGCAGGTCAGTACAGTATTATATATTCGCTCCCTGGTGGTCGGTCCTTATCTGCGTGCTCGGGTCGGCAATTACGCTCCTGGAAGGCTCAATATGCATCGTCATGGCAACACCGTTGTTCCTCCTGTTTGGATCGGTCGGCGGCGTTGTCATGGGCATGATATGCCGGCTGTATCGGAAGCCGGTGTATGCGGTCAACAGTCTTGCGCTGCTGCCGTTCCTGGTGGCCATTGGCGAAACGGGGCAGCCGATCCCCGGTGGCTTTGCGGAAATCCAGCGCAGTATCCATGTCGCGGCTCCATCAGGTGTTGTGTGGCACTACATTAACTATCCGACTGATATCAAGCCAGCCGAACTGGCCGGCGGGTTTGCCTACCGGATCGGTGTTCCGTATCCGGTCGAGGCGCGAACCCTGCAGCCGGGTGTCGGCGGCATGCGGCGTCTTGTCTGGCAGCGGGGCGTGACGTTCGACGAGGAAATTACGGCCTGGGAAGAAGGGCGCCATATCGCGTGGAGGTACCTCTTCGATGCGAATTCTTTTCCTCCGGGATCAATGGATGAACATGTCGAAATTGGCGGGCGCTATTTCGATCTCGACGACACCTCGTACACCCTGACACCAGAGGCGGGCGGCACGCGTCTGGATATATCGGTCAAGTTCAGGGTCAGCACACGCTTTAACTGGTACGCCAGGCCGTGGGCGGAGTTTCTGATATCCGATACAGCGGAGGCTATTCTCATGTTCTACAAGAACCGGTCAGAAAAGGCGCAGGAACAGGGTGTAATCAAAATGCCAGGAAAGACATAGTGACGGGAACTCATCTCAAATTTCTTCTTCCCATGCCGGGCATTATGATGCCGGGCAGGACCCGCGCCCCGCAGGGAACCTGCCTGGCAGGAAATCCTGACAACTTGCCGGATTATTAGTGAGAAGTGGATAGTGAGAAGTGGATAGTGAGAAGTGAGAAGTGAGAAGTGAGAAGTGAGAAGTGAGAAGTGAGAAGTGAAAAGTGAGAAGTGAGAGGTGAAAAAAGTGAAGAGTAAGAGGTGAGAGGTGAACAGGATGATTCAGATATCGCGCAGGCAGAATATTGCCCTTTACTTTTTACCTTTTACCTTTCACATTTCACATTTTTTACCGCTACTGGTGTACTCAAACAGCTAACTACCTATGCCTGAAATAATCCGATTAAACAGCCGGGACGCTGGTTTCGATGCGGCGCTGGAGAAACTGCTCGACTGGGAGCAGACGAGCGACATGGCGGTGGAGACCGTGGTGCGGGACATCATCAACGAGGTGCGCAGCCGCGGCGATGCAGCCCTGCTGGAATACACGCAGCGTTTCGATCGCCGCAGTGTGACCAATGCCGCCGGACTGGAGATCCCGCTGGCGGACTGCCGGCTGGCGCTGGAACGCATCCCGGCGGAGCAGCGCGCGGCGCTGGAACTGGCGGCGGAGCGGGTGCGTGCCTACGCAGCTCACCAGCGGCTGGAATCATGGTCCTACACCGAGGCCGACGGCACCCTGCTGGGCCAGCAGGTGATGCCCATGGACCGCGCCGGCCTGTACGTGCCGGGCGGCAAGGCGGCCTATCCCTCGTCTGTGCTGATGAACGCCATCCCGGCCAAGGTGGCCGGCGTGGCGGAACTCATTATGGTAGTGCCGACGCCGGGGGGCGAGGTCAACGACATGGTGCTGGCGGCGGCTGCGATTGCCGGTGTCGACCGGGTGTTTGCCATCGGCGGTGCCCAGGCCGTGGCCGCACTGGCGTACGGTACCGAAACCGTGCCGGCGGTGGACAAGATCGTCGGTCCCGGCAACGTCTATGTGGCGACCGCCAAGCGCATGGTGTTCGGCAAGGTGGGCATCGACATGATCGCGGGGCCGTCCGAGATCCTGGTGATCTGCGATGGCAATACCGATCCGGACTGGATCGCGATCGACCTGTTTTCCCAGGCAGAGCATGACGAGGATGCCCGGTCATTGCTGGTCTCGCCCGACGCGGAATTTCTCGATCGCGTCAGTGCCAGCATCGAGCGGCTGCTGCCGGAGATGCCGCGCGCCGAGATCATCCGCGCCTCGTTGCAGGGGCAGGGCGCACTGATCCAGGTGCGCGACATGTCGGAGGCCATTGCGGTGGCCAACAAGGTGGCGCCGGAACACCTGGAACTGTCCATCGAGGACCCGCAGACAGTCGCGGCGCAAATACGTCACGCCGGCGCGATCTTCATGGGACGCTACACGGCCGAGGTGCTGGGTGACTACTGCGCCGGCCCCAATCACGTGCTGCCCACCTCGCGCACGGCGCGCTTTTCATCGCCGCTGGGCGTCTACGATTTCCAGAAACGTTCCAGCCTGATCCAGTGTTCCGCGCAGGGTGCAAGTACCCTGGGCAAAACAGCGGCGGTGCTGGCGCACGGCGAGGGCCTGACCGCGCATGCACGTTCGGCGGAAGTCCGGATTGAAAGTGAAAAGTCAAAAAAGTGAGAAGTGAAAAGTGAGAAGTGAGGAGTGAAAAAGTGAACAGGAAGATTCAGGTGTCGCGCAGGCAGAATACTGCTATTCACTTTTCACCTTTCACTTTTTACTTCTCGCGGTAGCGTTATGGACTCACAAGACAAGATCGCGAGACTAGTCCGCCCCGAGATTCAGGCGCTCACGGCCTACCACGTGCCGGATCCCGGCGACCTGATCAAGCTCGATGCCATGGAAAACCCCTGGTCGTGGCCGGATTCACTGCGTACGGAGTGGTGCGCGGCATTGCAGTCGATCTCGCTGAACCGCTACCCCGATCCGGGCGCGGGTGGCCTGCAGGCCGCCATGCGCAAGGCCATGGACGTGCCGGAGGCAGCCGCGGTGGTCCTCGGCAACGGTTCCGACGAGTTGATCCAGATGATCATCCAGACGCTTGCCGCCCCCGGTCGGGTGGTTTTGGCGCCGGAGCCGACCTTCGTGATGTATCGCCAGCTGGCGCTGGTAGCCGGCATGTCATTCGCCGGCGTGCCGCTGCAGGAGGATTTTTCCCTGAACGCTGCCGCCATGCTGGAGGCGATCGCAGTGCGCCAGCCCGCGGTGATCTTCCTGGCCTATCCCAATAATCCGAGCGGCAACCTGTTCGATGCCGGACTAATCCGGCAGATACTGGACGAGGCCCCCGGTCTGGTGGTGATAGACGAGGCCTATGCACCCTTCACCGACGCGAGCTTCATGGCGGAGTTGCCGCAACACGACAACCTGCTGGTACTGCGCACGGTCTCGAAGATGGGCCTCGCGGGCTTGCGCCTCGGTATGCTGGCCGGTGCACCCGACTGGCTGGAGCAGATCGACAAGACGCGGCTGCCCTACAACCTGGGTTCGCTGAACCAGGCCACCGGCCGCTTCGCGCTGCAGCACAAGTCTGTGTTCGACCTGCAGGCGGGCTTGATACGCCAGGATCGCGCCGACCTGTTCGCCGGCCTGCAGGCACTGCCGCAGCTCACGGTTTACCCCAGCGAGGCCAATTTCCTCCTGTTTCGCGTACCGCGCGGGCAGGCGCCCGCCATCCATGCGGGTCTGCGCGATGCCGGTATCCTGATCAAGATCCTGGACGGCTCGGCACCGGCGCTGGGCGACTGCCTGCGCGTCACCGTGGGCACGGCGGAGGAAAACCACCTCTTTCTCGCCGCCCTGGCGAAACTCCTGCCGGCCGCCCGGGCACAGGGCTGAACCGCTGCCGTGATGCCATGCACACGGCGAAAGTGAACTGCTATCATCGCCACAATCATTGTGACTTCGGGGGACGGCATGAGCGATCATCATCAGGAACTGGCAAGAGAGGCTGTCGAACGCTTCAGGGAATCACTGGATGACACGGCGCGCGAGCACATCAGCGATGCACATTTCGAGGATCTGCAGCAACTGATTCAGCAACTGCTTTCCCGGGAGCGCAGCCACACAGCCGACCTTCTGGCGGCGTTTGTACGCACCCTGCGCAGCGGTGTCGAGACACCGGAAATCGGGTTGTAGCGACCTCGCACGCTACTGACGCCGGGCTGGTCCGGATTTGTCACAGGCTCCCGGCTGCTGGCATACGACTGCAGGGGTGCAGGGGGCAGGAAAACGCATGGAGCAGTCGCGTGAAATCGGGAGTCCGGAAGCCTCCCCGGCGCGAAGGCGGTAGCAGCAGGCGCTTGAGCGATGCAGGCTCAGGCGCGCGAGAACCAGTCAGGACCTGGACAGGCACCCCGGGGAAATGCCCTGTTTCTGCGTCAAGCAGCATTCACCCGATAGTTGCATTATCCCGGGGCGTAATCCGGCTTCGACAGTTGATATACAGGACGAGATACATCCCGGTGTAGTGATTCCGGAATTCACCGGTAGTGCGGTCCTGGACCTGTACTGCAGGAGCGGCCTCTTTATGCCCGTTTTCCGGGTACTGGCCGCGATCGCGCCGAAGGACGGCGCTTGTGCCCACCGGGGTATTTATGCCCATTGGGGTGCTCCTGCAGCAGGATTTATGCAATGATTGGATTCACTCAATCTCCCCAACAGCCTGCGGTCTGCCACCGCCTTGTGAAAATTCCGGGCCAGCCAGCTCGATTTGCAATAGGAGTCACAACATTCGGATTGCAGGATCAGTCAAGGGTCCTCTGAATGCAGCAATTCACCAGGGTTCCCGAGATAACATGACCCGCTGTATCTGTCTCGAAACGAGTCTTGATGGATTCTCCATGTTGTCGGGCCTGATTCCTTGGGGGGCCGTGCCGCCGGGCAGACCTGTGCAAGCTTTCCGCTTAATCCTTGCTTGATGGCCGTCGAATGTCTTGAGATCAGTTATGTGCCGCACCGTCGCGGGTATTTCCCGGGCGTTCGCTGACTGTTACGCTGAGGCTGAATGCCTTTCCCTCGCGGGTTCCCCCCAGCCGGATTACGCTGCCGGGATGCTGATCCGAGATCGTTTTCATTGCGGCGGTTGCATTGGTCACCACCTCGTCGTTGATCGCGGTGACGATGTCGCCGGGCAGCACCCCGGCCTTGTCGGCGGGTCCATCACTCAGCACGCCGGCTATGAGCACGCCGTTGGTGGTGCCGGCACCGAAGGTTTCAGCCAGTTGTGGTGTCAGGTCCTGCGCCTCGATGCCCAGCCAGCCGCGCACGACGTGGCCCTGTTCGATAATCTGTGTCATGACACCCTTGGCGAGACTGATCGGAATCGTGAAACCGATGCCCTGGGAGCCGCCGGAACGGCTGTAGATGGCCGAGTTGATGCCAATCAGCTCGCCCGCGGAGTTGATCAGGGCGCCGCCGGAATTGCCGGGATTGATCGCTGCATCGGTCTGGATGAATTCCTCGTAGGCGGTAATGCCCAGCTGATCACGTCCCGTGGCGCTGATGATGCCGAGGGTCACGGTCTGGCCCACCCCGAAGGGGTTGCCGATGGCAAGCGCGATATCGCCGACGCGCAGCTTGCTCGAATCACCGATGACGATGCTGGGCAGGTTGTCGACCTCGATGTGCAGCACGGCCAGATCGGTGTCGACATCGGTTCCCACCACGGTCGCACGTGAGCTGCGGCCGTCCGCCAGCACCACCTGGATCTCGTCGGCACCGTCGATGACATGATTGTTGGTGAGGACGTAGCCCTGCGCGCTGATGATCACCCCGGAACCCAGGCTGGTCTGGATCGCCTTGCGCGACTGTTTGAAGCGGTCGCCGAAGAATTGCTGGAAAATCGGGTCGTCCAGCAGGGGATGGACCCGCCGCGTGATGACCTTGGCGGTCTGGACGTTGACCACGGCGGGGGCGGCCAGTGCAACCGCGTCCGCGTAGGAGACCGGGCCCGACTCGTGCTGTGCGGTGGCTTCGCCGCCCACGGTGTGCTGCCGGCGTTCCCTGTTGTATTGTTTCCCGGACCTCGACGACATTGCCGCTGCTGCGCAGCAGGTCCGGCTGTACCAGCAGGATGTACAGGAAGGCGGCAGCCAGCCCGGCAGTGATCGTCTGGGCAATGAACGAGAGGAATTTGAGGATCGCCATGGGTGAGGACGCGTTGTTGTCAGGTGGCCATTGTATGTATAAAGCGACTTCACATGAACAGGTAATGACGCCATGGCAATAACCCTGAAGGACCTGGTTGAATATACGAATACCCTGCTCGACATTGGCGGATTCCGGGACTATTGTCCCAATGGCCTGCAGGTCGAGGGCAGCGCAGTGAGGTACGGCGGCTGGTCAGTGGCGTGACCGCCAGCATGGCGCTGATCGAGGCCGCAATCGAAGCCCAGGCCGATGCACTGCTGGTGCACCACGGTTATTTCTGGAAGGGCGAGGATGCCTGCATCACCGGCATGAAGCGCATCGCCTGCGCCGCCTGCTCGGGGCCGGATATCAGCCTGCTGGCCTACCATTTGCCGCTGGATGCGCATCCCGGACTGGGCAATAACGCGCAGCTGGCCCGTGTCGCTCGGGCTTGAATGCCTGAGGGCAGCTTCGGCAGCGAGCCGGATCTGCAACTGGGGCAGTACGGACAATTGTCCCCAGCGCTCGACGGCTGCGGCGCTGGCCGGCGCTGATCGATCACCGGCTTGGGCGGGCGCCGCAGCACATTCCCGGCGCGGCGGCGCCGGATTCAAGACCGTGGGCTGGTGTACCGGGGCGGCGCAGTCCTATATCGATGCCGGCGGTCGGCACGGGACTGGATGCCTTCATCAGCGGCGAGATTTCCGAGCAGACCGTACACATCGCGCGGGAGACGCGGCATTCATTATTTTGCGGCCGGGCATCATGCAACCGAGCGCTACGGGGTGCAGGCGCTGGGGGAGCATCTGGCGGGCACATTTCGGTATCTCGCACCAATTCATCGATATCGATAACCCGTCTGATGTCGGCAAATCCAGGAACCGGGTGTCAAAAAACAGTACCGATTTCTGCCTTGATTCCGGTTCACCCCTTGACCTTGTCGGGGAGTTAGACCATCCTATGCGGTTCTTGGATGCGTTCATGAAACAAATTAGAATATTCCGATTTAGTTTAGTGAAATCTCGCGCCGTGCAATGGCCCGAAATTTGCACCTAACTACTCAGTTTCTTTAAATAATCTGGAGATTGCCCGTATGAGTGGCGATGAGACCAATACCGGCAGACGCCGATTTCTGACGGCAGCAACCACGGTCGTCGGCGCAGTCGGAGTCGGTTTCGTTCTGGTGCCTTTTATTTCTTCCATGCAACCCAGCGCCAAGGCGCGCGCAGCCGGCGCGCCGGTCCGCGCGGACATCAGCAAGCTCGAGCCGGGGCAGATGATTCGCGTCAAATGGCGCGGCAAGCCGGTATGGATCGTCAACCGCACCGAGTCGATGCTCGAGACCCTGCCGACGCTGGACGACCAGTTGCGCGACCCGGAGTCCATGCGAACCGCAGCAGCCGCCCTATGCACAGAATGAATGGCGTTCCATCAAGCCGGAAATCCTGGTGCTGATCGGTATCTGCACCCACCTGGGCTGCTCACCGACCTATCGCCCGGATGTCGGCGCGGCGGACCTCGGCGGCGATGTCTGGAAGGGCGGGTTTTTCTGTCCCTGTCACGGCTCCCGCTTCGATCTCGCGGGCCGCGTTTACAAGGGTGTTCCGGCGCCGCTCAACCTGGAAGTTCCACCACACCGCTACCTGAGCGAGGACGAGATCCTGGTCGGTGAAGATGAGGGGGTCGCATAATGGCTGGCAATACGAGTGAAAAATGGCAGGGCGGCCTGCTGGGCTGGATCGATGCGCGCTTCCCGCTCAGCAGCATGTGGTATGACCACCTGGCAAGATACTACGCACCGAAGAACTTCAACTTCTGGTACTACTTCGGCTCCCTGGCGCTGATGGTGCTGGTGATCCAGATTATCACCGGTATCTGGCTGACCATGAACTACAAGCCGGATGCGACGCTGGCCTTCAATTCCGTCGAGTACATCATGCGCGACGTGAACTGGGGCTGGCTGATCCGCTACATGCACTCCACCGGCGCCTCGTTCTTCTTCATCGTCGTGTACCTGCACATGTTCCGCGGCCTGATCTACGGTTCCTTCAAGAAACCCCGGGAACTGATCTGGATCTTCGGCATGATCATCTACGTCTGCCTGATGGCCGAGGCCTTCATGGGCTACCTGCTGCCGTGGGGCCAGATGTCCTACTGGGGCGCGCAGGTGATCATCTCGCTGTTCGGCGCCATCCCGGGCATCGGCGATTCGCTGGCACTGTGGATTCGCGGCGACTTCGTGATTGCCGACGCCACCCTGAACCGCTTCTTCGCCTTCCACGTGATTGCCGTGCCGATCGTGCTGCTGGCGCTGGTCGTGCTGCACATCCTGGCACTGCACGAAGTCGGCTCCAACAACCCGGACGGCGTCGAGATCAAGAAGAACAAGGACGCGAACGGCATCCCGCTGGACGGCATTCCCTTCCATCCGTACTACACGGTCAAGGACATCGTCGGCGTGGCGGTGTTCCTGATCGTCTTCTCCAGCGTGGTGTTCTTCATGCCCGAGATGGGTGGCTGGTTCCTGGAGCGGGATAACTTCATCCCGGCCGATCCGCTGAAGACACCGACGCATATCGTGCCGTTGTGGTATTTCACCCCGTTCTACGCGATCCTGCGTGCGGTGCCGGACAAGTTCCTCGGCGTGGTGGCCATGGGCGGTGCGATCTTCGCGCTGTTCCTGCTGCCCTGGCTGGATCGCAGTCCGGTGAAGTCGATCCGTTACCGCGGCACGATCTACAAGATTGCTGTCGCGGTGTTCGTCGTCAGTTTCGTTGCCCTGGGTTACCTCGGTACCCAGCCGGCCACGCCGGTGATGACCAACTTTGCGCGCCTGTTCAGCGTGCTGTACTTCGGTTTCTTTGCCGCATTGTTAATCATCCCGGGCTTTGAGAAGACCAAGCCGGTCCCGGACAGGGTGACATCATGAAGAAACAACTATTCGTTGTTATTACTGGCACTGGCCCCGGTCTGGGCGTTTGCGGCCGGCGGTGAAGGTATCCACCTTGACAAGGCCAATATCGATCCGACCAACACGCAGTCGCTGCAGCGCGGCGCGCGCCTGTTCGTCAACTACTGCCTGAGCTGCCACTCGGCGTCCCTGATGCGCTACGAGCGCATGGGCAAGGACCTCGGCATCAGCGAAAAACTGGTGAGCGAGAACCTGATGTTCACCGGTGGCAAGGTCGGCGAACTGATGACGGTGGCGACCGCGCCTGCGGATGCCAAGGAATGGTTCGGCACGGTGCCGCCCGATCTGAGCGTGATTGCACGTGCGCGCGGCGTCGACTGGCTGTATACCTACCTGCGCAGTTTCTACCTCGATGATTCCCGCCACATCGGTGTGAATAACCTGGTCTTCCCGGACGTCGGCATGCCGGATGTCCTGTGGGAGCTGCAGGGCTGGCAGGAGCCGATCATCACCACTGTCAAGGACCACGATGGCAAGGAAACCAAGGTCGTGGATCTGGAACTGGTGGAGCCCGGGCTGCTGACGCCCAAGGAATACGATCGGGCCATACGTGATCTGGTGAATTTCCTCGACTACATGGGCGAACCGGCAAAGCATGAGCGGCGCGCGCTGGGCGTCAAGGTTCTAATGTTCCTGTTTCTGTTCCTGGTGCTTGCCTACCTGCTGAAACGGGAATACTGGAAAGACGTTCACTAGGGGCTGAAACCGGAGTAGGGATTCAGCGTCGTTAAACCGAGGATGCCTTATGGCACTGGTAGCCAACCGTCGATCTGTTATGAATCTGTTTTCATCTGCAACCTGTCCACAAAGTCACCGTGTACGCATGGTGCTGGCCGAGAAGGGAATCACGGTCGAGATCATCGATGTCGACAGCGGCACCAAGCCGGAAGACCTCATCGACCTGAATCCCTACAATACCGTGCCGACCCTGGTGGATCGCGAGCTGGTGCTGTATGACCCGCGCGCGATCATGGAATACCTCGACGAGCGCTTTCCGCACCCGCCCCTGATGCCGGTTGACCCGGTGTCGCGGGCGCGTACCCGGCTGGCGCTGTTCCGCATCGAGCAGGACTGGTACCAGCTGGTGCCGGCGCTGGAGTCCAAGGGCGAGAAGACCTCTGCCAAGGCGCGCAAGGAATTGCGTGACAGCCTTACGGCAAGTGCCGAGGTGTTCGGCGCCAGGCCGTTTTTCCTCAGTGACGAATTTTCCCTGGTCGATGCCACTATCGTGCCGATTCTGTGGCGACTGATGAGTTATCGCGTCGAGCTGCCGCGGCAGGCCAGGCCGGTGGTCGAATATGCCGAGCGCATGTTCGCGCGCGACACCTTCCAGGCCAGTCTCTCGGAAGCGGAACGCGAGATGCGGGAGTAGCCCGCCGCTGCGCGAGACCGCCAGGTATCCCCGTCTTCCCGTAGCAACTGTGGTCATGGACCTGAATTACCGGTAACGTTACCGTATGAATTCCAGTCGTCCCTACCTCATTCGCGCCATTCACGAATGGATTCTCGATAACGAGATGACTCCCCACCTGCTGGTGGATATGGAGGGTGATGGCGTGGATGTTCCTGCCCAGCAGGGCCAGAACGGCAAGATCGTCCTGAATATCAGTCCGCAGGCCGTCGAGGGCCTGATGCTTGGCAATGATGCCATCGGCTTTCGTGCCCGCTTCGGCGGGATCGCCACCGACGTCTACGTGCCGGTCGCAGCGGTGATGGCCGTCTATGCCAAGGAAAATGGCCGGGGCATGGTGTTTTCCGACGACGACGGCGCCCCGGGCATGATGATGGTTCCGGCCGCAAGACGGGCAGGAAACCGGATCTGAAGATCGTCAAATAACCTGCTCCCGCGATTACCCGTTAGCGTTTTACCTGAAAGTTAAAGGTGTCAGGAACCTTTTTCTTTGAATCGAAAGCTGACACCTTTAACCCTTTAACTTTCCAGTTTAGCTGCGCAGCGGTTCCAGTCGCAGTTGTGCTGCCGGTATGCCGCTGCCGGTCAGGACGGTTTCGGCAACTTCCAGTAATGACTCCGGCAGGCAGGCATAGCAGTCATACTGCCCGGGGTCTCCCGTTGCCTGCAGGTATTCCACCAGCAAGCCGGCTACTGCCGCTTCCGAATCCGCCTCCAGGGCGGTGTAGTGAAAATTGTCCAGGGCATCCTCCCAGGCCCGGCACAGGTTGCCCGCATAGTGGCTGTTTCCCGGTGTCGCTAATCCAGCACAGGTGCAGATGTTCGGCGACATCCAGGGCCATGGCGTGCTCCACCAGGCTCTTGATCGGGGCCGAATCCGGTGTCGCACGCAATGAAGATCAGGGAGCGTGGCGAATCCTCGTCCAGCGTGAATTCTCCCCGCGGCCCCTTGATGTGAATGCTGGTGTTGGTCTTCACGCATTCGCGCAGTTGCTGAACTGAACGGATCGCCCGCCCTGGTCGGCAGGTGGAACTGCAGGTTCATGTCATCGCAGGGGCAGCTGGCGATGGCGCAATCGCGTGGTGGCACACCCGGTATTTCCAGTGACAGGTACTGGCCGGCGAGGAAACGCAAGCGCCGGGTTCGTGGTGTCCTGGCCTGCAGCAATATGACGTGCTCGTCGGGCACCTCAACCTTCTTCACGCGAATATCAATTTCCTGGAGGGGGATGTCATGGGTGCCTGCGGCTTCCTCGGCTTCCAGCACGACGTCGGTGACGGCAGTGTTGCAGCAGGTGAGGATGTAGCCCAGTCCTTTTTCGGTTTCCGAGAGGACGTGGTCATAATCACGAACCTTGCCGACCTGGCCGGAAACGACCTTGGCCTTGCAGAGACCGCAATTGCCGTTGCTGCAGCCGTAGTTCAGCGCCAGACCGCTGCGCAGTCCGGCCTCGAGTATGGAGTCGGAGCCCTCGATAAAGAACTCGTGCCCGCTGGGCAGAATGCGGACCTGGGCAGCTATGACGCGCAGCAAGGCCTCTCTTGCAATGTCCTGCGAGTCATCCTTGTGAGTCTCGGTGGCCGCGATTGCCTGTTGCAGCCAGTCCTGCAGCTTGCCCAGATGCAGGGCCCCCGCCTCATCGGCGCTGCGGGCCAGCTCCGCCAGCTTTTGCTGCAGGTCTGCGACCAGCTCGCGATAGCGGCGGGCGTCCTGCCGGGCCTGCGCCAGTTCCCGCCCCAGAGACAGGATGCGCGCGGCGAGGGTGTTGTAGTCCGGCATGTCCTCATCGGGACGGACGATCTTGTTGACCGCCTGCTCCATGATATGCCCGACGCGCTCCAGCATGGTGGTGTCTTCGACCTGCGTTTGCGGGTAGGCGTGCAGCAGGTCTGCCAGCAGCAGTTCGCCCTCAAAGGTGCGCAACTCACCCTGCTGGATTTTCTGCTGCAAGGTTCCCCGTTTGACGCCCACCAGGCGTGCGGCTCGCGAGAGTGTGATCAGGCGCGGCATGTTTATCCCTCGAAATCCATGGCAATTGCGGCCTTACTCTAGCACAGCTTTGCGGGAATGTTTGGCCGCGAGGACGCGGTATACTGTCGCGCAACGGAACACCCGGAGACCGCCATGATCGAGATCATTACCGCGGACATTACCACGCTGGATGTCGACGCGATCGTCAACGCGGCGAACAGCAGCCTGCTCGGCGGAGGCGGTGTGGACGGCGCCATTCACCGCGCCGCAGGGCCGCTGCTGCTGCAATTCTGCCGCACCCTGAACGGCTGCCGCACCGGCGAGGCGAAGATCAGCCCAGGGTTCGATCTGCCTGCCAGGCGTGTCATCCATACCGTCGGTCCGGTATGGCAGGGCGGCGATAACTACGAAGCGGCACTGCTGCAGGCCTGCTACCGGAACAGTTTCGAAACTGCCCTGGAAAACGGGGTGTGCAGCATCGCCTTTCCCGCGATCAGCACCGGTGTCTACGGGTTTCCGAAGCAGCAGGCCGCGGAGATCGCCGTCGCCGCCATGCTGGAATACGCAGACCGTTTCGAACGCATCATTGCCTGCTGCTACAGCGAAGCGGATGCGGAGCTTTACCGGCAGGTGCTGGAGGGGTTGCAGGAACAGGCCTAGGAGCCTGTCGGACTTAGGGGTTCGTAGCGAGGCGGATGGGAGAGTGAGAACAAATTGTCACGATTTCGAGGCGCATAGTGGATCCTACGCAACGAGAAATCGGGGCGATTTGGGCTGCTCTCCCACCGCCGCAGTAGAATCATCCTAAGTCCGACAGGCTCCTAGAGATTAAGCAGCAGCACCAGCACCAGAATATAGGCCAGGCGGGGGAGCCATTCGACAAGGCCGTCCCGCCACAGGGCTACGTGCTGCCCGAGCCGGCGCGTTTCGTGACAGAGCATGTCGCCGAGACGCCCCGAGGCCTCCCCCCCGAGCAGCAGCGCATACCCCGTGTCATCCAGTGCTCCATGGCGGCGCAGCGCCTCGCTGACGCCGCTGCCTTGCCTGACTGCCGTTTCGATCATTGACCAGCGTCTTCGCAGCAGCGGCGAGTCGCAGCTGTTCACGGCAATCGGCAAGGCGTCCAGCATTGGTACCCCGGCGTTATACAGGGACGCGAGCTGGTGAAGAAAGCGCCAGCGCTGGTATTCCCGGACCGGGTTGCTGATGGTTTTGCAGTGCAGAACCAGGTCTGCAAGCGCATGCCAGCTCCACCTTGTCCACGGGAAGCTCCAAACTGCAAGCAGTATGGCGACAAGCAGCAGGTTCTGCAGCAGGTAGGTCTGGACGGAGAATTGTCCGGTAAACAGTTGCGGCAGCGGCAACGCCAGAAAACCCAGCACCAGAATGGCGCCCGGGAAAAGTAGCCGCAGCCGCAGCCGGTTCCACCAGTCTGTCGCCTGTTCGTGGTAAGCAGCCAGGTCGTCCAGCACCCGGTCCAGCCGGCCATGCGCGCTACCGGGCGCGAGCAGCCTGGCTTCCCATGGCAGCAAAATGCCGGTCCTGAGTCCGGCATCTGCGAGCGTCTGCCCGCTTTGCACCTGCTGTGCCGTTGCCTGGAAGGGTTTGCGGTTGTGCCGGGGCAGGTGCTCCGCCCACTGGTAAAGCCCGCGGTCGAGCGTCACGCCTGCCTGGAGATAACGTGACAGGGCGCGAAAAAATCCGGAACGGCCCGTTGTGCGCTTTAATCCCATGATTCATTCATAATCATTGCTGCCCCAATAATGGTCACCTCGAAATAACGTTTTTTCTTCTGCAGGAGCAAGCACGGTCACGCCATATATTAAATCGAAAATTCGAGGCAGCCTGATTTCATACTCCCTCATTCCCGGCAGCTGCTCCTGCATCGCCCGGGTGCCTGCTGCAGGCACTCTGTCTCTGGCATTCGTGCAGTCGACGCTATGACGCCTTGATCAGCGTTGCCTCCTTAAGAAAAATTTAAGGTTGCTGGATTACTATTTGTGCCACATACCTGATGATTCCCGGGTTTCGACTTGCCAGAAAGGCGGCAGAGTTTCTCATGTACTGTTCATCAAAGTTGGCAACCGGTTTCTTTTGTTGGCGGGTGTTCAGCGTGGGAAATTTTCCAGCGGTTTTGAGTGCCAGAAAGTATAATCGCAGCGTATCTTTTCATTAAAACCCTCAGCTGCTTCACGAGAACGGATTTTGCGTGTCTGAAGTCTTCTTCGAGTGGTATAACTTTCGCGGAGAAATCTCCATAACATGACTAATCAGGCAGCAACGTCTTCCGGCATCATGAGCCGGATCGGGAACTTCTTTTTTCGTTTTCGGAACGGGTTGTTTCCGTTCATATTCCTGGTTCTGGCGCTGGTCGTTCGTCCGGCCTGGTTCCTCGGCGATGCGAAGCTCGACCTGTATGTCACCGGTATCGGGATCGTGCTGGCGCTGGCAGGCGGGCTTGTGCGCATGCTCACGATCGGGCTGGTTTACATCAGGCGCGGTGGAAAAGACTACAAGGTGTATGCCAGGGACCTGGTAACTGACGGTATCTACGCCCATGTCCGGAATCCGATGTACCTGGGGAACCTGCTCATCGCGGCCGGTATTTGTCTCATGTATGGCTCTCCCTGGCTCTATGCCGGCGCGTTTCCGTTCTTTGTGCTGGTATATCTCAGTATCGTCGCGGAAGAGGAGCGTTTTCTCGCGTCGGAGTTCGGAGACGGGTACGTAGCCTATTGTAAGGCGGTGCCGCGTTTCTGGCCGAATTTTCGCGGGGTTATTGGCACCTTCGGAAACTACCAGTTCGACTGGAAACGGGTGATCAAAAAAGAGTACGGAACCACCTGTGGTCTGCTCGCTGCCGTGTACGTGCTCGCCGTGTGGAAGTACTGGTATCTTCATGGCATGTCGCCTGACCAGGCGCTGCGGCCGGTCCTGGCCGCGCCGTTGCTGGTACTGCTCGTTGTTTACCTGAGTGCAATATTTTTGAAAAAGACCCGGCGTATTTGAGTTCCCGGCAGCATCACGCCTGGTCGTGAATTCCCCGGTTCAGAACGCTGGCACAGGGGCTGCAGCGCAACCGGCCGGAGACAGGGTGGCGGTGACGAGTCGTTCAACCAGCCGGGCCCGGAACTCGCGCCGGTAAACAGCTGTATCTACAGCCGCACGGTGACGTCCAAACCTGGCCTGTGTTTTGCTGCTGTATTATTTACAGGACCTTAACCGGGATATTTATCCCGATTCTTTCATTCAAGCGCATTTTTCCAGGGTTAACTGAACCGGCATAACCATATATATTCTGCCCTCTGGTATTTGCGCTGGCGCCGCAGGTTCGGTGGCACGTACCTGCCGGATTGGTTACCAGCGGGGTTTTCTGGAGGAGCACGGAGATGCAGCTAAAGAAGAATTTCCTCGTGGTCGGATCCGGCATTACCCTTGCCGTCGTTTTGAGCTTGCATGCGGACCCGGGCAGGGCGGCGGGGAACGGGGATGACACGGCCGCTTCCGGTGTGGCCGCAGCCCCGCCGGGAACCGCAGTTCAGACACCGATCGCGGCACAGGGCATGCGGGTTTACCGCGACCCGCAAACGGGGCAGCTCGGACCGCCGCCTGCAGGGGTGCAGCCGCCCGGCCTGTCTGTCGCCGAACAACACAGGCTGAACCGCTCCGACGCGGGGCTGCAACAGCGTGTCCTGCCGGGCGGGGGTGTTGCCGTCGACCTGCAGGGGCGCTACCAGAGCATGGCCGTCGCGACGGTCGGCGCCGATGGACAGGCCGCGGTGAATTGTGCCGTCACCCCGGCGCAGGCCGAAGCGGCGCTGCAGGGGGAACAACACGCCGGAAACGGGACAGTTCGCTGATGCAGCGACGGCCGGTTGCCGCCGGTTTGCTGCGCCGGGTGCTGCCGGTTCTGCTGCTGTGCCTGCTTGCGGTGTCACCGGCCCCCGCTGCCACCTTCGTGATCGTCAACATGGACGGCGCCGGCGAGGGTTTCAACGACCCCACTCCGGTCACCCCTGTGGGCGGCAACAGCGGGACCACCCTGGGACAGCAGCGCCTGAACCTGTTCCAGAAGGCGGCAGATACCTGGGGCGCAACAATCAAGAGCACCGTGCCGATCCGCATCCAGGCGCAATTCGATCCCCTGAGCTGCAGCGCCAGTTCCGCTGTGCTGGGGTCGGCGGGCGCCACCTACGTTATCCGCGACTTCAGTGGTGCACCCCGGTCCAACACCTGGTACCACCCCGCGCTGGCGAACGCACTTGCCGGTGTGGATCTTGCTCCTGCCAATGACGACATCAGCGCGACCTTCAACAGCGCTATCGACAACAATAACAACTGCCTTTCCGGGACCAACTGGTATCTCGGCTTCGATCACAACCACGGCGGCGATATCGACCTGCTGGTGGTGCTGCTGCACGAGTTCGCGCATGGCCTGGGTTTCTCGGGCTTCACCACCCTGAGCAGCGGGAGGTTCCTCAATAATATTCCGGACATCTATTCGCACTTCACCCTGGACAACCCCAGCGGCAAACACTGGGATCAGATGACCAACAACCAGCGCAAGGCCTCGGCCACCAACACCGGCAACGTGGTGTGGGACGGCCCTTCTGTCCTGACCGGCGCGACGGGTTATCTCACCGGCGGCACAGACGCTGCCGGCCATGCCCGGCTCTACGCCCCGAATCCGGTCCAGCCCGGCTCGTCGATTTCGCACTTCGATACCGCGGCCAGTCCGAATCTGCTCATGGAACCGTACATCACCTCGAACCTCGGCTCGGATCTCGATCTCACCGATGAGCAGCTGTTCGATGTTGGCTGGACCCCGGTGGACACGGATGGCGACGGCGTGGCGGATGTCGTGGACAACTGTCCACAGGTTTCGAACCCCGGCCAGGCAGACCTGGACGGCGACGGGCAAGGAGACGCCTGTGACAACGATATCGACGGCGACGGGCTGGACAACGCCACGGAACTTATTCTGGGAACGTTCCCCGATAATGCCGACAGCGATGGCGACGGGCTTGGCGACGGCGAGGAGGTGAACCTGTATACAACCGATCCGCTGCTTCCCGACAGCGACGGCGATCACCTGGGTGACGGCGACGAGGTCAATATCTACGGTTCCGATCCCAACCATGATGACACCGGCGACGTGGCGCCGCGCAGTAACCCCGACGGCTCACTCAACAGTGGTGACATGGTGGTGCTGCTGCAGTTGGTGCTGGGGCTGGAAACGCCGGATGCGCGCGAGACCGCGCTGGCGGACATGAACCATGACAGCCTGCTGAATGCCGCCGATGTTTTGCTGCTCTGGAAAGCACTTGGCATGTAGACGCGCGTCGTGCCAAACCCGGCTGGCGGGGTGGGAGATATCATTCCGGGATAACCTTTCGGGTGAAGCATGCCGATGACAACAGGTGTGACCAAACATCCGGACATCACGAAACGCAGCATTCAAAACACATATCTGTCTGATTGCTGTTTTCCTTATCAATCAAGCCTGCAGATTTATGACTGTATTGATGATCCCTATAAATACAGTCTATGAAACTGTGATATGGTAAAAACAATGTTCTGGTTGAGACCGGGATGAGATCAGGCTACCAGAGGGCCTTTCATGGCAAATTACTTGAATAAATTGTTCTTACCCATCGCAATCCTGTGCACTGCATTTGCGTTGCCGACGGCACGCGCCGAGCAGCCGCGGGTGACGGCGGGCACCCCGGGGCAGCTGGCCATTCAGTTGCCGGGTGTTGACCGCGAGGAACTGGTTGACCTGGTCACGACACTGCGCAGCCAGTTGATACTGCGCAAGCAGGAACTCGTACAGGCTGTAGAGGAAAGTCATTTTGAGGGCAGTGATGCCATCCTTGCCGCCATCCTGCCCGGTGGTCTGCTGTATGCCGGCTTCCAGAAAGCCCGCCATGAGCAGGCGCGGGAAGAACTGGACACGGTGAACGCCGAGATCGAGCAATACTCCAGCGACATCCTGGCCATGCAGCCAGGACCCGCGCCGGTCGCAATTGTCCAGCTGCGCTGAATCGGGCACATCTCTGTATGACTAGCTGACTCCGCCAGGCGCGGAGTTTTTTTTGCCTTGAGATCGGGGCTTGCGTAATAACGGGCCTTCCTGGACCGGTGATATCGACATCGACGGTGATGGCTTCGTGGACGAAGAGTCGGACCCGGGAACTGAGCCGACGGCGACAGTCCTGGCCAGGGCGATTCTCTCTCTATCTGTGTGGGAGATGGCATTTGCCGACCGCCCGGGAATCGGTAAACTATGCACTTCTGCTTGTCGTGGCTTCGGGTGACACTAAATCCGAAAACAGCACAAGACTCTTTTTTCCAACTGACCCTTCCTGGAACGTTTCAAGAGTGAGAGATAAATTACAGGAATTACGCTGGGCGCTGGCAAGACTGGCGTTCATCATCTATATCGTCTTTTCGGTCGTGACGCTCGTTGGCGGTTTTCTGACGGCACCGCTGATGACCTGGTACTTCTTCGGTGACTGGCGGTTCTGGCGCTACTGGCGCGTCGGGCTTGGCCTGCTGCCCCACGGTCTGCGCCTGACAACCGTGATGCTTTTCGACAGCCGTGCGTTTATGTTCTCGGTGCCGCTTGCCAGTCCGCCGCGTTCCGCACCCGACCGGTCAATCGCGGTGTTTCACCCCGGCTGGCCCCATGGCGATTCCTGCGGCGACTGTTCCAATTGCTGCAAGGCGGGTGGTTATGCCTGCCCCCTGCTCGACGAGGAACAGCAGGCCTGCCGTGGCTACAACAGCTTCTACTGGCGCTATTTCAACTGCGGGCGCTACCCGTCCCTTGAGGAAGAGATCGACTACTACGGTTGTCGCAAGTGGTTGCTGACACTGTCGGGGCAGGACGGGATGGCGACGCCGGTCGCCAGTCCTGCCTTCAGGGTTTCAGTCGGAACGGTGCGGCGGGAAGAGTGCCTGCAGTCCGCGTCTAGCGACTGACGGGAACGGTCAGTACCGGGGCGGCAGAGCCCTTGGCGGTGCTTTCCGCGATCGTGACGGACCAGAGTGCGCTCATGAGCCTGAAAAACCGCTTGGTGGCCTGGTCGGTATCATCGATATAGAACCAGCTGTCACGGTGCTTTACGCTGATGTAGGCATGCTCCGGCTTGTCTTTGGCGGAGCGAATCCGCAGGTCTTTCCCGGCCAGTCCGGATGGCGGGTAAGTGATGGCGACACCGTTGATCTTTTCATCCTCCGGAACCTCGATGGCAGCCGAGAGGATTTCCCCGAGGTCGAAAACCGAGCGCGTGATGATTCCAATCCCGCCTGAGTCGCGCCCGTGCAGCGCCAGGGAGACCGGCAGGATCACCCGGGTAGCGCTGGTTGTCGCGGCGGACAGACCCAGCAGGTGCAGCAGTTCGTTGACCCGGGCAGTATAGGTCGGCGCATAGTCGTCGATGACAATCGAGAAACTGTGCTTATCCGGGTCCTCGATCCAGTGCAGACATTGCGCCTTGGTGAGAGCCGTCATGATTGCTACCACGCGACTGAAGCGCGGATCGATCTCGGACGGGGAAAACAGAAAATCCGGATTGTGAATGCCGTTGATATTGGCAATGAGGGCGGTGTAGATATGCTCCGGGTCAGCCACCGCTCCGGCAAACAGTGCGAGTAAATTGATGGGCAGCGGAGACATCAGCTGCCGCGTATATTTCTCCCCGGCAACGGGGGTGTAGGAAATGGTCGGATTCTCTTCGTAGGCGGTGCCGGCGCTGATGGGCACCAGATTCCCTGCATAATGGTCTGCATCGCCATATCCGATCTGTATGCCGCCGCTGGTCCTGACACTGACGTTGGCCGTGACGCTGGATACCGCGAGCAGGTTGCCTTCTTCTTCATAGCGGTTGTAGATCACAACCATCAGCAATTGCTGGCTGTTGGTCTCGTTGATCGCGTCGTTGTAGGCAAGCCGCCCGCTGCGGATGGCAGTTGGACCGACAACGGAGCAGCCAGCCAGCAGGCAGCCAAGCGCGCAGGCGGCCACCAGTTTTCGGGGGAAGCCGGCACGGTAGGGGGGCGGTCTCATGTGTTGCTCTCCAGGCTGGCGTAACGATTGCCGCGATAAAACGAGGGAGCCGCTGAGTAATTCGTCATTGCGAGGAACACAGTGAAGAAGCAATCTGTAAATCGTAGTTTTACTTTTACGAGATTGCTTCGCTACGCTCGCAATGACGAGATACATGAATTAATCAGAGGTTCCACAGGACTCCGGCCAGCATCAACCTTACCAGAAAATGCCCGGCACTCAAGCGAGGCAGGCCCTGTCCCGCGTGAGCGTTGTCAGCGCAGTTTTTCCCGTCGTCCTGTCAGCAGGCAGGGATTACCTGCCTTACTGTTTCAGAATGAACGCAGGAATTTACCTGTTTAGCGAGGGTTAAGTGCTGTCTGCCCGGTGAATTCAAGTACCCTCTTTCCCTTCGGGAGAGGGGATTTATGCTTTATTCCGCTGCCGGTTTCTCCGCCGGCAAAAACAGCACAGGGTCCACCCGCGCGTCGTTGAGGCTCACGCCCCAGTGCAGGTGCGGGCCGGTTACGCGGCCGGTCTTGCCGACCTTGCCGATCACGTCACCGGTGGCGACTTTTGTGCCCGGTTCCACGTCGATGACGCTCATGTGGCAGTACATGGTGAGCAGGCCCTGGCCATGGTCGATGATCACGGTGTTGCCGTTGAAGAAATACTCACCGGTCTGGATGACGGTTCCGGGCGCGGGTGCCAGGATGGGCGTGCCTTCCGGCGCCGCGATGTCCAGTCCGCTGTGGGGATTGCGCGGCTGTTCGTTGAAGAAGCGTTTCAGCCCGAACGGGCTGCTGGTCGGGCCCTCGACCGGCTTGTGAAAATCGATGACCAGCTCCGGCTGCGCCGACCATTGCTGCAGCGCTGTCGTGATCTGTTTCTGTTCCCGGTTGATGCGTTCCATGTCGCGCTTCTCGGGATTGACCTTGCGCTTGTCCTCGATGGTGATGTGCTGCTCCTCGTAGGCCTTTTCCTGGACCGTGAAAGCGATGCTGAGCGACTCGCCCTGCGTGGTCTTCCCCTTGATCTGGTAGCGTCCGGGTTTGGTGCCGAGTGACAGGCCGACAACCGCGAATTGTGCGCCGTCCTGTTGCGTGACCAGCACCTTGCGATCCCGGTAGCGCAGTGTCGCCGGAGCAACGTCATCCGGCAGCTTCACGACGGCGATGCCGCCGGGGACGGGGGTGCTGTCGAGGGGGAGGGCTGCGCACCAGGCGGGTAACAGTCAGGAGAAGCGTGATAAGTGAAGCGTGAAAAGTGAAATGGGGACGGAGATAAGGCGTCGGGCAATGCAGCGGTTTCAAGGTATGGTTCTCCTGGTTCGGGGTTCTTCAGTATTACGACTCGCTAACCGCATCAACCGTGCACAGCAGGCGACCTTGCGCGAGGCGGGCCTCGATCTGCTCTCCGGGCCTGACGTCGGCGGCCGAGTGCAGGATGCGGCTGTCCTGCGGTTGCGTGACGATGGCGTAGCCGCGGTCGAGTGTTGCCAGCGGGCTGATGGTATCCAGCGACTTGCAGGCCACGGCCAGGCGACGTTGCCGTTGCTGCAGCAGCACGCTCATGGCTGCACCCAGGCGTTGCTCCAGCGCCTGCCGCTGCATCCCTGCGCGGTGTATTGCATGGATCGGCGTGGCCTGGCGCAGGCTTCCCAGCGCCTCATTAAGTTTCGCCTGCAAGCTATTGAAATGTGATCGAATGACAAGTCGCAGACGCTGCTCCAGTTCGTCCATGCGCTGGGCCTGCTGGCGCAGGTATTGTCCGGGGTGGCGCAGCTGCAGGCGCCTGTCCAGGGCGGCCAGTTGCTGCCGGTGCGTGAGCAGCTGCTGTTGCAGGTGACGCCTGCTGCGTGCCTGCAGTGCCGTGAGCTGTGCGAGCCATTCGTACTGGTCGGGGCTGGCGAGTTCGGCGGCGGCAGAGGGCGTCGGCGCCCGCTGGTCGGCGACGAAATCGGCGATGGTGAAGTCGACCTCGTGACCCACCGCGCTGATGACCGGCACCGGGCAATCATAAATGGCGCGAGCCACCGCTTCCTCGTTGAACGCCCACAGGTCTTCCAGCGAACCACCGCCGCGGGTCAGGATGAGGACGTCGCAGTCCCGGCGCTCACCCGCCCGGCGCAGCATGGCGGCAATCTCGCGACCGGCATCCTTGCCCTGTACCGGCACCGGGTAAACCAGTACCGGGATAGCCGGGAAACGCCGTTTCAGCACGCTGAGCACATCGCGGATCGCCGCGCCGCTGGGGGATGTCACTACGCCGATACGGCGCGGCAACTGTGGCAGCGGCAGCTTGTGCCCGGCGCGAAACAGCCCCTCGAGATCGAGTTTTTGCTTGAGTTCCTCAAAGGCGCGCTGCAGGGCGCCGTCACCGGCTTCCTCCATGCTTTCCGCGATCAACTGGTAGTCGCCGCGCGGCTCGTACAGGCTGACCTTCGCGCGCACCAGCACCTGCATGCCTTCCTGCGGCTTGAAGCGCAGCAGCTGGTTGCGGTTGCGGAACATGGCGCCCCGGATCTGGGCGTGGCTGTCCTTGAGGGTGAAATACAGGTGCCCGGACGAGGGGCGGGCGAGGTTGGAGAGTTCCCCCTCGAGCCAGATGCGCGGCAGTCCCTGTTCCAGCAGCTGGCGTGCTGTCTGGTTCAGCCGGGAGACCGTGTAGACGTCCCGCTCAGGGGTGTCTGGCCCGGTTTCCAGTGGTGCAGTTGGCATGGGGCGCAAGCATACACGGTTGAAACGTGAAAAGTGAAAAGTGAGCGGTAAATGGGGACAGACCACGATTTCCGGCTCCATTGCTGCCGAACATCGTCCAAGAAACGGAAATCGTGGTCTGTCCCCATTTACGAGGCTCCGGTTTACCGCAGTAGCGGCAGTCCCTATAATTGGCGCCCATTCTCAACCGGCGGACCCGAATAACCATGCGAATCGTGCAGGAAGCCCTTACCTTTGACGATGTCCTGCTGCTGCCGGCGCATTCCACCGTCCTGCCCCGCGAGGTCAGCCTGGAAACACAGCTGACCCGCGAGATCACCATGAAAATCCCGCTGCTGTCCGCTGCCATGGATACCGTTACCGAGTCCCGGCTGGCCATCACGCTGGCGCAGGAAGGCGGCATCGGCATCATTCACAAGAATCTCACCGCCGAGGAGCAGGCCGCCGAGGTGCAACGGGTGAAGAAATTCGAGAGCGGCGTCATCAAGGACCCGATCACGGTATCCCCGACGGCGACGATACGGGAAGTGACCGAGCTGACCCGCGCCAACAATATCTCCGGCGTGCCAGTGGTCGACGGCGATGACCTTGTCGGTATCGTTACCAGCCGCGACCGCCGTTTCGAGAGCAACCTCAACAAGCCCGTGTCCAGCGTGATGACGCCCAGGGACAGACTGGTCACGGTGAAGGAAGGAGCGTCCAAGGAAGAGGTCATCGCCCTGCTGCACAAGCATCGCATCGAGCGCGTGCTGGTGATCAACGACAACTTCAAGCTGCGCGGCATGATCACGGTGAAGGATATCCAGAAGTCCACCGACTTCCCGAATGCCTGCAAGGACGAGCAGGGTCGTCTGCGCGTCGGTGCCGCCGTCGGAACCGGCGGCAATACGGAAGAACGCATCGAGGCGCTGGTGCATGCCGGGGTTGATGTCATGATCGTCGATACCGCGCACGGCCACTCGCAGGGGGTGCTGGACCGGGTTCGCTGGGTCAAGCAGCACTATCCGGACATGCAGGTGATCGGCGGCAACATTGCAACAGCGGCCGCGGCGCGCGCCCTGGTCGAGGCCGGCGCCGATGCCGTCAAGGTCGGCATTGGGCCCGGCTCCATCTGCACCACCCGCATCGTGTCAGGCATCGGCGTACCGCAGATCACGGCGGTAGCCAACGTCGCGGATGAACTTCGCAAGGACGGTATTCCCCTGATCGCCGACGGCGGCATCCGCTACTCCGGCGACATGGCCAAGGCCATCGCGGCCGGCGCCTGGTCGGTCATGATCGGCAGCATGCTGGCCGGTACCGAAGAGGCCCCGGGCGAGGTCGAACTTTACAAGGGACGCTCCTACAAGGCCTATCGCGGCATGGGCTCGCTCGGCGCCATGAAAGAAGGGTCCAGCGATCGCTACTTCCAGGAAGGCGGCGAACACGAAAAGCTGGTCCCGGAAGGGATCGAGGGCCGGGTACCCTACAAGGGCAGCATGCTCACCATCCTCCACCAGTTGATGGGCGGTGTACGCGCCAGCATGGGCTACACCGGCTGCGGCAGTATCGAGGAAATGCGCACCCTGCCGGAGTTCATTCGCGTGACCAATGCCGGCATGCGGGAAAGCCATGTCCACGACGTGTCCATTACCAAGGAAGCGCCGAATTACCGGATCGACTGACACTCTATCCGGTGTGATCGCGGTCAGTACCCAAAGACCGGGCATAAAGAGACCGCTCCTACGTTCATCGATGCACTTGTAGGAGCGGTCTCCTGACCGCGATAACTAATTATGGATTCCCATGACCACCCACACTGACATCCATGCACACCGCATCCTGATCCTGGATTTCGGTTCCCAGTACACCCAGCTGATTGCGCGCCGGGTGCGCGAGATCGGCGTCTACTGCGAGATCCATCCCTGGGATGTGGACCCGGCGGAGATCCGCGACTTCAACCCCAGGGGCATCATTCTTTCCGGCGGCCCGGAAACGGTCACCGGTGACGCCGCGCCGCGGGCGCCCGACCTGGTATTCGAGCTGGGTCTGCCGCTGCTGGGCATCTGCTATGGCATGCAGACCATGGCCGCGCAGCTGGGCGGCCGGGTGGAAACCTCCGGGCACCACGAATACGGCTATGCGCAGGTGCGCGCGCGCGGCCACTCGCACCTGCTGACGGATATCGAGGATCACACCTCGCCGGAAGGCTATGGCCTGCTGGACGTGTGGATGAGCCACGGTGATCGCGTCATCGACCTGCCGCCGGGCTTCAGGGTCATCGCCAGCACCGACAGCGCGCCGGTCGCGGCCATGGCCGATGACGAGCGCGGCTGGTACGGCATCCAGTTCCATCCGGAGGTCACGCACACCCGCCAGGGAAAGCGCATCCTGCAGCGCTTCGTCATCGACCTGTGTGCCTGTGACGCCCTCTGGACCGCGGACCACATCGTGGAAAGCAGTATCCAGGACGTGCGTGACCAGGTCGGCGACGGCAAGGTGCTGCTCGGCCTGTCGGGCGGCGTGGATTCCTCCGTGGTCGCGGCGCTGCTGCACAAGGCCATCGGTGACCAGCTGGTGTGCGTGTTCGTCGATAACGGCCTGCTGCGCTATCGCGAAGGCGACCAGGTCATGGCCACCTTCGCGGAACACATGGGTGTGCAGGTCATACGTGTCGACGCCGAGGCGCGCTTCCTGGACGCACTCGCAGGCGTGGCGGACCCGGAGCAGAAGCGCAAGATCATCGGCAACCTGTTTATCGAGGTCTTCGAGGAAGAGGCCGGCAAGCTCAGTGGCGAGACCGGATGGCTGGCACAGGGCACGATCTATCCGGACGTGATCGAGTCGGCGGGCGCCAAAACAGGCAAGGCGCACCTGATCAAGTCGCATCACAATGTCGGCGGCCTGCCGGAGCACATGAAACTCAGGCTGCTGGAACCGCTGCGGGAACTGTTCAAGGATGAGGTGCGCAAGCTCGGCGTGGAACTCGGCCTGCCTTACGACATGGTTTACCGCCACCCGTTTCCCGGCCCCGGGCTCGGAGTACGCATCCTCGGGGAAGTCAAAAAAAGCTACGCCGACACGCTGCGACTTGCGGACCATATCTACATCGAGGAACTGCGCCGTCACGAGTTGTACGACAGCGTCAGCCAGGCCTTCACCGTGTTCCTGCCGGTAAAATCCGTCGGTGTCACCGGCGACGGCCGGCGCTACTCGCACGTGGTTGCCCTGCGCGCCGTCGAGACCATCGATTTCATGACCGCGCGCTGGGCGCATCTGCCCTACGAATTCCTCGACCTGGTGTCGCGGCGCATTATCAACGAGGTCCCTGATATCTCGCGGGTCACCTACGACATCTCCGGCAAGCCGCCGGCCACGATCGAGTGGGAGTAGGGGCTCTTATAATTAACTGTATATAAACAAGAAAAAACGCTGCAGTAATACTGGCGGCAGATCAGTGATTCGAGTGCTGGTTTGATGGGCCGGGGGAACTGCATCTCACAAAATTATCGAAAAAAGTTTGCAACGCTTGTCGATTCCGACAAAGCCGGTTCGTCGTATGGATGAGCGCAGTCATTTCCCGTGCGCAATGCGAGAGGAGCCGACCATGCAGCACATCACCCCTTTCCTGTGGTTCGACGGTCAGGCCGAAGCCGCCGCGGCGTTCTATGTTTCGGTATTCCCGAACGCAAGGATCAACCGGGTGCTGCGCTACGGCGAGGCCGGCCGGGAGCAACACGGTCAGGCGCCAGGGACGGTTATGACGGTCGAGTTCGAGCTTGACAGGCAGCGCTTCACGGCGCTGAACGGCGGGCCGCAATTCAGGTTCACGCCGGCCGTGTCCTTCGTTGTGCACTGCAGGACCCAGGCAGACGTCGATCATTACTGGGATGCCCTCAGTGAGGGCGGCGCCCCCGAGGCGCAGCAGTGCGGTTGGCTCGCGGACCGCTACGGGCTGTCCTGGCAGATCGTGCCGGACCGCCTGGTCGAGCTACTCGCTGACCCCGCGACCGACCAACGGGCTATGCAGGCTATGCTGAGCATGAAGAAGATCGAAATTGCCGAACTTGAGCGCGCCTGTGAAGGGTAAGCGGTGTCGCAGGCGTATTTCCGTTCAATGACATCCGGAGGAGTCAACCATGAAAATTGAACCTTATTTGTTCTTCAACGGGCGCTGCGAAGAAGCACTCGAATTCTATAAGAAGTCATTGGGTGCGGAGCAGACCTTTCTGATGCGCTATGAGGAAAGCCCCGAGCAACCGCCGATGCCACTGCCGGCAGGTTGGGAGAAAAAGGTGATGCATGCCTCGCTCATGATCGGCGACACCACCCTCATGGCTTCCGACGGCTGTGACCCCGAAACTCCACGCTTCGAGGGCTTCTCGCTGTCGATCGAAATGCCCGACACCGCGGCCGCCAGGCGCGCCTTCGACGCGCTGGCCGAGGACGGCACGGTGCAGATGCCGCTCGACAAGACCTTCTTCGCGCCTTGTTTCGGCATGCTCACGGACCGTTTCGGTGTGGGCTGGATGATCATCGTCAATCTTTGATTCAAAGTAAGGAGTGTCCCATGCGATTCATGATTATCGTCAAGGCAACCAAAGACTCGGAAGCCGGCGTCATGCCGGAGGAGGCGCTGCTCGCCCGCATGGGCGCCTATCACGAGGAACTCGCCAGGGCCGGTGTGCTGCTCGACGGCTCGGGTCTGAAGCCCAGCCGCGATGGCTGGCGCATCCACTATGACGGCGAGCACCGCACCCTGACCGACGGGCCGTTCGCGGAGACCAGGGAGCTCATCGCGGGCTACACGCTCATTCAGGTCCGCTCCCGCGAAGAGGCGCTGGAATGGACGCGCCGGTTTCCGAACCCCGCAGTGGACGGCGGTCAGGCAGAGATCGAGGTCCGGCAACTGTTCGAGTTGGAGGACTTCGGCCCCTCGGAGGCTGTGGACCGCATGCGCGACATCGGTGTCGGTAACGGGAAATAGCGACCCGGGAACACAATCATGCTACACAGTGCTGCCTGCTACGGAGGTAAACCATGGAATTTCTGCTGCTGATTGTCGAGACTCGCGGGGACCGCGAAGCCCGCGGCGAGGACGAGGGTCACGCGCTATATGATGAGATGGTTAATTTCGGCGACGGGCTTGCCGCCCGTGGCCAGTTGCTGGCGAGCCGTTCATTGCGTCCGGACAAGCATGGCGTGCGCATCAAACAGGACGGCGGCAAGCCGATACTTCGCGACGGTCCATTCGCCGAGGCCAAAGAAATGGTCGGTGGTTTTTACCTCATCGACTGTGCCAGCCGGGAAGAGGCCGTCGCCATCGCCGCACAATGCCCGGCGGCGCGTTTTGCTACCGTCGAGGTACGTGAATGTGCGCCCTGTTACGTGAGGTAGAATTCATGTCCGGCGTTCGCGTACACAGTTACGCCCTTTCACTCGATGGCTATGGCGCAGGCCCCAATCAGAATCTCGCCAATCCGCCCGGTGTCGGCGGGACGGCGTTGCACGAGTGGGCCTTCGCCACGCGTACCTTCCAGCGTATATTCGGGCAGGAGGGTGGCGCGAGCGGCGTCGACGACGACTCTGTCGCGCGTGGTTTCTGGAACATAGGTGCATGGATAACCGGCCACAACATGTTCGGGCCGATACGTGGACCGTGGCCGGGTGAGTCCTGGCACGGCTGGCGGCGCACCGCTGCGGGCGTTCACTCTTGATGTGCGCAGCGCGGAATCGATGCGGTTCGCTGAAGTGCCCGATGCAATACTATACCAGTATGAACGACACCGCCCGACAGGCAGCCAACGCCATTGAAGCCATCTGGCGCATCGAATCGGCGAAAATCGTCGCTGCCGTTGCCCGCCTGACGGGCGATCTGGGTCTGGCCGCGGACTTCGCGCAGGACGCGCTGGTCGCGGCACTGGAAACCTGGCCGGAAGTGGGCATTCCCGACAATCCCGGCGCCTGGCTCATGACCACGGCCAAACACCGTGCACTCGACCGCCTGCGCCATGATCGGATCACTGCTCCCAGGCATATCGAACTGGCGCATGAGTTGGACATGGCGCATGCCGAGCGCGAGGCGGAGCAGGCCGAGGCAGTCGACGCCACGCTCGACGACACCGTCGGCGACGATGTGCTGCGACTCATCTTCACCGCCTGTCATCCGCTGCTGTCACCGGAGGCGCGCGCTGCGCTCACGCTCAAGGTCGTCGTGGGGCTCTCCACCGGCGAGATCGCACGCGCCTATCTCAAGACCGAAACCACCATCGCCCAGCGCATCGTACGCGCCAAGCGCACCCTGGCCGAGGCGCACGTTCCCTTCGAGGTACCGCGCGGTGTCGATCTCGGCGCGCGTCTCGCCTCGGTGCTGGAAGTCGTCTATCTGATCTTCAACGAGGGCTATGCCGCCACCGCAGGCGACCACTGGACGAGGCCCGCGCTGTGCGACGAGGCGTTGCGCCTGGGTCAGGTGTTGGCGGAGCTTATACCCGACGAGGCTGAAGTCCTGGGTCTCGCGGCGCTGATGGACATCCAGGCGTCGCGTCTGGCCGCCCGTGTCGATGTCAATGGCGAGCCCATCCTGTTGCTCGACCAGGACCGCAGCCGCTGGGACCGGCCGCTGATCCGCCGCGGGCTCGCCGCACTCGCACGTGCCGAGGCCCTGCCCGGAGTGTTCGGACCTTATACCCTGCAAGCGGCGATCGCAGCCTGCCACGCACGTGCCGCAAACGCCGCCGCTACCGACTGGCCGCGCATCGTCGCACTCTACGATGCCCTGTTTGCCATCGCGCCGTCACCGGTGGTCGCCCTCAACCGTGCCGTGGCGGTGGGCATGGCCTTCGGCGCCGCCGCCGGGCTGGAGCTGGTCGATGAGCTGGTGGCCGATCCGGCATTGCAGGACTACCACCTGCTGCCCAGCGTGCGCGGCGATCTACTTGCCAAGCTCGACCGCATCGAAGAGGCCCGCGCCGAGTTCGAACGTGCCGCGACACTCGCCCACAATGCCCGCGAACGGGCGCTGCTGTATGTGCGTGCGGTGGCGTGCAGAGCCAATCCGGTCAGACCGAAGGCAAAGTCCGGCGAGGATTCCACGCAATGACGACAGGCAGGTTTATCGGGATCAGCTACATCGCGCCCGGGTTAAGGGAGCAGGAACGGGCCGCCGCAAATACCGGCGCGAGAAGCCTGTCGTCGTGGTACCGTCTCGGACGGCACCATCTGTCGTCAGATTTCCAGTCCCGCAGGAGCGCCATGACGCGCACGCTTTTCTTTCGCGTCGTTACAATGACTCCCTGAGACGAGCCTCCTGTTCGGCGCGGTACTCATCGATCCGGCTCCGGTCGGCTTCGGCGAGCGCGCGCCGCAGGGCGGCTGCATCAAGATCCTTGCAGTAGGCCGGCGTCCCTGTCTGCTGCCGGAAGGATTCTGCCAGATCACCACCGTCGACAGGATCGAAGCCGAGATCGTCGACGAGGCGCAGCACTGTTGCCCTGGCATCCGACGAATCGCCGGAGACCGGCAGAGCAATCCGACCCGGCGTTCCTCTCGGGACTCCCTTCTCGCGCAGGCTCCTGGCGAAGATGTTGTTGTTGAACGCCTTGATCACGGGATGCCCGATTTGCTGCTCGACCCACTGGCTGTCGAGCATACCCCGGTCGATCGCATCAATGCGGCCATCGCGAAGCTCGGGATGATAGTTGCCGATATCGATTACGACGACGTTGCCCGGTGCATTGGCAAACAGCCCCCGCGGAAGATCGGCGACGGCTCTGGTTGGGATCGAAAGGACGACGATTTCTTTGCCTTTGGCTGCGTCGATAACGGAAACGGGCATCGCGCCGATCCCGGCCGCCAGCACGGTCAGGCTCTCAGACCCCCTCGAGTTCGCAATCGAGACCTGATGGCCGAGCCTGGCGAGGTGGCATGCCAGTGTCTCTCCCATGCTGCCAGCGCCGATAATACCGATTCTCATGGCTTCCCGCGTCCCGGACGTCGCACAGCGCGTACCTTGCCGCTCGGTCCCCCCCCGCAAAAGAACAGGTCCGCTCCGTCGGATTCGAGACCCGAGACACCTGTGCCGTGTGGCATCGCCAGTCGCTCAAGCGCAGCGCCGCTCTGCGGGTCGATGTGGCGGAGCTCGCTCTCGTCGCCTTCCCAGGTCCCATGCCACAGCTCGCCGTCGACCCAGGTCACGCCGGTGACGAAGCGATCCGATTCGATGCTGCGCAGGACGGCGCCTGTCTCGGGATCGACCTGGTGGATCTTGCGGGCGCGGTACTCCCCGACCCACAGCGACCCCTCGGCCCAGGTCAGACCCGAGTCACCGCCGTGGCCGGGCGCCGGGATCGACGCCACGACCTCGCCGGTGGCAGGATCGATTTTGTCGATGCGCGCCGCGGCGATCTGGTAGAGGTACTTGCCGTCGAAGGTGGTACCGGCGTCGCCGGTGACAGCAAGCTCGCGGACCAACGTACCGCTGTCCGGATCGAGCTCGACGATGCTCTCGCCGCGGGCGAACCAGACGTGCGCACCGTCGAAGGTTACGCCGTGCACCTGCTCCATGCCGGGATAGGGACCGTATTCGCGCAGGATCTCCGCCGGCCGGGGCTTAGCTGTATGTGTCGTTGCCATGGTAACAGCCTCCTTGTCAGTTCCAGTTGTCGATCTTGATGTCGTCGGGGCTGGGGGCGCCTTTTCCGGTTTCCATGAGTGACTTCAGGCTCATCAGAAAAATTGCCCACTTGGTGCTGCAATGGTGCATGAATTCCACCGGCTCCTTCCAGTCAATGTGTTTGAAGAGGACGATGGTGTAGTCACCCTCCTGTTTGAGATCGAAACTGATCCTGGTGTCGATCCATTCTTCCGGTCCATTGACCACTTGCCAGAGCACGCGCCGGGCGTGGTCAAGTTCAAGCACATGCATGTCGAAACCTCCGATTTCGACACCGTCGGGATTGCTGAAGCGGAACTTGAGCATGCCGCCGACCTTGCTTTCCCCTTGTGTATTGTTCGTCCACCAGGCGGCAAGGCCTGCGCGCGTGGCCAGTGCCTTGTAAACTTCATCCGGGGGCGATTTCATGCCAACTCTGTGGAATATGTCCGTCATGTGCGAATCCTCTTTACCGGTTGAAAAAAAACTGCGTGTGTTGTGATGACAGACTAGTCGATGGGCAGCGCGCCCGGGAGTAACAATGTTGTCGCGAATCCGCTGAGTGTCGGCGCGAGCCAGCGGCGGGAGCGACCGCGTCCAACGGTGCGCACTGCCGCGGCATTTTCGAGCTGATGCAATGCACGCTGGACGGTTCGCTGACTGAAACCGAGCGCGTGTGAGAGCGCCGACGTCGACCACGACTCGCCACCCTCGAGCAGAGCGAGGATGGACCCGGCGGGTCCATCGATTGGCGGGGCCAGCACAACGATCGCGGGGGCATCGATCGGGGATAGCGCGAAGCCGCATGCGGTTGCCTCAATGCGGGCGAGCGGGCGCAGCGAAGCGCGCAGGCGCCCGAGTTCGACGCGGAGCCGGGCGTGGTGCGATTCGTCCACAAAACGCGTGCGAAAGACCTGCTCGATGAGGCGATCGCGCGAGACGTCACCCGGCCATGTCTCCGCAAGGGCTTTGACCAGCGCGAACAGAACCGGGCGACTGGCGAGCGAGACACTCCCGGTTGGACCGCGAACCGCACGTCGGCAGGCATCGACGACGAGGTCGGGGGAAGCGAACAGGGCCTCGACCTCATCGAGGCGGACCGGGTGAATCACACCGGCGCGGATGAGGCGCGCTGAGGGTGCCGACAAGGCATGGCGGGCATGGTCGATCTCGGCGCGCAGGGCCGGAATGCCGGCGACAACGGCGGCGATGTCGGCACGGTCGAGCGCGGCCGCGGCGTCCGCCGCCCGGACACGACGTAGCGCGAGTTCAGCGCGGGTGAGCTCGACCCGAGCCAGGAGCGACGGCGGTACCTCGGCGGCAGTGACATCGACCGCGGTGAGCGTCTGCTCAGCGGCTTTGAGCTCGCCGACGAGAAGCTGGCGGCGTGCCCCGATCAGACGCGCGTGCAACGCGTTAGCGTGATCACCGAGCACGTCCAGCACTTGTACAGCAGCGTTGAGTGAACGTGCCGGCCGGCTCAGGTCGCGCGCCGCGAGAGCGACCTCGGCCTCGGCAACCTGGCAGCGCGCCTGGGCGAGTCGCTCTCGGGTGCCGAAGTCGCGCGCGGCGCGGTGCAGGAGTTTACGCGACCGCTCGAAGTCGCCGAGCTGGGCCATTGCGATGCCGCGCAGGGCGAGCGCCGGTGGGTCGTCGCGCAGTGCCACCAGCTTGAGCGCACCGAGCGGATCACCGGCCGCCAACGAGCGGGCAGCCGAGGCGATGAGGGAGTCCATACAGTAATATAGTAGATTTGGGTCCTGGTTATCGGACCTGCTTTGGCAAGGATGGAGACCGGTTGGTGATATTGCTCGCGGGTGGTACCAAGAAGCGCCAGGACGCAGATATTGCTGCCGCAAAAGGGTACTGGCGCGACTATAAGCGCCGGAAACGGCAGGAGGTGACATGATGGCTTTGACGAAAGCTTTTAAGGACACCATACAGGCACGCGCCCAACGGGATCCCGGGTTTCGCAAGGCCCTGCTGCAAGAAGGTGTCGAATGCCTGCTCGCCGGTGATATCGATACCGGCAAGGCGGTGCTACGCAACTATATCAACGCGACGATCGGCTTTGAGGAAATGTCCCGGGTGTTTGATAAATCGAGCAAGAGTCTCATGCGTATGTTCGGGCCAAGAGGGATCCCCCAGGCGAGCAACCTGTTTGCGGTGATCCGTTACCTGCAGGAGCAGGAGGGCATACACCTGGAAGTCAAAACCCGGAAGGTAGCCTAGTGTGCCGTGTGGCAGCGTTCAATCGGCTGTTTTTCCGGGCAATTTGCAGGAATTTTTGAACATGGTATTTTCCATGGTATCGGTACATGAGCCAACAAGAACCGCATTGAAAATAAATAACTTTTCAGCGTTGTTTACAATCGAGTGGGAGTGAGGAGAAGAATCGTTTTTTTCAACAGCGTCTTCGGGCCAGGTATCGTGATTCGCCAGCATCCGCCACTGGTTCATATCTTTCATGTCCAGAATCTGACCAGGTCCAAAGAGTTATGCGTAATGATTTTAAGTCGTTTCACTGATTTTTCTGTCAGGCGCTGGCACGAATATCGTGCCGCAGATTTTCATTATTGAGACTGGGAGTGCTTTGCACAAAATCAATACTGATGCGGTCGCCTGCGATCGGTCTAAACAGTTCGTTGGCAAAAGTAGCATGATCGAGGTGATCACGGTAGCTCTCAATGACATTCTGATGCACGAATTCGATTAGCCAGCAAAACTTATATTTGGAATTTTCCTGTACAGCTGTTCCGGTAATGACACGTCTTACACCCGGAATTTTACTTAGCACGGCCTGACCTCGATTCATCACCGTTTCAACATGCGCATCACTGATGTTGTCGACATTGTAGATAATTACGTGTTGTACCGGTTGCCAGCTCTGGCAGCGGGCTAATATCTCGGCAGCCCGCCCGGCGGAACCCCAGTTGATCATGCAGCGTTCGACTTCACTACGGATGGCGTCGCGAACGCCGTGCATCATGCGGGTGTACCCACTCCTGGTGTCGCTCGCCATATTATTGCGCATGGCTCTTGCGGCGGCATCGGCCAGGGCGGTGTAGTAATTAATTTTGGCCACGCCATTGGTAATTAATTTGTGAAATTGCTCGTCTGACAAGCCCGTGCCCCCGTGTATGACCAGGGGAATCTTTACTGCTTCATTGATGCGTTTGAGTCGGTCAAAATCCAGTTTAGGTCGTCCACGCATGCGACCGTGCACTGTACCGATCGACACAGCAAGAAAATCAACTCTGGTGCGTTCGACGTAAGCTCTGGCTTCCTCGACCGAGGTGTAGATTACTTCACCGGGATGCTTCTCGGCATCTTCGCCTTCGACACCGGCAACATAGCCCAGTTCACCTTCGACCGGGACACCGCAGGCATGTGCCATGTTGACCACCTTCTGCGTTGCTGAGACATTGGCCGGGAAAGCCAGCTGTGAAGCATCGACCATCACGCCATTACAACCGGCATTAATCGCTTGCACGGCGGATTCACAGGATGCGCCGTGATCGAGATGGATCGCCACTGGCACAGCCGCTCGTTTTGCTGCATGTTCTGCCGCGGCCATGGCGAGTTCAAAATCATAATATTCAAAATGCGATTCGGCGAGGGACAGGATGACCGGTGAGCGTGTTGTTTCCGCGGCATTGATGATGGCCTCGAGAAAATCAAGGCTGACTAAATCAAAACCACCAACGGCGTAGCCGTTTCGATAGGCATGATCCAGCATGTCGCGCATATTCACTAAAGGCATGATCAGGTCTCCTCTGTTTTCTTGTCTGTGTGTTCGTGTAACAGGTCGGTCAGTACCTGCGCCAGGCTGTCCCTTGCGGTGCCCATGACCAGGCCGGCATGCATATGATACATATATAGATTGCAATTAATCGGCTGGTGCAGCGCATCACGGTGCAGCATATCAAACTCGCGCCAAGCCAGAATGGGCTGGTCCTCACTGCAGGCATCAACGCATAACCATTGTTGTTGGCTAAGGATGATATCCAGACAGCGATGATCGGTCAGACTGACACGCAGCGGATTGGCCACGCGAAGTAACGCCAGGCGAGCCAGGTTAAAGGTGGCCGCCTCAATCACCTTTGGCATGATGCGTAGTGGAAGCAATTCGACATTCTGGGTCATCACTGCATCGCCCTGATTCGGTTTGAATTTATTTAAGGCCGTTTGGCACCCGCGGGATCACTATCCAGCTTCCCTTCCTGGAATACCCGGCTGGCCATAATGTCTTCGGCCTCAATGGTCATCAGGTCAGCTTTATTCAGCGATTTACTCGCTCTGGCAAACAGGCGATTGGCCTGACGTAGCCGCGCACGATCCAGTGCATTACGTACCGAGCGCGCATTGGCAAAATGCTCCATATTCATGCGCAGCGTGATGTACTCAAGAAAGGCTTTTTCGGCGTCGGGACTAAAGTGGTAGTTTTGATCGGCCAGCATGAGTTTAGCGATGGCCAGCAGTTCATCGGCGCTGTAGTCGGGAAAATCGATATGGTGCGCGATGCGCGAGCGCATACCGGGGTTGCTATGAAAAAACCTGTCCATGCGGTCCTTGTAGCCGGCCAGGATTACAACCAGGTCGTCACGATTGTTTTCCATCACCTGCAACAATATCTCAATGGATTCCGCGCCGTAGTCGCGTTCGTTTTCGGGCTTATACAGGTAATAGGCTTCGTCAATAAACAACACACCGCCCATGGCCTTCTTGATCACTTCTTTTGTTTTCGGTGCCGTGTGGCCGATGTATTGGCCCACTAAATCATCGCGGGTGACGGAGACCAGATGGCCTTCACGCACATAACCCAGGCGATGGAGTATCTCGGCCATCCGCATGGCGACGGTGGTCTTACCCGTACCCGGATTGCCGGTAAAATTCATATGCAAGGTAGGTGTCTCGGAGGTCAGCGCAAACTGTTTGCGTAACCTGTCCACTAATAACAATGCAGCAATTTCGCGTATGCGTGTTTTGACTGGCTTTAAGCCGATGAGTTCGCGGTCAAGTTTGTCGAGGACTTCTTTTACATTCGATGCCTCGAACTCTGCTTCAAGATTAACAGGTGCATCATCCGCCAGGATAATCGTGTCTGGTTTGTCATTTGATTCATCAATGTTGTTCATTCCAGCCGCTCCGCTGATCACCAGGATAAAAACGCCGGCGGGTGAAATCTTTCACCCGCCAGCGATGCTTCCTTTAACTATATCTGCTAATAACGCTCACCTTCCGGTTTGTCACTGGCGTAGGAATGGATGGTGTAACGCATGGTACGACCCGCTGTTTCCTGACGCACCAGGCCAAAGCCCGGTTCCTGCTTGGGACGGTTAACGATGTAGGACATAGTCACACTCTCTACACCCTGAACCGAACTAAATGCGCCGACGCGGATATAGTGATTGGGAAATGTCTTGCGACAATTATTCACTTCCATCATGATTCCGGCAGGATCTTTCAGATCGAACATCGGGTTGCCGAACATTTCCCAGTAAGTGTTACGTGGATGAGGGTCGTCTGTGTACTCAACACTCAGCGCCCAACCCTTGCCAAGGGCATATTTGATTTGCGCGGTAATTTGCGCATCCGTCAAGTCCGGCAAAAATGAAAACTGCCCCTGGGTAATGCGATTGCCTTGATTGGTCATCATAATCTGGTTCTCCTTATGGATTAAACGCTGCCTGTTGCGGTGGGCACAAAGTCTGGACTATCGGTGGATTCATAGTTGAACGTAATGTCTTTCCATGTATCCAGGCCAGCCTTGAGCGGGGAACACCATTTGGCGGCATCCGCCAGAATCTGTGGACCTTCGTTCCAGATATCGCGACCTTCATTGCGCGCCTGAATCATGACTTCCAGCGCGGTACGGTTGGCAATGGCACCGGCCTGAATGCCATCCGGGTGACCAATCGTGCCACCACCAAATTGCAGTACCACGTCTTCACCAAGATAGTGAATCAGCTGATGCATTTGACCGGCGTGAATACCACCGGATGCAACTGGCATACACTTGTTCAGCGATGCCCAGTCCTGATCGTAGAAAATACCTTTCTCGAGTTGCATTTTGGTATGGGTATCGAGCAGGGTGTCGTAGTAACCGCGAATCATCAACGGATCACCTTCCAGTTTGCCCACAACAGTACCGGCGTGAATGTGGTCCACACCGGCCATACGCATCCATTTACAAATGACGCGGAAGCTCATGCCATGATTTTTCTGACGCGAGTAGGTTGAGTTACCGGCACGGTGTAAGTGCAGGATCATGTCGTTCTTGCGCGCCCATTTGGCCATGGACTGAATGGCGGTATAACCAATAACCAGGTCAATCATGACAATGATCGAGCCGAGTGATTTGGCGAATTCAGCGCGCTCGTACATTTCTTCCATCGTACCGGCCGTCACGTTCATGTAGTGACCTTTGACCTCACCGGTGGCGGCGGAGGCTTTATTTACCGCATCCATGCAATACAGGAAACGGTCACGCCAGTGCATGAACGGCTGCGAGTTAATGTTCTCGTCGTCTTTCATGAAGTCCAGGCCACCCTTGAGTGCTTCATAGACCACACGGCCATAGTTCCGGCCAGACAGACCCAACTTGGGTTTGGTGGTCGCACCCAGTAAGGGACGACCAAATTTATCCATACGCTCGCGTTCGACAATGACGCCTGTCGCCGGACCCTGGAATGTTTTCAGGTAAGCTACCGGGATGCGCATGTCTTCCAGACGCAGAGCCTTCACGGCTTTCATACCAAACACGTTGCCGATGATGGACGCCGTCAGGTTGGCAATCGAACCGCCTTCAAACAGATCGATGTCATAAGCGATGTAAGCGAAGTATTGTGCTTCGTTATCCGTACCAGGCCCGGTATTTGGCACCAGGTCAACGCGATAAGCCTTGGCGCGATACATTTCACAGGCCGTCAGACGGTCTGTCCATACCACGGTCCAGGTCGCAGTGGAGGATTCACCTGCTACCGCTGCTGCGCATTCATCCGGCTCGACACCTTTTTGTGGTGTCAGACGAAACATCGCGAGAACGTCGGTCTCTTTGATCTGATAGTCAGGCTCCCAATAACCCATTTTTTTATAAGGGATAACGCCGGATTTGTAGCGCTCCTTGCCTTCTTTCATCGTGCTGCTTTCTGTCTTAGCCATGCCTGGTCTCCATATGATTTTGTTTACACAAGCCGAAGGTCGATTCATCGAACCGGCAACAAGCATGCGGACCAGGCAGCATAAATAACAGTCGATTATTTATATGTATGCTATAGACTAAAGTCTATGTATAAATCGCACCCCACCCAGCTGCTACGCCATATCAGTTTGCGGCAGTTGCAGATATTTGAGGCGATAGCGCGCCTGAGTGGTTTTACCCGTGCCGCGGAAGAATTATTTCTTACGCAGCCAACGGTCTCGATGCAGATTAAGAAAATGGAGGATGGTGTCGGGCTGCCCCTATTTGAACAAATCGGCAAACAGACCTATCTCACCGATGCGGGCAGGGTCGTATATGAACATGCCCGCCATATCCTGGATTCCGTGTCAAACATGGAAATGGAGATCGCGGATCTGCAGGGTTTAAAGACCGGTATGTTGCGCCTGGCCGTCGTGACGACGGCAAAGTACCTTGCACCCAGGGCATTAGGGCAATTTTGTGAACGCTATCCCGGAGTGGACGTTGCCTTGAAGGTCACCAATCGCGAACGCTTGCTTGAGCGTCTGACACAGAATATTGATGACCTGTACATCATTGGCCACCCCCCGGAATTAGAGAGCGTGGTATTCGAACCGTATCTTGCCAATCCTCTGGTTGTGCTGGCACCCAGGACGCACCCCCTGGTTGGTCAGACTGCTATCGAACCGGCGCAGTTGGCACAGTACCCTTTTATTATGCGTGAGTCGGGCTCGGGTACTCGCCTGGCCATTGAAGACTTTTTTGCACAACGTGGCATCAAATTAACGATTCGCATGGAGTTGGGTAGTAATGAAGCCATCAAGCAGGCGATTGATGCAGGCTTGGGTATATCCGTACTTTCACGACATACCCTCGCACTGGAAGGCGAACATGGTCGCCTCGCTATTCTCGATGTCAAAGGTTTTCCCATTCCCTGGCAGTGGTTCGTTGGGCACAATAAAGGCAAGCGTCTATCCGTGATTGCAAAGACCTTTTTGAGTTTCCTGAAATCCAAAGGCGACAGCATTATGCCGGTTTGATGATGCCTGGCGTGAATCAGACCTGGTTCAGCGGTTGTTCTTCTCAGCAAGATCGCGGCCGTGCAATTCTGCGGCTTCATTCGCTGATGGATGTTCCCGTGCATCACCCCATTTGTGAATTATTGTGATCAATTTGTTCATTTCTAATGGTTTTGCCAGATAGTCGTCCATGCCAGCCTGTCGGTATTGTTCGATCTCTCTACTCATGGCACCAGCTCACAGATAATATCTTTATTGAAGAATTATTGAACATGGTATTTTTCACAGTATTGACACTTGCTGCCACCGCAGAACCCTTGCCACTACTGGTTTTTCCCGGTTTATTTACGATCGAGTGGGAGTAGCAGCTTTTATCAATTGGGTCAGACTGGATTGATTTACGCTCCGTAGGAGCGGCCGCTTTATGCCCGCTCTTTGGGTGCTGGCCGCGATCGCGCCGGAGGGCGGCGCTCCTACGGGAGGATTTTTACAGTGATGAGGTAGCTATGTCTGGTGTTGGTGCCATTGAGTCTGATGACGAACACTGGATGCGGCATGCCCTGGAACTGGCGGAGCGTGCCGAGGCGGCCGGCGAGGTGCCTGTGGGTGCGGTCCTGGTGCTGGATGGTGAACTGCTTGCCGAGGGCTGGAACCGGCCGATCGGTACCCACGATCCCGCAGCGCATGCCGAGGTTGTGGCACTGCGTGCCGCGGGCGAGCGGCTTGGCAATTACCGCCTGACCGGCTCCACCCTGTATGTCACCCTGGAACCCTGCCTGATGTGCGTCGGCGCCATCGTGCATGCCCGGGTCGCGCGCCTGGTCTACGGTGCGACCGACCCCAAGAGCGGTGTGGTGAATACCCTCTGCCAGGGTTTCGATCTGCCCGGCCTGAATCATCGCCCCGGGGTGACCGCCGGGGTGCTGGGTGATGCCTGCGGTGAACAGCTGAAACGTTTCTTCCGCGCCCGGCGAGCTGGCTGAACCCAGGCGGTTGCCAATTAATCGCGCCGAAGGGCGGCTTTTATGCCCATTGGGGTGCTCCTGCAGGTGTCTGTAGTGGGGTAGGAGCGGTCTCCTGACCGCGATGCGGTCTCAACCAATCGCGCCGGAGGGCGGCGTTTATGCCCATTGGGGTGCGATGCGGTCTCACCAATCCGCCGGACGGCGTTTATGCCCAGTCCTACGGTGCGTTGGGTTAGGAGCGGTCACCTGACCGCGATGCAGTCATCAAACAATCGCGCCGAAGGGCGGTGTTCCTGCCAGCCCTTTTCGTGTGGCAGGACCGGCCGCTTCATGCCCGTGCCTGCGCGCGCGGTCTGAAACGGGATCGAAATAACGCTACAATCATTGCCTGAAGGTTGACATCCCTACAGACGTCATCCTGCACGAGGGTTATTCATGTCTGCACAGAAAGTCATTCCGGTTCTTATCCTGCTGCTGTTTCAGTCCGCTGCCATTGCGGAAGGCAGGGTACAGGAAGCCGACGCCCCCGCCACAGTCGACATGCAACTCAAGCGGGTTTCCGAGCATGTCTGGTTCGTCGAGGGTTCGCCGGGCATTGCCACGGATAATCAGGGTTTCATTTCCAATGCCGGCGTGATTGTCACCGGTGCCGGCGTGGTGGTGTTCGACGCCCTGGGTACGCCGTCACTGGCGGACCTGCTGCTGAAGAAGATCCGCGCCATTACCAATGAACCGGTGGTGCGGGTGATCGTGAGCCACTACCACGCCGACCATATCTACGGCCTGCAGGTGTTCGAGGACCTGGATGCGGAAATCCTGGCACCCGCCGGTGCGGCAACCTATCTCGAATCGGAGAATGCACGGGAACGCCTGGCGGAGCGCCAGTTCACGCTCGACCCATGGGTCAACGCGCAGACCCGGCTGGTTGTTCCGAACCGTTACCTGGACGAGGGCACGCAGTTCCGGCTGGGGGACGTCGAATTCACGGTGACTGTCGTCGGCAAGGCGCATTCCGACGGCGACCTTACCCTGTATGTCGCGCCCGACCGGGTGCTGTTTTCCGGGGATATTATTTTCGAGGGCAGGGTGCCGTACCTGGGGGATTCGAACACCCGCAACTGGGTGTCGGTGCTGGAACGCATGGAGCGCGAGCAACTGACTGCGCTGGTACCGGGCCACGGGGGTGTCGCCGCCGATCCCAACGCGGCGATCAGCCTGACGCGCCGTTACCTGGCCTACCTGCGGGCGCAGATGGGCGCTGCCGTCAAGGATTTCATTCCGTTCAGTGATGCCTATGCAAACACCGACTGGTCGCAATTCGAGGACCTGCCGGCATTTGACGAGACAAACCGCCGCAACGCCTACCAGGTGTACCTGTCTCTGGAAGCCGAATCACTCGGCGAGTAGGTCGTCCCGGCCGACTGTGGTGCTTTATCTAGAGCGCCGGTGATCCGAACTGCAGGGGATCCCGCGGCGGCTTGTTTTCCGCCGCCTGCTGTTCGGTGACCCACACCAGGATGTCGTAGTAGGTGCGGATGTTTTCCACGTATCGCACCGGTTCGCGGCCGCGTGCGTAGCCGTAGCGGGTTTGCTGGAACCACTTCTTCTGGCTGAGCAATGGCAGGTTCTTCTTGACGTCCACCCAGCGATCGGAATCGCCCTTGTTCTTCTGCGTCAGCTTGAGCGCGTCCTCCAGGTGGCCGAGGCCGATGTTGTAGGCGGCCAGTGCGAGCCAGGTACGGTCGGGTTCCGGTATCCGTTCCGGGATGTACTGCAGCATCCGCACCAGATAACCGGTTCCTCCCTGAATGCTTTGCTCGGGGTCGCGCCGGTCCTCGATGCCGATTTCCCTGGCGGCATCCTTTGTCAGCATCATGATGCCGCGCACACCGGTGGGAGACACGGCTTCCGGGTCCCAGTGGGATTCCTGGTAGCCGATGGCGGCCAGCAGGCGCCAGTCCATGCCAACCTCTTCTGCCGCTGCCTTGAAGGTGTCGCGATAGGCGGGCAGGCGCTGCTCGATATCCCGCAGGTAACGCCGCGTGCCGACATAGTCGAATTTGGCGATATGGCCGTAGTAACGCTCCAGCAACTGGTCCAGTGTACCGTTGCGCCTGATCTTGTTGAAAAAGGTGATGGCCGTGTCCAGCAGGGTGTTGTCCTCGCCCTTGGGGAAGGCCCAGGCCAGCGGTTCCGGGTCGCTGATGGCAAACGCCGGTTTGACCTCCGGGTAGAAATGCCGGTTCACGGACAGTTCGTTCGAATCCATGATGGTGTAGTCGATCAACTGGTCCGAGACCATTCCCAGCAACTGCTCGCTGTCCTCGGTATCGTTGGCGCTCCATGACAGGTCCGGGTACTCCTGCTGCAATTTCTGCAGGAGTTCCTCGTGGCTGCTCCCGGCGATGACTTCCAGTGTGCCCTTGAGATTCGCCAGCGACTTAGGCCGCAGCGAGCCGCTGCGATAAACCAGCTGTGGCGTGATTTCCTGGTAGACCGGTCCGAAGCGGACCTTCTGCTTGCGCTGTTCCGTGACGGTCAGGCCGGCGGCGGCCAGGTGGGCATCGCCGAGCGCGGTGAGGGTGAAGATATCGTTGAAGTTGGGCGGGACCACGATCCGCAACTCCACGCCGATATATTCCGCGAAGCGCTTTACCAGTTCGTATTCAAATCCGGCCGGACCGTTCAAACCTTCATAGTAGGTCGTCGGACCATTGCGGGTAATGACGATCAGTTCATTGTGCTGCTGCACCTGCTGCAGGATGGTCGGCTGCCTGCCGCAGGCCGCCAGCAGCACACACAGCAGGCCCGACACGAGCAAACGTAGCGTGGCGGTTCGGGTCATGGATAAGCTAGAATACGCAGCCTGTCTAACCGGCCCGAAGACTTCCAGTCTGAAGAGCGGTTTTTCAACTGACATGCTGGCATGGTGATCGGCTATATCCCCGGACGGATGTGGGGTTATGATACCGTATTGATCGGCCAGTTATTCAGTCTGGTTAGCAAATCTGTCACCCGGAGAGGTACCGAAGTGGTCATAACGGCACCGACTCGAAATCGGTTGGGGATATAATGTCCCACGTGGGTTCGAACCCCACCCTCTCCGCCATTTTCAGTGAGTTAAGATGTTTTGCGAACGGTTCCGGGAAATGGGACCACATTACTGCGTAGCAGGTTCGTACCTTTATTGCTAGCTTCCGTACCGGTGGAATCCTGATCCTGTTCAATGCTGGCTGCAGCGGCATGTAACTGACCACTCGCCAGGTGTGCATAACGCAACACCATCTCACAGGAATCCCAACCACCCGGTCCCATCAGCGTCTGGAGACTTGTGCCTGCTTGTACATGCCAGCTGGCCCGGGTATGTCGCAGGTCATGCCAGCGGCAGTCTGATACGCCGGCCTATTCGCACGCTCTTTTCCATGTCGCATAATCAATACCCTGTAATCGCTTACCTCGGCAGGTGAATACGTATTCTGCGTGCTGACCCTTGCAACGCTGCAAAACAGCGATGACATGTTTGTTAAGTGGTACGGCGAGATCCTGCCTGGCTTTGGCCTTCTCGTGCGTGATCCAGCGCACCCGCACCGCGGTTCCACGCGCATTCGTATCACCGGGGCATGCTCGATCCAGGCCAACCGGGTGGCAGCAACCGCAATCTCGCAGAGGATCCCGGTGTTGTTGCCCGTCAAGCAAAAGTAGATTACGCTTGATTATAAATAATCAGAAATTTGATTGGCGAATGACGATTTACCAAGGATAAGACGGTTATGAAGACGAGCCGCAGACTTGCCCTGGCAGCCTTGTTTGTTATGGTGGCTGCCGTAATACAACCACCTCGGGCGTGGAGTGACGGCATCGTCACTCCTGGTGAAACGCGGGAGTTCAGCCAGGCCGACGACGGCGATGGCACGCTAACTTACGATACTATTTTTGCGTGGAAGGATTGCAGATTTATTCCCGCTGATAGCAGCGCGGAAGCTTCCGCGGTTCTCGCGGTTGGAGCACTGAATTATACGATCACTTCGTACTGCAGTGTTTTTACCGATTTTGCGATCACAAGCGCATCCAGCGGCGACGGGACGGTGCTTGATGCCACGGTCTCGGCCGAAGTGGATTGGAACGGCATCCTCTGGGGCCTCAGCTTTTTGGGGAACGGAGCAAGCGTAACCATCGACATGGCGCTGATCGATACATCTGTGAACCCGCCGGCCGGTACGCCCACGGGCCAGATACAAGTAGCCTCGAAAACCCAGGAAGGCGCCAATCTGGTGGGCTTCGACGCAGGCGGCACGATATTCAACGGCGCCAGGACCGTCAGCTTCCCCGGCAAGGTTGTGCGGGGGCATAACTATTCCATAGAACTCAGAGTAACGTGCGAGTTGGAGTCCGGTCTATTGGGGGCCGAACTGGGCTGCGATTTCCAGAAAGGCGATGTGTTTCACCTGGGACTCAGTGGAGACCGTTACGTCAGATGGAACAAGCTATCTATCACCGTTGAGCAGGATTTAAACGAGAGGTTCGACGTATTAGAGGGGAAGATCGACGCGCTCGATATGAAAGTCGATGCGTTGGACACGAAGATCGACGCGCTCGATATGAAAGTCGACGGCTTGGGTATAAAAGTCGATGCGTTAGACACGAAGCTTGACGAGGTGCTCCGCCTTCTGCACACGCCACCGGGCTTGCGCGAGACAGAAGTTCCCGCTTGCCAAGGCTCGGCCTGCAATTTCCCGCAAAACCCCCGGAAAAATTGACAAAAAAAAGGGGTCAGTACCCTTTTTCTGTCTTACCGGTCTGCCGCGACGAGGATGCCCAACCCTGCACTGCAGGGTTAGCTCGGTTTGTTCCCGGAACACGTCGTTGCCCTGCGAGCGGGGTTCCGCTCTGAACCGTAGTCCGCCCATCATCAGAAAAAGGGTACTGACCCCTTTTACTCACCTTTTACTCAAGGGGCGGTGGTAATCGCATCCTGGTCGAGCTTCATGTCGCGCTGTCTGCCGGTCAGGGCACGCAAAAACGCCACCAGGTCATTGCGCTCCTCGCCGCTCAGTCCCAGCGGTGTGAGCAGCGGGCTCTTGTTCGGGGCATCCCCGCCACCGCGGTTATAGAAATCGACAACATCGCCGAGTGTCGCCAGCGCGCCGTTATGCATGTACGGCGGCGAGTCCTCGATGTTGCGCAGGCCCATGGTGCGGAACTTGCCGCGGTCGGCCGGATCACTGGTCACAAGTTCGCGTCCGGGGTCGCTCTGCAACTGCGCCCAGTTCTCCAGTTTCATGCGCCTGGCGTCGAAGCGGATTGAGGCCAGCACCGCCGGATCGCCCAGTTCCTTCGGATCCGGTACGCCCAGATTGTGGAAGCCATTGTCGGTCAGGTTGGCGCCGGTGTGGCACCGGGTGCAGTTGCCCTTGCCGAGAAACAGCGCCAGCCCGCGCCTTTGCGCATCATCCAGCGCCGCTACGTCGCCGTCCATATAGCGGTCCACCGGACTGTCGTCGAACACCAGGGTGCGTTCGTAACTGGCGATCGCCCAGGCGATTCGCTCGGCGGTGATGTCAGCGTCGCCGTAAGCCTTGCGGAATGCCTCGTCATAATCGTCCTGCACCTTGAGCTGTTCGACCAGCAGGTCGAGGTTGTTGTTCATGTGCAGGATATTCTTCACGGGCCCCAGCGCCTGCCTGTCGAGATCCGGTGCGCGCCCGTCCCAGATCAGCGGCTGGTTCCAGGCCACGTTGACCAGCGCTGGCGAGTTGCGGCGCTCGCGCTGGGTGGGGTAGGCGGGTCCCTGCGCCTGCGGCACGGCGAAGCCGTGGCCTGGCAGGTGGCAGGTCTGGCACGACGTGCTGCTGTCGGCTGACAGGCGGTTGTCCTGGAACAGCTTTTCACCGAGCGTCACCTTGGCGGCGGTGAGCGGGTTGTCTCCGGGCACCGGCACCGGACCGAGGTGGCCGATGACGGTCTTGACCTGTGCCGGAGTGGGTGCCGGCTGTTCAGCCTGCAGCGGCATCCATGCCAGTGCCATCAGCAGCGGCACCAGTGCGCGTGTTCTTGCGTGGGAGATGGGTAACGACATGGCGGATCCTTTCCTGGGCCTAAGCAGAAGACCTGGCGATGCAGGCGCTATGTACCCGGTACTTTACCGGGTACCATCCCATTATAGCCGCGCCCATGCGGGGTGCACGGCACAAACCGAACACCTGATCAAATCCAGGAGACAGGAACTTTACCAAATTGGTGCAACCTTGTATGAGGTCTGCACCTCCTTAGACACCGGGATCGGGACAGCACCGGCACATGGATCACCCGTGTGATCACCGGACTCAAAACCGCATTCTGCCGGAAGCAATTGCAGTCGGCTGAAAGCGTTCTGTTACTGTCTCTATTTCAATTGGCTTCGCAGAAGACACCTGGGGAAGCTGATGAATTCATGCATGCCGTCATTGCGAGTGTAGCGTGGCAATCTCATGACTACTGATTTAACTGCTTACAGATTGCTTCGTCACTTCGTTTCTCGGTAACTGCTCCTGCGTCGCCTAAAGCGCCTACTGTCGGTACCCTGTCTCCTGCATTATCCCTGTAGTCGTCGCAATGACGAAATTATCAGCTTCCTTAAAACTTCTTCACCCCTGTCCGGCTACCGGGGTCCAGCGCTCCCCGTACCTGTCCATGGCAGGGCGTTATAAAGGGGTCAGTACTTTATTCCGTTATAAAGGGGTCAGTACCCTTTTTCTGTTTTTACCGGTCTGCCGCGACGAGGATACCCAACCCTGCACTTCAGGGTTAGCTCGATTTGTTCCCGGAACCGGTCGTTGCCCAGCGGGGTCCCGGTCTGGACTGTAGCCCGCACATCATCGACCAATGCCGGATCCAGCGCCTGCCGGAAAAGTTCGCGGTAGGCCAATTGTCTGACCGGCAGTGATGCACCGAGGGAAAGATAAACCTCGAGCGGCTGCAGCATCCCGCATGCCTTACCCATTGCGTTGCTTTGATAACTGGACCAGGCGTAGTCGGCCGGGTGCGCCACCATCCCGGCACGCACCGGGTTGAGCTCGATATAACGCATGCATGCCAGCAGGTAGCGATCGTCCGGGACCAGACAGCCCTTGTGCCTGCCCTCCCAGAGTGTGCCGCTCTTTCCGTAGCATCGATTCACGTAACTGACGTAGCAGCGTCCGGTGTGCTGGATTGCGCGACTGATAGATTCACGAGACTGCGGCGTCATCAGCAGATGCACATGATTTGTCATCAGCACATAGGCGTGAAGCCGACACCCATGTTTCAGGCATGCCTCATGCAGCCACCGCAGATAGGCCGCACAGTCGTCATCCGAAAAGAAAACCGCCTGCCGGCAATTACCGCGCTGAACGATATGCGCCGGCATATCCGGCAAATAGAATCTTGGCTTTCTCGGCATCGACAATCCTTGTCGTGGATTGTCTATACACTACCGGTTATGCAGACCAGCGTCTGTCAGACTCGGGATGAATTGAGGCCAGAAAAAGGGTACTGACCCCTTTTACTCTACTCGCAAAGCTTCTTCTGCGCGCCGCTGCAAAGTGCGCTAAGATCAGTTCCCGGGAAGATTCCTGACACGGAAGCTCATTTCAAAGAGGTGTTTTTAAATGATAAAGACAAAACAAAGGTTTATGACGGGTTCTTTGCTTGGCATGTTCACCGTTGCGCTGCCCCTGATTGTGATGCTGGGGACCCCGGCGGGCGTCAGCGCCGATGAGGCGGATGCCAAACGGCTGCTCAAGGCCATGACCGACTACCTGGCAGCGCAGAAAAGCATCTCGTTCGAATACGACAGCACCCTCGAGGTCGTCACCAGGGATGAGCAGAAACTCGCGCTGGCGAGTTCGGGCATGCTTGTTCTCGAACGGCCTGACAAGCTACGGACCACACGTGCCGGTGGTTTCGCAGATGTCGAGATGATTTTTAACGGGAAGACGCTGACCCTGCTGGGCAAGAACCTGAATGCTTATGCGCAGGAAGAGGTGCCCGGGACAGTCGATCACCTGATCGATGAACTGCGGGTCAAGCATAACCGGCCGCTGCCAGCCGCGGACCTGTTGTTGTCGAATGCCTACGATGAACTGATGCAGGATGTCTCTGAAGTCATGGACCTCGGCAGTGGCGTGATTGGCGGTGTTGAATGCGATTACCTGGCCTTCAGGGCAAAGGAGGTCGACTGGCAGATCTGGATCGCACAAGGGGCAGCCCCCTATCCTTGTCGCTATACCATCACCTCGAAACTCATTCCCGGTGAGCCGGAGTACACCATCCAGGTCAGGGACTGGAAGGCCGGTGATGCGGTCGCGGCAGCAGATTTCAGTTTCAAGAACACGACAGACGCCCGCAAGGTGGATTTGAAGGCGCTTGAGGGTACGGGCGATCTGCCGGAACATTTCAAGACAGGAGAAGCCAAATGACCATGTCGAAACGCTTGGGTGTTGTTCTGATTGCCGGGGCCATCGTGATCTGCGGTGCTGAAATGGGTGAGCGGCTTGCGATTCCCGGGGTTCACAGTTTCATCCCGACAGCCGAAGCCATCGTCGGGCGTCCACTCACGCCGGTGAGCGTAGCCGGGGTGGCGCGACGCTCTGTGCGACGTTGCGCGGTCGGCGTCTATCGCTGCTAGCCTTTGTCTATGTAACAGCGAAGGGTTCGCGAGTACGCGTATACCACGCTGAAACACGGTGGTGTTGAGTGTACCCGCAGCCATTACCTGGACCCACACGGGCAGCCGCTAGCTGGCCACGAAACGCCGTTCATCCGCCACGGCATCCACGGCACCTTTGGCGCGCTGGCGGAATGCTACGGGCCTTGCTACCGGCTGCCACTGCCATTCGGTAATACTGCGGTCGTGCTGGCACCGTGCTATCGAGATGATGCGAGTACCGGGAACGCCCGGTGGAAACGAGGCTGCAGACCCTGGCCTCGAAGCCGGCTTCACACGATGGCATGCACTTCGTCGACTTCATGCCGGATAGCAGTTTCCTGCCGGTCTGCAACGGGAATCCGGACAGGGACCTCGCCTGCTCTCTGGTGCGAAACAAGATGCACACCAATGTCGCCTTCCTGCTGGATGAAGAAAAACGCCGCGAGCCGGAAATTGATACACTCACGGTTTACCGGGGGCTGCTGGGCAGCTACCCGAATTTCATGGTGCTAGAGCACGATATGTTCTTCCTGAGCGACCCATCGGGCAACCTGCTGGAGTTCAAGTATTACCATCACAGGTCGGCGATCTTCGGTGAGACGGGCATCACCGTTGTTGGTGAAAGGTGAAAACAGGGGGGCAGACCCCAATTGTTCCTGATTCGAGCTGAATCAAAGTCAGCCCCCTTTTGTTATATCAGGAGCCTGCCGCTGTTTCAGGCATGCCTCATGTAGCCACCGCAGATAGGCGGCATAGTTGTCATCCGAAAAGAAAACCGCCTGCCGGCAATTACTGCTCTGAGCGATATGCGCCGGCATATCCGGCAAATAGAATCTTGGCTTTCTCGGCATCGACAATCCTTGTCGTGGATTGTCTATACACTACCGGTTATGCAGACCAGCGTCTGTCAGACTCGGGATGAGTTGAGGCCAGAAAAAGGGTACTGACCCCTTTTTACTCCCCATTTTCTCAAAGGCTTTAATGCAACTCCATCAGTGCCCTCAAATGGGCCTCCACGCTGCGCGCGAGGGAGCGCAGTTCATAGCCGCCCTCCAGGGTGGAGACGATGCGGTTGCCGGCGTGCCTGCGCGCCAGTTCCACCATGTGTGCGGTTACCCAGGCATAGTCGGCTTCGGTCAGGTTGATGGCGGCCATGTCATCGTCGCGGTGGGCGTCGAATCCCGCAGAGATGAAGATCATCTGCGGCCGGAAGCTTTCCATTGCCGGGAGAAATTTCTGCTCCACCGCGGTGCGGAATTCGGTGCTGCCGGCGCTGGCGTGCAGGGGCGCGCAGAGGATACGGCTGCCATTTTCCTCGAACGGGAAATCCGGATAGAAAGGGTGCTGGAAGGTCGAGCAGATCATGACCCGCGGGTCGTCGCTGAAGATCTCTTCCGTACCGTTGCCGTGGTGGACGTCGAAGTCCAGGATCGCGACCCGTTCCAGTCCATGGGCGTCCAGCGCGTGCGCCACGCCGACGGCGATGTTGTTGTAGATGCAGAATCCCATGGCCTGCCGCCGCCGCGCGTGGTGTCCGGGCGGCCGCACAGCGCAGAAGGCATTGTGCACCTCGCCCTGCATGACGTGGTCCACCGCCGTGACCAGGGCGCCCGCGGCCCGGCGCGCAGCGCGCAGGCTGTGCGGTCCAATGGCCGTGTCCGGGTCCAGGTAGCGCAGACCGTCCGGCACCGGACTGGCATCCAGTGCGTCCAGATAGGCGGCGTCATGGACCCGCAGCAGTTGCTCCCGGGTCACTTCGCCGGCATCGAGGTGGCTCAGCAGGTAATACAACTGCACCTCGATAAGGCGATCCTCGATGGCATGCAACCTGGCCGCCGACTCGGGATGGCCCAGGCCGGTTTCATGCTTGAAACAGTCGGGATGGCTGATAAAGGCAGTCAGCACGTGTCTCTATTCCTTGCAGTTGGGGACACAGGTTGCTGCACCAGCCGGGAGCGGACGGATCGCCGTTAGCGAATGCAGTTCGGCAACGGGGCGCGTCAGCAACCTGCCGGTGCCCCGATCAGCCATGATTGTGCGCCACGAAACGGGACCCGGACAAGCATCAGTCTTACAACAATCGCGCCGAAGGCCGGCGCTCCTACGGGTGCTATCAGTGGTGTAGGAGCGGTCGCCTGACCGCGATGCGGTCTTACAACAATCGCGCCGAAGGGCGGCGCTTGTGCCCACTGGGGTATTTATGCCCATCGGGGTGCTCCTACGGGTGCTTCGGTAGGGCGTTGGAGCGGTCCCCTGACCGCGATGCAGCATTTCAGGTTAACAGTCATTTCATGCTGAAAGGTCTATACTGCTGCGTTTCGAATTCCGGAGTCCGTCAGCCATGCGCCCACACTATCTGAACCCGCTGTTCGCACCCGGGTCCATTGCCGTGTTCGGGGCCAGCGAACGCGAGGACTCGGTCGGCCAGGTGGTGTTCAGGAACCTGCTGCAGGCCGGGTTCAAGGGCGCGATATATGCCGTGAACCCCAAGCGCGAGACGGTGCAGGGACAACCGTGCCACCCGGATCTGGCCAGCATCGGCGAACCGGTGGACCTGGCCGTGGTCGCCACGCCGGCGAAGACGCTGCCGGCGATCGTGGACGCCTGCGGCGAGCACGGGGTCAAGGCGATGATCATCCTCTCGGCGGGTTTCCGCGAGGTCGGCGCGGCGGGCCGCCAGCTGGAGGAGCGGGTAATGGAAGCCGCGCGCAACTACGGCATCCGCATCCTCGGCCCCAACTGTCTCGGACTCATCCGTCCCGACTGGGGGGTCAACGCCACCTTCGGCAACAACTATGCCCGGCCAGGCAACCTGGCACTGGTTTCCCAGTCCGGGGCCCTGTGCACGGCCATCCTGGACTGGGCCGAACAGCGCCGCATCGGGTTCTCCGCGGTGGTGTCCACCGGCATCGCAGCGGACCTGGATTTCGGTGACATCCTGGATTTCCTGGTCACGGACACCCGGACCGACAGCATTCTGCTCTATATCGAGGGTTTGCAGGACGCCAGGCGCTTCATGACCGGGCTGCGGGCCGCGGCCCGGGTCAAGCCGGTCATCGCCATCAAGGTGGGGCGGCACGGCGAAGGAGCCAGGGCCTCCATGTCGCACACCGGCGCCCTGGTGGGTGGAGACGAGGCGTTCTCCGCGGCGATGGCGCGTTCCGGTGTGGTCCGGGTGCAGACCATCAGCCAGCTGTTCTCCGCCGCCAACACCCTGGCGTCGCGCTACCGCGGGAGCGGCACCCGCCTGGCCATCGTGACCAACGGCGGGGGGCCCGGCGTGTTCGCGGCGGACCACGTGGCCGATCTCGATCTGCAACTGGCAACCCTGGGCGAGGAAACGATGCAGGGGCTGAACAAACTCCTGCCGGCCACCTGGTCCCACGGCAATCCCGTGGACGTAATCGGGGATGCAAACCCGGAGCGCTACGCCGGTGCCGTTGACCTGTGCCTCAATGACCCGGGCGTGGACGGTGTCGTGGTGATCCTGACGCCCCAGGCCATGACCCGGCCCCTGGCCGTGGCGGAGGCCCTGATTGCCATCGCCGACCGGCACAGCAAGCCCGTGTTCACCGTCTGGATGGGCGGCGACCAGGTGGAATCGGCACGGGACGCCTTCCGCGAGGCGCGCATCCCGACCTTTACCACGCCCGAGGCGGCGGTGGACGCGGTGCATTACCTGGCCGCCTACCAGGCCAACCAGAAACTCCTGCTGCAGGTCCCGTCCAAATCAGTCAGCCACCAGGGCGAACCGGATATCGATGCCGCCAGGCTGATTATCGAGGGCGCCCTGGCCGAGCAGCGCAAGGTCCTGAGCGAACCCGAGTCCATCGCGCTGCTGGATGCCTTCCTGATTCCCACGGTGCGCAACGGCATCGCCCGTTCACCCGAGGAGGCCCTGGTGCTGGCCACCTCCATCGGCTACCCCGTGGTCATGAAAGTCTATTCCCAGGACATTTCCCACAAGTCCGACGCCGGCGGGGTGCTGCTCAACATCAACGGGGCGCAGTCGGTGCGCGGGGCCTACCGGGATCTGCTGGAGCAGGTGAAAAGGAATCGCCCCGAAGCGCGCATCGAGGGCGTGACCGTGGAAAAGATGTTTCACAGCCGCAACGGCAGGGAACTCATGATCGGCGTCATCAGCGACCCGGTGTTCGGCCCGGTCATCAGCTTCGGCAGCGGCGGTACCGCCGTCGAGATCATGCAGGACAGCGCTGTCTCCCTGCCGCCGCTCAATAATCGTCTCGCACACGATCTCATTGACAGGACCCGGGCGGCCAGGATGCTGGGTGAATTCCGGCACATGCCGGCCGCCCGTGTGGATGCCCTGGTGGATGTCCTGCTGCGGGTCTCGACCATGGCCTGCGAGCTGCCCTGGCTGCAGGAGATGGACATCAACCCGCTGATCGTGGACGAGCACGGCATTGTCGCGGTGGATGCCCGCATCCGGGTGGATTTCCCGCGTGCTTCCACGGACCCGTACTATCACATGGCCATCCATCCCTATCCGGCCCACCTGGTAACCCGTTACCAGCTGCCGGACGGGACCGACATCACCGTCCGGCCGATCCGCCCGGAGGATGCGGAGATCGAACAGGAATTCATCCGCAATCTTTCCGAGCAGTCCCGTTACTTCCGCTTCATGCAGAGCATCCACGAACTGACCCCGCTGATGCTGACCCGTTTCACCCAGATCGACTACGACCAGGAAATGGCGCTGATCGCGGTCACCCAACGCGACGGACAGGAAGAGGAACTGGCCGTCGGGCGCTACGTGGCCAATTCGGATGGCAGCAGCTGTGAATTTGCCCTGGTGGTCTCGGACAAATGGCAGCGCCTGGGTATCGGGCACCGCCTGATGAACCTGCTGATCAAGATCGCGCGTGATCGCGGCCTGGAGACCATGGAAGGGGAGGTGCTGAGCAGCAACACCAAAATGCTGGGCCTGTTGAAGTCACTGGACTTCCATGTCGCGAATCACGCCGACGACGGGTCTATCAAGATTGTCAGCAGGACGCTTTGATCTCCCTTGTAGTTCCGGGGAAGCGGGATTTCCGCCGTGGCCGTCCTGTCTTCACCGGAAGGGCCCCTGTCAAATGGTCAGGCAGCCAGCACCTGGCTTCCGGGCGCGGTTGTATTCATTTGAACATCCGGGGATTCTGGTTTACCCTTGCGCGCCTGCTTCCCCGCAGTAGTGAGTTCGTGTGGCTGATGATTGTGGTTCACGTTGTAGGAGCGGCCACCTGGCCGCGATCGCGCCGGAGGGCGGCGCTCCTACGCGAGGATTTACGTAAGATCGGGTAGTTTTTATCTGGAGAGGTGTCCGAGCGGTTGAAGGAGCACGCCTGGAAAGTGTGTATACGGCAACGTATCAAGGGTTCGAATCCCTTCCTCTCCGCCAATAAACAAAAAGCCCCCTTATTGGGGGCTTTTTGTTTATCAGGGGAGTGAAGGCTCGGTGAGAACCCTCCGGTTCGACAAGCCAACGCGTAGCGTTGGCGCAGAACGTCGCCGCGCAGCGGCGGCGGCCCCGAAGGGGCGAGGCCGACAGGCCGAGTAATCCCTTCCTCTCCGCCAAATTAAAAAGGCCCCACCCGGGGCCTTTTTAATTTGTGGTGTGTGAAGGTTTGGTGAGGACCCTCCGGTTCGACAAGCCAATGCGCAGCATTGGCGCAGAACGTCGCCGTGCAGCGGCGGCGGCCCCGCAGGGGTGAGGGCCGCAGGCCCGAATCATCCCTTCCTCTCCGCCAATAAACAAAAAGCCCCGGTTGGGGCTTTTTATTTGTCAGGGGTTGGAAGGATCTGGTTTCGAGAGTGTCTGATTGCGATGAATAACCAGAATGTCCCCCTTTTTGCCTTTTCATATCAGGCGGCAAGGTTTTCAATCTTCCTGAGTTTGTCACTGGAAGACTTCCTGACCTCTTCGAGGTCGTAGTCAGCCTGCAGTCCCATCCAGAACTGTTCTGAAGTCCCGAGAGCGCGGGCAAGCCTGAGTGCGGTGTCAGCAGTGATGGCACGCTTGCCATGCACGATTTCATTGATGCGACGCGGAGGGACATCCATGGCGCGGGCCAGACGATTCTGGCTGATGTCCATCGGGTTGAGAAACTCCTCCAGCAGGATCTCACCAGGATGAACATTGGGTAGTGTCTTCATAAAATCCTCCTAGTGGTAATCGACGATCTCAACTGCATCAACATTGCCGTTACTCCAGACAAAGCAAATACGCCACTGATCATTGATCCGGATACTGTATTGCCCCTTTCTCGCCCCTTTCAGTGCCTCAAGCCGGTTCGCCGGTGGCACTTTGAGGTCATTCAGGTGCCGTGCGTTGTTCAGCATTCGCAGTTTTCTGCGGGCGACAACCTGGATATCCATGGGCAGTTTTCGGGAGATGGTGCCTTCCCAGACCTTTCGGGCTTCCTTGTCCCTGAATTGCCGGATCATGCACGCAATATAACGCGGCGCGACATATAACGCAATGCGTTATAACCGGTTTCGCATGAATCCGGGTGTTGATCGTGGGTGTGTGGTGGAGGAGGTTGCGAGAAGTGTGTTGCCGCGCAGCGGTGGCTCCGCAGGGGCGCTGCAGACAAGCCCGAATAATCGCTTCCACATCACTATTTAGCTGATAAAATGCCCCGTCCGGATTGTGCCAGTCTGATAATGGGGTGGGATCGAATACAACGGCATTAAGAAACATGATCCCGGGCGATCGGGCAGGATTATCGTATCCGCGTGCATGCCTGCATGGCTTGCGACTCAAGAATTCGCTACATGCATGCACCAGGATGAAGGAACCAGGAGTTTTTGAATGGCTCAATGGAATGGCAATGGCAAATCCCTCGAATCCTGGATATGGGATGCCGCCTGCTCCATCCGCGGGGCCAAGGACGCGCCGAAATTCAAGGACTACATCCTCCCCCTCATCTTCACCAAGCGCCTCTGCGACGTCTTTGACGATGAGCTGAACCGCATTGCCGCCGAGGTCGGCTCGCGGAAGAAAGCCTTCCAGCTCGCCAAGGCCGACCACAAGCTGGTCCGCTTCTACTTACCCCTCGTGCCGGAGGATCCCGAGCAGCCCGTCTGGTCCGTCATCCGCAAGCTCTCCGACAGGATCGGCGAGGGCGTCACCACCCACATGCGGTCCATCGCCCGGGAA